>NZ_JADGMQ010000027.1 GCF_016124105.1 Aquamicrobium zhengzhouense
TGGCGAACGAGCGCAAGGTTTCGGTCTCCACGCATCGTCAGGCATTGGCGGCCTTGCTGTTCTTCTACGGCAAGGTGCTGTGCACGGATCTGCCCTGGCAGGGCATCAACGAAGACCAGAACCTGGGCATCGCCATCACCCGCCGTGCGCTGGAAGCCCCGCTGCGCGCCATCGTGGCCAACGCCGGTGAAGAACCGAGCGTGATCGTGGCCAACGTCAAGGCCGGCGAAGGCAGCTACGGCTACAACGCCGCCACCGGCGAGTTCGGCGACATGATCGCCATGGGCATCCTGGACCCGACCAAGGTGACCCGCTCGGCCCTGCAGCACGCCGCTTCCGTCGCCGGCCTTGCGATCACGACCGAAGTGGTCGTGGCCGAAGTGCCGAAGAAGGAAGAGCCGGCCATGCCGGGTGCTGGCGGTATGGGCGGCATGGGCGGCATGGATTTCTGATCCGGTTGGCCCGGTCGTCAGGGAACCGGACCGCGCCAGCGCGGTCCGATCCCGGCAACGACCCGACATCAAGGCCCCAAGGACGGGGCCGGAGCCCGGCAGCGATGCCGGGCTTTTTGTTGTGCCCGCGCCGCGGCAATGTCTGACGCGAAGATCAGAACGCACCGATACGAACGTGCGAACACAGGCGCAACACTGAGCAGCCGTCCCCGCACCGGAGCGCTGCGTGCCGCGCCTCGCCACATCCCGGCGGCAAGCCGCGGGATGCGCGCCACTGCCGTCCGCCCACACCGGTTCGCGGTACGCGCGCCACGCGCCCGAGCGCACGCTGCTGTACGCGTTGGTAGAGGCGCACTACCCGGACTTCATTGCACGGATCGAAGCGGAGGGCCGCTCGCTGCCCGGGTATGTCCGCGAGGCGTTCGATGCCTACCTGCGTTGCGGCGTACTCGAGCACGGCTTCCTGCGGGTGGTGTGCGAGCACTGCCGTGCAGAGAGGCTGGTGGCCTTCTCCTGCAAGAAGCGCGGGTTCTGCCCGAGTTGCGGCGCGCGACGCATGGCCGAGAGTGCGCGGCACCTGGTCGAGGAGGTGTTCGGCCCGCGGCCTGTGCGGCAATGGGTGCTGAGCTTTCCGTACCCCTTGCGTTTCCTGTTCGCCAGCAAGCCAGAAGCCATTGGCCCGGTGCTGGGCATCGTGCAGCGCGTGATCGCCGGCTGGTTGGCCGATCAAGCCGGCATCGACCGCGCCAGCGCCCAGTGCGGCGCGGTGACGCTGATCCAGCGTTTCGGCAGCGCGCTGAACCTGAACATCCACTTCCACATGCTGTGGCTCGACGGCGTGTACGTGGAAGCCACCGAGCTGCCGCGGCGCGAACTGCGCCTGCACCGCGCCCGTGCGCCCACCACCGCGCAGTTGACCCAGCTGGCAGCTACCATCGCGCACCGGGTGTGTCGGCACCTGACGCGCAAAGGCTGGCTCGAAGGGGAGGGCGAATCGGCCTTCCTGGCAGACAGCGCTGCAGGCGACGACAGCATGGATGGGCTGCGGATGAGTTCGATCACCTACCGCATCGCCACCGGCCGCGACGCTGGCTGCAAGGTCGTCACGCTGCAAACGCTGCCCGGTGACGCCGGTTCGCTGGAGGGCGAAGCCGGCAAGGTCGGCGGCTTCTCACTGCATGCCGGCGTGGCGGCCGAAGCACACGAAAGCCACAAGCTGGAAAAGCTGTGCCGCTACATCACGCGCCCGGCGATCAGCGAGAAGCGGCTGTCGATAGCGCTCCAGGGCAGGGTGCGTTACCAGCTCAAGACCCCGTGGCGCAATGGCACCACGCATGTGGAATGGGATCCGGTGGATTTCATCGCCAAGCTGGCGGCGCTGGTCCCGCCACCTCGCGCGCATCTCACCCGCTTCCACGGCGTATTCGCCCCGAATGCAAACCTGCGTGCGCAGCTGACGCCCTCGGGGCGCGGCAAGCGGCCTGCGGGCGATGCGGCGCCAGTGGACGTCAGCGCCCACGACGCGCCGCGCAGCCCCGAGGAGAAGCGCCGTGCGATGAGCTGGGCGCAACGGCTCAAGCGGGTCTTTTCCATCGACGTCACCGCCTGCGTCCACTGCGGTGGCACCGTGCGGATCGTCGCCAGCATCGAGGAACCCACCGCCATCCGCGCCATCCTCGCCCACTTCGAGAAGCACGGCGCGCGGGAAGAAGCGCACTACAGGCCCGCAGCGCGCGCGCCGCCAGTGCAAGCCGCGTGACGATCTGCCGGCTGCACAGCCGACGGCGAAACCGGAATCCGAGCCGATGCGGCCACGATCCGCAGGGCGGCGCTCGGCCCGCTGTCGGGAATCAGCGAAGCATGGCTGCTGACAACGCCGCTGCGTGGCCCCGCGATGCCGAAATCCCACTCACAGACGTCCGATCCGTGCCCAAAACGGGGCTTGCGCGACCGCCGCCTACCCAGCAGACTGCCCGAAAAGGGCGTTTGAACTTCCTATACGCAAGGAACGTCTCGCCTGCCAAATCGGGCCATGTGACGGCTGACCGCTTGGCGAGCGGATGCCGTTCCGGTAGCACCGCCAAGAGCGGTTCGGTCCATGTGCGACGGGAATGGCAGTCGGGTGGTTGGGGCGTGCCCGCGACGAACGCCACGTCCAACCTGCCGGCGCGAAGCTGCACCACCGCTTCACGGGCCGGGCCTTCGGCGATCTCGACTTCAACATCGGGGTAATCCTTGCGGTATTGGCCGATCAGCTTTGCGAGGAAGCTATGCGGAATCAGGGCATGGATACCGATACGAAGCCGGCCGCTTTCTCCGGCTGCCGCCATGCCGGCGGTTTTCACCGCATGGTCGAGTTGGTCAATACCTACGGCTATCCGCTCGACGAAATGGCGTCCGGCCTCGGTCAGCCGAACGCCGCGCGCATGACGCTCGAACAAGAGGATGCCGAGGTCTTCTTCCAGTGCCTTCACGCGGGCGCTGACGCTGGACTGTGCAACGCCGAGCGCGTTGGCGGCGTGACGGAAGTTGAGATATTCGGCGACAGCGAGAGTGTGAACTAAGGTCATCATTGGCACTCGCCCCGAAAGGAGATGATTGCTCAACAGATTTAATCCGTCATTTCTCCTAAGTCTACGCATGCCAAATCGCCATGACTAAATCACAATGAAGTTGCGAATGGTCTGCGTAGTATTGGCAGACATATTAAATAGAGGATCGCGCCGACAATCCAAACCCAACCGTTCCATGCCCCGGCGGTGGCAGAATAGAGTGCTGTGAAGCCAAGCGGTCCTGCGATAGAGCTTAGATTGGTGAGGCTCGTTAGCGTTCCTTGCAAAGCCCCTTGCTTGTTACTGCTGACATTGTTTGAGAGCATTGCCTGCAAGGCCGGCATGCCAACACCCCCGGCGGCAAGCAGCAACAGAATCGGGAACACCATCCATCCCTGCGTGGCAAAAGCCAGAAGAACGAAGCCAGTCGCATCCGCAGCCATGCCAAACAGCAGCGTGCGCCGCTCTCCAAGCCGGCTTGAAAGCGGGCCGGTAACAAACGCTTGGAAGATCGCATGTGTTGCCCCAAACGCCGCGAGCGACAAACCAACGGTCGCGGTGTTCCACTGAAAACGGTCCTCGCCATATATGACCCATAGGGCTGCAGGCACTTGGCCGATCAGTTGAATAATGAAGAAAACTGCGAAAAGCGCACCTAGCCCGCGCAATGCATCATCCAGCCGTAACAGAACGAATGGTTTGATGCGAACCGGCTTTCCGGTCCCGCCATGGCTGTGATGAGTCTCCTTGAGGAAAATGCAGGCAAGCAGGAACGCGAACCCGTTGAGAAGGGCGGCGGCGATAAACGGGGCATGAGCAGAGATACCACCGAGCATGCCACCAAGTGCTGGCCCGGCAATCATGCCCGCCCCATAACAGGCCCCCATGTAGCCGAACCAGCGTGCGCGAGAACCTTCCCCCGTCGAATCGGCAATGGTTGAGGCTGCTACAGCTCCGGTTGCGCCCGTGACGCCGGACACGAGTCGGCCGATATAGAGCACCCATAAGACCGGCGCTGATGCCATAATCGTGTAATCGACTGCGGCTCCTGCAAGAGAAGCCAGAAGTACCGGACGCCGACCGTAAGAATCCGAAAGCTGTCCAAGCATGGGCGCGAAGACGACCTGCATCAATGCATAGAGCGACAGCAAGGCACCATAGTGTCCAGCGACCTGCTCTGCTGGCACAAGCTCACGCAGAAGCGTCGGAAGGACGGGCATGATGAGGCCGAGACCCATGGCGTCAAGACCCACGATCAGCAGGGCAATGATGGCAGAGCTGCGCACCTGAAACTCCAGCGCCGCTCAATGGAGCGACTTTATCAACGATAAGGAGATGGACATATAACTTATCGGTGATAAATTGTCAAGCACTGGCGAAGGAACGTGAATGACCAAACTGGACAAGGGCACCGTGATCGCGGCGGCGCTAGAGCTGTTGAACGAGGTTGGCATGGACAGCCTGACGACGCGGAAGCTCGCTGAACGCCTCAAGGTTCAGCAGCCTGCGCTTTACTGGCATTTCCAGAACAAGCGAGCGCTGCTTGATGCGCTCGCCGAGGCGATGCTGGCGGAACGCCATACCCGCTCGCTACCCGAAGAGAATGAGGACTGGCGGGTGTTCCTGAAAGAGAATGCCCTGAGCTTCAGAACGGCGTTGCTCTCTTATCGGGACGGCGCGCGTATCCATGCCGGCACTCGACCGACAGAACCGAATTTTGGCACCGCCGAGACGCAAATACGCTTTCTCTGCGCGGAGGGCTTTTGTCCGAAGCGCGCCGTTTGGGCGCTCCGGGCGGTCAGTCACTATGTGGTCGGTTCCGTTCTCGAGCAGCAGGCATCTGATGCCGATGAGAGAGTTCCGGACAGGCCAGATGTGTCCGAGCAAGCACCGTCGTCCTTCCTGCACGATCTGTTTCACGAGTTGGAAACAGACGGCATGGATGCTGCGTTCAACTTCGGACTCGACAGCCTCATCGCTGGTTTCGAGCGGCTGCGTTCATCTACAACAGATTAGAGGCTTATGCCCCTTTGCCGCCCCAACTGCCACGACACCGATCCGCTTTGCACGATGCCCATGACCTCACGGCCGAGCTGGCGGTCGATGACCGGCCGCCACGGGACAAGGGAAATGAGCGGTATCTTGCCAGACAGGATACCGCCATTCACGAGGTTTCGAAGATTATTGCGCCGCATCGGAGCGGGCTTGCTTCCAGTCGTCGGCTAGACGACTGGCGACTTCTCGGTGGCAGCATCACGGGATCGAAGGAGCGCCAGCCCCAACGACACCAGCACTGCCATTGCCGTGGCGTAACAAATCACGGGCCACGCTGTATCGCCGTTTAACAGCGTCACCGCCAATGTCCCGACGATACTGACTATCAGGCTTTGGATGCAGAAGTAGAACGCAACCGCTGATCCAGCGATGTCGTCGAACTGCGCAAGTGCGCCGTTGGCGGTAACGGACACCGTGAAGACAATGCCGACCGCGACAACCCACATCGGCAGGATGAAGCTGAAAAATGACGGCGATCCGAAAAGTTGGCCGATCCCCAACAGGATCGCGCCGGAAACGAGCAACGCCATCCCGCGCGCTACGCATCCCGCGATACCCCATTTGGCAACGAAGGACTTTGCGAAGCGGGTTGTCGTGACCATGACCAGCCCGACAGTCGCGAAGGCCAAGCTAAATCCGATCTCGGAATAGCCGGCTTGGCCTATGAGAACACGGGGGGCTGTCGAGAAGAAAACGAAGAATGTGCCCATGCCGGCACTAAATCCGACCGTGTAAACCCAAAAGGCCGGACTCGCGAAGATCGGCAAAACAGATCGTTGCGTTCTGGCCTGATCCAACGGTCGGGTTTCATGCCACCTGAAACTGGCGTTTAAGAGTGCGAGCGAAGCCAGTGCAGCCAGTGTGATGAAGATCGCCTGCCATCCCCAAAACTCGCCGATCAGCGCACCGGCTATAGGGCCGAGCGCAGGCACGAACGCCAGCATCGAACTGAAAAGGCCGTAGATGACGGCACCTTCGGGACGATTGGCATATACGTCGCGCACGGTCGCGAAGGTGGCCACCAGCATGGCCGATGCTCCAACAGCCTGAACCAGACGAAACGCAACAAAGGCTAATGCAGTTGAAGAACAAGCCGCTCCCAGAGACGCAGCAACGAAAGCCGTTGCGCCTACAAGCAGGATCGGCCGTCGCCCGACGCGATCGGAGAGTGGCCCAAAGATCACTTGGCCCACACCGAGCATCACCATGTAGAGGCTCAACGTGAGTTGGATTATGGATGGAGTCGTGTTCAGGACGCCCGGCATCGCCGGAACGACTGGAAGATAAATATCCATCGCCAGCGAGGCGAGGATGTCGAAGGGAGCCATAAGCAGCAAGGCTGCCGGCAGCGTATAGGCCCACGCGGGGCGTGTGGTGGTCATGACGAATCAACCGCTCGATTAAGGATACCGGGCAGCGTCTGCTCGTCAGCAATCAGATGGGATTGGTCTTACAGAGCGCCGCAACAACAATTCTGATGTTGCGGCTTACTTGTCTGCTGACTTGGAATTTCCCATGCTGATGGCTCCACGATTACGAAATTGAATAGCAGCTCTTATCGAATTAGTTGTTGCGTTGCAATGCGGTATCGTTGGCTCCTATAGCCCCAACCCCCGCTGCCGCCCTAACTGCCACGACACCGAACCGCCCTGCATGATACCCGCGACCTCGCGGCCGAGCTGGCGGTCGATGATCGGCCGCCACGGGACAAGGGTGAACTCGTGGCTCTTTTCCACGATGGCGAACTTGCCGCTCGTTAGCTGGACAGTCCCGGTGAACTTGCCGCTGACACTCTCACCATCCTTGGCGGCGCGGAACGGCAGCGCCTTGCCCTCGGCCATCTCCGCACCGGCGCGCGCAACTTCCCGCTCGCGCAGGGTGGCGAGAAGATTGCGCCGGTAGAAGATTCGGCCGTCCCTGTTGCGCGTGGCGTCGCGCTGTTCGATATGATGCTCGCGGCGCTGGTCCATGGCTTCGCGGACCTGTTGCCCGAAGCCGGTCGGCGCAAGGTCGGCCGTTTCGCCATGGACCAATCGCCGGTCCATCCCCGGATCGAGGATGAGCCGGTCGGCAGCGACCCCGCTCCGTCGCAAGGCGGAAACCCGCGCCTCGAAGAACCGCACAATCTCGTCGAGCGCGT
>NZ_JADGMQ010000028.1 GCF_016124105.1 Aquamicrobium zhengzhouense
GCTGCCTCAGGCGCTCTTGTTCTGGCGGTTGTCGATGAGGTCGGTGACAACCGCCGGATCGGCAAGCGTTGAGGTGTCGCCGAGCGAGGCGAAATCGTCTTCGGCGATCTTGCGCAGGATGCGGCGCATGATCTTGCCGGAGCGGGTTTTCGGCAGGCCGGGCGCAAACTGGATCAGGTCGGGCGAGGCGATCGGGCCGATCTCCTTGCGCACATGCGCCACCAGCTCCTTGCGCAATTCGTCCGATCCTTCCTCGCCTTCCATCAGCGTGACATAGCAATAAATGCCCTGCCCCTTGATCGCGTGCGGATAGCCGACCACTGCCGCTTCCGAGACCTTGTCATGGGAGACCAGTGCCGATTCCACCTCGGCAGTGCCCATGCGGTGGCCCGACACGTTGATGACGTCGTCGACGCGGCCGGTGATCCAGTAATAGCCGTCTTCATCGCGCCGGCAGCCATCGCCGGTAAAATACTTGCCGGCATAGGTGGCAAAATAGGTTTCGATGAAGCGCTTGTGGTCGCCATAGACCGAGCGCATCATCCCCGGCCAGGGCTGGGTGATGCACAGATTGCCGTCCGCCACCCCTTCCAGCACATTGCCATCATTGTCGACCAGCTGCGGCTCGATGCCGAAGAAGGGCCGCGTCGCAGAACCCGGCTTCAGATCGGTGGCGCCCGGCAGCGGCGCGATCAGGATGCCGCCATTTTCGGTCTGCCACCAGGTGTCGACGATCGGCACCTTGCCATTGCCGACCGTATCAAAATACCACTGCCAGACTTCCGGATTGATCGGCTCGCCGACCGAGCCAAGCAGCTTGAGGCTCTGGCGCGAAGAACGCGTTACCCATTCCTCGCCCGCCCCCATCAGCGCGCGGATCGCGGTCGGAGCGGTGTAGAAGATGTTGACCTTGTGCTTGTCGACCACATCCCAGAAGCGGCCGGCATCGGGATAGTTCGGCACGCCCTCGAACATCAGCGTGGTTGCCCCGTTCGCCAGCGGGCCATAGACGATGTAGCTGTGACCGGTCACCCAGCCGACATCGGCGGTGCACCAGAAAATGTCGCCATCATGGTAGTCGAAGATATATTGGTGCGTCATCGAGGCGTAGACGAGATAGCCGCCGGTGGTGTGCAGCACGCCCTTCGGCTTGCCGGTCGAACCTGAGGTGTAGAGAATGAAAAGCGGGTCTTCCGCATTCATTTTCTCCGGCTCGCAGCTCGGTTCCACCTTGCGGGTTTCTTCGTGATACCAGAGGTCGCGGCCGCGCGCCCAGCCGACCTTGCCGCCGGTGCGGCGCACGACCAGGACGTTCTTGACCATGACATGGTGCTTGGCGGCAATGTCGATCGCCTTGTCGGTGTTCTCCTTCAGCGGAACGGTGCGTCCGCCGCGCAGCCCCTCATCAGCGGTGATGACGAAGGTTGACTGGCAGTCGACGATGCGCCCGCCCAGCGCCTCGGGCGAAAAGCCGCCAAACACCACCGAATGGATCGCGCCGATGCGCGAGCAGGCCAGCATCGCATAGGCCGCCTCCGGGATCATCGGCATGTAGATGGTGACGCGGTCGCCCTTCTTGACGCCATGCGCCCTCAACACATTGGCAAGGCGGCACACATGCTCGTGCAATTCGCGATAGGTGATCTTCTTGTCGTCATAGGGGTTGTCGCCTTCCCAGATGATCGCAACCTGATCGCCGCGCGTTGCAAGGTGACGGTCAATGCAATTGTAGGAGACGTTGGTCTCGCCATCCTCGAACCATTTGATGACCACATCGCCATCAAACGAGGCGTTCTTGACCTTGCTGTAGGGCGTGAACCAGTCAATGCGCTTGCCATGCTCACCCCAGAACCCGTCCGGATCGGCAAGGCTTGCCGCATACCACTCAAGATACGTCTCATTGTCGATCAGCGCGTCCGTCTTCCACGCAGACTGGACAGGGTGAAC
>NZ_JADGMQ010000004.1 GCF_016124105.1 Aquamicrobium zhengzhouense
TGACGACGATCTTCAAAGGCGTCCTGCCATTCTGGTTCGCCATGGCCGTATCCCTGTTGCTGATCGTCATCTTCCCGCAGATCGCAACATTCATCCCACGTGCGATGTTCTAAGGGAGCGTGGGTGCGAGCTATGTCGGCTTTTCGCTCAGCATTCGTGCAGCGAACATGCCAAGGATCATGGCAGGAACGAAGGCGAGCGTGCCTGGGGCGCCTAAGCCCAACGCCGCGATAGCAGGACCAGGGCAAAAACCACCGAGCCCCCAGCCAACGCCAAAGATGGCTGGGCCAACGAGGATACGGATATCGATGTCTTGTCGGGTTGGGAGATGGAACGCTCCACCCGCAAGCGGCCGCTCACGGCGCAGTACAAGACGATAGCCGATGAAGGCGACGATCACCGCACCGCCCATGACGAAGGCAAGCGATGGATCCCAGGTTCCGAACAGATCGAGAAAGTTCAAGACCTTGGCCGGGTCCGCCATGCCGGAGACGACCAGGCCACCGCCAAACAGAAGACCCAACGCGAGATTGACGAGGAAAGACACCCGATCAGCCTCCCATCACGTGACGGACGATAAAGACGGTGACAAAGGCCGTCACCATGAAGGTCATGGTCGCAACAAGCGAGCGCGGCGACAGGCGGGACAAGCCGCACACGCCGTGACCTGAGGTACAACCATTGCCCCAGACCGCGCCAAAGCCGACGATGAGGCCTGCTACGATCATCAGCGGCACGTTGGATGAAATGGTTTGCGAGATCGGCGCACCCTTCAACCATGACATCAAAAGTGGTGCGGCAATGATGCCGGCGATAAAGCCGAACCGCGATGCAAACGCGCGGTCGCGATAGGGCGGCAGAAGGCGCGAGGCGATGCCTGAGATGCCAGCGATACGGCCTTCCCACAACATAAGAAGGACCGCCGCAAGGCCGATCATGACCCCGCCGATCAGCGACGCCCACGGGGTGAACTCCGTCATTTTACGTCTCCGGGATCAGACGACTGCGACGTGCAGAACATCCGGTACATCAATTCAATGAAGTCGCGCACCCGCCCATCCGCGAGGCGATAGAACATGCTTTTTGACTCCCTGCGGCCGACGATGAAGCCGGCGTCCCGCAATTCCGCGATCTGTTGCGACAGGCCAGGCTGGCGTATCCCGAGTGTATCTTCGAGATCGCGCACCGAGCGCTCTCCATCAATGAGAGCGCAGACGATCATCAGCCGCGATGGATGAGCGAACTTCTTGAGAAAATCTGCGGCCTCCCCAGCATTGGCGACCAGGTCAGCCATGCCGGGTTCAAGTTCGAGTTTCATCGATCATCCCATGTCACTCCCTCGAGCGCATCGAGGGGGAATTTGAGGTATCGCTTGCCGTTGGCCTCCGGCTCAGGAAGACGGCCACCATTCATGTTCACCTGCAGCGCATGCAGGATAAGCTTGGGCATGGCGAGCGTCTTGTCGCGCGCCTCGCGCACAGCGACAAACTCGGCTTCCGTCGCGCATTTCGACATATGCGTGTTAGTCGCGCGCTGCTCGGCAACCGTCGATTCCCATAGCGGCTCGCGGCCGCCGGGCTGATAATCGTGACCGGTAAACACACGGGTCTCATCCGGCAGCGACAGTATTTCCATGATGGACTTGTAGAGCCGCTTGGCACTGCCACCCGGAAAATCGCAACGCGCAGTGCCGGAATCCGGCATGAAGAGTGTGTCATGCACGAAGGCGGCATCTCCGATCACGTAGGTGATCGAAGCGAGCGTGTGACCGGGTGAAAAAAGGACACGCGCGGGAATATTGCCGACGCTGAACGTGTCGCCTGCAGCAAACAGACGATCCCATTGCGAGCCATCCACCTTGAAGTCGGGCCAGTTGTAGATGTCCATCCAGAGTTTCTGGACCTCGACCACCTTTTCACCAATCGCGGTCGGTGCACCCGTCTTCACCTTCAGGTAAGGCGCTGCGGAAAAGTGGTCGGCATGCGGATGTGTGTCGAGGATCCACTCCACTTCAAAACCTTGCGCTGCAACGTATGCCAGAAGTTCGTCAGCGCTCTTGGTGGCGGTTACCCCTGATTTCTCATCGAAATCCAGCACCGGATCGATAATGGCGCATTTCTTGGTCTCAGGATCGGCCACAACGTACTGGATTGAAAACGTGCGGGGTTCAAAAAAGCCTTTCACAAGGAGTTTGGCGATGCTCATGAAAATACTCCGGATAATCGGTTTTCAGTTGGCGAATTTGCGTTCAGCAGGCAAGGCAACGCTCTCGGGTCCACCGGTGAACCGGGCCCCTTAGGTCCAGACGGTTTGGGATGATCTCCAAGCGGCACACCAATTTAATTAGCGCCGGGGACGACGGGTACGGGATGCCCCCGTCCCACAACTTCGCTTCATGCTTCACCCCATGCGCCCAGTGAAACTGTTCTCGTAGAAGTATATTGATTGCGAAAAAACGCAATAGTAAAATCGCAATCAACTAGCTGCGCGTGGTAGCCTACCGAGCTTGTCGTCCCATGGCAGCGTTCTCGCCGCGCCTTCGCGATGCTGTCGCTGCTTCGAAAAGGCCGCTACCCTTTAGCTTCCCGCACAAGCGCGACGCTTTTGATTTGCGCGTGGACGCCCATGCCGACTTGCAGCTGCAATTGGTCCCACGAGCGTTTGGTGACTCTGGCGAGGATCCGGCTGCCGGCACCTTCTGACCCGAGCCCCAGAAGAGCAATGACTTCATAGCCGGAGTGAGAGGCACTGAGGATCTTCGCGGGCAGGACATTAAGAACCGTCGTCGCATGCGGGACTTCGCGTGCCAGACTTACGTCCCCGGCCCTTACGGTAAGGCGGTGACGTCCCGCAGCAGCGCCAGCTGGCAGCGGCACGGTGAGCGTTGCGCCATTCGTAGTGAGGGTTGCGAGACCGTAAGTGTGATCGTATCCGGTAACGGCCGCATCAAGTGTTACACCTGCATCCCTGCGCGCCGCCAGCGGCAGACTTGGATCGCCCTGAAGCGCGTGAAGGGGCCCAGAGGCCAGAACTTTCCCGGATTGCAACAGGACAAGATGATCCGCCAGGCGCTCAACTTCATCAAGATCGTGCGTGACCAGCAGGATCGGGATTTTCAAGCTTGCGTGCAGCGCCTCAAAGTAGGGAAGGATCTCATCCCTGCTCAAACGATCGAGCGCCGAGAGGGGCTCATCCATCAAAAGCAGACGCGGTTGTGACAGGAGCGCTCGCCCCAAGGCGACGCGCTGGCGTTCACCTCCTGAAAGGTTCTCCGGCGAGCGATCAAGAAGTCTCACTAGCCCCAGCAGTTCGACGACGTCGTCAAACTGGACCTTCCCCGAACCATTCCCAGCGCGCCTATGGCCGTAATTGAGATTTTGCCTGACGTTGAGATGCGCAAAGAGGCTGGCTTCCTGGAAGACATATCCAAGAGATCGCTTATGAGTGGGAACGAAGTGCCCTTCCCGCTGCCACGCTTCGTTCCCGACGGCAATCTGTCCCGGAATACGGCTCAGGCCGGCAACCGAACGCAGGATAGACGTCTTTCCGCACCCCGATCGCCCGAAAAGGGCTGAGATACCACGCATCGGTAGTGACATATCCACATTCAGGTGCAAGTCACCAATGTGACCATCCAGCGAAATCTCGATTGTCCCGGCCATCATAATGCTCGTCCTTTTGATTTCCGGGCGAGCAGGGAGACGAGCAGGATCACTACAAACGAGAAAACGAGCATTCCGACCGACAGAATATGCGCTTCTCGCCAACGCAGGGTCTCAACAAAGTCGTAGACTGCGATTGACAGCACCCGGGTCTCCCCGGGGATGTTTCCGCCGATCATCAAGATGACGCCAAATTCACCGATGGTGTGGGCGAAGGTCAGAACTGCGCCCGTAAGCAATCCCGGCAGAGCGAGCGGCAGCGCAATGGTAACGAACCGGTCCCAGGGCGAAGCTCGCAGCGTCGCCGCGACTTCGAGCGGACGCCGCCCCATGGCTTCGAACGAATTTCGTACGGGCTGCACCATGAACGGCAACGAAGAGATGACTGAGCCGAGGATCAGCCCTTCGAAGGTGAAGGCAAAGCTGCGAACACCTGCGAGATGGCCAAACCATCCGCCGAGTCCCTGCGGCCCTAACGCAACGAGAATATAGAAGCCCAGAACCGTTGGCGGCAGCACCAGCGGCAGTGCCACGATGGCACCGACCACCTCACGCCAGCGAGAAGTCGACCACGCCAGCCACCACGCAATGGGGATGCCGACGATCAACAGTGTGAACGTCGTGATACCCGCGAGTTGGATCGTCAGCCAAATCGGCGACCAGAGCTCGTCAGACAGCGCCCTTCCTCCAATGCTGAACAGCGCCAAAGCAAGGGCGGTAGCATCCCAACATCACAGGCCAGCCTCGTAGCCGAATTTACGAATGATCGCGGTCGCTTCTTCGCTTTTCAGAAATTCGAGGAATGCTATGGCAGCCTCGTTATCCTCGCCTCTCTTCAGGAGGACCGCGTCTTGCTTGATTGGCCCGTAATATTCCTGCGGAACGATCCAGCGTGAACCGCTTCCCATCTGGGAAACCTGGCCAAGCGCCACGAAGCCAAGTTCTGCATTGCCTGTCTCAACAAACTGAAATGCTTGGGCAATACTCTGTCCGTGAACAATTTTCGTCTCTAGCGAGTCAAACGCACCAAGCGCCTTCATCGCTTCGACGGCAGCCCTGCCGTATGGGGCTGTGGAGGGGTTAGCGATCGCAAGCTTCTGGAACGCGCCGGCTCTTAAGGTTTCCGCCCCAACTACCCCGCTGGCGTCGGCGGAATAAAGAACCAACTGACCAATGGCGTAGGTAAACACCGATCCATCGACGCCATAACCCTCAGACACCGCCAGCGCAGGGCGTTCATCGTCGGCGGCAAGAAATACGTCGAATGGAGCACCCTGCGATATCTGGGTGTATAACTGCCCTGTCGCACCGAAGGACAAGACCGCTTCGTGTCCCGTCGATCGTGCGAAGACTGCCTGAATTTCATTCGCAGCATCGGTAAAGTTCGCGGCAACCGCCACATTGGCCTGCGCAGCATTCGCTGGCCGAGCTGCCATCGCCGGCGCAACCATTGCCAGAATTACCGCGACAATCTTGAGGTGGTGCATGTCTGCTCTCCGTGAAAATCAGTCTGTTGCAACAAGGACGTGGGAGGCTTCGAACAGGGCGTAGACTTCCCTGCCCTCGGCAAGTTCGAGGTCTTTGGCGCTGTGCGCGCTGATACTGGCTGCAAGCGTCTTGCCCCCACCGATGTCGACGACAACCTCGGCATTCACGGATGAAGTCTCACAGCGCAGAATCTTGCCGGCGAGACAATTTCGGGCAGAAACAGACGGCCGCTTCCCCCCGGGCGCGATCATAACGAAGGGCGCCTTGATGAGGACAATGGCCTCGCGTCCAACCACCAGCCCAAGCTCGCGGACGCTCTCATTGGTAACGAGGGCATGGATCGTGGCCTCATCGCCGATCACCACCGCGACCTCCGAATTCAGCGTATCGGCAAGGATCGTACTTATCGTTCCCCGCAGCACATTACGTGCACTCGTTCTCATGAGATAACCCGTTACGAGCTGGAGTGGATGTATGCCAGAACCCGCCAGTTCCGGCTCAAGCTGAGCAAGGACGCGCGAAAGCTCTCCCTCCAGCCGATGATAGGAACCGACTACGCGCAGACCCGCCTCTGTAAGCCTTGCTCCTCCGCCGGAACGCCCACCTGCTCGCGTCTCGAGCATTGGTTTTCCGAAGAAATTCGCCATCGCGTCCAGCGCGTCCCATGCAGCCTTGTAGCTGATGCCAGCAGCCCTGGCCCCAGCCGAGATACTTCCACAGCGTGCCACGGCTTCCAGCAGCCGGATCCTCTCTCGACCAATGGTCGGCGCCTCGTCGGCACGAAAACTGATTGAAGCTTCAATGGCCAAGCCGCCTCTCCCACACCGCTATATAGTCAACTATATAACGATTCGCGTTTGACCGCAATTGGCAGCGCGCGGGGCGCATGTTGCGCGCATCCTGCGAAGGAAAGAAAAAACATTTCTATTCTTTCAGAGAGCGAGATCAGATGTTCTTGTTCTAAGACGCCGCCGACCTAGATTGTTTAGCAGAAAAATGTTCCGCCCTCGCTATTCTCACGGAGACATCAATGAACTGGCTGAAGACAATTGCCTTGGCAGGCACGATTCAGGCACTGGCAATCTTTCCGGGCCACGCCGGGGATAACTTCGATGCCATCAAGGCCGCAGGGGTGATCAAGATCGGCACTGAAGGGACCTACGCTCCATTCACCTATCATGATGAGAGCGGGAAACTTGTCGGTTTCGATGTCGAGATTGGCGAGGCAGTCGCTGAACGTATCGGCGTGAAGGCCGAATTCGTCCAAGGGAAGTGGGATGGACTGATCGCAGGGCTGGACGCGACGCGCTATGACGCAGTGATCAACCAGGTCGGCATCACCGAGGAGCGGAAGGCGAAGTTCGATTTCTCGGACCCGTATGTTGCGTCCCAGGCGGCGCTGATTGTGCGCGAGGACAACAGCGATATCACCGCCGTTGGAGATCTTTCCGGCCGGAAAGCTGCGCAATCCATGACCAGCAATTACGGTCGCATGGCTCAGGAGGCCGGCGCTCAAATCGTGGCGACCGACGGGTTCGATCAGTCTATCGCCTTGGTGGTCCAAGGGCGCGCTGACGCCACGCTCAACGACAGTCTGTCCTTCTATGACTTTAAGAAGAAGCAGCCAAACGCACCGGTGAAGATCGTCGCGACCGTTGGCGACGCTTCTCATTCCGGAATTCTGGTCCGCAAGGGAGACCCCGAGCTGGTCGCGGCGATCAACAAGGCGCTTGAGGAGATCAAGTCCGACGGAACCTACAAGGAGATTTCTGAAAAGTATTTCGGCGAAGACGTTTCCGAATAACGACCACCGTTTATCGCGGCCTACCTTGCAGTTCTGCGAACGGCCCCGTTAGATTAGCTGACAACGGAGATATGGTCGTGCCGCACTGGCTCCAACTCATGATTGACTCGCTCGGCCCGCTTCTGTGGGCCGCGCTTGCATTCACCATCCCGCTTACTCTTCTTTCCTTCATCTTTGGTCTGACGCTTGGACTGATCGTCGCATTGGTCCGATTGTTCGGCCCATGGCCGCTCGCGGCGATCGCCCGCTTTTACGTCTGGATCATCAGAGGAACGCCGCTTCTCGTGCAGCTTTTCCTGATCTTCTACGGCCTTCCGTCAGCCGGCATATTGCTCGACGCATTTCCTGCCGCCCTGATCGGCTTCACCCTTAATATCGGAGCTTACAGTTCAGAGATTGTTCGAGCTGCAATCACATCCGTCGCAAAGGGCCAGTGGGAGGCTTCATTTTCCATCGGCATGTCCTGGACGCAGACGATGCGCAGGACCATCCTGCCACAGGCGGCGCGGGTTGCCGTGCCTCCCCTCTCCAACACCTTCATCTCGCTGGTAAAAGATACGTCTCTCGCGGCTGCGATCACGGTGCCGGAACTGTTTCAGGCTGCACAACGGGTGGTCGCCGTCACCTATGAGCCACTGATCCTCTATATCGAAGCCGCGCTGATCTATCTGGCAATCAGTTCCGTCCTCTCGGCACTGCAGACCCGCCTCGAACATCGCCTCAATCGCTATGGCGGCTTCATGGAGGCACGGACATGATCGAGCTCAAGCAGATCGTGAAAAAGTTCGGTGAACACACTGTGCTCGATCATGTCGACGTAACGTTTGCCGAAGGAAGCGTTACCGCCCTCATCGGCCCTTCCGGTGGTGGGAAGTCGACCTTGCTGCGCTGCATCAACCTGCTGGAAATCCCAACATCGGGCTCGCTGCGGATCGGCGAAGAGTCGTTGGAGTTTCACCCCGGTGGCAAAGCGGGCTGGAAAGCGGTTCAGAAGCTGCGTCGCCAGACCGGCATGGTGTTTCAGAACTTTCAGCTCTTTCCGCACCGAAACGCGATGGACAACGTAGCGGAATCTCTGATCACCGTACTGAAGTGGCCAAAGGACAGGGCGCATCAGCGAGCCCGCGAACTTCTCGAAAAGGTTGGCCTGGGACATAAGGCCGATGCTTGGCCGTCTACCCTGTCCGGGGGGCAGCAGCAGCGCGTGGCAATCGCCCGCGCACTGGCGCCCTCGCCCAAGGTCCTCCTATGCGACGAGCCAACCTCAGCGCTCGATCCTGAACTTGCAAGCGAAGTCGTGGAGGTGCTGGCACAGCTTGCACGCGAGGGGACAACAATGGTCATAGCGACGCACGATCTTCGCCTCGCATCGACCATTGCGCAGGAGGCTGTATTTCTTGAGGTGGGAGTAATCGTGGAGAAGGGGCCGTCGCGCGAACTTTTTACCGCTCCACAACGCCAGCGCACACAAAGGTTTATCTCTACATTGCTGCAGAGCTCTGATGTTCAAGCGCCTTGAGCTCTGCACCCTGCGCCCCAAAAAGGTCCCCCAGCGTCATCATCGCACATTTCGCCACGCAGCGACGGATGCTACCTGCTTGGGCAGATCAGAACTCACTGACGGGTAGTTCCGTGTTTCAGACGGGCAGCAACGGAAAAAAGCACATCGCCATCGCACTGGCTGCGAGTTGGTTGCTTGTGCTTCAGTTGGCGCTCGGAGCATTCACGATTGCTTCGGCAAGCACCGCCCCCACCCTCGACATCTTCGGCAATCCCCTCTGCATCACCAGCAGCGATACCCGAGATGCAAGCGATCAGGGCATGCCCGGGTGCTGCTTTGGTCCCTGCTCAATATGCGCCCCGCTACAGGCTGGTCCAGCACCGGATGTCGTTCTGGACCATCCATTTACGCAGACCACAAGCGTTCTGAAGCCCGCCGCTCAGGTAGACTCGCACCTTGCGAGCACCTATCGCCCGGGCAATCCCCGTGCTCCTCCGTCGAGTTGATAAGTTCGTGGCGCAATGCGCCCTACTTCTAATCAACTTACAGCCTTGCTTGGCTTACGGAGCAATTTTTATGGCCATCACTCCTCGCGCCTCGGCGCAGACAACCACTTTTCCATTCAACCTCGCGCGCGGTGGCATGATCCGCCGCGGCGTAACCGCACTGGCGCTGATGCTCGCCGCGATGACGCTTCCCTCTGAAGCGCATGATTACAAGGCCGGTGACCTTCAGATCGATCACCCATGGTCCCGCGCAACCGTGCCGACCGCCAAGGTCGCTGCTGGCTACCTCTCCATAAAGAACGCGGGCGAGGAAGCCGACCGCCTGGTCTCGGTAGAGAGCGAGATTTCCGAACGGGCTGAAATTCACGAGATGGCGGTCAATGCGGAGGGCATCATGACGATGCGCCCGCTATCGCAAGGCGTAGAGATCCCGGCCGGGGGATCAGTCTCCCTTGAGCCCGGCTCTTACCACCTCATGTTCATGGAGCTTAACGCGCCGCCCAAGGAGGGCGAACGCTTCAGTGGCACGCTACACTTCGAGAAGGCCGGTTCGATCGACGTCGAGTTCGCGGTTGAGGCGATGGGCGCGAAGGCAAGCGAAGGTGACCATTCCGGCCACGGCCACTAGTAGCTGAGGGTTCCGGCTCGCTCTGGACAGTTTTCTTGAGCAAAGGCACAAAGACGTATGGAACGAGCCGGAACCAAACCCAACTTTTTTGCTCATCCAGTTTTCTCCTGGATACGTCGCCGGATCGAGGCTCTTTCGGGCGTCGGCCTGGCGCTGGGAACTCTGCTTTTTGCGGCTTCCCTCACCCCGAGCCTCATCCCCCGCACTGCTGTTACCCAAGGCATACTAGGCGGGACCTGCTTCGCTGCTGGCTACGGCATCGGCGTCTTCTCACGCTGGCTTTGGTTCTACCTTGAATTGCGCGCACCCAGGGCGCGGCTACGCCTGATCACCAATTATTTGATCGGGATTTTTTGCCTATCGGTATTGCTGCTGTTTTTGTGGCGTGCCGGTGATTGGCAAAACTCCATCCGGCTTGCGATGGATATGAAGCCGCTGGAGAGCAGTCACCAAGTACGCGTCAGCCTATACGCACTTGCAACCTTCGTCGTCCTTCTCGCAATCGGACGCCTCTTTTCCTACGCGGCGTCGAGATTTGCTGCATGGATGAACGTTTACGTTCCAAGACGCATCGCAAACGTGGTCGGGGTCACTGCCACCATCATCTTGTTCTGGCTGCTGGCAAATGATGTGTTGCTGCGCACCGCATTTCGCCTGGCGGACTCCTCGTTTCGCGAATTCGACGCGCTCATCGAACCGGAGCGCCCACAACCTAGCGACCCGATGAAGACGGGCAGCGAAGCATCTCTTGTCGCCTGGAAGCTTCTCGGCCGCACCGGGCGCGAGTTCATCGCCTCTGGCGCTAGCGCAGCCGACATATCGGCGATCTCTGACAAGGAAGCCCTGGAACCTATCCGGGTTTATGTCGGACTGGCAGCCGCCGAGACGGCGGAAGAGCGGGCAGCGCTCGCGCTGGAAGAGCTGTTGCGTGTCGGTGCCTTCGAACGGAAAGCGCTGGTTGTGGTCACTCCGACAGGGACAGGCTGGATTGATCCATCAGCCATGGACGCGGTCGAGTACCTCCATCACGGCGACATTGCGAGCGTGGCTCTCCAGTACTCTTACCTGTCGAGCCCGTTGTCGCTGCTGGTTCAGCCTGAATACGGCCGGGACGCTGCACGCGCCATCTTCACGGCGGTCTATGACTACTGGCGCACGCTCCCTGCCGACCAGCGACCAAAGCTGTATCTGCACGGCCTCAGCCTCGGCGCCATGAATTCCGAGCGCTCGCTCGAACTCTTCGAGATCATCGCTGATCCTATTCAAGGTGCGCTCTGGAGTGGGCCGCCCTTCGAGAGCCGCATGTGGAGGCAGCTCACCAACGGAAGAAACCCCGGCACGCCCGCCTGGCTTCCCGCTTTCCGTGACGGAAGTTTTGCCCGTTTCATGAATCAGGACGGCACCAACGTCGAGCCTGGGGCACCATGGGGTCCGACCCGGATCGTCTACCTCCAATATGCCAGCGATGCCGTTACCTTTTTTGACTACCACAACCTCTACCGTCAGCCAGCATGGATGGGGGAACCACGCGGCCCGGACGTGTCAAGAGAGCTAAGGTGGTACCCGCTGGTGACAATGCTTCAACTGGCAGTCGATATGGCCTTTGCTGCGGGAACGCCGATGGGGCACGGTCACGTCTACGCCCCGCAGCATTATGTCGACGCATGGCTGGAGGTTGCTGACATAAGTGACTGGTCGCTGCAAAAGCTTGACGAGCTAAAGGCTCACCTCATCCAGCGTGTAGGCGCCACGGAAGACGCCGAAGATGACGCTGCGCAGCCAAATCGCGGCGGCTAACTCACGTCTCTTTAAGGGGAAGTTCCCTCAGGCAATGAACAAAGCGTAAGTCGTAGCGAATGCCAACAGCCCCAAAATTGCGAGCACAATCATCTCGCCTGCGTAATCCGTGAACTTCATGTACCGTCCTCCCATGCGACAAATTGCTACGGTTTTTGCAATCTGGCAACGGAAATTGTGACGGTTGGCCGCAGCAAGTGCGACATTTAGCAGTCATGAGAGACGGCGCGCGCACCAGTGGTCTGCACGTGCGCTGAGCTCCGCTCGCCAAAACCAGCACGAACACGCACGGAACTTGCGACTCACATTTGCTGTCAGCATCAGCGATGCGCGGCGTTTTCTATGGCGTGACTAAGAAGACCGGCAGAGAAAGGACGCCCTTTAGGACACTCGTGCAGACCGTGCTAGCCGGTAGGTATAGAAGTAAGTCATTGATTTTTATGGTGCCCCCGGCAGGATTTGAACCCGCGACCCCCTGATTACAAATCAGGTGCTCTACCAACTGAGCTACAAGGGCACGGCGCACGGATTAGCATATTTGTAGCCGGTGTAAAGGGGAATGAACGTCCTCAGCTTCCCGCGCTATCTTCCCGAGGTCCGCCATGCTAACTCCTATGCTGCGTGGAGCATGGCCGCGCCTGCCGCACGGAATATCAATGACTACAGAACGCCCTGCCCTGACATTCATCTGCGCCGAGAATCGCGATGCTCGCGAAGCTGCTGCGCGACTTGCTACACTCTATGGTCAGACACCTCTTGATCAGGCAGATGTCGTTGTTGCGCTTGGCGGCGATGGCTTCATGCTGCAGGCGATTCAGGAAAACATGGATTCCGGGCGCTCCATCTACGGCATGAACCGCGGCACGATCGGCTTTCTGATGAATGAGTACCGCGAAGAAGACCTTCACGAACGCATCATCGCCGCTGAATCGGAGACGATCCGACCGCTGGTCATGACGGCGGAGACGGCGGAAGGTAATCTGCTTACGGGGCGTGCCATCAACGAGGTCTCGCTGTTTCGCCAGTCTGCGCAGGCAGCTAAGGTCCGCATCACCATCGATGGAAAAGTCCGGCTCGATGAATTGATCTGCGACGGAATCATGGTTGCGACACCTGCAGGCTCAACGGCCTACAACCTGTCGGCCCATGGCCCCATTCTGCCGCTCGATGCTCCCCTGCTTGCTCTCACGCCCGTAAGCCCCTTTCGGCCCAGACGATGGCGCGGCGCGTTGCTGCCCAACCGCTCGGTGGTACGTTTTGATATTCTTGAAGCCGATAAGCGCCCGGTAAATGCCGTTGCCGACCATTCCGAAGTCAGATCGGTCACCTCCGTTACCGTAAGGGAATCGCGCCGCTCGACTGTCACGCTTCTGTTTGATCAAAGCCATTCATGGGATGAACGCATTCTCGCCGAACAGTTCCGCTATTGAAAATACCTGTCTGCTTAATCATATATTGATCAAAGCAGCGTAAATTCGTGGTTTCGCGGCCCTTGCCGTTGACATCACCGACATCATTCCTTATCGCCAACAGCGACGATCGTGCGGATTTTTCCGTATCGGGGTGTGGGCGGCGTATCGCCGTCGGGCAAACCAGCAAAGACAAACATCACAGTGTCAGCAGACAATCAGACTGAAATCCTGCCTGAAACCGAGGTAGCATCAGAAGCGCCATCCGTAACTTTCGCGGATCTTGGCCTCTCGCAGAAGGTTCTGTCCGCCGTGACCGATGCCGGTTACGTCAATCCGACTCCGATCCAGGCTGGCGCCATTCCGCATGCCCTTCAGGGCAAAGACATTCTTGGCATTGCCCAGACAGGCACCGGCAAGACGGCGGCGTTTGTCCTGCCGATGATCACGCGGCTTGAGAAGGGCCGCGCCCGCGCTCGCATGCCACGCACGCTCATCCTTGAACCGACGCGCGAACTCGCGGCGCAGGTAGAGGAGAACTTCGTCAAATACGGCAAGAACCACCGTCTGACCGTGGCGCTTCTGATTGGCGGCGTGTCGTTCGACGAGCAGGAAAAGAAGTTGGAGCGCGGCGCTGACGTTTTGATCGCGACGCCCGGTCGCCTGCTGGACCATTTCGAACGCGGCAAGCTGCTGCTGACCGGCGTCGAAATCCTCGTCATCGACGAGGCAGATCGCATGCTCGACATGGGCTTCATCCCCGATATCGAACGCATCTGCAAACTGATCCCATTCACCCGTCAGACCCTGTTCTTCTCCGCGACAATGCCGCCGGAAATCACGAAGCTGACGGAGCAGTTCCTGCAGGCGCCTGTCCGCATCGAAGTGGCCAAAGCATCGTCGACCGGCGTCAACATCGAACAGAAGCTGGTCAAGTCCAGATCGAAGCCATGGGACAAGCGCGCGGTTTTACGCGATCTGATCCGGGCCGAGGATGCGGAGCTCAAGAACGCGATCATCTTCTGCAACCGCAAGTCGGATGTCTCAGAACTCTTCCGCTCGCTGGTCAAATACGAGTTCGATGCAGGTGCTCTGCACGGTGACATGGATCAGCGTGCCCGCATGGCCATGCTCTCGGCGTTCCGCGACGGGAAGCTCAAGCTGCTGGTAGCGTCAGATGTCGCCGCACGCGGCCTGGATATCCCTGATGTCAGCCACGTCTTCAATTTCGACGTACCGATCCATGCAGAGGACTATGTCCACCGCATTGGTCGTACCGGCCGCGCTGGCCGCTCAGGCAAGGCTTTCACGATCGTCACCAAAGCCGATGTGAAGGCGCTTGGCGCGATTGAGAAGATGATCGGCAACAATGTTGACTGGTTGGATGGCGACCTGTCCACGCTCGGTGACGAGCCGGAGCAGGAAGAGCGTCCACGCCGCGCACGTGGCGACAAGCGCGAACGTGGCCGGGCCACCGGCAAAGACAAGCGATCTGTGGCCAAGCAGGACAAGACAACAGAAAGCGCCGTCGCTGCTGTTGCCGAACACGATGTACAGCCAGAGGTAAAGCCGGTGTTGTCGCAGGAATCTCGCCGCGAGGCCATTCGTCATGATAATGCCGAGCGCAAGTCACGCAGCGACCATCATGGTGATCGCCGCGAACGCGGACGTCGGTACCATGACGATCTGGGCCCCGCCCCTGTCGGTTTCGGCGATGACATTCCTGCATTCATGCTGATCGGAATGCCGATTTCAGCCTGACCGTTTCGGCCGAGATATCTTCACTTTAATGAACGCAGCGAGGCCTCATAGGCCTTGCGGGCCCAGATGAGGAACTTATCCGGGTCATCCGCTGCTTCGCTTGGTACAGTCCAGTATGGCATTGAGGCTTTGGTCTTCCGAGCACTGCCCTCATAGACCCACTGCTGAGACCCGGCCGCCGCGAAATCTGCGGCGGACACATGGTCAGCTTTCAGCAGCAATTCGCCGCCAACTTCAAGCGCGACGATAGGACCGTCGAAATAGACGCCCTTCCCGCCAAACATTTTCCTGATTTTAATCGGCCCCAGACGCGCGAACAGATCTCTGATCGCGTCGTCGTCCAAGCGCTCAGACGCCTGCGGCGGCGCGTGCTTCGGCCAGCGCCTTCAAGTCAGCCGGCTTGAGCTCGACAGACTCGCCGCATCCACACGCCGAAGACTGGTTCGGGTTATGGAAGGTAAAGCCGGTGCGCAGTGTCGTCCGCTCAAAATCCATCTCGGTGCCGAGGAGGTAAAGCGTCGCTTCCGGAGCCACCCAGACCTGCGCGCCCGCATGCTCGATATGATCGTCCTTGGGATTGGGTTCTTCGACAAGATCGATTGTGTATTCCATTCCCGCGCACCCGCCTTTCTTTATGCCGATGCGGATGCCCTGCGCATTGTCGCGCGAGGTCACGATTTCCCGGACACGCTCAGCGGCTGCGTCCGTAATCGTCATGATCTGAAACCTGCCCATAGTCGTCTCCACTCAGTACCGGTTCAAGGCCGGTAGAATGATGCGTTCATCTCAAGATGGGGAAGATTTGCCGTCGGCGCAAGCGGATCAGTACCAGCCGACTGCGACCTGCGCTTCTTCCGACATGCGATCCGGCGTCCATGGCGGATCAAATACCATCCTTACGTCGACCCCGGACACGCCCTCGACAGCTCCAACCGCGTTCTCGACCCAGCCAGGCATTTCGCCCGCTACTGGGCAGCCAGGCGCGGTCAGCGTCATGTCAATCTTGACCGAGCGATCGTCTTCGATGTCGATCCGGTAGATCAAGCCGAGTTCGTAAATGTCAGACGGGATTTCCGGATCGTAAACGGTCTTCAGCGCAGCGACGATATCGTCAGTCAGCCGCGCCAGCTCGTCAGCAGGGATCGCCGAAGTCTGCGCTACAGCATCCGCCTGCGGATTTTTTTCCATATCGGTCATATCTGTCATCCGAAGAACCTCCGCGCCTTTTCCAGCGCTTCTGCGAGCACGTCAATCTCGGCCTTCGTATTGTACATGCCGAATGATGCTCGGCAGGTCGAAGTCACACCGAAGCGTTTGAGCAACGGTTGTGCGCAATGCGTGCCCGCGCGCACAGCCACGCCTGAGCGATCGATTACCATCGATACATCGTGGGCGTGGATACCGTCCAGTTCGAAAGAGACGATTGCCCCCTTCCCTGGCGCATTGCCAAAGATGCGCAGTGAGTTGATCGCACCTAGCCGCTCATGAGCATAAGACGTCAGAACGCCTTCGTGCGCGGCGATACGCTCGCGACCTACGCTGTCCATATAGTCCACAGCGGCGCCGAGTCCGATTGCCTGGACGATGGGCGGCGTTCCAGCCTCAAAGCGGTGCGGCGGGTGATTGTAGGTCACGTTGTCTTCTGTGACATTCTCAATCATCTCGCCGCCGCCCATAAACGGGCGCATCGCTTCAAGCCGCTCTTTGCGGCCATAGAGAACACCGATGCCAGACGGGCCATAAACTTTGTGACCCGTAAAGATGTACCAGTCACACCCCAGATCCTGCACATCCACCGGCATGTGAACCGCGGCTTGGCTACCATCTACCAGCACTGGGATATTTCGCGCATGTGCCAGACGGACGATCTCCTTGATCGGAGTCACAGTGCCCAGGGCGTTCGACATATGCGTGATGGCGACGAGCTTCGTACGCTCTGTCAGGCGCTTTTCGAATTCCTCAATATGGAACTCGCCATCCTCATCGACCGGCGCCCAGACGAGCTTCGCCCCTTGCCGCTCCCGGATGAAGTGCCATGGCACAATATTGGAGTGATGCTCCATGATCGAGAGAACTATCTCATCGCCCTCGCCGAGGTTGGGCATACCCCAGCCATATGCAACGGTATTGATCGCCTCAGTCGCCGACTTAGTGAAGATGATCTCTTCCGAGCTGCCGGCGTTCAAAAAGCGACGGACCGATTCTCTTGCCTTTTCATAAGCATCCGTCGCGGCATTCGACAGGAAGTGAAGGCCGCGATGGACGTTTGCATATTCATTCGAATAGGCATGCGTGATGGCATCGATTACCGCTCGGGGCTTTTGAGCCGACGCGCCGTTATCGAGATACACCAAAGGCTTACCGTAAACGGTGCGCGAAAGGATCGGGAAATCTCGGCGGATTGCCTCGACATCATAGGTCATGTTTTCGACTTTCAGATCCATCGCGCCACCGCTCCGGTCGTTATGCGTGCCGGACGAACCAGTCGTCCAACATTTCTTCGAGCCGGGCGACCAGCTCTTCATTTTCCAACTCTTCGACCACTTCGGCGAGGAACGCCTTGATCAGCAGTGACCGAGCGATTTTCTCTTCGACGCCACGGGCCATCAAATAGAACAGATGATCCGGATGAATTTCGGTCACCGTGGCACCATGGCCGCAGGCGACGTCATCAGCGAAGATTTCCAGCTCCGGCTTGGTCGAAATTTCCGCCTCATCGGAGAGAAGCAGCGTGTTGCAAGCCATCTTGGCATCGGTCTTCTGCGCCGGACGTGCGACACGGATCTGACCCTGAAAAACGGCGTGAGCCCTATCGGTGACCACGTTCCGCACCAGCTCGGTCGAGGTGGTGTGCGGCGCGAGGTGACCAAGGTTCATCGTCACGTCACAGTGGGTCTCACCGCCGAGCAGGTTGATGCCACGCAGACGGAAGTCAGCGTGATCACCTTCCACATCGACGAAGATTTCCTGTCGCACGAGTTTACCGCCGACGTTCATGACGAACAGGCTCAGCTTTGCATCCTTAGCGAGCTTTGCCTTGAACTGTCCGAAATGCGTCGCAGTCTCGGCCTGATCCTGAACGATCACCCACAGGATGTCTGCGCCTTCGCCCAGCTCCAGCGTCGAGACCGAGCTGACGAAGGCCGCACCGTCGCCCGACTGCCGTTCGACAATCGTTGCGCTTGAACGTGCACCAGCCTTCAAGCTGAAACGCGCATGGACCTGCCCGCCGGCCTGAATGTTCTGCAATTCGATCGGGTTGGAGACCGTCGCACCCTCGGCAACTGAAAGCACGTAACCATCAGCAACGAAAGCGGAGTTGATCGCGCCAATCGCATCGTCAGCGGCATCCGGCGCGAGATTTACGCGCGCGTCGCCTGCCTGCAGCAGGTCTGCAAGCCGGTCGACGGTGACGCCGTCGAG
Source organism: Aquamicrobium zhengzhouense (assembly GCF_016124105.1). Classification (GTDB taxonomy): domain Bacteria; phylum Pseudomonadota; class Alphaproteobacteria; order Rhizobiales; family Rhizobiaceae; genus Aerobium; species Aerobium zhengzhouense. The sequence goes on from NZ_JADGMQ010000004.1 coordinate 17,980, forward strand.
TGCAGGCCTTGCCGTATCTGCAACCCCATCAAGCACTGCCAGAACCGTCGAGCCCGACAGCACCGTCGAGAGCTTCTGGGGAGCTGCACCAGCTTCAAATGATGGCACCTGCGTCAGCAGACGGCGCAGATCGGTGTAGTGCCAGCTTTCGACGCGGCGCGTCGGAAGCCCGGCCTTGATCTGCTCAATTGCGTTGTCGCGGCTATGAGCCACGTTCGGGTCGCCGGGGAAGGTAGAAAACCGCTCGGCGAATGTGTCAACGAGGGCCTTTTCGGCCGTTGTCAACGTTGGGTTTGCGTGGACGTTCATATCGACCACCTTCAAGCTGCTTCGTCGATGATGCCGGCGTAACCGTTCTGCTCCAGTTCCATCGCCAGGCTCTTGTCACCCGACTTGATGATCTGGCCGCGATAGAGAACGTGGACGGTGTCCGGAACGATGTGATCCAGGAGGCGCTGATAGTGAGTGATCACCAGAAACGCGCGATCCGGCGAACGCAGTGCATTGACGCCATCCGACACGATCTTCAGCGCATCGATGTCGAGGCCGGAGTCTGTCTCATCGAGAACGCAGAGCTTCGGCTGGAGAAGCTTCATCTGCAGGATCTCTGCGCGCTTCTTCTCACCACCGGAGAAGCCAACGTTCAGCGGACGCTTCAGCATGTCCATATTGATATTGAGCGCGCCGGCAGCTTCCTTCACCCGCTTCAAGAGCTCCGGGATCTTCAGCTCTTCCTCACCACGCGCCTTGCGCTGCGAGTTCATCGCTACCTTGAGGAACTCCATGGTCGCAACGCCCGGGATTTCCATCGGATACTGGAAAGCGAGGAACACGCCGGATGCTGCGCGCTCGGCTGGGTCCATCTCCAGGATCGACTCGCCATTGTAGAGGATGTCGCCTTCGGTCACTTCGTAGTCCGGACGCCCGGCGAGAATGTAGGACAGGGTCGACTTGCCGGAACCGTTAGGTCCCATGATCGCTGCAACTTCGCCCGCCTGAACGGTCAGGTTCAGGCCGCGAATGATCTCGGTGCCGTCTTCGGCGATGCGGGCGTGCAGGTTCTTAATCTCGAGCATATTGTTCTTCCTGAATATCGTATGGCGGTTCGGGCGAAAGATCAGCCAACCGAGCCTTCAAGTGAGATGTTGATCAGCTTCTGCGCTTCGACGGCAAATTCCATCGGCAGTTCCTGAATGACTTCCTTGACGAAGCCGTTGACGATCAGCGCGATGGCTTCCTCTTCCGGCACGCCACGCTGCATCACGTAGAACAGCTGGTCCTCGGAAATCTTGGAGGTTGTCGCCTCGTGCTCGACCTTGGCCGTCGAGTTCTTCGCCTCGATGTACGGAACGGTATGCGCACCGCAGCGATCGCCGATCAAAAGCGAGTCGCAATTGGTGAAATTGCGCGCGTTCTCGGCCTTGCGGTGCATCGACACCTGCCCGCGGTAGGTGTTCTGCGAATTGCCGGCAGAGATACCCTTCGAGATGATGCGGCTGCGCGTGTTCTTGCCCAGATGGATCATCTTGGTGCCGGAATCGATCTGCTGGTGGCCATTCGACACCGCGATCGAATAGAACTCGCCCTGGGAGCCATCGCCGCGAAGGATGCAGGACGGATATTTCCAGGTGATTGCCGAGCCGGTTTCGACCTGCGTCCACGAGATCTTCGAGTTCTTGCCACGGCAATCGCCGCGCTTCGTCACGAAGTTGTAGATGCCGCCCTTGCCCTGGGCGTCGCCGGGGTACCAGTTCTGTACGGTCGAGTATTTGATCTCGGCATCATCAAGCGCAACAAGCTCAACGACGGCCGCGTGCAGCTGGTTCTCGTCGCGCTGTGGCGCAGTGCAGCCTTCCAGGTAAGACACGTACCCGCCGTCTTCGACGATGATCAGCGTGCGCTCGAACTGGCCCGTGTTCTTCTCATTGATACGGAAATAGGTCGACAGTTCCATTGGGCAGCGGACGCCCTTTGGCACGTAGACGAACGAGCCGTCCGTAAAGACCGCCGAGTTTAGCGTGGCGTAGTAATTGTCGGTCGCCGGGACCACCGAGCCAAGATACTTCTTCACAAGCTCCGGATGCTCGCGAATGGCTTCCGAGATCGAGCAGAAAATCACGCCGGCCTTCGCCAGCTCTTCCTTGAAAGTCGTGACGACGGATACCGAGTCGAACACGGCATCAACAGCGACGCGGCCGGATGCGTAAACGTTGTCGCTAACCTCGTCCGGGTCCTTCTGCACGCCGGCAAGGATCTCCTGCTCGCGCAGCGGAATGCCAAGCTTCTCGTAGACGCGCAGCAGTTCCGGGTCCACTTCGTCCAGCGACTTGGGACCGGTCTGGTTCTTCGGAGCTGCATAATAATGCAAGTCCTGGAAATCGATCTTCGGGTAGTCGACACGAGCCCAGGTCGGCTCGACCATCGTCAACCAACGACGATAGGCTTCCAGACGCCACTCCAGCATCCACTGGGGCTCGTCCTTCTTGTTCGAGATGAAGCGGATGATGTCTTCGTTAAGGCCCTTCGGAGCCTTGTCGACTTCGATCTCGGTCTCGAATCCGTACTTGTACTGGTCCACATCAATCATACGGACCGTGTCGATAGTCTCCTGCACAGCAGGCATCGGCGCTCTCCATCCTCGCCGGGTTCAAGGTCCGGCAGTTGTCGATATCGCATGGCGGCGCATTCTCGGCGCGGCATGCGGCTTATGTAATGCATGCGACTCAGATTTGCACCGGTAAGGGATGCATATCTGCCCCGCATGGGCTCTTGGGTTTCCCCGTCGAGCCGATTTCCTCCTCAGGCAGCGCTGACGCGCCTGCTGACGAATTCGCGCAACGCAATCGCGAAGCGATCTATATCTTCGTCAGCTGTCTGGTGACCTACGGAAACCCGGAGACCACTGATTGATTCGCCAAAGCCCATCGCCTTGAGAACTCGACTGGCACCTACCTTGCCCGACGAACAGGCCGATCCCGCGGAGATCGAAACCCCTGCAAGGTCGAATGCGATGAGCGCCGTCTCGGCTTTGACGCCTGGAATGGCGAAAAAGACCGTGTTGGGAAGACGTGCTTCCCCCTCACCGAAGATAATCGCGTCGGGAACAGCTTCGCGAATGATCTTTTCGATACGGTCGCGACGCTGCTTCAACTCCCCCGATCGCGACAGATTGAGCAATGCTTCGCGTGCCGCCGCTCCAAAGCCGGCAAGCGCGGCGTAATTTTCCGTTCCGGCGCGATGACCTTTCTCCTGGCCGCCGCCCACTGAGATCGGCGAAGGCATGAGAACATCGCTGGTTCCCACCAGAGCGCCAGCCCCCTTCGGCCCGCCAATCTTGTGAGCCGCGAGAATCAGAAAGTCTGCCTTCAACGCCGCAATATCGAGCGACACACGCCCCCCGGCCTGAACCGAATCGAGAACAAAAAGTCCGCCAGCCGCATGGACAATCGCAGCTATCTCGGCGGCGGGTTGGATGACGCCACTTTCATTGTTGGCAAGATGAACCGCGACCAGCGGCAATCCTACCGTCATGTCATGTGCATCAAGCGCAGACTTCAGCGCCTCAAGGTCCAGGATGCCGCTGCCCGTAACCGGGAGCTGCTGCACCTGATCCAGAGAAAATCTTCCGCCCCCGACCACGATCGAATGATCCGTCTCGGCAACGTAGAGCCTTGAGTAGATGAGCGGCGACCTGCCCATTTTCCAGTTGGGCGTCAGGACAAGGGTGATCGCTTCACTGGCACCAGATGTAAAAACAACGTGCTCGGGCTTGGCGTTGCAAAGCGCAGCAACATCGCGACGCGCGGCCTCGACGAGGCGACGCGCCTCCCGGCCCTCATGATGAACCGAAGAGGGATTCGCCGTAAGGTCGAGAGCCGCAATCATCGCCTCACGCGCCGCTGGAAGCAGTGGCGCACTTGCGTTATGATCAAGGTAGACGCGGCTGTTCGCCATGTTGCAACTTCGCCCTTTCCCTGCACCAGCGTCAGTGCAGCGTTTTTCCTTGAAATTCAGGGCTCAGACGTCCTATCTACACCCGAGCTGCCAGAGGGACCCGCCCTCTAGTTTTGAACAGTTCTAAAGTGTTTTAAGGTCGCGACTGCCCGCCGTCAAGGGCGAGAGGCGGCGCGTCCAGTACATATGCCGATTGGCATCCCTGTATCGCGCAAAGTGGAGTCAGTATGCCCGAAGTGATTTTCGCAGGTCCGGCAGGCCGTCTTGAAGGACGATACCAGCCTTCCAAGGAGAAGAACGCGCCCATCGCGATTGTGCTGCATCCTCATCCACAGTTTGGTGGAACGATGAACAACAAGATCGTCTACGATCTGTTCTACATGTTCCAGAAGCGTGGGTTCACAACTCTTCGCTTCAACTTCCGCTCTATTGGCCGCAGCCAGGGTGAATTCGATCACGGAACGGGTGAGCTGTCGGACGCCGCAGCAGCGCTTGACTGGGTGCAGTCCCTGCACCCGGACTCCAAGAACTGCTGGGTTGCCGGTTACTCGTTTGGAGCCTGGATCGGCATGCAGTTGTTGATGCGCCGTCCCGAAATAGAGGGCTTCATCTCGGTTGCACCACAGCCGAATATCTACGACTTCTCGTTCCTCGCGCCCTGCCCTTCGTCTGGCTTGATCATCCATGGCGATGCAGACAAGGTTGCGCCGCCGAAGGATGTTCAGGTGCTTGTGGACAAGCTTCACACGCAGAAGGGCATTACCATCACCCAGAAGATCCTGCCGGGCGCAAATCACTTTTTCTCGGACGACACAGATCTGCTCATCGATGAATGCGCGGATTACCTCGACCGCCGTCTTGCCGGTGAACTGGCAGAGCCGAAGCCGAAGCGCCTCCGCTAAGGTTCGATCAGAACTCCCCCGACGACCGGCTCGCGGCAGCCGGTCGTCGTCGGGAAGGTTAGAGGCAACTGCCTCAACGACCTGATGGCGAAGTACGCCCACGCCTCCGCTTCCATCGCATCACCATCAAAGCCGACCTCTTCAGCGAGCAGAACCCTGGCGCTCTGTACTCCCAATCGCATGTCGGCTACGATGTGGGGGTTCTTTCGACCGCCGCCACACAGCACCCAAAGCTTCGGCACCTCCGGAAAATGATCTACCGAGCGCAATATTGCAGCGGCCGTGACCGCCGCAAGCGTGCGAGCGCCGTCGGACAATTCCAGTCCGGCAGTATGATCAAGCGTGAAATCGTTTCGATCGAGGGACTTGGGGGCTGGCCGCTCAAAAAACGCGCTCCCGAGGTAGCGGCCGACGATTTCACCGATCACTTCGCCCTCGCGAGCAATCATGCCATCCGCGTCATATGGGACCCCGCCCTGAGCGAACACCCACTGATCAATCAGAGTGTTGCCCGGACCACTGTCGAACGCCACCGGGTCACCTTCGCGCGGCACATAAGTGACGTTAGAGATGCCGCCTATATTGACGAAGCACACGGGAAAATCGCTCGTTTCCGACGGAAGCGATCTGGCGAGAGCGGCGTGATATGCAGGCACAAGCGGAGCGCCCTGCCCGCCATGTGCCATGTCGTTGGCACGCATGTCATAGACAACCGGGATGCCGGTTGCAGTTGCCAGCGCCGCTCCGTCCCCCAGTTGGACAGTGTAGCCCTCGTCAGGCCGATGGAGGACAGTCTGGCCGTGAAAGCCGACAATATCGGGTGTCAGGAGCGGATGTTCCTTTAGAAATGCCTGAACTGCACCAGCGTGCCGACGCGTAATTTCGCGCTCAAGTTCACCAAGATCACCAGGGCGATCCGCTCGCGCCTTGATGGCCTTCGCGTCGGTAAGGGCAGCCCCAATGCGCTGACGAAAGTCGGCTTCATAAGGCACGAAGCCACTTGGTCCCCGCCTTACAATTTGCTCTCCATCGGATATTACCGCGGCGATATCGATGCCATCCATCGAGGTCCCGCTCATGAGTCCGAGAGCGCATTTCAGCGTCATGGCTGCATTTCCTTGTGATTCTTGCCTCGAGGATGCTAAAGCCACCCGCAGACTTCCGCACGAAAGAACCGACTATGTCTGCCTTCAAATCAGAGTTCCTGCGCACGCTTTCCGAGCGCGGCTTCATCCATCAGATTTCGGATGAGACCGGCCTCGACGATCTGTTCGCCAGAGAGATCGTGACGGCCTATATCGGTTTCGATCCGACCGCACCTAGCCTTCACGCCGGCGGCCTCATCCAGATCATGATGTTGCACTGGATGCAGAAAACCGGCCACCGCCCGATCGCCCTCATGGGCGGCGGAACCGGCATGGTCGGCGACCCTTCATTCAAGGACGAAGCGCGTCAGCTGATGACGCTCGACACGATCGCGTCCAATATCGCTTCGATCAAGAAGGTGTTCTCGAATTACCTGACTTTCGGCGATGGCCCGCAAGATGCGATCATGGTCGACAATGGCGACTGGCTACGCGAAATCAATTACCTTGAATTCCTGCGCGACGTTGGCCGTCACTTCTCGGTCAACCGCATGCTGTCGTTCGACTCGGTGAAGCTGCGCCTTGATCGCCAGCAGTCGCTGTCGTTCCTCGAATTCAACTACATGATCCTGCAGGCCTACGACTTCGTCGAGCTTAACAAGCGCCACGACGTGCGCATGCAGATGGGCGGCTCGGATCAGTGGGGCAACATCATCAACGGTATCGAGCTTGGCCACCGCATGGGTACGCCGCAGCTCTACGCGCTGACCTCGCCGCTGCTGACCACCGCGTCGGGCGCCAAAATGGGCAAGTCACTGTCGGGCGCCGTCTGGCTCAACCCCGACATGCTGTCGGCCTATGACTTCTGGCAGTACTGGCGCAACACTGAAGACGCAGACGTCGAGCGATTCCTGAAGCTCTACACCACGATGCCGCTCGACGCGATCGCGCGTCTCGCGGCACTCGGGGGATCAGAAATCAACGAGGCGAAAAAGATCCTCGCGACGGAAGTGACCGCGATGCTCCACGGTCGCGAGAATGCGGAGCAGGCAGCGGAAACGGCACGCAAGACCTTCGAAGAAGGCGCGCTTTCAGAAAGCTTGCCCACGGTTGAGATCCCGGCATCCGAAATTGAAGCTGGAATTGGTGTGCTCGCACTTTTCGTCAAAGCAGGCCTGGCGAGCACGAATGGCGAAGCACGACGCCATGTTCAGGGCGGAGCTGTGCGCATCAACGACCAGCCTGTCTCAGATGAGCGCAGGACGATTGGCAGCGCCGAAGTCTCGCCCGAGGGCGTCATCAAGCTCTCGCTTGGCAAGAAGAAGCACGTGCTGGTGCGTCCAGCCTGACTGGAAAGATCCAAAAGTTTGGGCCGCTTCTGCGGCCCATTCTTTTTGAGCCTTACCTGAACTCGAAGACTGATCTGAAAATTCCCGGTGCCACCACGGAAAGGGGATTGATCGCTAGCTGCGGATTATCCTTCGCACCCAACAGCCGAAAGGTGATGCCGATAAGACCGCGGTCTCGACCGTTCCCGAGGATCTGACCAATCAGCGGTATCTCGCCGAAGATCCGGTTGAGGCCATAGGCTGGCATGAAGGTACCCGTTAGTGCGACATTTCCCTGAGCATCTGACAGCATGCCTTGAAAGCTCATGCCGATCAGGGGGCCCCGCAGGATACCTCCCTCAAGGCTGATGCCGTTGTCGCCTTTCACGATTCGGGAGTATCCACGCTCGAACTCCACACTTTGCGTATCGATTTCACGTCTCACAGCCTGGCTTAGTGAGCGGTTGTCGCCTGGCGGCGTGCTGGATACCAGAGAGGAAAGCCGCGGCTCATTGACGATCCAGAAATTGCGCGCGTCAATGCTGCCGGATAGTGCACCTCCACGAGGCCCGGAAAGGGCGAGAGAAATCTCCCCGCCCCGCATGTATTCATAGAAGTTCAGGAAGCGTAACACTGCACCGGCATCCGTGGACGTCATGTCGATCCGTCGGCTGCCACCTTGGTCTGTATCCACAAATGCAACGGGACGTCCGCTCGCAGTAATAGCGGAAAACTCCACCCGATCTGCTCGCGAGCCATTTCCGGAGTAGCTTAAGCGCACGTTGCGCAGCTCTTCTGAATGGAAACCGGTCATCTGATCGAGTTGCAAGTCGAGGCTAAGGGCAGGTGCTGCTTCCTTTGCAGCATTGCCGCCGCCCATCGCCGTGTAAATCTTGATTATCGAGCGAGCATCCGCCCTCTTGCCGCGGATGCTGACATTGTAGCCATTCCCCTTGGCCGTAACATTCACCGAGAAATCATCGCTACGGTTAAGCCGGACGGAGCTCAAGCGCGCGCTTTGCAGAGCGCCATTTGACAGGGTGAGAGAGCCGCTTGCGCCGAAGCTATCGCCTTGCAGCTTGAAGTCTGTGAGGGACAGCTTCCCGCCCTCGGAGTTCATCTTGAAGCTGGCTGAGCCGGGAACGCCCGCCCCCTTGCTCCACCCTACCCAGGGCAAACTCAGCGCCGACCGGTCCAGCGAAACGTTCAGTTCGCGTCCGTCGCTCGCCGCGGCATCGAACTTAACGCCAACCGATCCGCTCAAGATCTGACGGAGTCCCGGCGCCAGGCGACGTAGCGCGTCATCATCAAGCTGTAGCTCGACGAGGCGGCGGCGCTTGGATTTATCGGTACCGAGCGGCTCGAGAAGGTCGATCGACGCGGGTGCGCCATTCAACTGGGCCTTGGCCTTTATCTGCGCAGAGCCGGGATCAACCACCATACTCCCGCTGGCATTCGTGATCTTCTGACCGTCAAATTCGCGGCTCAGTGACACGCCTTCGTAATCGAGTGACACCTGCCAGCCGAGCGTCTCGACCGGAATTCCCCGATGGAGAGGAATATCTGCGGTGACTGAACCGATGACGTTCCCGGAAAATTCCTCAGGCTTAAAGTCGATATAGCGCCCAACATTGATTGGATCATAGCCAGCGAGTTCCAAGACCGCGTCAGCCTCGCCGGAGATGCCAATCTTCAGCTTTCCAATTGTCGGACGGATATGGGCGTTGTCGATGGTCAACGTGCCGCTCTGGCCTGTCACGGTCCTGCCGGTCGGCATGTAGGCGGTGCCGCTCTCCAAAGAGATATCGACGTCTGTTCCCCTAAAGCTGACCTGGCCGATGGCGTCGCGTACCGGAGGCAGGCGTCCCGCGACATCAAACCGGGTGTTGCGAATGCTGAAGGAGCCGAAAACCTCATCAGCGCCTAAAGGTACGCCATTGCCGAGGCGCCCGGGCGGAACGTTGAGCTCGACCTGACCGGCTTCGACCACCCCGCCAAAAACATTATTCAGCACCCATGTCCGAGCGGGCGTAGCAGCGAACCACGGCCAGAGCTGTTTGGAGTAGCTGACCGGCATCTCCTGAACACCGATCCGGAACTGGACCCCCGGGCTTTTTCCAGGTTGAAACCGCATCGAAGCCCGTCCCGCGAGTTCTCCGATCGGCGCCCGCCCGACGATCTCCTCGACATCAATCTGTTGGAAGTCACGATCCATCCGCCCGGAAATTCGCGCAAGTATCGGCGCTGCCGCTTCCGGGGAATCGGCAGGTGCCGACTCGGAACCATCGCTTACGAGCTCAAAGCGGTAGCCGCGGTTCGCGCTGTCCGCCGGTTCCGGGCCCAATGCTCCATGGAAATCCCAGCTATAGCGGCCATCTTCGACTAAAACCCGGTTCAACTCGAGCTTGCCGGTACCGGCTGCAGCTGTCGCATCAACCGAAATGTCGGTGACGAGCTCATGTCGCCCAACCGAAAAGTTCAGTCCCGCAACCTGGGCCGAAACTGTAATACTCTCGGCTTCGAGCAGTTGCGACCCGCCGAGTGTCACGTTGGCCGACGCGAACTTTCCGGCCCACCCCGCCAACTCGGCATTGTCAGGCACTTCGGGAATATCGACCGCCAGCGAAACTCCACGAAGACGCTTTGATGACGGGTCGATGGTTACGCTGCCTTCAACCGCCGCCAAACGTCGGCCAACCGAGAATTCGCCTGATAAGGAAAGCCGCCCCCGCCTGTTGCGCTCTATATCAGCTGACGAGATCTGAACCCGACCGTTGTCTGTGGCTCCAGCCGGGTCAATGGCTACATTCCTAAGCGATATCCGCTCCATGTCGCGAAGGTCGAACACGTCCAGAAGCTGATGCACCGAACTGAACACAGCGTTGATCACCACATCTGGATCAACGAGCCCGTCCTCATCAAAGAGATCAAGTTGCGCCCCGGCGTCCGCCTGCGGCAAGGCTGCCAGATCGATTGTCGCGTCGGCAACGCGAACGCTTTTTACGCGTATGTCCCCCCTCGCAAGCGGGAGCGCTCTGAGTCCAAGATCCAGCCTTGCGACCTGCAAGGCGTGGTCGATGCGCAGGTCTTGCGCGCGAAGCACTATGGTTCCCGCGCCGTTGATCGACACACTCGTCGCTCCGATGGTCGCCGGGTATTGGTCACCAGCGAGGCGCTGCAATGAACGCTGAACTTCATCGCGAAGGCGCAGGTCTCCCACACCACCCACAATAGCCGCGATACTAACGCAGGCGAGCAGGGTCAAACCAGCTATGGTGAAGAGCGCGAATCTGTAGAGGCTGCGTAACCGCGAGCGCTTGCGCGGGTGCACTCCAGCAACCGCGGAAGGCAACTCGTCCAGTCGCATTGCATCGCTGCGTCGAAAACGGATTTTCTCGTGGGGCAGGATCTCGCTATGCACGCCGCGATGGTCCGTTCCTTCGGTTGGACGAATCTGTGTGGCTCACTATAACTGCCGAGCGCTAGAGCGGAACCTTTATTGGAGCACGAACATGGACCAGATCAAAATTGGACAGGAAGCGCCAGATTTCGATCTGCCCGGCAGCGGTGCGGAGCGTATATCGCTATCGGCCTTTCGCGGCAGTAATGTGGTGCTGTTCTTCTACCCGAAAGATGACACGGCCGGCTGCACCGCGGAGGCTCTCGATTTCACTGCGCTCAAGGCAGACTTCGCCGAGCTTGACACGATTCTGATTGGCATTTCTCCGGATAGCGTTGTGAAGCACGACAAATTTCGTACCAAGCATGCGCTCGACGTGATCCTCGCTTCTGACGAGGATCTTTCCGTTCTCAACGCCTATGGGGTGTGGAAGGAAAAGAGCATGTATGGCCGAAAATATATGGGCGTAGAGCGTACGACGCTTCTCATCGACAGAGAGGGAAAGATCTCTCAGGTCTGGCCGAAGGTGAAGGTACGCGGTCACGCCGAGCAGGTGCTGGAAGCGGTGCGCGCGCTCTAACTGTTAATCCGGCATCGCTAAATGCCGCCGCGCTCAAGCTTTGTTAACCCTAATTATGTGTAATCACCCTCGCAATCTTCCTGCGATCGGGTGTGTACAGTGGCAAGGAATCGGCAGGCTTCCGTCTTCGGCAGGCGTAAGGAACCGCATACGATAATTATCGCGCGCGGCGACGAAATCCGGCATTTCATCGTTCGGCCATGGCTCGCTGCATTCTGCGGGACATTGGTTGTCGTGGCTGCGATCGGCTATCTGCTCGGAACCACGTATCTGGTGTTGCGCGACGACATCATAGGCGCTGCGGCAGCGCGTCAGGCCCGCATTCAACAAGCCTATGAAGATCGCATCTCAATGCTTCGCGGCCAAGTTGACCGCATCACAAGCCGTCAACTTCTGGACCAGCAATTGGTGGTGAACAAGGTTTCTCAGCTGCTTGCGCGCCAGAACCAGCTGTCAGAGCGGCACGGCCAGATCACGCCGATCCTGGAGCGCGCACGAGAAGTTGGTGCAGCTCAGGATAGCGCGCCTGTGCCCAGCAAACGTCCCGAACTACGCGCGGCGCGATCCGAACCGGTATTTGCGGCTGCACCCGCGCTGTCCTGGCCAGGCGAGACAGTTGCGCAAACCGAAACCGAAGCAGACGGTGCCGACCGGCTGTTCGTCTCCATCAATCGCTCGCTTCGTGCAATCGAGGAGGAGCAGCTCGAAGGCCTCGACAAGCTTGCAGAGACCGCGTTCCAGACCGCCGATCAAATCGCTGAGGCGCTTGCAAGTGCAGGCTTGAGCGCTGACATTACCAAGGACGAGACAGCAAGCGGTGGACCGCTTATGCCGTTGGACGGCAGCACGCTGTTCGACACGCGGGTACGCGAACTGGACGAAGCGCTGGCAAAACTTGAAAGCGCGAAAGCAGTTGCATTGCAGCTGCCGATCCACAACCCGGCTCCCGGGAAAGCTGTCACGAGCAGCTTCGGGGTGCGGCGCGATCCGTTTGTCCGCCGTCAGGCGATGCATACAGGCATCGACTTTCGGACACCCACGGGCACGCCTATCCACAGCACCGGCGCTGGCAAGGTCGTCAAGGCAGGCTGGAACGGGGGATATGGGCGCATGGTCGAGATCGAACACGGCCACGGCCTGTCGACCCGCTACGCACATCTGAGCCGGATCGATGTATCAGTCGGCCAAAAAGTCAGCACCGGAGACTTGGTTGGCAAAGCAGGCTCAACCGGGAGATCTACCGGTCCGCACCTGCACTACGAGATTCGGCGAAACGGAACCGCGATCGATCCAGTTCGCTTCCTTAAGGCTGGCCGAAAGATCCAAAATCTTCTCTAAATCTTGCTAACAACAAAAAAGGCAGCGGTCATCCCACTGCCTTTTGTTGATAGAGACCTGAAAAAGATCAGGCCAGATCTTCGATCACCTGCCCCGCGCCGCCCTCGATGCGGTTGGACAGCGCTGCCTCCATGAACTCGTCGAGTTCGCCGTCGAGAACGTCGGACGGGCTTGTGCTCTCGACTCCCGTCCGCAAATCCTTGACCAGCTGATAGGGCTGCAGCACGTATGACCGGATCTGGTGTCCCCAGCCAATATCAGTCTTCGAAGCTTCCGATGCGTTTGCTACCGCTTCTCGCTTCTTCAGCTCGTCCTCGTAGAGGCGTGAACGCAGCATCTCCCACGCCTTGGCGCGGTTCTTGTGCTGCGAGCGCTCTGCCTGACACGCGACCACGATGCCGGTCGCGATGTGAGTGATGCGCACGGCGGAGTCCGTCGTGTTGACGTGCTGACCGCCGGCACCGGATGCACGATAGGTGTCGATACGAACATCCGATTCCGATACCGCGACTTCGATCGAGTCATCGATGACCGGATACACCCAGATGCTGGCAAATGAGGTGTGGCGACGAGCGTTGGAGTCGTACGGCGAGATGCGTACAAGGCGATGCACCCCAGACTCGGTCTTCATCCAACCATAAGCGTTCGCACCCTTGACGTGGATGGTCGCCGATTTGATGCCAGCCTCTTCGCCGTCGTGGACTTCAAGCACCTCGACCTTGAAGCCCCGGCGTTCAGCCCAGCGCGTATACATGCGCAGCAGCATCGACGCCCAATCCTGGCTTTCCGTGCCGCCTGCGCCTGCGTGAACTTCCAGATAGGTGTCGTTGCCGTCAGCCTCACCGGACAGAAGCGTCTCGATCTGACGTGCCTTCACCTCACCCCGCAGGGCGCGGATTGCGTCCTCCGCGTCGGTGATGATCGACTGGTCGTCCTCTTCCTCACCCATCTGGATGAGTTCGATGTTGTCGTGGAGGGCCTGCGTGATCGTCTTTACGGCATTGATGCCGTCATCAAGCGACTGTCGCTCACGCATCATCTTCTGCGCTTCCTGCGGATCATCCCAGAGAGACGAATCCTCGGCACGCATATTCAGGTAATCAAGCCGTTTTAGTGCCTGATCCCAGTCAAAGATGCCTCCTCAGCAGGGTTATCGCCTGCTTGATTTCGTCGACAATATTCTCGATTTCCGCGCGCATGAAGCGGTAATTCCCTTCGAATTTGCTGAATCGGCGCGGAACATAGGTGCCTGTTCCGCGGGTGTAAAGGTGTGATGGCCAGGGCGTATTGGCCCTTAGTAGAGGCCCCCACCGCCCTGCAGGATCGCCTCGCTGGCGCCCGGCGACAGTTCCTTGGCCCGTTCAGCCGCCTGGAAATCATCCATACCGATGACCCAATAGCTGTCAGCTGGGCCAGTACCAGGCTTGAATGCCTCGACGATCGAGCCTTCACCGTCCGAGCGCATTCCGGTTTTGCGGTCGACCGAAATCATCGTCATGCCGTCTGGGACGCGGAAGTTGACGGGGCGCTTGTCCTTGAGAACTTCGGCCATCAGCTCCTTGAAGATCGGCACCGCCAAGCCGCTACCGGTCGACCCCTTGCCCATCGGGCGCGGGCGGTCGTAACCGAGATAGAGGCCCACAACGAGGTCTGGCGTATAGCCGATGAACCAGGCGTCACGTTCGTCGTTCGTCGTTCCCGTCTTGCCGGCAATCGGATGACCGAGTTCGGCAAGCGATGTTGCGGTACCGCGTCTCACCACGCCTTCCATCATCGACGTGATCTGATACGCGGTCATCGGGTCAAGGATCTGCTCCGCATTGTCTACCAGCTCAGGCTCTGGAAGAGACACGCTCCACTCCGGAGCGTTACATCCCTCGCAGCCTCGCTGGTCATGGCGGAAGACTGTCTTGCCGTAACGGTCCTGGATGCGGTCGACCAGCGATGGCTGAATATACTTGCCGCCATTCGCCATGATGGCAAAGGCAGAGACCATTCGCATAACGGTGGTTTCACCAGAGCCAAGCGACATTGCCAACACGGGCAGCATCTTGTCGTAGACCCCGAACCGTTCGGCATATTCCGCGACGAGGTTCATACCCATGTCGTTGGCAAGACGCACAGTCATGAGGTTACGCGACCGTTCAATACCGGCGCGCAGTGTCGATGGACCAGCAGAACCACCGCCGTAGTTCTTGGGCTCCCAGACCTGGTTACCAACGCGGATGGAAATGGGTGCGTCCATGACGACGGATGCCGGCGTATAGCCATTGTCGAGCGCAGCCGCATAAAGAATCGGCTTGAAGGCCGAGCCTGGCTGGCGCATCGCCTGGGTGGCACGGTTGAATTCGGACTGCGAGAAAGAGAAGCCGCCAACCATCGCAAGAACACGGCCCGTATGCGGGTCCATGGCGACCAGACCACCGGCGACCTCCGGGACCTGTCGAAGCCGGTAGCCGTCCCCCTCGCCCTTCGTCTCGACGTAGACAACATCGCCGGGCTGGACGACTTCCGCAGGCGAATTCACCTTCACCATGCGTCCATCACGAGCAAGACGCATTGCCCAGTTCATATCACCGGCCGCGACGGTTGCGGTCTCGCGCTCCGCAACAAGTTCGCCTGATGCCTGGCGAGCGGGCTGTAGACCCACTTTCAGCCCATCTCGAGAAGCTTCAAGAACGACAGCGAGCTTCCATTCGGGAACATCGGACAGACGCGAAACCTTGCTGAGCTCAACACCCCAATCGCTGCCCAGCTCGATCTGAGAAACTGGCCCACGATAACCGCGAAGCGTGTCGTACTTGATCAGCCCGTTCTGCATCGCCTTGCGTGCCTGGCGCTGCATGACCGGATCAATGGTCGTGCGGACTGAAAGGCCACCTTCGTAAAGTGCGTTCTCGCCATAGCGCGCGATGATCTGACGGCGCACTTCTTCAGTGAAATATTCACCGGCGAACAGGTAGTTTCCACCACGTCGCGGGTTGACACCAAGCGGAAGCGCCTTCTGCCTCTCACCTTCTTCGACATCTACGTAGCCATTGGCCACCATCTGATCGATGACCCAGTTGCGGCGCTCGAGCGCTCGCTCTGTGTGTCGGTAAGGATGATAGTTGGTCGGCCCCTTCGGCAGCGCGGCAAGATATGCGGCCTCAGCAACGGTGAGTTCGTTGACCGATTTATCGAAGTAGACGAGAGCCGCCGCAGCGACGCCATAAGCGCCATAACCAGGGATGACGAAGCCCAGATAAATCTCGTTCAGGTAAAGCTCGAGGATCCGGTCTTTCGAATAGGCCTGCTCGATACGGAACGACAAAATCATCTCGCGGACCTTTCGGTCATACGAGACGCTGGAATCGAGAAGGAAGTTCTTCGCTACCTGCTGGGTGATTGTCGAAGCGCCCACCGGGCGGCGTCCACTACCGAAATTCTGGACGTTGGTAACGACGGCCCGCATCAACCCCATCACGTCGATGCCGGGATGGGTATAAAAATTCTTGTCTTCAGCTGAAAGGAAAGCTGCTTTGACGCGGTCCGGGATCGCTTGGATCGGCAAGAACAGGCGTTGCTCGCGAGCGAACTCGCCCATCAGATCGCCGTCGGCTGCATGAACGCGGGTGGTAACCGGCGGTTCGTAGCGCGCAAGCACTTCGTAATCGGGCAAATCCTTGGTGACAGTGGTCAGGTAGATCGCAATGGCTGCAGCTACAGCGAGCGCCAGCGCGACACCTACACCAAAGAAATATCCAATAAGCCTAATCATACCCGCTCCACCTGGAGGACCAATTGGGCCCTCGCATCATGACCAGAACCAACGGCTCGGATCATGCGTCGCTTAAAAGACCCCTGATGCTCCGCCCTTGTGGGCAAAATGCGGCGATAGAAAAGGCCTGTTTTGCGATTCCCGTAATAGATAGCACCGTGTTGTTCCGCTGCAACACACTCTAAAGCGGCATCCCCTGCGAAGAAATCGCCCGGAAAGCCAGGAATCGCTGGGGCAAATGGCTCAGCCGCCAGCACCTTGTCGAGCCTGAGCAAAATACCCGATCGCCGCCGCGATACCGCTCGCTGCTTTTGCGCGCCACTCAGGATCCCTCATCAACGCCTCGTCTTGCGCATTGGAGAGATAACCCAGCTCCAGAAGGACAGACGGAACATCCGGCGCGCGAAGGACCCGGAAGCCGGCGAAGCGATGTGGATTGGTCTGGATCATCGAGATCGCCGACGAAAGCTCTTCAACAAGCGAACGAGCAAAGCGGATCGAAAAGCCCTGCGTCTCGCGCCGGATCAGATCAGCCAGGATGTCAGCTACCTCCTGATGCTCTTCCTCAACGACCACCCCTGCAATTTCGTCTGCGAGGTTTTCGCGGATAGCCTTGGCCGCTGCCTCCGGGTCGGAGGCCTTGTCGGAAACGGTGTAGACCGTCGCACCGCGCACAGATTTCTGACGAATGGAATCTGCGTGGATCGAAATGAAGAGATCAGCCTCGTGCTGACGTGCAATCTTCACCCGTTCATCGAGCCGCAAAAAGAGGTCGCGGTCTCTGGTGAGAAACACATCGAGACCACCAACTTCTCCCAGCTTCTTTTTAAGCTCCAGCGAGAAGGCGAGCGTGATGGTCTTTTCAACCGTTCCGCTAACGCCAGCGGCACCCGTATCAATGCCGCCATGCCCTGGATCTATCACAACGCGGAATGGCCGGGTCTGCCGTTCCACCTGCTTATGCAAGCGATCGCTTTTGGCAGCGACGGTGGCACCGGTGATTTCGATCTGCTCCGCCATTGCTGACTGAAAGGCCTCTTCGGAGGCTGCTCCAATGTCAGCGACCATTCGGAAGCCCGGCTCGGTCTCATTCTTGAGGATTTCGAACTTTTCGACCGCGAACGGACCATCGAAGGACAGGATCAGCCGCGAGTGCCCCGGACCTGCATTGCCGTAAAACACCGCAGTTACCATGCTGCGCGGCGAAAGATCTTCGCCCTCAAACCGGAATTCCGCTTCCGGCATCTCGATCGCCAGCCTGTGCGGGTCGCGCAAAAGGAACCAGCGAAGATCTGGCTCCTTGTCAAAATGCACAACCAACCGCATGCGCGCGGCATCTCCAGCCATCTTGTAGCTGTGCGCAACCAGCGCATCGGATGCTGCGGCAGCCTGAGCAAGACCGATTACTGCCACGATGGCCGCAATCAGCCGCATGAGCACGCGAGAGATGGAGACAGCCTGCGGCATGGCACCCTGTACGATATTAAGCGGAACGCCCGAGTTAATGAGTGGTAATGGCCTATGGTTAAGCAAAACTTTAAGCACCATATGACCTGCGTCCCCAACTTTCCGTCGGCATGCCGCTGCCGAATGTGGGTTGCCATGATCTTCAGCAAATCATAAAAGCAAGATCGGATCACCGCAATGTCGTGATCGTTCGAGCCTGCCGCGTATCATTGCTTTGGCAGCAACGGTGCCCCCGCGGAGAAAGGCACGGCGAAACAGACATGGTGTTTCCAAGGAATTTTCTTGCAGGCGGCACCCGCGAGTTCGGGTCCCCTGGCGTGAGGAAAGACGGCCGGGAGCATCCCAGCCGGCTCTGTACGAGCAAAAATCGGCGGGTCCGTTTGAAAACGGACCTTAGTTTAAAAATGGTATCGCATGTAGCGCAATGAACGTTAGCCAGACCCTGCCCCGGACCGAAGGAAACCGCGCCGTAATGGCCGCGGTCGGTATGGCAGGTCGGCTTCTGCGAATGCGTGCGACCCCTCAATATTCCGGCGTGCAGGCAAGAACAGCGCATTCATTCCGCGCGATCCTGCGGTTGCGTCCGTCTGCCCTCGCCGGGGAGACAAATCATAATGCCCAACAAAATGCTCATCGATGCCTCCCACCCGGAGGAGACGCGGGTAGTCGTTGTTCGCGGTAACCGCATCGAAGAATTTGACTTCGAGTCTGAGAATAAAAAGCAGCTTAAGGGTAACATCTACCTCGCCCGTGTAACCCGGGTCGAACCGTCACTTCAGGCCGCCTTCGTGGAATATGGAGGCAATCGGCACGGCTTCCTCGCATTCTCAGAAATCCACCCGGACTATTACCAGATCCCCGTTGCTGATCGGCAGGCACTGCTGCGCGCAGAGGCGGAAGACGCTGAAGCCGATGAAGATGAAGATGACGGCGAGGAGCGCAACGGTCGCCATCGCCGCCGTCGGCGTGGCCGCAGCCGCGATCGCAATGGTGAAACTGCTCACCCTGATGGCGAAAGCGAGAACGTTTCTGACGACGATGGCGCTCACGACGAAACCGCTGCCAGCGAAGATGCCGGCAGCGATGACGCGGACAGCAATGACGCAGGCGTAACGGTCATTGCAGAGACGGCGGAAGCCGATGTCATCTCGGAAGCTGCACCCGAAACAATTGAAACCGAAGCCGCTCAGGCCGACGAAGATCCAAGCGTCGATACTTCGCCAGTAGAATCGGAAGCTGCCTCTGATGAGCCTGCTGCGTCTGACGACGAGCAGCAGCAGGATGACGAGTCGGGTGATGACAGCCACGACGACGACAGCCACGACAATGGCGATGGCGCCGATGAAGTCGTTTCGGTAGGTGCGGAAGACGCTTTCGAGGAAGTGCACGAAGAGCGCCGCCGCCCGTCGCGCCGCCAGTACAAGATCCAGGAAGTCATCAAGCGCCGCCAGATCCTTTTGGTCCAGGTCGTCAAGGAAGAGCGCGGCAACAAGGGCGCGGCTCTGACGACCTACCTGTCGCTAGCCGGCCGCTATTCCGTCTTGATGCCGAACACGGCTCGCGGTGGCGGAATTTCCCGCAAGATCACGAATGCCCAGGATCGCAAGCGCCTCAAGGATATCGTCAAGGAGCTTGAAGTCCCGCAGGGCATGGGCGTGATCCTGCGTACCGCTGGCGAAAGCCGCACCAAGACCGAGATCAAGCGCGACTACGAATATCTGATGCGCCTGTGGGACAACGTCCGTGAACTGACATTGAAGTCCACCGCGCCTGCCCTCGTCTATGAAGAGGGCTCGCTCATCAAGCGGTCGGTTCGCGACCTGTATAACAAGGACATCAACGAGATCCTGGTTGCTGGCGAAGCGGGCTACCGCGAGGCGAAGGATTTCATGCGCATGTTGATGCCGAGCCACGCAAAGGTGGTGCAGCCATATCGGGACACCTTACCAATCTTTGCTCGCAACGGCATCGAGGCACAGCTGGACAAGATGGTTCAGCCGCAGGTGACCCTGAAGTCCGGCGGCTACATCATCCTTAACCAGACCGAAGCCCTCGTGGCGATCGACGTTAACTCCGGTCGGTCGACGAAGGAACACTCGATCGAAGACACCGCGCTTCAGACCAATCTGGAAGCAGCGGAAGAAGTCGCGCGCCAACTGCGCCTTCGCGACCTTGCCGGCCTCATCGTCATTGACTTCATCGACATGGAGGAGAGCCGCAACAATCGTGCGGTCGAGAAGCGCCTCAAGGAATGCCTGAAGAACGACCGTGCCCGCATTCAGGTCGGTCGCATCTCGCATTTCGGCCTGCTGGAAATGTCGCGCCAGCGCATTCGCGCTTCGGTCCTTGAGTCGACGATGCAGATCTGCCCGCATTGCGGCGGTGCGGGCCATGTCCGTTCGGAATCTTCGGTCGGCCTCATGGTTATCCGGGCAATCGAGGACTTCCTGCTGAAGGATTCGCGCTGCCACATCACCGTTCGCACGCCAACCGCGACGGCCCTCTACATCCTGAATCACAAGCGTTCGACGATTACAGATCTCGAGAACCGCTTCGGCCTCTCGATCACGATCGAAGCGGATGAATCAGTTCGCTCGCAGCACTATGCGATCATGAAGGGCGCTGCCGCCGAACGCCCCGAGGGCTTCGTCCCGATCATGCCGGCCCTCAACTATGAGGAATACCCGGAAGACGACATCATCGATTTCGAAATCGAGGAAGAGGACGAGGAAGAAACCACCACTGAGGTTGCTGCCGCTCCGGCGCAGGAAGAGAATGGTGGTCAGCAAAAGCGCAAGCGTCGCCGCCGCCGTCGCGGTGGTCGCGATCGTGAAAACGGTGATTCGCCAAGATCCGGCGCATCGGACGCGTCTGATGACAGCAATGATGATGCTGCCTCCGATGAGGCTTCGGCTGATGGCGAAGGGGAAGCCGCTGCGGCCTCCGAAAATGGTGCAGAAGACGGATCCGAGCCAAAGAAGCGCCGTCGTGGCAAGCGTGGCGGACGCCGCAATCGCCGCGAAGACGAAGAAGCCGCTGCAGCCTCGACCGAGGATGAAGCAGCCGAGGCAGGAGAAGCGACTGCTGAAACTTCGGCCAGCGAAGACGACGCTCAGGTTGCTGACAAAGTCGTCCAGCTGGAAGAACCCTCGGCTCCAGCCTTCGAGGTGGAGACACCCGTTAACGCCACTGATGCCCCGGTAGTGGACGCAGACGTCGCAGCTATGGAAACTGTCGAAGGTGCGACCGAAGAGACGGCACCCGAGGCGGCATCTTCCGAGGAGACTGCTCCTGTAGCGGAAGAAGCACCAAAGAAGCGGACGACGCGACGCCGGACCAAGAAGGTTGAGCCCGCCGCAGCTGAGGTAAGCGAGGCCGTTGCGGACCTTGCTGCCCCCGCCGAACCTTCCGAAGTGGTTGCTGAAAAGCCGAAGCCGCGCCGGACCACGCGCCGCAAGAAGGTCACCGAAGAGGCAGCTGCAGATGCGCCCGAGGCTGTTGTTGCAGAAGAAGCTGTGGCTGCAGTTCCGACGGAAGCGGTGAGCGCTATTGTTGAGGCAGAGCCGGTCGCTGAAACACCTAAGGGTGAGGTAGAACCGTCACCGGCTACCGAGACTGAGGTCGAAGCTGCTGCAGCTGCAGACGCGACGGCGGAACCAGCAGCAGATCAGCCTGCAGCGGCACCAATCGCATCTGAACCCGTGGTTACGTCATCGGCACCCGAGGGCGAAGAGACACAACCTCGCAAGGGTTGGTGGCAACGCCGCGGCTTCTTCTAAAAGCTTGATGTCATGAATAAAGAAACCGGCGCATGCGCCGGTTTCTTCGTTTCATAAGCCACCTGAAAGCGGCTACTAGAGCCAGCGCGTCAGACGTTTGATCGCCTCTGCAACGTCCTCACCGCTTCCGGCATAGGAAAAGCGCAGGTAGCGGTTCCCTTCATTAATATCGAAGTCGATGCCCGGTGTTGCTGCGACATGCGCCTCGGCAAGCAGCCTCTTTGCGAAGTCCATGCTGTCATTTGTGTGACGCGAGACATCGCAATAAGCGTAGAACGCCCCGTCCATTGGCGCCGCCAGCGGCAAGCCAAGCCTTGGAAGAGCTTCGGCCAGCAGTTTGCGGTTTTCGATGTAGCGCTGTCGGACGATGTCGAGTTCCGCGCTCCCTCCGAATGCCTTTACCGCGCCGATTTGAGACATTTCAGGCGCAGAAATGTAAAGGCTCTGCGCGATCCGCTCCACGGGACGCACCAGTTCCTCCGGCAGTATCATCCAGCCGATCCGCCAGCCGGTCATGCAATAATATTTGGAAAATGAGTTGATGACCGTCACGTCGTCACCGTACGCAAGCGCGCTGACATCGCCGCCTGTGTAGGACAGGCGGTGGTAAATCTCGTCTGAGATCACCGAAATTCCCATGTCGCGCGCAGCCTCAACGAGTTGCTTCAGCGCTTCTGCTGGGATCAGCGCGCCCGTCGGATTGCCCGGGCTGGCGAATAGTACGCCCTTCAATGGCTTTTCACGATGAGCCCGCTCCAGCATCTCTGCCGTGAGGTACCCCTCCTCAGTGAGACGAATTTCGACGACCTCAAGCCCAAGCGCGGCAAGGATGTTTCGATACGCAGGATAACCAGGCGTCGTGATCGCGACGCGATCGCCAGGATCGAACATCGCCAGGAAGGCCAAATTGAAGCCCGCTGACGATCCGGTCGTGACCGCAACCCGGGCAGCAGGCACATCCAATCCGTAGGCATCAGCGTAGTGACGCGAGATTGCCTGGCGCAACTCCATCAGACCGAGAGAATCGGTATAACCTATCTTGCCATTGCGTACTGCAAGCGCCGCAGCTTCACGCACTGCGAGAGGTGCAGGATCAGAAGGCTGACCAACCGCCAGCGAGACCACTGAATGACCTTCCGCACGAAGGCGGTTGGCCTCAGCGAGAATGTCCATTGCGTGAAACGGCTCAACCGCGCCGCGTCTGGAGATAGCGACCGCCATGTATAACCTCGGTAACCAGATGGGAATGGTCGCACAAATGCCTGAAAGATGTGGACTTCACAAGTTCATGAAAATTGTGGTCTCTGCTTTTCATTTCCGCGACAGTTTGGCAGCCTTCAGATCCATGCGTGCTATTTCCGCCTTTTCACGCGCTTCGCGCCAGCTCCTTTTGGCAATTCTTTCGCTGGCCTTCATCTTGCCGGCCCATGCGCAGCGGGGAATCTCGCTTGTACGCGACGCCGAGATCGAGGCGTTGGTAGCCGAATATGCGAGGCCGATTCTCGAGGCGGCCGGGCTGAGCAGATCCGGCATCGAGATCATTCTGGTCAATGACAATTCATTCAACGCATTCGTCGCGGGCCGGCGCATATTCATCAACACAGGTGCTCTGTTGATGGCTGAAAGCCCTAATGAGATCATCGGGGTTCTGGCTCACGAAGCAGGCCACATCGCCGGCGGACACCAGCAGCGCCTTCGCGATCAGCTCGCTCGCGCGCAAACCATGGCCATTCTCTCCACGATCCTCGGCGCTGGCGCAATGGTTGCCGGCGCTCAGTCGGGCTCGGACGGCCTTGGTCGCTCCGGTACGGGCCTCTTGATGGGTGGCTCCGAATTGGCACGGCGCACCCTCCTCAGCTACCAGCGCACGGAGGAAGCCACTGCCGATCGCTCTGCCATCACATATCTGGAACGCACCGGGCAATCGGCAAAGGGCATGCTGAAAACCTTCGAGCGGCTGGGTCGCGCCATGTCTCTCGCCGGTGTCCGTGTCGATCCGTACCAGATCAGCCACCCAACGCCGCAAGAACGGATCGCAACGCTTGAAACGCTGGCGCGCCAGAGCCGGCATTTCGAGCGTAAAGATCCTCCTGCCCTGCAATTGCGTCATGACCTGATGCGCGCGAAAATTGCGGCCTATACCCAGGGCCACACAGCCGCAAAGCGCATGTTCCGCGACAATCCGCGTAGCCTACCCGCCCTGTACGCCGATGCCATCGCGACATTCACATCCGGGAGCGCGCGCGGAGCCATTTCCAAGATCGACGCGATCGTGAAGGCGAACCCGAACAACCCATACTTCCATGAAATGCGCGGCGAGATACTGATGAAGGCTGGCAGGCCCGTGGAGGCCGCCCAAGCATTCGCTCGCGCCAAAAGCCTCGACAAGACACGCTCCGGCCTGATCCAGATAGGATATGGCCAGGCGCTCCTTGCAACGGGCCGACCGGAAAACGTCCGAAAAGCCGTCGGAGAGCTTCAGGCAGGCCTTTCGCGGACCAAGGACTTCTCCGCTGGATATCGCTATCTTGCGCAGGCTCACGCCCAACTCGGCAATGTGGGCGATGCCGAGCTTGCAACCGCAGAAGGTCACTTCTATTCGGGTAAATATAACGACGCGAGGTTGTTCGCTGCGCGCGCGCAACAGAAGCTACCCAAAGGCTCTCCTTCCTGGCTCAGAGCACAGGACATCATCAATTTCAAAGTGCCGAAGCGCTAGGCACACCATACGGGCTATTGGCTATGAGCACTAAATCCATTTCATTCACCGTTGCTGGCCTGGTTGCAGGAGCCCTCGCAATTGGCGCTGGCTACTATGCTGGTACCTATAGTGCCGTGGCGAACGCCAGCGCGGCGGGTGCGGGTTCAGACCAGAAGATCGAGCAGGTGGTTCGGAACTATCTGCTGCAGAACCCGGAAATCCTCGCTGAGATGCAGATTGCGCTTGAGCAGCGCCAAGAGGACATGCAGGCCGAGTTGCAGCAGGAGACAATTGCCCAATCCGCAGACCTGATCTTCAACGCCTCGTATGACGGTGTCATCGGCAACCCCAACGGGTCAACCACCATCGTCGAATTCTTCGATTACAATTGCGGCTTCTGCAAGCGCGCCTTTGAAGACATGAAGATGATGGTCCAGTCGGATCCAGACCTGCGCTTCGTCCTAAAGGAATTTCCCATCCTTGGACCGGATTCTCAGAAGGCTCACATCGTCTCCATGGCGTTCCGGGCCCTCGCTCCTGAGAAGTATGGCGAGTTCCATGAGCGACTGCTCGTAAACGGCGCACGCGCGACCGAAGGCGCAGCGATCCTCGCCGCAGTATCCTTAGGCGTGGATGAAGACGCACTTCGCAAGGAAATGAATAATCCGACCATCATGCAGGCGTTCAACGAGACCTACGAACTCGCCAATCGCCTCGCCATCACCGGCACACCATCCTACGTCATCGGCGACGAGGTGGTTTTTGGCGCACTTGGACACTCAGTCCTGTCGGAAAAGGTTGATCAGGCGCGCGCGACGAACTAACCCTGCT
The DNA here is from genome assembly GCF_016124105.1 of Aquamicrobium zhengzhouense. GTDB lineage: Bacteria > Pseudomonadota > Alphaproteobacteria > Rhizobiales > Rhizobiaceae > Aerobium > Aerobium zhengzhouense. Next base: position 43,105 of record NZ_JADGMQ010000004.1, read on the forward strand.
TGATGCGCGCCATGCGCTGTGGACATGGCAAAGAACGCACTTGCGCTCTTTGCCTCCCGGACTAAGCCCTTTATAGATGCCGGCGCGCAGGAACCGTCTACCCATGTCAAACATCATTTTTGTTCTGAATGGCCCCAACCTGAACATGCTCGGCATTCGAGAGCCCGGCATTTATGGTGGCAAGACTCTCGACCAGATTGGCGAGGATTGCCGGGAGGCGGGGACAAAGCTCGGATTTGACGTTGATTTTCGTCAGTCAAACCATGAGGGGGTTCTGGTTGACTGGATCCAGGAGGCCGGTTCCAAGGCCAAGGGGCTGATCATCAATCCCGGAGCCTACAGTCATACTTCCATCGCTATCCACGACGCGATCCGGGCTGTGCAGCCCCTGCCCGTCGCTGAGGTGCATTTGTCCAACATTCACGCGCGCGAACAATTCAGGCACCATTCGTGGGTGTCTCCGGTAGCCACCGGCATGATCTGCGGTTTCGGACCGTATGGTTACATCATGGCGCTTCACGCGCTCGCAGCCCGGTCATGACCGGCGCCAAGAAACACGATTAAGGGACCCAACTCGATGTCGACCAAGAAATACGGCGTTGACCAGCAGCTGATCCGCGACCTAGCCAGCATCCTGGATGAGACAAACCTGACAGAAATCGAGGTCGAGCAAGACGATCTGCGCATTCGCGTGTCGCGGACGCCGGCAGCTGTTCAGGCCTATGCCGGACCGGCTTATGCCGCACCTGCGCAGGCTGCCCCAGCGCCACAGGCTGCTCCTGCGCCTACCGCTCCCACCGCAGCCGAGCCGTCGAAGAACGCGGTTCCGTCACCAATGGTTGGCACGGCCTACCTTGCCGCGGCACCAGGTGCTGCTCCGTTCATCACCGTGGGGCAGACCGTCAAGGAAGGTCAGACCCTCCTTATCATCGAAGCCATGAAGACGATGAACCAGATCCCTTCGCCGCGTTCGGGCACCGTTACCGCCATCCTGTGCGAAGATGCACAGCCGGTGGAATACGGCGAGCCGCTCGTCGTCATCGAATAGGCGTGTCGATGTTCCAGAAAATCCTCATTGCCAATCGCGGTGAAATTGCGCTTCGCGTCCTGCGTGCCTGCAAGGAATTGGGCATCAAGACCGTTGCGGTTCACTCCACCGCGGATGCCGACGCGATGCATGTGCGCCTGGCCGACGAAAGCGTCTGCATTGGCCCACCGCCATCGCGCGATTCCTATCTGAACATCCATCAGATCGTCGCCGCCTGTGAAATTACTGGCGCCGACGCTATCCATCCGGGTTACGGCTTCCTGTCGGAGAACGCCAAGTTCTCGGACATTCTCGCCGCGCATGACATCACCTTCATCGGTCCGAAGGGCGACCATATCCGGGTGATGGGCGACAAGATCGAGGCAAAGCGCACGGCCAAGCGCCTGGGCATCCCGGTCGTTCCCGGATCTGAAGGAGCAGTTACGGACGAGAAGGAAGCAAAGCGCATTGCTGCCGAGATCGGCTATCCGGTCATTATCAAGGCATCCGCTGGCGGCGGTGGCCGCGGTATGAAGGTCGCGCGCACAGAGGAAGACCTTGAGGTCGCGCTTGCGACCGCACGCTCCGAGGCTGGCGCAGCTTTCGGTGACGACGCCGTGTACATCGAGAAGTACCTCGAAAAGCCACGTCATATCGAAGTGCAGATCGTCGGCGACGGTGCCGGAAATGCAATTCACCTTGGCGAGCGCGATTGTTCGCTCCAGCGCCGCCACCAGAAGGTATGGGAAGAAGCCAACTCCCCTGCCCTCAACGCGGAAGAGCGTGAGCGCATAGGCATGATCTGCGCGAACGCGGTGGCAGATCTCGGTTATTCGGGCGCCGGGACGATCGAGTTCCTGTACGAGAATGGCGAGTTCTATTTCATCGAGATGAACACCCGCCTGCAGGTCGAACATCCGATTACGGAAGCCATCACGGGTATCGACCTCGTCCACGAGCAGATTCGCGTCGCCTCCGGCGGTGGCCTTTCTGTGCGCCAGGAAGACATTCGCTTCCAGGGTCATGCGATCGAGTGCCGTATAAATGCGGAAGACGCACGCACCTTCGTTCCCTCCCCGGGCACGATCACGCACTTCCACACTCCGGGCGGCCTCGGTATCCGTGTCGATTCGGGCGTCTACAGCGGCTATAAAATCCCACCTTATTACGACAGCCTGATCGGCAAGCTGATCGTCCACGGTCGCAATCGCGTCGAGTGCATGATGCGCCTGCGCCGTGCCCTGGATGAGTTCGTGGTCGACGGCATCAACACGACACTGCCACTGTTCCGTGATCTCGTCGGCAACATCGACATTGCAAACGGTGACTACGACATCCACTGGCTGGAAAAGCATCTGGCCAAGACGTCGGCCAACTGACCGTCAACGGCAGGCAAAATGAGCCGCCCAATCGCACCAGGACGTCGAATACCCGTCGACCTCCTGTTGCGTGCCTACGCGTCAGGCGTCTTTCCCATGGCGGAAGGCGCCGACGACCCCGAGATATTTTGGGTACGACCCGAGTCGCGCGGGATCATTCCGCTCGACAGTTTCCACGTCCCCCGCAGCCTCGCAAAAAAGATCAGGCAGAACCCCTTCGAGGTTCGGTTCAACACCGATTTCGAAGGCGTTATCAACGGCTGCGCTGAAGCAAGAGAGGGACGTGAGACTACCTGGATCAACGAACCGATACGCGAATCGTACACGGCCCTCTACGAGCGTGGCTATTGCCACACGGTCGAGTGCTGGCGCGATGGGCTACTCGTTGGTGGCCTATATGGCGTCAGCCTCGGCCGCGTTTTCTTTGGTGAGAGTATGTTCTCTCGCGAGACAGATGCCTCGAAGATTGCACTGGTCCACCTGGTGGAGCGCCTCAAGGAACGCGGATACACGCTCCTCGACACACAGTTCACCACAGAGCATCTGAAGCGTTTCGGCGCGATCGATGTGCCCAGGAAGAGATACGAGCAGCTGCTGGCGGAGGCGCTATCGGCGCGCGCCAGCTTCGCGCCCTAGGTACCGTCAATTGGTCTTTGGAGCCTCTGGAGCGGGCACGTCCGACTCCTGCTTGCAGGTCTTCAACCAGACGTCATAAACAGGATGCTCGACGGCGTTCAGGCCCGGACTCTCAGCGAACATCCAGCCATTGAAGATGCGGCGGATCTTACGATCAAGGGTGATCTCATCCACCTCGACGAATGTGTCCGTCTTCGGCTCTTCCGTTTCTGGCGATGAATAGCAGACGCGCGGCGTCACCTGCAGGGCACCGAACTGCACCGTCTCGTTGATGTAGACATCGAAGCTGATGATCCGGCCCGTAATCTTGTCGACGCCGGTGAACTCAGCCACCTTGTTGCTGATCCGCTCGGCGGATGCGGAGGCGGTGCCAAGTGCGAGGCACCCTACAGCAACCAGGAAACTACGACGCAGACTTATCTTCGAATTACGGGTGCGCATACGGCGGTACGATCCGGTGCTTCAGAAAGGAACTGCGTCTGCGTACAAGACGATTGTGGCGAGAAAACCTCGCCACAAATTTCGTTTTGCACTCAGGAGCCGGGTGTCCAGGCGTCGTAATCGCCTGTAACGCGAGGACGCTCGCCGGCATTCAGGAGCGAGCCCTGCGGCCTGTATGCAGCAGGCGTTCCAGTCAGGTTCGGCTGGTGCGGCTTCTGCCACTCACGCGCCTGGTAGTTTTCGCTTACCGGCGGAGTGTCGACACGGTGATGCATCCAGCCGTGCCAGCCGGGAGGGATCGAAGATGCCTCCGAGTACCCTTTATAGATGACCCAGCGGCGTGTACGCCCCTCCGAATCCTTGCCGCCCTCGTAGTAGACGTTGCCGAATTCGTCAGTGCCGACGCGGGTGCCGTGACGCCACGTATGGAAGCGGGTTCCAAGCGTCTGGCCATTCCACCAAGTGAAGAACTGTTTCAAAAAGGTCGTCATGGATTCCTCGGGCAAAGTAGCGCCGTAGCCCCGCTTATGGCCCCCCGCGCGTGCAAATACAAGGGTTGAGAAGCCGCAGCGATCTGTTTGACAACGTCATTCTCAAGCCATGTGAACTGATTGCCGCACCAGCGGCGACACAAGATCTAGTCGGCCCAGATGATCGGCCGCTCGAAGATCACCGTCTTGATCTCGGACGCGGGAGCGGCGCTCGCGAGGCCCTCGCCAACCTTCGCGAACCCCTGCCCCAGACAGTAGCGGATTGCAGCTGTATTCGCTTCCTCGATCTCCAACCGCACCTTGTCAGCGTCCGGAAAGCAACTCTCCGCCTCCACAAGCAGCATCGTGCCTACGCCCTCGCCTTGGCGCGAGTTTCGGACATGCAGGAGGTCAAGTACAACGGTCTTGTCGTCGTCAGCCGTACTCGCGAAAGTGACGCCTGCAAGCTCGGTGCCATCATCGGCGACAAGAAATTCCGACTGAGGCAGATCGAGACGGCGACGTAGCAATTCCGACGAGTGCCTCGACTCGAGCATACTATCGACGCGATCGGATCCATAGATCGCGTCGTAGGTGTGATGAAAGCTCTCGGCAAGCAGTCGTCGCACCGCATCCAGATCGCGGTCTGATACGGTGCGTACGAACATCGTTACTCGATCCCGAGGCGCGACTTGACGAGATCATTCACAGCCTGCGGGTTGGCCTTGCCACCCGTCGCCTTCATGACCTGCCCGACGAACCAGCCTGCCATTGTCGGCTTCGCCTTGGCCTGCTCTACCTTGTCGGGATTAGCCGCGATGATCTCATCAACGGCTTTCTCGATGGCGCCGGTGTCTGTCACCTGCTTCATGCCGCGGGCTTCGACGATCTCGCGCGGATCACCACCCTCATTCCAGACAATTTCAAACAGGTCCTTGGCGATCTTGCCCGAAATAGTGCCTTCCTTGATGAGGTCGATGATCGCACCGAGCTGATCCGGTGAAACCGGAGTCGCTTCAATGTCTTTACCGGACTTGTTCAGCGCGCCGAGCAGGTCGTTGATGACCCAATTCGCCACAGCCTTGCCATCGCGACCGGCGGCAGCCTTTTCGAAATAATCAGCGATCGCCTTTTCGGAAACGAGCACAGAGGCATCGTAGGCAGACAGCCCCAACTCCGAAACGAGACGAGCCTTCTTGTCATCCGGCAACTCGGGAAGATCCGCAGCCAGCGCGTCGACATAGGCCTGGTCAAATTCGAGGGGCAGCAGATCCGGGTCCGGGAAGTAGCGGTAATCGTGCGCCTCTTCCTTCGAACGCATCGAGCGGGTTTCGCCCTTCACAGCATCAAACAGGCGCGTTTCCTGATCGATGGAGCCACCATCTTCAAGAATCGCAATCTGACGACGCGCTTCGTACTCGATGGACTGGCCCACGAAACGAATCGAGTTGACGTTCTTAATCTCGCAACGCGTGCCGAATGGCTCTCCTGGACGGCGCACGGAGACGTTGACGTCGGCGCGCATCGAGCCTTCGTCCATGTTGCCGTCGCAAGTGCCCAGGTAGCGCACTATGGTGCGGAGCTTCGTCAGAAATGCCTTCGCCTCATCGGCCGAACGCATGTCAGGCTTGGACACGATCTCCATCAGCGCCACGCCGGAGCGGTTCAGGTCCACGTAGGACATCGTCGGATGCTGGTCGTGAATCGACTTGCCCGCGTCCTGCTCGAGATGCAGGCGCTCAATGCCAACCTCGATGTCCTCGAAATTGCCCTGGCGGTCAGGTCCGACCGAAACGATGATCGTGCCCTCGCCGACAATCGGCTGCTTGAACTGGGAGATCTGATAGCCCTGCGGCAGGTCCGGGTAGAAATAGTTCTTCCGATCGAAGACCGATTTCAGGTTGACCTGTGCCTTCAAGCCGAGACCGGTGCGGATTGCCTGCCGGACGCATTCCTCGTTGATCACGGGAAGCATACCGGGCATTGCCGCGTCCACCAGGCTGACATTCGCATTCGGCTCTGCACCGAATGCGGTCGATGCGCCGGAGAACAGCTTGGCTTCTGATTTGACCTGGGCATGCACCTCCATGCCGATGATCACTTCCCAATCGCCGGTGGCACCGGGAATAAGGCGCTTGGGGTCAGGTGTGCGCGTATCGATGAGGGTCATGGAAGTCCGTTCGTCGCTGCAGGGTCCAGAGGCGCGAGCGCGCCATAAATATAGGGTTTCGCTAGATCAAAGCGCGCTCGCATGCAAGCGCTTCAGACTTTTTGGACCGTGCTTGCAAGGTCGCAGGGCCATTCGGCCACTGGTTTCACCAGATGACGCAGCAGTCGAGCGGGATGCGCGAGCCGGCTTGCGAGGTTCCGACTCGCCGGATGCGAGATCGTTATGCCGTCGCTATGTATTCGCGAATCTGCTCGGCTTCCCGCTCCACATCCTCGATGCGCCGCTTCACAACGTCACCAATTGACACAATCCCGTCCAGGCGCCCTTCCTTCTCGACAGGGAGGTGGCGGAAACGGCCACGTGTCATTAGCTCCATGACCTCATTGATGGTGTTGCCTTCGCGGCAGGTGCTGACCTTGGAGGTCATCGCGTCCTGAACCCGCATTTCAAGTGCACCGGCCCCATGTTCACCTAGAACGCGAACGATGTCGCGCTCGGAGAGAATTCCCAGGATCGTCTTGTCTGCCCGAACGACCACGGCCGCACCGATGCGACGCAAGCCAAGCAGGCGCGCAGCCTCATGCAGGGAGGCTTCGGGCTCTATTGTAATGACTTCACGGCCCTTCGCATCGAGGATCGATTTCACGGTCATCTGTTTCTCCTCCGCTGGCAAAGCCCTCTTCCCGCCCCGGTGTGGAGACCATGGTGCGCCGAGACGCGTGGGAATTCAAGCAGCTGAGCCTAGCGGAAGCGGCTGGGCCGGCGATCGAACAACCGGATGGCCAGGAAGCCCGCCAGAAAGCCACCGATATGCGCTTCCCAAGCAACGCTGCCACCATCCGAAGGCGCACCAAATCCGAAAGCCATCAGGAAATTGACGGCAAGCCATACACCCAGGAAGGTCAGCGCGGAACGCGAACGGAAGACATCCGGGACCGACCTTATGGCACCGCTGAAGGCGGGCCGCCTGAGGCGCCGGTCGACCTGAAACAGATAGCGCGCTGCCGCTCCCATCATGCCCGAAATCGCTCCCGAAGCACCGACCAGCGGAGTGACGTCCTCAGCGTGAAGTACGTAATGCAGACCCACCGCAGCAACGGACGTGGCAACCCAGAACAGGATAAAGCGGACTGTGCCAATTCGGTTCGCCAACGGAGAACCAAAGGCCGCCAGCCAGATCATGTTGACGATAAGGTGCGGGGCATTGCCGTGGAGCAGCGAATAGGTCACCGGAGCCATAAAGGCATAGACGTCAAGTTCGTAGCCGCCCGAGTAGCGCAACGGGATGAAAGCGAAATGGAGCACGACCCAAAAATCGCCAGCACTGGTAAGGAAATAGGTGCGTCCTAGATGGATCAGCGCACATAGGGCAATCAGCGCGACGATGATGCCGGGAAGGTTCAGCATCGGCTCGCGTCGCTGCGGCCGTGCCTCTTCCATCGGTTGCTCTGCCGCCGGGGCGGGAAATTGTTGCTCAGCGGTCATGCGATTTGTTTCAGCTCTCGGGAGGGGGATGTTTCAGCGCATATATGACGGATGAAGGACCATGTAAGAGCCTGGACCAGATTTCCCGGCGTCGCCCGTCCAGCACAGCACCGACCCTGCCAGACCTGCACCAAAATTAAAAGCCGTCCGGTTATCCCCGAACGGCCTGTAGTGCCAGACGGCCTTCATCCAGAGTGTTCAATTCGAGTCCCCACCCAACCCGCCCCTCAGGTCATCGAGAGGTTCCCATACCTCGTGTTCGTCGGCAACGTAAACCATTCGTTAACCCTACCGGACCCGAAGCGCGTGAACAACGGTTAACGGGACTGGCATGGCTCCTGCTTGTAGGGGCATGACTCTCATGGGAATCAAAAAGTTTCTGTTCGCCCGTGGGACAAGTGCAAGAGGAACAGGGCGGTAGGAGTCCATGAAGCACGAAGGAACGATCGCGTTGTTCCATTATTGGAACAGGTTGCGAGGCGAACGGCCCGCGCCTCGACGCACGGAGATCGAACCGGCGGACATCAAGTCCTTGCTGGCGGATACATTTATCCTTGAAAATGATTCCCGGGGCGAGGCCGTTTTCCGGCTGGCCGGCACGCGTTTATGCGCGACATACGGGCGAGAAATGAAGGGATATTCCTTCATATCCCTGTGGGGGCACCGCGATCAGCGTGTCATTGCGCGCTTCACCTACGCAGCGTTCCATAACAAATCGGTGGTTACCGTCGCCCTGGAAGGCGCAAGCCTGTCGGGGCGCATTAACAAGTTTGAAATGATCCTGCTGCCTCTGGAAGGCGGCATGGGCAGCCCACGCATATTAGGTGCGATCACGCCGCTGGCACGCCCTTATTGGTTGGGTGCAGACCCGATCATTGAAAGCCGAATCGATACGCTGCGTGTGATTGACGCTGATCGTGAGCCCGAATTGCTGGCGGCACGCACCTCGGTATCAGTTCCGCCAATCGATCCCGCCGAAGCGCAGATGCTTCCGATCCAGCCCGAACCGTCAAAACCAGGGCGCAGAGTTCGCCACCTCGTGGTTATCGACGGGGGGCGCGAGGGATAGCTTCTCAAATCATCCGCCGAGTATTACCCCTTTTTAACTTGCCTGCCTCTAATGTGCCGACGATCTTCTTGTGCTTTTACAAGAGATGAAGGAATTGGCATGACTGTTCCAATGCGGCGGTGCAGATGAATATCGCCTCCGGCAGACCCGAACGACGCAGATTCCAGCGCGTACGCGTGAAGGTGTACGGCCGCTATATGCTCGAAGATCGCTCGGAATATCCCTGCCAGGTTCTGGACATGTCACCCGGCGATGTTGCCCTGCGCGCGGACAGACGCGGCGCACTTGGGGAGCGTGTCATCACATACCTTGATCACTTAGGCAGAATCGAGGGCGTCGTTACCCGCATGCTTGATGGCGGCTTCGCCATGACCATCATCGCATCCGAGCGCAAACGCGACAAACTCGCAGCCCAGCTTACCTGGCTTGCCAATCGCCATGAACTGGATCTGCCGGAAGATCGCCGTCACGAGCGCATCTCTCCGCGAAACCCGATCACCCTGCTGGAGCTTCCCGACGGGACCCAGCACCCGTGCCGCATTATCGACCTATCGCTGTCAGGCGCTGCAATCGAGGTGAACGCACGGCCAGCTATCGGCCTCCAGGTCATGCTTGGCAATATGCGGGGCCGCGTGGTCCGGCACTTCGCTGAAGGAATAGCAGTCGAATTCGCCATCGTGCAGCGAGAAGAGGCGCTGACCGCCGAGTTCTAGTACTTCTCAATTTGCTGACGATCATTTCAAGGGCCCGTCCATCGCGGGCCCTTTTAATTTTGTATTTACCCTAAAGAAGCGGACCAACTGAAATGATCCGCCCTTTACGCTATGTAAAAACATCCTTCGCGTTCAGCTTTGTAATCGTTAATGTTTATTGCCATGCCAAATGCTCAATTTGATCTAATTTGTACTACACGCTTTTGCGTGGAATAAATCTGCGTCTGCCATTGTTCTCTCGTCACAGGGGAGACGCCAAATGGCGACAACAACAAAAACGCTGATCGCAGCCATGGTCATTGCCATCGCAAGCGCCACTGCTGCCGCATCAGCACAGCCCTTCATGCCGACCGGGAACTTGTCCACGCAGCCCGTCGGACACTACGAATTTTGCAAGCGCGAGGCACAAGAGTGCCAGCGGATTAGGGAAGCCGCACCTGTTAAGCTCAGCCGCGAGCTATGGGCGACGATCATCGAAGTCAACAACCTCGTGAATACGATGATCACCCCTCGCACCGACTATGAGATGTGGGGCATCGAGGAACATTGGTCCTATCCGGTTCACGGGCTTGGGGACTGTGAGGACTATGTTCTTGAAAAGCGTCGTCGTTTAATCGCGGCGGGTATCCCGGAATCAAATTTGCCGATCACGGTCGTTCGTCAGCCAAATGGGGACGGCCACGCAGTTCTGACCGTGCGAACCAATATGGGCGACTTCATCCTCGACAATCTCGAGGCGCGCGTATTGGCCTGGCAGGAAACCGACTATCGCTATCTTAAGCGCCAATCACCCAAACATGCGGGCATGTGGGTGGCAATTGACGACGGCCGCAACGTTCTCGTCGGCAGTGTGAGTGGACGCCGCTGATCGCCTATCTCTAACACGAGGGCATGTGTCAGTTCGACGAGACCATGCCTGAGAATACGGAACGCCCGGTCGAGTCCCCACCCTCCCCGTCCCCAAGACCGGGTCAGGAGCCGGCCCTTACCAGAGGGTCGGCTCTTTCCGTGAGAGGAACTCAGAAGCTGACGATCTTGCCTTGAGACAGCGTCACGCGCCGGTCCATGCGGGCGGCAAGCTCGTGATTGTGGGTAGCGATCAGCGCGGAAAGCCCCGACTGGCGGACAAGCGCCTCCAGCGCATCAAACACATAGGACGCTGTCGTCGGATCGAGGTTGCCCGTAGGCTCGTCGGCAAGAAGCAGAAGTGGCGCATTCGCGACTGCACGAGCGATCGCGACACGCTGCTGTTCGCCACCCGACAGCTCCGCCGGACGATGATCAGCCCTATGACCGATCTTCATATAGTCCAACAGCTGGAGCGCGCGCTCCTTCGCCTGCTTTGGCGAGAGGCCTGCCACCATTTGCGGCATCATCACGTTTTCGAGCGCCGAGAATTCCGGCAAGAGATGATGAAACTGGTAAACGAAACCAATATCGTTGCGGCGGATGGCTGTTCGATCATCGTCCGACAGGGGGCCGCAAGGGACACCGGAGAGGATGACATCGCCGCCATCGGCACGCTCCAGCAGGCCAGCTGTGTGTAGCAGAGTCGATTTTCCCGCGCCCGAAGGCGCGACCAGCGCGACCATCTCGCCGTGCTTCAGCGAAAAGTCTGCCTTGTCGAGGATGACCAGCTTGCGGTCACCCTCGTTGTAGCGACGATCTACTGCCTTGAGTTCCAGCAAAAGCTTGGATGCCATTATTCGTACCGCAGCGCTTCAACAGGATCGAGTTTGGCAGCACGCCAAGCGGGAAAGAGCGTCGCAAGGAACGATAGTATCATCGCCATGAGTACCACGGACACCGTTTCACTGACATCCATCTTCGCCGGCAATGTCGACAGGAAGTAGAGCTCCGGATTGAACAATGTGGTGCCCGAGAGCCAGGAGAAGAACTGCCTGATCGACTCAACATTGAGACAGACCACGATTCCCAGCACCACGCCTGCCAGCGTTCCCAGAACGCCGATGGCGGCACCGGTCATCATGAATATCCGCATGACCGAACTGCTGGTTGCACCCATCGTTCGTAAAATGGCGATGTCCCTGCCCTTGTCCTTCACGAGCATGATGAGGCCAGAAATGATGTTCAAAGCCGCCACAAGCACGATCAGGGTCAGGATCATGAACATGACATTCCGCTCAACCTGTAGAGCAGAGAAGAATGTCTGATTTCGTTGACGCCAATCGGTAATCAGAATCTGCCGCTGCGCTGCGACTTCGATCGGCGTGCGTAACTCATCAACTGCATCGGGGTTATCGACGAACACCTCGATGCTCTGAACGACGCCCTCGCTGTTGAAGAACATCTGCGCTTCCGCGAGCGGGAGATAGATGATCGACGCATCGTACTCGGACATCCCGACTTCGAATATTGCGACGATCGGGTAGGTCTTCTGGCGCGGGGTCGTGCCGAACGGCGTGACGTCTCCCTCGGGAGCAACCAGTTGCAGGCCATCCCCTAACGCAAGGCCAAGATTGTCGGCCATGCGCTTGCCGATCGCGATACCTTCGCTTGCGGCAAAGCCCGCGAGCGAGCCCTGCCTCACATTGCTGGAGACCAGCTCCAGCTTCATCATGTCCTCGTCGGAGACACCACGAACCAACGCGCCGCTACCTGGCCCCATCCGTCCAGTTGCGAGGACCTGCCCCTCAACCAGCGGAATCGCATAACGCACCCCGGGCACGCCCTCGATGCGTCCGGCCACCGGAACGTAGTCATCAAATGCCCGATCCAAAGGTTGAACGATCACATGTCCGTTGACACCCAGGATGCGGGTAAGCAGCTCGGCGCGGAAACCGTTCATCACCGCCATCACGATGATGAGCGTCGCGACGCCGAGCATGATGCCGAGAAACGAGATCAGCGAAATCGCAGATATGACCGTATCCTTGCGGCGCGAGCGCAGGTAGCGCCACGCCACCATACGTTCAAACGCTGAGAACGGCCCTGCCCCCGCAGGCCTCTTCACGGCAGCTTCACTCATGCGGCCATCCCGAAGCGGGCGGCCACGGCCGTCAGCGGCATGGTCTCGCGCTCGCCGGTCTTGCGGTTCTTCACCTCGACTTCACCGGCAGCAATGCCGCGAGGTCCCACGATCACCTGCCAGGGCAGACCGATCAGGTCTGCGGTTGCGAACTTGCCGCCGGCACGCTGGTCGGTATCGTCGTAAAGCACGTCCTTGCCTGCGGCAGTCAGGGCTGCATAGAGTTCGTCGCAAGCTTGGTCGCATGCCGCATCGCCAACTTTCATGTTGATCAGCGCGATATCGAACGGTGCAACCGCTTCAGGCCAGATGATGCCATTCTCGTCGTGGCTGGCTTCAATAATTGCTGCGATCAAACGCGAAGGGCCAATGCCATAGGAGCCCATCGAAACCGGGTGCTCCTTGCCATCCGGTCCCGTCACAGAGGCACCCATCGGCTTCGAATATTTGTCGCCGAAATGGAAGATGTGACCGACTTCGATACCGCGGGCAGCCACCTGCTTGTCGGCAGCCACCGCCGACCAGGCGGCTTCGTCATGCATCTCCTCGGTCGCTGCGTACGGGGTCGTCCACGCGTTGACGATGTCAGCAACGGCTGCATCATTCGCATAATCGACGTCAGCCCCCGGAACCTGAAGGTTCAGGAAATCGCCATGGCAGAACACGGCGCTCTCGCCGGTGTCAGCGAGGATAATGAATTCGTGGCTGAGATCGCCGCCGATCGGACCCGTATCCGCGCGCATTGGAATGGACTTCATGCCCACGCGGTCAAAGGTGCGCAGGTAGGAAACAAACATCCGGTTGTAAGCCGCCTTCGATGCCTCGTAGTCGAGATCGAACGAATAGGCGTCCTTCATCAGAAACTCGCGCGAGCGCATCACACCAAAGCGAGGACGCACCTCATCGCGGAACTTCCACTGAATGTGATACAAATTCAGCGGCAGATCCTTGTATGATTTAACGAATGACCGGAAGATGTCGGTCACCATCTCCTCGTTCGTCGGGCCATAGAGCATGTCGCGCTCATGGCGATCCTGGATCCGCAGCATCTCCTTGCCATAGTCATCGTAGCGACCGCTCTCACGCCACAGCTCGGCGGACTGGATGGTCGGCATGAGCAATTCCTGCGCGCCGGCACGGTTCTGCTCTTCGCGGATGATGTTGCAAATCTTGTCGAGAACGCGCTTGCCAAGCGGCAGCCACGAGAAGGAGCCGGCAGCCTGCTGGCGGATCATACCCGCGCGCAGCATCAAGCGATGAGATACAATCTCGGCCTCGCGAGGGTTCTCCTTGAGGATCGGCAGAAAATAACGCGTAAGACGCATCGGCAAGTCCATGAAAAGGCCGCGCCAGGAATCAGCGCGCGCTGGGCTGAATAGTCGTGCGCTTCATAGCGATTTCATGGCGGCTTGGAAACCCGGCGCCGTAATCGCCGAATTGATCACTCGTTGGGCAGCTTCTGCCCCTCTATTGTGCAATGCAGCACAACAGCCAAGCATCCAGCGAAAGATTCTTGATGACATCTGCGTGACGCTTGGTCTATTGTACCTCCATAACCGAGAGGACGGAGAAAGAACCGTTCTCCTGCGCGGTCAAAGTCTTGGGAGGATGCGATCTTGGCGCGATAACCCGCAGCCGCCGGTAACGGAACAGATCGGACGCGTTTAAATTGCAAGGCTTCGGCCTTGCTTTTTTTTTGCTCAACAATGCTGCTGAAATAAGGCTGCGCCTCGTGCTGCCCTACGCGCCCGATTATTTGGCGTACGGACCAATGCGAGGAATATCGTTGAACGAGAAGTCGAAATAAACTGCGGCAAAGTAGCCGGCAGCGAATATCAGCGTCGTCGATATGGTGGTTCGGATAAAGGCTCCGCGCATGTGTGAACCCTTAGGCGCACTTGAGACGGTGCCGAGTGTCACCTCCCCGTCATCATCCTGAGTGCGAAGCCCAAAGGGCAGCATCGCGAACAGCACGACCCACCAAAGAATGAAATAGCTCGCAGCAATGGAAAGCCAATTCATGTGCTGCTCCCTAAACCTGTTCGAGCTCTATGAGGGCCCCCATGAAGTCCTTCGGGTGAAGGAACAGTACGGGCTTACCATGGGCACCGATACGGGGCTGGCCGTCTCCCAGTACGCGCGCGCCTGACGCCGTCAGACGGTCACGAGCGGCGATGATATCATCGACCTCATAGCAGACGTGATGCATGCCCCCGGAAGGGTTCTTTTCGAGAAACGGACGAATCGTCGACCCTTCGCCCAACGGCTCGAGGAGTTCGATCTTCGTATTCCCGACATCAATGAACACCACAGTAACGCCATGCTCGGGCAGCGCCTGGGGAGCTGAGACGTCAGCCCCCAAGGTATCCCGATAAAGCGTCACCGCGGCCGCAAGGTCCGGAACTGCCAGTGCAACGTGGTTCAGGCGTCCAATCACAATCTTCACTCACTGATTCATCACGTTGCCAGAACGATTCCGCTCAGCGACATAAGTTGCTGAAACCTTATGCCTTTTAGCGCGTAACAAAAACGGTAACTATGGGCTTTTTGCCCCAGGCATCGTTTGCCGCACCCCGAACCGCTCTGCGCGCCGCCTCTGCAACGAGATCCAGATCTTTACGCCGCGCGCGCGGAATGCTTTCGATCGCGCCGATAGCAGCGCTCAGCATCACATCTTCCATCAGCTCACCCGAGCGATTAGCCTTCGCGACGCCGATCGCCACCAGGTCGGGATCGCCCGCGAGATCGTACCGATCATCCAGCACCACGTTGACGGCGACATGGCCCACATAACTGAGCTTGCGGCGATCCCGGATACCGACTTCTTCTTCGGAACCGATGAGTTTGCCGTCCTTAAAGACCCGGCCGAAGGGAACCTGATCGATGATCTCCGCCGGTCCAGGCGCCAGACGGATCATGTCTCCGTTTCGGATCTGGGCGACGTGAGGGATACCTGACATCGCCCCTAAAGCGCCCTGAGCGACAAGATGAGCCGCCTCGCCGTGAACCGGAACCAGGATCTGCGGTCGTACCCATTCATACATCCGCTTCAATTCGTTCCGTCGGGGATGCCCGGAGACGTGTACCAGTGCATCTCCGTCTTCAATGATCTTGATACCCTGCTCGATGAGCTGGTTCTTAATCTCAAGGATAGCCTTCTCGTTTCCTGGGATCACGCGCGACGAGTAGACCACCGTGTCGCCGGGCGTCAGTGCGAGATTTTTCATCTCGTCACGGGCAAGTTTGGCGAGTGCAGCGCGCGGCTCACCCTGACTGCCCGTGCAAAGGATCACCAGATTTTCACGCGGTATGTAGGCGTAATCCTGTTCTTCAACGAATTCGGGAAGGCCTTCAAGGTAACCCAGCTCTGTCGCGACATTGATCACGCGCTTCAATGACGAACCAAGCACCAACACCTGGCGCCCTGCATCACGCGCCGCCTCAGCGATTGAGCGGATGCGACCAACATTTGACGAGAAGGTTGTTACGGCAACACGCCCCGATGCTCGCTCAATGACTTCCCGCAGCCCCTGCCCCACAGCTTGCTCGGATGGCGATTCTCCATCCCGCAACGCGTTGGTGGAATCGCAGATCAGCGCCGCGACACCCTCGTCGCCTATCGCACGAAAGCGATCTTCGTCCGTGACCGGCCCAATAGTCGGTGCCGGATCAATCTTCCAGTCACCCGTATGAATGACGGTGCCAACTGGAGTCCGAATGGCGAGCGATACCGGCTCAGGGATCGAGTGGGTGACTGCGATGGCTTCAATCTCAAAGGGCCCGATCTCGAAGCGCTCACCGGCGCGGTAGATCTCGACATCTACCTCTGTCCCACCTTCATAGCGGCGTTTGGCTTCCAGGAGCCCTGCGGTGAACGGCGTCATCCAAACCCGCTTCTTCAGGCGGGGCCACAAATCCAGAAGCGCGCCATAATGGTCTTCATGCGCGTGGGTGATGATGATGCCAACGACATTGTCGAGCTGGCTCTCAACGAAACGCGTATCCGGCAGCACCAGATCGACACCTGGAAGTTGAGCGTCCGGGAAGGTGACGCCGACGTCAACGATCAGCCATTTGCGAGCGCGCTCCGGCCCGTAGCCGTAAAGCGCAAAGTTCATGCCAATTTCGCCTACGCCACCTAGCGGGCAGAAAACGAGCTCGTTGCCGTTCTTTACAGCCATCCCGGCACCTTTCAATGTCATGCAGATGCAGCCGATGCGACCGCGCCAAAATGTACGTCACCGGCGGCGACCGTAATAACGCCTCCATCCGGCTCCCGGATAACGAACCGACATTCGTCATCAATCGTTTCAAAGATACCGCGCACAACGCGGCCTTCAATCTGAACCGCGACTTCGGACCCTACGCCCGCTGCGCTCTCCAGCCAACGCCGTCTGATGTGAGACAGCCCACGGCCATTGTCCCATAAGCGTTCGTTTTCAATCCACGCATCGGATATCGCCAGAAACAGGGCTTCGGCATCACAATCCACACTGAGATCCTTTAACGAGGATGCCGGATACGGCAACCCCTCAGGAAACGCCACCACATTCACACCGATCCCCAAAGCCATAGCGAAACGTTGGTCGGGCAGCAGCGTCGTTTCCAGCAATATACCTGCGAGCTTCGCTCCGTCCGCCAGAACGTCATTAGGCCATTTGAGCGCAAACCGACCGCCGTTCAACGGCGTCCCACCGTCAACGCCCACGTGGAACCGGGAAGCAGGAGAAACGGCCTTGAGAGCATCCGACAGCGTTAACCCCGCTACAAAACCCAGGGTTGCAGCATGTTTGAGCTCAAAATCGGGCACCAGAAGTAGCGTCGCGGCAAGATTGCCATCCGGGGTTTCCCAAGCCCTTCCGCGACGACCCCGCCCGGACGTCTGTCGCTTGGTAACGAGCCAAAGCCGCCCCGGATCCCCCGCACGGGCGCGCTCAAGCGCCAGTGCATTCGTGGAACCGATCTCTGAAAATGCTTCGAGGCGAAACCCGTTCGCCTCGGCAATTGGTGATATACGAAAACCTGACAAAGGATCAGAAGAACGTCTTCGCTGCCGCCTCTGCCATGCGACCGATCGGTGCTCCGATCAGGACATAGAAGAGAACGAAAGCACCCGACGCTCCAAGGACGACCCGAAGATCACCTGCCAGCGGGTCGAGTGCACCAGCCGGCTCATCGAACCACATGATCTTGATGATCCGCAGGTAGTAGAACGCGCCGACGACCGATGCGAGCATGCCGATCACGGCAAGCGCATAGAGATCCGCATTGATCGCAGCCAGGAACACGTACCACTTGGCCCAAAAGCCTGCCATCGGCGGAATACCGGCGAGCGAGAACATCATCACGGTCATGATGGTAGCAACGACCGGGTTGGTGGACGCCAGACCTGCCACATCATTGATCTGCTCAATGTTGCGACCGCCACGACGCATTCCGAGAATGAACGCAAAGGTTCCAAGCGTCATCACCAGATAGATCAGCATGTAAATCGCGACACCGCGAATACCTGCTTCCGTACCGGCTGACAGACCGACAAGCGCAAAGCCCATGTGGCCGATAGAGGAATAAGCCATCAGGCGCTTGAAGTTGCGCTGGCCGATAGCCGCGAAGGATCCCAGTACCATCGAAGCGATCGCCACGAAGACAATGATTTGACGCCAATCCGTGGTGATCGGCTCGAACGCACCCATCGTGGTACGGATGAGCAACGCCATTGCAGCCATCTTGGGAGCTGCGGCGAAGAAGGCCGTAATCGGAGTTGGAGCACCTTCATAAACGTCCGGCGTCCACATGTGGAATGGCACGGCGGAAATCTTGAACGCGAGACCCGCGAGCACGAACACCAGGCCGAAGACAAGACCAAGCTGACGCTCTGAACCGGCAAGAACCGTCGCAATCTCAGTAAAGTTGGTATGACCGGTAAAGCCATAGACCAGCGAGATACCGTAGAGCATCATGCCCGACGACAAAGCGCCCAAGACGAAATACTTGAGGCCAGCCTCGGTCGCCCGAACATTTTCGCGGCTCATTGCTGCAACGACGTAGAGCGCGAAGGACTGCAGCTCAAGCCCCATGAAAAGCGTGAGCATGTCATTGGCCGAGACCATCAGCAGCATGCCGACAGTCGACAGAATTACCAGCACCGGAAATTCGAAGCGGTCAAATCCTTCACGGCGTGCAAAGCCCACCGACATGGCAAGCGCAACCAGTGAGCCGGTCAGGGTCAGCACCTTCATGAAGCGCGTGAAGGAATCGTTGACGAACGCACCTTCAAAGCCGACCCCATCCCCAGTGAACAGGACCAGCCAAGCACCCGATGCCAGGAGCAGGGCGATGCCCAGACCCGTGACTGTCGAAAACGCCCGCTCCCCGGAAAAGACACCGATCATGAGCAGCGCCATTGCGCCAACGGCCAGGATCAGTTCCGGCGTAGCGAGGCTCAGGCTCGAAAAGAGTTCTGCCGTCATCTTACTACCTTAGCGGCTCGCCATCGCGGCCTGAGCGGCCTCGATCGACAGGGTTACATTGTTGACGAGTGCATCCACAGACGCGGTCGTCACGTCAAATACGGGCGACGGATAGACACCGAAGAAGATCACCAGCAGCACCAGCGGATAGATGATCACCTTTTCCCGGGTCGACATGTCCAGCAGGCCCTTGAGGTTTTCCTTGGTCAGCGCCCCGAACACCACGCGACGGTAAAGCCACAGAGCGTACGCGGCGGACAGGATCACACCGGTCGCCGCGAAGAGAGCAACCCATGTGTTGACCTTGAACACACCAACCAGTGTGAGGAATTCGCCAACGAAGCCAGACGTACCCGGCAGGCCGACATTCGCCATCGTCAGGATCAGGAACACGACCGCATATTTCGGCATGTTGTTCACGAGCCCGCCATAGGCATCAATGTCACGCGTGTGCATCCGGTCGTAGACAACGCCGACGCAAAGGAACAGTGCGCCCGAAATCAGACCGTGCGACAGCATCTGGAAGATCGCACCCTGAACACCTTCCACGTTCATCGCGAAGATGCCCATCGTCACGTAACCCATATGCGCGACGGAGGAATAAGCGATCAGCTTCTTGATGTCCTCCTGCATCAGCGCAACCAGCGACGTGTAGACGATAGCGATTACCGACAGGACGAAAACCAGCGGCTGGAAATAAAGGGACGCATCCGGGAACATCGGAACCGAGAAGCGCAGGAACCCGTATCCACCCATCTTCAGCAGGATTGCTGCAAGGATAACAGAGCCAGCAGTCGGTGCTTCAACGTGTGCGTCAGGCAGCCAGGTGTGAACCGGCCACATCGGCATCTTCACTGCGAAGGAAGCGAAGAACGCCAGCCAGAGCCAGGTCTGCATCGAGGCCGGGAAGTCATGCGCGAGCAGCGTCGGAATGTCGGTCGTGCCGGCATTCCAGAACATCGCCATCATCGCGAGCAGCATCAGCAACGAGCCAAGCAGCGTGTAAAGAAAGAACTTGAACGACGCATAGACGCGGCGCGCACCACCCCACACACCGATGATGATGAACATCGGTACGAGGCTCGCCTCGAAGAATACATAGAAGAGGACGAGATCAAGCGCACAGAAGACGCCGATCATGATCGTTTCCAGGATGAGGAACGCGATCATGTACTCCTTGACGCGCTTCTCCACCGACTCCCACGATGCCAGGATGCACAGCGGCATCAGGAACGTGGTCAGGATGACGAACAGCATCGAAATGCCGTCGACACCCATATGGTAGGAGATACCGGCGTCGAGCCACGGTGCCTTCTCCACGAACTGGAAGCCGGCATATGAGTTGTCGAAGCCCGTCCAGATAAAGAGCGACAGGATGAAGGTGAAAACCGTCGTCAGCAGCGCGATATTACGAATGTTTCTGCGCGCAGCAGTACCCTCGTCCCTGATCAGAAGGATCAGGAACACGCCTACCAGAGGCAGAAAGGTAACGGTCGAGAGGAGCGGCCAGCCGGTCATCAGAGGGAGCCTCCCAGCATCATCCAGGTGACAAGGGCAGCGACACCGATGAGCATTGCGAATGCGTAGTGATAGAGATAGCCCGTCTGCATTTTCACGACGCGGTCGGTGATATCGACAACGCGCGCGGCGATGCCATTTGGCCCGAAGCCGTCGATGACAACGCCATCACCCTTCTTCCAAAGGAAGTGGCCGAGCCGCTTTGCAGGACGAACAAAGATGAAGTCGTAGAGCTCGTCGAAATACCACTTGTTCAGCAGGAACTGGTACAGGCCAGAATGCTGCGCAGCGAGGCGCTTGGGTGTTTCCGGCGAGCGGATGTAGAACTGGTAAGCCAGCAAGAAGCCCAGGATCATTGCAGCGAACGGCGAAGCCTTCACCCAGAACGGCACCGAGTGGTAGTCGTGCAGGATGTGATTGTCCTCGAGCGTGAAGAGTGCGCCCTGCCAGAAGCCGTCGTAATTGTCGCCAAGGAAATAACCGTAGAAGACAAAGCCCGAGAAGAGCGCGCCGACCGCAAGGAGGTAGAGCGGTACAAGCATTACCGGCGGAGATTCATGCACGTGATGCATGACTTCTTCCGACGCACGCGGCTGACCGTGGAACGTCAGGAAGATCAGACGCCATGAGTAGAAGCTCGTGAACATTGCGGCGACGACCAGCATAATAAACGCGAACGTTGCAGCCGCGCTGGAAGATGCAAATGCACCCTCAATGATCGCGTCCTTGGAGAAGAACCCTGCTGTACCGATGTAGGTTGCGGGGAGACCGACACCTGTCAGCGCGATCGTACCGATGATCATCATCCAGTAGGTCGTCGGGATCAGCTTACGCAGACCACCCATCTTTCGCATGTCCTGCTCATCAGACACGGCGTGAATGACCGAGCCCGAGCCAAGGAACAGAAGTGCCTTGAAGAACGCGTGCGTGAAGAGGTGGAAAACGGCTGCAGAGTAGAAGCCCAGACCGAGCGCGACGAACATGTATCCGAGCTGCGAGCAGGTCGAATATGCGATCACGCGCTTGATGTCGTTCTGGACGAGACCGACGGTCGCCGCAAAGAACGCGGTGATCGCGCCGATGATCGTTACCACCAACAAAGCAGTGTCAGACAGTTCGAATACCGGCGACAGACGCGCAAGCATGAAGACGCCTGCCGTGACCATGGTGGCGGCGTGAATGAGAGCCGACACCGGGGTCGGGCCTTCCATCGCGTCGGGCAGCCAGGTGTGAAGCGGAACCTGTGCGGACTTGCCCATTGCGCCCATGAAGAGGAGCAGACAGATCGCAGTCAGAGCACCGGCCTGCGTCAGCGACCAGCCCAGGAACTGGAACATCGTATCGCCAGAAGTGTCCGGATTTTGTGCGATCGCAGCCGCGTTGGCGAAGATGGTGTCGAAGTTCACCGAGCCGAACATGACGTAGACGCCGAACATTCCGAGCAGGAAGCCAAAGTCACCTACACGGTTGACGACGAACGCCTTGATCGCAGCAGCGTTCGCCGACGGCTTCTTGAACCAGAAGCCGATCAGCAGATACGAAGCCAGACCCACGCCTTCCCAGCCGAAGAACATCTGGACGAGATTGTCCGACGTCACCAGCATCAACATCGCGAAGGTGAACAGCGACAGATACGCGAAGAAGCGGGGCCGATGCGGATCGTGGTGCATGTAGCCGATGGAGTAGGCGTGAACCAAAGCCGAAACCGAGTTCACGACCACCAGCATCACCGTCGTGAGCGTATCGATGCGGAACGCCCAGGACACATCAAGTGAGCCAACCTCGATAAAGCGTAGCACCGGGACGCTGAACGCCGCGGTATCGCCAAGGCCGACCTGGAAAAAAGCAACCCAGGAAAGCAATGCTGCAACCAGCAGGAAGCCTGAAGTGACGAATTCCGATGCCTTGGCTCCGATCGCACGACCAAAAATGCCAGCGATCAGGAAGCCCGCAAGCGGAAGAAAGACGATGGCGTGATACATTGCCCGCTCAGCCCTTCATCATGTTGACGTCTTCGACGGCAATCGAACCACGATTTCGGAAGAAGACGACGATAATAGCGAGACCGATGGCAGCTTCGGCCGCCGCGACCGTCAAGATGAACAGCGCGAAGACCTGACCGACGAGGTCGCCAAGGACGGCCGAAAAGGCCACGAAATTTATATTCACCGCGAGCAGGATCAACTCGACCGACATCAAGATCACGATGACGTTCTTCCTATTGAGGAAGATGCCGAAGATGCCGATCGTGAAAAGTACAGCCGAGACGGTGAGATAATGAGCGATACCGACTTCCATAGCCTCAGAGCCCCTTGCCCGACTGCACTTGCTTGATCTCGATTGCAGTTGCCGTCGTGCGCGCGACCTGAGCCGGAATGCTCTGGCGCTTGGCGTTTGGCTTGTGGCGCAGCGTCAGGACAATCGCGCCGATCATCGCGACCAGGAGGATCAAGCCCGCAATCTGGAAGAAGAAGATGTAGTCCGTATATATGATGTCACCCAGCGCAGCCGTATTGTGGCGCTGGTCGATCGGCGGCGTCGGACGCGCGGTCGAGCCAGCCAATTCGGGCGCAAACGTGTAGCCGCCGAGAACAATGATGAGTTCCGCTGCAAGGATCAGCCCGACCAGGGCACCGACCGGAGCGTACTGCAACGCACCCTGCTTCATCTCTGCAAAGTCCACGTCGAGCATCATGACGACGAAGAGGAAGAGAACTGCCACTGCGCCGACGTAAACAACCAGCAGGATCATCGCCAGGAATTCAGCGCCTGTCAGGAGGAACAGGGCCGCGGCGTTGAAAAAGGTCAAAATCAAAAACAGCACAGAGTGCACCGGGTTGCGCGACGAGATGACCATGAAGGCCGCCGCGACCGCAATGAAGGCGAAAACGTAGAAGAAGATCGCCTCAAGTCCTGTCAGCATGGGTTCCCCCGGGTTCCGTTAAAGGCACTATGCATTTTGCAACGCCCTGCTCCGCGTCGCCCGCGCCGAAGCGCGAGCAGATGCGCGTGTTCACTAGAACAGCCGTTACCGGCCGTCCACTTCACCCCACTCAGCGGTAGGGTGCGTCCAAAGCTATATTGCGCGCGATTTCGCGCTCCCACCGATCGCCATTGGCGAGCAGCTTTTCCTTGTCGTAGTAAAGCTCTTCACGAGTTTCTGTGGAGAATTCGAAGTTCGGGCCTTCGACGATCGCATCCACCGGGCAAGCTTCCTGGCAGAAGCCGCAATAGATGCACTTCACCATGTCGATGTCGTAGCGCACGGTACGGCGGGTACCGTCGTTACGGCGCGGACCGGCCTCGATCGTGATCGCCTGTGCCGGGCAGATGGCTTCGCAGAGCTTGCAAGCAATGCAGCGCTCTTCACCATTCGGGTACCGACGAAGCGCGTGTTCACCACGAAAGCGCGGTGAGATCGGCCCCTTCTCGTTCGGGTAGTTGATCGTGTGCTTGGGCGCAAAGAATTGGCGCATCGACAGGAAAAATGCCCCGACGAACTCCTTGAGCAGCAGCGACTTTGCAGCCTGGGCTAGCGCTGACATCTTATTCTCCACCAAACAGCGAGCCGGCGAACCAGCCCAAAACCGGGAGCACCACAATCTGGGCAGCCCCCGAAACCTTTAATACGAGCTTTGTTTCGGACAACTCCACACGCCTTGAAAGCGCGTGGAGGAAACCGGCGCCGATTAGCGCCAATATCAGTCCGAGCAAAGCTCCTATGGCGCTGCCGCTCATGCCGCGGTGAGCTCCATGACCTTCAGGAATGTCGCGGTCGCGACCACCATGAAGAGCGAGATCGGCAGGAAGACCTTCCAACCCAGACGCATCAACTGGTCATAGCGGTAGCGCGGGACGAATGCTTTCACCATGGCGAACATGAAGAAGACCATGCACACCTTGAGCACGAACCAGATCACGCCCGGCACCCACGTAAACGGTGCGAAGTCGAACGGAGGCAGCCAGCCACCGAGGAACAGGATCGTGGTCAGCGCGCACATCAGGACGATGGCGACGTATTCACCAAGGAAGAACAGCAGGAACGGCGTCGACGAATATTCGATCATGTGACCGGCAACCAGCTCCGACTCGGCTTCAACCAGGTCGAATGGCGGGCGGTTCGTCTCGGCGAGCGCCGAGATGAAGAAGATGATGAACATCGGGAACAGGCCGAGCCAGTGCCAATCAAGGAACGTGTTCGGCAGGCCAAGATGGGTGCCAAGACCGTCCCGTTGCGACAGCACAATATCGGTCAGGCTCAGAGAGCCGACACAGAGCAGGACGGTTACGATCACGAAACCGATCGAGACTTCATACGAAACCATCTGCGCAGCCGAACGAAGCGCGCCGAGGAAGGGGTACTTCGAGTTCGAGGCCCAACCGCCCATGATCACCCCATAGACCTCTAGCGAGGAGATGGCGAATACGTAGAGAATACCGACGTTGATCGTTGCGATGGCCCAGCCTTCACTGACCGGAATGACGGCCCATGCCGCAATGGCGAGGACTGCCGAGATAAACGGCGCCAGAAGGAACACGGCCTTGTTGGCGCCTGAGGGGATCACCGGCTCTTTGAAGACAAACTTCAGCAAGTCGGCAAATGCCTGCAGAAGACCCCACGGACCAACCACGTTGGGACCACGGCGAAGCTGCACCGCCGCCCAGATCTTACGGTCGGCGTAGAGAAGATATGCAACCAGGATCAGCAGAACCACGATCAGCAAGACTGACTTGCCGAGAATGATCAGCGCCGGGAGCACGTATAATGCGAAGAAGGAATCCATTGCCCCGCCCTATTCCGCCGCCTGCCTGAAGCCATCACGCGCCAGGGCCGAGCACTCGGCCATGACAGCGGACGCCCGGGCAATCGGGTTCGTCAGATAGAAATCAGTCACCGGCGAAACAAATGCCGCATTGATCACCGAGCCGCCCTTACCAGCCAGCGCCGAGACATCGGCCGGATTTCCGGCTTCGATTTCGTCGATTGCCGCAAAATGCGGGTAGTCGGCATAGAGCTTTGCGCGCAGCTGCGTGAGCGAATCGAATGGCAGACGCTTGCCGAGGACATCGGAAAGCGCGCGAAGAATCGCCCAGTCTTCCTTTGCCTCGCCCGGTGCAAAGCCTGCACGGTTCGCCAGCTGAACGCGGCCCTCGGTGTTCACGTATGTACCCGACTTCTCGGTATACGTCGCGCCTGGCAGAATAACGTCGGCGCGGTGCGCACCGGCATCACCATGGCTGCCAATGTAGACCGTGAAGGCAGAGCCGATCTGCTTCATGTCGAACTCGTCAGCGCCGAGCAGGAACAGAACATCGAGCGCGCCCATCATGGCCGCAACATCCTTGCCCCCCTCTCCCGGCACAAAACCGAGATCGAGACCACCAACGCGGGCAGCTGCAGTGTGAAGTACAGCAAAGCCGTTCCACTCGTCAGACACTGCACCAACGTCAGCTGCAACACGCGCGGCGAGTGACAGTACAGCAGCACCATCGTCACGCGCGAGTGCGCCCTGCCCAACGATGATCAGCGGACGTTGAGCGTCCTTCAGCGTCTGCAGGAAGCCGATCGAGCCTGAAGCCAGCTGCGCCAGAGTCTCCGGGCCGTTGCCGAGCGCTTCATAGTCATAACGCAGGTCACCCACCTCGCCGATCACTCCGATCGGGAGAACGCCGGAGCGCCAACGCTTGCGGATACGTGCATTCAGAACCGACGCCTCAAAGCGCGGGTTGGAACCGATAATCAGGATCGCGTCTGCATCTTCGATCCCCTCAATGGTCGGGTTGAAGATGTAGCTTGCGCGACCGTTTGCCGGATCCAGTGCAGCGCCATCCTGGCGGCAATCGAAGTTCGCCGAACCGAGCGATGTCATCAGCTGCTTCAGCGCGTACATTTCTTCGACGGCAGCAAGGTCACCGGCGATCGCGCCGATCTTATCGCCAGAGGTCCGTGCAACTGCGTCATTGATCGCGCCGAACGCCTCGGCCCAGCTTGCCGCCTGCAGGCGGCCATCACGGCGCACATAGGGCCGGTCAAGCCGCTGCGAGCGCAGACCGTCCCAAATGAAGCGGGTCTTGTCCGAGATCCACTCTTCGTTCACCTGCTCATTGATGCGCGGCATGATGCGCATCACTTCGCGGCCACGAGTGTCGACGCGGATTGCCGAACCGACAGCGTCCATCACGTCAATGGATTCGGTCTTGTTCAGTTCCCACGGACGAGCCTGAAACGCATAAGGCTTCGAGGTCAGCGCACCGACCGGGCAAAGGTCAATAACGTTACCCTGCAACTCGGACGTCATTGCCTTTTCGAGGTAGGTGGTGATCTCGGCATCTTCGCCGCGACCAATCAAACCAAGCTCGGAAATACCGGCAACTTCGGTGGTGAAACGTACACAGCGCGTGCAGTGGATGCAGCGCGTCATGACCGTCTTAACCAACGGCCCAAGATACTTGTCTTCAACCGCGCGCTTGTTCTCGGCGTAACGCGAAGCGTCCACACCGAAAGCCATGGCCTGATCCTGAAGATCACACTCGCCACCCTGGTCGCAAATAGGGCAATCCAGCGGGTGGTTGATGAGCAGGAACTCCATCACACCTTCGCGGGCCTTTTTGACCATAGGCGAATTGGTGAACATTTCCGGCAGTTCACCATTCGGCCCCGGGCGCAGGTCGCGCACGTTCATGGCGCATGATGCCTGCGGCTTCGGAGGGCCGCCCTTAACCTCTACCAGGCACATGCGGCAGTTGCCTGCGATCGACAACCGCTCGTGGAAGCAGAAGCGTGGCACCTCTGCACCTGCCTCTTCCGCCGCCTGAAGAAGCGTGTAGTGATCGGGTACCTCGATCTCTTTGCCGTCGACCTTCAGTTTAGCCATATTGCCTCAACTCCGCGGATATCCGCAAACCCTGCTGCGGGACAGCAAGCTGCCCCAGTAGTTCTTTACCTGCGACCGGATAGGGCCGTTGCTTGCCCGCTCCAATCGTCACGTTCAATGCGGCCTGCCAGGCCAAACCCGGCGCTCAACGTCGCAATCACGTCCGCATACCAGCGTCTCGATATTGCGATAGGTCGTAACACCGCGCTTCTTCAGCACTTTCTCGAGCCTGGGCCCGATTCCGCTGATTTTCTTCAGATCCCTTGCGCCAGCCGCCTTGTTAAGGATTGAGCCTTTCGCAGGCGATGCCTTATCGAAGAGCTTCAACCGCGAAACAATTCCTTCCGCGACGGGGATCACAGCTTCAACGAAGCGACGCGACAGCCGCGCTGGAGCAGGAAATGCTCCTAGCCACTCACCAGATGGGTGGCTTGCACGGTTGAAAATGATCGTTCTGGCAACAGAAGCTGCACCGTCCGGGGACGCTTGCAGGCAAATCGACGATGCGACTTCCCTAGCTTTCCCAGGCATCCCGGCGCCGCCTATGTCACCATACTGCTTCATTCTTGGCATCGTTCCGTTGGGGCCAGATCGATCCGGCCCCTGCGTGAGACTTTCTTCTGATCCTATTCCGCAGCAACCAGCACCGGTTCGGCGCGATGGGAGTTGCGGGTAAACTCGTCAATCCGACGCTCGATCTCAGGACGGAAATTGCGGATCAGGCCTTGGATCGGCCACGCCGCAGCGTCCCCAAGAGCACAGATCGTGTGGCCTTCCACCTGTTTGGTCACGTCGAGCAGCATGTCGATTTCGCGCTTGTGTGCTTCACCACGCACGAGACGCTCCATGACGCGCCACATCCAGCCCGTGCCTTCACGGCACGGTGTGCACTGGCCGCAGCTTTCGTGCTTGAAGAAGTACGACAGCCGAGCAACCGCTTTGATGATATCGGTCGACTTGTCCATGATGATCACGGCAGCCGTTCCGAACGACGACTTGCGCTCACGAAGACCGTCGAAATCCATCGGGCAATCGATGATGTCTTCTGCCTTGACCACTGGGCACGAAGCGCCACCGGGGATCACGGCGAGAAGATTATCCCAGCCGCCACGGATACCGCCACCATGCTTTTCGACGAGCTCACGGAAGGTGATGCCCATTTCTTCTTCGACGGTGCACGGCGTGTTGACGTGACCGACGAGCATGAACAGCTTGGTGCCAACGTTGTTTGGACGCCCCATCGAGGAGAACCAGGACGCACCACGACGCAGAATCGTCGGAGCAACTGCGATCGACTCGACGTTGTTGACGGTTGTCGGGCAGCCATAGAGACCGACGTTCGCAGGGAACGGCGGCTTCAGGCGCGGCTGGCCCTTCTTGCCCTCGAGGCTCTCGAGCAGCGCAGTTTCTTCACCGCAGATGTAAGCGCCCGCGCCGTGGTGGACGTAGACGTCCATATCCCAGCCGCACTTGTTATTCTTGCCGAGGAGACCAGCGTCGTAAGCTTCGTCAATCGCGCGCTGCAACGCCTCGCGCTCACGGACGAACTCACCGCGGATATAGATGTAGGCCGCGTGAGCGCCCATCGCGAAACCAGCGAGAAGGCAGCCCTCGACCAGCGTGTGCGGATCGTGCCGAAGAATGTCGCGATCCTTACATGTGCCGGGCTCGGATTCGTCAGCATTTACGACCAGGTAGTGCGGACGGCCATCGCTCTGCTTAGGCATAAACGACCATTTGAGGCCTGTCGGGAAGCCAGCGCCTCCGCGACCACGCAGACCGGATGCCTTCATCTCATCGATGATCCAGTCCCTGCCCTTTTCTACGAGCGCTTTGGTGTTGTCCCAATGGCCGCGACGCATTGCGCCGGCCAGCGACTTGTCGAAATGGCCATAAATATTGGTGAAGATGCGGTCTTTATCGTGAAGCATCCCGACCTCCTTAACGCGGCTTCTTGCCGAAGACGCGGATGTATTCCGCTTCGCCGCCTGTTGCCAGTGCGGATGCCTGCTTCACCCAATCGTCGCGATCGATACGGCCCTTGAAGTTCAGGTAGCCGTCGACCCAACGACGCTCGGCCTCAGTCCACGCGGCGATCTGCGCGAAGGTGAAGATGCCGAGCTCGTGAAGAATACCTTCGATCTTCGGGCCGATCCCGGAGATCAGCTTCAGATCATCGGCCTCCGCCGGGCGCTCAATGCCGGCTGGACGATTTTCGTCATCCAGCGATGGCTTTGCCGTCTCCTGCGACAGTTCGGGCGCCTTGTATGCCGACGCCGGCTCTGCAACCTTGTCAGCATGCGCACGCGGCTCACCGTCGACAGACTTGTCGGCCTCAGCCTTATTCTCTGCGGGGGCCGCTACACTCGCTGCGGCTTCCGTGCTCGGGCTCACTTTAACCGGAGACGGCGTCGCAAAAGCGGGATTGGTTTCGATCGCATCTGTACGAGGACGCGCTGCCTCTGACGGAGCCTCGACACCCGCAGCAGAAGCACCGTTCGCACGTGCTTCCGCATCGCGGGTCGTCTTCAGAACAACCGTCTCGTCGGTCAGGCTGGTGAACCCCGTTGCAGGCGCAGAGAAGACGCGATCGGTCTGCGGACCTGTCTTGACCTGGTCACCACGTCCCGCCTCGAATTCATCGATAATTTCCGCAAGGCGCTCCGGGGTCAGATCCTCGTAGGTATCCTTGAAGACCATGACCATCGGCGCGTTTACGCATGCGCCCTGGCACTCCACCTCTTCCCACGAAAGCGTACCGGCATCGTTAAGATGCATCGGCTCCGGGTGAATCTTGGAGCGGCAGACGTTCATCAGGTCCTCAGAGCCGCGCAGCATGCACGGCGTGGTTCCGCAAACCTGGATATGAGCTTTCTTGCCCACCGGAACGATCTGAAACTGCGTGTAGAACGTCGCAACTTCCAGAACGCGGATATAGGCCATGTCAAGCATGTCGGCGACATATTCGATGGCCGCCTTGGTCACCCAGCCATCCTGCTCCTGAGCCCGCATGAGAAGCGGGATCACGGCGGACTGCTGACGGCCTTCCGGGTACTTGTTGATGGTATGCTTCGCCCACTCCAAATTCGCCTCGGTGAAGGCGAAACTGGCTGGCTGAAAGGCTTGCTCTGCGAGACGGCGAACGGACATTTAGCGGTCGACCTCACCAAACACGATGTCGAGGGAGCCGAGGATGGCTGATACGTCGGCGAGCATGTGACCCTTGCAAAGGAAATCCATCGCCTGGAGATGTGCAAAGCCCGGCGCACGCAGCTTGCAGCGGTAAGGCTTGTTGGTGCCGTCCGAGACCAGATAGACGCCGAATTCGCCCTTAGGCGCTTCAACGGCGGCATAGACCTCGCCCGCCGGCACGCGGTAACCCTCGGTGTAGAGCTTGAAGTGGTGGATCAGCGCTTCCATCGAACGCTTCATCTCGCCCCGCTTCGGCGGGACGACCTTGCCGTCCACGGAGGAGACCGGCCCGACACGCTCGCTGCCAAGCAGCCTGTCGATGCACTGGCGCATGATACGGGCGGACTGGCGCATCTCTTCCATACGGATGAGATAGCGATCGTAGCAGTCGCCGTTCTTGCCGATTGGGATGTCGAATTCGAGTTCGTCGTAGCACTCGTATGGCTGCGACTTGCGCAGATCCCACGCAGCACCCGAACCACGAACCATCACACCCGAGAAGCCGAGCGCCCAAGCATCTTCCAGTTTGACGACGCCAATGTCGGCGTTACGTTGTTTGAAGATACGGTTTTCGGTCAGAAGTGCATCGAGGTCATCGATGGTCTTCAGGAACGGATCGATCCACGCACCAATATCTTGGATAAGCTTCTCGGGCAGATCCTGATGGACGCCACCAGGACGGAAGTATGCGGCGTGCATGCGCGAGCCGGAAGCACGCTCGTAGAACACCATCAGCTTCTCGCGCTCTTCAAAGCCCCACAGCGGCGGGGTCAGAGCACCAATATCCATGGCCTGCGTCGTCACGTTCAGGATGTGCGACATGATGCGGCCGATCTCGCTGTAGAGCACGCGGATCAGCTGGCCGCGCTTCGGCACCTCAATACCGAGCAGACGCTCAACTGCCAGGCAGAAAGCGTGCTCCTGGTTCATCGGCGCGCAATAGTCCAGACGGTCCAGATATGGGACAGCCTGCAGGTATGTCTTGTGCTCCATCAACTTCTCGGTGCCGCGATGCAGCAACCCGATATGCGGATCAGCACGATCAACAACCTCACCATCGAGCTCCAGAACGAGGCGAAGAACGCCGTGCGCTGCTGGATGCTGCGGGCCAAAGTTGATGTTGAAATTACGAACGGATGTCTCAGCCATAACGCGCCTCAGTTCGGCTTGGCTTTCTCATCGCCGGGCAGCACGTAATCCGTGCCTTCCCATGGCGACAGGAAGTCAAAATTGCGGAACTCCTGCTTGAGCTCCACGGGCTCGTAGACCACGCGCTTGATCTCGTCGTCGTACCGGACCTCCACGAAGCCGGTAAGCGGGAAGTCCTTGCGGAGCGGGTGCCCCTCAAAGCCATAGTCGGTGAGGATGCGGCGAAGCTCGGGGTGGCCCGAGAAAAGAATGCCGTAAAGGTCATATGCTTCGCGCTCAAACCAGTCGGCACCTGCATAAACCGAGGTGATCGACGGGACAGGCGTGTCCTCATCGGTCTGCACGCGGACACGAACGCGAAGGTTCTTGTACGGCGAAAGCAGATGATAGACGACATCGAAGCGATCTTCGCGGGCCGGATAGTCGGCACCGGAAACGTCGACGAAGGAGACGAAACGGCAGTTCTCATCGTCGCGAAGGAACTTCACCACCTCAACGATGGCTTCACGCACGACGTGAATGTTCAGCTCTCCATAAGCGATCGAGACATCGATGACCTTGTCGGCCAGACGTTCGCGCACATAGGATCCAAGACTGGAAAGGGCTTCACTCATAGTCGCTTCTTACCGCTCAATCGTGCCGGTGCGGCGGATCTTCTTCTGAAGGAGAAGAATGCCGTACAGCAGCGCTTCCGCCGAGGGCGGGCAGCCAGGAACATAGATGTCCACCGGAACAACGCGGTCACAGCCTCGAACCACCGAATAGGAATAGTGGTAATAGCCGCCGCCATTTGCGCAGGAGCCCATCGAGATCACGTAACGCGGCTCCGGCATCTGGTCATAAACCTTGCGGAGCGCAGGCGCCATCTTGTTCGTCAGCGTACCCGCCACGATCATAACGTCCGACTGACGCGGAGACGCGCGCGGCGCAATACCGAAGCGCTCGCTGTCGTAGCGCGGCATTGCCGAGTGGATCATCTCGACGGCGCAGCAAGCGAGACCGAAGGTCATGTACATGAGCGAACCGGTGCGCGCCCAGGTAATGAGAGCTTCGGAGGACGTGACAAGGAAACCCTTGTCCGAAAGCTCGTTGTTCAACTCGCCGAAGAATGGATCATCAGAACCGATCGGCTTGCCCGTGTTAGGATCGATGAGACCCTTAGGCTTCGGGGCAACCAAAGTCTGGGAGGCGTCGTTCAATCCCATTCCAGTGCTCCCTTCTTCCATTCATAGATAAAGCCGATGGTCAGCACTGCGAGGAAGACCATCATCGATGAGAAACCCAGCCACCCGATCTGCCCAAAGGACACTGCCCACGGGAACAGGAACACCACTTCCAGGTCGAAGATGATGAAGAGGATCGCAACCAGGTAGAAGCGAATGTCGAACTTCATGCGCGCATCGCTGAAGGAGTTGAAACCGCACTCGTAGGCCGACAGCTTCTCCGGATCGGGATTGCGGTACGCGACCAGGAACGGCGCCACCAGGAGCGCAATACCGACCAGCAGCGCGACGCCGATGAAGATTACAATTGGAAGGTAGGAACTCAGAAGTTCGCTCATCTTGTTTTCCGTTTGCACCTCAACTTGGCTCGACACTACAGCTGCGAACCCAAGGGTGGAACCGCTACAGATACTCCGGGTGGAGCCTCTTGAAGCGAGGAGTGATTGCGGGGCGAGCGTTAGCGCAGGCGCACCCACGAAGCAAGCCCAACATTCGCCAGAATGCCCCGTAACGCCCTGCTACCGTTACGGCATGGCGCTGCTTTTGCCCTACAAGTTAACGTTACCCCGCTCCCCAACCGCGATGGAAAATGGCGTACCCTCAAAAGCGTCGGCCCCACGTCCGATCGCCTCGATCGCAGCCACCATTCGCCCGTTTCGTCCCAGAATCTCGTCTGCGTGGCGGATCAGACGCAAATTCGGCGTTGCCGAGGGTGATGAGCGGCGCAAAGTCTGGGCGAGTTCTTCCTCGCAGCGTATGGGCGACAATGCCGCAACCGATATGTAGGCGGCTGCGGTTGAGCGGCTTATCCCGGCGAAACAGTTAATGACCAGCGGCGATGTCCTGTCCCACTCCTCAACGAAGGAAATCAGTTCCTCCACATGCCTGCGTGCGGGAACGATCATTCCCGGCTGCTCGGCCAGCACATCGTTCATTTCGAGGAAAAGGTGATTCGCGGGAACAATCGAATCCGGACGTTGAAAATCTGCCCGGTGGGTCAGCAAAGTCACCAATCGGCTTGCGCCGACCGCCGAGATGGTTTCTGCGACTTTTGTCCTCGAGCAAACGTAGATCATCGGACGACCTTTCAGCGACCGGCCTTCAGGCCGGCCGCCTGAGCTTCAGATAGGCAAGCCTAACATCACGGGCAAGGGTTGCCACGCAGTTGGTGCTCCGCATCAATCGCCGCCTGCATCTCTTCCGTCCATTTGACGTCAGCAGACGACAGCGCCAACTCGAGATGGTTCATGCTGGTCGCGCCAATGATGTTGGACGTGACGAATGGCTGGTTCGTCACAAACGCATTGGCGAACAGCGCCGGCTCCATTCCGAACTGGCGTGCGAGTTGGTTGTAGGCTTTGATCGCCTCGGCCGCTCGTGGGGTTTCATAGCGTTGAAGGCGATCGAACAATTGCTTGCGAGAGCCCGCCGGGAGAGCGCCGTCATCATATTTCCCCGTCAGGTACCCCTGCGCAAGCGGAGAATAGGCGAGAAGCCCGACCTCTTCGCGATCGCAGACTTCGGCAAGGTTCACTTCCAAGGTTCTATTGACGAAATTATACGCATTCTGGAGCGATACCGGCCGGGGCCCGACGCCTTTTTCCGCTTCAGCGATGAACTTCATCACTCCCCAGGAGCTTTCATTCGAGAGGCCGAGATGGCGGATCTTGCCTGCCTTCACGATCTCGTCGAAGACAGCGAGCGTCTCGGCAATCGGCGTCTCGTCTTCGGCGCGCTTTGCCGGCCATTCAGCAACACGGCTCGGGTTCGATCCCCAGGGAACCAGACGGTCCGGAAAGTGGATCTGATACAGGTCCACATGATCGGTCTGCAGTCGCTGCAGCGACTTATCGATGGAATCCAGAATGTCGGCACGCACAAGCTTCGAAGGACGCCCTCCGCGAAACCACTCATTTGCGGTGCGACCGACGACTTTGGTGGCGAGAACGATCTTGTCGCGATTTCCGCGCGCCTTCATCCAGTTGCCGATGTAGCGCTCGGTACGGCCCTGCGTCTCCGGCTTGGGTGGAATTGGGTAGAGCTCGGCCGTGTCGATGAAGTTGACGCCGCGGTCGATCGCGAAGTCGAGCTGCTGGTGCCCCTCTTCTTCAGTATTCTGCTCGCCAAAGGTCATCGTCCCAAGGCAAATTTTCGAGACGAAAATGTCCGTGCGCCCGAGCCTGCGCTTTTCCATGTTTGATACTCCAAGATATTGAGGAGCGACGGTTGAACCGCGTGCTGGTGAAAGTCAATGTCGCGGCAAGATCCTCATCATCGCGAGAGATAGACAGACCGCTGCCCTGCCCCAGCAGATGTGAGCCCGTCCAGCTTCCAGTCTGCCTGATTGATGATGAGCGTGTTGACCACCAGAGCAGTCTTGTGGCCATTGATGTTCGACTTGGCATTGTAGGTCACGTCGCGGTTCGGCAGATAGATCGCGCCCTCCAGTCGCTGTAGCTCCATCCGATTGAACACGAATTGCTGCTTGTGCGAATTGTTCGACGGATCGCTTGTACGTTCGAACATCAATATTCCCTGATAGGGCCCGGAGGCAGGTGCCGAAGCGCTCATCGTGATGTTGTCGTTCAACTGGATCCTCGATTGCGTGTTCGGGAAATAGAAGGTCACCCCTTCAGCCTTCACCGTCCCGGCATTGATGATCATGGTGCCCCTGACGATATGGAGCCCCGGTTCGAAGGTCACGTTTGCAGTGCCGTTGAAGGTGACGTCGCAATGGATGCCGCTCTTCAGCGTGTGAGTGCCAGGGCTTTTAGGTCCTGAGGTTGTGCAACTCGCTGGCAATGTCGGCTCAGGAATTTTTCCCGCGTAGGGATCGGCTGGCGGCCTGCACCCGATCTCGAGCCCGCCAATTCGTCCGCCATTATTAAGAATGCTCTTTCCCGCAACACACGTCCGGGAGACGTCTAGGCTCGACTGCGCGTTCATGATCATGGCGTTATGTTCGGTGGAGTGAACGTTCACCTCACATCTTTCGGCGTCGATCTTTGCCCCTGAGTTCACCAGCAACGCCTGTGTCTTGTTGGCAAGCACGGGATGCAAGGGGCCCCAGCTTCGGAGACAAAAAAGCGCGCTTGAGAGACGACCGAAATCTCCTTGCCTTCGGTCAAGCGGCCAAAGCCGAACATCGGCTCCATCGGCCGACTAGCCCACCCGTCAAGGACCCCTTCGCCGAGAGAGAAACCGGCTTTAATGACGCTGCCAGCGCCATCGGCTGACTGATTTTCTGAATTGTCCTGGAACGTCGCCCGGAAAAAGCGTTCCGCCTCGGCGATCTGGGCGTTGCCGTGACTGGCACCAGCGAGCACGGCGGCGTCAAGTCTTTGCTGCAACTCCGAACGCATACGCGAGGCGTTGGCGTATTCCATAGCGACCGCCACACTCGTCAGCAGCGGCAAGCTCGTAATGGCTGCGATGATTGCGTAATTGCCTCGCCGGTCGTGCGCGAAGCTGCGAACAAGCGCTCCCAGCCGCCCGCTCAGACGTGAAATGTTCATATTGGCCCCCAGCCGATGGATTTGTGTGATCGCCGTGTAGGAAAGGGGTATAAAGTTCTGCTGAATCCCGGCGGAAATGTTTGCTTTTTCCGTAACGGAATTGACAATCGAGCCTGCATAAGTTCCGTTCCCTACCTTCGCGCCGTCAGGTAGGTGGCGGAAGATGAGGGATGACCTAGAGCGCAGCTTCACGCGAACGCGTTCGTCGATGAGATTTGCCATGACCAGAACCGACATCGCCCGCAGGGTGTACAATCACACCTGGAAGCTCGACCCGATCGTGCGCAGCCTGCTCGACACCGACTTTTACAAGCTGCTGATGCTGCAGATGATCTGGGGCGTTTATCGTGATGTCGACGCTACCTTTTCGTTGATCAACCGGACCAAGTCGGTCCGCATCGCCGACGAAATCGATGAGGAGGAGCTAAGGGCACAGCTGGACCATGCCCGTACGCTTCGCTTTACCAACAAGGAGATGATCTGG
Organism: Aquamicrobium zhengzhouense; assembly: GCF_016124105.1. Lineage (GTDB taxonomy): Bacteria > Pseudomonadota > Alphaproteobacteria > Rhizobiales > Rhizobiaceae > Aerobium > Aerobium zhengzhouense. The sequence goes on from NZ_JADGMQ010000004.1 coordinate 79,910, forward strand.
CTCGCGGGCAACACTTTCTACGGTCGCAAACAGATCTTCGAACCTGATTTCCTCGCCTGGCTCGAAAACTTCCGCCTGCCGGAATACGAGCTCTTCAAGCGCGACGGCCAGTACGAGCTACACTTCCATGGCCGCTGGCACGACACCACAATGTGGGAAATTCCCGCGCTCGCAATCATCAACGAATTGCGCTCACGCGCTGCGTTGAAGTCTATGGGTCGGTTCGCGCTTGATGTGACCTACGCCCGCGCCAAGGCGAAGGTCTGGGAGAAGGTCGAGCTGCTCAGGAAATATCCGGATCTGCGGATCTCGGATTTTGGCACCCGTCGCCGGCACTCTTTTCTCTGGCAACGCTGGTGTGTTGAAGCTCTGAAAGAAGGTATCGGCTCAGCATTCACCGGAACTTCAAACGTGCTGCTTGCCATGGATACGGATCTTGAAGCGCTTGGAACCAATGCACACGAACTGCCTATGGTCCTTGCTGCGCTCACCAACTCGGATGAAGAGTTGCGCGCCTCACCCTACCGGGTGCTTGAGGCCTGGCAGAAATATTATGGCGGCAATTTGCTGATCGTGCTGCCGGACACTTTCGGTACGGCGTCTTTCCTGCGCGACGCGCCCGACTGGGTCGCCGACTGGACCGGCTATCGCCCCGACAGTGCACCTCCGATTGAGGGCGGTGAGCGGATCATTCAGTGGTGGAAAGAGCGGGGCCAAGATCCGAAAGACAAGCTTCTGATCTTTTCCGACGGCCTCGACGTGGCAACGATCGAGAAGACCTACCTCCACTTCAAAGGGCGGGTGCGGATGTCATTCGGCTGGGGCACCAACCTGACGAACGACTTCAAGGACTGCGCGCCGGCGCACAATGACCGCCTCAAATCGATCTCTCTGGTCTGTAAGGTGACGCAGGCCAATGGCCGACCTGCAGTCAAGCTTTCGGACAACCCGGAAAAGACAACGGGCGATCCGAAAGAGGTCGAGCGATACCTCAGGGTCTTCGGCGAGGAATCCCGGGTAAGACAGCCGGTCCTCGTTTAGACCGGCTGAGTGCTCAATTGTCCCATTTGGGCGAAAACGCGTAGTCGCAGATGCGCGGTGCCTTGCCACGAAGGGCGGAGATCTGTTGCATCTCCTCTCCGCTCAACACGAAATCGAAAACGTCGATATTTTCGGCGAGGCGCTCCTTCTTAGTCGTCCGTGGAATGGCTACCATCCCGTTCTGCTGCACGTGCCAGCGCAATATTATCTGACCCGGCGTCTTGCCGTGCGCCGCAGCAGCAGCTCGCACAACCGGCTCATCGAACAAACCGCCACTACGATAAAGCGGACAGTAGGAGACCATTGCCATTCCAGCGGAGCGGCACGCGTCGTAGACCTTGCGCTGATCCAGATATGGATGATTTTCGACCTGGTTTGCCACAAGCGGCGCTTCCGACAGAGACAGCGCTTCAGACAGCAGCGCCGTGGGGAAATTCGAAACGCCTATGTGGCGCGCGAGCCCCTCGGCTCGAACCCTGTTGAGCGCTTCAATCGACTCCCGGAGCGAAATTTCGGGATTCGGCCAGTGGATGAGGAGAAGGTCAACATGGTCGAGCCCGAGGCGGCGCAAGCTGTCTTCGGCGGAACGCCGCAGATCATCCGCAGCTAGGTCGGTCCACCAGACCTTGGTGGTAACGAAGACATCCTCACGAGCGACCCGCGCAGCGCGGAGCCCCTCGCCTACCGCTTCCTCATTCTTATAGGCGGCGGCGGTGTCCACGTGGCGATATCCCAGTGCAAGGGCATCGGCTACCAATGATGCACATGCGTCGCCTTCAAGGGTCCATGTACCCATCCCCAGGGCTGGTATCGAAGCGCCATTTGCGTCAACGTGGTGCATCCATTTGTCCTTCTGCTTGGCCGGTTCCCGGGTGATCATGCTATCTCTTCAGCGGCGGATGGGGACCGATTCGGAAAGGAAACTAGTGCAGCGTTCCGCAATCGACAAACCCCGGCTCGAGGCGATCGATCTTGCCCGTGGCCTGGCGCTCGCGGCAATGGCAATTTACCATTTTGCCTGGGATCTGGAATTTTTCGGCTATGCGCCGCATGCGATGACGGCCCAGGGCGGCTGGAAGATATTCGCGCGCTGCATTGCCTCATCCTTCCTGTTTCTGGTTGGCGTCAGCCTTTTTCTTGGCCACGCGAAGTCGATCAGGTTGCCGCCCTTCCTTCGCCGCCTCGCAAGGGTCACAGCAGCCGCCGCAGCAATATCTCTCATCACCTGGTTCGCAGTTCCGGGTGGCTTCATCTTTTTCGGGATACTTCACCAGATCGCCCTCGCCAGCATCCTTGGCCTTGCGTTCGTGCGGGTACCCGTTGCGATCACCGTTCTGCTAGCGCTATTTGTGCTGTCCGCACCGCACTTCCTTCGCTCGACGTTCTTCGACCATCCCGCACTCCTTTGGATCGGACTATCAAGCGTCAACCCGCGCTCGAATGACTATGTGCCCTTGTTCCCGTGGTTTGGTGCTGTCCTCTTCGGCATCGCTGCCGCAAAGGTCGCCGCCGACCAGGGCCTCTTTGAAAAATTGTCCAGGTGGCGACCTGGAAGCTGGTCCACGCCTTTCCAGGCTGCCGGACGGCATAGTTTGGCGGTCTACCTCATTCATCAGCCAGTCCTCATCGGTGCAATATGGCTGTTCGCGCAGGTCTCGCCTGCACCGCAGCCAACAGCTGAAACGCAGTTCATGCGCGCATGTCAGGCGCAGTGCCAGAACATCGAAAGCGGTGAGTTCTGCGATTTTTACTGCGTCTGCGTCATGGGTACACTTGAGAATGAGGGGCGGATGGAAGAGGTCGTTATGGGCACTGTGCGCCCTGAGACGTCAGAAAGATTGCAGGAAATCGTTGCTGCCTGCACAGTTGATGCCGAATATGTGACGAAGGGGGAGAACGATGGATGACATCCGGACAAGACCGAACCGCCTGCCCTGGCCACCAATGATCTACCTCGCCAGCGCAGCAATAGCTGTCGTTCTCAACTGGCTATACCCCCTGCCCTGGATTACTCGCCCGCTCTCCGAGATCCTGTTCGCATTCGGCTGGTTGATTGGTGCCGGAGCCATTGCGATGGATGTTGCGGCCATACGCGCTTTCAGGCGTGCCAAGACGACAGTGATGCCCCATCGCGCTTCAGACCATCTGGTCACGAGCGGCCCCTTCGCGATCACCCGCAATCCAATCTATGTCGGCAATACGATGCTGATGATTGCCGTCGGTCTGATTACCGGGATCACATGGTTCATCCTGTTCGCTTTCGTGGCAGCCTTCATGACCCAGAAGCTGGCGATCGAGCGGGAGGAGAAGCATCTTGAGGCGCGCTTTGGAAAGCGCTGGCGAGATTACGCGAAGAAGGTTCGCCGCTGGGTCTGAGCGCTCGCTCAAACTGCAGAAGCTGTAAATCCTCCGCCTTTCGGCATCTGGTCACTTACGCTCTCCACCGGCAGCATCAGCCTCAGGGCCGGCGGCGCGTCCAGATTGACATCATGCGGGTACTCCTCCCGATGGTCACAATTCGTGCGATCACGACGCAGCCCGTTTGCGCGCAGCCAATCGAGTATCTGCCCGTAATGAGCCAGCACGTCTCCATCCTCGTGGCCGTGCCAGGAACTTGCGACTGTCATTTCGGGAATATGCTGTAGCTCGAAACCTGCGGGCATCGCTTCGGCTGGTTCAACGGAAATACCAGCAAAATATTCGAATGTTGCATCATCAACGGTGCGCGAGAGTGCCACGATCGGGCTCTTCCACATTGCTTTCCGGACATCTGAGAACGCCTGTACCTTACGCAGCAACTGTTCCGTCTCTCCCAACGCTGCTGCTTTGTATGTGCCGATCCAACGCAGTCCGCAGAGAATCTCCTGCGGCCTCTCGGAAAGCGCAATTGCGTGAGCCGCAAATGTTCCCTCACCGCAAAGCTGGCACATGATCTTCCACCTGTTCTCCTGAGTTCATCCGCCAAATGGCGTCGACGCACATGCTTCGTCAACGTTGACACTACGTCAGTTCGCCTGACTTTCGCGCAACACGCGGCGAAACTTCCCATGACGCCACATATCTCGTAAGGGAAACACACAAGGCCCTTGAGATTTTGAATGAAGACACCTGGCCTCGCAGCACGCATTGCAGCCGCTATCGGGAATGAGATACGCGAAGGTCGCCTCGCCCCCGGTACACATCTTGTCGCGCAAATTATTGCTGATCAGTACGCAGTTTCACGCTTTCCCGCCAGCGAGGCGCTTAACCTCCTCGTGAAGCAAGGCCTTGCCCGCAAGGTTAAACATCGCGGGGTGTTTGTGAATGACCTGTCGCCCGCCCAGATGGCGCCAGCGGAAATCGAAATCGACCTGATCGAGAAGACATATGCGCTGCTGGCAGACGATGTTCTAGAGGGTCGTCTGCCACAGACTGTCTCCGCTACGTTGCTGCGCGAGAACTACGGACTGACCCAGGCACAGGTACAGACGCTGCTGACCCGTATCGTCAAGGAAGGCTGGCTGGAGCCCCGATCGGGATACGGCTATGCCTTCACGGAAATGCTGACGTCGCCCGATGCTCTGGTTCAAACTTATCGGATGCGCAGGGCGCTTGAGCCGAGCGCGCTGCTTGAACCCAGCTATCACATCGAATCATCCGTCGTGCAGCGGTTGCGAGGTATCGAAGAGCACCTTCTGAACGGTGGAATCGAGACGATGTCCGCCGAAGAACTCTATGATCGCGGTGTGAACTTTCACGAAGCGATCGTCGGTGCATCGAGAAATCCGTTCTTTCTCGATGCCTTGAAGCGGATCAACAGTATCCGCCGTCTGCTGGCCTATCGCTCCATGGGTTCCCGCGGCCGCTACTTCCAGCAAGCTCGAGAACACCTTGAAATTCTTGATCTTCTTGAGCGCGGAGAGAACGAAGAAGCTGCCGCAAAGCTCGAAGTTCATCTCTCGACCGTGATCCAGAATCTGGACGACATTCGCCCTCTCCTCGAAGGGAGATCGGTGCAGTAAATTGAAATTGCATTTGGACACATAAATATGCAATCTGCGCACCAACTGGAAAGGTGGTGGTATGGGTTTGCTTCCCCCGATTGTCGAAATTCAAAAACGGCGCGCGGTCGATCTCAAGACCGCGTTCCCCGGTCTTGAGCGTCTTCCTGTTGTCCTGCGGATTCTTCTGGAGAACCTGCTGCGCAACCGACCTGGGCCAGAAGTGGTCCGCCTGTTCAGGGACTGGCTGGCAACCGGTCACAGCGAAGCGGAGATCGAATTTCTCCCGAACCGGCTTTTGATGCACGACACCACCTGCGGCCCTGCTCTGGTCGATATTGCCGGACTTCGTGACGCGGTCGCAGAAGCCGGTGGAGATCCGCACCTCCTCAATCCGATCCTTCCGATCGACGTGTCGACTGACCATTCCATCGCGATCGATCGCTACAACGACAGCAACGCAGCTGCGTTCAACATGGCGCGCGAAGCAGAGCGCAATGCTGAGCGCTTTCGCCTGACCAAGTGGGCTGAATCTGCCCTGTCGAACTTCCGCGTGCATCCACCCGGCACCGGCATCCTGCATACGATCAACATGGAGCAGCTTGCGACCGTGGTGGTCCGCGAGGATGCTGTCGGCGGATGGGTTCATCCCGATACGCTCATCGGCACCGACAGCCACACGCCGATGATCAACGGCGTTGGCGTTCTCGGTTGGGGCGTCGGCGGCCTGGAGGCCGAGGGCGTCATGTTCGGCCTTCCTGTCGTCATGCAATTGCCCGATGTTGTCGGCGTGCGCCTTACTGGTGCGCTGCCCGAAGGCGTTCTCGCGACTGACCTTGCCCTGCGCATCACCGAAATGCTGCGCAAGGAAGCGCTCGACAGCGCGTTCGTCGAGTTCTTCGGGCCCGGCATCGGGTCTATTTCAGTTGGCGACCGGGCGGTTGTGGCAAACATGGCGCCAGAATATGGCGCGCAGACTGCGTATTTCCCGATCGATTCCCACACCCTTGCGTATCTGCGCATGACAGGACGGCCGGACGATCTGGTCAGGCTGGTTGAGGAATATGCGCAGCTGAACGGCCTTTGGTATGATCCATCAGCTTCGCCCACCTATACCCGCGTGCTCGAGCTTGACCTCTCGTCAATCAGCATCAGCCTTGCGGGCCCTCGCCGCCCGCATGATCGTGTCGTCCCTTCCGAGGCAGCGGAAGCAATCGCCCAGATCTCTCAGAACAAGCAGCCATCGCAGTTCGCTCTCGGTCACGGCAGCGTTGCAATCGCGTCGATTACCAGTTGCACAAACACGACCGATCCCCGTCTGACGCTAGCGGCGGGGCTTCTCGCGCGTAAAGCCAGAGCACGTGGCCTAAAGGCTGCTCCCTGGGTGAAGACGGCGTTCTCTCCAGGGTCTCCTGCCGCCGAGCGCTATCTGGAACGCGCGGGCCTTCTTGATGATCTGGAGGCCATGGGCTTTGCCATAGTCGGCTACGGCTGCATGGCGTGCATCGGCAATACGGGGCCTCTGTCACCCGAGATGGAGCGAGCGATTGCCGAGGGATTGACTGCAACTGCGGTCATTTCTGGCAACCGCAATTTCCCGGGACGGGTGCATCCCCTGCTCGATGCGGGGTTCCTCGCCTCACCTCCTCTTGTCGTGGCCTATGCAATCGCAGGCACCAGCGCGATCGACATCCTTTCCGAAAAAATCGGCACCGACAAAGATGGCCAGCCGGTCTATCTGCGAGATATCTGGCCGTCATCCGCGGAGATCGATGAAGCGTTTCATAAATCACATGACGCTGACGACTATCGCGAGGCATTTTCCAAGGCGAGCGCAAGCCGCCGCTGGCGAGAACTGGAAGCCCCTGCCGGCGCGCGCTTTCCATGGGATGAGACCTCCACCTATCTGCGTCGTCCTCCGTTTACACGCGGCGGACCGCAGAGCAGGCTCGGAAGCTATGATGCCGTGCCGCTGATGGTTCTTGGTGACGACATCACGACCGACCACATCTCACCTGCGGGTTCGATTGATGCGCGCAGCGAGACGGGCAAATATCTGATCGCGAACGGCGAAAATCCGCTCGATCTCAATGTCCATTCTTCTCGGCGTGGCAATTTCGAGTCGATGATCCGCGGCCTGTTCACCAATAAAAGCGTTGTGAACCACCTCGGAGCGGACATTCCTCCGGGATCTACGGTCGATGCGATGAGCGGCGAGATCGTTCCGCTTTACGTCGCGGCCGAGCGATACGCGGAGGCTGAAGAGAGCAGCGTGGTCTTTGCAGGCAAACGCTATGGGCAAGGTTCATCGCGCGACTGGGCCGCAAAGGGTCTGGCTCTTCTCGGAGTACGGGCAGTTCTTGCCTCTAGCTTCGAACGCATTCACCGTACTAACCTTATCGGTATGGGAATCCTGCCGCTGCGGTTACAAGATGAGATAGAGTCGACGGCGCTTGGACTGCGGCCCAGCGACAGAGTTCGGATCAATGCGGATCTGTCGCAATTGCGCGCTGATTTGTCGGTTCCTGTAAAAATACTTCGTGACGGGGCGGAGATAGTCCGCCTGACTGCCTTTGCCGAGGTCAAGACCGACCTCGAATTCCGTCAACTCGAAATTGGCGGCGTCGTGCCGCTGATCCTGACGCGAACCCTTGAGGGTACCGCGTCGGGGCAAACGACCTCACACGACAAGGTCAACTGAGAACACCATTAACCCATGGGAGGTTAGAAAATGCGTGGTTTGTTGAAAGCATTCGCCATCACCGGAGTGGCGCTGACATTGGGGCTGTCGTCTGCCTCAGCTCAGGACTCTCTTGGTGATGTTAGCCTGCTTGCTCCAGCTGGCGCTGGTGGCGGCTGGGACGCTGCGGCCCGTTCGCTGCAGCAGGTTCTGACCAGCGAGAAGCTGGTTTCGTCGGCGCAGGTGCTTAACGTTCCGGGCGCAGGCGGCACGGTCGGCCTTGCACAGTTTGTCAGCTCGGCAGGCAATGACCCCCGTCAGCTTTTCGTCGCGGGAATCACCCTCGTCGGCGCGATCATCTCAAACGGTGCTCCGGTCGATCTGACCCAGGTGACACCGATCGCACGTCTGACCGGTGACCCGCTGGCGATTGTCGTCCCGGCCTCATCTGACATCCAGACGGTCGATGACCTTCTCGCCAAGATCAAGGAAAACGTCGGTGGCACCATCTGGGCGGGCGGCTCGGCAGGTGGCGCTGATCACATGCTCGCAGCGATGATCACCCAGGCCGCAGGCGCTGATCCTGCAGCCGTCAACTACGTTGCCTATTCGGGCGGCGGCGAGGCGCTTGCAGCAATGCTCGGAAACCAGGTCACTGCGGGTATCTCCGGTTATGGCGAATGGCAGGCTCAGATCGAGTCTGGCGACCTGCGCGCACTGGCTATCTCCTATCCGGAGCCCATCGAGGGCATCGATGCACAGCCACTGAAGGCCCAGGGCGTGGATGTTGAGCTGGTCAACTGGCGCGCGCTCTTCGCTGGCAAGGATATCACGCCTGAGCAGAAGGCTGCGATCGATGCAGCCATCGAAAAGGTTGTGACTTCAGATGCGTGGAAGGAAATTCTGGCCGCCCGCGGCTGGAGTGACTACTACATGAGCGGAGATGAATTTGCTTCGTACCTCACTGAAGAGACCGAGCGTGTAAGGGGTGTCCTGACCTCCCTGGGTCTCGCGAAGTAAGCTCCGTTCGTCAACTTGATCGCCGGGGCTACCAGCCCCGGCCTTTCGAGGGTGGTATGAGTACATCGACCAAAATCGCTAACAAGCCCGCGCTGGTGGTTGGGATCGCCTTGATCCTCGTAGCCATCCTCACGGCGTATGATGCAAGCACCATGAACATCCGCTCCGGCTACGGCGTCGGACCGAATGCAACGTCCTATCTGGTCGCGGGCATCCTTGCCATTCTTGGCTTTAGCCATCTGCCCGTCGCATTGAAGCGGATGGACGGCGATGTGCCGTCGGCTGATTGGAAGGCGGTCGGCCTTGTGGGCCTGGCGCTCGCAAGCCTGATTATCTGCATCGCCATGGGGGGGGGCTTTGTGCTCGGCTCAGCGCTGCTCTTCGCCTTTACTGCTCGGGCATTCGGCAGGACGCGGTTCATCGCTGACTTCGCTATCGGTGTCGTTATCGGCTTCCTGATCTTCCTTCTCTTCAACAAGCTGCTTTCACTGTCCCTGCCTGTGGGACCGCTCGAGCGGCTATTCTGAGGCTCGGCTATGGAAGTATTTAGCCTGCTCATTGATGGCTTCAGCGGCGCATTGACGCCGATGAACCTGCTTTTTGCTGCCATCGGCGTCTTTCTCGGCACTGCGGTCGGCGTATTGCCAGGCATCGGGCCAGCCCTGACAGTAGCCTTGCTTTTGCCGATCACCTTCCGCATGGATCCTGCGGGCTCGCTGATCATGTTCGCGGGTATTTACTATGGCGGCATGTATGGCGGCTCCACCACCGCTATTCTTTTGAACACGCCTGGTGAGGCTGCATCCGTCGTGACCGCAGTCGAAGGTAACCAGATGGCGCGTCAGGGACGCGGTGGTCCAGCGCTTGCCACTGCCGCAATCGGCTCCTTCGTCGCTGCACTCGTCGCCACAATCGGCCTGGCATTCCTGTCGCCCTATATGGTCAAGGTAGCCGTCCGCTTTGGTCCGTGGGACTATTTCGGCCTGATGCTGATTGCCTTCGTGACCGTCTCGGCAACGTTCGGCGCTTCTCCTTTGCGCGGCTTGACCAGCCTTGCCGTTGGCCTGTGGCTCGGCCTTATCGGTATCGATCAGCTGACCGGTCAGGCTCGCTTGACCTACGGGGTGCCTCAACTGCTTGACGGTATCGAGGTGACGACACTCGCGGTCGGCATCTTCGCGCTCGGCGAATGCCTCTTTGTCGCCTCGCGCAACCTGATCGCTCCGGAAAAGCCGATCCCCGTCAAGGGATCGGTCTGGATGAGCCGCGAGGACTGGAAGCGCTCTTGGAAACCTTGGCTGCGTGGAACAGCGATCGGGTTCCCTATTGGGGCCCTGCCAGCTGGCGGTGCGGAAGTTCCGACCTTCCTCAGCTACAATATCGAGCGCAAGCTCGCTACCAAGCCCGAGGAATTTGGGCACGGTGCCATTGAAGGTGTGGCAGGTCCTGAAGCCGCAAATAATGCGTCGGCTGCAGGTACGCTCATTCCGCTTCTGACGCTCGGCCTGCCGACATCGGCAACGGCAGCTGTGATGCTTGCCGGGTTTCAGCAGTACAACATCCAGCCGGGACCGCTTCTGTTTGCACAGCATGCGGACCTCGTTTGGGCGCTGATCGCCAGCCTGTTCATCGCCAACGTGATGCTGCTCGTCCTCAACCTCCCGCTCGTCGGGCTGTGGGTGAAGCTACTCGCCATCCCGCTGCCTTGGCTCTACGCCGGAATTCTGGTGTTCGCGACGATGGGCACCATCGCTGCCAACCCGTCCGTTGTCGAGCTGCTGCTGCTGGTAGGCTTTGGCTTATTGGGCTTCCTGATGCGGCGGTATGATTATCCGATTGCTCCAGCGATTGTCGGCCTGATCCTCGGACCTCTCGCGGAACTTGCATTGCGGCGTTCGCTGCAGATCAGCCAGGGCGACCCGATGATCCTGTTCCAACATTGGAGCTCGGCGACGATGATAGGCATCGCAGTCATCGCGTTGATCGTACCCTACCTCTTCAAGGGACTGTCGCGGATGGGGGCTGACGAAGACTAAAGCTGCCCAAGCCTAACCTCACAGAGCAAGGCGCCGTTGCAACGCGACGGCGCCTTTTCTTCGCCTACCGCAGCAACACACCAGGCTCATATGGAGGCTGATGCGGGTCCCCCTTTCGGCTGAATGGACGCCAGGTTGGTGCCGCGGATATCCTGCGGGACATCAGCCGCAGAGGTTCAACTTCAAATGCCGCAGCCGACCTCGCCAGTACGTGTGCTGGTTGCCCCGCATAATTTCGAGATCGGGGGAAGTCAGATAAACGCTTTGGAGCTGGCCGTGGCCGTGGCGAAGCTCCCCGGCTACGAAGTCATCTTATACGCGCCTGATGGTGAACTGACCGAACGCGCGCGTCAGACCGGGCTTGAACTTCACCTCAGCACTCTTCGTGAGCACGCGCCGTCGCTTCCGCGTATCCAGGAGCTTTCGAAACTGGTCGATCATGCAGCCATCGACCTCGTGCACACATATGAATGGGCTCCAACTGTTGACGCTGTGATAGCCCTGGCATGGACCCGGCGGCTGCCTCTTCTATCGACCATCCTCTCGATGGATTATCCGTGCTTTCTGCCCCCGGAGGTTCCAACGCTGTTCGGCACCAAGGAGATGTGGACCCAGGCCCTTTGCGAAGGCCGGAAAGCCTACCTTCTGGAGCCACCGGTCGACACGGAGCGCTTCCGGCCGGACGCGGTCGACGCATCGACAGTTTCCGCGGTGAGAAAAGAGTGTGATGCCGCCGCAGACGAGAAACTGATTGTCGTCGTCAGCCGCCTGAACGCGGTACTGAAGCTTGATGGCCTGCTTGCCCTCGTCAAAGCGGCTGGTGAGGTGGCGCGCAGCTTTCGTATCAAGCTTGCGATAATCGGTGATGGCCCTGCGCGTGAGCTGGTTCATCAGGAGGCCGAAAACGTAAACAAATGCGCTGGTCGAACAGTCATTCACCTCCTCGGCGCAAGACATGATCCGCTTCCCTATTATGCCGCCGCCGATCTGGTCGTCGGGATGGGCAGTTCAGCACTGCGGGCGATGGCAGTCGGCAAGCCGCTGCTCGTCCAGGGTGAGAAAGGCTTCTGGAAAGTCGCGGACGAAGACTCGGCGGAGCTCTTCCTGTCGCAAGGTTGGTATGGGATCGGCGACGGCGGCGCTTCAGTTAAAAACTGCGTGGCGCAGCTCAAGAAGCTGCTCGAAGCGCGAAAGGAGAACCTCGATCTCCTGGGGCGCTTTGGACGCAAGCTGGTTGTGGACGAGTACAGCCTGACTTCTGCAGCGGAATACCTGGCATGGATCTATCGTCAGGTTCTCGCCGCCCCCAAGGTCTCGAAGGGCGATGGCCTCGTGAACATAGCCCGACTCTTTCGCGAAATGACAAAATATCACACAGCGACGAGGTATCCGTGGGTTCGCACCGCCTCACGCAGACTTAGAGGCTTCCCTTCGTGACGGCTTCGGAAACCAGCGGGCTGTCAGGTACAGCCGCCGGCAGTGTCCTTTGGATGACCGCCCAGAAATGGTTCAACAGGATTGGGGGGCTGGTGACGGTGGTCATTCTGGCACGCCTGCTTGAGCCAGCCGATTTCGGTCTGGTCGCAATCGCGCTGTCCATTATCCCTTTCCTGTATCTGCTCGCTGATCTCGGATTTTCGGCGTACCTGATCCAGACCGACGACCCTTCGCCCGAGCTTTTCAGCACCGCGTTCTGGTACGCGTTAAGCGCGGGCCTCATCCTGGCTCTTGCGCTTGGATTTCTCGGCTATCCACTTCAACTACTTCTGGGCGTCGAACATGTTGTGCCGATCATGTGGGCGTTGTCGCCCGCAGTTTTCATTGTCGCGATCGGCTCCGTTCCAAACGCTATCCTTCGGCGCAACATGCGCTTTGACGCGATAGCGCAGCAGGCCATGATCGCGGGGACTGTAAGCCAGATCGCCGCCATCATTCTCGCGCTCAACGGCTTTGGCGTATGGGCCCTTATCGCGCAAACGCTGGTTTCGCAGGTCATCACAACCTTGCTGATATGGCGCGCAGCGAAATGGCTGCCGTCATTGGCCTTTGGCTTCACCGAATTCCGCCGCATGGCAATCTATGGCGTCAACGTTGTGGCGGTCGAGTTTGTCGCCCTTGGCCGCGGATGGGCCGAGAACACCATTGTGGCGAGCACGCTCGGATTGAACGGGCTTGGCTATCTCAATGTGGCTCAACGCCTGATTGTTGTGGCTCAGGATTTGACTGTAACTGCGATCACGCCAGTGTCGGTCGTCGTCTTCTCGCAATTGCGTGTCGACGCGAGGAAGATTTCCGCTGCCTACGAACTGGCTCAATCAGCGGTCTACGCCCTCGTTATCCCGGTGATGGTTTTCATAGCGGTTTGTGCGCCCACTCTGATCCCAATGGTGTTTGGGGAGCAGTGGGGCGCGAGCGTGATCCCGGCGCAAGCGCTGGCAATCGCCGGCATTTTGACCACCGGCGCGTCACTTGATCACGGCCTCCTTTACGGACTTGGCAAGCCGGCAATCTGGTTTTTCTACGCACTGGCAGTAGATGCCGCGACCGTTGCAATGACATTCATGCTGGCCCCGCACGGCCTGGGCGCGGTCACCTTCGGCTTCGTTTGCGTGGCACTCTTCGCAACCCTTGCTCGATGGCCGCTGATTGGCAGGCAGATCCAGCTGAAGGTCTGTGATCTTGCGGAGCAATTTGGCCGAGCCCTGATCCTCGCATTGGTCACCGGAACCATCGGAGCGCTGGCATATGTTCTTGGCAATGAGCAGGGTCGCATCGTTGCGATCCTGGCTGCGGGGCTCTCCATAAGTGTCAGCTGGCTCGGTGCCGTCTATCTCTTGTTTCCCTCGGCACTTGCTGAAGGAAAGCGTCTTGCACTTCAGTTCCTTGGCAAGTTTCGCCCTGCTCCAGCGGTTGTGGATGGATAACACAATGTTGCGTTTGCCACATTCGAGGCCAAGCCGACGTGCACGTGTCTCAGTCGTCATCCCTTGCTACAATTATGAGCGGTACGTGGAAGCGAGCATCCAGTCAGCGCTTGCTCAGCGAGATGTGGACGTCGACGTTACTGTCGTCGATGACGCCTCAACCGACGACAGCGCGCATGTGGTGGCGCAGATTTGCGAACGCGACACCCGGGTCCGCCTGATCAGGCATGCGACAAATCTGGGACATCTGAAGACTGCAAACGAAGCCATCCAGTCAGCGACGGGCGAGTTCGTCGTCAAACTCGACGCTGATGATCTACTGACGCCAGGCTCCCTCGCGCGATCGGCCGTTCTCCTTCTTTCACACCCGGATGTCGGTTTCGCGTATGGCTATGCATCAGATTTCCAGGGGGAGCCGCCACAGATTGAAGACCGCGCAGCGGGATACTGGAAACTGCGTCAAGGTGATGAGTGGCTTCGCCGCGTACTTAGACGAGCACATAACGTCATCACCCAACCCGAGATCATGATCCGGCGCGACGCCCTCCTCGAGATCGGAACAGCGTATGACGAACGCCTCCCTTGGGCAGAAGATTACCATCTGTGGCTTCGGCTCGCCGCGCGCTGGAACGTCGGATATGTCGGGGGTTGCGTGCAGGGGCTCTATCGCGTCCACTGTCAGAGCATTATGCGTTCAGCGAAAGATCTGCACCTCTCTGACCTTCGTGCCCGCGTGGATGCGACCCGCCTCTTCCTGGAGAGTTCGCCGGAGATTTCGCGGCGATACTCACATTTGGCGCTGAGCGCCTTGGCAAGGGACACGCGCATCTTGCTGGCTTCGCGTCGTGAAGACAACGAAACGCCCGCCGCCACTATCGCGGAATATCGACGAATCTCGCTCGAACTCGAGAAAATGTCAGGAATGCGCCCGTGCCAAGCGCCGGCCACTTGGGACGGTACGATCGGGCGAGCGCTCCGCACATTGCGTGAAAAGGTGCGCTGGAGGCGATGGCGGCTCACTGGAGTGTAGCTTGGGTCAGCCTGTCACGCTCCAATCATGGAGCCATGAAACAACAAAAACGCCAACGGCGTGAAGGCCGCTGGCGTTCTTCAAAACATTGATAGATCGGCGAGGCCTAGAACGGGATCTCGTCATCCAGGTCGCGCGAATAACCGCCGCCGCCACCGCCGCCGCTGCCGCCGCGGTCATCACCGGCACCGGAGTAACCGAAATCTCCACCGCCGCGATTGGTTTGACCGCCACCGCGATCGTAACCTACCTGGCCGCCCCCGCTCTCGCCGCCCCGGTCGAGCATCTGAAGCTCACCGCGGAACTTCTGTAGCACAACCTCGGTGGTGTAGCGGTCCTGGCCCTGCTGGTCCTGCCATTTGCGAGTCTGAAGCTGTCCCTCGACATAGACTTTCATACCCTTCTTCAGGTACTGCTCAGCGACTTTGGCAAGATTGTCGTTGAAGATGACGACGTTGTGCCACTCCGTCTTTTCACGACGCTCACCGCTCATCTTGTCACGCCAGCTTTCGGACGTAGCGATGCGCAGATTGACGACTGGGTCGCCTGAATTGAGCCGCCGGATCTCGGGATCGGCGCCCAGATTTCCTACCAGAATGACCTTATTGACGCTGCCGGCCACGACACTCTCCTGCGCTCGTCCGAAACAAAGAAATTTCGCGGTACTCTACGACAAGTGGGCGAATGGCGCGCCGCCTGCTGCAGCAAGTAGGCCTCTCGTCCACAGTAAAGTTTGTTCACTCTTTGTTTCTATCGGATTTCTTCGAATGTGACAATCGCATTCTCGCAAGCCAGTCACTGAAGGGCCCCGCTGGCCCTTCAAGGTCCAAGCGAGGCCATAGGAACCTCTGTTCCCTGTACCGGCACAAGATCGCCGGATTGATTTCGGATGCGTCTCGAGCTGAACTCGATGATCCGACCATCTGCCAGATTTTTAGCGGAAACAGCAGCCTAAACGCCCAAGCTAGCCAGCGCCGTAGCGTTTTCGAACTACTGCGGCTTCGCGGATGCGCGAAGCCCGGTACGTTGGTCAGGCGGGGTCATGCCTACCTCCGGGTTCGAGTTCGTCCAGTGCCAGCGCGCTCCGAGCTTAGACGCGTGCCTCGCGCCTCCGAGGCTTTGCGGGCAATGCATCAGCGAGCTCAACCAGCCCTATGAAATCTAGCGGCAGGTTCCGTTAGGTCAACACTGGAATTGGATGTCGAAACAAATCGTGATCTGATGGCCGAAGCGCCCCTTCTCCTGCCAAATGGGTGTCAGCAGCTTGTTCGCACTCTGTTCTTTTTACTTGCCCTTGTGTGCGGAACACGCGAGAAGCTTTATCCGCCTGGATCCGTCGGCCTCGACGGGGAGCATCACAAACACCATATAGGCTGGGCCGGTCCGTATACCGGCCTCAACCAATAGGCAGGGCGACGGACGGCTCATGGCTGACCATAAATACATCTCCATCCGCGGCGCGCGCGAGCACAATCTCAAGAACGTTGATCTGGACCTGCCGCGTGACAGCCTGATCGTCATGACCGGCCTGTCCGGCTCCGGCAAATCGTCGCTTGCGTTCGACACCATTTATGCCGAAGGCCAGCGTCGCTATGTCGAGAGCTTGTCGGCCTATGCGCGCCAGTTTCTCGAGATGATGCAGAAGCCGGACGTTGACCAGATCGACGGCCTGTCGCCAGCCATTTCGATCGAGCAGAAGACGACCTCGAAGAACCCTCGCTCGACTGTCGGCACGGTGACGGAGATTTATGACTACATGCGCTTGCTGTTCGCGCGCGCAGGTGTCCCCTATTCCCCAGCGACCGGGTTGCCGATCGAAAGCCAGACGGTCAGCCAGATGGTAGATCGGGTTCTTGAACTCGAGGAAGGCACTCGCCTCTACATCAGCGCTCCGATCGTTCGCGGGCGCAAGGGCGAGTACCGCAAAGAGTTTGCTGAGCTGCAGAAGAAGGGCTTTCAGCGGGTAAAAGTCGACGGCGTCTACTATGAGATCGCCGAGGTCCCGGCCCTCGACAAGAAGTACAAGCACGATATCGACGTTGTCGTCGACCGGCTGGTCGTGCGTGGCGATATCGCCTCTCGTCTTGCAGACTCGCTGGAGACCGCGCTCAAGCTTGCAGATGGGCTTGCTGTAGCAGAATTTGCGGACAAGCCACTTCCCGCCGAGATGACCCGCGCGGATGCGGTCAACAAATCAAAGAATGAGACCCACGAGCACATTCTCTTTTCCGAGAAATTCGCTTGTCCGGTGTCGGGCTTCACCATTCCGGAGATTGAGCCCAGGCTTTTCTCCTTCAACAATCCGTTTGGCGCTTGTCCGACCTGCGATGGTCTGGGGTCGCAACGTGCTATCGACCCGCACCTGATCGTGCCTGAGGATCATGTATCCCTGCGCGAGGGCGCCATCGCACCGTGGGCAAAATCATCCTCGCCCTATTATCTGCAAACGCTTGAAGCGCTTGGCCGTGCATATGGCTTCAAGGTCGGAGATCGCTGGCGGGAGCTGAGCGACGAGGCCAAGCAGGCCATCCTGCATGGCACGGGCGACCGGAAGATCGAATTTTCGTACGACGACGGCACGCGCGCCTACAAGACGACAAAGACCTTCGAAGGCGTCGTCACCAATCTCGACCGGCGCTGGAAAGAGACTGAATCGGCCTGGATGCGTGAGGAAATCGAGCGCTTCATGTCCGCATCTCCCTGCCCTGCCTGCGCAGGGTACCGCTTGAAGCCGGAAGCCTTGGCCGTGAAGATCGGCGGCTTGCATATCGGCCAGGTGACGGAAATGTCGATCCGCAATGCGGATGAATGGTTCAATGAACTGCCGAACCTCCTGTCGGAAAAGCAGAATGAGATTGCGGTCCGCGTTCTGAAGGAAATTCGTGAGCGCCTGCGTTTCTTGAACGATGTCGGTCTGGACTATCTGACCCTGTCGAGAAATTCAGGCACACTATCGGGCGGTGAGAGCCAGCGCATCCGACTTGCCTCACAGATCGGCTCCGGACTCACAGGCGTTCTTTACGTTCTCGACGAGCCCTCAATCGGCCTGCATCAACGCGACAATGCGCGCCTTCTGGAAACGCTGAAGCATCTGCGCGATCTCGGCAACACTGTCATCGTCGTTGAGCATGACGAGGACGCGGTGCTGACGGCTGACTATGTGGTCGACATAGGCCCTGCAGCCGGCGTGCATGGCGGCCAGGTAGTTGCCAAGGGAACGCCGGCGGAAATCATGGCGAATCCCGCTTCGCTGACCGGTCAGTACCTGTCCGGCGCCATGGGCATTGCCGTCCCAAGCGAGCGTCGCAAGGGGAAGAAGGGCAAGGCAATCAAGGTTGTTGGAGCGCGTGGCAACAACCTCAAGAACGTGACGGCCGAAATTCCACTCGGCACATTCACCGCGGTGACCGGTGTTTCCGGTGGCGGCAAGTCGACCTTCCTGATCGAAACGTTGTTCAAGGCTGCGTCACGACGCATCATGGGCTCACGTGAGCAACCGGCTGACCACGATCGGATTGAAGGGCTCGAGTTTATCGACAAGGTCATCGACATCGACCAGTCCCCGATTGGACGCACGCCGCGCTCCAACCCGGCCACCTACACGGGAGCATTTACGCATATTCGTGACTGGTTTGCCGGACTGCCGGAAGCCAAGGCGCGTGGCTATCAACCTGGCCGCTTCTCGTTCAACATCAAGGGCGGTCGATGCGAAGCCTGCCAGGGCGATGGTGTCATAAAGATCGAGATGCACTTCCTTCCCGACGTGTACGTCACATGCGACGTCTGTCAGGGCAAACGATACAATCGTGAGACGCTCGAAGTTCACTTCAAGGGTAAATCGATCGCCGACGTGCTCGACATGACCGTAGAGGAAGGCGTCGACTTCTTCTCAGCGGTCCCGTCGGTTCGAGACAAGCTGGCAACCTTGCACAAGGTGGGGCTCGGCTACATCCGCATCGGCCAGCAGGCGACGACGCTGTCGGGTGGCGAGGCTCAGCGGATCAAGCTGGCAAAGGAATTGTCAAGGAAAGCGACCGGCAAGACCCTCTACATTCTGGACGAACCGACAACCGGTCTTCATTTCCACGACGTGGCCAAACTGCTCGAACTTCTTCAGGAACTGGTGGAGAACGGCAACACGGTGGTGGTTATTGAGCACAATCTTGAGGTCATCAAGACCGCTGACTGGCTGCTGGATCTGGGGCCAGATGGCGGCGATGGTGGCGGCGAGTTGGTAGCAGCAGGGACACCCGAAGATATTGTCGCGGAACCGCGCAGCTACACCGGGAAGTTCCTGAAGGAACTTCTTGAGAGGCGCCCGGGTATCAAACGGCCGGAAGCCGCAGAATAGGGAGCCGAGCATGGCGGGGAAAATTCGTGCCGGAATGGGTGGCTGGACTTTCGAGCCTTGGGACGCGTCGTTCTATCCAAATGACCTTCCCAAGTCTCGCCAGCTACAATTTGCCTCGCGACAAGTGACGACCATCGAAGTCAACGGCACCTATTACTCCAGCTTCAAACCCGCGACGTATGCGAAATGGGCCAAGGAGACACCTGACGATTTCGTCTTCGCTTTGAAGGCAATCCGTTATTCCACCAACCGCAAGGTCCTGGCGGAAGCTGCTGAGTCGGTTCAGAAGTTTCTGAACTCCGGCATCAGCGAGCTTGGGCCAAAGTTGGGACCGATTGTCTGGCAGTTCGCGAACACGAAGAAATTCGACCTTCAGGACTTCGAGGCTTTTCTTGAGCTTCTGCCGGATGCGCAGGACGGTGTTCCCCTCCGCCACGCATTGGAGGTTCGTCATGACAGCTTTCTGGCACCTGAATTTGTTGCCCTGGCGCGAAAGTACGGCGCGGCGATTGTCTATGCGCACCACGATAGCTACCCGGAAATCGCGGACCTCACCGGTGACTTCGTCTATGCCCGCCTTCAGCGCGGCAAGGATGACAACGAGCACTGTTATACCGATGCAGATTTGAAGCGGTGGAGCGAGCGCGTAAAGGAGTGGGCCGAAGGTGCCCTGCCTGAAGACCTGCCATATGTGACGGCCACCGCTCCCTCCCAGACCAAGGCGAGGGACGTTTTCGTCTACTTCATTCATGAAGGAAAAATTCGCGCTCCGCACGGCGCGATTGCATTACAGAAGCTGGTCGACTTCTAGAAGCTCGGCAAGCAAGGGCGGCAGGAGGCCTGGCAGGTCGTCCGCGATCAGCCCCGGGCCAAATCTTGTCGCTGCCTCGGCGTGAAGCCAAACGCCGGCACAGGTAGCCTCCCACAGAGGCATTTTTTGCGCGGCAAGTCCCGCAATCACTCCTGCAAGGACATCGCCGGACCCTGCGGTTGCGAGCCACGGGTTGCCGTTGGCATTGATGGCGATACGACCATCCGGCGATGCGATAATTGTGTCTGGCCCTTTCAAGACAATCACGGCACCCGATACTCTGGCCGCCTCACCCGCCCTTTCCAGCCGAACCTTTCCAATGAGGTCCGGGAACAACCGGCTGAACTCTCCTTCGTGCGGTGTGAGAACGACCGCTCGTTCAGACCCCTTTATCGCGGTGAACAGCGCCGCTGGTTCGTCCCGGAACGCGGTGATTGCGTCGGCATCCATTACCAGGGTCCCACCGCCCCCACGCTGGAGGATGGATATTGCGAATTCGCGGATTGGACGTCGCAGACCAAAACCCGGCCCCAGAACAAAAGCGTCCGGCGCACGAGCTGAAATTACCTCTTCCAGATCATCAACCGTATCGACCTTGGCGAGCATGATAGAAGTAAGCTGCGCAGCATTGACCGCGATTGCACTTGCTGGTGAGTAAATGGTCGTTGCACCCGCCCCGGCGCGGGCTGCCCCCAATGCTGCCAGCCGCGCCGCACCGGTTGAGAAAGCGCCGCCGGAGAACACTGTCGCGTGTCCACGCGAATATTTGTGCTGGTTGCGGCGGGGCTTCGGAAAATCCCCGCGCCACAAGGGCGGCTGATTGATCCAGTTTCGCGGAGCAATGGGGCCCAGAACACTATCCGGGATCCCAATATTCGCGACGATCGTTTCGCCACACAACTCGCGACCTGGCTCAAGCAAGTGTCCCGGCTTCAAGCGGAAAAACGTGATCGTCAAATCCGCTGCAAACGCGTCGCCGAGCACTTGCCCGTCAGCGCCTGACACTCCCGTCGGAAGATCGACGGAGATCACGGCGACGTCCGCGTTCCGACATTCCTTCGCCACCCGCGAAACGGCATCGTCCAATGGACGCGACAGCCCTGCCCCGTAAATCGCGTCAACAATTGCATGTCCTTGCAGAACGGAGAATTGCGACAGCGACTGAGCGCCTATCGGGCAATCTTGTACCGCCTTTTCGGCATCGCTCCCGGGCCGCGGCGATCCGTGTGCAAACAGCCGCACCATGACGCCCATTTCCACCAGCAAGCGAGCGACGACGTAACCGTCGCCGCCATTATTGCCGGGGCCGCAGAGCACGTCGAAGCCATTGCAGTGCGGGTAACGGCGCAGCAACTCAGACACGATTGTCTGCCCGGCCCTTTTCATCAGACCATATCCGTCCACTGCACCCGAACTGATGGTCAGACGGTCGGCTTCTGCCATTTGCGAAGGCGTCAACAGGACCAGGGAATTGCTCATTGCATATGCAACCTGCTTACTATTTCATCACCTGCTAAGCCCCTGCAAAAGTGCCTCATCTGCTAGTGGCAGCTGAAACCTTGCGGCGGGGCCAATGATCGTGCACTTCCTGATGAATATGCAGCCTTTGCCACGTAGGGCAAAATTTTCACCAAGTTGGCATAGATCCTGCATTCATACCGGCGGAGCAGGATTCGACACCCGCTTTTTCCTATTGGAGGCTACCAACGCATGAAAAAGATCGAGGCGATCATCAAGCCCTTCAAGCTCGACGAGGTGAAGGAAGCCCTTCAGGAAGTCGGGCTTCAAGGTATCACCGTCACCGAGGCAAAGGGATTTGGCCGCCAGAAGGGCCACACCGAATTGTACCGCGGCGCTGAGTATGTCGTCGACTTCCTGCCCAAGGTGAAGATTGAAGTCGTTCTCGCCGACGAGAGTGTCGAGGCCGCCATCGAGGCCATCCGCAAGGCCGCTCAGACCGGCCGCATTGGCGACGGCAAGATTTTCGTCTCCAACATCGAAGAAGTTGTCCGCATCCGTACCGGCGAAGTCGGCCCCGACGCGATCTGACGCGCGCCGCCCCCCAAGAAATCTGAGCACAGGAAACCTGGAAATGACCACAGCCGCAGACATCATGAAACAGATTGCGGACAACGACGTGAAGTTTGTCGATCTGCGCTTCACTGACCCGAAGGGCAAGATGCAGCACGTCACCATGGACGTGATCGCTGTCGACGAAGACATGTTTGCCGATGGCGTGATGTTCGACGGCTCTTCGATTGGCGGCTGGAAGGCCATCAACGAGTCCGACATGGTCCTGATGCCAGACCCAGAGACGGCGCATATGGATCCGTTTTTCGCGCAGTCGACCATGGTCATCATGTGCGACATCCTCGATCCGGTTTCGGGCGAGGCCTATAACCGAGATCCGCGCGGCGTCGCCAAGAAGGCGGAAGCTTACGTGCGTGCCGAGGGCATCGGTGACACCGTATTCATCGGCCCGGAAGCCGAGTTCTTCGTCTTTGATGATGTCAAGTACAAGGCCGACCCCTACAACACCGGCTTCAAGCTCGACTCCAGTGAGTTGCCGTCCAACGACGACACTGACTACGAAACCGGCAATATGGGACACCGCCCCCGTGTCAAGGGTGGCTACTTCCCGGTTCCTCCGATCGACAGCCTGCAGGATATGCGCTCCGAAATGCTGAGCGTCCTCTCCGAGATGGGCGTCGTTGTCGAAAAGCATCACCACGAAGTGGCGGCCGCTCAGCACGAGCTCGGCATCAAGTTCGACACGCTGGTCCGCAACGCCGACAAGATGCAGATCTACAAATACGCCGTGCATCAGGTCGCGAACGCCTATGGCAAGACCGCAACCTTCATGCCGAAGCCGATTTTCGGCGATAATGGCTCGGGCATGCACGTCCACATCTCGATCTGGAAGGACGGCAAGCCGACCTTCGCAGGTAACGAATATGCGGGCCTTTCGGAGAACTGCCTGTTCTTCATTGGCGGCGTTATCAAGCATGCCAAGGCGCTGAACGCCTTCACCAACCCGTCGACCAACTCCTACAAGCGCCTGGTGCCGGGTTATGAGGCTCCAGTCCTGCTGGCCTATTCCGCGCGCAACCGTTCAGCCTCCTGCCGGATTCCCTTCGGCACCAACCCGAAGGCCAAGCGTCTTGAAGTGCGCTTCCCGGACCCGACTGCGAACCCGTATTTCGCGTTCGCGGCGCTGCTTATGGCTGGTCTCGATGGCATCAAGAACAAAATCCATCCCGGCCAGGCGATGGACAAGGATCTTTACGACCTGCCGGCCAAGGAGCTGAAGGAGATCCCGACCGTCTGCGCCTCGCTGCGTGAAGCTTTGGAAAGCCTCGACAAGGACCGCGGCTTCCTCAAGGCCGGTGGCGTCTTTGATGACGACCAGATCGACTCCTACATCGAGCTGAAGATGGCTGAAGTCATGCGTTACGAAATGACTCCCCATCCAGTCGAATTCGACATGTACTACTCGGTCTGATCCGGCCGTAGTTTCGAACTGAAAAAGACCGGCGGAGAGACAACTCCACCGGTTTTTTTCTTTTGGGCGTGGATCGTCCGCGTAGAAGCGCATTCCCTTCAAATTATCAGGCCCGACATTGCTGCCGGGCCTGTCAGAGTGTTCCCCTACTCTTTTATCTGGATTTTTAAGCGTCTTAGGCAGCAACCTTCTTCATCGCTTCAACAGGCACTTCCGAAATCGTCTTCAGAACCTGCGAAGCGATCTGGTAAGGATCGCCCTGCGAATTGGGGCGCCGGTCTTCGA
This sequence comes from Aquamicrobium zhengzhouense, assembly GCF_016124105.1. Classification (GTDB taxonomy): domain Bacteria; phylum Pseudomonadota; class Alphaproteobacteria; order Rhizobiales; family Rhizobiaceae; genus Aerobium; species Aerobium zhengzhouense. The sequence continues at coordinate 103,570 of NZ_JADGMQ010000004.1, forward strand.
GGTAGCCGCGAAAGCCATTGTTGACGAAGGAGTGCGGGACACGGATCGAAGCGCCGCGGTCAGCAACACCGTAGGAAAACTTGTTCCACGGTGCCGTTTCATGCTTGCCCGTCAGGCGCTTGTCGTTGTCGGGGCCATAGACCGCGATATGGTCCATCAGGTTTCGTTCGAACTGTGCCATCAGGGATTCGAAATATTCGCGACCACCCACCTCGCGCATGTATCTCGTGGAGAAGTTGCAGTGCATGCCCGAGCCGTTCCAGTCGGTATCGCCGAGCGGCTTGCAGTGCCACTCGATGTCGATGCCGTACTTTTCTGTCAGCCTCATCAGCAGGTAGCGCGCAATCCAGATCTGGTCAGCGGCAGTTCTTGAACCCTTTCCGAAGATCTGGAACTCCCACTGCCCCTTCGCCACTTCAGCATTGATGCCTTCATGGTTGATGCCTGCAGCAAGGCACAGATCCAGATGTTCCTCGACGATCTGGCGAGCGATGTCGCCAACGTTCTTGAAGCCAACGCCCGTGTAGTAAGGGCCCTGAGGTGCCGGATAGCCGTGCTCCGGAAAGCCTAGCGGGCGACCATCCTTGTAGAAGAAATATTCCTGCTCAAAGCCGAACCACGCATCCTCGTCATCGAGGATCGTCGCACGCTTGTTCGATACGTGCGGCGTGACACCATCCGGCATCATGACCTCGCACATGACCAGTGCGCCATTGGTGCGTGCGGGATCTGGAAAAAGCGCGACAGGCTTGAGCACGCAATCGGACGAGCGCCCTTCGGCCTGAAGTGTGGATGAGCCGTCAAACCCCCAATAGGGAAGTTGCTCGAGTGTCGGGAACTCGGCAAATTCCTTGATCTGGGTCTTGCTCCGCAGATTAGGGACCGGAGTGTAGCCATCGAGCCAGATATATTCGAGCTTGTACTTCGTCATGTGAGCCTCTCGTCCTGCTCCTATTCAACTGCCTGCGCCCGGCCCGGCATTTAGCGAGCAGCGCAATCACAAGAAGAAATGCAATGGGCGTGCCAGTTTGGAAACGAGATGTAGAAAGCTTCGAAAACAACCACTTGGGGTGATTACCGGGTAGTCGGCCATTGCCAATGCCGCATCACCACCAAGAGCAGACGCTCATGAAAAAATCAGGCTGCATATTTTTTCGGCAGCTACCAACAATGCAATGAAAGAGAGCAGCAGGCTCCGAGAAATGTCCATTCAAGCGTGCCTCGAGCCCAAGCCTGGCTCATAAATGCAAAACCTCCCGGCTGAGCAAGTCGAACCGGGAGGTCAGGGATGGCGACGCATCAAGCTGCGTTGGCGCCGCTTTCCTTATCCAGCACCAAATAGTCCAGCGGCAGCTGTGTGGTGTATTTGATCTGCTCCATCGCGAACGAGGATGAGACATCCCTGATCTCGATCTTGGCGATCATGCGCTTGTAGAACGCGTCGTAGGCCGCGATGTCCGGAACAACCACTCGCAACAGATAGTCGACGTCGCCACTCATGCGGTAAAACTCGACGACTTCAGGAAACTCCTGGATAACTTCCGAGAAACGCTTCAGCCACTCAATGTTGTGGGTGTTGGTGCGGATCGAGACAAACACGTTCACGCGCGTGTTCACCTTCACCGGGTCGAGGATCGCCACACGGCGCTGAATAACGCCTTCTTCCTCCAATTTCTGGATGCGGCGCCAGCACGGCGTCGTTGACAGGCCAACTTTTTTGGCGACATCGGCCACCGCGAGTGTTGAATCTTCCTGCAGCAGGCGAAGAATCTTTCTGTCGAGACGATCCATTGGGGACTCCGCTAGAATATTTATCCGATTGTGGCGACGATCTTATACCTCGACAAGAAAATTTTTCTTCCCAAACCTCCCTAAGAGAGGACATCCGGACTAGGAACGACGGATAAGACGCATGGAGATTTCAGCCCGCAGCACAGGCAGCAATTCCTCCGAGAACCAAGGGTTACGTTTGAGCCATGCGGTGTTGCGCCAGGAGGGATGCGGCAGCGGAAGCACGCGAGGCTTTTCGTTGCGGGAAAACACGGCACGCCAATTGGCGACAGTCTCGGCGAGACTTCCCTTGCGGTCCTCGGACATATGCCATGCCTGCGCATATTGTCCGATCACCAGAATGAGTTCGACCTGCGGCATCAGTTCCATCAAACGCTCACGCCAGGTGATGGCGCATTCGCGACGTGGTGGCAGATCGCTGCCTCGGGCATCCTGTCCTGGAAAGCAGAAGCCCATTGGGACGATTGCGAAATTATCGGGCTCGTAGAATTCTTCGTAAGTCACTCCGAGCCATTCGCGCAGGCGGTCACCTGACCGATCCGTAAATGGCATCCCGCTCGCATGCACCCTCGTCCCCGGAGCCTGGCCCGCGATCAGGATGGGGGAACGCGAAGAAGCCACCACCACAGGTCGTGGCTCATGCGGGAGCGGCGGCCCCAGAAACGGCGCATCGCTGCAGATACGACACGCGCGGATCTGGGCAAGAAGTTGCGTCAGCTCTGACTTTTCGTTCATGCCTTCGCACTTGGACGGGCCGACACGTTGTCGTACCAACGCCTCACGTGAACGAATTGCTCCGGCATCTGAATACGCGCCGGTTTCATGAAGTCGACCGCGATCATCCCGGTAATGTCTGCGATCGAGTAGCGATCGCCAGCCATGTACTCGCGCCCGGCAAGTTCGCGGTCCACCAGAGATAGAAACTCGAGCACCTTGGGGCGATTGGCTTCGCCCCATTCTGCGACTTGCGGAGCCTCCCACTCCTTCATTGCAGGGTGCGTATGACGAAATGCGTGGCCGACCCGTAAAAGAAAGTCGAGCTCCAGCCGGCGCTGCCATTCCTCGATCCTGGCCACCTCCAATGCGGTTCTTCCGAATAGAGAAGGTTCCGGATGAAGCTCTTCGAAGTATCGACAGATCGCGATTGACTCGGTGAGGATAGTTCCATCGTCCAACTCAAGTACCGGCAGGCGAAGCATCGGGTTTCGATCTGCTATAGCGGGGGCACGATGGCCTCCTTGCCCCATATCCACCGTGACAAGCGGAATTTCGATACCTTTCTCGGCGAGAAAGACCCGCACCCGGCGAGGATTTGGTGCTTTGCCTCCATCGTAAAGCTTCATTTTTTCCTCCTTGCACGGTGAGTTCAAGACCGGCTGAGAGATGCATAAACCAATGCCTCGATCAACCGCTCCCCTTACCTGCCAGTGAAGTTTCTTAATCATTCAAGATTAGGATGCGGCTGGTATTTCTCGGGGGGAGTCTGTCCGCGAGCAATGGCGCTGCAGGGCTCAACTATCGCTGACAAGAACATTGTGGACCGCACAAGAGTGCACCGCAACAGCGACGTCGTGCGCGCCATCAAGAAAACCCGCGACAAGCTTTCCCAACAGGCTGGCAACCCGGTTTACGACCGCGAATTGCTGAAGCTCCATGCCCGCGCAATTTCCAACAGCACCATCGCGATACCAATCCTCGTACTTGGTATCCTCGCGGGAGGTCTCTTCGCTGGTCTCGGCACCAGCATCATCGTCTGGGCCATGGTAACGCTCTGTGGCTATGCGGGACTGGCACTTGTTGCTCGCCAGGTCGATGAGGCTGACATCAGCGAACTCAAGCCAGATCAGGCACGACGCGGCTTCCTGCTGGCGCACCTGGTCAGCGGTATTGGATGGGCGTATTTCGCCTGGCTGGAGTGCCATGAATGCACGGTCGATCAGTTTGCAGTTCTGCAGGCTGTCATTTTGCTGTTGGCCGTGGCCGCAACCGCCATCATTTCATCGGCGCTGTCTGGCGCACTGGTGACGACCTTCTCGATTCCGATTGGAGTCTTCGCGATCTCCCTCGCCTTGAAGCCCGACTGGATTCCCGTCGAGATCATCATGGCCGCGCTGCTCATCACCTCTCTGCCGTTCTTCTCATCGGTTGCCGGACAGCTGCATCAATCATCGCTGATGCTCCTGTCCTTCCGCTCCGAAAAAGATGCGCTGATCGCAGAGCTGGAAACCGCCAATGCCATGTCGGACGAAGCGAGACGCCGTGCAGAAGAGGCCAATTTGGCAAAATCGCGTTTTCTGGCGACCATGAGCCATGAACTCAGGACCCCGCTTAACGCCATCCTCGGCTTCTCCGAGGTCATGGCGAATGAGGTTCTTGGACGGCTCGAGAACGACACCTATCGCGAGTATGCCCACGACATCAACAATTCAGGACGCCATCTGCTGCACCTGATCAATGAGATCCTGGATCTGTCGAGGATCGAGGCGGAGCGGTACCAGTTGACCGAGGAGCCAGTCTCGCTTCACGCTGTCGTGGAAGAATCCTGCCACTTGATGGAACTGCGGGCGCGCAACAAGGACATCAAGCTGTCGCAACACTTCGAGCGAGCACTGCCGCGGCTTTTTGCGGATGAACGCTCACTGCGTCAGATCACGCTCAACCTGCTTTCAAACGCGATCAAGTTCGCGCCCAGCGGCAGCGAAGTCCTTGTTCGTGTGGGGTGGACCGCAGGTGGCGGCCAATATGTCTCCGTGAAGGACAACGGGCCGGGAATTCCGGATGACGAGATCCCCGTCGTCTTGTCAGCTTTCGGACAGGGTACAATCGCCATCAAGAGCGCCGAACAAGGAACCGGCCTTGGCTTGCCAATCGTCCATGGCCTGATCAAGCTGCATGGCGGAGATTTTCAGCTTCGCTCCAAACTTAGAGAAGGCACCGAAGCTATCGCGATCTTCCCTCCTCAGCGCGTGATGGAAGAATTGCCGGCGCTGCCAGTAGAGCAGAAGCCGGCAACAGCGTCACGCAGACGAGTAGCCTGAGGCGAAATCAGCCCCTGATCACCATGCCCGAATGGATCAGCGCAGCGTTCTTGATCAGGTCCGCGGCAAGAGCTGCAGCCATCCCCTCGCCGTCGCCCAGATGCAGATAAAGGAGCGGGACGAGACCCATCTTCTTCGCTGCAAGTGCCATGCCGGGTTCAACGGAGATGTGAGAGAGGATGCAATGATCGATCGCAGTCGGCTCCATCGCCTTAAGGACCGCAGCTGCGGCTAGGCTGGCATAGCCATCGAGGACAACTGGAATTTTTTCCATGCGAGCCGCGAGTATGGCACCAGCCATCGCAGCAATCTCGCGGCCACCCAGGCGGCGGAGCGCCTCGAGCGGATCCTTGAGGTTGGCGCCATGGTGCGCAAGGGCCGCAGCCACGATTTGAGCACCCTCTTCATCCGAAGCCCACTGTGCCGGCTCGCCACCGTAAAGTGCAGCCATGATCGCGGCTGCCGAGACATTGCCCCCCGCACCGACGCCGGCCACACAGGCAAGATCAATCCCTCCCGCGACCGCCTCCATGCCGAATGCCATCGTCGCAGCGCAGCCGCGCTCATCAAGCGCAGGCTCAACGGCGATGTTGCCGACCGGCAGGTGCAAGGCGAGATCGAAGATCTTCAGACCGAGATCATGTGCAGCGCAGATCTGGTTGACCGCTGCGCCGCCAGCCGCAGCATGCTCGACCCCGGCCTGTGTCGCTGCGACGCCGTCTTTGGCGATACCGTGCGTACCGGCAAACAACGCCACGAGCGGACGGAGTACCTGCGGGTCGCGTCCCGTCCATGCTGCCAGCCATTCCGCCACGCGGCCAAGACGGCCGAGCGCCGGACCTTGGGCGGAAAGTTGCTGGTTGCGGCCGGCGACGCGTTCACGTGCCCTTTCGTCAGGGCCCAGCATTGTTTTCAGCAGGTTGCGGTAGTCGTCGAAGGGAAGACCGGTGGTCATGTGTGCTCCGGTTTTTGAGGGGTTAGCGAGGGAATACCCCCTCATGGCCGTTGGCACAATGCCGGTTAAGGCCCCCTCTTGATGTTCCCTGCCCTGCCGTGGAAAACTTGCACCAAAAGAAGCCGAACAAACGGCTTGCACAGCGAGAGGGAACGTCATGCCTGATGGGAAGCAGACGAACCGCCCCGGCAAGGGGCTGAGACTCACGCAGGAGAATTTTGAGGAGGTTGTGCGCCCGCTGCCGCGTCACGCCCGCTTTGTTCTGGGCGTCATCATGAAGCTACCGCACGGAACCCTGACACTCACGACACCCGAGGGTCTCGTACTGGAAGTCGGCGGCAACGGTCCCGGACCACACGCTGAACTGATCCTGCGCAACTGGAAATTGCCGGCGCGGGCCTTCTCCGCAGCCACCATCGGTGTCGCTGAATCATATATGGATGGCGATTGGGACAGCCCGGACGTCACCACGTTGCTGGAACTCTTCGTGATCAACGAGGAAGCTGGCGAAAAGCTGGCGGGCGGTGCCAACTGGCTGGTAACCGCACTTCAGCGCGTGCGTCACTGGCTAAACCAGAACACTCAAAGCGGTTCCAAGCGGAACATCAGTGCCCATTATGACCTGGGCAACGGGTTTTATCGGCAGTGGCTCGACCATTCGATGACCTATTCATCCGCCCTGTACGCGGAAGGGGCAAATGACCTCGAAAGTGCTCAGCTTGCCAAATATCGCGCGCTGGCACGCGATACCGGCATCGGGCCGGACGATGATGTGCTTGAGATCGGCTGCGGCTGGGGAGGCTTCGCCGAATTTGCCGCCCGTGAGGTCGGCTGCAAGGTGACCGGGCTGACGATCAGCCGCGAGCAATACGACTTTGCCCGGCAGCGCATCTTCAATGCCGGCCTTGCGGACAAGGTCGAGATCAAGCTGCAGGACTATCGGGACGAAACCGGAAAATATGACCGTATCGCGTCAATCGAGATGTTCGAAGCGGTTGGTGAGAAATACTGGCCCACTTTCTTCTCGAAGGTCCGCGACTGCCTCCACGCTGACGGTACTGCCGGACTTCAGATCATCACGATCAAGGAGTCCGTGTTCGATGCCTATCGGGTGCGCCCCGATTTCATTCAGCGGTACGTTTTTCCGGGCGGGATGCTGCCAACGCCGACCATACTTCGGCAATTGGGTTCCGATCATGGTCTGATTTTCGCCCGGGAACGCATTTTTCCTCAGGATTATGCGCGCACCCTTGCCGAATGGCGGGAACGGTTCTGGACGGCTTGGGAGAGGATTGTTCCGCTTGGTTTTGACGACCGCTTCAAGCGGCTATGGGAGTTTTACCTTCACTATTGCGAAGCGGGATTTCGAGCCGAATACATCGATGTGAGACAGGTAATCTACAAGCGGTAGCGTCACTAACAGTGCAGACCGAGGCGCAAATCGCCCCGGCCTGTTCCGGTTCATCCTTATCAGCGCAGGAACTGATCGATGCGGCGGATGGTGACGCGGCGGTTCTGCCAGTTTTCCCGTTGCGTGTTCACCAAGAGATACTCTTCGCCGTAGCCCACCGTCTCCATGGCCCGAGATGGCACCCGGAATTCACGCGACAGAACCCGGCGCAAGGAAGCCGCACGGCGCTCTGACAGTGCAAGGTTCGACTCGTATGAACCAACGGCGTCCGTATGACCTTCGATCAGGAAGCGTGCGCGCGGGTTGCGGTTGAGGATGCGGCGAAGAGCAATGCCAATCTCTTCGACCTTGGGATACTGCGAAGCCGGGATAGTTGCCGATCCGGTCGCGAAATTGATCGACTGAATATCGATGGAAGGAGCGGCACGGCGGAGATCTGGACGACGCTTGAATTCGTTGATCGTCACGCGGCGCTCTGGCGACATCCGCATGCGCGGCTGTGTTTCCAGTTTGCGCAGGATATGGTCTGCCGAAGGCATATCGCGGGACTGAGCCATTGCAGCGCCCGGCATGGCAAGAGCGGCGACGAGACCTGCAAGGACGAAACGACGTTTCATGAGAGCCTCCTTCTTTCGAAATGTTGTGAAGGAGACTATTGGGTAATTCGGCTGAAGTCAGACTGAACGGCTTGTTGTCTGGCGTTCAGCTTCGTTAACAAACACGGGAATCAGAGCCACGGCTCGACCTCCTCCTGCGACCAGGCGAAGGGGATGAAGCCCATCCGCTGATAAAGCTGTAGCGCCCGCGGGCTGTCGAGCGTGTTGGTATGGATGACCAAGCGCTCCGGATTGTGCGACCAAGCAGCGAAGATCGCCTCGGAGAGAAAAAACTTCGAGAGGCCACGCCCCTGATAGTGCGGCGTCAGGCCGAAATAAATGATCTCCGTTTGACTGGGGAGCGACGAAAAATCTAGCTCGAAGAACCCAGCGGGACAGCCATCGACGTAGAGGACATGTATTTCCGCAGTCTCCGCATTGATGATGTCGGAGAGATGCTCATCCGGATCTTCACGGCGCAACATCCAGTGATGCGCCTTTCCAATCTCCCGGTAGAGATAGCGGTAGAAGGATGGCGGCATGTCGCGCACGCGGAAGACGGCAAGCCGCGGCCCCATCGGCATCTGGACCCGATGCGCCGGCGGCGACAGCATTTCCAGATGTGTGATGCGCGCGAGCAACGGACCGGCGCGCTCACCGAATTCATTCGTCATCTAGTCACTTCCCGTCACGACAGGCGTGTCCTCTCTACCGCCCCATTCTGACCAGGACCCGTCGTAAAGTGCGTTATCCGTGTGTCCGACCGACGCGAGTGCGAGAGATATCACCGCCGCTGTCACTCCCGAGCCGCACGAGGTCACCACTGGCCGCGACAGATCAATTCCCGCTGCCTCCAGTCGTTCCTTCAACTCCGGGATTGGAAGCAATGAGCCATTGCGTGACAATGATGTGGCGGGGACATTCTTCGCTCCGGGCATATGACCCGAACGCATTCCGGCACGCGGCTCAGGCTCAGTTCCGGTGAAGCGACCGGCCGGACGCGCATCCGCGACCTGACGGTCACCGCGCTCCACGATCCCGCGCATTTCGTCCAGCGATACGACCCGACTTTCGTCGAATTCAACTTCGAAGAAACCCGGTGCGGTCTTGGTCGGCTCGCTCGTTACCGGGCGACCCTCTTCTTTCCAGCGGTCAAAGCCGCCATCGAGGATGTAGACCTCCTTTGCGCCCATAGTCCGCAACATCCACCAAACGCGCGCTGCTGAGAACATTCCCGGCCCATCATAGACAACGATCGTGTCCTTCTCGTCGATGCCCATGGAACATGCGAACTGACCAAACAGCCCGGGCCGGGGAAGTGTATGTGGAAGCGGGCTCTCAGGATCGACGATCTTGTCCTGGTCGAAGAATAGTGCGCCTGGAATATGAGCTTCGTTGTATTCGCTGCGCCCGTCGCGCTGATGCACCGGCAGATACCAGGAGCCGTCGATGATCGTCAGCGCCGGCGCTCCAAGGCGCTCCTGCAACCAATCCGCAGACACGATGAAAGGGCTCGTTTCACTCATAAAAGGCTCCGTTGCCTGATCAGGAGAAATTGCGCGCAATATAGACCGTTCCGCCGCAGCTTATGCATCGGTGCGGTCGCCGGCAATGCAGATCAGGATGCTGGCGCAATCCCGAAGCGAATACGAAATCGGCGGTTTTCGCGCCCCTTCTTCTCGATCTTGCCGATATGAATGTCACCGACCTCGGCAGTGGATCGAACGTGTGTGCCGCCACAAGGCTGCGTGTCGATCTTGCCTTCCTCACCGATACCAACGAGCCGGATCCGGCCGCTGCCCACCGGGGGACGCACATTCTTGGATTTGACCAATGTCGGATTAGCGATCAGTTCCTCATCGGTAATCCAGCGCGTGAAAATCGGATGATCCTCGCGAATGAGCTCCATCATCCGCGCACTGACGTCTTCCTTCGTGAAGCTGGCGTCCGGAATGTCAAAATCGACCCGGGAATCATCCTCGCTCACTGACGCGCCGGTGATCGGAAAGGGACAGATCACCGTAAGCAGATGACAAGCCGTGTGCATCCGCATCAGTTTATGGCGTCGATCCCAGTCGATCTCACCGACAACCTCGTCGCCAACCGAGAGAACTGCCTCACCATCCGCCGGAAGATGAACAATGTCGTCCTTGTTCTCGCCCGTGACTGTGCCTGTAATCTGGATCTGGGTACCATCGTTACGACGCAGATGTCCGGTATCCCCAGGCTGGCCACCTGAGGTTGCGTAAAAGACGGTCCGGTCGAGCACAATCCCGCCGGTTGGTGTGATCGACACCACCCTGGCGGTCATGATCTTAAGATAAGCGTCCTCGCGAAACAGCGCTTTCGTTACAGCTGGCATCAAGGCACCGGCTCGAAGGGAACATCGATATCGACCTTCTTTTCGAGCCAGGCCGGCACCGGAAGGTTCCGCCCACGAAGGAAGGCCGGGTTGAAGAGCTTCGACTGATAGCGAGTGCCATAGTCTGCAAGGATCGTGACGATCCGGTGGCCGGGGCCAAGCTCTCGTGCGAGCCGGATCGCGCCAGCGATATTGATTCCGGTAGATCCCCCGACGCAGAGCCCCTCTTCCTCGATCAGATCGAAAACAATCGGAAGCGCTTCCTCGTCCGGCACCTGATAGGCAAAGTCAGGCTTGAACCCTTCAAGGTTGGCCGTGATGCGGCCCTGGCCAATGCCCTCAGTGATCGAGTCGCCTTCGGACTTGAGCTCACCGTCAGTGTAGTAACTGAAGAGAGCCGCACCACGCGGATCGGCAAGTGCAACTTTTACGGCATTGCTCTTCTCGCGCAGACCCGCAGCAATACCAGCCAGCGTTCCACCGCTACCGACGGATGCAACGAAACCATCGATCTTGCCGCCGGTCTGCTGCCAGATTTCCTGTGCCGTGGTGGCGACGTGTCCGTCACGATTGGCAACATTGTCGAACTGATTGGCCCAGATCGCGCCATTGGGCTCAGACTTTGCGAGCTGTTCAGCCAGCCTGCCTGACAGCTTCACGTAGTTGTTCGGGTTTCGATAGGGAACCGCCGGGACCTCGATCAGCTCTGCTCCCATCAGGCGCAGAGCGTCCTTTTTTTCTTCGCTCTGCGTCTCGGGAATGACGATCACCGTCCGGTAGCCGAGAGCCTTGGCGACAAGGGTGAGGCCGATACCGGTATTCCCGGCAGTCCCCTCAACAATGACGCCACCCGGGCGCAAGAGCCCCTTCGCCTCTGCGTCCCGAATGATGAACAGACCAGCGCGATCCTTGACCGATTGGCCCGGATTCAAGAACTCGGCCTTGCCAAGAATTTCACAGCCGGTTTCCTCGGACGCGCGATTGAGGCGGATCAGCGGCGTGTTGCCGATAACGTCAATCACTGAGGCAGTCATATTCGCGTCCTTCCAATTGCATGCGTTGGCGCGAAACTAGAAATGTGTGTCCGCGCTTTCAAGGTTGGATTTTCCCCGCAAGCAGCTTATTCCGTAGTTGAGTTTCTATCATCAACGTCCCAGCAACGCTTCAACGGCTTTCCAACGCATATGGCATTATACAGGGCAGCACCAGAGGACGGGGTCGCCTGGATCACAGGTGCTAGTACCGGAATCGGCCGTCAGCTTGCCCTTCATCTTGCAGATCTGGGTTTCAGCGTCGCCGCTACCGCCCGAGATCAGGACGGTCTTGCCGATCTCGTTTCGGCCGCGAATGGTTCACCCGGAAAGGTCACGGCCTATTATTGCGACGTGACGAACGAAGCAGCGATGGAAAGCAACCTCAGGCAGATCGAGGACGAACTCGGACCAGTTGTCCTCGCAGTCTTCAATGCAGGAATCTATTCGCCAACATTGGGCGAAAGGCTTGAGACGCTAAATTTCACGACCACCTTTTCCGTAAATGTCTTCGGCGTCTTGAATGGCCTCGTCCCGTTGGCCGACCGGATGCGCGATCGGGGCTTCGGGCATATCGCGATCATAGGGTCGGTTACGGCTTATGTCGGCCTGCCCACCGCTGCAGCCTATGGCGCATCAAAAGCCGCGTTGAACAACATGGCCCAGGCGCTTCGCCACGATTTTGAGCGCCTCAATATCCGCCTGCAGATCATCAATCCGGGTTTCGTCGAAACCGCGTTGACCACCCGCTATCGCATTCCCATGCCGATGAAGATGACAGTGGCCGAGGCAGCGTGCCGAATCACTCGCGGGCTGCGCTCGGGAAGCTTCGAAGTTGCATTTCCTCGCAGGCTCGTCTGGCCCCTGAAAGCGTTGCGCTTCCTGCCGCAAAACTTCGTTCACGCTCTCGTCCGCCGAGTGACCGGTTGGGACCGCCACCGGATCAATCGGCGAAAGGTCAAGCGCTAGCCTTCTTTTCCGGACGCGCATCGCGCGCAAACAGGAATATGAAGAGCGCCAGTCCAAGCAAGACGGCGTAGAACCAGAACAGGACAGCATATGCTGCAGACGGATCATTCGCGTCTGCAGCCGCAGTGTAGACGGCCCCTGACGCGAACTGCACCATCCCCACGACACCGATCGCGAAGAAGTTGAGAAGCGTAACCCCTCGCCCGGTGAGGTGGGCCGGAATAAATGCCCGTCCGTGCGCCATCAGGAGACCAAAGCCGGATCCCGTTATTCCGATAACGACCAGAAGCATTGTCAGGGTCGAGAGATTCCCCATCGGCTGCAACGCCATCAGGATCAGCGCAACCAGGCCTATGCCGTTCCCGACGAACGCCACCCACTTGCGGGTTCCAAACAAGGTATCAAGGGGACCGTAGACGAAGCTGCCAATGACCATCGCCAGCGCCATGTAGAGAGTGACCTGTCCGATCAGAATGGTATCAGCGCCGTGGACTTCGGACAGGAACGGGCCTGCCCACAGGCCGCGGATGCCGGCGGCTGCCACGTAATTGAGGCCCATGAGCGGGAAGATCGGCCACAGCGCGCGGATCTTGAGAAGATCGATATACCCGGCAAATCCGTTGTCAGATGATGCGGTTCCTTCCCGCCCGGGATCTCGGACGAGTGCCATGATTGCGACGGCAACAGCGATCGTCAGCAACCCGAGGCCAAACATGACCGAGCGCCAGCCCCACGCGTCGGCAGCGGCCGCAAGCGGCGACGCGCCGACGACATTGCCCAGCGATCCAAACCCTACAAACGACGAGATCAACACCGCCATATGCTTGGGCGAGAAACTGCGCGCAAAGATGTAGACTGAGGCCATCAAGACAGGCGAGCAGCCCATCCCGATCATCACCATTGCGAGCGTGACCATCCATGGCGACGTCGCGCATGAAAACAGAAGTGCGCCGCCGCCGCCGGCCAGACCGATAAAACTGGCCGCAGTACGTTTTGGGCCATACCGATCAAGGCAGACCCCCACCACGAACTGAGACAGCGCGAAGGCCAGGAACCAGGCACCGGAGGCAAGGGCCAGATCGGCATTGGTGGCGCCGATCTCGGCTGAGAGCGAAGGTGTAAGGACGGCGAGAAACGAGCGATAAAACTGCGAGAGGACATATCCTATCGCGAGTGCCGCCAAACCTGCCATCGCGGCCTCCCCCTAATGATCCGCAAACAATGGGAGAAGGCGTAAAGCAACGAATGGCTGCAGGCAACTGGGCCAGCCGAACTGGCCCAGCTGCAATTATGTGTCAGGCAGCAGCCCGACGGCCACCCTGCGGGCCGCGACGGGCCCGGAACGGCTTACCAGCATTTGCTGACGCGTTTGCAGAGCGTTCACCTGCATGTGCGCCACCGTTATTCTTGCCCTGACCACCACCAAACCGCTTGGGCTTGCCGGCTTTCGGCCCATTGCGATATGGCGCGCTGCGCTTGCGCTGGTGCCGAACCTCGTCGCTGTCGCCCTCAGGTTTTGCCGCGCGCTGCTCGCGTGGAAGGGGCGCAGGATCAGGCTGGTCGAGGTATGACTCGGCAACATCCAGCTTCATGCGGATGATCTTCTCGACCTGCTTCAGCTTCGAGTTTTCAGTCGGATCGCACATGGTGATTGCAATGCCGTTTGCGCCGTTGCGCCCCGTCCGACCAATACGGTGGACGTAGCTCTCCGCCTCATCCGGCAGATCAAAGTTCACGACGTGGGTGATGCCGGGGACGTCGATACCGCGAGCCGCAATATCTGTTGCAACGAGGATACGGACCGATCCGTCACGAAAACCGTTCAGCGCCCGCTGACGTGCATTTTGCGACTTGTTGCCATGGATTACAGCGGCCTCGAAACCATCGCGCTCAAGATCGCGTGCGACACGGTCTGCGCCGTGCTTGGTGCGAGCGAACACGATGACCGACTTCATCGTCTCATCGGCCAGCATGCGGGACAGGATCACGCGCTTCTGCTTGGTGCGGGCAAGAATGACGCTCTGCTTGATCTCACCAGCTGTGGTGCCCTGAGGCGCAACCTCTACCCGGACCGGGTTCTTGAGCAGCTCGCCCGAAAGCTTCTCGATCTCGGACGGCATGGTCGCTGAGAACAACGCGGTCTGACGATCCTTGTGGATCGCACGCGAAATGCGGCGAACATCGTTGATGAAGCCCATATCCAGCATCCGGTCGGCTTCATCGAGAACCAGCCAGCGGGTCTCGACGAGGCTGATCTCACGCTCGCGCACCAGATCTGTCAGACGGCCAGGCGTAGCGATCAGGACATCGACACCCGGGAGCATCTTCTTGACCTGCGAGCCGCGCGATACGCCACCAAGCACCAGGGCGGTGGAGATATGCAGGCCCTTTGAAAGCTTGCGGATCGTTTCCTCGATCTGAACAGCCAACTCGCGGGTCGGTGCCAGGATCAGAGCTCGTGCAGTGCGCGGCGAGCGCTTCGTGCCAAGACCAACGATTTTGGCCAGGATCGGCAAGCTGAATGCAGCCGTCTTGCCCGAACCCGTCTGCGCTATTCCAAGAATGTCGCGACCTTCCAGCTGCGCCGGAATTGCCTGGACCTGGATCGGTTTGGGGGCGGCATATCCTGCGGCAACGGTGGCCTTGAGGAGCGCGCCGTCAATTCCCAGCGCGGCAAAACCGTCTGTCGCTTCAGCGGCAGGCATAGCGGTATCGTTCTTCAAATTTATCACTTTCGTGCAGAAACCTTTTATCGGCTTGCTGCAAACAACTGCCGACGCGGCGCAACCTGCCACGGTCGGAATATATATTGGACGACAAGGCGACGAACCATTCGGTTCGCTCGGCTGCGCTGCCGTGCCCACGGCCGATTGCCGCGGGACTCGTCTGACTGTCGAGCAATGCCCCGTCAGACAGATGCGCAACCAGTCCCTCAGGAAAGCCGGATCACCCGGCCCATGCGCCTCGTGAAAGCGCATATGGTGCAGTTTGCGGAGAAATGCAAACCAATTCTTGTGCGATGCAATAAATGGATGCTTCTTAGATGATGAACTCCGCCATCATCGGATCATCTGTGATGTCGCGATAAGTCCAGCCAGCTTCATCAAAGCGTTTTCGCATAGTCTCGAACTGCGTCGGGTCCTTTGTTTCGATGCCAATGAGCACCGAGCCGAAGTTCCGTGCCGACTTCTTCAGATACTCAAAGCGCGTAATGTCGTCGCCGGGTCCCAGCATGTTCAGGAAGTCGCGCAACGCACCGGGGCGTTGGGGGAAACGGAACATGAAGTACTTCTTCAGTCCTTCAAAACGCAGCGCCCGCTCCTTGATGTCGGGAAGTCGCTCGAAGTCGAAATTACCTCCAGACACGACAGCCACAACCGTCTTTCCCCGCAGCTCCTGCTCTGGAATCTCCTTTAAGGCGTCAATCGACAACGCCCCTGCCGGCTCAAGCACGATTCCCTCGACATTCAGCATCTCGATCATCGTCGCGCAGAGGCGGTTTTCCGGTATGAGCTTCACGTCATCCGCCGAGAACTTGTTGAGTTGCGCGAAGTTCTCGGCGCCGATTTCCGCCACTGCGGCACCGTCCACGAAATTGTCGACCGCTGGCAGTTTGATGACTTTCCCGGCTTCCAGGCTCTTGCGCAGGCTGCCCGCGCCCTCGGGCTCTGCGAACATTACGCGAGACTCGATGCCCTTGACGGACAGGTACTTGGTGACGCCCGCCGAGAGACCGCCACCGCCCACCGGCATGATAATGATATCGGGCGTCACGCCGTCTGGCAGTTGCGCCAGCATCTCCTGTCCAATCGTTGCCTGGCCTTCGATGATGTCCTTGTCATCAAATGGCGGGACCATGACCCCACCTGATTCAGCCGCAAACGCCTTGGCCGCGGCGTAACAATCGTCGAAAAAGTCACCCACCAACCGGATCTCGACCTGCCCGCCGCCGAACATCCTGGTCTTGTCGATCTTTTGCTGCGGCGTAGTGACCGGCATGAAGACGACACCCTTCTTCTGCAGGTGACGGCACACGAAGGCAAAGCCTTGCGCGTGATTGCCTGCCGAAGCGCAGACGAACAATTCTGCACCTGCTCCGTCCCCTACCCGCTTGCGGAAAAAATTGAATGCACCGCGGATTTTGTAGGAGCGAACGGGTGTCAAATCTTCCCGCTTGAGAAAGACCCGCGCACCGAATTTTCGCGACAGGTACATATTCTCCTGGAGCGGTGTCTCGGGGAACAGCTCCCTCATGGCGGCACCTGCCTCGCCGACGCTCGTTTCAAAGAAGGACATGGCTACCTCGTGTCGACCACTGCATCCATTTGGCGCCGGTGCCTTGTGCAAATGATCTCTCTGCTTATTGATGGCGACTGAATATCGCCTGCTGAGCTACCTGTCACCATTTCACGGAACTACAGCATGTCCCATGAATACGGCCTGACGTTCCGCGTCCTGATGGTCATCACATTGTCTCTGGGTCTCGCAGGATGCGCCGCCCGCTCCCACAGCCTGTATGATGCCGTTCCGGCCGAGGCAAACGCGATAGCTGCGGAACATTCGATACTGATCGCAACGTCACGCGGCAAAGCTGAGAACGCCGCAGAAGTGTTCGACGGCACGCGCGCCGAAGATCTGTCCTATGCCCGCGTCAACATAACAATCCCCGCCGTTCACAAGTCTGGAGCCCTCGAGCAGCCGAGAGCCGGGGGAGAGCGCGATGCATCACTCCATTTTGCTGCGCGTGAGGTGGCCGTTTACCGCGACGGCACGGAGTTCAACAAAGTGCTGAAGGAAAGGCTGAAAAAAACAGACGGGCGGGCGCTGGTCTTTATCCACGGTTACCGGACCCCGTTTGATGGCTCGATCTATCGGATGGCCCAGATCATTCACGATTCGGGCTACAAGGGAACGCCGGTCCTCTTCTCCTGGGCTTCGACGGGCCGAACCGTAGACTACATCTACGACAACAATTCCGCGACGGTCGCACGCGACGGGCTCGAGCGGACGCTGAGACATCTGCGTGAAGCAGGCGCTACCCGCATCGACATCGTCGCCCACTCGATGGGCAATTGGGTGACGATGGAGGCTTTGCGTCAGTTGGCGATCTCTGGCGAAAAGCAATCGTCACTTGGTCTTGGCGACGTTGTTTTGGCGTCTCCGGACATCGACGTCGACGTGTTCAAGAGCCAGCTGCGCCGCATCGGCAAGCCTGAGCGCCCATTTATCGTGCTGATTTCGCGCGACGACCGGGCGCTCCTCCTGTCTTCCATCATCGCAGGCAGCAAGCCGCGTGTCGGCGATTATGATGGCGACCAGTCGCTCGCGGAACTAGGGGTCATCGCGGTCGATGTCTCGCAGCTTTCGAGTGGCGACAGCCTCAACCATGCCCGATTTGCCGACAACCCGCTGTTGATTCAGCTTCTTGGCGACCGCCTGAATGCCGGCGACGATTTTGGTGCCAACAGCGACCAGATCGCTCAGAACATCGGAAAGCTGACGCAAGGAGTGGGAAGAACGCTTGGTTCCGCGGCCGAGATCGTCATTACGACTCCATTCGAAGTCATCAACATCGCCGTTGGTGGTGGCGGCTGAACTCGGACGTACCCGCGCGGCTGGCGATTGGAGTCTGGCCCGGCTATCGAGCGCCAGGAGACGGCGCTCGATGAGATCTAACTAGAAAGGACAGCTCTTAAGCGTCGGCCTGCTGAATTGCGGACAGCTTCCATTCTTCGCCCTTACGACGAACGAAGGTCCAGAGTTCAACGGTCTCTGTTGGCTGTTCGATACCGCCGGCAAGCGCACCGGTTGCACGGTCACGCAGGACATCAATCGCCTCATAGCGGAAGGCAGCCGTCGCGTAGTCGTTCTCGCCTTCGTTCCAGGCTTCCGCGACGTCGGCCTCCAGCAGATGCACGCCCGAAACCTCATTGCGAACGCCGCGCTTGGCGTTGTCAGCAAGCTCCTCCGAAAAATACGAGACCATCTCGGGAGTCGAGAGGCGGCGCAGTGCCGCGTGATCTTCATCGGCAAGAGCGCGTTGCACTTCTCCGAGCCGGCGCTCGAACATGTCGAGGTCGCTCTGGTCAAGCGTAATATCGCTCATGAGCGCAGCGGAAGCAGCCGGGCTGCCGCCGACGCGCGGGAGAGTGAAGCCGGACGCACTCGTCGCAGCAGGCTGAGGTGCCGCTTCGCGCTGGCCTGTACGTCCGAAATCATGGGCCGGAGCGCCGCGGTTCAAGGGTGTATTGCCAGCCAGTGCCGGCTGCTTGCGCGAGCGGAAGAATGCCATCGCCAACCAGATCAGGCCCCCAAGCACAAGCAACTGGAGAAGAAAGCCAAGAGCACCGGCCATCCCGCCAAAGCCGTAGCCGAGCAACATGCCAAACAGTCCGCCGAGCAGAAGCCCGCGCATGAGGCCTCCACCCATTCCGTTAAACAGGCCAGGGCGCTGCTGCTGTGCAGATGTCTGCTGGCGCGTTGCCGAGTTCTGGGTTGTTGGCGTCATGCTGCGCTCAACGGGGGCGGTCTGGTTCGGCGCGGTACGTGTGGGCGGAACAGCCTGCTGCGTGCGCAGACCGCGGCTGCCGAAACTGCCGCCGCGCCGCGCCTCGGCAAAGTCGACTGAAACAAGCGTCATGGCGACAAGGGCCGCCGACAAAAGGGCAAGAAAGCGAAAGCGTCCGAAGCGCATCATGTCGATCGTCTTCTCCAAATGCCTGAGTGAAGGAAAGAATCAGGCAGTTTCACGAACGGTCCGACATCGCGACGCTTCTAACTTCGCCAAGGGTCTCGGTCCGCGCCTCGGATATGGCAACAACACACACCTGTTGCAAGGATCCCCCCCGGGGATGACACAGAATAGGCTACTTGGGCGCTGAGAAAGGCAAAACAATCCGGACGGGCACCGTCAGGCGCGAAATCCGAGATATTTCTGTTGGCCAATCGAGCGTACTAAAGCAGCCAGCCGGCAGAATTTCGTGCGCCTGAGATCGGCTTACAATTCGTGATTTCGACCATTTAATCAGTGGTGCGGACGACGGGAATCGAACCCGTAAGCCTAAAAAGGCGGCAGATTTTAAGTCTGCTGCGTATACCAATTCCGCCACGTCCGCACGGTGTCGTTTCTCATGTGTTTGTCGATGAAGGTCAACGGTAATTACACGCAACCGGCACATTACCAGATCGCTTTGTGGAAACGCGCAGCACCTTCAGGCCACGGATCGAGGTTCTATTCATTTCTGGCGATAGAACAGGTTGACGTGGAGAGGCGAGGCGCTGTAAAGCCGGGATCATTGATGCGTGGCTGGCTCTGGCCTCCGCGCTCAGGTGAAGCAGCTTCTGCGCACCGACAGTGGAAGGGTGGCCGAGTGGTTTAAGGCACCGGTCTTGAAAACCGGCGAGGGTGTGAGCTCTCCGTGGGTTCGAATCCCACCCCTTCTGCCATTCCAGCCTATCCGGCGCCCTCCAGATGGAACCGGGTCATCTTCATCTACGTTCATAGCACGCAATCACGGTATTTGAGGGACCGATGACTATGCGTGTCGCGATCGTAGGCTCTGGGCCCACCGGCCTTTATACGTTTCAGAAGCTGATCCAGTCCGCTGAGCCGCTCTCGATCTATATATTCGAGAAGGGCGATCGCGCTGGCATTGGCATGCCATACACATCTGATGCCAACGACCGGCGCATGCTGGCCAACATCGCCAGCATCGAAATCCCGTCACTCGAGCAATCCTATTTCGACTGGCTGTCGACCCTGCCGCGGGCGATATTACGCAGTTATGGCGTAGAGCCTGAAACATTTGACGTGCGAACCTTTACCCCTCGCATGCTGCTCGGCGAATATTACCGCGCGCAGTTTGTGTCTCTTGTCGCACGAGCTGAAGCGAACGGGCACTCGGTCTTCATCCATGAAGGTACCGAGATCGAGGACGTTGTCCCGCGAGGCGCAAGAGCGAGGCTTGCAACAACCGTCGGGCCACTGAAGGAAGAATTCGACCGGGTGATCCTGGCAACCGGGCACATGTTTCCGATCGATGATGATCCGACGGACCACTACTACCCCAGTCCATGGTCAGGCTTGATCGACGCGGACATTCCAGCTTCGAGTGTTGGAATAATGGGTACCTCGTTGAGTGCGATCGATGCTGCCATGGCCGTCGCCTGCCAGCACGGCCGATTTGAGCAAGAGGCTGACGGCTCCCTGTCATATTCGCCCAAAGATCCCGACACCGCGCTGCAGATCGCGCTTCTGTCCCGCTCCGGGGTTCTTCCGGAAGCGGATTTCTACTGTCCGATCCCCTACCAGCCGTTGCAGGTGTGTACCGGCGACGCGCTGAAACGCGAAGTCAGTACAGGGGAAGAAGGGCTTCTCGACAGAGCTTTCGAGCTCTTTGTAACGGAACTGAAGCTGAGTGACCCTGCCTGGGTGCGCAAGATGAAGCTAAGCGAGCTGGATGCGGACGGCTTTTGCGATGCGTACTTTGCAGCGCGCCTTGCCAGCGATCCGTTCAAATGGGCCAGCCAAAATCTTCTTGAGGTTGAGCGGAACCGAGAAGCGAAAGTCACGGTTGCCTGGCGCTACGCTATCCTTCGCATGCACGAAGAGTTCGAGGAACTTTATCCAGAGCTTGATGAAGGGGACCGGGAACGTTTCGACCGGGGCCTGAAGAAGGTCTTCGTGGATAATTACGCCGCTGTGCCACCCGAATCCATCCGTCGTCTTCTGGCACTCCGGGACGCTGGCCTGTTGCAGGTCGCCGGGATCGGCTCTGATTATGAAATGGACGTGCTTGCGGATGAGACCGTGATCTGTGCAGGTGATGAAACCTACCGCTTCCACGTCTTCATCGATGCGCGTGGGCAACAATCGCTGGGCTCAAAAGACATCCCCTTCCCTACCTTGCGAAACATGCTGGTTAGAACGGGCAGCGAGATACCGGAGGTAGGCGACGACTACAGCCTAGTCGATCCACCGGAGTTAGAGGGGTTGATCAGTCTCGGCGCGCTGCCTTTCCTGATGCATGATCGTCCGTTTGTGCAGGGCATTACCGCGTGTGCAGAAATCGGCGCAGCGATGGGGCACGCGGTTCGCCAGCAGTCGCGTCGCAAACGTCGCCGTCTCGCGATGGCGTGATTCGGGAACAATTGGGCCGCCGACATTGTTGACGAAAAACAGAAACAGGAGGCTTACCATGTCCCCCAATTCTCCCCGAGACGGTCAGCCCGGCACAACAGATCAATCCCCTCGCTGGGAGGGCCCGGAAGAAACCCGGCCCGCTGGATATCTGCCGGCAATTGATGCCCCTGAAACGCAGCCTGATGCAGCTGGCGAGACACTGAGCAGCGCTGAGGCGGATAACGCTGCAGACGCATTGGCCGCTCGAAATCGGGCGCAGGCCGAAAAAGCTCCGAAAGACACGCAATATGCCGGTCACGAGGAGTTTTCCCAGGACGCGGCGGGCAACAAACCGCCTGAAGGCATCGGCAACAGTGAGACGCCTGAGGAAGTCGAATCCAAGACGCGACAGTCGGAAGGTGTAAATCCGCCGGCCTCGCAGCAACCTCCAGGTGGCGGAGGCCGGGAAACAGGGCGCCATGACCACGATGCGTAAGGCCTGATCTGTTGGATGATCTCCTGTGGCAACGGTGCCGCAGCGCCGCAAAAGTCATAAACGACGGGTGGAATGCGGGACCGATGCCCGGTATTGTGCCGGCGTTTGGCGTCTACGGCGCGAACTTTTCAGGAGACCCATATGACAGACGATTTCGAGAAATCCGCGATTTTCATCATCGTCGTTTTCGGTGCGCTCACCATCGGCGGTTTGATGGCGGCTAATCTCGTTTATGGGCAACGGACCGGAGTTCTGTTTGCGCTGGGCAGCTCGACTTGCGCATGGGTTGCGGGCTACGCAATGATCTACAACAAGCCCAGCGCGTTCAGGTGGTTGCTGGCTGGAGCCTGCCTCTTCGGCGTGGCTTCCGTCCTCTATCTCATTCGCTGAACTCCTGCGCTCTGAGCTCCCAGTTCAGAATATTTAAGCATCAGGGTTGTCTTATGCGCGGGTAAACCGATTCGTTCCGGGAACCTGCGCATGAACCGTACTTTGGCCGCTTTCGCCCTGATATTCGTGCTGACCACCATATTGGCGGCGTTCAGCATTGCGGTGGAAATCAAGGGCTATCCATTCGGTGCGCTGGGGGTGGCGCGGTTGGATATTCTCGCCAGCGCAGCGACCTTCATACCCCTCGCCGCGCTCTACGCTTTCTGCGCGGCGCTCATGATGCTCCTCCCGCTGCGTGCCGCAGGCTTCATCATGGCCAACGGCGCGGTACCGGTGTTTTCGACAACACTGGTCCTCTTTGCCACCATCGTGGGCGTCCAGCTTGCCCGCTTTGCCTTCGGCAAAAATGGTGCCCTGTGGGTCCTCGTTGACTGGCAGTTTATTTTTGCGGCAGGCGTCGTGGCGTCGCATCTGTTCATGAACGAACTCCGCAGGAACATCCTGCTGCGAACCCTGTTCTTCGTCGCCTTTCTTGCCGCGTGTCTTGCCTGCCTGTTCTGGACATTCAGATTGTAGGCGATGAACCATTGCTGCTCTGTGCCGGGGCGGATATTGCTCAGCTATCTCTGCGAGGCATGCCATGACTGAAATCATCACCGCCGCCATGATCGTAATAGGTGACGAGATCCTTTCCGGCCGGACCAAGGACCGGAACATCGGTCATCTGGCAGATGTGATGACGGCGATCGGCATCGACCTCAAGGAAGTGCGTATTGTCTCGGACGATGAGGCTGACATAGTTGAAGCAGTCAACGCTCTTCGCCAGCGCTACACTTACGTCTTCACGACAGGCGGCATCGGCCCCACCCATGATGACATAACAGCCGATTCCATAGCCAAAGCTTTCGGCGTGCCTTGCGAATACGATGAGAAGGCATTCGCACTGCTTGGTGCGCATTATGCCCAGCGCGGGGTCGAATTCACGGAATCGCGCAAGCGGATGGCGCGAATGCCGAGAGGCGCCGAGCACATCGACAACCCTGTATCCGTCGCTCCTGGCTTCAGGATCGACAACGTTCACGTCATGGCCGGGGTGCCTTCGATATTCCAGACCATGCTGGACAATGTCGTGCCCACGCTACGAACCGGCCAAAAGCTTCTGTCAGAGACAGTCCACTGCCCCTTTGGAGAAGGCCTCATCGGCGGTCCACTTACCGAGATCCAGAAAGCGCACCCGGACACAATCATCGGCTCCTACCCAAAGTACCTTGACGGCAGCTTCTGGACCGAACTGGTTATCAGGGCGCGTTCCCCAGAAGTGCTGGATGCAGCGACGCGAGAAGTGCAGAGCATGGTGGACGGCCTGGCCGCCGCAACCGCGTGACAAGCTGCGCTTGAATGACCTTGGGTCAGGTTTATGATGCTCAGTTGACTTCGGTCAAAGCGTAGCCGCGAGGCGGCGCTGACTGTTGCCTTGGAATGCCCGAAAACCGTGCCGGATCCGGAGGCTGACATGAGCTACAAGACCATACTTGCTGTATTGCAGGACAAGACGGACGCAGAACGCGTCCTCGACTGCGCCTTGCCGCTGGGATCACGTTTCTCGTCACATGTGATTGCGGTGCACTCCGAGGCTATCCCGATACCTTACGTCTCACCAATGGGGTTCCCAGACACGAACTTCATGGCCATCAGCTCGAAGACCAACCAGCAGCACAGTGAGGAACTCAAGACGATATTTGAGACGCGCGCGCAGCGAGAAGGTCTCTCCTTTGAGTGGCATGCCCTCGAAAGCGTTTCCGGCGACAGTGCCGTTGGCGCGCTCATCGTCGCTCGTGCCTGCGACCTGGTCATCGTCCAACAAGTAAACCCCGACGCGAGCGGCGGGAGCCGTGCGAATGTTGAAGCGCTTCTGTTCGACAGCGGCCGTCCGGTCCTGATCGTGCCGTTTGCTACGCCGGTGGACACCCGCTTCCGTAAGGTGCTGATCGCCTGGAACGGCACGCAACAAGCGGCCCGGGCAGTCTTTGATGCCCTCCCCTTCATCCGCGAAGCTGACGAGACGGAAATCCTGACGCTTGATGCGGTTGATACAGGCCAGGAAGACGGTGCATTGGCGGGTGTCGACATTGCCGCCGCACTGGCGCGCCACGGAGCCAAAGTCACTTTCTCGCCTGCAAGCTCGGGAGAACTCGGCGTTGGTGCCGCGATTGAACGCCAGATCGCGTCAAGCAAAGCTGAGCTCCTTGTCATGGGCGCATACAGTCAGTCCTGGTTGAAGGAAATTTTCTTCGGCGGCACCACTCGCACTGTGATGCGTTCGATGCCGGTGGCGACGTTAATGGCGCGGTAGAAGATATACACAGCTCTAAAGACGGTTCTGGACCGTTGCGATGACGCAGGGGGGCCTTGCACCTTGCCAAGATGCATGTGTTCCGGCTAATTCCGGCTGCATTCCTGAATATGCGCCAACCGGAGTGCAGTTAATGTCCCTTCCTGAAAAGGCTTTCCCGGTCTCTTGGGACCAATTCCATCGTGATGCACGCGCGCTTGCCTGGCGCCTGGCCGGTGTCAACGTCAAATGGCGTGCGATCGTCTGCATCACGCGCGGCGGATTGGTACCAGCAGCGGTCATCTCCCGCGAGCTTGGTATACGGCTGATCGAAACAGTCTGCGTAGCTTCCTATCACGACTACACAGACCAGGGTGAACTGCGCATCCTCAAGGAAATCAGTCCAGAGCTACTCACCAATGACGGTGAAGGCGTCTTGATCGTCGACGATCTGACCGACACGGGCAAGACGGCGGCGATTGTACGGGCCATGATGCCCAAGGCGCATTTCGCGGCGATTTACGCCAAGCCGAAGGGCCGTCCGATGATCGACACCTTCGTCACCGAGGTTTCGCAGGACACCTGGATCTACTTCCCGTGGGATATGGGATTTACATACCAGAAGCCGATCGCGGACAGCACAGCAGGCTAAGCTGCCGCCCAAACTTGCGCGAGGCTTGCACCAACCGCAGCAAGCCTCGGCGCGCACGCAGAAAATGACATTTTGACGCATTTTCCCCTTTAATTACAGATACGGATTGCCAATATTGTAAGTCGGCAAACTTATTCGGTTGAGGAGATCATGGTTTTCACCCATTGCGGACGCATGCAGTTGAAGGAGCGTGTTCGGCTTCTTTTCGGCGGGATGCCGCGACGTGTGCAGGTCGCCGCGCTGCCATGGCGGCGTAACAACAAGGGTGAGATCGAAGTCCTTCTCGTCACAAGCCGAGGCACCGGACGCTGGGTGCTGCCGAAAGGCTGGCCCGAAGACGACGAACAGCCATTCGAGGCTGCCACGCGCGAAGCGATGGAGGAAGCCGGCATTCGCGGTGACATTTCTTCCGCCCCTCTTGGAAAATACTACTACCAAAAGAAGCTACCCACTGGAATGGAGTGGCGCTGCGAGGTCGCGGTTTACCCCCTCGAGGTAGACGACATCGCAGACAAGTGGCCTGAGAGGAAGAAGCGGCAACGGCGTTGGTTTGCTCCCAAGGATGCTGCACGGCTTGTTGATGAGCCGGACCTTGGCGAACTCATCAGTTCATTCTCGGGCAATCCACGACAAACTGCCGCGTAAGCACGCTGATTTGGAAAGTCGGCTTGCTATCAGGATGCTGCTTTTCTAAGCGGATGCCGCTGCCAACGAAAGCTGCAGCATAAATGATGGGAAGCTCGATGACCTTGAACGCCGCAGAAGCGCGAAAAGAAACCCTCGACAAAGATCTCGACAAGTTCGTGCATGTGGGGGAAGCCACATCCTTTGTCTCAAGGGGATTGGTGGCACCTGGTCTCGGCCTCCTGTTCCTCGCCCTGTCAGCTATCGTGGCATCGTTCTTCGTAATCGGAGAACCAAGGGCCATCATCGTCATCGTTGCAGCGGCTGTCGGCGGTTATATGGCGCTGAATATCGGCGCCAATGACGTCGCGAACAACGTCGGTCCGGCGGTGGGCGCCAAGGCGTTGACCATGGGCGGCGCGCTGGCCATTGCCGCAACATTCGAGAGCGCGGGCGCGCTGATTGCTGGCGGCGATGTGATCAGCACCATCTCGAGCGGTATTGTCGACCCTGCAGCACTTCCTACAGGCGACATATTCATTCGCCTGATGCTTGCCGCCTTGTTGTCCTCCGCTCTCTGGGTCAACCTGGCAACCTGGATCGGCGCGCCGGTTTCGACGAGCCACGCCGTCGTTGGTGGCGTGGTCGGCGCTGGCATCGTTGCCGCCGGCTTTTTCACCATCAACTGGCCAATGATCGGCAACATCGCCCTGAGCTGGGTGGTATCTCCGCTTCTGGGCGGCATGGTCGCTGCGCTGTTTCTCTTCTTCATCAAGACGACCATCATTTATCAGGACGAAAAGATCATTGCCGCTCGCCGTTGGGTGCCGGTTCTGATCGCCATCATGGCCGGCTCGTTTGCCGCTTATCTCGCAACGAAGGGCCTGAAGCGCGTCATCAATCTTACCGGCCTTCAGATCGCGTTGATCGGGGTCGGGACTTTCGCTGCCGCATGGTACTTCTCGCGCCTTTCCGTAATGCGTCAGTCGATCGGAATGGAGAACCGCAACCAGTCACTGCGCAAGCTGTTCAATATGCCGCTGATCATCTCAGCAGCGCTGCTTTCCTTTGCTCACGGAGCAAATGATGTCGCCAACGCAGTTGGCCCGCTCGCGGCAATCGTTCATGCCTCGCAGACGACATCAGTCGACAGCGTCGTCTCCATTCCCCTCTGGGTCATGGTGATCGGCGCTTTCGGCATTTCGCTTGGTCTGGTGCTGTTCGGACCAAAGCTGATCCGCATGGTTGGCGAGCAGATTACAAAACTGAACCCGATCCGCGCATTTTGCGTTGCCTTGTCGGCTGCCATTACAGTCATCGTCGCTTCGTGGTTTGGCTTGCCGGTTAGTTCGACACACATTGCCGTAGGTGCCGTGTTCGGTGTCGGATTCTTCCGCGAATGGTACACCGCTAATTCGAGCCGCCGCCGCCGATATCTTGAGCGTAAGGTTGCAAGGGGCCGCGCAGCACGAGCGAACGGCAACGGTAATGATGCAGCCGCAGTTCATGCGGATGAAGTGGATGAGCCTGTTGTCCCGGTTTCCCGCGAAGAGATTGCCCGACGCAAGCTCGTCCGCCGCGCTCATGTGACAACAATTGCAACTGCATGGGTGACAACTGTTCCGGCGTCCGCAGGTCTGGCGGCGCTGGTCTTCCTCGCCCTCAACACGCTGCCATAAGAGTTTTCTGAGGGGGCGAAGAGCCCCCTTCTCTCTGTGTGTTGCGGACAAAGCCCCGGCTTTCCGGGCGCTTTCTATTTGCAACGCGTCTGCGTGCCTTCTCCCCGTTATCCACACCGACGCACACAAGATGTTGGGTCCGGGCTTGAGGCTCAAACGACTGCTTGACGATGAGTATCGAGTCACCTTTTATGGCTTCCGCGTCCCATTTGCGGACGTGGCCGGATCGTGACCGCTCTGTCCGTTTTTCCACATTTGAGTACGTACCTTCGAGTACCCGATGCCAGAAACTAGCGTTCTTGGCGCGGCCTTTTGCTGCGGAATGGTTGGCCGGAGAACGGAGTTAATTATTCGTCAACCACATAGATTTAGTGTTTGCGCTACGCAGACTCACTAGATAGTGTGGTTACGAGGTAGTCGCCAAGGCGACACTGAGAACCCAGTAAGGCGTTTAAATTTTGGGCCCGCTTGGGACGAGACGCGCGAGAGGCTGATTGGAGCCGGACGCGACCAACCGGTTCTCGCGGGTAGGAATGAGTCGCCCTAACGAGGTGGCGGCGAAACGGCGAGCTGGTGTCAGGAGCGTCAGGCGAGGCTGATGCACATGACGCTACGGGACACTATATTTAGGGACCAAAGGGACTAAGAAGATGCGCATCGAACGTCGCTTCACCAAGGAAGGCCAGTCGGCATATGCGGAGATCGAATTCCGCAAGGCGACGAGCGAGATCAAGAACCCAGACGGGTCCATCGTCTTCCGCCTCGCTGACATCGACGTGCCGGCGCAGTTCAGCCAGGTCGCTGCTGACATTCTGGCCCAGAAATATTTCCGAAAGGCCGGTGTTCCAGCTCGCCTGAAGAAGGTCGAGGAGAACGACGCCCCTTCGTTCCTCTGGCGTTCGGTAGCCGACGAAGAGGCATTGGCGGAACTACCCGAAGACAAACAGTATGGCTCCGAGACCGATGCGCGTCAGGTCTTTGATCGCCTCGCGGGCACGTGGACCTATTGGGGCTGGAAGGGCGGTTACTTCAACAGCGAAGAAGACGCCCTCGCCTTCCGTGACGAGCTCGCCTACATGCTCGCGACCCAGCGCGTCGCGCCGAACTCGCCGCAGTGGTTCAACACCGGCCTGCACTGGGCCTATGGCATCGATGGTCCTGGCCAGGGCCACTATTACGTCGACCCGTTCACCGGCAAGCTGACCAAGTCATCGTCGGCTTACGAACATCCGCAGCCGCATGCCTGCTTCATCCAGTCGGTTGCCGACGACCTCGTCAACGAGGGCGGCATCATGGACCTGTGGGTGCGTGAAGCACGTCTGTTCAAGTATGGCTCGGGCACCGGCTCGAACTTCTCGCATCTTCGTGGCGAAGGCGAAAAGTTGTCGGGCGGCGGGAAGTCGTCGGGCCTGATGAGCTTCCTCAAGATCGGCGACCGTGCAGCGGGCGCGATCAAGTCGGGCGGCACCACCCGCCGCGCTGCCAAGATGGTCGTCGTCGACGCCGACCATCCCGATATCGAAGCCTACATCGACTGGAAGGTGAACGAAGAGCAGAAGGTTGCTGCGCTCGTCACCGGCTCCAAGATCGTCAAGCAGCACCTCGCAGCCATCATGAAGGCCTGCGTCAATTGCGAAGGCAATAATGACGATTGCTATGACCCCGCCAAGAATCCGGCACTGAAGCGCGAAGTTCGCGCTGCGAAGAAGAACTCGGTTCCGGAAAATTACGTCAAGCGCGTCATCCAGTTCGCCAAGCAGGGCTACACCAGCCTTGAGTTCAAGACCTACGATACTGACTGGGATTCGGAAGCGTATCTGACCGTCTCCGGTCAGAATTCGAACAACTCGGTTTCGGTGAAGGACGACTTCCTGCGCGCTGTCGAAGTGGATGGCGACTGGCATCTCACCGGCCGCCGCGACGGCAAGGTCCTCAAGACCCTCAAGGCACGCGATCTTTGGGAGAAGATCGGCTACGCGGCCTGGGCATCGGCTGATCCTGGCCTACACTTCAACACGACGATGAATGACTGGCACACCTGCCCGTCAGCCGGTCCGATCCGCGCGTCGAACCCGTGCTCGGAATACATGTTCCTCGATGACACGGCGTGCAACCTCGCCTCGATCAACCTGCTGACCTACCGCAATGCGGACGGCACGATTGACGTTGACGCCTATGAGCACACCGTACGTCTGTGGACCGTTGTCCTCGAGATCTCGGTGATGATGGCGCAGTTCCCGTCGTGGAAGATTGCCAAGCTTTCCTACGAGTACCGCACGCTCGGCCTCGGCTTCGCCAACATTGGCGGCCTGTTGATGACCTCGGGTATTCCCTACGATTCCGACGAAGGCCGGAGCCTGTGCGGCGCACTCACCGCCATCATGACCGGCGTTGCCTATGCCACCTCCGCCGAGATGGCTGCAGAACTCGGTGCCTTCCCCGAATATCCGGCCAATGCACCGCACATGCTGCGCGTCATGCGCAACCATCGCCGCGCCGCCTATGGCGAGACAGATGGCTATGAGAAGCTGGCAGTGGCTCCGGTTCCGCTGGAAGAAGAGCACATTCGGCAGAGGGAATTGGTCGAACGTGCCCGTGCAGCCTGGGACAAGGCAATCGACCTTGGCGCCGAATACGGCTACCGCAACGCGCAGGCCACCGTTATCGCGCCGACCGGCACAATCGGTCTCGTCATGGACTGCGATACGACCGGCATCGAGCCTGACTTCGCTCTGGTGAAGTTCAAGAAGCTCGCCGGCGGCGGCTACTTCAAGATCATCAACCGAGCGGTCCCGGAAGCCCTGCGCACGCTCGGTTACGCGGAAGCCCAGATCGCCGAGATCGAAGCTTACGCAGTCGGCCACGGCAACCTGAACCAGGCACCGGGCATCAACCCCGGCTCGCTCAAGGCCAAGGGTTTCACTGACGAGAAGATCGAAGCGCTAAACGCAGCTCTCGGCTCTGCATTCGACATCAAGTTCGTCTTCAACCAGTGGACGCTCGGCGCCGACTGGCTGAAGGACACCTATGGCTTTACCGACGAGCAGCTGAACGATTTCTCGTTCGAAATCCTTCCGGCACTCGGTTTTTCCAAAAAGGACATTGAAGCAGCGAACATCCACGTTTGCGGCGCAATGACCCTCGAAGGCGCACCGCACCTTAAGGAAGAGGACCTGCCGGTGTTCGACTGCGCGAATCCGTGCGGCAAGATCGGCAAGCGCTATCTGTCAGTGGAGAGCCACATCCGCATGATGGCTGCGGCACAGCCGTTCATTTCCGGTGCGATCTCCAAGACGATCAACATGCCGAACGAGGCGACCGTCGAGGACTGCAAGAACGCCTACATGCTCTCGTGGAAGCTCGGCCTGAAGGCCAATGCGCTCTACCGCGATGGCTCCAAGCTCTCGCAGCCGCTTAATGCTTCGCTGATCTCGGACGATGAGGATGAGGCAGAAGAAGTGATCGAGCAGGTCGCAGCTGCGCCGGCAGCTGCCAAGGCGGTCGCGGTCACGGAAAAGATCATCGAGAAGATCGTCGAACGCGAGGTTCGTTCGCTACGCGAAAAACTGCCGAACCGCCGCAAGGGCTATACCCAGAAGGCCGTCATCGGTGGTCACAAAGTCTATTTGCGCACCGGCGAATTCGACGATGGTCGCCTCGGCGAGATCTTCATCGACATGCACAAGGAAGGTGCTGCCTTCCGCGCGATGATGAACAATTTTGCCATCGCGATCTCGCTTGGCCTGCAATATGGCGTGCCGCTGGAAGAATATGTGGAGGCGTTCACCTTCACCAAGTTCGAGCCGGCCGGCATGGTCATCGGCAATGACGCGATCAAGAACGCGACGTCGATCCTCGACTACGTCTTCCGCGAACTGGCTGTGTCCTACCTGGCGCGTAATGACCTTGCGCATGTCGATCTGTCGGATTTTTCTAATACCGCACTCGGCAAGGGTATCAACGAAGGCAAGGCGAGCCCCTTCTCCAAGGGTCTGATGCGTGGGGCGTCACCGCTGAAGATCGTGTCCGGTGCGACGCCGGGCAACGAGCCGAAGGGCTTTGCCGGCAACGCCGCAGCGACCCCTGCGCGCACGACGCCGACCAGCACATCGGCTTCCAACGTCCGCTCCATTGGCACCGGTGCGACCGTCACCGCCCTGAAGCCGATCACTTCGGAGCAGATCGACGGTGCCACCGCCTTCAAGCGCGAATATGAAGAGCGTGCGAAGGATCTCGCTGAGGAGATTGCTGCAGACGAGGCTATCGCTGAAGGAACGGCGGCGCTGTTCACCGATGCAGCCGCCAAGGAAGCAGCAGACGCAAAGGCAATCGCCGCTGAACGCCGCCAGCAGTCCATGATGCAGGGCTACACCGGCAATTCATGCTCGGAGTGCCAGAACTTCACCATGGTCCGCAACGGCACCTGCGAAAAGTGCGACACCTGCGGCGCCACCAGCGGCTGCAGCTGATCAGCACGCCGATAATAACCTGCCTGACGCGTCACTGCATCTCGCTCAGCGTCAAGACAGACTGCTCATCTGACGCAGGAAGTCGGATCACCTCAAAAAACGGCCCCAATCCGGGCCGTTTTTTTTTACAGACAGAAGGTTTTGTAGCCCTTGGACGATGAAACGCGGCTACAAACGGTTCCTCATTCCTGCGAAGCTATCGAACTGGGGGATGTCATGGCTCTTAAACTTCGAAAGCGAGTTATTGAGGCGCTGTCATCGCGACCAGGCGAGAAGCTGAAGGCGCGCGAAATCGCAACATGGATATGTGAAAAATATCCAGAAGAAGCGGCTGCCAAACTGCATGCAAGCGCGTCCCTAAAGAATCAAACTGACCTCCTGAACCAATTGGTCGCGGAGATAGGATCCTGCCGCCCACAATGGCAGAAGATGCATCCGGAATTTCGGACGGCCGAAGGCATCAAGCCGCGACTATACTATTGGACCTCGAAGTCAGAAGAGGACGAGGTAGAAGAGGCCGAACTGGAAGGGGAAGCGTTACTTCCGGGTTCTGATGAACCCAAAATTCGGGAACACGATCTTTATCCGATGCTGATCGAATTCATGTTCGCCGAACAGGGTGTCCATGGATATCGGATCGACGAACGGAAGTCCTCGAACTCGCGTGGGCCAGGTGGGAATAAATGGCTCTTTCCCGATGTCGTGGGGATAGAGAACCTTACTGACGGGTTGGACCCGGAAGTCGTAGCTGCAATCAGAGAAAGTAGGGACAAGCGGCTCCGGCTGTGGTCATTCGAAGTCAAGATTTTAATCAACAGGTCCAACGCAAGAGAAACATACTTCCAGGCGGTATCGAACTCTTCTTGGGCAAATCTCGGATACCTCGTTGCCGCGGAGATAGAGGGTGCCGACACTCTGAAGGAGCTTCGGATCCGGTATGCGATGCACGGTATCGGCCTGATCAAACTGGATGCCGCCAACCCGGCCGAAAGCCAGATACTGATACCAGCCAGAGAGCGGCACGACCTCGAGTGGGCAAAGTGCAGTCGACTGTCCCGGGAGAACAGGGATTTATCCGCTTTCATGAAGCGTGTCCGGCAATTCTTCCAAACCGGAGACCTCTAACTGCTTGATTCCTAACCCGATGTCTCTGTGATGATCGACGGAGACACTCCATCTAGAGCCCTATGACACTCCAAGAATTCACCTTTTCCAAGACGCGGTTCTACACACGTCCAAAGACGGAGGGTGAGCTGGCAGATTGCCAAAATGGGACCCCGCGCCCTCGCGTTTCAGCGAAAGAAACGAACCAAAGAGCCATCGGACGCGGAAACTGAACGTCAGTGGTTCCGGCACAACGTGCTCAACAAGCCCCGGCCCGTCAGGATCGGCCCTAAGTCTGACGGGTTCCGGAGACCTCACAGATAGTATCCCCCTCAGCTCGCTGCACGCTTGCCACCGGCGAAACCCACCACCGCTATCTGAAGCAGTCTGACAAATTTACGCGGCCGTGCGTCGGCCGCGTAGGGAACTTGATATCTGGATCAGAAATCCATGTCGCCGAAGCCGCCGTCGTCAAAGCCGCCGTCATCGAAGCCGACATCGTCTGCGGTCATGTCCTCGGTGCCGGCCTCTTCAGCTCCAGCCTCTGCCGCCTGAGCTTCGCCGGTGCCGGAGCCCAGCATGCCGGCAATGGCGTTGCCGAGGAGGACGCCGCCTGCGACACCCATCGCTGTCTGGGCTGCACCAGCAAGGAAGCCGCCGCCACGCGCAGGCTGCGGCGGGATCGCAGCCCCCTGGCCAGCAGCGTCACGATTGATGCTTGGAACAGCGCCCGAGCGGCGAGGAGCCGGCGCACTGCTGCCGAAGAGGCTGCCAAACAGGCCACCCGATTGCTTCCGCTCAGCCGCTTGTGCCTCCAGTTCTTCCAGACGTGCCTGTGCCGCCTGCAGCGCCTGCTCCTGCATGACGATGGTTTGCGCCATGTAGTAGGGCGCGCCCGGCTGCGCGGAGATCTGGTCGCGAATGAAAGCTTCTGCGCCAGCGTCGCGCTGTGGCATCTGGCGCTCCACGGCAGCCAGTTTGCCGAAAAGCTGTTCAATTGCCTGTTGGTCGTTGCGGTCCATTATCAGTCCTCTAATGCTAATTCTATTCACGCTCGCCGGTGAAGTTGAGCAGAAGCTGGAAGATGTTGACGAAATTCAGATAGAGCGAGAGAGCGCCAGACACGGCCAGCTTCTGCTGTGACTCGGCGTCAAAATTCTCGGCGTACTGCTCCTTGATCGTCTGCGTGTCCCAAGCCGTCAGGCCGAGGAACACAAAGATGCCGATGACCGAGATCGCGAACTGCATCGCCGACGACTGCATGAACAGGTTGACCAGCGAAGCGATGATCACGCCGAACAAGCCCATGATCAGGAAAGATGAAAACTTCGTCAGGTCCGCCTTGGTCGTATAGCCGTAGAGGCTCATGGCGCCGAACATCGTTGCAGCGATAAAAAAGGTTCTGGCAATCGAGGTCCCGGTGAAAACCAGGAACACGGAAGCGAGCGAAAGCCCCATCACGGCGCAGAACGCCCAGAACATTCCCTGTGCGCCCGCAGCCGTCATGGAGTTGATGCGGAACGAGAAGAAGAAAACGAATGCCAGGGGAGCCAGCATCACCACCCATTTCAGGGGTGACGAGAAGATCGGCACATAAAGGGCCGGGGTCGACCCAACCACGAATGCGACCACACCCGTGAGCACCAGGCCAAGTGCCATGTAGTTATAGACGCGCAGCATGTGCTGGCGCAGGCCCTCATCAAAAAGCGCTTGAGATTGCTGTCGGGCAATCCCGGCGCCAAAGCTAAATTGCGGATTGTTCATTCTGAACTCCTCAGTGTGCAGATCAGTAAAGTGTGTCGGCCAGGCGCTCCGCAGCCTGATCAAGCGCCTTGGCATCGCCTGCTGCGACAACGGCATAAGCGACTTCGCCGATTTGGAAGAAAACCGCCGACGCATCTTCGCCCGGCGCTGCCGTCGGCTTTATGACATCGAACGTGCCGGGACGGACCGCGAACAGCGAGACGTGACCAAGATCTTCCGCCTCGGCAGAAAGCTCGACGCTCGGCCCGAATTGGGATGGAAACAGCTGAACATCCGTCACGCGCCAATCCTTCGGCAACGTTGGCATGATGATCGCTGTCATCGCACGAATTTCAACGGGATCGTACACGGTCGTCTCTGGCTGCGACGTCATTCCCGAACGGATGACCGCCGTACGGTGAGCCCGTCTTGCGTCCTCGACATAGGCCGGCGGCGGCGCGGACGCGACCGACTGGGTGACACCCAGCGGTCCGACAACCTCATTTGCGGCCCAGCCAATGCCGACCAGTATGGCAATCGATGCCGCCTGCTGAAGCCTGGCATAAAGGCGTCCCATGCCAAGGCCACGTTCCAGCTTCCGAGCAATCGCAGTGGTCGTCGGGTTGCCACTTGCGTTCGGAAGCGCCAGTGCAAGCCGAAGCTCGTCACGCGCGCGCAAATCCGCCATCACGCGTGCAGCTTCCTCCGGATGGCCGGCCAACCAGGCCGCTACATCCACGCGGAGCGCTGGTGAAAGCTGATCGTCGACATAAGCGTTCAGATCATGTTCGGTGACAGGGTCACGCTCAGGAAACATCGCGTCCTCCTACCAGCTTGAGTGAGGTTTGGTCGCGGCCCTGTTCGAACGACCGCAGGGCTTCACGCCCCCTCGAGATGCGCGACATCAGCGTTCCCACCGGAATGGCCAGCGTGTCCGCCGCTTCCTGATAAGAAAGGCCTTCAATTGTCACGAGATGGAGCGCAGTGCGTTGTTCTTCGGGCAACTTCATGAACGCGGCGCGGATTTGCGCCAGTCGCACGGAGTGATCCTGTGGCGCATCAAGCTGCTTGGGTGACATCTCGGCCAGCCCCTTGATGCGCAAGCTTTCAGACTTGCTGCGGCGGGTCTTGTCGACGAACACATTGTGCAAGATCGACAGCAGCCAAGGACGCACTTCTCGCCCGGCCTCGAACGACGATCGGTTCTCGCAAGCTCGCAGCAGCGCGTCTTGCACAAGATCTTCGGCGTCGCTGCTGTCGCGTGTCAGCGATCGCGCGTAGCGCCGCAGCGCGCCGAGCTGACCAACCACATCGAAACGGGCCTGAGTTCTCTTCATGCCACGTATACGTAGGAAGACGCGGACTTATTCCCGAGATCACGGAAAAATTTTTTCCAGGCGTACGACTTCAGCGCCGCACCAGCCTGCCACTAGATCACTTGCGCCCGAACTCATCTTCGATGCGGATAATGTCGTCCTCACCGAGATAAGATCCCGTCTGCACTTCGATCAGTTCAAGAACGATCTTGCCCGGATTTGCCAGTCGGTGGGTGCAGCCCAGCGGGAGATAGATGGACTCATTTTCGGAAAGGATTTGTACCTTTCCATCAACGGTCACCTCGCCGGTGCCCTGAACGACAACCCAATGCTCCGAGCGGTGATGATGCTTTTGCAACGAAAGCTTCTTGCCCGGCTTCACGAACAGCCGCTTCACCTGGAAGCGCTCCCCGGAAAGAACGGACGTATAGCCGCCCCAGGGGCGATATGCGGTCTTGTGTATTTCGGTCAGACCGCGCGTTGCCTCATCGGCCTTGAGGGTCTTGACGATCGAGCCCACTCCCTGAGCTGCGCTCAGCCGGCCGACATAGATCGCATCTGTGCTCGCAATGACGGCAATGTCGTCCACGCCATCGACAACCACGTGCGCACCATCACTGACGACCATCGAATTTCGCACGTTCGAGAACAGCGCATCGCCGACTGCAACATTGCCGTCCGCATCCGGCTGGTGAGCCTTCCACACTGCGTCCCAGGATCCAAGGTCGGACCAGGGAAAGCGGACGGGCAGGACGGCCGCCCGGTTGGTCTTCTCGAAAATCGCGTAGTCGACGGAGATGTTCGGTGCCGCTTCGAACGCCGCTTCATCCAGACGGACGAAATCAAGATCTCGAATTGCCTGCTCAATTGCGTCTCGTGCGGCGGCGAAGGTGTCGGGCGCCAGTCGTTCACATTCGTCAAGATAGGTGCGAGCCGACAACATGAACATGCCGGAATTCCAGACATTTCCACCCTGTTCGAGCAGGGTTTGCGCCCGCGACAGGTCCGGCTTTTCAATGAAGCGATCAATGACATTGACGCCCTCACCGATGGGTGCGCCTACGGCGATGTAGCCATAGCCGGTTTCGGGGCGAGTGGGCTCGATACCAAACGCGACAAGACGCGCGTCAGCCGCTGCCTGGGCGGCCGTCGCGACCGCCTGATAATACTCTTCACTCGCATCGATGGCATGATCCGAGGCAAGCACGTGCAGCACTGCCTCCTCATCATCCGCGACCGCGGCAAGAGCGGCGACCGCAATTGCCAGTGCCGTGTTCCGCGCCAGAGGCTCAAGCATGATCGCCTTTGGCGTGACGCCAATTTCCTGCGCTTGCTCGGCTACGATAAAGCGATAGTCAGCATTGGTGAGGATTATCGGCGCGCTATATTGCTTGTTCTGCGCCCGCTTCAATGTCTGCTGGAACAGCGACCCTTCGCCCACGAGGTCCAGAAATTGCTTCGGACGCGCCGATCGCGACATCGGCCAAAGACGCGTCCCCTGCCCTCCTGCCAGCACAACCGGAACAACGAGCTTGGTCATGAGAACCTCAATAGTGCGGCCGCGAGAACGCGGAAGAAACTTCAATGGTTTCCAGAAGGCCTAACGTGACAATCCGGTGTTAACAAGATCGCCAGAGAACTTTCACGCGGCCAAAGCGCGCTTGGCTGCGTTCAAGGCCCACTCCAGCGCTTGCTCTGCATCAGGCGCATTCACCGCCTCTACGTAGCAGCGAAGCTCCGGCGCATTTCCAGACGGGCGAATGTGTATCAGGAGATCCGTATGGAGCCAGAATTGCAGACCATCAATGTCAGCCGTGCGGACAATCTTGCCCCGATCAGCGAAATATTTGGCAGCATAAGATGGATCTCGGAGTTCTCCCAGCAGCCGGGCACTTGCTTCGAACGGAACATCGGCAAGCCGGCCGCTCAAAGCGGTCCGCAGCGGAAGTGAGTCGACGAGATCCGAGAGCCGCTTCTGCTTGCTTTGCGCCAGACCGAGAGTCGCGAGCAACGGCAGGCAGGCATCACGGGTCATCAACGGATCAATCTGAACCCCGTTCAGTTCGATCGCATTACCGAGCAGCGTCCCGCCATTCGCCTCAAAGCCGACCGTTGTGACAGCTCCGGCCGCAATCGCCTCAATCATGCCCTCGATTACATAGGGCGAGCCAACGCGGGTACGCACGGTTTGCGGGAAGTAGCCGGTCGCTTCGATCGCAGTGTTGGAGGTCACCGGTGTGACGACGGTGTCCGCACCGAGAAATTCGGCGGCGAGCAGACCTAGAACGTCGCCCCGAACAAACCGCCCTTTGTCATCCATCAGCAGCGGACGGTCACCGTCGCCATCTGCGGAAACAATGGCTGCCAGCCGATAGTCCTGAAGCCATTCGCCCATCGGCTGAAAGACCGCATCCGTGAACGCCTCCGTGTCCACAGCCACAAATCTATCTGCGCGCCCCAAGGCGACAGTTTCAGCTCCGCAGGCTCGCAACAGGTCGCCGAGAATATCGCGCGCCACCGTCGAGTGCTCGAAAACGCCGATCCGCAGGCCCGCCAATGCGCCGGGCCTCAACAGCATTTCATAGCGCGACAGATATCTTGCGCGCGCTTCGGCTTCCTCATCACGGATCGGTGCGTCGTAGTTACCGGCCTCAGACGGCTGTAGCTCACCCAGAATACCGGCCTCATCCTGTTTGGAGATCTCGCCCGACTTCAGATAAAATTTCAGGCCGTTCCGGTCTTCCGGGATATGGCTTCCCGTCACCATTATGCTGGGCGCGCCGGCCGCCATGGCGTGCAACGCAAGAGCAGGTGTCGGCACAGCGCCACAGTCCACCGCCTCTATGCCCAACGCGCTGGCGGCTGCGGCGCAATCACGAAGAATACCCGCACTGCTGTCGCGAAAATCGCGTGCGAGATACAATTCCGAAACCGTTTCACCGAGCGTTGCCAGATAGCTGAGAAAAGCCGACGTATACCGCCGCGCTTCCTCACCATTTAGCTCCTCCGCCAGCCCGCGAAGACCGCTCGTTCCAAATTTCAGACTGCTTTGCACGTGTGGGACCGTTTTCTCACACTAACGTGGCGGCAGACAATCCCCCGCCGCCCTTTGATCTTGTTACGCATCAGCCATCTCGCCAGATATGGCCGAAACCTTGGAAATTGCGGTTAATCTCACCGATTTCGTTGTAAGAAAGTCATCGAGATCCTGCGGATCATTAATTCTGACCACACCCGCACGGTTCTTCAGTAGATCTGTTCTTGCGACCTTCACCCAACCATGCCCGGAAATTTCGCAGATAATCGCGTACAGACGTTCTACGGCATGGGCCAAGGTACTGTCCTCCTGACCTCCCTCCGCTGGGAAATCCTCAAACGACAGGTTTAAGTCGAGGAGCGGGCGCAAAGCGGCCGAACGCGCCCAAAACATCGACCCTGAAGGGAAATCGAGCGGCTGGCCATCATTGAGCTGATACCCGAGGCGATCAGCCAACGCGCGGCACTGCGTGAAATTATTATCCCACGAGACCCACTGGCGAATGTACTCGAAGTGCTGTGGGAAAATCATTCCAACATCCGGTGAGCGGTCGAACACCTCAAGAATATTTTGCACCTGCTCGGAAGTCCCTAGAAGCGTCTCGTAAAGGTAACCGCGCCAAGGACCGAGCTTGCTGTTGTGCACCGACTTCTTCGAATGAAGATGCAGCACTAGTTCATATTTGTCATAGACATCGCGGAAACTGATCAGCTTCGGCGCGATGTCCCTTCCCCTGTTGGGCGCGATACGCACTGTGACAATGCCGCCACTGTACGCAGAGAAGACAGAGGTGATGCGGTCAGCCTTTGCTTCGCTATCGGTG
Source organism: Aquamicrobium zhengzhouense (assembly GCF_016124105.1). GTDB lineage: Bacteria > Pseudomonadota > Alphaproteobacteria > Rhizobiales > Rhizobiaceae > Aerobium > Aerobium zhengzhouense. The sequence goes on from NZ_JADGMQ010000004.1 coordinate 143,509, forward strand.
GAGATAAAAATGTCAGTTCCGGCCGGCAAATTGTGCGAGTAGCGCAGAATCTCTTCCGCAACCTCATCGTAGAAGATGTGAAACACCGCGGCTATCGCACGGTGGCTTTCGTCCAGCTGCGATCGATAAGTGAAGGGCACCGCTAAGGCAGTGTCCATTGCAGTCGCCGAAACGACCTGAGAACGCGAGGCTCCTCCGGCTATAGTTCCAACATTGCTTCCTGCGCTCTGCACCCTCGCCGCCGCAGCGGTTTTATTCGCAAGATCTACGACAAGTTGGATCGTCGAGGAAAACGCTTCCGATGAGCATTCCTCGCTGATCCTTTCTACCGCATTGGAACGGAGGGTTTCCCACAAGGACGGTTCGGTATAGAGAGCGCGGCAATGACGCGCAAACTGAGCGGGCTCCGAGCTAGCCAAAATATCGCGACCCGATTCCCAACCCAATTGCTCGGCAATGAGTTTGGTAGCCACCATTGGCACACCAAGCGAGGCAACATGGTGGGCCTTGTGAGGGATGCCCGCAGCAAAGCGCGTTGGAACCACCACCAGACGTGTATTCTCGAAGAATGACTTCAGATTGTCGATCCGCCCCAGAAGATCGATCATGTTACCGTCAAGTTCCATCAACGACGGCGCGTTTTTTACCACGCCTACAACCTGCAAACGAAGATCCGGCATCTTCAGAAGATCGCGTAATGCCGGCAAAACTTCTGAAGCGAACCAGCGAATCGAATCCGCGTTTGGCGAATTGTCTCCATGAATAGCGCCAAGAAAGACAATATCCTTGCGCTTCTCAAACGATGCTACGGTCAGGTCCGGATGTACTTGATGGCCCAAAACGGCAACATTGCTCATGCCGTTTCGCTCCATGATCTTCCTTTCCGCGTCGGTTACCGAAAGAATGAGGTCGCTGCCCTTCGTCAGCGCCAGTTCGTCCTGAACAAGCTTTTCCTGGGCTTGTTTCGATAGCGGCGCGCCATGAAGCTCCTTTTTCAGGATTTCCCGATTGGCGAACAACGCTTCGGCATCATAGATCAGACTGGCTCGACCCCGGAGTTCTGGCTCCTTGGAAAGAACTACCTGAAGATCAGCCATGTTGTGCGGCCGAGATACGAAGATTGCATCATAATAGTTGCGACGGCTCCGAAGGAACTCAGCTAGGTCTTGCTCGCGGACTAAAGGCAGAACTACTTCGACGTTGATCGGCTGTGTTTTCCAGATCTCGCGCCAATTCTCTGCCTCTTTCAGCATAGGGAATATGGTCACCTGTGCTCCCGCGCTGCTAAGCGCGGCGACAATATCCTGCGCTCTTGGCAGTCCGGCGCCCAGCCACGGCTTCGGAACACGATCTTCCAGGAAAAGCACGCGCGGAGCGCTCGGCGCATGAAAGCGTGCCAGGACGACGTTCGACGGATCGGGTTGGTGTTGCAGGGCAAGCCAATCCGAATGTCGGGCGCGGAAGGTCTCCAGATTTCGTTGCTGAAGCTGCAACGCTTCTGAGACCTTGCTTGAACTTGCGAACTCGAAGTGGTGAATCGTCACTTTCGGGTTGTAGACAACCCTCAAATTTTCTTTCCACACGCGAACGCAGTAGTCCGTCTCTTCGTAATAAGCGGGTGCGTAAACCTCATCGAGACGGCCGAGACGCTCGAACAAGCTGCGTGGCGTCAGAAGGAATGCGCCAGAGCAATAGTCGACATCCCGCTGAAACATAACCTCGTCATCGTCCGGCTTTCGCCCTCGCCCATAGCCAAGGCAAGTTCCATCCGCCCAAATGATTGAGCCGGCTTCCTGCAAACGGCCGTCAGGCAGAATGATGCGCGCTCCTACCGCTCCAATTGACGGATCGTTATCGAGCGTTCTGACAGCACTTTCCAATGAGCCAGACGTAAGCTGAGCATCGTTGTTGAGAAGCAGAATATGACGGCCTTTCGCCCCTTGGCTCGCCGCGTTCACGCCTCGCAAGAAGTGCAGATTCTCAGGATTTCGGATGATTGTTGCACCATCCACGCGCTCAAGCAAAGCGTGCGTCTGATCCGAGGAACCGTTATCGAACAGGATCGTCTCGATCTTGACGTCGCTGTCCTCGAGGCACTCCTTGATGGCCGCGAGACATGCATAGGTCATCTCTGCCTGGTTATAGAGGATCAGAATGATCGTAACGTCCGGTGTCGTCGAGCTTGGGAGGCGCATCCGCGTTTCAGAATTCAGAAACGCGTCAAGACGGCTAGACATCATCGAACGTACTGCGTCGCGCAGCCCTACATCATGAAGTGCGGGCTCCCCTCCGGCCGCCCCAACCACACCACCACGTGCTCGCCGCGCAATTGCGTGCACATAGCGGCGCAGATAACGGCTGTAAGCCTTGCTTGCCAGACGCAACGGCCTCGTGAGACGCCACGAAGTAGAGTTGTGAAGATCATGAATTGTCTTTGATAACTCGGTGTTGTGCCTCTTGGTGTCCGAGAGAGTGGCCTCCACGCTACCCAGCGCACCATGGAGCGAGGTTATTGCCGTTTCGAGCTCGTCCTTGTCAGCATTCAATTGCTGTATATGTTCGCGTGCATCCTCAATAGCTCTGTGAGCCTCGCCAAGAGCGCCTTGCACTGCTTCGAGTTCGGTACTGAGTTCGAAGCGACGTCCACGCACAGCAAATGCCGTCCGAACCTGATCGCGCGGGCCTTTTTGCTTGCCAGCGTCGAAAAATGCCTGGACCGCTTCTGGCAGTTCTTGGCCAACACCCAGAACACCCAACCCATTCGAATGCTTGAACTCGAAGGACGGATAATCTTCGCAGATTTCATCCCAAAGCTTCCAGACACCAAAGCCCCTTTCATGGACATTGGTATCATGGAAAATCGCGATTCCCCGAGCGGACAGCCTATCCGCCCAAGTCTCAAAGTCGTGCCTCACGGCCTCATATGTGTGCATACCGTCGATATGTAGAACATCGACCGTTCCCGGTGAAAACTGAGAGAGAGCTTCATCGAAAGTGGAACGGATCAGAGTAGCGAACGGACCGAAGTTGCCACCGACATACTCCCGCAACTCCTCATAGATCTCATTGCCGTAATATCCGGCGTGCTCGTCACCTTGCCAAGTGTCTACGGCATAGGCGCGGGTGTCCAGCTTGTGCTGTTTAATTGAGTTGCAGAATGCGCTGAAGGAATTGCCGGTATGGGTGCCGAGTTCGACAAGCACCTTTGGCTGCGCAGCCTTCATGAGCCAGTGCGCGAACGGAATGTGGCCTGCCCAGGGACCGGGGACCATCAGGCGGGCGGGCTCCCAGTCAAGCTCCTCTCCGAGATTGATCTTCTCGAGCAGGAAGGATGATTTTGCATGCGCCATACGTAGAACTCCAAACCTTCGCGTGCCGCAAAGGTCTCCGTCAAAAAATAGTCTCAACCACGCTTGCTGCGGTCAACATAACCAATGGAGCGCCGTTACACAGCTTCCACTGACAATTCGATAGAAGACATGGGGACGCCCAGGAGCCCCTGAATTTCAATCTCGTTCACGACCTTGAAGATCAACGCATCATCGATCCAGTGGTGTTGGACGTGATCATGTTGCGTCCCTTCAGCAACTGCTGCCGTAACCGAATAATCGCCATTCGGCATGAATGGTAGACGGAAACGGAATGATGCGGTCAAGGCCGCCCCCTTGGGCGCGCGCGGCGAATTTTCCGCGTAGGTCGCGAAGGTGTTATTGCCGAACAAGTTCTGTCCCAAGCGGTCCTTCACATAAAACCCGATAATGGGGCTGACCAGATCCTTGTTCGCCACCAGATCCACCTGAAGCGTCACCTCGTCACCTGCGGTAAGCAAGGTCAGGGGCTCCCCGTTGCTATCCAGGAAAGCGACGTGCTGGATCGTAGCCCCGCCATGTCCGTAGGATGGTGCATCGGGATCGAACGAGAAAATCTTGACCTTGGGTGCCGAACCGGTTTCGCGCAAAAGCTCTTCGGTCTTGTCCTCAACGGGTTCCGATGTCTCAATTCGCCGCCGGCTTCCGCCGATGTGAAATGCGTTGGAATTGACCTTACCTTCCTCGATCGAGGCCTGGTAAGCGAGACACACATCTTTCGCCGCACCGGCCATGCGGACCGTGCCTGCATCCATCCAGACGGCGTGTTCACACAGATTTAGCACTGCTGCAGAATCGTGCGACACGAACAGCAACGTTCCATGTTCACGGAATTTCCGGACGAAACGCATGCACTTTTGCTGGAACGCGGCGTCGCCAACTGAAAGGATTTCGTCGACGATCAGGATATCGGGATCCACATGCGCCATCACCGCGAAAGCGAGGCGCGCATACATGCCGCTGGAATAAAGCCGGACAGGCTGATCGAGAAAGTCACCGATTTCGGCAAAGTCGATGATCTCCGGTTCCTTCTGTCGGATCTCGGCCTCCGAAAACCCCAGGACGGAGGCAGCGAGGCGCAGATTTTCTCGTCCGGTGAACTCCGGATTGAACCCTGCTCCAAGCTCAAGCAAGGCACCGATACGGCCCGCAACGCTGATCGTGCCGCTGGTCGGCGCCACAGTGCCACACAGGAGCTTGAGGAAGGTCGATTTCCCGGCGCCATTGTGGCCGATGAAAGCCACTGCCTGGCCCTTGCGGACTTCAAGATTCACATCCTGCAGGGCCCAGTAATGATCGTAATATTTCTTGCGACCGAAGCTGAGCATCTGCTTCAGCCGATCTTCAGGACGCTTGAAAATTGTATAGGCCTTCCCGAGGCCCTCTGCTTTGATCACGACTTCAGATGACATCTGCAAACCCCTTGCGGGTCTTCATGAACCAGATGAACCCCATCCAGGCGATGACGGCGCTGCCCGCCAGTCCGATCAGGTACAGGGCTGGATCCGGCAGCCGCCCGTAAAAGACCAGCTCCCGCATCGTCTCGATGATCGCTGCCAGCGGATTGAGCATAATGTATGGGCGGATTGTCTCCGGCAAAATGGAGATTGGATAGAAAAGAGGACTCAAGAACATCAACGCCGGAATGATGATCGCTATCAATTGCCGCAAGTCGCGCAGATATACGCCGAGCGCCGAGAAAAACCATGCCAAGCCTAACGAGAACAGGCTCAGCGGCACCAACGGAATCCAGAAAAGTACGACGGTTAATGGTGGCAATCCCCGTTGTACGACAAAGAGGATCATCAGGACGACTGCCCCAACAGCAAAGTTAAACAGCGCGACCAACAGACTGACGACTGGCAGGATTTCAATCGGGAACACCATGTTCTTGATGTAGCTGGTGTTCTCCAGCATCAATGACGGCGCCCTGCTTACGACTTCCGCAAACACATTGAAGATCAGAAGCCCGGTAAAGAGAAAGAGCGCATACTCCCAAGGTGAGCCGCTCGATTCCTGCCCCCATCTGGCCTGGAAGACGACGCCGAAGGCGAAAGTGTAGACGCCCAGCATCAGCAGGGGCTGCAGGACCACCCACAAAAACCCGAGGCGCGAACCCTTGAACCTGCTCTCCAGCTCGCGACCGGCCATGCGCAGAATGACACGTCGATGGGTCCAGATGGTCGACAACATCGCGTGGGGTGTCACCCCTGCCCAGCCGCCTTCCGCATTCGCCTGGCGCAGAACTCGTGGCGTCTTACTTTCCATTATCCGTCCTTGATTTTGCCGATGCGTGCACCCTTAGAGCGGCAAGGTGTGATCTTATTATGGACGAGGTAAGTGCAGGTCAATCGAAGGTCCAGCCCTGCGCAGCCGGTGATCATGCTGCATCGCACACTTTTTCTAACGCGCCGCAAACGAATGCCCCGGCAAAGGTGCCGGGGCTTGAGTGATAGAAATTCGGCCGTGCCTCATCCAGTCAGCTTATCATTCCTCGCGCATGCTGCGTCGCATGGCATCAGTCAGCGGAGAGACGAGGTAGTCGATTACCGTCCGCTCTCCCGTTGAAATCATCACTTCCGCCGGCATGCCGGCACTCAAACGCTCCTCGATATCGTCTGGGACCATTCCCTTGCTCACGTTGATGCGCGCAAGGAAATAAGGCGGGGTACGCCCATCGGGCGGCGTGATGCTCGCGCGCGAAACAGTCGCCACTTCTCCAATAACGATAGGCATGAACCGGCCCGGGAACGCGGAGAATTTCACCTCAGCCTTGAGGCCTTCACGAACACTGTCGATGTCGATTGGTGCGACTTGGGCATTGATGACCATCTGATCATCAGCCGGCACCACCTGCATCATGATCTCTCCAGGACGAATCACGCCGCCGGTGGTGTGAAACCGTATGTTCTGAACATAGCCGTCCACCGGCGCGACGATACGCGTGCGCTCGAGGACGTTGGCCGCAACCTTGCGCTGTTCGATCAGCTCTTGCAGCTGACCGCTGATCTCCTTGTACTCGGTGCTGGCACGCTCCTTGTACTGCTGCTGGGCCTGCAGAATCTGGAATTCCGTCTCGCCAATCGACTTTTCAACCTTGGCGATTTCCGTATCCATGCGGGCAACGTTTTGCTGCACCTCGACAAACTCTTCCTCATAGGTCGAGAAAAGGTTTGTCTGCACGGCACCCCTTTTTACGGCCGGACGCAGACGCTCGAGCCGCTCGGAGAGGATGTCCGCACGCCTGGCAAATGCCACCTTTTGCCCCTCCAGCCCCTCCATCTCACGCTCAAGCTGTTCGATACGGCTGGTCAGGATGCTTATCTGCGAGGACAGGATCGACTTGCGGTCGTTGAATATCTCCCGCTGGTCGGCAACCGCGAGCTGGACCTCTGGCGAAGGGTCTTGCAGCAGATAGTCTGAGAGATGGAAATCGTCATCCATCCGCCGCTCGGCCTGCAGCCGCGCTGCAGTCGCTTCAGCGATATACTGACGGATCGTCAGAACCTGCAAATTGGCCTGGGCCTGTACGTCATTCAGACGGACGAGAACTTCCCCCGCCTTGACCTCCTGCCCTTCCTGAACGTTGATCTCATCGATGATCCCGCCTTCGAGATGCTGGATCTCCTTGCGGTTCGTCGCAACATCGATCAGGCCGGGCGCGATGACGGCACGATCCAGCTTCGCGGTGGCCGCCCACACACCGACAACGCCGAATGTCAGCGCGATCACCGAGTATCCCGCAATTATGAACGGCTTCGGATTCGTCCGATTCTTCTTCTGCTTCACGTCAGTGATCCGTCGCTGGTTCAGGCACTCTGCGCAGCCGGCTGCACTTGCTGCTGGCCTACGCGCTGTACATTTGCTGTGGTGGGTTTGAACAGCTCCTGCGGCGTCGTGAACGCCTGCATAATGCCGTCACGCATGATCAACACCTGATCGCTGATTGCGAGGAGGTTCGTCTTGTGGGTGACAAGTACGATCGTGATACCTGCAGCCTTCATCGCCTTGATGGCCTCGAATAGCGCCGTTTCACCCTCGCTGTCGAGGTTCGAGTTTGGCTCATCGAGGATCACCAGCTTCGGCATGCTGTAGATGGCGCGGGCCAGACCGATACGCTGTCGCTGGCCGCCGGAAAGCTGCGCACCATTGTCGCCAACCTGGGTCTCGTATCCGCCCGGCAACCGCAGGACCATGTCATGAACACCTGCCATCATGGCGGCCTTCACCACATCCTCGGACTCACCCGACTGGAAGCGCGAAATGTTTTCCGCGATGGTACCCGCAAACAGTCGAACTTCCTGCGGCAGATAACCTACATAACGACCGATCTGCTCTGCATCCCAATGGGCGATTTCGGCGCCATCGATTCTGACGGTTCCGTTCACTGCCGGCCAAACGCCGACAAGGTGACGGATCAGGCTCGACTTTCCTGAACCAGAGGGGCCGATGACTGACAGGGTCTTCCCTGGCTCGAGGACGAAGTTGATATTCTTCAGGAACGGTGTGCGAGTGCCGGGAAGAACCGACGTCAGATTTTCCACCTGGAGATGGCCGATAGGAACCGGCAATTCGGTGCGCTCTTCATCGCCCGGGATCATCTCGAAGAGGCGCTTCAAGCGATCATGCGCCTGACGTGCAGTTACAAACTGCTTCCACTGCGCGACACCCTGCTCGACCGGCTGAAGTGCCCGGCCCATCATGATCGACGCGGCAATCATGATACCGGGACTAATCTCCTGGTGCAGAGCGAGGTAGGCACCTAGCCCTAGAATGGCCGACTGGATGACCATCCGGAAAAACTTCTGGAAGGTGAGGATTGTGCCAGCCTTGTCGCTCGCGTCTGCCTGAGCATCCAGCATCTCGCCGTGACGCTCCTTCCAGCGTTCACCCAGCGCCTTTTCCATTCCCATAGAGCGAATGACTTCAGCGTTCTGCAGAACGGTACCGGCGAACTGGCTTGCACCCTGGGCCGCATTATTTGCGGCCTTAAGCTGGGTACGGGTCGAGTACTCGTTGATCAGGGCGAGCGCGAAAATGACGACCGCACCAAACAGGGCGAGGTAGCCCAACCAGGGATGGAACAGGAAACAGACGATGATGAAGATCGGCACCCATGGGGCGTCGAAGAACGCCAGAATGCCAGAGCCGGTCAGGAATTCACGAACCTTGTTGCCGTCGGACAGGATCTGCTCGGCACCGCCGTTGGGGTTCGAGATGCGCAGCCTCACAGCTCGACTGAAAAGACTCCGCGAGAGCACCTCGTCGAACTGCATGCCTGCGCGGACAAGCATTCGCGACCGCACGTATTCCAGGATACCGTACACCATCATCAAAAAGAGTGTGATGAGAGAGATCATCACCAAGGTGTATTCGTTACGGGTCCCCAGCACACGATCATAGATCTGTAGCATGTATAGTGGCGCAGCGAACAGAAGCAGGTTGATCGCGAAACTAAAAACAAAAGTAGTTATTACGACCGCACGGAACCTGTCATAGGCTTCATGAAGAGGAGTCCTTTTTTGCATGAACCTATCTCAATTTTCCCAAGCGCTCTGAATCTGCTTACCCCGATCGCTAATGTAGGTAGCCCCCCATGGCAATAAATGCAATAACTGCACTCTAAGTATAGTGAAGCACTGGAATCGAATTCCGACGCCTCCTAATCGCACATATTAGACCTCGCTAAATCTTTTCGCTTCCCAGCTTCTGCTAGACCTTCTCTTGCCAAACTCGGAGAAGCATCGAAATCTGCGAGGGATGGAACCGCCGCCGCCGCAGTTTTCCATGCCTCATACAGCCCCTAATGCGCATGGTGGGGAATCTCGGTTCAAAACATCGCCTAAATCGGCTAGCACCACATCGCCCAAAGTCTGGTTTGCACTCCAGCAAATCGGGCCATCATATGAGAACGATGCCGGAGCAGTTTTCAACAGCTCCGTGCCAATCGAGGAGTGGAAGCCGACCATGAACGGTAACGTCTATCTGGTTCATCCCAAGCGCTTCGGCGACAGCCGCGGTTGGTTTACCGAGGTCTATAATGAAGAGCGTTTTGCTGAGATCGGCATCAGCTGCCGCTTCGTTCAGGACAACCACTCCATGTCTGCTCCCGTCGGCACTATCCGGGGGCTTCATTTTCAAACCCCGCCCTTCGCGCAAGCCAAGCTCGTGCGCTGCGTACGGGGCAGCATCTTCGATGTGGCGGTCGACATCCGGGCTGGATCGCCAACTAATGGCCAGTGGGTCGGCGCGATATTGTCAGCAGAGAATGGCGACCAGCTCTTTGTTCCAGCCGGGTTTGCGCATGGCTTCGTGACGTTGGAGCCCAATACGGAAGTCGTCTACAAGGTTTCAGCGCCTTACGCGCCCGCCAATGACGCCGGGCTGTTGTGGAATGACGAGGACATCGGCGTCAATTGGAACCTGCCCGACGGCGTCGAACCTGTACTCAGCGACAAGGATCAGCGGCAACCGCGACTGGCCGAGTTCGAAAGCCCCTTTTCCTGTGACGGCACCCCGATGCGTCTGATCGAGGTGTAACAGGAGATGCGTCAGATCCTGATCACCGGCGGCACCGGACAAGTGGGCACCGAGCTGGCAGCTATCGACTGGCCGGAAGATGTCACGCCACTCTTTCCAGGCCGCGACGAGCTGAACCTGGCTGATCCAGCCTCGATCAGAGCCTATGTCGGCGAGCGAGAAATCGCGGCTGTGATCAATCCGGCCGCCTATACCGCAGTCGACAAGGCGGAAACAGAAAGCTCATCGGCGTTTTCCATCAACGCTGTTGGGCCTGCCGCGCTAGCGGACGCCACACGCGAACGTGGCATCCCCCTTATTCATGTCTCGACCGATTACGTATTCGATGGCAGCAAAAACGCCGCATACGAGGTCGATGATCCCATCTGCCCGATCAACGTCTATGGTGCATCCAAGGCCGCGGGGGAGTTGGCAGTCAGGACGGGCAACCCTCGTCACGTAATCTTGCGAACCGCGTGGGTGTTTTCGCCCCATGGCGGCAACTTCGTGAAGACAATGCTGCGCCTTTCAGACCGCTCTGAGCTGCGGGTCGTGAACGATCAAAAAGGGTGCCCGACATCCGCTGCAGATATCGCCGCGACATTGGCGACAATCGCACTACGCCAGCTTGATGACCCAGATGCCCCTTGCGGCACCTATCATTTCGTAAATGATGGGCCGACTACCTGGTTCAACTTTGCCAGTGAGATCTTTCGCCAGCACCACCAGCATGGCGCGGCGGTTCCCGTTGTTCATCCTATCGAGACCAGCGAGTATCCAACCCCAGCACGCCGCCCTACCAATTCGGTCCTTTCGACCGCGCGTTTGCAGGACGACTATGGTATCAAGCCGAGGCACTGGCGTGAGGCATTGGCTGACACGCTGGCCAGGTTACGTGAGACGAATTCAGCAGGGAGCCACGGATGAAGGGAATAATTCTGGCGGGAGGTTCGGGCACAAGGCTTCATCCTGCGACGCTTGCTGTCAACAAGCAGCTCATCCCGATCTACGACAAGCCGATGATCTACTATCCGCTATCGGTTCTGATGCTGGCTAAAATCCGCGAGATTTTGATCATCTCGTCGCCGGAGTACCTCGACAACTACAAGCGTCTTTTTGGCGATGGCAGCAAGTGGGGCCTCAGCATCTCCTTTGCCGAGCAGCCAAGCCCCGACGGCCTTGCCCAGGCATTCACGATTGGTGCCGACTTTATCGGGTCGGATCCCGTGGCACTCGTGCTTGGCGACAATATCTTCTTTGGCGCCGGACTGAGCGGCCTCATGCAGAAGGCCAGCAGCCGCACCGACGGCGCGACGGTGTTCGCCTATGAAGTTGATGATCCCGAGCGGTATGGTGTCGTCGAGCTTGATGCCGCCGGGCGCGCTCTAAGCCTTGAAGAGAAGCCGGCCGAACCAAAGTCGCGCTTCGCGGTGACTGGTCTCTACTTCTACGACAATCAGGTCGTTGAGTTCGCTCGAGGTCTGAAGCCTTCAAAGCGCGGCGAGTACGAAATCACCGATCTGAACCGCATCTACATGGAACAAGGCAATCTCTTCGTCGAGCGGATGTCTCGCGGTTACGCCTGGCTGGATACGGGCACCCATGACAGTCTGCTGGAGGCCAGCGAATTCGTGCGGACCATCCAGCACCGCCAGGGCACGCACATCGCCTGCATTGAGGAAATCGCCTATCTTCACGGCTGGATCTCGCAAGACACGCTCGTTGAATATGGCAATTATTATTCCAAGACCGCCTACGGCAAATATCTGCTGAAACTGGCTGAGACGCACCTGCCACAGCAATGATCCTGCCTTAGTTACCCATATACCAATCCCAGGGAGCCTAAATGCGTATTCTCGTCACCGGAGGAGCCGGGTTCATCGGATCCGCACTGGTCCGTTACCTTGTCACCGACGTCGGCGCTGAGGTTCTGACCGTCGACAAGCTGACCTACGCTGGAAATCTCAATTCGCTGCGGGCGGTTGAGAGCGCCTCGAACCATCGGTTCCTGCAGGCCGACATCTGCGACGCCGCAGCGATGAATGAAGCGTTCGAAAGCTTCCGTCCAGACCGCGTGATGCACCTGGCAGCTGAAAGCCATGTTGACCGTTCGATCACCGGCGCCGCCGACTTTATCGAGACAAACGTCATAGGCACATTCACCCTGCTGGAAGCGGCGCGACGTTACTGGTCTGCGCTTCCCTCGGAGCAGAAGGACGCGTTCCGCTTCCTCCATGTCTCAACCGACGAAGTCTATGGCTCGCTCGGTGATGACGGCTTGTTCGAAGAGGTCACGCCTTACGACCCGTCCTCGCCTTATTCTGCCTCGAAGGCTGCCAGCGACCATCTCGCAACTGCCTGGCAGCGCACCTACGGGCTTCCGGTCGTCATCTCGAACTGCTCCAACAATTATGGCCCATACCATTTCCCGGAGAAGTTGATCCCTCTCATTATCCTCAACGCTCTGGATAGGAAGCCTCTGCCCATTTACGGCACGGGGGCGAATGTGCGCGACTGGCTCTATGTTGATGACCACGCAAAGGCGCTCCATCTCATCGCCTCGCGCGGGCGCGTCGGCGAGAAATACAATGTCGGCGGGCGCAATGAGCGGCGCAACGTTGATGTCGTCAAACGCATTTGCCAGATTCTCGATCAGTTGAGGCCAGATGGCACGCCGCACGAGCAACTGATCCAATACGTTACGGATCGCCCGGGCCACGACGCACGCTATGCCATCGACGCGACCAAGCTCGAAACGGAGTTGGACTGGCGTGCCGAAGAGAATTTCGACACCGGCATCGAAAAGACCGTGCAGTGGTATCTGGAAAACGAGTGGTGGTGGCGTCCGCTACGGGATGGTGTCTACAGCGGCCAGCGCCTCGGAACCCTAGAAACGACCGACGAGGACTAAAGCGTGTCGCGATCGTTCGGATCGCGCTCCCACACCGTTCTTATTTTACCCGCATGCCTCCCGAAACCGGTTCACGCTTCGGGGGTATTGCTCCAGACTCGTCAGAGCAGTTTCACGCCGTGCGTCCTGTAAAAACGCACGGCGGAACGCGCGAACTGGCGAATGTGCCACCAGCCCTTCTTGCCCGCGTGCCCACCGGCATGCACGATCTTCACCGCGGGCAGATATGCGACGCTGGTTTTCTTGCCCGCACGCAACGACAAGTCAAAATCTTCGAAATAGAGGAAGTATCCTGGATCGAAGCCTCCAAGCTCCCGCAGAACATTTCCGCGAAAGAACATGAAGCAGCCACTGACGATTGGTGGCTCCCAATAGATCTGACCCTGCGTCTCCGCGCGCATCTCGTATCGGGCGAGCCGGTGATCGAAATGTTTGGTGACGCTCCGGGACGCGAAACCACGCAGGATGAGGTCGAACAGCGCCGGGTAGCGCTTGCACAAATATTGTCGCTCCCCATCCGGCCAGTGCGCCTGAGGCGTCACCAATCCGCAATCTGGATTGCATTCCAGAAAATCGTGTGCGGCAAATAATGCATCAGCGCTCATCTCGATGTCTGGGTTCAGGATCAGATGATAGTCGCCGATCTGATCGAGGATGAGATTGTGTGCCCGGCCAAAGCCAATATTCCCATGCCCGTGCAAGATCTGCACCGACGAGCCACCCAACTCGCTGCCGGCGATTTCGGCAACTTCATTGCGGGGAGAGTTGTCGATGATGAAGATGCGGACCTTCTCGGAAGAATACGCCGCCACCGCTTCCCGCAGCGTGGAGAGAGTGCGCCGGAACTCTTCGCAATTCGACCGATAGGTTACGATCGAGACCGTCAGGCTCTTTCGGGATTTGATGACATCATCCGCCATCTAGATCCTGCCCATTCGCCCGCGAACGCCATGCCATAATCCTAACGCCATCATGCGCAAATGCTCGAAGCGACGTGGCGCGAAGGCGAAGAAGAAGATCAGTTGCTTCAAAGAGCGGACCAGAAGGACAATCCGCCACGAGGATGAGATCCAGCTTTGGCGGCTCAGCCAAACCGCGTTGCGAATGTGATAGTAGTGGCGGAGCGGACTACGCAGCGGCACCCGCCTGTTCCGGAAGCTGATCCATTCATCGCCAAGAGCATGTTCCATCTTTGCAGCGTACACGCCGAACGAGAGATAGCCATCGCTACGTGCCCGTAGCCCCCATTCTACATCGACGTAGTCGATGAAGAGTTCCTCAACCATCAAACCGACGCGGTCGAGCGTCGACATCGCGATCAGGCATCCGGAAGCAATCAGGAAATCTGCTTCGGCTACCTTGTCTTCCGCCTTCCGCTCGCGCCTGCGAAGCTTCAGTCCGTCAAGATCAACGAATACGGCGGCCTCGCCTTGGCGTGGATCCACATAAGAGGGTCCCACCGCCGCGATTTGTTGCTCCGAACTGGCGAGATCTACGTGCGCCCGAACGAGCGTGGCGACCATATCCGGCGCCGGAATGCTGTCCTGATCAAGCAGGAGAACGTAATCCGCTCCCAAAGTGCGGGCACGCATGATCCCGTCATTTTGGGCCTTGGCGATGCCGAGATTATCGCCAAGCTCAATGACTTCGCATTGGTGCAACGCACGCAGATCCGTGAAGTCGAAATCGGACCCATTGTCGACGATGAGCAGCGCTGTCAGTTGAGGACGAACCGCGCGCACCAGTTCCGCCAACCTTTCAGAACATGGCTGATAGGTTACGATCACGCCGCAGACCTTGACTGCGTCCTGCGGCATTTCGGGCAATTTCATGTGTCAGGCGATGCCGTAATCCAGAAAATACTGCAGATGCCCGATGGTGGAAATCACGCTGCCATCCTCGGTCACCCAACGCAGCGTATACGTCACATCCGTTGCCTCGTCTATCGCAGTCATGTCTACGAGGACGATATGCGCGTCGAACTGGACCAGTTCAATTTTGCCCGCACGCTCGATGAACTTGGCTACGAAGTCTTTTGCCCGGTCATCATACTCCAGATAGGAAATCTGATTTCCAACCGGGCGTACCGGCTCAACGACGGCAGCGACCGGTGTCTCAGGATCGTCAATAACCGAGCCGCTGGCAGCATCGCCATCCTTCTGGCCGTCCTGGAACCGGTCTAGCAGCACTTGCAGTTCGCGTTGATCCAGCGATGTGGAGACCATCAGGTCACCATATTTGTGCTCCGCAAGCCCTCCGACGAAGCCATCGACCATCGCGAGCAAAATCTGCGATTCACTGGCACGGGCCACTTCGACCGCAGCAGTTTGCGCAGCTGGTGCCGGGTCCGGCGTTGGCGCTGCCGCAGGCTGCGCATCAGCGCCCTTGGATCCTCCCTTAGCCATCTTCACCGGAGCAGCGTCGTCTGCCACCTTCGCATCCGAATTGGCTTCATCCGCGATGTCCGCTTGCTGACCGGCCAAATGCGCCTCTGCAGCAAGACCATCCAGCAAGAATGGAACGTCGACTTTCAGGTCGGAGTTCTGAAGATGCTGGGCGACGTCGGCAACAAGCCCGTCCGATGCCACCGAGGATGCTCCGTCGTACGCATCCGTCGGAGTGCCCTCTCCCTCGACGTATTGAACTCCGCCGTCCGTTTCGCTGACATTCGCCAGCGCGAGAAAATCCCAGCCTGCCTCAGTTGTTTCTGGAACATCCGAGATGTGGACGAACCCATAACCGATGGCGATCGCAGCAAGGCTGGCGGCAAGGCTTTGCGCCCAGGCAACGGTTCCGCTTGTCGAAGTCGCTCCTCCGCGTGCGTCGGACGACACGCCCGCCTTCGCAGAATCGGTCGTGGTCGGCGCAGTGAACTCTCCGGCGCCATAGGAATGAGCTTGCTCATCAAGCGCCGCATCCAACTGGCTCACCGCCAGTTCCGGCGAAAGAACCAGAGCGGATGTGGATGCATCGAGAGCCGAGAACGGATCGGTGCGGCCTTCGGCCTCCTCCATTGCGTGGGCCATTCCGACGAAATCATCTGATGCAACGTACAGGGACCAGATCAGCGCTCCCAGCATCACAGCCGGATGAAGACGGATCGTCTGGTCGTGCAGCATCCGCGGCCGCAGTGAAATCACATTCCCGGTCGCGGGTGTGCCCTTTGCTGCCACGCTGCTCACGAACTTGCGGATCAGCTCCGCAAAATCAGAGCCCTCCAGAATTTCCGGCAGTCCAGGGCTGTCGAGAATATAGCGACCATCAATGCGCGCGAGATGGACGAAGACTTCGCCATCATCTCGGAGAAAAACGAACCAGGGAGCCCCGTCTTCGGCTAGGCCACGCGCGGATGTGATGCTGATGCTGGCCTGAATGAGCAGACTTTCGACACGGTAAAGGTCTGCAATTTCCTGGTTCGACCAATCGCCCTGTCTATGCGCGTCATGATTGAACGTGGAGACGACCACATTGCCAGTCGCGGTAGACCCTACCTGATGTCCATGCGCGGAATCGTGGCCAGCATAGCTGCCCCTTTTTGCGAACCGCGCCGATGGAAATGCCAGGACCTTGCCCATGCAGACACTCGTCAAATTTTAGCGCGACCCTGGGCCACGCGCTCCGAACATCATTGTGAACCACTGCACGTTGTGCACTTTTTTACTCGAAGCAACAACCATTTTGTATGCCGGATGGACCACTGAAACCTCAACAACAGTATCAACTGTACACAATCCGAGCGGTGTCTTCACAACCTTACTTCGCAGGCACTAGAATTTCAGAACGAACCGATTGCGATTTTGATCGGCCGGCCACGCGCGCTCGATCAATTCGTGGCTTTGATGGAACGTTGCCCCGCCCTGAACGGTTCGGCCTTCGGAACGGATCAATCGGAGCCGGACATGAACGAGAACAAGCACGCGGCCGACATTTCTGAAGAACTCGAAAAGCAGCACCGCATTCAGCAGCAGATTGATCAGCAGGATCAGGAAAGTAGTAACAGCGACAGCAGTGAACCGATTTCCATGCAAGCTGGAGCCCGCCAATATCCAGTGCCGCCATTTCCTGAACAGCACCAGCCCAAACCTGGAGACGAGGCATCTCTCGAACCCGCGCCAATGTATGACGCCCCGTTTTGGCGGGGTTCAGGGAAACTTGAGGGCAAGGTAGCACTCATAACCGGTGGCGATTCGGGAATCGGTCGGGCGGTGGCGGTCCTCTTCGCACGCGAGGGCGCAGATGTGGCGATCGCCTATCTCAGTGAAAGCGAGGATGCGGAAGAGACACGGCTTGCGATTGCAGACGAGGGTGGAAGATGCCTGCTTCTGCCGGGCGACGTGACCAGCGAAGATTTTTGTCGTGACGCAGTTGAAAAGATCGTCGCGGAATTTGGTGGCCTAGACATCCTCGTTAACAACGCTGCATTCCAGTATCACGCGGAGGACATTGAGAGCATTACGACGGAACACTTCGACACCACGGTCAAGACCAACCTGTACGGCTACTTCTTCATGACGCGAGAGGCAGTCCGGCATATGCAGCCCGGCTCCGCTATCATCAATACCGGCTCGGTCACCGGAATTGAGGGCAGCGGCGGGTTGATCGACTATTCGATGACGAAGGGCGGCATCCACGCGTTTACAAAGGCGCTGTCATCCAACCTCATACCGAAAGGGATCCGTGTAAACGCTGTCGCGCCCGGCCCTGTCTGGACTCCGCTTAATCCATCGGAGCGCCCACCTGAAGAAGTGGCAAAGTTCGGCTCGCAAACGCCGATGGGACGGCCCGCGCAGCCCGAGGAGATTGCACCCGCCTATGTGTTCTTCGCCTCGCCGCAATGCTCGAGCTACATCACAGGCGAAATCTTGCCGATAGTCGGAGGATACTGACCTGCGCGAACCATGGCTGGCTTCGGCAGAGCGCGCCGAGCTCGTTTACGTCAATGACGGCGAAGTAGGTATCAAGCGTCGGCGCGCCGGCAAGGGATTCTCCTACGTCAGATACGGCGGTGAAAAAGTTTACAACAAGGAAGACCTTGCGAGAATACGTGCCTTGGCAATCCCTCCGGCATGGACCGACGTCTGGATTTGCGCGGATGCTTCAGGACATATCCAGGCGACCGGCCGCGACCAGCGCGGTCGCAAGCAATATCGCTATCATGCCGCCTGGACGGCGTGCCGCGACGAGGCGAAATTCTCCAGCCTCGCCGCTTTTGCCCACGCACTTCCGAGCCTGCGTGATCGCGTTGAAGCAGATCTTTCGCTTCGCGGTCTCCCACGCGAGAAAGTAATCGCGTCGGTCATCTGGCTCCTCGACAAAACCATGATCCGCATAGGCAACGATGCATACCGGCGCGAAAACAAAAGCTTCGGCCTCACCACCCTTCACGATCGTCATGTCCAGGTCGAAGGCTCAAATCTTCGGTTCTCATTCCGTGGCAAGTCCGGTCAGGAATGGAAGCTGAAGCTGCAGGACCGCCGGATTGCGCGGATCGTTCGCGCGGTACAGGACGTGCCGGGCCAGCATCTATTTCAATATCTGGACGAAGACGGCGCCCGCCGCGAAATCCGTTCGCAAAATGTCAATGCTTATATCCGAGAGGCTATTGGAGACGAGTTTACCGCGAAGCACTTTCGAACCTGGGGCGCCTCGGTAATGGCCGGGGGGGAGTTTGCCGAAGTGCCACTGCCCGACACGAAGCGCGCGCAGGCAGTTGAACTCAACGCGCTAATCGACAAGGTCGCTGCAAGGATACGCAACACGCGCGCAGTTTGCCGCCGCTGCTACATTCACCCGCTCATCATCGACGGTTGGCTGGAAGGACGGCTTCAACAGGAAATTGGTGATATTCGCAGACGCGCTCGCAAACCGCTCAAGGGCCTCGATGATGAGGAGTCGCTCTTTCTGCGCTGGCTGGACCGGCAAATGGTCCAGACGCCAAGGGAACTTGTAGACGCATAAAAAAGGCGGGAGATTTCTCTCCCGCCAGGCCATGAAGGTTCGAAGTGATTACTGCCAGCTCTTCACCAGTTCGTCGTAGTTGACGGTTTCCGGCTTTTCCTTCTCGTTCTCGATCTTCAGCTGCGGTGCGATGTTACCCTTCGCAACGGCATCCTTGTTCCAGTATTCGAGATCGTGTTCTTCGGCGAGCTTCGGACCGATGTCGCCCTGAACGCCAGCGCGCTCGAGACGAGCCATGACCTGCTCCTGCTCTGCGCAGAGCGAGTCCATGGCTTCCTGTGCGGTCTTGGCACCCGACGACGCATCGCCGATTGCCTGCCACCAGAGCTGAGCCAGCTTCGGATAGTCAGGCACGTTCGTGCCGGTCGGCGACCACTGCAGACGGGCCGGCGAGCGGTAGAACTCGACGAGACCGCCAAGCTTCGGAGCACGCTCGCTGAAGCTTGCGTGATCGAGCGTCGACTGACGGATGAAGGTGAGGCCAACATGGCTCTTCTTCACGTCAACAGTCTTCGAGGTCACGAACTGGGCGTAGAGCCATGCAGCCTTGGCGCGGTCTTCCGGCGTCGACTTCATCAGCGTCCAGGAACCTGCGTCCTGATAGCCGAGCTTCATGCCGTCCTTCCAGTAGACACCATGCGGCGACGGAGCAAAGCGCCACTTCGGCGTGCCGTCTTCATTGACGATCGGCAGGCCGTCCTTGACGAAGTCGGCGGTGAAACCGGTATAGGTGAACATCTGCTGGGCAACTTCACCCTGCGCCGGGACCGGTCCGGATTCGGAGAAGTTCATGCCTTGAGCTGCCGGCGGTGCGTATTTTTCCATCCATTCGAGATACTTCTCGATTGCATAGACAGCCGCCGGGCCGTTGGTGTCGCCACCACGTGCCACACATGAGCCGACTGGACGCGAATTCTCGTCGACCTTGATGCCCCACTCATCAACCGGAAGGCCGTTAGGGATGCCCTTGTCACCATTGCCGGCCATGGAAAGCCAGGCGTCGGTGAAGCGCCAACCGAGCGACGGGTCCTTCTTGCCGTAGTCCATGTGGCCGAAGACCTTCTTGCCGTCGAGTTCGCGGCCGGTGAAGAATTCGGCGATGTCTTCGTACGCCGACCAGTTGACCGGCACACCGAGATCGTAGCCGTACTTCTCCTTAAATTCGGCCTTGTTCTTCTCGTCGTTGAACCAATCGTACCGGAACCAGTAAAGGTTCGCGAACTGCTGGGTGGGAAGCTGATAAAGCTTGCCATCCGGAGCGGTCGTAAAGGACTTGCCGATGAAGTCATCGATATCGAGATTAGGGTTGGTGGCGTCCTTGCCTTCGTTCTCCATCCAGTCAGTCAGGTTTCGCACTTGCTGGTACCGCCAGTGCGTTCCGATCAGGTCGGAGTCGTTGATGTAGGCGTCATAGATGTTTTCGCCCGACTGCATTTGCGTTTGCAGCTTTTCGACGACGTCACCTTCGCCGATCAGGTCGTGAGTGATCTTGATGCCGGTGATGTCGCTGAACGCCTTGGCGAGCACACGCGCTTCATATTCGTGCGTCGTGATCGTTTCAGACACGACCTTGATGTCCATGCCCTTGAACGGCTCGGCTGCCTTGATGAACCACTCCATCTCGGCTTCCTGAGCGGCGCGGTCGAGAGACGACATGTCGCCGATTTCAGCGTCGAGGAACGCTTTGGCTGCCTCCATGTCGGCATGCGCGCTCGCCATTCCGAAGAGAAGCGCCACCGCAGTGGTTGACGCAAGCAAATGTCTTCGCATTTCACTTCCTCCCATTGATGCAACCATGTTGCAATTGCGGGCCAGCGCTATGCGTGGCCCATTTCTTCTCCCTAGACGTATCGAAACACGCCAATCGCGTAGACGACCGACAGGGCAAGGGCCCACCAGAGGTTGGGTCCGACAAGACCCAGCCAGGCGAGATGAATGAAGGCGCTGCCAAGCAGCGACACGAAGAGGCGATCACCGCGCGTCGTTTCAAAGCGCAGGATGCCAAAGCGCGGATTGCCGCCCGGCGAGACATATTCCCAGACACACATGGCGGCGAGTAGCAGGAAGATCGTCGCGAAAAACACCGCCGTTGGCCACGTCCAGGCCATCCATGTAAGGGTCATGGGTGTGCTCCTATCGTTGATCGGGGAGCAGAGCCCCTCTCCTGCCTGCCGGCATCCTCTTCCCGTGAATGGGGCGAGCAAGGCTGAATGATTGCCGCGCCTTTCTTTTCCCCGTTGATGGGGAGAATGTGCCCGAAGGGCCGATGAGGGGCTGCTATTCGTGTAACGACAGCGCGCATCACACCCTCCCCAGGGCGAAGCCCTTGGCGATGTAGTTGCGAACGAAGTAGATCACGAGCGCACCGGGGATCAGCGTCAGCACGCCGGCTGCCGCAAGTACCCCCCAGTCAAGGCCAGAGGCAGAAACGGTTCGCGTCATCGTTGCAGCGATAGGCTTTGCGGCAGTCGTCGTCAGCGTGCGCGCCAGCAGAAGTTCCACCCACGAGAACATGAAGCAGAAGAAGGCGGCAACACCGATGCCGGATGCGATCAGCGGCATGAAGATCTTCACGAAGAAACGCGGAAACGAGTAGCCGTCGATGTAGGCCGTTTCGTCTATCTCCTTCGGCACCCCTGACATGAAGCCTTCCAGGATCCAGACAGCCAGCGGCACGTTGAACAGGCAGTGCGCCAGTGCGACTGCAATGTGTGTGTCGATGAGTCCGAACGCCGAGTAGAGCTGGAAGAAGGGCAGCGCGAAGACGGCTGGCGGTGCCATGCGGTTGGTCAGCAGCCAGAAGAACAGGTGCTTGTCGCCAAGGAAGCGATAGCGCGAGAAGGCATAGGCTGCCGGCAGCGCCACGGCGACAGAAAGAACCGTGTTGATCGCGACGTAGAGGATCGAGTTGATGTAGCCCGAATACCAGGAGGCGTCGGTGAAGATCACCATATAGTTTCGCAATGTCGGGTTCTGTGGCCACAGCGAGAAGGTGCCAGTGATCTCGATATTCGTCTTGAAGCTCATGTTAATGAGCCAGTAGATCGGCAGCATCAGGAAGATGATGTAGATCGTCGGCACAAGCCACCAGAAGCGGGACTCCGCGCCGCGCCGGCGCATGGTCCGGTCGATTGTGCCCTGCCCTTCGCGCGCTGCAGGTGTAGTGGCTGCCCCATCACGAAGCGTCATGGTCGTGTCCTTTGCGCCGGCCATCTCAGCGCTCCGAATCATAGTTGGTCATGACCGTGTAGAAGACCCACGACATGAGGAGGATGATGAGGAAGTAGATGATCGACATCGCAGCTGCCGGACCAAGGTCGAACTGACCGACGGCCATCTTGACGAGGTCGATCGACAGGAAGGTGGTCGAGTTGCCCGGGCCACCGCCGGTGACGACGAAGGGCTCGGTGTAGATCATGAAGGAGTCCATGAAGCGCAGCAGGATCGCGATAGTCAGGACACGCTTCATCTTTGGCAGCTGGATGTAGCGGAAGATCGCCCAGCGCGACGCGCCATCGATACGCGCGGCCTGATAGTAGGCGTCGGGGATCGAGACGAGACCAGCGTAGCAGAGCAGCACGACAAGGCTCGTCCAGTGCCAGACATCCATCAGGACGACCGTGATCCACGCGTCAACCGGATCGCGCACATAGTTGTAGTCGATGCCGAGCGCCGCCAGCGTGTGACCGAGAAGACCAATGTCGATACGGCCGAATACCTGCCAGATCGTGCCGACAACGTTCCAAGGAATAAGGAGCGGCAGCGCCATCAGGACGAGGCAGACGGGCACGCCCCAGCCCTTGCGCGGCATGTTGAGCGCGATGAACACGCCGAGCGGGATCTGGATCGCGAGCACGATGAAGGAGAAGGCAAGATTGCGGCCCATCGCGTCCCAGAAGCGGCGCGAGTTGAGCATCTGCTCGAACCACTCGGTGCCAGCCCAGAAGAAGACGTTGTTGCCGAACGTGTCCTGCACCGAATAGTTGACGACGGTCATTAGCGGGATCACCGCCGAGAACATCACCAGCAGCATCACCGGCAGGACAAGGAACCAGGCTTTGTTATTCCATGTCTTGTTCATCGAACCGGCCTCCCCGCCCCGTCACCAAGGTCGACCCGCCAGGAATCCGCGTAGAGGTTGATACCCTCTGGTGCGAACGTGACATGTGGCTCAGCGGGTATTTCTTCCTCCTCGGCCGCGATCAGCGCGATCTCGCGCCCCTCAAGCTCAGCACGAACAATCTTGCGCCGCCCGGTATCCTCGATCTTTTCGATCCGTACCGGCATGCCTTCGCGCCCGAGCCTTACAAATTCGGGACGGATGCCGAGTTCGAAATCCTGGCGGGCTGCCGTCGGTGCACTTGGTAGCTCAATGATCTGATTGCCGAGCCTGGCACGTGAGCCCTCAACTCCCACAGGCAGCACGTTCATGCCTGGCGATCCGATGAAGTAGCCGACGAAGGTGTGGCTCGGCCGCTCGAAAAGCTCATCTGGAGTGCCGATCTGGACGATCTGGCCATCGTACATGACGACGACTTTCTCCGCGAAGGTCAGCGCCTCGGTCTGGTCGTGGGTGACATAGACCATGGTGAAGCCGTATCGGCGGTGCAGTTGCTTGAGCTGCGAGCGTAGAACCCACTTCATCTGCGGGTCGATGACCGTAAGGGGCTCATCAAATAATATCGCGTTGACGTCAGAACGGACGAGGCCACGGCCCAACGAGATTTTCTGCTTCTGATCAGCACCGAGACCTGCTGCCCGCCGATCTGCCAATGAGGCGAGATCGATTATTTCCAGCGTTTCGCGAACTTTGCGGTCCACCTCAGACTCGGCAACTCCCCGGTTTCGCAACGGAAAGGCCAGATTGTCGTACACGGTCATCGTGTCGTAGACGACCGGGAACTGGAATACCTGAGCGATGTTCCGCTCCTGCGTCGAAAGCTCAGTGACGTCCACGCCGTTGAAACGAAGCCGGCCTTCCGACGCGCGCAGCAGGCCGGAAATGATATTGAGAAGCGTCGTCTTTCCACAACCGGACGGGCCGAGAAGAGCGTAGGCGCTTCCATCCACGAAAGTATGATGAACTTCCTTCAGCGCGTAATCAGCTTCGCTCTTGGGCCGTTCTCCGTAGGCGTGGCGGATATGGTCGAGCTCTATGCGTGCCATGGCCGTCTCCTCACGCTGCCAGATCATGGGGCGGACGTACCGCCCGGCCGGATTGATCGAACACCATCAGGTGACGTGGGTCGATGAAAACGGTAACCCGCTCGTCCGGCTCCAGGCGATGGATTCCCGGAGCAAGCATGACCCACGCGGCATTGGCGAAATGCAGATGGACATAGCTTTCCGAGCCGGTGATCTCCGTAATCGCTACCGTCGCGTTGATCGCAACTGCGGTCGGCGAGGCAGCGTCCAGGGAAAGATGGTGGGGCTGAAAGGCGACTGTATACGTGCCGTCTTCAACGCCGGAGAGGCCGGCCGGCGCCGGGAGGAGCACCCCACCATCTAACTCGAAGCCGCTGCCACGCTTGATAAGCTCGATGGTGTTCAACGGCGGATCGGCAAAAGTTCTTGCGGTGACGAGGTCGTCAGGGCGACGGAATACGTCGACAGTTGGCCCGAACTGCGTCACACGCCCTTCCGAAAGGGTCGCGGTGTTGCCCCCCAGAAGCAGCGCCTCAGATGGCTCCGTGGTCGCGTAAACGAAAATCGCTCCGGATTCGGCGAAAATCCTGGGAAGTTCCGCCCGAAGTTCTTCACGAAGCTTGTAGTCAAGATTTGCTAGCGGCTCGTCGAGAAGAACAAGTCCCGCCTTCTTCACAATGGCGCGCGCAAGCGCCGTACGCTGCTGCTGCCCACCGGACAATTGAAGCGGCATGCGATCCAGGTATGGGGTGAGGCGCAAGAGTTCAGCTGCGCGCATGACCTCTTGCTTGATCGTCTGCCGATCCATGCCCGCAACGCGGAGCGGAGAGGCAATGTTCTCGTAGACCGTGAGCGTCGGATAGTTGATGAATTGCTGGTAGACCATCGCGACATTGCGCTTCTGAACCGCAATGCCGGTGACATCCTTGCCATCAAAAAAGACTTTGCCGGACGTCGGCTGGTCAAGACCGGCAAGCAGCCGCATCAACGATGTCTTGCCGGAGAGCGTCGGCCCCAGCAGCACGTTCAGCGTGCCATGGTGAAGCGCCAGCGAGACATCGCGGATATGCTCCGCAGCGCCAACCTTCTTCGTCACATTCCGAAGTTCCAGCATGCTCCTCCTCCCAAAGGGTGCTGCGTCTCGCGGCGTTACCCTGCTGCGCTACGTATCCTCTCCACCCCTTGCATGTATTCATCCAGAATCGACGCCTCCTCAACGGTCAAGCGAAGTCCCATCTTGGTTCGCCTCCAAAGAACGTCTTCAGCTGTTGTCGCCCACTCATGTTCGACTAGGAAGTCAATTTCCGCCTGATAAAGATCAGATCCGAACAACCTTCCCAAATCTTCAAGAGACCTTGCGCTTCCAAGTATGATGCGGGCGTCCGTTCCATACAAGCGGACCAGACGCGCAGCATGAACCGGCCTCACGAAAGGGTAGTCCTCGCGAAGTCGCCGAACCTGCTCGTGATATCCATCGTGAGGGAAGTCGCCGCCAGGAAGCGGTCCGTTTGCGGTCCACGGGTCCCCTCGCTTACCAAGGAAACCTTCGATCTTTTCAAGCGCATGCTCCGCGAGGCGACGATAGGTCGTGATCTTTCCGCCAAAAGCATCGATGCGGGGTGCCATACCTTCTGGCGCATCGGGCCGCAGCACATAGTCTCGTGTTGCTTCCTGTGCCTTGGAGGCGCCATCGTCGTAAAGCGGACGGACCGCCGAATAGGTCCAGACGATGTCTTCGCGGCGCACCGGTTGGGCGAAGTACTCGCTGGCTGCGTGGCAGAGGTAGTCCGTCTCTTCCTCGCTGATATGGATCTTGGCCGGATCGCCGCTGTAGTCGCGATCAGTCGTGCCGATCAGCGTGTAATCCGTCTCATAGGGGATCGCGAAAATGATCCGCCCATCGCGATTCTGGAAGAAATAGGCGCGCGGATCGTCGAACTTCTTGCGAATGACGATGTGGCTGCCCTGTACCAGGCGCACATTGTGGGCATCGTTCTGACCAACCGCTGAGGAAAGAACCTCGTCGATCCAGGGGCCACTGGCGTTGACGAGGAGGCGCGCACGTGCCTGCGAGCGAACGCCGGTGCGCATATCTTCCATGGTCAGGTGCCAGAGTCCGCCGCGGCGCTCCGCCGAGACGACTTTTGTGCGGGTGCGCACGATCGCGCCACGCTTAACGGCGTCGCGTGCGTTAAGCACGACCAGACGCGCGTCATTCACCCAGCAATCGGAGTACTCGAACGCCTTCTTGAAAAGGCCCTTCAAGGGCTTGCCGGATGGATCGCGGCGCATGTCGAGCGTCCGCGTAGCCGGAAGCAGCTTTCTGCCGCCGATGTAATCGTAAAGAAACAGCCCTAGTCTCACGAGCCATGGCGGGCGGATCCCATCGGCCACAGGCAGAACAAAGCGCATCGGCCAGACAATGTGCGGCGCGTTCTTCCAGATAACTTCACGCTCTTTAAGAGCTTCGCGGACGAGACGGAACTCGTAATATTCCAGATAGCGTAGCCCACCATGGATGAGCTTCGTCGATCCGGAGGACGTACCACTGGCCAGATCGTTCATCTCGGCCAGAAAGACAGAGTAGCCGCGACCGGCAGCGTCACGAGCGACACCGCAGCCGTTAATGCCGCCACCTATCACGAAGATGTCGTGGATGACCTGGCCGTCCACGCTGCCCTCCGAAGTTTCGCAATGCAGCAAACTTGCTGTCATTTCTTTCGTCTGCACATTGGAAACGAATACAGGCGAATGTCAAACGAAAATATCCGAATCCAGCCAACTCCCGCGCAACACTTGGAGGAACCTTGCTCGCAGCCGCGAGTTCATTGGGGCAACAGCAAGGGAGTTCAGAATGGCGCCGCGCGCGATCTGGAAAGGGCACCTCAGCATCGATGAGCTCTCATGTGCCGTCGCGCTTTATTCAGCGGCCACAACTTCCGAGCGTGTTTCGTTTCACATGGTCAACAAGAAGACCGGCAATCGGGTTCGCCGGGAATATGTAGATGAGCAGACTGGTAAACCCGTGCCGCGCGAAGACCAGGTGAAAGGATACGAAACCGCGAAGAACAATTACATCATCCTCGAGCCCGAGGAGATCGCATCCGCCACGCCGCAGGGAGACAAAACGCTCTCCATTGAGGATTTCATCCCCTGCTCGGACGTCGACACGGCCTATTTCGACAAGCCGTACTTCCTGACGCCTGCCGATGATGAGTCCGAGGAAGCATTCGTCCTGATACGTGAGGGCCTGCGTGCGAAGAAGGTCGCCGCTATTGCACGTGCCGTCTTGTTCCGTCGGGTGCGAACCGTGATGATCCGTCCCCGCGGCCGAGGATTACTCGCGAACACCCTGAACTTCGACTACGAGGTTCTGCCTGCGGAAAAGGCCTTTGAAGACCTGCCGGATCTTAAGATCAAAGGCGAGATGCTGGATCTTGCCAAGCACATCATCACAACAAAGAAGAGTGAATTCGATCCTTCAACCTTTGATGACCGCTACGATGCGGCCCTTGCAGAACTGGTAAAGGCCAAGGCTGAAGGTCGCGAGATCAAGCTTGCGAAGAAGGAGCCGGAAGGCAAGGTCATCGATCTGATGGCGGCGCTGCGTGAAAGCGCGAAACTTGCCAAGCCGGCAGCAAAAGCCGGCAAGTCTGCCGCGAAGACAACTGGCGAGAAGAAGCGCAAGGCAAGCTAAGTCATGGCGCTCGAAACCTATCAGCAGAAACGGGACTTCAAGAAGACTCCCGAGCCGAAGGGCAAACCTGCCAAGCGGGCCAAGGGCAACAGCTTCGTCATGCAGAAGCACGATGCCCGCAGGCTACATTACGATTTACGACTGGAGATGGACGGCGTCCTCGTCAGCTGGGCGGTTACACGCGGCCCAAGCTTCGTTCCTTCCGAAAAGCGCCTGGCGGTGCATGTCGAAGACCACCCGCTCGAATATGGCACCTTCGAGGGGACAATCCCGAAAGGTGAGTATGGCGGCGGCACCGTCATCGTCTGGGATCGAGGAACATGGTCACCCGTTTTCGACATGAAAAAGGGCATGGCCAAGGGGCATCTGGAGTTCGAACTTCAGGGCGAGAAGCTCAATGGTCGTTGGCACCTTGTGCGAATGCCGCGCAGGGCTCGCGAGAAGCGCGACAACTGGCTGCTTATCAAGGCTGATGACGAGTTCGCGCGTGGAGAAGAAGATGGCGACATTCTCGAAGAGCGGCCAGAATCAATAATCACCGGTCGCACAATCGCGGATGTCGAAAACGAAGCACCCGGCTGGTCATCCAAGACAGGCAAGATCGCGAAGAAGTCAGCTCCCGAAACGAAGGGGCAGCAGGCAGCGCTGCCGGATTTCGTTTCGCCGCAGCTGGCAACCCTCAAGCCTCAGGCACCATCGGGCAAGGGCTGGATCCACGAGATCAAGTTCGACGGCTATCGGCTCCAGGCGCGGATCGATAACGGCACCGTCAAATTGTTGACCAGAAGCGGCCTCGACTGGACTGACAAGTTTGGCAAGGAAGTTCCACATTCGCTTGCTGCCCTGCCCTGCGAACAAGTCATCCTCGACGGCGAACTCGTTGTGGAGGGTGCCGGTGGTGCGTCGGACTTCTCAGCGCTGCAGGCCGATCTCAGCGAAGGCCGCAGCGACCGGTTCATCTTCTTTGCTTTCGACCTCCTGCATCGCGACGGGAGGGACTTGCAAGGCGTGCCATTGCTGGAGCGCAAGGCGGAACTGGAAGCGCTGTTAAAAGGAGCACCCTCCTGTCTGCGCTACAGCGAACACTTTGAAGAAGACGGCGAGATGATCCTGCGTCACGCCTGCAGGCTGAGCCTAGAAGGCGTCATCTCCAAACGAGCGAACGCCAAGTATCAGTCAGGACGAAACAAGGACTGGATCAAGTCCAAATGCGCAAAGCGTCAGGAGATGGTGGTCGCTGGTTACGTGCCCTCCTCCACTTCGCAAAAAGCCATCGGCTCCCTCGTTCTGGGCGTTTTCGATGATGGTAATTTGCGTCATGTTGGCCGTGTCGGCACCGGGTTCAGTCGCACCGTTGCAGAGGACCTGTTCAAGCAGCTCTCAAAGCTGGAGCAACGAGAATCTCCTTTCAAGGACAAGCTCGACGCAACCGCGCGTAGGGGCGTGATCTTCGTCAAGCCGGAACTGGTGGCGGAAGTAGAGTTCCGCGCCTGGACCGCAGATGGCAATTTGCGACACGCCGCCTTTCGTGGAATCCGCGAAGACAAGCCAGCGACGGAGGTCGTCCTTGAAGGAGAAATCACACAGCCGGGCTCGTCTTCCGCGCGAGCGAAATCAAGAGTTTCGCTGACCCATCCGGACCGCGTCTATTGGAAAGACGTCGGCGTCACCAAGGAGGGTCTTGCCGCCTATTACGCCGAGGTGTGGCGGTTCATGAGCCCGCATCTTGTTACGCGTCCGCTCGCCTTGCTTCGCTGTCCTGGCGGCACCGCTCAGCAGTGTTTCTTTCAAAAGCATGGCTGGAGAGGAATGAGCGGGGAAATTCTGAAAGCGTTCGATCCGCAGGATGACAGCGACGACAACACATTAATAGCGATCGACAGCCTGGATGGACTGACCGGTCTGGTCCAAGGCGGTGCCTTGGAGATCCACACCTGGCAGGCAACTCTAACGGCACTGGAAAAGCCTGACCAGATCGTGATGGATCTCGATCCTGATGAAGCTGTCACATGGGATGTCATGATCGAAGCCGCGCATGAGGTGAGGCAGCGGCTCGAGGCAGCCGGGCTAAACGCGTTCATCAAGACAACCGGGGGCAAGGGCTTGCACATCGTCGCCCCCCTGACGCCCAGGGCCGGGTGGGACGAAATGAAAGACTTCGCCCGATCGATCGCTGATGGCATGGAGAGCGATACACCCGATCGCTTCATCGCCAAGTCGAGCAAAGCTAAACGCAAGGGCAAGATATTCGTCGACTATTTGCGGAACTCGCGTGGTGCCACCGCGATCGCGCCCTATTCCAGCCGCGCACGAGATGGCGCTACCGTGTCGATGCCACTCGAATGGGACGAGGTTTCGCCGTCGATCAAGTCCTCACATTTTACCGTGACAAATGCAGTCGCAAGGGTGGCCAACTTAAGGAGTGATCCTTGGGCAGACTTCCGCAAATCGGAGGTCCCATTGCAGACCGCGCGAAAAGGCTCCCGCCGCGAAAAGTAACCCTACTTTGTCTTGCCGCTCTTCTTTTCAGCTTCGATGCTTTTGCGGAGCGCGTCCATGATCGAGACGACGTTGGTCGCTGTCTGCGGCGCGGTTTCTTTCGTTTTCTTAGGCGCGGCCTTGCTCTGCTTCCGCTTTTTCGCGGCAATGAGTGATTTGAGGCTTTTCTGTACGGGATCTTGTACGAGGGTAGGATCCCATTCGCGCTTCCGTTCCTCGATCAGCGTGCCAATAAGCTTGAGCGCCTTCGCGTCAGGCTTTGCGCTATCGATATCCGAAAAATAATCCTCCGCATCGCGCACTTCATCGCCGTATCGGAGGGTCCAGACGACTATGCCCTTCCCTCTCGGCTCGAGCATAACGGCCCGCTCGCGTCGATAAAGGATGAGCCGCGCGATGCCCACCATGTCGCTTGCGGCCATGGCGTCACGAATCACCGAGAAGGCCTCTTCAGCAATCTTGTCGTCGGGGGTCAGGTAGTGCGCGGTGTCGAGGTAGATCCAGGCAATGTCGTCGCGCGGCACGAACATGTCGATATCGATCGTCCGTGTGCTCTCCAGGGCGACGGCCTCAAGCTCCTCATCTTCAAGGATAATGAAATTGTCTTCAGAAAGCGGATACCCTTTGCGCAAATCCTGGTCTTTCACCGGCTTGCGGGTTGTATCGTCAACATATCTGCTTTCGATCGGGTTTCCTGTAGCGCGATTGATGGTGCGAAAAGACACCTTCTCTCGTGTCGTTGTCGCCGGAGCCATGGCAACTCGACAGGTTACGAGAGAGAGGCGTAGATACCCCTTCCAGAAGCTTCGCGGCGCCATATGATCAGGATCCCGGTTAATCCGGTAATGAACGGGCTGCGCCATCTTCAGTTCCTCGAATGAGGAATTAATGACTTATCAACACTTATTAACCGCCGGTAAATGCTTCAGATACGCCAGAAATGTCGCTCCTGACGGTTGGCTGACATCAAAACGTAGCATTTTGGACACAGTTCCTACTGACCGAGCGCAAAGCGGCGAATTCGAAGTTCCAAATCCGTTGCATCCGGCAATCAAATCTTCCACACCTATCGTCAGGACAGGGGGACCTCTCGGTCCACAAGATTTCAGCCTGATCGACAGGCGTCTAAATTTAAACGTGTGGAGAGACTCATATGAACATCAAGGGGCTTCTCGTCAGCTCTGCTGCTGCGGTCGTAGCTGTTTCCGGCGCACACGCTGCCGACGCTATCATTATCGCTGAGCCGGAGCCAATGGAATATGTTCGCATCTGCGACACCTATGGCACGGGTTATTTCTACATTCCGGGCACCGAGACCTGCCTGAAGATCGGCGGCTACCTCCGCTATCAGATGGAATACCAGAAGGAGCGCGGTGCAGATTACCGCTTTGGCAAGCTTGCTCGCTTTGCTCCTCAGTTCACCGCCAAGAACGCGACTGAGTGGGGAACCCTGACCAGCTTCGCTCAGGTCAATTTCGACTGGGCCAGCAATGGCGAGTGGTTTGCTAGCGGCCCTGGCCAGAACACCAATCTCGAGCATGTCTACATCTCGCTCGACAATGGCACCACCAGCTTCCTTGTTGGTAGGACCGACACTCCGTTCTACGAGTTCCTCGGCTACTGGGCTGGCCCGACCCTTCACGAAGGCACCTACAGCGGTGGTAACCGCGCACAGGTTCGCCTTTCCTACGACGCGGGCAACGGCCTGGGCTTCGTGGTGGCAGCTGTTGAGAACA
This sequence comes from Aquamicrobium zhengzhouense, assembly GCF_016124105.1. GTDB lineage: Bacteria > Pseudomonadota > Alphaproteobacteria > Rhizobiales > Rhizobiaceae > Aerobium > Aerobium zhengzhouense. Next base: position 175,342 of record NZ_JADGMQ010000004.1, read on the forward strand.
ACAACACCTCGCAGTTCGATCCGGGCATCGAAGCTGGCGTCAAGTTCGATCAGAACTGGGGCTGGATCGCTGGTGCGGTTGCCTATGACACCGATGCAGAGCAGTTCGCTGCACGTGCTGGCGTTGGTGTGAACTTCACCCCGAGCATCTCCGCAAGCCTTCACTTCATGTATGCTGATGACTCCCGCACCGGCATGTACGACCTGTACGACGCCTGGTTTGCTTCGGTCGCCAACCAGGCTGAGTGGTCTGTTCTTGCTGGCCTGAGCGCTGGTCTGACCGACAAGGTCAGCCTGAACGGTCATGTCCAGTACTTCGACACCGAAGAGTGGACCGCAGCAGCTAACGTTGCTTGGACCCCGGTTAATGGCCTGACCATCACCCCGGAAATCGCTTACGAGTCGGTTACCCGTAACACCATGGGTCTCCTGCGCTTCCAGCGTAATTTCTAATCGATCTCTTACATCGTTCGAAAAACCCGGCAGGAGACTGCCGGGTTTTTTGCTGCGTGCGAAATTGAGGCCCGGTGCCGTATTCGGTCATCCCTTGTTGCCACTTGACTTCCCTTCTACTCCCTCGCCTATCACTAGCTGGATTGGGGATGATGAGGACCATGACCGAGATTCCAGCACGCGCGCAGATCAACCTCTCGAACTGGCGGGTCAATCCAGCCAGCCGTTACAGCTTCCAACATGTCGCCGAATTCGTGCCGGTCGCCATGATCTCCTATGGCAAGGGAGAGAGCCAGCCGCCGGCTGCTGAAGGAAAGCTCAATGACATTCAGCTCTCCGATCCGGACGGGACCGCCATTTCGGCGCTTGACCATATGCGCCGGTCTCACACCGACCATCTTGTCGTGATGCGCGACGGTGAAGTCATCGCCGAATGGCTTGAAGAAGGCGCTGACGCCTCGCGACCACATCTTGTCTTCTCGATCTCGAAATCGGTGACCGGGCTTCTTGCCGGGATCGCGGTTGCTGACGGCAAACTTGACCCTGAGGCACTGATCCCCGCCTATGTGCCTTCGATGCAGGGCTCCGGCTATGCCAGCGCGCGCGTGCGCGATCTCCTCGACATGACTGCCGACATCGATTTCGACGAGGAGTATCTCGATGATGGCGGCGCATTCGACCGCTACCGCAGGGCCATGCTATGGAACCCAGAGCGCCCGGAGATCACGCCCGAGACGATGGAAGAGTTCCTTGCCAGTGTCGGAACTCCCAAGAACGACCACGGCAAACGCTTCTACTATGCCTCGCCCAACACGGATCTTCTTGGGCTGGTCATCGAGCGTGCAACTGGAGTCCGTCTGCACCAATACCTTGCTGATCGCCTGTGGCATCCGATGGGCGCGAAGGGCGCAGCCAATGTTACGGTTGACCGCGTTGGAACGGCACGCGCCGCTGGCGGTATCAGCATGACGACGCGCGATCTTGCTCGCATGGGACAGCTCGTCCTCGATTTTGGACGCAACTCCCAAGGTGAGCAGGTCGTACCGGAAGACTGGGTCCAAGATCTTCGCAACAATGGGGATCGTCAGGCCTGGGTCGATGGCAACTTCATGGACATGTTCGAGAATGGACGATACCGCTCATGCTGGTATGACGTCGGTGATGGTCGCCGAAGTTTCGCCGCGGTGGGCATCCATGGACAGTGGCTGTGGGTCGATCCGACAAACCGCGCCATAATCGCCAAGACGTCTTCGCGTCCCGCTCCCAGCGATGACGACGAAACCGCTCTGGAAATTCACTCCCTCTCGCAAATCGCGAGATCATTTTAGCCTGCAGGTTCGTTATGACGGCTCGCCCACCTTTCACGCCTCTCGTTCAATCCCTCCCCGCTTCCGTTCCATTTGTTGGTCCGGAAGCACAGGAAAGAGCACGAGGCCGCAATTTCCGTGCACGTCTTGGCGCGAATGAAAACGGCTTCGGTCCCTCGCCCAGAGTGAAGGACGCCATTCGTGCCGCGGCCGGTGACGCCTGGAAATACGCCGATCCTGAACATCACGAACTGAAGGGCGCTCTGGCTCAGCACCTCGGTGTAGGAACGAACAATATCGTCATCGACAGCGGTATAGACGGCCTCCTTGGACTGGTGGTGCGCCTGATCGTGTCAGAAGGCGTTCCCGTGGTCACTTCCCTCGGCGCCTACCCCACTTTCAACTATCATGTTGCAGGTTTTGGCGGGCGGTTGGTCACGGTTCCCTACGTGAACGACAAGGAGGACATCCAGAGCCTGCTCGACGCGGTACGCCGTGAGAACGCTCCTCTGGTTTATCTTGCCAACCCGGACAACCCGATGGGTACCTGGTGGGAAGCGAACGCGATCAACCAGATGATCGAAGCGCTGCCCGAGACCACTCTCCTGGTGCTCGACGAAGCCTATTGTGAAACTGCGCCCGCTTCGTCCGTGCCCGCTATTGATGTCAGCCGCCCCAACGTCATTCGTATGCGCACTTTCTCGAAGGCCTACGGCCTCGCAGGCATGCGCGTTGGCTATGCAATTGGCGAAGAAGGCCTCATCAACGCCTTTGACAAAATCCGCAACCATTTCGGCATGAACCGCCTGGCGATGGCGGCTGCGCATGCGGCGCTTGAGGATCAGGACTATCTGAGCGGCATCATCGAGCAGGTGGCGGAAGCACGCGAAAGGATTGGTCGCATTGCTGCGGATAACGGCCTCAGCGTGCTCCCCTCTGCAACGAACTTCGTTGCGATTGATTGCGGCCGGGATGGCGCCTTCGCGATGCAGGTGATGAAAGAGCTCATCGCACGCGATGTTTTTGCCAGAAAGCCCATGTCGCCGATCCAGGATCGATGCATCCGCATCAGTGTCGGCCCAGCCGAAGAACTTGATGTCTTCGAGGCTGAGTTGCCAGCTGCGCTTGCAGCGGCATCTGAAGCTTAGCGCCTGACTTTTTGCTTGCGCTTAATTGAACGTTCGTTCCATTTTGTCCGTGGAGGACAGAATGGCGCGAACGGTCGGGTCCAGTGGCAAGCGTACCCAGAGGCTGATCCGAGAGGCAGCTGCTGCCTTGATTGCTCGGCATGGGTTTGACGCCATGTCCATGCGCCAGCTAGCGGCAGAGGTCGGCGTTCAGGTTGCCGCGCTCTACCGCTACTTTCCGACCAAAGAGGATCTGCTCTTCTCCTTGTTGAGGGAGCATCTGGAAGAACTTTCGGCGAGGTCGACCCAAACGCCGATTGCAAGTGGAGCCCCGGCCCGCCGCCTGACTGCGTTCTTAGCGAATCACATTGAATTCCACATCGCGCGACGCCACTCCACTCATATAAGCAACATGGAAGCTTCGTTCCCTGTCTCCGGAACGCTTGAGCGCGATCCTCAAGGTGCGCAATGCCAATGAAAAGCAGTTGCGCCCGATCTTGCGAGACGGAAGCGCCGAAGGCACGTTCATTGTCGAAGACGTTAAACTGACGGCGATGGCGATCATTCAGATGATCACCGGTGTCATCGTTTGGTTTCGGCCGAACGAGCGTCTTTCCGTGGAAGAAGTGACTGCTACTTATCACCGGATGACCCTACGCCTGCTTGGCGTCGGGGAGGCGAGGGAGCTAGCCGATGTACGACCACGTCATGAACTTCGGGCTGGGTGACGATGTCGACGCCCTGCGCGACGTCGTTCGCCGCTTTGCGCAAGAGCGGATCGCACCACAAGCCGCCAGAATAGACGCCGAAAACGAATTCCCCCCTGCTCTTTGGCCTGAGATGGGAGAACTTGGTCTTCTCGGCATGACGGCGGATCCTCATTATGGCGGGACCGGAATGGGCTATCTCGCCCACGTCGTCGCGATGGAGGAGATTTCGCGAGCCTCTGCCTCCGTGGGGCTTTCTTACGGCGCTCACTCCAACCTATGCGTCAACCAGATTAACCGGTGGGGCACGGAAGCACAGAAAGAAAGGTATCTTCCCGAGCTGTGCACCGGGCATGCCGTCGGTGCGCTTGCCATGTCTGAAGCTGGCTCCGGTTCCGACGTCGTCTCCATGCGCTTGCGTGCCGACAAGAAGAACGATCGCTTCGTCCTCAACGGATCGAAAATGTGGATCACCAACGGGCCAGATGCTCAGACCATGGTGGTCTATGCAAAGACGGATCCAGAAAACAGTTCGCGCGGGATCACCGCCTTCATCATCGGGAAATCCATGCCGGGATTTTCCGTAGCACAGAAACTCGACAAGCTCGGGATGCGCGGCTCCAACACCGGTGAGCTGGTTTTCCAGGACGTGGAGGTCCCGTTTGAGAATGTCCTGCACGAGGAAGGACGTGGAGTTGAGGTCCTCATGTCAGGACTGGATTATGAGCGCGTAGTGCTTTCCGGAGGGCCACTCGGGATCATGGCCGCTGCACTGGACGCTGCTGTCCCTTACGCTCAGGAACGCCAGCAATTCGGGCAGCCAATCGGTGCATTTCAGCTGGTACAGGGTAAGCTTGCCGACATGTACACCACGATGAACGCCTGCCGTGCTTATGTCTATGCCGTCGCGTCCGCCTGCGACCGGAAGGAAACGACCCGCAAGGACGCCGCCGGGTGCATCCTCTACGCCGCAGAGAAGGCTACACAGATCGCACTCGACGCAATCCAGCTTCTCGGCGGCAATGGCTACATCAACGAATACCCGACCGGACGATTGCTACGGGACGCCAAACTCTACGAGATTGGCGCAGGCACCAGCGAGATCCGGCGCTGGCTTATCGGCCGGGAGATGATGGCCGAAGCCGTTTGACCCCTTCCCCAACACTTCTTTAGAGGCCACACTCGACGCAACTTCGAGAGGATATGATGCCGAAATTTCACTCGCAGCTGTCCACCTCTTCAGATGCGTTCAAGGCAAATGCCGAGGCGATGAAGGCGCTTGTTGCTGACATTGCAGAGAAGGCCATGATCGTCGAACGTGGCGGGACGGACGAGGCACGCGAGCGGCACGTTGCGCGCGGAAAGCTCCTTCCTCGCGAGCGACTTGCACAATTGATCGACGTGGGCTCACCGTTTCTCGAGATCGGCCAGTTCGCAGCGTGGGGTATGTACGATGACCAGATCCGGTCGGCAGGACTGATTGCTGGAATTGGGCGCGTCGAAGGCGTCGAATGCGTGATCGTCATCAACGACGCCACCGTCAAAGGCGGGACCTACTACCCGGTCACGGTCAAAAAGCATCTGCGGGCGCAGGAAATCGCCATGCAGAACAAGCTGCCCTGCATTTACCTGGTAGATTCAGGCGGCGCGAATCTGCCGAACCAGGATGAGGTTTTTCCCGACCGCGAACATTTCGGCCGAATCTTTTACAATCAGGCCAACATGTCGGCAGCGGGAATTCCGCAGATTGCCTGCGTGATGGGATCTTGTACCGCCGGAGGCGCGTATGTGCCCGCAATGTCCGACGAAACGATCATGGTGAAGAATCAGGCGACGATCTTCCTGGGCGGCCCGCCACTTGTAAAAGCGGCAACCGGCGAAGAAGTCACCGCCGAGGCGCTTGGTGGTGCCGATCTGCACACGCGCGAATCCGGCGTCGCCGATCATTATGCGGTAGACGATCGACATGCGCTCGAGATCGTCCGGCGGATCGTACGCAATCTGAACCGCGAAAAGACAATCGCAACCAAACTGCTCCCTCCCAAAGCTCCGTTTTATGATCCGTCCGAAATTTACGGCGTCGTTCCAACAGATCTTCGAAAGCCGTATGATGTACGCGAGGTTATCGCCCGGCTGGTGGACGGTTCGGAGTTCGACGAGTTCAAGCAGAACTATGGCACGACGCTCGTCACCGGCTTTGCGCATCTTTATGGAATACCCGTCGGGATCATCGGCAACAATGGAGTGCTTTTTTCGGAGAGCGCACTCAAAGGCGCTCACTTCATCGAGCTATGCTGCCAGCGAAAAATCCCGCTGATCTTCTTGCAGAACATCACCGGGTTCATGGTCGGCCGCAAATACGAGGCCGGTGGCATCGCCAAGGACGGTGCAAAACTCGTCACGGCAGTCGCGACCGCGCAGGTTCCGAAGGTGACAGTCATCATCGGCGGTTCGTTTGGGGCCGGCAATTACGGCATGTGCGGGCGTGCTTATTCACCACGCTTCCTGTGGATGTGGCCGAACGCGCGCATCTCGGTGATGGGCGGGGAACAGGCGGCTACTGTGCTGGCCTTGGTGAGGCGCGAAGGGATCGAGCGGCGTGGCGGCAGCTGGTCAGCCGAAGAGGAAGCCAAATTTCGCGCACCGATCCTCGAAAAATACGAGCGCGAGGGGCATCCGCTCTACTCATCCGCGCGACTGTGGGATGATGGCATCATCGACCCGGCAAAAACACGGGATGTTCTGGCGCTTAGCCTGTCTGCGGCGCTTAATGCGCCCGTGGAGGACACAAGGTTCGGCGTGTTCCGCATGTAGCGATCCGAACGAAACAAGTGCCCGTCTCGCGATGGGCACTTGGATTTTCCGCTGTGGTCAGGCGTTGCCGTGAGCATGAACTGCTGCGGTGGACGCGCCAGCGTTTGGCGCAACACCGGCAGCTTCCTCGCACTGTTCGACATGTCGCAATAGTGCCTGATTGTTCAGCACCGCGCTGATCGTCGTAATGTCGCGCCCCTGGTAGCGGGGCAGCTGCTGGACTTCCTTCAGCCGTTCGAGAAGTGCGAGTCGGGTCATGGTAATCCCTTCCTTGACTGCAGGTGTTTCAGTGAATTCCGGATCAGGCTGCCTTTTTGCTGCCCTTGAACGGAATCTCGATATCGACCGCCAGGGTCGACATCTGGTCGCCACGCTCCATCGTCACACTGACCTTTTCCTGGTCAATCTTCATGTGCTTCTGGATCACGCGGAGAATCTCATCCCGCAGCTTCGCAACCAGATCGGAATCGCCGCCGACGGCTGCGCGCTCATGCGCCAGCAGGACCTGTAGCCTTTCGCGGGCTGCGGGTGCCGATGAGGGTGGACGGGAGAATATGCGGAACAGGTTCATGCCGCTTTCCTTCCGAAGATCTTGCCGAAGAAGCCCCGCTTCTCGTTGCTGGGCACTGTAACTTCCAGGGTCTCGCCCTTGAGCCTGCGCGCGGCGTCGAAATATGCCTTGGACGGCGCGCTGTTGCCGTCAGCGATGGTCACCGGCGCACCGACGTTCGAGGCGCGAAGAACATCCATGCTCTCGGGGATGATGCCCAGAAGCGGGATCGAAAGTATCTCAAGGACATCATCGACTTTAAGCATGTCGCCGCGCTGCGCCCGAACTGGATCGTAGCGGGTCAGCAACAGGTGCTTATCCATGCGCTCGCCAGTTTCTGCCTTGAGAGTTTTGGAATCCAGCAGGCCGATAATACGGTCAGAGTCACGGACCGAGGAGACTTCCGGGTTGGTGACGACGATGGCAACGTCGGCATGGCGCATGGCCAGCGTTGCACCACGCTCAATGCCAGCAGGACTGTCGCAGATGACCCAGTCGAAGCTCTTCTTGAGCGCGGCGATGACCTTCTCGACGCCTTCCGGAGTCAGATTGTCCTTGTCGCGAGTTTGTGAGGCGGGCAACAGGTAGAGCGTCTCAAGACGCTTGTCGCGGATCAGCGCCTGGGTGAGCTTGGCGTCGCCCTGAATGACGTTGACGATATCGTACACCACCCGGCGCTCTGCGCCCATGACAAGGTCAAGGTTCCGCAGACCAACGTCAAAATCCACGACGACAACCTTCTCGCCACCCTGTGCGAGTGCGGCGCCGAGCGCAGCAGACGACGTCGTCTTGCCAACGCCGCCTTTGCCCGAAGTAACAACGATTACCTTGCCCATAAAACTCTCCTGTTGTTGGGCTGCCTGCTGCTCAGCCAAGTGTGTCAGTCCTGATTGTCTCGCCTTCCAGCCAGATTTGCACTGACTGCCCGTGCAGGTCCTGCTCAAGGTCCTCGGCTGTTTTGTAGTAGCCATCGATGGCGATGAGCTCGGCCTCCAGCTTGCGGCAGAAAATGCGCGCACTGGAGTGCCCCATTGTGCCGGCCAGCGCGCGTCCGCGCAGTGTGCCGTAAACGTGGATCGATCCGCCGGCGATGATCTCGGCGCCGGAAGCAACAGAGCCGACGATCGTGACGTCCCCGTCCGGATAGAAAATCGACTGACCAGAGCGAACCGGCTCGGAAACCATGAGCGAGGGAGCAGCCTTTACCGATGGCAACTCCACCGGCACGACCGTGTCCGCGTCTTCCTTGCCCTTCAGCGCGACGACAGCTTCTTCCTTAGAAGCGGCCGCAGGCGGCTCGATATCCCCTGCCGGCCGGCCATCAGTCATGGCCGGCGGGAGATCCGGCGCCAGCATCGAAGGCCGCGCACCCTCCACACCCATCACCCGGACATTGCGGGAGCTCAGCTGATTGACCAGCTCACGCAGCTGCTCACGATCGATCGCGAGGTCCGTGACGTCGAGAACGACGGGGCGGCGCAAGAAGAACCCGGCCGAGCGCGCCGCCAGATCATCCAGCCTGACCAGCCAGTCTTCGAACGGAAGATCAGGCGTCAGCGCGAGGGCAAGGAAAGAGCGCCCCTTGAGGCGGATAGGCCTAGGTTGAGTTAACACGTCGTTCATCTTGGTAAATTTTCGGTTTGTTCGGTGTATCGAGAAATTGGTTAACAAAAGGTTAAATTGGCACCTCTTCCGCTACGCCAACATACCCAATTCGGCCTCTTTTTCATCTTCGCGGCATCTGGGCGCGTGGCGTATTTATTTAACGATTTCATCCACTTGACCTCGCAGCGAGTATTGAAATTAAATGTTACCACCTCCTCATTGCCCGAGGCTTGCGCCGATGATCGGCAAGAGCGGTGCGGAACCGGACGGCGTGTTAAGACGCGCAGCACTTTCTAGCTCCCTGATGTCCTGCTATGGCCCAGCGCCTCGTGCCCGATACAAGAGCCGGACAGCACGAAGAGCGAATCGGTGAGTGGCAACGCATGGCGCATATTCAAACCTTCGATACAGTCATTCTTGGGGCGGGTGCTGCAGGAATGATGTGCGCGATCCACGCTGCCTCCAAGGGAGGACGCGTTCTCGTCGTCGACCACGCAAAGGCACCAGGAGAAAAGATCCGCATTTCTGGCGGTGGGCGCTGCAACTTCACCAACCTTGGGACCACTGCCAAGAACTTCCTGTCGGCAAATCCCCATTTCGCAAAGTCGGCCATCAGCCGCTTCACGCAACACGACTTCATCGCAATGGTGGACAGGCACCGGATCGCCTGGCACGAGAAAACGCTTGGGCAGCTCTTCTGCGACAACTCCGCCAAGGACATTATCGAGATGCTCGCGCGAGAGATGGAGCAGAACGGCTGCGAGCTGAGACTGCGCACGACCCTTGAGACTGTCACGAAAAATGAGAGCGGGTTCACCGTCGCGCTGGGTGGTGACGGAAGCGCGCGCATCCAATGCACCAATTTTGTTGTGGCTTGCGGCGGCAAGTCGATTCCCAAGATGGGCGCATCCGGGCTTGGGTATCAAATAGCGGAACAGTTCGGCCTAAAGGTCACGGAAACACGGGCCGGGCTCGTACCGCTCACTTTCGGCGAAGACATTCTTCCGCATTTCAGGGAAATGGCAGGCGTCGCCGCCGACGCACGCGTTTCCTGCGGCAAGACATCTTTTGAGGAAGCCGTCCTCTTCACGCATCGCGGCCTTTCCGGCCCCGCCATCTTGCAGATTTCGTCCTACTGGCGCGAGAAGCAGCCGATCCGCGTTGCGTTCCTGCCGAGGGACGACGTCGCGGGGCAGCTGATGAACGCCAAACGTCAGAACCCGCGCCAGCAAATTGCCACCGCAATCGCGGATTTGCTGCCCAAGCGGCTGGCGGCCTATCTGACGCAGGCCCATGGATGGAAAGGCAATCTCGCCGATGCAAGCGACAAGAAACTCGCCGATGTCGCCGCGACCATTCAGGGTTGGGAAGTCCTTCCAATCGGCTCGGAAGGCTATCGCACTGCCGAAGTTACTCTCGGTGGTGTCGAGACTAGCGACCTGAACTCGAAGTCCATGGAAGCGCGAAACGTACCCGGCCTGTTCTTCATTGGGGAGGTCGTAGACGTGACAGGCTGGCTGGGCGGGTACAATTTCCAGTGGGCATGGTCGTCTGGATGGGCGGCAGGCAAGGCGATCGCCGAACACTCAGCCTAGCGGCACCTGCCGAGCGCGTCTTTTGCCAGCCTCTCTGGCCTTGCAGAAGCGGTAGAGCGGTTCAATGCCTACCGTTTAATGCTCACAGAAGTCATCGAGGCATTACGTTCAAGTCAGCCGTCGCCGTTGACCAGGTCCAGCACCAGCCGATGGACGTTGCCGCCATTACTCATCTCGACCCGGTCGAAGTCGCGACTGCGAGCACGCTGACGCTCGGATATCGGGCCAAGCTTTGCTTGAAGCGCCGCCCGCACTTTCTTGCAGTCGGGATCATTTGGCGCGCTGAGGCCGACGGATACCTTCTCGATCTCACGGACCATATCGACGATGATGTCGCCATGCACCCTTTCGTGCACTGTAACGCCCTTGATGAAGCGGTCCCACAATTCCTTTGTCGCCGCAGGCATGCTCCCGCTCGCCTTGGGCAGGCGGTAGGTAATGGTGAGGTTTGGCCGCGCCGTGACCAGCTTGCACGAGCCATCCGGCTGAGGTCGATAATCTCGGGACCAGAGCAGCCTGAAGTCCGTATAAGCAATGACATTACCTGCTCCGATGCGCGGGCCATTCGCGCCAATCGATTGGTAGAGCTCAATCCCGGTTGTTCCACGCACCTGATAGTGCTCGATACGCTCCTGCGGCCTCCAGTCGGCATGCGCGGCGGTAGTCGCTGCCGAAAGGCAGGCGGAATAGATCAAGACTCGAAACGGGTTGAGCATCTGGCCTCCAAATATTGCGTACAAGATGGGCCGCATTTTTCCGCAAATACAAGCTTCAGCCACGCTGGACGAGCGTTAATCGCTTCCCTACTCTGCTCCGGGGCAAATGGAGCACGCGATGTTCGACAAGATCCTGATCGCCAATCGCGGTGAAATCGCTTGCCGCATCATTAGAACGACGCGAAGGATGGGCATCGCGACTGTCGCCGTCTACTCGGATGCAGATGCACATGCGCTGCATGTGGAGATGGCGGATGAGGCCCATCACATCGGCGGCTCCCCCGTAAGCGATAGCTACCTTGTCGGTAATCGCATCATCCAAGCCGCGCTCGATTCCGGCGCGCAGGCGATCCATCCCGGATATGGCTTTCTGTCTGAAAATCCGGAATTCGTTGAAGCTGTCGAGGCGTCCGGCCTGATTTTCATCGGCCCCTCATCCAGAGCCATTCGAGCTATGGGGCTCAAAGATGCCGCCAAGCGCCTGATGGACAGGGCAGGCGTCCCGGTCGTGCCGGGCTATCATGGAGAGGCACAGGAACTGGTGGTCCTCGCGACCAAAGCACGAGAGATCGGATATCCCGTCCTCATCAAGGCGCGGGCTGGCGGCGGAGGCAGGGGCATGCGCCGGGTCGATGATCCGGATGCCTTTCACGAAGCGCTGGCCGCGGCCAAGCGCGAGGCCAAGGCTGCATTCGGCGATGAGCGTGTCCTGGTCGAAAAGTACATTGAAAAGCCGCGCCACATAGAAGTTCAGGTCTTCGGAGACATGCATGGCAATGTCGTCCACCTGTACGAGCGCGATTGCTCCGCCCAGCGCCGTCACCAGAAAGTCATTGAAGAAGCGCCTGCGCCCGGCATGAGCGACGAGATGCGGGCGGCGATGACAGAGGCCGCCGTGACGGCAGCGAGGGCAATCGCCTACACCGGCGCTGGAACCATCGAATTCATTGTCGATGCCAGCGAGGGCCTTCGACCGGATCGCTTCTGGTTCATGGAAATGAACACCAGATTGCAGGTCGAGCATCCCGTCACGGAGATGATAACCGGCGTCGATCTGGTCGAATGGCAATTTCGGATTGCATCCGGCCAACCCCTGCCCTTGCGCCAGGAAGAGATCCCGCTCGACGGACACGCTTTCGAGGCGAGACTTTACGCGGAAGACGCGGCGAAAGGTTTTCTTCCGGCGATCGGCACCCTCCATCACCTTGAATTTCCCCAAGGTCCCGGCGTGCGTGTTGAGACTGGCGTCCGACCGGGCGATGCCATCTCGCCATTCTATGACCCGATGATCGCCAAGCTCGTCTGCCACGGACACGACCGGGAACAGGCGCTTTCCCGCCTCTACAAAGCGCTCACACACACCCGCATCGCAGGCTCGGTCGTCAATACGGCTTTCCTCGCTGCATTGGCCGGCGATAGCGACTTCGCGGCTGGCGAAGTGGATACCGGCATGATCGAGCGCAAACATGCGGAACTGACGAAAATGGCTTTGCCAAACTTTCGTGATGTCGCTTTGGCCGCCGTTGGAGCAAACAGGATCGCGGTCACCCCTTCCGGTCAGGATCCTTGGGACGCGTTGGGCGGCTATGCGCACTTTCACCCGATTGAGAGGTCGGTCCAGCTTTTATTCGGCGAAGAAGAGGTCGCCGCGCGTGTCTCAGTTAATCGAAATGGCAGCGCCCGCGTGGCGGTCGGCCCGATGACGACGACGATCGCGCAAGATGCTGGGTCGGGAGAAGCTGTCCGGTGGCCGGGCCATGTAACCGTTTTCGCGGGGCCATCGACTCATAATTTCGTGGTTCCAGACCCGTTCGAGCAGGCCGAGGCACACGCTGCAGGCGGCGATGCACTCCGCGCTCCGATGCCGGGACTTGTGAAGATCGTCAGAGCCGCAGCTGGCGACACAGTAATCAAAGGACAATCGCTCTTGATGCTGGAGGCGATGAAGATGGAACACACGATCACCGCTCCGCATGATGGGGTAATCGAAGAGATTACCGAACAGGGCAGCCAGGTAACGGAAGGCACAGTCCTCGTGCGCTTCCGCGAGTAGCAGCAAAAATAAAAGCCGCGCTGACATCTTGCCAGTCGCGGCTTTTCCGATGACGCCCGAGAAGGCGATCGTTCTTTTAGTGGATGGTCATCCATTCACGCGCTTCACGCAGCGCCTTGGCGATGTCGAGCTTCGACATGGTTGCCGCGAGTTCGGCCCGCATTGCAGCGGCACGATCCGACCCCTTGATGGCGGCAATGTTGAACCATTTGTGGGCCGCAACCAGGTCAACGTCGCAGTCGCGACCCGTCGCATACATCATGCCCAATTCGAACAGGACATCCGACTGAGCGGTGGAGCCGATATCTGCCTGCATCACTTCGTAACGAGCCATTTTCAAGTCCCCTGTGTGATCCTGAGAGCCTGTAAGTTCCGGCGTTTTCGCCGTTGTCTTTGATGCTTTGAGGATGAACCGGAGCCTTGAATCCGCCGTTAAACGGGTTGCTTAACGAGCGGAAAACGAAATCAAAACAAGAGGTAAACCTCGTAATTCGTTAAGGATAGGAACGCAGGAATTCTGCGCGATTTGATGAAAATGCTCAGAAAATTTCGCCACTAAAAAGCAACACTCTGCTAACCACGAAAATCGAACGCGGCGAGAAGCTCGGCAAGATTTTTCGCCCAAGCGTGCCTTTTGTCGGGACATCTGACGTCTACGGATGGCGCTTCCAGGCAGCGATCTTCTGCAGGACGCAGGATTGGAAGCGCCAATGAGCTGCGGCGCTCGCGAAAGAGGCGCACTTTTCGATGCGCCTCAACCGCTTATTGTGCGCGCTGACCGAAGAGGATCTTCTGCGCCTCTTTGTCATCGCCGAGGTTGTTTCGGAATTCTTGCCCGACTGACCAGCCTTTCTCGACAGCGGGGCGGGCGGACAATGTCTCGAACCAGCGCTTGAGATTGGGAAAGTCGTTCAGATCCTGGCCCTGGTTTTGATAAGGACGGATCCAGCCTACGCAGGCCATGTCCGCGATCGAGTACTCACCCGCAAGAAATTCGCGCTCAGCAAGGCGACGGTTCATGACGCCGTATAGGCGGTTGCACTCGTCAGTGTAACGCTTGATCGCGTAGGGAACCTGCTCCGGCGCATATTGGCGGAAATGATGTGCCTGCCCGGCCATCGGCCCGAGTCCGCCCATCTGCCAGAACAACCACTGGTCCACCTCGACGCGCTGACGTTCGTCGGTCGGATAGAAGCGTCCGAACTTCCGGCCAAGATATTGCAGGATTGCTCCGGACTCAAAGACCGAAATCGGTTCACCTCCGGGGCCTTCCGGGTCCACTATCGCCGGCATCCGGTTATTGGGCGCGATTTCCAGGAAGTCTGGCTCGAACTGCTCGCCCTTGCCGATGTTCACGTATTTCACTTCATAGGGAACGCCGAGTTCCTCAAGCATGATCGTGATCTTCCAGCCATTGGGTGTCGGCCAGTAGTGAAGCTGGATGGGCGATGTTTGTGTCGTCATCAAAACTCTCCGAACTTAAAGCCGGAGCAAAGCACAGGCGGACAACAGCTGCCAGCCAATTGGTCTAAAGGGTTTGTTAAGATCCTTGAACCGCAGATGAACGGCACTCTCAGCGCCGGTTCAGCCACAATTGGGCATCTTCTCGCCACAAAGAAGGAGATGTCCCATGCTCGCTCGCCGCTTCACCATCGTGTGCCTGATGATCATGCTGTTCGGCATGGGCCTGTCCGTGCTCGTCGCTGAGAAGAGCCGCCTCGGCACCGTCCAGCGCGGTTTGATGAGCGCATGCGATATCACCAATCCGGTAACCTGCGCTCTGCCATTCGCGAAGTGACGATTTGTTGTCAGGATGGGTGAGGCTTGAACGCATGGTAATGCTACCCATCTTGCGCATTCCTCGCTAAACGCATCGCATGTCGAAAAGAATCGCCGGTCCCGAAATCGAACGTCTGATCCAGCTTCTGGCCAAGGTGCCGGGGCTTGGCCCTCGTTCGGCGCGCAGAGCAGCGCTGCATCTGATCAAGAAGAAGGACCAGCTCCTTTCTCCGCTCGCTCTGGCGATGGGTGAGGCTGTAGCCAAGGTGCGGGTGTGCTCCTGCTGCGGCAACGTGGACACAAGCGATCCCTGCACGATCTGCACGGATCCGCGCCGCGATCCGGCAACCCTCATCGTTGTTGAAGACGTTTCAGACCTTTGGGCACTAGAACGCGCTGCGGCACTTAACGTGCGCTACCACGTCCTTGGCGGCACCTTGTCCCCGCTGGATGGTATTCGCCCGGAAGATCTCAACATTACTTCTCTGGTCTCGCGTGTGGCGGAAGGCGGCATTTCTGAAGTCATCCTTGCTGTGAACGCGACGGTCGAGGGACAGACGACAGCGCACTACATCACCGACCAGCTTTCAGGCCTCGAGGTCAAGGTGACACGACTTGCCCACGGCGTCCCAGTTGGTGGCGAACTCGACTATCTCGACGAAGGGACGCTCACAGCGGCGCTCAAATCACGTACGGTGTTCTGAGCATCAAACTTCGGAGGACGATGCCTTGAAGCGACATCTCGCCCTCATCCTTTCCTGCATCATCGGTGCATCAGCACCTGCCTACGCCCAATCCAGCATCAACGCCCAGTTTCAGTCCTGGCTCCAGAACGATCTGTGGCCTCAAGCTAAAGCCCGCGGCGTTTCTGCTGAAACCTTCAATGCCGCTTTCAAGGGTGTAACGCCCAACCTCAAGCTGCCTGACCTCGTATTGCCGGGGCAAAAGCCGGAAACCCCGAAACAACAGCATCAGGCGGAATTCGGTTCTCCCGCCGCGTATTTCGCGGAAAAAACCGTTTCGGGTGTGACGTCCGGCGGACGTGCGAGAGCGGGTCAGCTCAAGGCCGCGCTCGACCGGATCGAGCAGCGTTACGGCGTTCCGCGAGGGATATTGCTGGCGATCTGGGGCCGCGAATCCGGCTTCGGCAATGCGAAAATTCCCTACAATGCCTTCGAGGTGCTGGGCACAAAGGCATTTCTCGCCACGCGCAAAGAGATGTTCCGCAGCGAGGTTCTGGCTGCGCTCGAGATGATCGAGAATCGCCATACATCCATTTCCGCCATGAAGTCTTCCTGGGCCGGTGCCCTCGGCCAGCCCCAATTCATGCCGACCTCCTATCTCCAATACGCTGTCGACGGCGATGGCGATGGGCGCGCCGACATCTGGGGCTCCGCAGCCGACACACTCGCATCAATCGCCAATTATCTGGCTCAGAGGGGCTGGGTGAAGGGACGGGACTGGGGCTTCGAGGTCAATGTGCCTGCGAACCTGTCCTGCGCGCTGGAAGGCCCTGACCGAGGCCTGAAAATCTCGGACTGGGCAGCAAAAGGCGTGACCCGTGTGAGCGGAAGACCATTTCCCGAGCATGAAGCGCGACAGGAAGGCTACCTGCTGATGCCTGCCGGGCGTTCGGGCCCCGCCTTTATCGTCACGCCAAATTTCTACGTTCTCAAAGAGTATAATTTCTCGGACAATTACGCGCTGTTCGTCGGACATGCAGCGGATCGGATCTCCTACGGCGACAGACGCTTTGCTACCGAGTGGGGCAAGGTCGGCGGTCTCTATCGATCGGATGTCGCAGCCATGCAAAGGGCGCTGGAAAAGCTCGGCTATGACGTTGGCGGCGCCGACGGCTTGCCTGGCTTCCGCACCCGACGCTCAATTGGCGAATGGCAGGAAAAGGCGGGAATGCCGGCAACCTGCTTTCCCGACCGGTCCATCGTCTCATCGCTTGTCAAAGGCTGAAAATCACGCTGCGACTTGCAATTTTCTTCCGCTTCCCTGATCGATGGGGAGAAAACGCAGATCGTCCACGAGGAGGAATACATGAACCTGTTTTCGATCGCGAAATTGGCAGCCGGGATAGCGGTATCCACCACCCTCCTCGCGGCCTGCACTGTCGCCGTTGACGACGGCCCTGGCTACCGCCCTCTTCCCCCGCGCCCTGCCCCGCCGCAGATGGCCTGCACTCGCGAATACGCTCCGGTATGCGCGCAACGCGGCGGAGAGCGCCGCAGCTTCGGAAACGCCTGCATGGCGCGGGCGGATGGCTATCGCATCCTGAACGACGGCGAATGTCGCGCTGAACGGCCATCGCGCCCCGAACGCCCGGGCAGCGACTGGAACCGCCCTGGTGGCCGGCCGGGTGCCGGTCGTCCTCAGCAGGCCTGCACCATGGATTACCGTCCGGTCTGTGCAGAGCGCGGCCGCCAGCAACGGACGTTCGGCAATGCATGTTCGGCACAGGCTGAAGGCTTCCGGATCGTCCGTGATGGCGAGTGCCGCCCAGCGGGACGACCGACTCGCTTTTAAAGGCAGATCGTGAACTTCGGGCCGAAACCAGCGCATCGTTTCGGTCCGTCGCCCGTGTTTGGTCCAATTCGCACCGTTTTCTCGGCCAAAAGGCGTTTCACACCTTGAATTGGCCGCAAGGGACCACCATTAAGGCGCGATCAGTAATCTACCCACCAAAGCAGGTTCAAATTGGCAATTTATAAAGAAAAGGGTTTCAACGAACGTCGGCAGGCTGCCGATGAAGCAAAGAAGGCCCTTCTTGAGCGGTTCAAGTCGCGTCCGAGCGAAGATGACCCGGAAGTACAGGCTCGCAAGGCAGAGCGTCAGGCGATTGCCGAAGCTCGTGCACAACGCGAAGCAGAGCGTAAGCGCCTGAAGCAGGAGAAAGCTGAGCAGGAAGCTCGCGAGAAGGCAGAACGTGCCGCCGCGGCAGAAGCAGAAGCCCGCGCAGACGCCGAAGCCCGCGCCAACTCCGAACAGGACCTGGTTGCAAAGCTCCTTGCAGATGAAGCCGAGCGCAAGGCCAAGCGCGATGCGCGCTACGCGGCCCGCAAGGCACGAGCCGGCAGGTAATTCACGCCTGTCGCTCCGGCGCTCGAAGTATTAGAGAGCGTTGACACTCGAAAACCATGTCGAACGACATATAATGGGCCATGGAAAAGCGAATTTACCCTGACCCTATACCCGTCGTCTCGACACCGGACGCATTCTCCCGTCGCAGTTTTACCGACCCGGTGGAAGCGGTTCGCCAGCTTAAGACGCTCTACGAAAACCGCACCGCTTTCCTGCGCGACTCCTTCAATTCGCTTGCGTCCGGAGATGATCAGCACCGGCGTTTCCGGGCATATTACCCGGAAGTGCGGATGACGACTTCCTCCTACGCGCATATAGATTCGCGCCTGGCCTATGGCCACGTCGCGGGTCCAGGTGAATATTCCACCACGATCACGCGGCCCGATCTGTTCGAGAATTATCTCATCGAACAGCTTGGTCTGCTGATGCGCAATCATGGCGTTCCGATCACCATTGGTGACTCCGAAACGCCAATCCCTCTGCACTTTGCCTTTCTCGAAGGCACCTATGTCGATGGCGACATTGCAGAGGTTATCCAGCGGCCGTTGCGCGATCTGTTTGACGTGCCGGATCTCAACACCACCGACGATCACATCTCGAACGGGACCTATGAGCCCGTCCCGGGGGAGCCGCTACCCCTCGGGCCTTTCACGGCCCAGCGCATTGACTATTCGCTGCACCGGCTGGCCCACTATACGGCGACCACACCAAACCACTTCCAGAACTTCGTTCTCTTTACCAATTACCAGTTCTACATCGACGAGTTCTGCTCCGTTGCGCGCAACCTGATGGCTGATGGTGGCGGTGGCTACGAAGCGTTCGTCGAACCGGGCAACATCATCACGCCGGCTGGCTCAAGCCATCCCGAGGGGGGCGCGACCCCCATCCGCATGCCGCAGATGCCGGCCTATCACCTCAAAAAGCCCGGCAACAACGGGATTACCATGGTGAATATCGGCGTGGGTCCATCTAACGCCAAGACAATCACCGACCACATTGCGGTCCTGCGTCCACATGTCTGGCTGATGCTCGGCCATTGTGCGGGGCTTCGTACCAGCCAGGCGCTTGGCGACTATGTTCTGGCACACGCCTATGTCCGTGAAGACCACGTTCTGGATGACGATCTGCCGGTCTGGGTGCCAATCCCGGCGCTGGCCGAGGTGCAGGTCGCGCTGGAGGAAGCGGTCGCAGAGGTTACTGGCCTCTCCGGTTATGACCTCAAGCGCATCATGCGCACGGGGACCGTCGCGACGATCGACAACCGCAACTGGGAATTGCGCGATCAGCGCGGCCCCGTTCAGCGGCTTTCCCAGTCGAGAGCCATCGCGCTTGATATGGAGTCGGCGACGATCGCGGCAAACGGGTTCCGCTTCCGCGTGCCCTATGGCACCCTGTTATGCGTGTCCGACAAGCCGCTGCATGGCGAGTTGAAGCTGCCAGGAATGGCGACCGAGTTCTACAAGCGGCAGGTCGCGCAACATCTGACAATTGGTCTGCGTGCATTGGAGAAACTCGGGCAAATGCCATCCGAGCGACTTCATTCCCGAAAGCTCCGCAGTTTTTCCGAAACCGCATTTCTCTAGAGCACCGCCATATGAAATCGACCGCGCTACGGCTGATCGTGCTTGCCGTCCTGACCGCTATCGCCGCAGCACTCAGCTTCGGCTATCTGGGACGCATCCACCTGGCGCTGGACTCGTTTTCTCACTTCCGTGTGCATCTTGCGGTCTTGATGCTTTTCCTTGTTCCGATCCTGCTGCTCATGCGCTTTCGGATGGAGGCATTGTTCGCCATCGCGCTGGGCGGACTGTCACTGGGCACAACGCTTTGGGAAGGCGCGGCTGCTACGCCCTCAGGTGTCAGCAGCAATCAATCGGGGCCCGTGTACCGGCTGCTCCACCTGAATGTTTACTATCGGAACCAGCAGCCTGAAGCGGTGCTCTCCCTGATTGGAGAACTCAAGCCGGACATCGTCACGCTTAACGAAGTCACGCGGGCATGGCACGAAAAGCTCTCCCTGTTGGAGCACACGTATCCCTATTCGATGTTCTGCCCCAAGCCGCGCGACGTAGGTGGCACCGCTGTTCTGTCACGCCGTCCATTCGCGCAGGGATTCCACCCGAAATGCGCAGCCAAGGGTGACGTCGCGCATCTGCGCTACGATTTCTCCGGCCAGTCCGTAGACATTCTTGCTGTCCACCTTGGATGGCCGTGGCCCTTCCATCAGCAGCACCAACTGCCACGGATCCTACCGCTCATGAATGATGTAGGCCCAACCGCGATCATTGCAGGTGATCTCAATTCAGCCCCCTGGAGCTATTCCGCCCGCGCCCTGGCAGGTGCTGCGGGATCCACGATCCTGCGCGGAGCCGGCTCCACCTACCTGCACGAATTCGCGCCGGACTGGATGCGTAGCTCCATCGGGCTGCCGATCGACCATGTGATGACGAAAGGCGCGGTCATTCCGCGAAAACTCGAAAGCACGTATGGCGGTAACTCAGATCACCTTCCCCTGCTTTTCGAGTTCTCCCTGCTCCCAGAAGAAAAGCCCGCCGAGATCCTGCAGGCTTTCGTAAATCGCTAGACGGAGGAAGGCTTCGGCTTTGCCGCTAACCTCCCCTACATGTTCGGGTAGACAGGCCCCTCGCCGCCCTGTGGCGGGACCCAGTTGATGTTCTGGTTCGGGTCCTTGATGTCACACGTCTTGCAGTGGACGCAGTTCTGCGCGTTGATCACGAAACGAACGTCAATACCGATCTTGTCCGCCGCCGCATTGCCGTCAGCATCGACCCACTCATAAACGCCCGCCGGGCAGTAGCGGGTCGAGGGACCAGCAAAGACGTCGTGCTCCGAACGCTTCTGCAGTTCCATATCCTTGACCTGAAGGTGGATCGGCTGATCCTCTTCATGGTTGGTGTTCGACAAGAATACGGACGACAGACGATCGAAGGTCAGAACGCCATCTGGCTTCGGATAATCGATCTTCTTGTGCTTCGATGCCGGCTCAAGCGATTCAGCGTCCGTCTTGCCGTGCTTCATCGTGCCGAATGGCGAGAAGCCCAGCAGGGAATTCAGCCACATGTCGAGGCCGCCAAGCCCCACCCCAAGCCACAGGCCGAACTTCGACCAGAGCGGCTTCACGTTGCGGACCTTCTTCAGATCCTTGCCGATATCGCTGCCGCGCCAGGCTTCCTCGTAGCCCGCAAGCTCATCATAGGCGCGCCCAGCCGCAATCGCTTCTGCCACATGCTCCGCCGCGAGCATGCCCGACAGCACTGCGTTGTGCGAACCCTTGATGCGCGGCACGTTGACGAGACCAGCCGAGCAACCGATCAGCGCGCCGCCCGGGAAAGTCAGCTTCGGCACCGACTGGTAGCCACCCTCAGTGATCGCGCGTGCACCGTAGGAGATGCGCTTTGCGCCTTCGAAGGTTGGCGAAATCGCGGGATGCGTCTTGAAGCGCTGGAATTCCTCGAAAGGCGAGAGATACGGGTTCTTGTAGTTGAGGTGGACGACGAAGCCGACCGCAACCATGTTGTCTTCAAGATGATAGAGAAACGAGCCGCCACCGGTCTCACCACCAAGTGGCCAGCCAAACGAGTGCTGCACCAGGCCCTGCTTGTGATTTTCCGGTTTGACCTGCCAGAGCTCCTTGAGGCCGATGCCGTACTTCTGCGGCTCGCGTTCTTCTGCAAGCCCGTAGCGGTGGATAAGCTGCTTGGCGAGCGAGCCCCGTACGCCTTCACCGATCAGCACATATTTGCCGAGCAGCGCCATCCCGGGGGCGAAATTTGGGCCTTGTGAGCCGTCGCGCTCCACGCCCATGTCGCCGGTGATCACACCGGTAACCGCGCCCTCCTCGTTATACATGAGGTCGGCTGCTGCAAATCCCGGATAGATTTCAACGCCCAGCGCCTCGGCATGGCCCGCCAGCCAGCGGCAGACATTGCCCAGCGAGACGATGTAATTGCCGTGATTGTTCATCAGCGGCGGCATCAGGAAATTCGGCAGTCGCAGCGATCCTGCCGGCCCGAGTAGCATGAAGTGGTCAGCCGTGACGGGCGTCTTGAAGGGGTGATCGCTCTCCTCGCGCCACTCTGGCAGCAGACGATCAATACCGATCGGGTCGACGACCGCACCCGAGAGAATGTGAGCGCCAACTTCGCCGCCCTTTTCAAGCACGACGACAGACAGATCGGGATTCAACTGCTTCAGTCGGATCGCAGCAGACAGACCAGCCGGTCCTGCCCCCACAATCACAACGTCGAATTCCATGCTCTCCCGTTCGATCTCGCTCATCAATCGCTCCCTTGCGTATGCCCGTCGGCAACCTGTGTAGCGCTCATAGCCTATAGCTTCCCCGCGGGAAACACTCGATATTACTGGATCTATCGCAAGGTGTTCTTCCAAGCCGGCTTTTGCGGTGCCCATCATAAGAGCGGAGAAGTATTCGCAGGTGCTTGAAGGAAACCGTGCCGCAGGCGACAATGGGGCATGCTTACTGCAGACCCGACTGAGCCCCTCCCCGATCTCGCCGACCTGTTGCGCTTCTACGCCGAAGCGGGCGTCGATGAACCGTTGCTGGAAGAGGCCGTTGACCGCTTCGCAGAGCAGGCGGCGGCTCGAAGCGCTGCGGTTGCAGCTTTCACAAAGCCAGCTTCAAACGCAACCCCGACTGCAGCAGCCGCTCGCACCACATCCGCACCTGTTCTCCCGGATGAAGAACAGGTTGCCCGTGCACGCGAACTCGCTGCCAGCGCTCAATCTCTTGAAGAGTTGCGCAATCTGCTCGCAAGCTTCGACGGCTGCAATCTGAAGCTTACTGCAAAGAGCCTCGTTTTCGCAGACGGAAATCCGCAGCCGGATATCATGCTGGTCGGTGAAGCGCCTGGTCGCGACGAGGACATTGAGGGTCTTCCCTTCGCTGGAAAATCTGGCCGCTTGTTGGACGCAATGCTTGCCGCAATTGGCGCATCGCGAACCACCAATGCCTACATCGCCAACGTCGTTCCTTGGCGTCCTCCAGGGAACCGCAACCCCACCCCCCTCGAGACAGAGATCTGCCGCCCCTTCATCGAGCGACAGATCGAACTTGCCCGTCCGAAAATCCTTATCGCGCTTGGCGGCCCCTCGGCCAAGGTTCTCCTCAACGCGAATGAAGGTATCTTGCGCCTGAGGGGCAATTGGAAGGTGCACAAGACCGCGTCCGGCATCGACATCCCTGCCATGCCGACACTCCATCCCGCATATCTTCTGCGCAATCCGGCGCACAAGAAGCTCGCCTGGCGCGACCTTCTGGACGTGGCCAACAAGCTGGATGAGTTAAAGGCCGGAGCAAACGAATAATTATTGCGGCGGCAGAACCTTGCGAACCTTCGCCCGTTGAAGCCCGAGCTGACGCTCGCGCAGCACAATGAATATTCCAGAGCCAATCACGATGGCGCCGCCTACCAGGGTATAGATCGTCGGCAGTTCCCCGAACACCAGATAGGCAAAGATGATCGCCAGCATCAGCGATGTGTACTCGAACGGTGCCACCACGGACGCTTCGGCAAAGCGATAAGCCTCCGTCATCATCATCTGTGCGACACCGCCGCAAATGCCGGCACCGATCAAGGCGGCGATCTGGTACGGTGACAAACTAAGCCAGCCCAGCGGATAGGTGCAAAGCGCAACCACAGAAGCGCTCGCGGAAAACCAGACCACAATCGTTGAAGTTCGCTCTGTGTGAACGAGCCTGCGAACCAGCAGCATCGCCGTCGCGGACATCGCCGCTGCAGCAAAAGCTGCAAAAACGCCGATGGTTTGCCGGGAGTCCATTACCGCTTCTCCGGAAAACAGCGTCAGCTTGGGCCAGGACACAACGATGACGCCGCACAGTCCCACGACAACCGCGGCCCAGCGATAGATGCGTATGGTCTCGCCCATGAACATCGCGCTGAACACGACCACAAACAAAGGTTGTGCGTAGTTCAACGTCACCGCATCCGGAAGGGGCAGCCGCGTGAGCGCGAAAAATCCGAGAGTCATGGACGCGACCCCCACGAGGCCGCGCGTGATGTGGCCCACCGGATTTTTGGTCCGGAATGAGCCGGCCAAATTCCCCTGCCACCACAGGATCAGAAGAACTGGCGGTATGGCAAAGAACGAACGGTAGAAGACAATCTGACCGGCGGGAACGTCGCCGGCCACTTTGATGAGGCCGCTCATCATGACAAAAACGGCGACCGATGCGATCTTCAAAAGAATGCCACGGAGAGGGTTTTCCGCGTTTATCGCATTCAGATCCGGCAATCGGTTCCCCCTCAATTCCGCGCAGTGGCCTCCTGGATCGCAGTCCAGACGCGATTCGGCACCGCAGGCATCTCGATATGGGATATTCCGTATGCTCTGTGAAGAGCATCTGTCACCGCGTTCATCACCGCCGGTGCCGCTCCGATCGTCCCCGCTTCTCCCGCCCCCTTGATGCCCATCTCATTGGTCGTGGATGGAACATGGCGGGTCGAAAAGTCGAAGTGAGGGAAATCGTCAGCGCGCGGCATGCAATAGTCCATGAAGGTCGCAGTGATGAGCTGACCATCCTCGCCATAGACCGTGTCTTCCAGCAGTGCCTGTCCAATGCCCTGCGCGATGCCACCATGCACCTGGCCAGCAAGAAGGATCGGGTTCACCGTGATGCCGAAATCATCCACGCTGACATATCCGACCACGTCGATCTTGCCGGTCTCAGGATCGATCTCAACCTCGCAGATGTGGGTTCCGTTCGGATAGGTTGCCTCGTCCTGAAAGAATTCACCGAAGCCCTTAAGGTCGTCAGGGGCCTTCGCCGCCTTGGCGATGGCTGAGAAGTCGATGCGGCGGTCTGTGCCGACGATCCGCGCCTCGCCGCTGACGAGTTCAATGTCACCCGCCGACGCCTCGAGCTCATCAGCCGCGATCTTGCGGATCTTTTCCGCGAGGTTCTCACCCGCTTTGGCCGCCGACACACCGCCCAGCGGGATCGAGCGGGAGCCGCCGGTTCCGCCGCCCTTCGGCAGCCTGTCGCTGTCGCCCTGGATCACCTTGATGCGATCTATTTCAAGACCAAGCGTATCAGCGACAAACTGCGCGTACGCCGTGGCATGGCCTTGCCCGTTTGATTGTGTGCCAACGTCAAGCGTGACCGAGCCATCGTCTTCAAGCCGCACATGAACCGCCTCAGAGCCTGCGAAGGAGCAAGCCTCGACGTAAGTCGCCATGCCGATACCGCGAATTTTGCCGCGGGATCTTGCTTCGTTGAGGCGCTCTTCAAAGCTGTCCCACCCGGCTCGTTCCATCGCCTTTTCCATATGTCCCGCAAACTCGCCGACATCGTACAGGCGTCCGGTCTGAGTGTGGTACGGGAACTGTTCAGGCTTGATGAAATTGCGGCGACGGATCTCGTGCGGCGTCAACTTCATCTCGCGTGCGCAGGCATCAACGAGCTTCTCAATCAGGTAGGCAGCCTCGGGGCGGCCAGCGCCACGATAGGCATCCAGCGGCACCGTGTTGGTGTAAACACCAAGGATCGAAACATCGAGCGCCTGGATGTCGTAAACGCCTGTCGACATGGTCGCCCCGACGAAGGGGATGAGCGGCCCCACCTGGTGCGCATAGGCACCAAGGTTGGCAATCAGCTTCACGCGAAGGCCGAGGAAGCGACCCTCGCTGTCCATTGCCATCTCCGCCTCGGCGACATTATCGCGACCATGCGCATCAACCAGGAAATGTTCGGTCCGGTCGCCCGTCCACTTCACCGGGCGGCCCAATTGGCGAGCAGCCTCAAGCACCAGCGGATATTCGCGATATGTGCACGCCTTGGGACCAAAGCCGCCCCCTACATCCGGGGTGACGACGCGGAATTTTTCCTGCGGCAGATTGAAGACCTGTTCCGCCAGTATGCGTCTCATCGAAAAGACGCCCTGTGAACCTGTCGTCAGAACAAATCGCTCTTCGTCTGCCAACCACTCGCCAATCGCAGCGCGTGGCTCCATGTAGTTGGACACAAGGCGGTTATTGGTAAACCGGATCGAAGTAACGTGATCTGCCTTTTCGAACGCAGCATTGGTGCGCTCTTCGTCTCCCAGCTTGTATTCGAATGCCCTGTCGGTCGAGGTGGCCGTATCAGCAATGGCCTCTTCGGCTTCAAAGTCGATCTCAATCAGTTCCGCGGCGTCCTGAGCCTGCGCGCGCGTCTCGGCGACGATGAATGCAACAGCGTCACCCACATGCTCGACACGGTCCCGGCAAAGGATCGGAATGTCACGGGTAGGTGCTTTGGTTCCGTCGGGTTGCGGCATCATCAGCGTCGACTTGATGTCGCCAAGATGAGCAACGTCCGCACCGGTCAGCACGAGATGCACACCTTCCGCCTCTCGTGCGGCCTCAGTCGAGTTTATCGTGAAGGTACCCTTGGCAACGGGTGACCGCAGAACATAGCCGTGCAGCATCCCCTCGCGGGTCAGATCATCGGTGTAACGCCCCCTGCCCGTGATGAATGCCGTGTCTTCCAGACGCAGCACAGAGGCTCCCACTCCGAACTTCGGCGTAATAACGGTCATGTTCTTCCTCCCACCGGGCCGATTCTCCCACCCGGCACAATTGTATACACTTTGCCTCAGTTTTGCCGAGGGACCAGATCATGTAAAGACCGACATGTGGGAATTGATGCGGCTTAACGAAAGCTGCGGTACGACAGGAAGTTCAGCCTATGCGTCAGGATACAGGCCAGGTTTTTCGGATCGAAGACTACCGTCCGACGGACTACATCATTTCGCATACGAGGCTCGATTTCATCCTCTCGCCGCATGAAACCGTCGTCACGGCAGAGCTGGACATTCAGCGCCGCGCCAGCACGCCCGCCGGAACCCCACTTGTGCTTGATGGCGATGAACTCGAATGCGTAAGCGTCGAGATTGATGGCGAGAGCCTTCCCGAGGCCGCGTTTGAAGCTACGCCTCAGAAGCTGACCCTCCACGAACCGCCCTCTAAGGCTAAGTTCACGCTGCGCATTGTCACCAGGTTGGATCCGTCAAGCAATAGCACGCTGATGGGGCTTTACCTCTCGAGCGGAGTGTACTGCACCCAATGCGAGCCCGAGGGCTTTCGTCGCATAACCTACTTCCTTGATCGTCCAGACGTTCTGTCCATCTACACAGTGCGGGTGGAAGCTCCGGAGCAGACAGCTCCCGTCCTTCTTGCCAACGGCAACATGATCGAAAGCGGCAAGCTGGACGGCGGCAAGCACTATGCCGTCTGGCACGACCCGTTCCCCAAGCCATCCTATCTGTTCGCGCTTGTCGCCGGCGATCTCGGCATGCTGCGCGACGAGTTTGTCACGTCCTCCGGTCACAAGGTCGACCTCGGCATTTACGTTGAGCATGGCAAGGAAAGCCGTGCCACCTACGCGATGGACGCTCTGAAGCGTTCGATGAAGTGGGACGAGGAGGTGTACGGCCTCGAATATGATCTCGACGTCTTCAACATCGTTGCAGTCAGCGATTTCAACATGGGGGCGATGGAGAACAAAGGCCTCAACATCTTCAACGACAAATATGTCCTCGCAGACGAAACCACCGCCACCGACGCTGATTTCGCGAACATCGAAGCGATCATCGCCCACGAATATTTTCACAACTGGACCGGAAACCGCATCACCTGCCGCGACTGGTTCCAGCTCTGCCTCAAGGAAGGGTTGACCGTTTTCCGCGATCACGAGTTCTCTGCCGATCAGCGTTCGCGGGCAGTGAAGCGTATCGCGGAGGTCCGAACCCTGCGCGCGCACCAGTTTCCGGAGGATCAGGGTCCGCTGGCACATCCCGTCCGCCCGCGTCGCTACCGCGAGATCAACAACTTCTATACGTCGACCGTTTACGAGAAAGGCTCTGAAGTCGTGCGGATGATCCGCACCATTCTCGGCCCGGACAAGTTTCGGGAGGGAATGGATCTCTACATTCAGAGGCACGACGGAGACGCAGCGACAATCGAAGACTTCATCAAGGTTTTCGAGGAAGTCTCGGGCACGGACCTGTCGCAGTTCTCGCTGTGGTATCATCAGGCAGGCACGCCCAATGTCGCAATTTCGGCTTCCTATGATCCTGCGAAGCAGACATTCACGCTGGATATCGAGCAATCCGTTCCACCGACACCTTCCGAAACCCGCAAGCGCCCGATGCACATACCGTTGGCGTTTGGTCTGATCGGTCCCGACGGCGGCGATATAAAGCCGTCCGCGACAGACGGAGCGACGGTGGCGAATGGCGTCATTCACATCAAGAAACGCAAACATACGGTGCATTTTCACGGCATCGCGTCTCGCCCTGTGCTGTCGATCAATCGCGGCTTTTCTGCACCGGTCACCATTGCCATGGAGCAGAGCGCCGAAGATCTGTTGTTCCTTGCCCGCAAGGACAGCGACCTGTTTGGCCGCTGGCAGGCACTCAGCCTCCTGTTCACCGAAGCTCTGGTGCAGGCCTTCCGTGCTGTTCGTGGACAGAAGACACCTGTCTTTGATGAAGGGCTCATCCGCGCGGCTGGCGAAATCGCTGCCGACACGGCGCTTGAGCCTGCCTTTCGCGCCCTGGCGCTTACCCTTCCGAGCGAAGCTGACATCGCAAGGGACATCGGCGCCAACATCGATCCCGCTGCAATCCATATAGCGCGCGAAGCCCTTCTGAAGGCCATCGCGGCTTCGAATGCAGAGGGCTTTGCCGAAATCTTTGACGCCATGAATTTGGAAGGGCCTTTCAGGCCGGATGCCGACAGCGCCGGACAGCGCGCGCTGCGCAACACGCTTCTCGACTATCTGTCGGTTGCTGACGGGAATGCCGATCGCGCTGCCACCCAATACCGGACGGCCAGCAACATGACCGACAAGTCAGCGGCGCTTGCCATCCTTGCCCACCGTTTTGCCGAGGATCAGCGGTCCGCTGACGCGCTTGCGGATTTCGAGAGGAAGTTTGGTTCCGATCCGCTGGTCATGGACAAATGGTACCAGATCCAGGCGACCATTCCCGGCACAGCTGCTGTTGATCGGGTGAAGGCGCTGACCCAGCACAAGGGATTTTCACTGTCCAACCCGAACCGGGTGCGCGCGCTGATCGGCTCCTACTCCTCGATGAACCAGACAGGTTTCCACCAGGAGGATGGTTCCGGATATCGCTTCTTTGCGGAAACGATCCTCCAAATCGACAAGGGCAATCCGCAGTTGGCAGCACGCCTGGCCACAGCGATGCGTTCCTGGCGCTCGCTGGAGCCGGTTCGACGGGAAGCGGCACGCGAAGCACTCACGATCATCGCCACCAGCAAGAACGTTTCCACCGATCTGCGCGATATCATCGAACGCACTTTGGCCTGAGCCGCGCCTCGTCGCCTTATGGTTAACGAATCGTAACTTTTTGTCTCGGGCCCACTGGACACAAGGAATCGCGTCTGATTCTTTAGGGACGATTCGGATGTGCGGCGTTGCCGGGTCATCAGGTAAAAACGGGGAGCCATTATAATGGCAAACGCGGACGCGTGGAGCGCGCCCGATGGGGAGTATCATGCGCGTCACTCAGCCGCTCAGACGGCGAGCCGGACGATGTCCGGTCGTGCGCGCATACTTGCAGCCCCTGTCTATCAGCGCCTCTTGGCGCTCGAGCCATATCTGCGCCGTGTCGTCCCGGTCCTGATCATCGCCTTTCTCATCATGGTCGCGGGAACCCGCTGCCTTGCCCTTCTCGCTCAGCGCGACGACGTTGAACGCCTGGCCAACGGAACGCTCACCCTTGCCGCCGCGCAGATGACCCGCTCGATGGAGTTGGCTCAGCTACGCGCTGCCGATAGCACTCCTGATACCCAACCGGTTATTGAGGAGATCGCGGCCCAGGGCGCGTTAAGCACCAGTCATGTGCTCCTGATCACCGACGCCACGTTCTCCGTGCGGGCAGCCTCGCCTTCCGGCACACCTTGGATCGGCAAGCCACTCGACCGCATCATCCATGGCGGGCAGCCGCTCTTCCTGTTTGGCATCCGTGCCGGGGTGATGCAAGTTCACGTCGACGGGCAGCCATGGTTCGCGGCCATGGGGATCAGCGCCGACCGCAAATGGGCAACGGTCGCCCTGATCTCGCAGGCCGATGTCTTTGCAGACTGGCGGCGTACAGCGACGCTTAATGTAACCCTTTATGCGATCACGGCTCTCGTCCTGCTGATCGTCCTCTACGCCTATTTCGGCCAGGCAGCCCGCGCCCAGGCAGCTGACCGGCTCTATCTCGAAGCGCATGAGCGCGTCGACCTCGCACTTGTGCGCGGCCGCTGCGGCCTGTGGGACTGGGACATGGTCCGCGGCAAGATGTATTGGTCGCGTTCCATGTATGAGATGTTGGGTTACGAGCCCACCGAGGCCATGCTTTCCTTCGGCGTCGTGGCCGAGATCATTCATCCGGATGACGTTAATCTTTTCGGCCTCGCCAACCGCATTGTCGCTGGCGAGATCGACCAGATCGATCAGGTATTCCGGATGCGCCATGCGGACGGCCAGTGGATGTGGATCCGTGCCAAGGCGCAGGTGAACGATCCTGAGGCACCGGAAATGCACCTCATCGGTATCGCGGTTGATATTTCCGAACAGCGCCGTCTGGCGCAACGATCCGAAACCGCTGACCTTCGGTTGCGTACCGCGATCGAGAGCATATCGGAATCTTTCGTCCTCTGGGATGCCTTCGACTGCCTGGTGATGTGCAACTCCAAGTACAAGCAGGATTACGGGCTCAGCGATCAGGACGTCATTCCCGGAACGCCTCGCGAGAGGATCGAGCAGAAAATGATGGCGCGCGCGCATGAGCGGCGCCTCGCCAGCCCGAATGGTCCTAACAGCGGCGCGACCTATGAGCGGCAGCTGGCGGATGGCAGATGGCTGCAGGTCAACGAACTTCGCACCCGCGACGGTGGCATGGTCTCCATCGGTGCCGACATCACCCAACTCAAGCAGCATCAGGAAAAGCTGACTGACAGCGAGCGGCGTCTCATGGCGACGATCCATGATCTTTCGTTAGCCAGACGCGCCGAAGGCGAGCGAACGGCAGAGCTCGTTGAACTGAACCGCAAATACATGAAGGAAACCGAGCGGGCCGAAGCTGCCAACCGCGCGAAATCGGAATTCCTCGCCAATATGAGCCATGAGCTGCGCACGCCACTCAACGCGATTATCGGCTTCTCTGAAATGATGCAGCAAGCTTATTTCGGGCCGCTCGGATCAGAGAAGTACGAAGAGTACGTCGCCGACATCCACTCATCTGGGCTCTACCTGCTGGGGGTGATCAACGACATTCTCGACATGTCGAAGATCGAGGCGGGGCAATTCTCGATCGAGCGCGAGCGCATCGACCTCCACCCGCTCATTCTTGAGACTGTGCGCGTCGTCTCTCTGCAGGCAGCGGAGAAATCGATCATGCTGACCACGCAGATCAGCGAAGGTCTCATGCTTCACGCTGACAGGCGCGCCATCAAGCAGATCGTCATCAATCTGCTGTCGAATGCCGTTAAGTTCACTGGCGTGGGTGGCAAGATCACCATGCGAGCCCGAAAGGTATCCGGCGCGATCATGCTGAGCATAGAGGACACCGGATGCGGCATTCCAAAGGATGCACTCAAAAAGCTCGGTCGTCCGTTCGAGCAGGTCCAGAACCAATTCTCGAAGAACCACACCGGTTCCGGCCTTGGCCTTGCAATCTCGCGATCGCTGGCTGAGCTTCACGGGGGCGCGTTGAAGATCCGCTCCACCGAGAATGTTGGCACAATCGTTTCGGTCCGCATCCCCATCAGGAACAAAAAAACTGTCGCCAAGAAAGCGGCTTGATCAGTTCCTGATCAGCTCCGGCCGAGAAGTTCATCAAAGGCGGTTTTCACCTTCTCTGCCGTCTCCCTGATGTGAGCTTCGAGGACGCCAAGACTTGGCAGGTCGGTGCTTCGAAGAAGAAGATCGGCAAGGCCCGGTGGCACGTCGTCTGGATCCAACGGCCCGGTCAGGCAAAGCCTGACCATCTGGGTCAGCGCCAGATAGAGCTCATAAGCGCGAACGAGATCATCTCGCGTCTGCGGAGTACAGAGCCCTGCCGTCAACCTGCTGAGTGCATCTCCGGTAGAAGTTGGCGGCCATTCGCCGGGTTCAATGTGCCCTGTAAGCCGAGCACACTGAGCGATGAATTCGAGGTCGATCTGCCCCCCCTCGATAAGCTTCAGATCCCAGATGTTGCGGGCCGGCTTTTCACGGGCGATGGTGTCCCGCATTTCCCGCGCATCCTTGAAGATTGCCTGCTCGTCGCGCGGTAACGCAATGATCTGTGCAACCTCCTCATCGACAACGCGGCGCAGCGCTTCGTCACCAGCAATTGCACGCCCGCGCGTCAGCGCCATATGCTCCCAAGTCCACGCTTCGGAGCGTTGGTATTTGCGGAACGCGTCAATATGAGTTGCGACGGGCCCCTTGTTCCCCGATGGGCGAAGGCGCAGGTCGAGTTCGTACAGCACCCCCTCCGCCGTCGGTGCCGAAACCGCTGCAATCAAGCGCTGTGTAAGGCGACTGTAATAATGGGACGGTGCGAGCGGCTTCTCACCATCCGATTCCTCGGCATCTGGATCGTGACGATAGAGAAGGATGAGATCGACATCCGAGCCTGCAGTCAGTTCGCGGCTACCGAGTTTTCCCATCCCAAGTATCGCGACTTCGCCCCCAGGCACGCGGCCATGGCGGGCTGCAAACTCCGCCTCGACTGCCTCAAGCGCAGCACCAATGGTCAGGTCCGCCAGATCGGAAAAGGCCTTCCCCGCCCGCTCCGCATCAATCGCCCCCTTCATGAGGCGAACACCGATCAGAAATTGTTGCTCGGCAGCGAATATCCTCAGACGGTCGAGTTTTTCTTCATGCAGTTCTGCGCCTTGCAGAAAGGCCTCAAGCCGGATTGCCAGATAGGCCTTGTTTGGAAGTTCTGACAAGATTGCAGGGTCAAGCAGCCCATCGAACACATGCGCACGACGCGTGATGATGGCCGCAAGTCGTGGCGCGGCGCCCATGATCGTCGCCAGAAGATCAAGCAAGGCCGGGTTGGACTGCAGCAATGAAAAGAGCTGTATCCCCGCTGGAAGGCCCGAGAGGAACTCATCAAAGCGCAGAATGGCTTCGTCTGCACGCTTTGTGCGGCCAAACGTTTCCAGAAGTGCGGGGGTCAACTCGGTCAGGCGTTCACGCGCGTCGGAAGACTGGGTCGCGCGGTAGCGCCCGAAGTGCCAGGTGCGGATGACACGGCAGATGTCGCTCGGCCTCGAAAAACCCAGTTCCGACAGCGTCTGGAGTGTCGAGGGATCATCGACGTCACCGGTAAAGACGAGGTTCCCCACGCCGCGTGTCAGTTGCGGCGCAGTTTCGAACAGTGCAGCGTAATGGCTCTCAACCAGATGCAATGACTTGCGGAAGGCAGTCGAAAACTCTTCTGCACCAACAAAACCCACCATACGCGCAATCCGTTCGAGCCCGGCGTCGTCTTCCGGAAGATTGTGGGTTTGTTCGTCGGCCACCATCTGGATGGCATGCTCAACATCGCGAAGGAACCAGTACTGGGTCGCCAAAGCATTGCAGGCTTCCGGTGTAATCCACCCACGCTGAGCCAGTACCTTCAGCATCGGCACAGTTTCACGCCCTCTCAGTTCGGGGAACCGGCCACCGGCGATGAGCTGCTGCGTCTGGACGAAAAACTCGATCTCTCGGATGCCACCGCGGCCAAGCTTGACGTTGTGCCCTTTGACCGCCACTTCCCCGTGACCCTTGTGGGCATGAATCTGGCGCTTGATGGAGTGGACGTCAGCGATGGCTGCGTAGTCCATGTACTTGCGCCATACGTAAGGCGTCAGCTCTTTGAGGAACGCCTTTCCGGCTCCGATGTCACCTGCGACGGGTCGTGCCTTGATGATTGCGGCACGCTCCCAGTTCTGACCGCGCCCTTCATAATAGATCAGCGCTGCCTCGACCGGGATGGCGAGCGGCGTTGAACCGGGATCGGGGCGCAAGCGCAGATCCGTGCGGAACACGTAGCCGTGCTCGGTCCTGTCCTGAAGGATGCGAACCAGGCGGCGCGTAAGGCGAACGAAGGTCTCCGTTGACTCATAAGGGTCCGGGATCGCCGGAGCGGCTGGATCAAAGAAGACGATGAGATCAATGTCGGAGGAAAAGTTGAGTTCGCGCGCGCCCAGCTTTCCCATGCCGAGGATGATCCAGCCAGACTTATCGGCTGGCTTGGCTGGATCGGCAACGTTCAGCTTTCCAGATCGATGCGCATCCAAAAGCAGGAAATCTATCGCCGCGTTTACGCACGCGTCCGCAAGGTCGCTGAGCCGTTTGACAGTAATCTCGGCGTCCGCGACGGCAGCGAGTTCTGCAAGGGCGATCAGAAAATGTGCTTCGCCCTTGGCCTCGCGCAACGCCTTCATGAGCCCCGTCTCGGTCTGCCCCTCCAGGATGCCGAGCCCGCGGATGAGGATGTTCAGTTCGGTAAGCCGATCGTCCAGCCGCACCGAATAGAGCCTTTCGAGCGAACCGGGCCAACGACGCGCGCAGTCGCGCAGGAAAGGTGACAGGTTGAAGGCAGCAGCGAGGAAATTCGCTAATGGCGATGATCCCTCAAGCAAATTCGCGGTCTGAACGAACCCAGCTTCACGTGCACGCTCGGCGAGATCAGCGATCTCTTGGGCAGCAATATCAGCATCTAGAGGTGTGAGGGAACTTGCGGGTGCTCCGAACCAGATCTCGCCGTCGTCACCGTTGCTCATTGATCCGCGAATCCTCTCGGAAAATCATCTTGACTGATAGTCCGGGGTTTCGACCGGATAATTCAAGTCGTCCGCGATGAAATTCCATCACCGCCTTGGCGAGACTGAGACCCAACCCCGAGCCGGGCTGGGAGCGACTACGCTCAAGTCGAACGAAGCGCTCTGTGGCCCGATCATGATCATCCTCAGGGATACCGGGCCCGTTATCTGCGACCTCGACCGCGACACCGTCATCGCTTCGACGCAGGCTGACCAGCACGCGCGGCGCTTCGCCGGAGCCGGCGGAATATTTGATGGCGTTGTCAACGATATTGGACAGCGCCTGCGCTACCAGCTCGCGATTGGCGGTGATCGTTGCATCCCCCTGGACCGATGCCTCGATAAGGACGCCCAGCTCCTCTGCGACCGGTTCGTAAAGCTCGACAACGTCAGCGACAGTCCGCGCGAGGTCCACCGGAACAGTCTGCTCAGAAGAATATCCAGCTTCCAGTCGCGAGATCATCAAAATCGCATTGAAAGTACGGATCAACTGGTCCGACTCGCTGATCGTCGCCTCCAGCGCCTCACGGTAGTCCTTTTCCTCCAGATCGCCCGCCAGCGCGACTTCAGCGCGATTTCGCAGCCGCGTCAGCGGTGTCTTCAAATCATGCGCAATGTTGTCCGAGACCTGTTTCAAGCCGTCATTCAGCCGAGCGATACGCGCCAACATCACATTCAGGTTTTCCGACAGGCGGTCGAATTCGTCTCCGGAACCGTTTACCGGCAAGCGGCCGGTCAGATCGCCGCCCATGATACGCCTGCTGGCTTCGGAGACAGTATCAATCCGGCGCAAGGCACGGCGTCCAACGAAAAACCAGATGACCGCAGCCCCGATGCCCATCATGCCAAAAGCGAGAATGAGGGAGCGATTGACGATGTCGCGAACGATCTGTGGTTCGCCAAGATCGCGTCCTACCAGGAGGATCATCTGGTTGGGAAGGCGAAGCACCAGCGCAACCGCCTGATGCCCGGTGGCTTGGATTTCCGCCCCCTCTACTGGTGGAGGGCTTACGGCGGATCCACGGTCACCGTACCGGCGGTAAGCGAAGGGGCGCGGAGTCCAGCCATCTGCCTCAAGAACCCCTGGCTCGATGCTGTCGACGTTGCCAGACAGAATGCGGCCATTGACGTCCGCAAGAAGATAGAGATTGGCTCCAGGCTGGCGGGACCTCGTTTCGACAAAACGCACCAGAGCTGGGAGGCTCCCCCGCTGGTAGGCGCGCGCGAGGCTTTGCATTTCCTCCGCGATCGTCTCTTGGGTCTGAGCTGTCAGCATGCTGACTGACAAAGTCGACATGTAGAAGACGAGCACTCCGGCGCAGAGAGCGAACAGGACCATGAACATGGCCGTCAGCCGGGCGGCCGTGGTGCGGAGAACTGCGGGCAGCATGATCAGCCCGCCTTGAGCATGTAACCGGCGCCCCTGACGGTGTGCAGCACCGGGGTCTCATACCCCTTCTCGATCTTGGAGCGCAGCCGCGAGACGTGGACGTCGATCACATTGGTCTGTGGGTCGAAGTGATAGTCCCACACATTCTCGAGCAGCATCGTGCGCGTGACGACTTGGCCCGCGTGGCGCATCAGATATTCCAGAAGGCGGAATTCGCGTGGCTGCAGCGGTATCTCGTTCCCCGCCCGCTTCACCGTATGTGACAAGCGATCCAACTCTAGGTCGCCAACGCGATATACGGTTTCCACTTCTCGTGGACTGCCTCGCCGTTCGAGCACTTCAACACGCGCGAGAAGTTCCGTGAATGCGTATGGCTTCGTCAGATAATCATCGCCTCCGGCGCGAAGACCGGTCACGCGATCATCCACCTCGCCCAGCGCTGACAGGATGAGGACCGGGGTTTTGATGTCCCTTGCGCGCAGCCCTGAGATGACCGACAGCCCATCCCGTTGGGGCAGCATCCGATCGACAACGAGAACATCATAGCTGCCCTCAAGCGCAAGCTGATATCCTGTGTCCCCGTCATGGGCGACATGCGCGTTGTGCCCGGCTTCGCTCAGCGCTTTCTGCAGGTACTCCGCAGCTTCGCGGTCATCTTCGATCAAGAGAATCTTCATAGCGGGACTATACGCGAAAACAGGAAAAGGCGACGGCCTCGAGGAGACCGTCGCCTGAGTTTCGGTTAACAGATCAGCTGATCGGCAGCGGTACGAAGTGGTTGCTGTCGTTACGGTTGACCTGAAGCAGAACCGCCTTGCGGCCCGCCTTTGATGCATCCTCGACAGCCTTGCCGATATCGTCACCACTCGTCACAAGGTTCGAGTTGATAGCAACGATCACATCGCCAGCGCGGATATCGCGTTCGCCAGCGGGGCTATCTGGTTCAACTGCGGTCACCACGACGCCTTTGCCGTCTTCAGCCGGAGTAACGGTGATGCCGAGGTCCTCCAGCGCCGTCGCCGCCGTCGAGCTGTCATCCGACGAGGTGGTCGCCTTCGCAGTCTGGTTCGGCAACTCTCCAAGCTTGACCTGGAGTTTTTCTTCCTTGCCCGCGCGCCACAAAGTCACCTCGACCTGCTCGCCAGGTGCGAAACCGCCGATGGTGCGAGCAAGTTCACGCGGGCTTGAAACCGCACGGTCGTTCACCGCTGTTACGACGTCGCCTGCCTTAATGCCGGCTTCCCGGCCGGGACCATCCGCCTGTGCATCGGTAACAAGCGCGCCTTTCGCATTCTCAAGGCCAATCGATTCGGCGATCTCGTCTGTAATAGGCTGGATTTGAACGCCCAGCCAGCCACGCATAACGGCACCGTTCTCCATCAGATTGGTCACGACCTGATTTGCCGTTGAGGCCGGAATTGCGAACGCGATACCGACATTGCCGCCGGACGGAGAGAAGATGGCCGTGTTCACGCCCACCACCTCACCGTTGAGGTTGAAGGCAGGACCACCCGAATTGCCACGGTTCACTGCAGCATCAATCTGGATGAAGTCATCGTAAAGCGTGGCGCCGATGTCGCGACCACGAGCTGACACGATACCTGCAGTCACCGTGCCACCGAGACCAAACGGGTTACCGACCGCGACGACCCAATCGCCAACGCGAACCTTTGAATCGTCAGCAAAAGCTACGTAGGTGAATTCCTCGTCAGCATCGACTTTCAGCACGGCGAGATCGGTACGTGGATCTGTGCCAACGAGCTTGGCGTCGAACTCATCGCCATCCTGCGTCACGATAACAAACTCAGAACCGCCTTCGACCACATGGTTGTTGGTCACAAGATAGCCGTCACCGGAAATGAAGAAGCCCGAGCCTTGGGCAACAGGCCGCGCACGCTCGCGCTCGCGACGTTCACGCGGGCGATCACCACGGAAATCTCGGTCACCACGGAACTCGCGGAAAAAGCGGTAAAGGGGATGATCACGGGGTAGATCTTCAAAGCCCGGCATTCCGAATGAGAAGTTGTTGCCACGCTCGCTTGCCGGGTTGACCTTGGCCTGAACCCTGACGCTGACCACGGCAGGCGTGACCTTCTCGACCACGTCCGCAAAGCCAACGCTCTGAACACCCTCAACCCTGACCGCGTCGGCATAGGAAGGCAGTGACCCGGACGTCACCGCGCCGAAGCCGATCACGCTGGCGAGCGCTACCGACGCTGCCGCCGTGAGCCAACGACCGCGCATCTTCGAAACAGTCTTGTTCTGGTTCATCTCTTTGTCCCTGGTGAGTTCGTTGATGCATTTGCATCGTTGATCACAGAGATAGGCGCGTGAACCTTACGGCGCCATTTCCAGAGCATGAAACTTTTGTAATCTTCAGGAAGGATCCTTATCCGCTCTTCCGAGGATCTCCTTGAGGCGCTGCTCCTCTTCTTCGGAGAGGCGTAAGGAATTCGCCTTCTGCGGGCGACCGGCCCGTGAGAAAAGGAAGACGCCACCAAGAAGAAGCAACGCTACCGGCGCTCCCCAGAGAGCAGCATTCTGAATGCTGAAACGCGGCTTCAGCAGCACGAATTCGCCGTATCTCGACACCACGTAATCAAGCACTTCCTCATCGGTCTCGCCGGCGACCAGCCGTTCGCGCACGAGAACGCGCAAATCGCGAGCAAGCTCCGCGTCCGAATCATCGATCGACTGGTTCTGACAGACCATGCACCGAAGCCCGGCAGACAAGTTTCTCGC
Source organism: Aquamicrobium zhengzhouense (assembly GCF_016124105.1). Lineage (GTDB taxonomy): Bacteria > Pseudomonadota > Alphaproteobacteria > Rhizobiales > Rhizobiaceae > Aerobium > Aerobium zhengzhouense. The sequence goes on from NZ_JADGMQ010000004.1 coordinate 214,129, forward strand.
GCGCTGCTCCAGTGCGGGATCAGCGAGGATCTCCGACGGTTGGACGGCGAGTGCTGGCACAGCAAGCGCCAACCATAGAGCTGAAATTGCTGCCAGCTTCTTCATCGTGCCGCAACTCCGGCAGGTGCGGCCTTCTCCTTCCGGCGAGCTGGCGCACCAACCCGTAGGCGGCGATCCAGCAGAGAAACCACGCCGCCACCCATCATCACTACGCCGCCAAGCCAGATCAAAAGCACCATCGGCTTCCACCACACCCGAACGACAATGCCACCATCACTCGTCGCATCGCCGATAGAAACATAAAGCTGGCTGAACCAGATCGTTGAAATGCCAGCTTCCGTGGTTGGCATCTGCCTAGCGGTGTAGAGGCGCTTGGACGAGATGATCTCACCCTGAACCCGTGCTGCCGCGTCCATATAGGTGAAGTGTGCGCGGTCTTCCGTGAAGTTGGGTCCCCGTTGCGGTGCGATGGTATCGAACTTCAGCGTGTAGCCGGCAACAGACATCGTATCGCCTGGCCGCATCACCATCACCCGTTCAATGTCGAGCGACGTGACCGCCGCAATTCCAAGAACGGTAACGCCGAGGCCGAAATGGGCCAGCGCGGTGCCAAAGACGGAGCGCGGCAGTCCGCGGAAACGGCGCCAGGCAACAGAGAGACTGACATTACCAATGCCGGCCTTGAGTGCGAGGTCGGTCAGGGCACCGAGCATCAGCCAAGCAGCAAGCCCCATGCCGAAGGCAGCCAGTACTCCCGTTCCGTCGATCAGGAAATAGCCGAGCAAAGCGACCAGAAGCGCGCCCCCGAAGGCGGCAAACAGGCGCTGAGAGACGGCGTATACGTCACCGCGCTTCCACGCCAGCAGCGGGCCGAAGGGAACCGCAATCAATAGCGGGACGATCAGCGGGATGAAGGTCAGGTTGAAGAAGGGTGCGCCGACGGAGATCTTCTCTCCCGTCACCGCTTCCACCAGAAGTGGGTAGAGCGTGCCCAGAAGAACCGTAGCGGTGGCGGTGGTCAGGAAAAGATTGTTCAGGACGAGCGATCCTTCCCGTGAAACCGGATGGAACAACCCGCCCTGGGTCAGAGATGAAGCCCGCAGAGCAAACAGCGCCAGCGATCCACCTATGAACAGGATCAGCAGCATCAAGATGAAGACACCGCGCGACGGATCGGTAGCAAAAGCATGAACGGACGTCAGGACGCCGGAACGCACCAGGAATGTTCCGAGCAGCGAAAGCGAGAAGGTCAGAATTGCAAGCAGCAGCGTCCAGATCTTGAGCGCGGACCGCTTCTCCATCACAATCGCGGAATGGAGCAAAGCTGTGCCCGAAAGCCACGGAAGGAACGACGCATTCTCGACCGGATCCCAGAACCACCAGCCACCCCAGCCAAGTTCGTAATAGGCCCAATATGAGCCCATCGCGATGCCACCAGTCAGGAACAGCCAGGCTGCAAGTGTCCACGGGCGAACCCAACGAGCCCACGCAGCATCGATCCGCCCTTCGATGAGCGCAGCGACTGCGAATGAGAAGCAGACTGAGAACCCGACATATCCGAGATAGAGCAGCGGCGGATGGATCGCGAGACCGATATCCTGGAGGACGGGATTAAGGTCGCGTCCTTCAAGCGGCGCTGGCGACAGCCGTGTAAACGGGTTTGAAGTCACCAGGATGAAGAGCAAAAATGCTGCGCCGACCAACCCTTGGATCGAAAGGACGTTGGAACGCAACGTATCCGGCAGATTGCGACCGAAGAGAGCGACCATCGCACCAAACAGGCTGAGGATCAGCACCCAGAGCAGCATCGAGCCCTCATGGTTTCCCCAGACGCCGGTCACCTTGTAAAGCATCGGCTTGGCCGAATGGGAGTTCTCCCAGACATTCACAACCGAAAAGTCGGATTGGATGTAGGCGGACGTCAGCGCTGCAAACGAAACCGCTACCAGCGCGAACCCCACCAATGTCACTGGGTTCGCTACTGCCATTAGCCGCGGATCGCCGAGCCTCGTTCCCATCAGGGGCAAGACGAACTGGACCAACGCCAGCGCGAATGCCAGCACCAGCGCGAAATGTCCGAGTTCAATAATCACTGTGCGGCCTCGTCCGTGCCGTCAGCATGCTGCCACATGCCGGTTTCCTTGAGGCGATCTGCCACTTCCGGCGGCATGTATGTTTCGTCGTGCTTGGCCAGGACGCTATCCGCCACGAAGATCCCGTCGCTACGCAAAACACCCTCGGTCACCACGCCTTGCTCTTCGCGGAAGAGATCGGGAAGGATGCCATTATACGCGACTGTCACGGAATGCGCCTGATCGGTCACCGAGAAATGGATCTCGGTATTGTCACCGCGCACGATGGAGCCTTTCTCAACCAGTCCGCCGAGGCGGATCCGCTGGCCCGGGTCCGGCGCTGCTGCTTTCAAATCAACCGGCATGTAGAAATAGGAGGTCTTTTGCCCCAACGCATAGAGTGTCAGGCCTGATGCCAGACCTAGAAAAAGCATCGCTCCCCCGATGATGGAGAGCCTCTTCTGCTTTCGCGTCATTGCCATCTTCTATTCCTTAACGCCCACGCCTCGTTCGGCGGCGAAGGCTGCCAACTCTTTGCCGGCTTCACTGTCAGCCCCAAGTGCATCAATGCCACGCGCAAGAGCATCACTGGCGTCAGCAATACGACCGAGAACAGTGTAGGAGTGCACGAGCCTTTGCCACCCGGCCGGATCCTGCGGTTGTTCACGCAGCCTTTGATCCAGTCCCGCGACCATATTCTCGATCATCGCCGACTGATCATCACCCGCGATCAAATTGCTGTCATCGCCCGAAATCGTAGCGAGCGCCCGGCGCACGACGTCCTGCCAAGGCGAATCGTTCGGCAACTGCTCCAGCATTGTCCGCAACGCAACTGCCGCGTCATCGTCACGCCCTTCCTGGCTCAGCGCCGCCGCCAGCGCAAATTGCGCCTTTAGATTGGCAGGATCGAGTTCCAGCGCTCGTTCATACGCCTCACGCGCATCAGCAATGATAACGCCGCCAGAAGCGGCTGTAAGAGAATCCGCGAGACCCAGCTCCCGATCGGCATCCTGCCCGTTTAGAGTGATGGCGTTGCGCCATGCGGTAACCGATTCCGAAAAACGGCCCACGCGATAATAAATCGGTGCCAGAACTTCCCAACCGCGACCATCCTGCGGGTTTGCAGCAAGATGCGCTTCAGCCCGGGCAACAAGTTCGTCTATCGTGCTTTCAGCCGGATTTTTAGAAAGTCGGGCCTGTAAAGGCTGCCCTGACAGTTCCGGCGAGCCAGTCATAGAATAGACGCCCCAACTCGCTAACGGCACGAGAAGTACTGCGATAGTCGCTGCCACTTTACCAAAACGTCCGGCGGAGACGGAGCGCTGCTCTTCAGCCGAGAGCTTTAAGATCCTGCGACCTATTTCAGCGCGGGCCTCAGCTGCCTCGCGCTCATCAATTGTTCCTCGGTCGAGATCGCGATCGAGCTCCGAAAGCTGGTCCTGATAGACCGAAAGATCATGATCTGCGTCTCGTGTGACAGCGCTGCGATTGCCAACAACCGGCAACAGCACGGCGAGGCACCCAGCGAAAGTCAAAAGTGCTGCGATAATCCAGAAAGCCATGGCCGTCAGATAGCCGTTGATTTCCTCAATGCCAATGACGGCCCAGTGCGGCTTTTTGGCGATTCTGTCAGGCTAGAAGGGTCCAGCTTCCGTCTGAGTTCCGGCAAGCAGTGCCCCGGCTCGTACGGGTCAAAGCGCCTGAGTAAACGGTATGTTTGTACTGGCGGCAGTCCTGGGAGCCGACTCGATATGGGGATCCTGCAACAACCTCGCCGCGGCTTTGACCCGAGCGCCCCCATATCACCGGCTCGCCCACGCCCATATATTCAAGTGCCCGATATTCAGCTTCCAGCGCGCGACGGCGCTCGCTCCAGTCAAGCTGCACTCCCGGAGTTCGTGACACCAAACCGCCGGCCATAGCTTCAACAATCGCGTTAGAAACCGGTCTCGTGCTTCCGGCGAAAGCTCTCTCGGTCAATCCTGCTGCAGGCCCTGTAACGGTCGAGCAGGCCGAGAGCAGCGCAACGAGAACCACCGCCGCAATTGAATGGTTCATTCTCAAATGCCTTTCTGATCGGTCATGCCCTTCCCCGCCTGACCGATGCTTCTTAAGCGAGAGTTTGGCGCATCCATGGCAAAACGGCAACGCACGTCATTGTTGGGCTCTCTTGAGAGTAACCGCCGCACGCAATCCTCCGAGTGGGGATCTGGATAGTGCGATGTCACCCCCATACTCCTTTACAAGGTCGGCGACGATTGAAAGTCCAAGGCCTGTGCCGGGCTTGGTTTCGTCCAGCCGGCGCCCACGTACGAGGGCATCGCGTCGATCTTCTTCGGCAATTCCCGGTCCATCATCGTCCACGAACAGCGTGAACGATCGACGCGCGTCATCTGTCGCATCCCCATGAACAGTCACGGATACCTGTTCACGCGCCCACTTCATGGCATTTTCAAGCAAATTGCCGGCAATTTCCTCCAGATCTTCTTGCTCCCCGGCAAACGTGATCTCCTGATCCGGCATCTGCAACGAGAGATCTACGCGGGGATTGAGCTTGGCGATCACCCTGACCATGCGCTCCAACACCTGCTGGACCGGTGTCCTGAAAACAATGGTGTCTCGCTGCGCAGCCATACGCGCGCGCTGAAGATAATGTTCGACCTGTTGCTGCATGGCTCCCGCCTGCTCCGCAATCAGATCACCTTTCCTGCCGCCAATCGCCCGTGCCTCGTTGGTTAGAACAGCAAGCGGTGTTTTGAGCGAATGCGCGAGATTCCCGACCTGTGTACGTGATCGCTCAACGATACGCCGGTTGTTTTCGATGAGAGCGTTGGTCTCGTCGGCCAGAGGAGCTATCTCGGCAGGGAAGGCCCCGTCCAATCGCTGAGCGGCCCCTCCCCTGATTTCCGCAAGGGCCTCGCGAACGCGCCGAAGCGGCGTCAGCCCCGCCAGGATGGCGATAGCATTAATTGCGATCATGCCCAGTCCGAACACCGTCAGCGCGATGTATAGCTGACGCTCGAACGCCGCGATGTCCGCTTCGAGCTCAGATCGGTTTCCCATAACCCTGAAGCGCGCGATGCTGCTGTCCCCAGCTAGAACGAACTCGCTCTCGAAAACCTCAATTGTTTCTCCAGCAAGTCCGTTCGCCATGTAGCTGCGCTGAAATTCGCTGTTGAAAGGAATCTCATCCGTCGACGGCGAAGGAAGATTCCCCAACAGCGAGAGCGACATCAGACGTCCGTTGACGTCATCTGAAACAGGCTCGACTGCCCAGTACCAACCCGATTGCGGGATGGTGAAACGCAAATCGCCGAGATTTGGAGCTCCCGAAAGACGCCCACTTTCATCGACGCCAACCGAGCTGATCAGATTGAACAGATGCGCTGTCAGAAGGCTCTCAAAGCCGCGCTCGCTGGCCTGCCTGAAGAGGGCGGAGATGATTGTCGCGATAACAACAAGCGCCAGCACTGCCCACAATGTCGAGAAGGCGACGACGCGAAAAGCGAGGTAGCGAAATGGCTTTTTGAGGGTGGACAGGCCAAGGGACAAGACCGGATGGTCCACTTATAACTTGGTACCGGAGAGACAGATCACTCCGCACTCTCCCGCATTCGATAGCCAAGCCCACGCACCGTCTCGATCAGGTCGACGCCCATCTTTTTACGCAGCCGGCCTACGAACACCTCAATCGTGTTGGAGTCGCGGTCGAAATCCTGATCGTATAAATGTTCCACCAGCTCCGTGCGCGACACGACGTGGTCCATGTGATGCATCAGGTAGGCCAGCAGTCGAAACTCGTGTGAAGTGAGCTTCAGCGGCACGCCGTTGACGTCAGCCTTGGACGACTTTGTGTCAAGGCGCAAAGGACCGCAGATCAATTCCGATGACGCATGGCCAGCCGCGCGACGGATCAGAGCGCGAACGCGCGCAAGAACCTCCTCGATATGAAAGGGCTTGGTGACGTAATCATCAGCACCAGCGTCAATACCGGCAACCTTGTCACTCCAGCGATCTCGCGCAGTCAGGATCAGCACCGGCATCTTTCGGCCGTCTCTACGCCAGCGTTCGAGAACACTGATCCCGTCCATCTGTGGGAGGCCTATGTCGAGAACGACCGCGTCATAGGGTTCGGTATCGCCGAGAAAATGCCCCTCTTCTCCATCGAATGCACGATCCACGACGTATCCGGCATCCACGAGAGCGTCGGCAACCTGACGATTGAGATCCTTGTCGTCCTCGACCACGAGTATGCGCATTGCGGCCCCTATCAATTGCCTTTGCTGATTATCATCAGTTCCTGAGTGAGGCTGGCAGCTTAGCCTGCGGGAACAACGATTTCTTCCCGACGTGGCCGCTGGCCATCCTTTGCAGGCACCAGAACGACGATAACGCAGACTTGCTGTCCGCCTCTCACGTCCGGCGTTGCTCGTGCCAATTGTCCGCCCATCTGCGCAGCGTAACGCTGGCCGATCCCATGGCAATCTGCCTGCGCCACCACGTAGGTCGCATCCGACGCCTGAGCGGGCACGTGGGGCACCGTCAAAGCAAATGCCACTACCCCGGCGGCGATGACGTGAGAAAGGGAGCGGAACGTTTTCATGCCTCGCTTCTATCGCAACTTGGCTGAACGCTTAATGAACAATCCACACAACGCTAGCCGATCCTGGCCCTCGCGACCAGCCGTCCGAACAGCGCAAACAGGGAGGCCAGCGCGACGACGGCCTGCACAAATCCATCGACCAGTGCATCCGTCTCGCCATCCTCGATCGGGAAGCCTAAAAGCCCCGCGAGTGAGGCGGTAATCGCCACCAACGAAGCCCAAACAGTCCGCGACAAATACCACGGCTTCAAACTATCCATGTGCAACTCCCTGAGTTTTTTATGGAAGGATCGTGCTGCAACGCGCCGCCACACCTGCACCTACGGTCGCGCTGATCTGGCGAACCGTGACTTTGATCTCGCTTGGCTGAAGCGGAAAATCTTCCAACTGCATTCCGTTTGAGTACGTCCATGATGGAGACGATGTCTCGGCCACACGCCGAATATTGTCTCCCATGTCAGTGAACTCGATCCGGTATTTTTCGAACTCCTCGCCGAGCGGAATGTCCTCGCCAATCCAGCTATCCGCATCGATCCGCCCTCGCCTAACCCAGCTGAAGAGAACATCCCCGTTGGATTGCCGCTTTGCTCTAAGATGGACCGGAGAGAACGGAAGGCGTGCTCGCACCCCACCCGTAGCCTGCGCCTGATGAAACTTTCGCGTTCCGAACGCCAGGCCCGCGGGACCGACCCGCCAGTTCAACGAAAGCCCGCTAAGAGCGGCAGGTAAACCCGAGCTGACGACGCTGCCGTTGACAAGAACGAAAGTAGCTCCGGCGGGATGACCGCGCATCATCACATCGTTGGTGCCAAGCTGTGCACGCAATAAGCTGCTCAACTGCCAGACATTGGCTTCAACTTCCTGGGCGTGGGAAAATTGCAGCAACTCCCATCCGCCATCGGGGGACCCGATCGCTGCTAGGTTCGCACCATTTAGAAGGCTGACCGTGCTTGCGCTGGCCAGTTCACCTCCGAAGAGCCTGACGTTGGCCCGACCGGAAAGATCCACTCTGCCTTCCGGACCGGGGGTCAGCGGCTCCACGAGAGAACCGATAGTCCCTCGTGACTCTATCACTGCAGTCAATTCGAAGCCGGTTTGCTCCGGCGACGCATAAACTGCCTGCCGCCGCCACGGCTCGGCAAACGCCGCAATCCGGTAACTGTTTTCGACGCCATTGCTGCCGGGCATCAATGGCAAATCCAGCATCACAACGTGCGGTGCTCCCGCAATCACAGGAGGCCTGAACGAAGGCTCGCCCAACTCAGCAGGTTTCGCAGTCGCTGCACGTCGGGATATGCGTCTTGCGGCGAGCTTGCGACTCAGCCCCTGTTCTACTTCGGTAACCAGATAGTCATAACCAGCACTGTCGCTGGAAAGGCTGATAACAGCACCGACTTCGATGCCAAGAGCATCCGCTGGCAGTGCAAACCCGATCGTGTCCCGCGCAACGTGCCGTCGCTCAAGCCACTCACGAATTTGCGTTTCGGCACCTTCACGATGGATGCTTCCGGGAAGGGACAATCGCTCTATTTCAGCGGCATGGGCCCCCGGTCGAACCACGCGAGCTACAGCCGTCTGGTACTCGGAAAATGAATCGACGAACGTCACTTCCGCCGCCTCCGGCAGGTCCCGCAATTGCGTGCGGCTGCGTTCGAAGGTGATCTCCTCATCCAAAACGATGTCGTCGATAGTCAGGATCGAGCGTGCGAGATTTTCCGCGGAGAAATGAAGTGTTCCGTCGCGCTCGGCTGCGAAAATGCCAAAGAGCTGCGCTAACGGCTCCAGTGCCGCTCGCGCGGTGTCCGGCGCGTCGGTCAGATAGCCGTTGAGGCTACCAGCCACGTCTCTGGTTTCGGCCGCTGGAAGGCTGTGATCCGACAGGATCGCTGAAATAAGGTCCGACCTTCTGACGCCACAAAGGCGTCCATTCAGCCAATGGCCCGCACTCCAGTTCTCTCCGTCGGCCCAGATCTTGGTGTGCAGCGGAAACGCCGGAAAGGGCCGAGCGTCCCACGCCCAAACGCAGCTACGGCTGATATCGAGCATTCGCCCGCCATAGATGGTCGAAACGGGATTATTCGCTTCATCGAAATATGCACTGGCTGGATCCCAATGCTGGAAATGTGCCGCCAGAAACCGTGCAGGCGCATCATCTGCCCGTGCCCCCGACGAAAAATACGGCACCGCATTTTCAGACGACTTACTGTCTGGAAACACGTTGGGCTGGTTCGGTCCTTTGTCGACCGCAGGACAGCCGATCTCCGTAAACCATATCGGCTTCGACTGCGGCCGCCATGCAGTCGGTTCGGCCATCTCGACGCCGCCGATTCGGTTGAAGTGCTCGTTCTCCCACCAGGAAACCAGATCCTTGTAGCGGAACACCCATGGCTTGCCGTAAGCCCCATCGGTGATCGGGGTTCGCGAGCGTATTTGGCGGGCTTCGGAGCTGGCATAGAACCAGTCAAAGCCTTCGCCGGCACAAATCTGGCTGCGTAATCCATTGATGTCATAGGGCAGCAGGAAGCCATCAGGATTTCTTCCATCGATGTCCTCGTCACGCCAATCGGCGAGCGGCATGTAATTGTCGATGCCGACAGCGTCGATGGCGGGATGCGCCCACAATTCATCAAGATGGAAGAAAACGTCACCGGATCCATCCGCGGGTTGATGCCCGAAATATTCCGACCAGTCTGCGCCGTAGGTTATTTTCGTCTCGCTACCGAGGATGCTCCGGACTTCTGATGCCAACTGACAAAGGGCTTCGACAAACGGGAAGTGGCTGCTCCCATCGCGCAAGCTGGTCAGGCCCCTCAATTCCGATCCAATCAGGAAGGTGTCCACCCCTCCCGCTTGCGACGCCAACCATGCATAGTGAAGTACCAGCCTGCGATATCCCCAATCCTCAGGATCGCCGAGATAAGTCACTCCGCTTTCATCGAGCGCAAAACTGGCTGAGTTGGCGCTGCCGCAATAGGAGCTGACATCCGTGCGGATAGCTGAGCTCTTGTCCGGCGATCCCGGAGCATTTGGAGCTGGAAAACAACTGATGCGGCCCCGCCATGGAAACGCCGATTGCTCGTCTTCGCCATATGGATCAGGCAAGCCGTTAGATGGCGGCACATCCATCATCAGGAATGGATAGAGCGCGACCCGCAAGCCTCGTCGCCTGATCTCCTGGATGCACCGCACGACGGAAAGGTCGGAAGGCGTCCCGCCATAGGCGGCAACCCCCTCCACATAGCTGACGGTCTGCGCTTCCTCGCGCACCACTCCGGAAACCCGCCATTCTTCGGAGAACTCAAGCGAGGCGTTTTGCGTGACCATCGGACGGATCTGGCATTGCGCCGCACGCAGATCGTCTCCAAACCAAGAAACGACAACAGCCACTTCCTCAAGGTTCGGACACAGCGCCTGTAATTCATCCAGTGACGCCAGCAGATCAGACGAGCCATGCAGGACGTTGCGGTTGACGTGTATGGTCACCCCAGGGCTGGGAGTGAACGTGACTTGCTCCGGATCCAGGCCGTACTCCGTCGCTCCTGGCAGGAGGGCTACCGAACGTATGTGACGATGCAACTCGCCTACCGGCCTCAGGACCTCGAACTGAAACTGAGGAATGCGGTTGCCGAAGTCACCCAGCGCGAAATGGTCGAACACGGCATAGGCGGTACCTCGATACGCTGGTGTGCCGTGAACCTGCTTCGCATCGATAAGCGGATCCGCCTGCTGATCTTCGAAGCCCGTGTAGATCCGGAGATTGATCTCCTCCAGATCCAGTTCACGCCCGTCTGCCCAGATCCGGCGCACTCCCGCGATTGGCCCCTCGCATAAGGCGAAAGCAAAATTTCCGGAATAGGCGTAGGTTGTCGTGGTGACCTTGGGGCCTGCTTTTGCCCCTTGGCGTTCGACGGTCTTGGTCTCGTGGAACCGGGTGGCCCAGATCAAATTCCCGCCGATACGCATGGTGCCGTATACGCGCGGGATAGGCTGTCCCTCCTCTGCCAGGAACGGCTTCGGTGCGCCGAGACGCGGGCCTTCGATCCGCCGGTGTCCCTGCAGCAATGTCTGGTCGATGGCGTAACCTGCCATGGCGCCTGCTGCGGACCCTATCGCGCTGCCAATAGGACCAAAGATGCCGCCAAGGAACGCCCCGGCTGCCTGTAAGACGATTGTCGCCATGGAATGACCCGATCAGGTAGTCTTTTCAGGGAAAGCGAAGACACCAGCTATGCGGCGCCGCCACTGAGGGATGAGTGGCGAAATCATCACGGCATGCCCTTCATAGGCATGAAGAAAACCGTCCGAGTTGATGAGGATGCCGACGTGCTTGGCCGCGTGGTGAGCCCGCCAGCGAAATATGAGAAGGTCACTGGGGAGAGCCTCAGAGATATTCTTTTCAACTGCGTGACGCCTCGCGGCATCAAGCATGCGGTCCTTGGACCCGACTTCGGCCCAGTCAGGAGAGTACGGCCCTGGCTCTTCTGGCTCCGTACCGTACAGACTTCGCCAAACCCCGCGGACCAAGCCCAGACAATCGCATCCTATGCCTTTGCTCGATGCCTGATGCCGGTAAGGCGTGCCGACCCATGTGAGCGCCTCGGTCATTACAGCGCCGCGGATATCGCCAGTCATTCAACCAGCGCCCCGCCGTCATGGAGCATTTCGTCGGAGACATATCGATAGGCCGCATCATTTCCCGGCAAGTGCGGGAACCCGCGAAAGTTCAGACCATTTCCGAACTTTTCCCGACACGCCTGAAAGCTCTTGTCGCAACCGGCTATGATGACAAAGGTGGTGCCTACCACTGGCTGCGAGCCGGCCGCAGAAAGGGTGAACACACGCTTTCCTGCTCTTGCAGTATCCGCTTCCACGAAAGCCTTTCGACCGGTGACACCTCCGCTGGTCCAGCTGATCTCGCCATAGCTGAACCACCCGGCGGGAAAGCCATCAAGGCCGCGAACCTCGAATGTGCCAGATCCGATGACTGCCTCGACGATCCCGCTGCCTTTCAGCATCGGGTCGTCCGTCGCGACTTTGCAACGTGCGTCACCGAGCTGCGCATCGCATTGGCGGCGCAGGATGCGTCCGTTTGGCTTGTCGAGGCTGGTCATAAGGCTCTCGAGTTCGGCGACGAACTGGCCGTCCCTGCGTTCGATCCTTCCTATCGTTGCCGTTCTGAGCCTCACGAACTGCCGTGCGTCCGTCCAGTTGACCAGGAGGGTGTCGATCCGTGCCCCGTCATAAGTGCCTGACAGGATGTCCGCGTCTGTGAGAACATCCGACGACAGCGCGCCCTCAACTTCGGCCGTATCAACTGCCATCCCCAGCGACGTGCGGACCTCCGACTGGGTAAACCCCGATTGCGGTTGAAATTGTTGACCCTCAATTTCGAGCGGGCGGTCGTAATCCGTAAACCCGAGGGTCTTTCCATCCCGGCAAGTCATCAGCCAGCAATGACACAAGGTGGTACAGACCTGTTCCAGATGTGCCCGAAGTTCCGGAGGGTAATCGCTCATGGCAAGATCAGCTCCACTATGGGGATGGATGGGATCTGCCCGGCATTGAAGGCCGTCAGGTTGATCTCGATGCGCTCGGTATCGAACCGTGCGGGCACGTCGAACTCGTAACCGGCACGGACCTCTTGGCCGACGCCGGGGGTCGAACCGTCGACAAAAGTGACAACGCCAGACTCGATATCGACTTGGAAGCTCTCGGGTTCCGAAGCCACGCCCCCCACCGAGATCAGAACGCTCTCGTCAACCGGCTTGCGGATCGGCCTCGCATAAGCGTCGTCACCTTCGCCGTACCACTTGATGAGCTGAAATCGCGACTTCTCACCATCACCTATGCCGAGCAACTGGTCGAGAGCCGTCGGTTGTGCCTCAGGCGAGCAAGATTTCATGTCGAAAGGATCGCGAAAACGGAAGCCGTGGAACGGGCCACGCCTCGCTTCAAAGAACTCGACGATCTCATAAAGTTCAGTCATTGACCGAACGCCCGTTCCCGCATCAAACCGACGCCGCGAATGTGCATGTCGCAGGTTTCGTTTTTCGCGACCTGACGTCAGCGCCACGATCTCAGTGCGCCGCTCCGGCCCTCCGGTCGCGCCAAAGGATATATCGATCGGAAAGCGGACTTCGTGAAAGCTTTGCATGGTTCCTCCGCGCACGATCCGTCAAAGGGTACGGGTGCCTCTGGTCACGGCCCGCGCAAGCATGCCGGTGACCTGCGCTTCTGACTTGCGGAAGGAGGACACATCCGGCGTCGTGACGTTAAAGACGATGTTGACGGCCCCGCCCGAGCCGGGGCCCGCTACACCCAGCCTTCCATCGGCTCCCCGCGCCAGCGGTAATATTGCCTCCGGACCCGCTTCCCCCATAAGGCCGGTCGTCTTCCCCATCGGGAAATAGGTCGGCGCAGAGACAATTCCGCCGCTGGCAAACGGAACCACACCGCCATTCGCGAAGGGCAGCACCTTTCCTAAACCCCCGAACATGGATGAGAACAACCCGGATGCGAGGTTGGTCAGCGGCTGTAGCCCTTGGCTTAATGCCATCCCGGCCAGGTTGAGACCGATCCGGCGCAGCGTATCGTCGAGGGATTTCCCGCTCAGTACCGCATCCTTGAGCGCGCCAGACAGCTGACGGCCGAAGCTTTCCGAGAGCTTGCTCAGATTGCCGATCGCGTCAGCAAATGGCTACGTGTCTGCTTCGATGCTGATTTGGAGCCGTTCCCGTTCCGTCATGCTTCATGCTCCTTGGTCATCGGGAAAGATGCGCATCAGTTCGGCCATTGCCGATCGTGTCGGAGGAAAACTATTGCCTCCGATAAACCGCAGTGCATGAGACAATTCCTTTGGCGTCATCGCCCAGAAAGCGCGTGGAGGCAGCCGCAACAGGCCCAGTCCCAGCGCGATGATCGCATCCCAGGGGAACTGGTGCGCGTTTCCTGTCGCGGCACTCAGGTGCGCGGCGTCGTACTCGCTTCGGCAGCGCCGAAAGTTACCTTCAGCAGTTCCGCTACGATTGCAGCCGCACCCGTCACGCCGCCCTCGATCGCCATTGAACCGACATCGGTTGCTTCCACCTCGGTTCCCGCCCCGCGCAATCCGGCAGCAATGACTTCCATCAGGTCGCGCGCTGAAAGCCGGCCACTCGAAAACCGTTCGGCGAGCGCAGTGAGATCACTTGCTGAGAATGCGTGCTCCAGTTCAGCGAGTGACCCGAGGGTCAGGCAAAGTGTGCACTCGCGTCCGTTGATCACCGCGGAGATCTCTCCGCGCCTCCGGTTAGCGCTCATGGCAGAGCCTCAAAGGTAATCGCCCCGGCGGACTCCAGCGCAACGTCGAAGCTCACCTCACCATCGTGGGTGCCGGTATATTCAAGCGCCGTAATCTGGAACGGCCCTGCGACCGTACCGAAACCGGGGATCAGCAGCTGCCACGACGAGATCGTCCCGCCGAAAAAGCGGCTGCGCATAGCCTCGTCCGACGCGGCGTCCTTGAAAATTCCGGAAGCGCTGAGCGATGCACGCTGGACACCTGCGCCCCCAAGCAGCTCTCGCCACCTCCCGGCAGAATCGGCATCCGTGATATCGACTGTCTCGCTATTGAACGCCAACCGCTTGCTGCGCAGCCCCGCAACGGTGACAAAGCTGCCGCCGTCGGCGAGTTTCAATAGAAGATCCTTGCCCTTCTGTGCCGCCACAGGGGTTCTCCTTCCGTCTCTCGATTTGGTGGGTGACCTTGAAGGTCAGTCAGTGGGCTCGGTCACCGCTCTGAAGCGCAGGATCCCGTGATAGATCGCTAGATCATCTATGTAGCGTACTTCCTCGAATTCACGTCGCAGGTTAACGAGACGAAACCCATCCAAAGCTAGTTCCGTGTCGTGTAGCGCAGCTTTGACGTGTTCGAGCATCAGGAGGGTCTGTTTCTTGCCCTTTTCTTTGGACCAGGCGTGTACGGTGAAGAGATGCTCAGAGCCATCTTCCGTGCTGGTGCTCCAGTCAAAGCCCGTGGTTCGGCCAAAGGTGAAATAGGGAAAAACCACGTTCGCCGGCGCGTGATCGTAAAGTCGCACCTCCCCGAGCATCTCTGCCAGCGGCGCCGAAGCTTTCAGCGTGGCGAATATCGCCTTTTGCAGCTCAAAGGTCGCCGACATCATTTAGCGCTTTCCCCGCCCTTGGTCTTCGGTCCGAAAAGTCCGGATCCGCCTTCCTACCAACGTAGATCGTCTCGGCACTATCCGCCAACTGGTGCATGTGGGATCGTAGCGCACGGATAAGACCCTCCAATGTCACTTTGACAGAGACCTTCATCGGCCGATCTCTCGGGTATGACAGACTAGATAGCGGGCCGTTTCATCAGGATCGTGCACAGTCAGGATTTCCAGTATCCGGCGACCATGTTTCAACCGGAGCCCACTCGTGACATCCGCGCGGTATCGTATCGTCACGCGATGGCTCAGCGTTTCAAGCGTCTGATCGCCTCCAAAGCGGCTTCTGGCAGTCACTGGTTCTATAAGCGCGAAGAAGGTTGCCACCTCCGACCAGATCTCGCTGCGCCCTCCGCCACCGTCCGAAACGATACTTGCGGCTTCCATGGCAACCTCATGGCGAAATGCGCCTGGGTCTATGAACTCCGTGCGCATCTACAATCTCCTTGAGCGCCATGGCGCAATCAGCCTTTCATATCCGGCAGGAAATGAATGCGGCTGGCTCCTCGGCGCTAGATGCGCGCGGAATTCATACCAATGCGCCGTCAGCAAAAGGATCGCACGCTTGAGAAGATCCGGCACGTCAGCTCCAGCCTCGCCGAAGCCCGCCTTGAAGTCTATTTCATAACCATTTCCGGTCTTGGCCCGGTCGGCCTGCGTGGTGAAATAAAGTGCGGCCGGACGCGACTGAGCCATGAGCCGATAGGTGGCCGGATCAAGCGTTTCACCCTCGCCATCCTCGCCGAATGCCGTAACTGACACGATCTCGCGCACGGGGTGCCGGCGCAGCAAAACTCTTCCCAGCGGGGGCAGCACGTCGAGCGTAAGCCGCCAGCTTTGATCGAGAAGTGCCAGACCGCAGGCCGCCTCCACCTCTTCTCGCGCGGCGCTGATCAGTGACGCGATCAAAGCATCCTCGCTGTCGTGGCTTACTCGCAATGTCTGCTTGGCTTCTGCCAACGACACCGGCTCGGCTTCCGGCGCTATCGTTCGAAAGAGGACCATGAGCACCTCATGTCAGCTGAAAAGAAAACGGCCCCGGCAAGGGGACCGGGGCCGTCGACGAAATCTCAGGCAAGCGCCCAGATTTTCGTCTTACTCGGAGCCGAACTTCAGCAGCTTGATGGCGTCGAAATCCTGGATACCTCCGCCAACCCTCTTCGTCGTGTAGAAGAGGACGTAAGGCTTTGCGGAATACGGGTCACGAAGCACCCGCACTCCAGCGCGGTCAACGATGAGGTAGCCGCGTTTGAAGTCACCGAAAGCGATGGGGGTGGCACCAGCGGCAACGTCTGGCATGTCTTCTGCCTCTACCAGAGGGAAGCCAAGCAGCATTGCTCGTGCTCCCGCCGATGTGGGCGGCTGCCAAAGGTAATTGCCCTCGGAATCCTTCATCTTGCGGATCATCGCCTGGGTTTTGCGGTTCATCACCCAGTGCGCATTTTGCCGGTATCCCGCCTTGAGAGCGTAGATGAGATCGAGCAGCTTGTCCGCCGGGCTCGTCGCCGCAAATGCGCCATCCTCTCCGGTGTCGAGAGTGCCAATTTCGCCCCAGCTGCGCGTGCTGTCATCCTCCTGGTCGTAGGCCAGAAATCCCTTCGGCTGATTGGTCCCGCTTCCGTTGATGAAAGCATCCCCCTCCTTCTCGGCGAACGCGGTTTCAACCTCGCTCACAATCCACTGGTCGAGATCGACCACCGCGTCCTCAAGCAGTGATGGGGTTGCTGCAGGCATGGCATAAAGTTCTGCCGTCGGGAACTGGAGTTGGTCGAGGACCGGAGAGTCCGTTTTCGTCCGCGATCCTGTTTCCGCGGCCCAGCTAGCCACAGGTCCTGTCACTGTGAATGGCTTGCGCAACGTGGGACCTGATACTTGTCGAACAGATGCGATCGCTCGGATAGGCGAAATTTCCGCCAGACGTCGGCCGATCTCCGCTTCGATCGTTTGCGGGACAACGTAGCCGCCATCCACGTTCGAACCGTAGGACATGTCCTTTGTTTCGATCGTTCGAAGCTTTTGCTCCTCGCCGGAGCGCATGTAGCTTTCGAAGGCTTCCTTATGCTCCAGATCCGCGACACCTTTTTGGCCATCGCGCCCCAGGGCCGGTCGAGCCCGTTTCAGGACAAACTCGTCGATAGCGCGCTT
Source organism: Aquamicrobium zhengzhouense (assembly GCF_016124105.1). Lineage (GTDB taxonomy): Bacteria > Pseudomonadota > Alphaproteobacteria > Rhizobiales > Rhizobiaceae > Aerobium > Aerobium zhengzhouense. Next base: position 231,162 of record NZ_JADGMQ010000004.1, read on the forward strand.
TTGTCGATCGAGCGCTTCCGAGATCCGGTCGACTTTTTCCGTCGTGACCACATCCGCGCTTTTGCGCTGCTCGATGTCTCGCAGACGCTGGTCATTTTCGTCCCGAAACGCAGCGAAGGTCGCCATGAACTCGTCAAAGCCATCAGCCAGCGCGGCAAGATCAGCCGAGCCGGATTTCATCTCTGGCGCAACTGGGCCCAGATTGGTCATGTCAGCTTTCCTTTTGTGAGATGATGCGTGTCGCCTTGCGGATACGCTCGGCAAGGGCTGCGTGTATCTGCGGCGTGGCATCCCGCTCACGCACCAGGGAAGCGAAGCCGCGCGTAACCACCGCGCGCGCCTCGCCTCGTGTCAGCTTCGCATCCCGCGTCAGCCAACGCTCGAACTCGCGGACCGACGGCAACCGTCCCGCCGCAAGTTTGACGTTTTCGACCCGCGCCTCCGGCAGCATCGGAAACGTCACGATCGAGATTTCCCAAAGATCGGCCTAAAGAATCCGGCGGACACCTTTTTGGGCATCTTTTCTCGACCGCACGGTTCGAAAACCGATAGAGAGCCCATCAAGAGCCCCGCCTCGCATGAGTTCGCGCACTTCCCGCGCGCGGCCCACTCCTTTCGCCAGGCGGCCGCGAACGAACAATCCTCGCTCATCTTCGCGGATATCGATCCAAGTACCGATCGGCTCGTTCGGATCATGCTGAAACAGCATCCGCACGCCACCTGTTCCACGCTTCATCAGCGAACGTGCGAACGCCCCCTTTTCGACCACGTCGCGTGCAAGATCGGGTCGCTCGAAAAGGCTCGCATAACCGGAAAATGTGCCATCTCTGTCCAGCCCGACCTGCGCATCCGCGACCTTCTTTTCATAGCGAAGGGTCTCATTCATCGCCGGTTTCCTTGCTTATGGCGCCTTTTGCGCGGAAGAAGCGAACCAGCAGGCCGAGCGTCCACCAGGCGCACAGGCTTGCCGCCGCCGACCCCATCAAGACCAGTTCGTAAGGACCTAGTTTTTCTGCAATTCCGAGTTCCGCAGCGATCTTGAGGCCAACGGTGCCGCCGAAGACGAGGCCGCTGGCGACGCCGATACCTAGCCGCACCGCAGCTTCTCGACGGCTGTGCGGCAGCAGATAGGCCAGCGAGATCGCCGATCCCGCAGCCGCGCCGCCGGCTCTGGCCGACCAGAGCCAGAATGTGTCTGACATGTTGAGTGTCCTTAGTTGCGCGGGCCGTAGCCCACCGCTTCCCGTTTCTCTTCGTCGGTCAGGAAGTCTGCGGCCCCGATCCGGGACCAGAGCGCCTCGCGCTCGACCGCGAGGCCATCGATTTGGTCATGGTCAAAGGACAGGCGCAGTCCCTCGCCGAACTTCGGCCCAAGGAATGCAGAAAGTTCAGCCGCTGTCTTGGAGACAAGGGGCAATACCGTCATCCGATAGAAAGCGCGGTTGGCTTCCTGATAATTGGCGTAGGTGTTGTCGCCCGGAATTCCGAGGATCATGGGCGGAACGCCAAAGGCGAGAGCAATCTCGCGACTGGCACCATTCTTGGCCTCGACGAAATCCATGTCCTTGGGGGTTAGCCCCATGGCCTTCCATTCCAGTCCTCCCTCGAGCAGCATGGGCCGTCCGGCGCGGGCTGCACCCGCATAACCGTCCTCAAGTTCGCCCTTGAGGCGCTCATATTGCTCCTCCGTCAGATTGCCTCCCTCCTTGGGGGCGTAGACGAGAGCTCCGGACGGGCGGGCAGAATTGTCCAGCAATGCCTTGTTCCAGCGTACTGCCGCATTGTGGATGTCGAGCGCCATGAGTGCTGCCTGCAATGGCGGAAACCCATAAAGATCATCCAGCGGATGGAAGAGGCGAAGATGCATCGCGAGCGCGCCCTCCTCGCCGTCCATCGGTATGCGCCGCCGTCGCTCCTGCTGCCTCTGCTCAAGTGCAGTCGGCCAGCCATCTGCGTCTGTGACGACCATGACCTGATCCGGACGAAGCAGATGCAGCTCGCGGGTATTTGCCGCCTCGACCAGCTCAACATAGGCATTGCCCGACATCAGGAGATGTCCGTACAGGATCTCAAGAAAGCTCGCGCCAGTGGCTCTCGCATTGGGGCGCATCAAGAGGTCGAGCAGCGGATGGTCGACCAACTCGCTTTTTTCCTCATAAAGGAGCCACGGTACCGACGCGGCTGCCTCGGCGATCAGCCGTACGCAGCGATGTACCGTTGGATTTCGCATGAAGCCTTCGCGTGCCAGCGTCGCATAATCGCGCCGTGTCCAGGCGGCTTCTCCCTGTGCATGAAGAGCGACAAATCCATGAAGACTGCCCCCCTTGCGCTCGACGTTCTGTCGAGCCCACGGCCAGTTCCAACCCATCATTGAAATCCGTTAGCTAAGGTTTCGCACACGCGGGGCGCCAGCGCTGCCCAGCATCAATTCGCTCAGCGCCCAGACCAGCGCATCCACCCGATCAGGTGAACGACCACCGGAAAGACCGTCTGGCCCGAAATCGCACATCTCGTCCTCCAGTTCGCGAAATCGGCTGGGATGAACGACACGTTTTTGCGCATAAAGCGCGGCTACAGGCTCTGCCCGCACCCACTTTCCTCGGCTTGCCCGCACCTCCTTCACCGGCACGTTTGGATCGACGGTGCGCAACACCGCGGTAACCATCTCGCCACCCTGATTGATCTCGGCGACAATGGTGTCAGCCTGGTGCTCATGGAAAAGGGCGACACTGCGTGCCGCCCAATCCTGCGGGCGTGCTGCCTGCATCGTCGCATCCTCCAGCACAACGCCAGTTCCCTCGCTGTCGATTGCGGCAACGATGATGCCGCATGCGTCAGAGCTCTTGCGTGATGAGGCTGGGGGATCTATCGCGACAACAATTCTCCGCAACGGTCCGAGCGGCGCTCCCCAGGCTGCTTCAAGTCCTTGACGGGTCCACAGCGCGTCTTGCCGATCCTCGATGAGCTCTCCATCGAGTTCCTGCCTCCCAAGCCGCGAGCCGGCATACTGAGCCTCGATCGCTGCTATGAAGCCCGCTGCCAAATTCGCCTCATTCTCACGCGTCGGCATACGCGTGAAATAAAAGCTCGGATCGGACAGCAAACGCTTCACCAGCGGCACCGGCTTGGGCGTCGTGGTTACAATCTGCCTTGGCTGCTCGCCTAGACGCAGCCCGAATTGCAGCATGTCGAAGCACTCAACGGCATTCTTCCACTTCGCCACCTCATCGCACCAGGCAGCGTCGAATTGCGGCCCGCGAAGGCTTTCGGGGTCCTCGGAAGAAAAAGCCTGCGCCACCGCTCCGCTATCCCACAACAGCCGCCGGCGGGTTGGTTCATATCTGGGGCGGCCATTGCGAGAGATCGCTGCTATCCCGGACGGGCCATCCACCATGACTTCACGCACGTCCCCGAGCGTTTCGGCAACCAATGCAATTCGGAGATATCGAAGTTTCCGGGTGAATGGCGAGAAGCCACGCGCCAGCCCATTCACCCATTCTGCACCCAACCGGGTCTTGCCGGATCCGCGACCGCCCATCACCAGCCAGTTAGTCTTCTCCGCCCCCGGCCGATATTGTTTGCCGCGGGCGGTGCCGACCCACTCACGTGAGATGATCGCTATCTCCTCCTGGGAAAACGCCCTCTCCAGCCATTCTCTCTGCGAGATGCCTGGCAAGCTCAACAATCTTTCGATCGAGCTTGTCGAGTAAATCGGCGATGTTGGCATCGCTTGATATCTGCCTTTCGCGCGCTTCGTCTTCGTCACGCGTCGTCTCGAATATTTTGAGTAGGGTGCTAACGCTGCTCGAAAGCTCTGATACCGCCTTGTCCGCTCCGGGTTGGTCCTCATCAGGATCGAGCTGAATACGCTCCGCCTTTTCCAGCAGCCGGTCCTTCAATCGACCGATGCGTTCGCCGCGGCTGAGCCCTTGGGCTACCCCTGAGACTTTCCATCCGCCCCTGCGGGCCGTGCGCTCCAGGGCAGAGGCATTGAGCCGACAGGCCTGCGCAAGCCGTTCGAAAGTTAACGGGGCGCCCTCCATCAAGGCACGCCGAGCCGCCCACACGGCTTCTGCCCCGTCGGTCATGCACCCTCCCGAATTTCTGGAGATCTGGTCGACCAACGAACTCATCGCTGTGATGCGTCGCTCTGGACGCAATTTTCCGACCTTGCATGAAGCCTATCGAAGCACCGTTACGGTGTCAAGAATATATTCCTATATATTCTCACATTTTCTGACAGTAGTCTCGTCGCGCTTGCCGACCGCCCGGAAATGAGCAACAACAATCGGTGGTTGATCCTCGGATGAATTCTGCCTTCTGGCTCTATCTCCTTGGATGCGTTGCGTGGGCGTGAATTGGATGAAAAATCCTCGAAAGGATAAAAAGCCTGCCTCGCGATTGGCCAACAAGCTGCTCGCATTCGACGCTTGGCTGGATTCCTCGCTCTATGAAGCCGGATTCAAGGCGCGCGAAACTTGGGAAAACGTCACTATCTTCTTCCGTCGCTTCCGCGTTGCCGGCTGGAAGCGCGGTTTCTTCGAATTGGGAAGCGAAGCCTTCACCATCGGCACGGTCGGCGCGATCCTGATGCTCGCGCTCGCCCTTCCCGCTTTCGAGGAAACTCAGAAGGACTGGCGCAGCCAGGGCGATTTTGCTGTCACCTTTCTTGATCGTCACGGAAACGAGATTGGCCAGCGCGGCATCATCCAACGCGACTCCGTGCCGGTGGACGAACTTCCTGATCATCTTATCAAAGCTGTCCTTGCGACCGAGGACCGGCGCTTTTTCGACCATTTCGGCATCGACTTTATAGGTCTTGCTCGCGCGCTAACCGAGAACGTCCGCGCCAATTCGGTTGTGCAGGGTGGCTCCACGCTCACGCAGCAATTGGCGAAGAACCTGTTCCTGACCAATGAGCGCTCCATGGAGCGCAAGATAAAGGAAGCGTATCTCGCACTTTGGCTGGAGTGGAACCTCAGCAAGAAGGAAATCCTGCAGCTTTACCTGGATCGCGCCTATCTCGGCGGCGGCACTTTCGGCATCGCGGCCGCTGCTGACTTTTACTTCAACAAAAATATCAAGGAACTGAACTTGGCTGAGTCGGCGATGATTGCCGGCTTGTTCAAGGCACCCGGCAATTACGCCCCCCACATCAATCTGCCTGCGGCCCGCGGTCGGGCGAACGTCGTCTTGTCCAACATGGTCGATTCGGGCTTCATGACCGAGGGGCAGGTCCTGCATGCACGACTGCACCCCGCTACGGCCGTCGACAGGGCAGGACGCGACAGCCCCGATTATTTCCTCGACTGGGCTTTCGAGGAGGTCAAGCGCGTTGCGCCCAAAGACAGCCCACGCTCACTGGTCGCGAGAACGACGATCGACATGGGCGTCCAAAAGGCGGCTGAGGAATCTCTGGAATTCCATCTGCGCCAACATGGAAAGTCTTATCGCTTTTCCGAAGGAGCAATTGTGGCGATTGAGAACACCGGCGCAGTAAGAGCCCTGGTTGGCGGCAGCGACTATGCCCGCAGCCAGTTCAACCGTGCGACGAAGGCGCTTCGCCAGACTGGCTCTGCGTTCAAGCCCTACGTCTTCACCGCAGCTATGGAAGCGGGCTTCACGCCGCAATCGGTTGTACCGGATGCCCCTATCACATGGGCCGGGTGGTCGCCGCGAAACTACAGCCGCGGCTACGCTGGTCGTGTCCCCCTTTCTACCTCCCTCATCCGCTCATTCAACACGGTACCCGTTCGCCTTGCGAAGGATCATCTGACCATCCCTGTCATCATGCAAAAAGTGAAGGACATGGGTGTCGAAAGCGAGCTCAACGGCCACCGCACTATGGTCCTTGGTACCTCCGGAATGACGGTAATGGATCAGGCAACCGGTTACCTGACCTTGGCGTCAGGCGGCTTCACAGGTGTCCGGCACGCCATCACCCAGCTCGTCACCCACTCCGGCAAGGTGATCTACGACCAGAAGCGCGATGCTGCACCGCCCCGCCGGACAGTTACCGAGGAAGCTGTGGCCGCGATGAACTCGATCATGGTGCAGATCCCGGAGACCGGCACCGCACGCCGCGCTGCCCTTCCCGGCATCCGCTCGGCTGGCAAGACGGGCACTGCCCAAGCCTATCGCGACGCATGGTATGTTGGTTATACCGGCAACTACACAGCCGCGGTCTGGCTGGGCAATGACGACTATTCTCCGACCCTGAACATGACGGGCGGCTCTGTGCCGGCGATGGTCTGGCAGCGGCTGATGTCCTACGCGCATCAGGGCATCGAGCTAAAGCCGATACCAGGCATAGAAAAGCCGTTCTTGGATGACCCGCCGGATCAAGCCGTCGCTTCGTCAGAGGAGAATGGCAGCGTAGAACCCGACCGCCCGTCAGTGCTTTCCGCGCGGACGACGAAGGTTCTTTTCGAGCTGTCCGATGCCTTTCGCGATGCCGTTCCGCTTTCGGTTCCCCAGGGCCCTGAAACCCTTTCATCATTGTGAAAAGCAGGCTTTGCCTCCAGAACACCTTGACATTTTAGCCCCGGATGGCGACCGCTTGAGCCCAAGCCTGTCCAACCTCCAAGAAGACGCGAGCCGTCGATCCGTTAATGCTGAAGTCGCTTTTCCTGACAGCACTGGCTCTTGTGATTGCGCTTGGCGGTGGTGCTGGCAGCGTCTGGCTGGCGTTGGACTCCGACTTCGAATTTGACACCATTGAGGTTGGCGACTGGACCGCCTTCCCTACCCGTGGCACTCCAGATGCCGACCCATATTCTAAAGCGCGTTTCTCCCGGACCGCAGACTTGCTGCTTGGACGAGGCGAAGGGTTAACCTTCACGGCCAAGCGCGACTCGAATGGCTTTCCCCTAAGTGGGGCTTGCAGCTACCGACTTGAGGGCCCCACGCCGCCGGCTCGCTTCTGGACCCTTTATGCGCGCGATGAGGATGGTCGTGTCATCGACATGCCTGGAAACCGAGCTGCGGCGCTCCACTCCTACGCGGTGCTTCGCCAGGAAGATCAGACAATCATCACACGCGTCTCGGCTCACCCGCAGCCTGGAAATTGGCTCCCCGTGAAAACGGGAGAGTTTCTCCTCGTTCTGTCGCTTTACGACACCGCAATCTCATCGTCTTCGCGCATCGGCGAAGTAGTCCTGCCTCGGATCGTGCGCGAGGCATGTGATGGGTAAGCTGTTCCATGCGGTCATTGTAGGTGTCATCGGTGCCGCGATCGTCCACATCGCGATCCTGCTGATGGTGCCGGCATTTTCAGTCCGAGATGCCTGGTCCAGCCTGTCCCAGCGCAGTAATTATTACACGATGACCCGTCTTGATCAGGCGGCCGGACCGCCGTTGATCGAGACGATCGACCCGCTTTTCCTCGCGAGCGCGTGCCGCTTTGACCTGAATGAAGGCATCGTCCATCTGACAGGTGAAGGCAAAGTCCCCTACTGGTCCATCTCGGTCCACGACCGTACAGGCCAGAATGTGTTCAGCCTGAACGACCGCTCCTCTTCAAGCGGGCATCCTGACTTTGTCATCGCCACGAGCGACCAGATGATCGCAATTCGTAACGCTCTTCCCCCTGAGATGGACCGCTCTGTCTTTATTGAAGCTGATGTGGGTGAAGGCATTGTCGTGGTACGTGCTTTTGCACCGGACGAAAGCTGGCACCCGACCGTGTCAGCGTTTCTGCAAAGCATGAAATGCTTGTCTAAATAGCCGCTTGGATTAGTTCGAGTTCAGGCTTTTGCGCTTTTGTCCGCGGCGCCGCTTGATCGGCGGGGTCTCTTCGGGCTGTGACCAGCGCTCGTAACGCACGCCCGGAAATATAACGATCATCGCTCCCTCCTGTGGGGGAGAAGCCTTTCGACGGTTACGCAATCGTCTGTCAAACTGAAGAATGGTAGCCATTGCAATGCTCTCACTGAAGTTTCACAGGAGCAGACGCCACGCCTCCAAATTCAATATCGCGCAGAAGACAGTTAACGCACCGCTAACACATATGGCGTAATTTGATCGAACCGGATTGGCTATGTCGGCCAGTCGGGTTGTGTCAGTTGTTTTGCGTATTGGCCTGTCCTCGTGAACCCTTCGAGTTCTTCCCTGCCCAGTTCCTATCGCGCAGCCGGACGACCCGAACGTCTACTGAGGTCTGCGGTCAGCGCCTTCTGCTCCATTCCTCGGCCCACGCGCCGCGAAATCATCCAGCTCGATGACCTCTCAGATCCTCTCCTGGATTGCGTATCAGACGAATGCCTTCGCTATGTATCGGCAGCGCTCTCTGATCTTCCCTACGCCCCGCCCCGGCTGATCAGGCGGCTCGCCGGCATGCCTGTAGAGATTTCCGCTCCGGTGCTCATGCGCTCACCGGTCCTGACAGATATCGACCTCGTAGCCCTCATCGGCCGCCACGGCCTGCCTCATGCGCGTGCAATTGGCGCTCGAAAAGACCTGGACGAGCGTATCGCAAAACTGGTCGCTTCGATCAGCACCCTTGAGCAAAGCTCTCCTGACAAGGCAGAAGAGACCCGCAATCGCCTGCGTGCCATGATGCAGCCTGCCGTGAGCGACGACGAGACGGCTGCTGAGCCCATCCTTGAACAGCCAGCGCCATACGAGACCCTGAAAGCCGCTGCGTTAAGCGGACGGGCACATGAATTCTATCAGGCGCTGTCCGAGTTGCTGCAGATCAGCTCGTTCCATACGCGTCACATCGTTGAAGCCAATGAACGCGCCCATCTTCTGGCAGCACTGAGCGTACTGTCGCTTAGCGAAGAACAGGCCTTCCTGATCTGGAAATGCGTCCGCCCACAAGGCCTCGTCACCGCCTCAGCAATTTCGGATTTTATACACACTTACGTACAGATCCGCGGCTCGATGGCAGAGCGCATCATCAATGAATGGCGTAAGCTCGATCGAGCGGTCAGGGCTGGCGGCGAGAAGCCGGAGCTCAAGGCGTCTTGACGATCACCAGATCGTTGAAGGTAGCCTGATCCACCTCCAATTCCACAATCCAGACGTCGGGATCGAAGCGAACCTCTCGTTCGAGCCGTCTATCAATCTCGTCCGGATCAGGCGATTTGACGCTTTCGGAAAACAGCCTGTCCTGCGGCTTTTCCTCTTCATAGTTTGACTGCGGTGCCGGAGTGTAGAGCGTCGTGTCACCGAGCCGATCCCGAACGAGGATCATGACAGCGCCTGCCTCGGTCGCCCCACGTCGCACAATCGCAGCATAGCCGCCGCTTGAGAATGCGCGGCGCGTCAGCGCCGAGACCCATAGATCGGTGGTTACTCTCACAGCCCCGCCCGACTCAATCCGTCAGGCCGATGTCGCGCATTTTTGTGTAGAGCGCTTCATCGGGTTCGCCGGTCTGCGGAAGGCCGAAAAGTGACTGGAATTCGAGGATAGCGGAGCGCGTGCGCGCGCCCACCACGCCGTCTTCCTCGATGCCGTCATTTCCGAAGGCTTTCAGCCCGGCCTGGATCCGTCTGACTATCACGTCGCTACGCGGCGAGGCAGAGGATGTTTCGATGAGATCGGTGCCGGGTGAACCTGCGGGTAGTGGTGGTGCCGAAATCGTTGCTCTCGGCGCGGCTCCCAGCTGGGTCAGCAACTGGTCATCGATTTCGGCCCCACCGCCGAGCCCGACAATACGCCGATAATTCTCGATTGCTGCCCGCGTCTGCGGTCCCGTCAGACCGTCTACCGTCCCGGAGTAAAGGTTGAGCCCGCTGAGTATGCGCTGGACCTCCTCGACCACGGGATCGCCGGCACGGGCAACTGCCTCGTGTGGTGCAGCGTCGGGCGCCTGCGGTGGTAGCGGCACCGCATCTGGAAGCCGGGCAGCTTCATGTACGGCTTGAGATGGTTCCTGTCGCGAGGCCGAGGGCCGCTCAAGACGGATAATGGTCTCCGGCCGCAACGGCTGCTGCGCATCGGGTGATAACGGACGTGTGGCAAAGAACGCGCCACCATGCGCATGCGGCTGGTACCAAATCGCGTTGGCTGTCACATAGGAGAAGGCAACCGCAAACGCCGTCAGTCCACCCAAGGCAAAGCGATGGCGTATCAGGAAGCTGCCAACGCCACCTGTTTCCTCATCCTCGAAATAGTCCGCCGGACGTCGCCCGCTACGCGGTTTTGCGGAGCGCGTTGCCATCACAATCCCCTGTCTTGCCTTCCAGGGTCTCCCCGCCTGCAGCGGGAAGCCCAACCATCACCGTCGTGCCCAGTCCAGGAGCACTCTCGATGCTCATTGTGCCGCCATGCAGCTTCACCAGGCCCTTTACAAGGGAAAGGCCCAGACCTGTCCCCTGAAACTGCCTTGTATAGTCATTCTGAACTTGCCGGAAAGGCTGGCCGAGGCTGGAAAGATCCTCGGCTGAGATGCCGATTCCGGTGTCGTTGACGAAAATCCGAACCAGTTCTTCAGTCGAGACCGCCGTGACGCTGACGTTGCCGCCTTCCGGTGTGAACTTGATCGCGTTCGACACCAGATTGATCAGAATCTGTTGCACCGCGCGCTGATCGCCCATAACCGAGCCGAGGTTATCCGGAATCTTCACCGAAAGGTTGACGCCCTTGTCCTGCGCCTGCGGGTTCAGCATGGCGCAGCAAAGCTGAGCGGTCGGACGCAGGTCGAACGGCTCGACAACGATCTCGTACGAGCCCGACTCAATCTTCGACACGTCGAGGATCGCGTTGACGACCGAAAGAAGATGGTTGCCTGCCTCGCGGATAAGCGCGACCTGCTCCGACTGCTTCGTGCTCATCTCGCCCGAGATCTGCGGATGCAAGAGCATGTCCGAGAAGCCAATGATCGCGTTGAGCGGCGTACGCAATTCGTGGCTGACGGCAGCAAGGAAACGGCTCTTGGCAACTTCTATCGTGCCTGCCTTCTCCCGCGCCTGATCCAGTTCTTCCCGCAGAACGGCGTTTTCGGTTCCGTCGCGGATCAAAACGCTCACCGTTTCCGTGTACTCGTGCGGACGAACAATCTCGATCTCAAACGCCCGGTAATACACACCGCCGGTCACCGATGGCATGCGGACGCGGGCCGTGCAGCGCGAAGCTTCGCCGCTGTCGCGTGCCGCAGCCACAGCACACATGAAGCCAACACGGTCAGCGACGTGGATGCGGTCGAAAAGACCCGTGCCCAGAAGCAGGTCCGGATCAAGCTCGAACAGATCCGCGGCCTTTGCAGAGGCATTCACCGCCTCGCCGTTTTTCGCCAGACGGACGACAACCGCGTCAAAGCAAGCTTCCGGCAGCATGTCTGCAGCGTGCTCGGTTGCAGCCTCGCCCTCAGCGCTCGCCATCGTCCGCAACGCGATTGTTGCAGCGTAGAGGGCGGGCGAAAGCCAAAGCCAGATCTGTGCTCCCGCCGATGCTTCATTCGTCAACCACGAAGCGCCAAGGACAGCCGCGATTGCAGCAAGACCGCCGAGATAGCCCGCATTGCGCGAGCGCGTGACCCAATACGCTTCAACCGGAAGAGCTACAGCAAGCATAGCAGCGGGGGTGGCCAGTCCGCCCGCAAACCCGACTGCGACAGCCAGAACCAGCGTTCCGATCAACAGCGCAATGCTGCCGGCTTCAACCAGACGTCCCCGAATAGAAAGAAGAAGCGCGCAAAACCAGGTCAAGCCGACCGCAACGCAGAGCGCCGACACTGCCGTGAGCAGACCAAACGATGAAGCGACAGCCTGGGTCAGCAATGGCGCGACGACAAAAGGCCCCGCCAGCAGAACAGCGAGAAGCCGGCAATGTTCTGCCTTCTTCCCGTCGTCGGCTTTCGGATGAAGCAGGCGTTCGCAGCCTGCCTGCAACCCCTCGAACCAGCGACCTGATCTGGTTGCTTCTGAACTCAACTCAACGCACCCGTACAACGTCCGCTAGGCGGATCGAACTCTTTGACTGGAACCTCGCATCAGCGGTTTAAGGAAAGAATAAGCGCGGCCGCCTGAAGGGGTCGGAAATAGCCCAAATGCGCCCCGTAGCCTCATTTTCGGGTCATGAACTTGCGGCATGGTAAACAGAGGGTAATGGCGCAGATACCGACGGGCTGGACCGCCACTCCAGGTAGAACGACGGGAAAAATCCTTGGTGATCAAGAACCTACGACGGAAGACCTTTTCCTGCATCATAAAGCACCCGGCTTGCCGAAATGCCGTATCTGCCGATTTTCTAAAATTTGAATCAATGTTGACTCAAAAACCCGTCAACCTCGCAAGCGGCCGTTCTGGTTCGTCGTGCATTGGGAGTGTAGTAGTCCGGGATCACGCTTTGGCGGCGTCGAGGTAAGTCATGGGTTTCATCATCAGATCCGCGTTCTGGCTCTCGCTCGTCCTGTTGTTGATTCCTTTCGGCAACGGATCAAATGGCGAGCCTTCGGTAGGTGCGGTAGAGACATTTCTGGCTGCACGTGGCCTTGTTGCGGACATGGCGGGCTTATGCGAGCGCCGTCCGGATGTATGCGAGACGGGCCGGGCCGCAATGCACGTCATCGGCGTACGCGCTCAAGAAGCCGTGCGGATCGTCTCCAATGCACTGGTTGATGATGAGGACGAGACCACTGCAGAGCCGTTGGTGACGGGATCAATCCCTCAACAACCTGGTTCAGGCGTGTCATCCGAGTAGGTACCCCGCCTTATGGGGTGACGCAGGCGCTTGGGAGCACTATATCGCGGTCATGACCAGTGCTATTGACTCCATCCGCGACGATTTCTCCTTCCTTGATGATTGGGAGGAGCGCTATCGTTATGTCATCGAGCTTGGCGGGGACCTTGCACCCTACCCTGAAGAAGCGCGCGATGACAAACACAAGGTTCCGGGCTGCGTCAGCCAAGTCTGGCTGCACACCACACGCGGCCAAGGTGCTGATCCGGTACTCACCTTCCTCGGCGATTCCGACGCCCACATTGTTCGTGGTCTCGTGGCCATCGTGCTTGCGCTTTACTCGGGCCAGCGCGCGTCCGCTATCTTGAAGGCCGACGCAGAAGGGACGCTGCGTACACTCGGCTTGGACGAGCATTTGACGCCTCAACGTGCCAATGGTCTCCGCTCGATGATCCAGCGTATCCGGCGGGAGGCCGAAGCAGCCCTCGCCGAAGCCGTCTCCTGACCGCCCGGTCTATCTGCTGACACTGGGGCGATAGTCCGTCGTACCCCAGTGCAGAATTTGCCCTCCAGCATCTCTGGCCCTTGCTTCTGGCTCATAATGGCGAGCCAGGGCTGATAATGCCGACTTCAGCATCACCTTTGTTGAGCGAACGGGCCAGTTCCTTTCCCTTTCGACAGTCTCAAGTCCTTTCAGGAAGCAACAGACGTCAACAAGGATACCAGAAAACTCAGGACCAACTTCCGACAACGCAAGTTCGACACGTTGCCGTGCGGCAAGAGCGCTGGTTGAAAGGTCCTCGCTTCCGTTTTCACCCCATCCGGACTTCCCGACCGCGCCGCCGAGCGAACTCCAATTGATTCCAAGCCGCGGCATGATCTGGCCGTAGGTGTAGTCCATTCGCAGCCTCTCGCCTGCGCAATACTCCCGCTCGTCCAGGAAACGCCGGCCGCTGCGATCACGACGCCGCCACAGCAATGCCAATGGCGATTCGCCCTCATTGCTGATGCCCCTCTCTGTGCCGAGCTTGGTCACCCGCGTTACGAATTCGCGTTCCTGATGCTGAGCGGCATGCGCAGCGTCACCTGGCATTTCCAGTCGGCGAACAGCCTTTTTGCCAACATCCGTGAGGCAGGCGACGCCGCCTTTAATTGCCAGCAGCTCCTCCTTCGCCATCGAAGAGACGACTTCCGCCTCTTCCCCGATCACCCCTCTATCTCCGGCATCCAGCAGGATGCGTCCGTTCGATGCCCCTGCCCTTACATTTGCCGCGCCTTTGGCAAGGAAAGACAGGACGCGCTTCTGCCGCTTCTTGTCGATCATCTTCCGGCCTCGTTTGCATCCTCGTCTGAAATTCCGAATGCGGCAGAGATCACCCGTTCTGCAGTCTGCACGATCCGGTCAAACTCCAGATCATCGCGCATGTCTTCGATCTGATGACAGGCATAGAGCACCGTTGTCCTGTCCCGGCCGAACCCCGCACCAACGTCCCGCATGCTCAGAGCGAGCGTCACATGCGCGACGTACATCGCGATTTGACGCACGCGCGCAATATCCGCGGTGGAGCGACTGGGGTTGCGTAATTCCTTGCTGCTGATGCTGAACAGCGCGGCAATAATGTCGATGACTGCATCGCAGATTGAAAAGACCCGTTCCTCCCGGGGCATCTTGCTCAATCCACAGGCCCGCGCATCTGGTACCGACAGCGTTCGTGCCGGTCGTGATCTCCGCTCTATGCCATGCCCGGTCTGGTGAACTGAACACTGGCAACTGGGGCAGCGTTCGCCCTCAATTGCCCTTGCCTGTCTCGCTGTCGTCGATCGCACTTTCAGCACCCCGTAGACTAGGAATGCATTCTTATAGGCGATTGCGCGAGATGTGTGAACAAAACCGGAACAAATATCGCCGATGATGTTTTTGAGCCTTGTTTTGGTTGGAGAATCTGGGACAGCGAAACCGTTGCGGCAGGAACTTATCCACTCTCGGCGCAACGGGCGCAAACATCCTCTTCAAAGAACCAAGAGGATTTCTCATGCACTCGCTGGAGATGGACATCCGCAGCTTTCGGCAACGCAAACAGCACGAGCACGCATATGCACGCCAGCTGGTTGCGTTGTCTTTATGCGCAGGCATCGACATGAAGACGGCACTTGAGGCTGAACCGTCGGAGCGGCGCCGCCTGCTCCTTCGTCTCGAACGCATGATTGAACGTGAGCGCCTCAGGGGAGTTCGCCGCCACTGGGCCTATGATCTCAACCGTCACATATCATTGAAGCAGGCACTGGATGTACTGCGCGACGCAAGCGCAGAAACTAAAAGAGCGGCAGCCTCTCGACTACCGCTCTTGGTCGACCGGAAAATCCGGCAGAAACTTACCTCGCCTTGCGACCGAGGCCCATCTTCTTCGCAAGCTCCGAGCGCGCGCGGGCGTAGTTCGGCGCGACCATCGGGTAGCTCGGGTCCAGGCCCCACTTCTCGCGATACTGGTCAGGCGTCAGGCCGTAATGCGTCATCAGGTGACGCTTCAGCGACTTGAACTTCTTGCCGTCCTCGAGACAGATCAAATAGTCGTCGGTGATCGATTTCTTCGGGTTCACCGCCGGCTTCTGCTTATCGGCAGGTGCTTGCTCTGCGGCACCGTCAACGCGGCCCAAGGCAGCATAGACGTCAGCAATCAGATTTGACAGCTCGCCAACCGGTACAGGATTGTTGCTGACATATGCAGACACGACGTCTGCGGTGAGTTCGATGAGCATTTCGCCATTTCTGGCGGCTGTCTCGTTGGTTTCCATTTTGGCCCCAAAATTTCAAGTATTGCGAATTCCGCTCTCGGCCCAACGGGCCGGGCGAAAGACGTTGTAATGGGTGGGTTATCCCTCACCTTCCGATTCGCAACGTCAGCGCATAAATGGTACTACGTAGAAAGTAAGTCAATTCACTGTTCTTAATTTCCTCGTCTTGGAAGTTGAAATTCAGTATATTCCGCGCCCACTTACTAAGGCTTACGAAGGACGAGCGCTTTTAGACAAGTGACCCCGCTATCCGACATTTACGTGAATGACTCAGAGGACGATCTTTCGCCCTTGTGCGGCTATTGGTTGAATCGATATTCGCTGTACGACCAACCTTAGGAAGCCAGAATGCCCAATAATTCAGCTCGTTTCCCACGAATAGAGGCCCCTTTGCCGCACCGTAGGGATTATGCGCATGTCGCGCACGACATCTCGAGGCCAGATGAATACGCATGGCTGCGGGCTGATAACTGGCAGGAAGTCTTCACCGCTCCTGAAAAGCTGGATCCCGAAATCCGGCGGCATCTCGACGCGGAGAACGCGTATCAAAAATTATTGATGAGTGACACCGCTGAACTACAGAGTGTCCTGTACCTTGAGATGAAAGGCCGCATCAAAGAGGATGACTCCAGTGTCCCTATGAAGGATGGTCTATATGCGTACGGCACATCCTACGTCACCGGCGGACAGCACCCGCGCTATTTCAGGGTTGCTCGGGATGGATCGGATCCAACGGTCCTGATCGATGGCGATGCAGAGGCTGAAGGGCATGCATATTTCCGGATTGGCAGTGTCGATCACTCAAGCGATCACCAGCGCCTCTTGTGGGGCTATGATGACAAGGGTTCGGAGTTCTACACGCTGAAGGTTCGCGGCATTGCTGGGGCGCGGGATCTGGACGATCTGATCGAGAATACTGGCGGCTCTGGCGAATGGGACGCTTCTAACACTGGCTTCTTCTATACCCGCCTTGATGAGAATCACCGTCCGTCGCAGATTTTCCACCACCGCCTCGGCACAGCCCAGTCGGAAGACCGGCTGATCTATGAAGAGCAGGACCCGGGGTTCTTCATGGATGTCGGCGGCACAAGGCTTGGCGACTGGATCATGATTTCGATCGGAGATCACGAAACCTCCGAGTATCGTTTGATCCCCGCCAACGTTCCCTTTGCCGCACCAAAGGTCGTGAAGCCGCGTGAAGTCGGCATTCAATATGACCTCGAAGAAGGCGGAGACATTTTCTTCATCCTCACCAATTCGGGTGGCGCGAAAGATTTTCGCATCATGACCGCACCTGCCTCGGATCCCCGTGAAGAAAATTGGACCGAGCTTGTGGGGCACGAACCCGGGCGGCTTATCCTTTCCATCATCGGTTTTCGCGACTGGCTGGTCCGTCTGGAGCGCAAGGATGGCCTGCCCCGTCTTGTCGTTCGCGAGCGCTCAACCGGAAGTGAGCACATCGTGGCCTTTGACGAGGAAGCATACTCGCTCGGCCTGTCCGGATCCTACGAGTACGATACGGATGTCATCCGGTTCTCCTACTCGTCAATGACGACCCCGGCCCAGGTGTTCGATTACGACATGCGCACGCGCGAGCGGGAGCTTCTGAAGACGCAGGAAGTGCCGTCCGGTCACGACGCTTCTAACTATGTAACGCGGCGGATCATGGCGCCGGCACATGACGGCGAGCAGGTTCCCGTTTCGCTTCTTTATCGCAAGGACACTCCGCTCGACGGCTCAGCCCCCTGCCTTCTTTACGGCTATGGCTCGTATGGCATCACGATCCCGGCCTCGTTCAACACCAACTGCCTGTCGCTTGTTGATCGCGGTTTTGTCTACGCCATCGCACATATTCGCGGCGGCAAGGACAAGGGCTATGCCTGGTATGAGGAAGGCAAGCGCGAGAAGAAGGAAAATACCTTCCACGATTTCATCTCCGCGGCGCATCACCTTGTGGCAAAGGGCTTTACCTCTCCCGACCGCATCGTCGCCCAGGGCGGATCAGCTGGCGGCATGCTCATGGGTGCGGTCGCAAACATGGCTCCCGAAGCGTTCGCCGGTATTATTGCTGAGGTGCCATTTGTTGACGTCCTGACAACGATGCTCGATGCCACGCTTCCCCTGACCCCGCCTGAATGGCCAGAGTGGGGCAACCCGATTGCGTCCTTTGATGATTACCAGACAATCGCGGCATACTCGCCTTATGACAAGGTGAAGGCGCAGGCATACCCACCAATCCTTGCGGTCGCTGGCCTGACCGACCCCCGCGTCACCTATTGGGAGCCGGCAAAGTGGGTCGCGCGACTGCGCGAACTGAAAACGGACGACAACCCGGTCCTGTTCAAGATCAACATGGACGCTGGCCATGCTGGCGCTTCAGGACGCTTCTCCAGGCTGGAAGAGATTGCCTTCACCTACGCATTTGCGCTCAAGGTCGTGGGCAACGCATGAAACAAAGGCCCGGAGCACCTGCTCCGGGCCTTTGTGCTTTTTCGGTTTTAGCTCTGACGGTTAGTTCGCGCTCGCATGGCCAGGTATCGCCATGAGGTAGGCCGCGATCGCCTCGCGATCCTCTGGTGAGAGCTTGGCCATGTTGCGAATGACTGGCGCCATCGAACCGCCTACCGAGTCAAACTCAGGGGTAAAGCCGGTTTCAAGAAGATCGACGATCTCAATTTTCGACCAGTCACCTATTCCGCCTTCGCCGGTCGTGATGTTGGGAACATTCCCCTCACCTTCAGCGGCCTTTGCCCCAGCCAGCCATTTGGAGCTGTCCATACCGCCCAGCGCGCCGCGAGGAGTATGGCACTCGCCACAATGACCGGGACCCTCGACCAGATAGCGTCCGCGCAACACTTCGTCGCTCGCATTTGCCAGTTCCACGCGCGGCGCATCATCGAGGTAAAGCATCTTCCAGAATCCCAGCGCCCAGCGCTGGTTGAACGGGAAACTCAGCTCATTGGAAGGTGCTTTCCCCTCTACCTCAGGCAGCGTCTTCATGAACGCGTATAGATCCGCAACGTCTTGCGGCTTCATCCGCGCGTAGGATGCGTACGGGAAAGCCGGATAATAGTGCTGGCCCGAGGGAGACACCCCGCGCATCACTGCATTCGCAAGATCCTCGGCACTCCAGCTGCCGATGCCGTCAGTCGGATGCTGCGAGATGTTCGGCGCGACGAACACGCCGAACTCAGTGACGAACCGCTCGCCCCCTCCGAGAGACAGAGCGGCATCTGCGTCGGCACCCGGAGCCGCGTGACAGGATGCGCAGCCGCTTGCCCAGAAGACCTGCTCCCCCCGGGTAGCATCCCCATTGCCCAACGAGGCAACCGTCGCAGCATCCAGCCGCGACGGTGCTGCCAGATACCAGGCAGCTGCCCCGCCAATCGCTGCGACGAGCAGAACGCCACCGGATATTCTAGCTAGAACAGACATGGGTGGCCGCCTTAGTTACGATAAACCTCGTGGCACCCGCCGCAGCTTGCGGCAATCGGCGCAAAAGCGGCCTTGAATGATTCGAGATCCTGAGGCTGAGCTTCTACGGCCGCTGCGACCTTAGCAGTATAGTCGTCATTGGCTTTCTTGAAGCCATCGCGGTCGCTCCAGACCGTCGCCTTGACCTTGGTATCGCCGCTCTCGGTTCCTTCAGGATAAAGCGCGTCCACATCGATAGCAGCCTGCGCATTGGCGTTCAGCTTCTCCAACGCATCGAGCACTGTGGCCGTTTCGAAATCGGCGCGGCCCTGCGCGACCGGGCCGAGAACCCGCAGGAGCGATCCGCGCTCCTTCATGTTAGCTTTGCGATCCGCCAACGGGTCCGCATGCGCCCCCATGGTTAGGGCGGTCAGTGCGGCAGTGGCGAAAATGAAAAGTCTCATGAAATAACTCCGATAAACTGCGACGGCCAAAAGCAGAATTGCCACGCGATATTGACGAATTCGCTCGATGGGAAAAGTCACATCCGGCCCGTCGTTCCTCACGCTTGTGTGAAGATTCAGGCAAAAGAAAGCCCCGGCGAACCAGGGCTTTCCACATCCACAAACGGATGAATTATTTCGCCGCGGCCTCGTACATCTCCAGGACGTAGTCCCAGTTGATCAGGCTGTCGACGAATGCCTCAAGGTACTTCGGGCGCGCGTTGCGGTAGTCGATGTAGTAGGAGTGCTCCCAGACGTCGACGCCGAGGATCGGCGATGCGCCATGAACCAGCGGGTTTTCGCCGTTCGGGGTCTTCGAAATCTCAAGCTTGCCGTCCTTGACCGACAGCCATGCCCAGCCCGAGCCGAACTGCGTCGTGCCGGCGTTGATGAAGTCGGCGCGGAACTTGTCGTAGCCGCCGAGGTCGGAATCGATTGCCTTCTGCAACGCGCCCGGCAGGCTCTTGCCGCCGCCGTCCTTCTTCATCCACTTCCAGAAGTGGACGTGGTTGTAGTGCTGAGCAGCGTTGTTGAAGAGGCCAGCGTTCTTGCCGAACGACTGCTTCACAACTTCCTCAAGCGACAAATTGTCCATGCCAGCTTCTGCAGCGAGCTTGTTACCGTTGTCGACATAAGCCTTGTGGTGCTTGTCGTGGTGGTACTCGAGAGTCTCCTTCGACATGAACGGCTGGAGAGCCTCGTAATCGTACGGCAGTTCCGGAAGTTCAAAGGCCATGACAATATCTCCCTCACTAAAAACGGGTTGGGCGTGATTTCTACATAGGCGCCGACCGGAGCTTCACAACCCCCGGCGCGTGATAACCAGCGATTGTTTAGCTTCTCTTTACGTCGCTGTCGAATGGGCCCACTGCCAATAGAGCTCCCGCGCCCTCTTCGCGACGGGGCCAGCTTGCAGTTCCCGGTCTTCAATTTTCACGATGGGAACAACCTTGGAGTGGTTACCTGTCGAGAATATCTCGTCCGCGTCCATGAAGTCCTTCACGGTCAGCGTTTTTTCCTCAATCTTGTATCCGGCCTCGGAAAGAAGCGAGATTGTTCGCGAGCGGGTGATGCCAGACAGAAAGGTTCCGTTCGCCACGGGCGTCATCACAACGCCGTCCTTGACCATGAACACGTTCGATGCGGCCGTTTCCGCGACATTCCCCAGCATGTCGAGGACCAGCGCGTTGTCAAAGCCACGCGCTCTCGCCTCCATAATCGCACGCGCATTATTAGGATAGAGGCAGCCGGCCTTCGCGTTTGTCGGCATCGTCTCGATCGTGGGGCGACGGAAAGGCGACACAGTGACGGAGAAGCCCGAAACCGGCAGCATCGGCGATTCATAGAGGCACAGGCAGAAGCGTGTAGATTGTGGATCAGCCGGCACCCCCATGTACCCGCCGTACTCAGCCCAATACATCGGTCGGATATAGACCGCTGTCCTGCCGTCAAACTTTCTCAGCCCGTCCAGCGTTAGTTCAACGATTTCTTCCACGCAGTGCGTTGGCTTGAGCCCCAGCGCGACGGCCGAAGCATTGACCCTGGCGCAGTGACGATCGAGGTCCGGAGCCACTGCCTCGAACCAGCGTGCTCCGTCAAACACACTGGAGCCGAGCCACATCACGTGGCTGCGAGGTCCGACAACCGGAACGTTCCCCTCGTACCAATCGCCGTCGATAAAGCTCCACGTCCTGCTCTCGGCTGCACTTGCAAGGTTCATCGCAGATCTCCTTTTGCCTGTAGCGTCCATCGAAAGGCGTTTGGTCGGTTACGTCAACCGACAGCCCGGAGCTTTATCAAACCCGTTGCCGCCTTTTGCTTGACCCCGCAGCAATGGTGCGTTCAAGTCTCCCGCAGCCATGCAACACTCAGCTTACGTATTCGACGCCTATGGAACCCTCTTCGATGTCCATGCTGCCGTTCGCCGCCACGCGGCTGAACTAGGCTCGGAGGGGCAACGTCTGTCCGAAATCTGGCGAGCCAAACAATTGGAGTATTCCTGGATACGCACTCTCATGGGGAGCTACCGGGATTTCTGGCAACTGACCCAGGATGCGCTCGACACCGCCTTCAAGCTTGTTCCTTCGGCCGACCCCAGGATGAAGCAGCAGCTTCTCGACGCCTACTGGCAGCTCGACTGCTATCCCGAGGTTCCCCGTGTGCTGCGCGAGATCAAATCGGCGGGCGGCCGCATAGCCATCCTCTCGAACGGATCTCCGGCCATGCTGGAGGCCGCGGTCAGGTCGTCTGCATTGGACAGCATCATCGATGAGATCTTCTCCGTCGATGAAATCCGGCGCTTCAAGCCCGTTCCTGATGTCTACGATATCGTAGCCACGCGTTGGCGCCTCTATCCCAACGCCGTCTCCTTCCAGTCCTCGAATCGCTGGGACATTGCTGGCGCGCAGAATTTCGGCTTCCGCACCGTCTGGCTCAATCGATCGTCCCAGCCGGATGAGTATCCGGACCATCCACCGGAACTGATTTTACTGTCTCTGGAGGGGCTTCTCGCGGCCCTTTAGCCCTTGGCCGCACCGGGGTGCGTGGCTAAAGAACAACATCCGCTGAATCACTTGCAGCTAAGCGTCGCGGGCGTCCACTTCGCCATTGCTTGACGCGCGGCAGTGTCCCTATACAGCCGCTACAACTTTGGATTGGAACCGACGTGTCCGAGCTCAAGACCCCCATGATTTCCCGGCGTTCCCTTCTTACGGCAGCCTCTGTATCACTCGCTGCCACCGCGCTCGCTGCCTGTTCAGAAACAACCACCACTTCGCGTGAGCTCAGGCCGGAACCGGTCCGGACTCCGCTCCCCGAACTGCCACCTCCTGCTTTGATGTACGCCGCAGTTAAGGATGGCGGACACCAGATTCCGGCAGTTCCGTTCGAGAAGATCGACAAGCGCTTCCACCGTCAGGTGGTTGCAGATCCGTCTGGAGAGCGGCCGGGTACCGTAATCGTCGACACGGGCAGCCACTTTCTCCACCTCGTCCTACCGGGGCGCCGTGCGATGCGCTACGGCGTTGGCCTTGGGCGTCAAGGTTTCGAGTGGTCAGGCGAAGGCGTGATCGAGTGGAAGCAGCCCTGGCCTAAATGGCATCCGCCGGCAGAGATGATCGAGCGGCAGCCGAACCTGAAGAAGTACGCGACCACCTATGATCCGGTGACCAAGCAATGGCTGGGTGGAATGGAGCCAGGCATCAGCAACCCGCTCGGCGCGCGCGCGCTCTACATCTACCAGAATGGCAAAGATACTTTGTACCGCCTGCACGGTTCGCCGGAGTGGTGGACGATCGGGAAGTCAGTCTCTTCAGGCTGCGTACGCCTGATCAATCAGGATGCCATCGATCTCTATGAGCGCGTAGCACCGAAGTCGCCGATCATCGTGACATCGGGCCTGAGGATCACCTGACCCGCGGGTGAACATGAATTAGAAAACGCCGCGCTGACCATCGTTGGCGCGGCGTTTTCTTTAAAGCCTACCGCTTGCGCAAGCTGCCGAGGATGCCACGAACCAGTTCGCGACCGAGCGTTGAGCCCACCGTCCGAACCACGGACTTGATTGCAGCCTCTGCCACCGTCTGGCGGTTCCCGGTGCTGCGCGTGCGGCGTTCTCGCTGCGGCTGGCTCCGCCCTCCACCAAAATCGGGCAGCGTCCACCCACCGCCGCCCCCGCCGCGATCATCATTCCGCAGGCGCTCCTGTTCGGCGCGACGATCATCTTCTTCCTTCGCCTGCGCTGCCTGCTCCGCCCGCTTCTGCAGAATCTCGTAAGCAGACTCGCGGTCAATCGCCTGATCGTAAAGCCCGTGCACCGGGCTGAGCTCCATCACCCTGCGCCGCTCTTCCGGCGAGATCGGCCCAATCCGGGCCGCCGGCGGCCGGATCAGCGTTCGCTGCACCATCGACGGAATGCCCTTTTCTTCCAGCACCGAAACAAGCGCCTCACCCGTCCCGAGCTGGGTGATGGCAGTGGCGCAATCGAACTCTGGATTGGGGCGGAATGTGTCGGCAGCCGTTCTCACCGCCTTCTGCTCGCGCGGCGTGTATGCTCGCAGTGCATGCTGGATACGGTTCCCAAGCTGCGCCAGGACAGTTTCAGGAACGTCGAGCGGATTTTGGGTGACAAAGTAGACGCCGACGCCCTTTGACCGGATCAACCGTACAACCTGTTCGATACGCTCAACAAAAGCCCGTGGCGCGTCATTGAATAGGAGGTGCGCCTCGTCGAAGAAGAAGACCAGCTTCGGCTTGTCCGGGTCACCGACCTCTGGCAGTTCCTCAAACAATTCCGACAACAGCCACATCAGGAAGGTCGAATAGAGCCTTGGATTATTCATGAGCTTGTCGGCGGCAAGCACGTTGATCGCACCGCGTCCGTCGCGTGTCGTGCGCATCAGATCTGCAATTGTCAGGGCCGGTTCGCCGAAGAAATAATTGCCGCCCTGTTGCTCGAGAACCAGGAGCTGGCGCTGGATCGCACCGACCGACTGGCGCGAGACGTTGCCGTAGCGCGCCCCGATCTCTTGCGCACGTTCAGCCATATTGGCCAGCATGGCCTGCAGATCCTTCATGTCGAGAAGGAGCATTCCCTCTTCGTCTGCAAGACGGAAAGCGATGTTCATGACGCCTTCCTGCGCTTCCGAAAGGTTCATCAACCTTGACAGAAGCAGCGGGCCCATCTCGGAAATGGTGGTGCGGATGGGGTGGCCCTGCTCCCCGAATAGGTCCCAGAAGATGACCGGGAATTCGCCGAACTCATATGGTTCAAGCTTGATCGCGGCGGCGCGCTTGTGCAGAAAATCCTGCGAGACGCCCATCTGGGAAAGGCCGGCCAAATCCCCCTTGATGTCCGCACAGAACACTGGAACGCCGGCGTTCGAGAAGCCTTCAGCAAGGATCTGCAATGTCACGGTTTTGCCGGTTCCGGTCGCTCCGGTGATGATGCCGTGCCGATTTGCATATCGCAGCAGAAGCTCTTCCGCTTTCTGGTAGCTGTCATCATTGTGCCGGCTACCGCCAAGGAAAATGCTTTTCTGCTCATCTTGCCACATCAGGTGTCTCCGTGCGTACCAAACCGGCTCAGGGCCTCCTTCCCGTATATCCAGCGCTTTACTTGCTGCCAATGAAGATATGTCGAGGATCGCGTGGCTGAATGATCACAGGCCGGGCGGAAATGTCTGAGACTGGACACGAAGGTCGCGCCTGAACATTGGCGCATTGCGGGAACGGGTTACCCTCCCTAAAGTAAAGGGAAATGCGGAAGGAATGGGCAGATGGAAGCGGCGATCATCAGCGCAGGTAGTTTCCCGCCGATGAACCGGTCGGATTGGTTGGAGATCGTGCGACAGGCTGGAATCCAGTATCGACCTGACGCACCCCAGCCTCCACGCAGCGCGGATCTGCGTTTTCAGCAACCGCGTCTCGACGTAGCCGGCTCTGGCATGGAGGGACACGCTGCGGCTGGCTGGACGATCCTGCAGCGCATCGATGATGTGGATCCACGGCGCGCCAATCATCAGGCTCAGGAAGATCTCGCTGGCGGCGCGGCCGGTCTGGCAATTGTCTTCGAGGGTGCACCAAATGCCTTCGGCTATGGCCTGCCCGCCCGTCCGGAATCGCTCGCGGCGGTCCTGCATAATATCCAGTTAAACCGCATTCACCTTCGGATCGATATGCACCCGGCAAGCCGCGCGTCGGTCGACTGGCTGATCGAGCTCGCGAAGCGCAAGCGCGTTGATCCCGCCCGGCTAAGCGTCTCGTTCGGCATTGATCCGGCAGCCCTGTTCGCGGGCAGCGGACATCTTCGAATGTCGGTTGCTGCCTTGCAAGCGTCGATGCCGCCGTCTCTCGGCCACTTCTTCGGCCTGGGTATCCCCGCCGTCCTACTCGAGGCAGACGGGCGCGTCATTCATAATGCTGGCGGCAGCGAGGCACAGGAACTCGGCGTGATGCTTTCTGCTGCCGTTTCCTATCTGCGAATGTTCATCGAGGCGCGCCAGCCACTCGTTTATGCCGCGCCTCACATCGGCTTTTCGCTCAGCGTCGACCATGACCAGTTCATTTCAGTCGCCAAGATCAAGGCGCTACGCCGCCTGTGGGCAAAGGTGCAGGAAATCTGCAACATTCCGCAGATGGCACCCAAGATCCATGCGGAAACATCCTACCGGATGATGTCTTCCCGCTCGGTCGAGACCAACATCGTGCGCGCTACTCTGGCCGCGTCCGCCGCAGCAGGCAGCGGTGCTGATACTGTCTCTGTTCTGCCGCACACGCTGCCGCACGGCTTGCCGGATTCGCATGCACGCCGGGTTGCGCGCGACCTCCAACTTGTCATCGCTGACGAGACCCACCTGTCTTCGCTTGCAGACCCGGCTGCGTCCACAGAGGATCTCGACATCCTTGTCGCATCGCTGTGCGATGCTGGATGGGAAGAGTTCCGCCGCATTCAGGAAGAGGGTGGCCTCCTGACGAGCCTTGCTGCGGGGTTCGTACAGCAGCGTGTGTTCCAGGCAAGAGAGCAGCGCATGCTGGCGCTACGCAAGGGCAGCTTCTCCATCATCGGCACCACGATTGACCCGAGCAAGGACGAGCCGGCCCCCGCCATACTTGAAGCCACACCGCGCCCGGCAGTCTCGGAAGGTGTCGCACGCTGCGATCGCCTCGCTCCGATTCGTCTGGATGAACTCCTGCCGCAGCCCTGATTTTGTTGCCTCAGGCCAGCGCTTGCGTTGGCCTGAGCCTGCCCACTTCGATACCGTTCCAGTTCCGCATTACCGGATTGGCGAACTCAGTCATCTTGCCGGCCAGTTCAGCGTCATCTGCCATCAGCTTGGCAAGAACAGCGGCCACCATCACTTCCGAAGCGCGGACAGTGCCATCGTCGCACTTGATCGCAATGCCGAGACCGAGCTCCGGTATCGCTCCGCAATAAACAGACTCGGCGCCCATCTTGATCATGATGCGCCCGGCGGCAGCCTCCATCAGCTTGGTGTCCAGCATACCCGTACCCGCGACATAATAGGGCTCGGCCATGCACGCCTCGAGGACCCCCTTTGCCGCTTCAGCGCGTTTCGGACCAAGGCCGACGCCGGTCGCCATCCGTGCAAACCCTTGCGCGAGCTTGCGCTGTTGGACCGAATAGGTCGGGATCGAGCAGCCGTCGATGCCACAGCTTTCAATGGAATGAGGCGCGCCCGTTACCGATTCCATCGTGTCGCGCACCATTTCCTGGAGAGGGTGACCCGCGCTCACGTAGCCCTTGTAGTCGATCCGCAAATGCTGGCAGGTGCACAGGAAACCCGCGTGCTTCCCAGAACAATTGTTGTGCAAAGCCATGGGCACCTTGCCCTGTCGCGCAAGATCCAGCGCGGCCTGCTGCCCCATCGGCCAATGAGCACCGCACTCCAGTGCGCCCGGTGACAGTCCTGCCCGATCCAGCATCTCGGCAGCCAGAGTGGCGTGCTTGGGCTCGCCGGAATGCGAGGCTCCCGTGAAGGCGATCTCGCGCTGACCAAATCCGAAAGCATCGGCTGCGCCCGACTCAACAAAAGGAAGTGCCTGAATTGCTTTCACCGCCGAGCGCGGAAAGATGATCCGGTCGACATCGCCGATCTCGAGCACAGAACGCCCGTCGGCATCCGCGACAATTACTGAGCCGCGATGCGTGCTCTCGACTATGTTACCGCGCGTGACTTCAACTAGAACCGGATTTGCCATTATCTCGCTCAGACATGAGTTCACTTCCTCTTTCCCCGCCAGAGACTGCAACCAAGCGTCTGCGCCCCCTCAGGCTCCTCAGAGGTTTGTTCCTGTTTACCCTTATCGTCTTCGTCGTGCCAGTTGCTGCGACAGCGGCATGGTGGGCGCTGTCGGATCGCCCCTCCTCCTGGAGTTCAGCCAATTGGGGTTCGAGCGGCACGCTGGCTCCCGCTTCCGCCTCTCCCGACGCGGCAATCTACATTATGGCCGCGCGCACCGGTGGGATGAAGGGTGCTCTAGCGGTTCACAGCTGGATCGTGATCAAGAGACCGAACGCCACCACTTATGAGCGCTACGACAAGGTCGGCTGGGGCAGCCCTATTCGCACCAACGGCTATCCCGCGGACGCCTATTGGTACTCCAACCCGCCTATGATCGTGCGCGCTGTCATCGGTAAGGATGCTGAACGGCTCATCCCGCAAATCGATCCCGCCATCGCCTCCTACCCATTTTCCGAACGCGGTGCCTACAAGATCTGGCCTGGTCCGAACTCCAACACCTTTGTCGCGCATGTCCTGAACGAGGTTCCGGCGCTGGGAACGGTGCTTCCGCCAAATGCTGCCGGACGTGATTTCGCTGAAGGGCCGGTCTCCCTGCGAGTGGCGAGCGATTGGCGGGATCTGCATTTCACGATCCGCGGCCTCTTCGGCTTCGCCATTGGACAGCGCAGCGGGATCGAAATTCACTTCATGGGTGCCGTTGCTGGGGTAGATCTGATGCGGCCTGCGCTAAAGATACCCGCGCTCGGCCGCATCGGCTTCGACAATTCTACATAAAGGCGCGTCTATGTAAGCGCCCGAAATCCACTTGCCGAAAACCCACCATCGACGGCCAACGTCTGGCCCGTAATGTACGCGGCCTCCGGCGAGAGAAGAAACGCAATCGCCGCAGCGACTTCGTCTGGCTCACCATGACGTCGTTGCGGCACGTGCTGCAACCAAACGCTTCGCACTCCATCGTCATGCGTTCTTGCTGAGAGCGGTGTCTCGATGACACCGGGTGCGACGCAATTTACCCGCACGTCCATATGGGCAAGTTCCACCGCCATGACTTGGGTCATCAGCGCCACGCCCGCTTTTGACGCACCGAAAGCCATCCGCCCTTCGTTGCCTCGCATCCCCGACACCGAGCCTAAATTGACGATCGACAGGGTCTCGCCCATGCGCTCCACTGCCGCGCGGGACGTGATGTATGAACCGACCACATGAACGTCGAGCATTTCCCGCAAGGCTTCTGCGCTTGTCTCCAGGCACGGGGCCACATGAGCGACGCCAGCGCAGTTAACCAACCCGCCAATCGGCCCCAGCGCATCCGCAACCTGATCGAAAGCTTCCGCGATCAACTCTTCATCGGTCACGTCCGCAGTGATGAAGATTGCATTCTCACCGGCGAGCATATCCTCGGCCAAAGCCAGCGCCTCGCCGTTAACGTCGATCACCGCGACCGGCCAGCCATCATCAAGAAGCCATTCCACCGTTGCCAGCCCGATGCCTGACGCACCACCCGTCACAATTGCTGAAGGCTTCATTTCACTCGTTCGAGAATAGAGACGTAATTTGCCACTGCCGCGCCGCCCATATTGAATATACCTCCGAGCGTCGCGTCCTTTATCTGAATGCCACCGGCTTCGCCTTTTAGCTGCATGGCCGATAGCGCATGCATGGAGACCCCGGTAGCCCCGATTGGATGACCCTTGGCTTTCAACCCGCCAGAGGGATTAACCGGCAAAATCCCATCCTTCTGTGTCAGCCCTTCAAGAGCAACTTTCGCACCTTGGCCCGGCTTCGCCAGCCCCATCGCCTCGTACTCGATGAGCTCGGCGATGGTGAAGCAGTCATGCGTCTCCACAAAGGACAGGTCTTTAAGGTTCACGCCCGCCTGCTTGAGCGACCGAGCCCAGGCTTCCGAACAGCCTTCAAAAAGCAGGATGTCGCGTTTCGACATCGGCAGGAAATCCTGCACATGCTGGTTGGCTCTAAAAGCCACGGCGCGTCGCATCTGCAGCGCCGTCTCCTCGTTGGCCAGAACAAGCGCCGCAGCTCCGTCTGAAACCAACGAGCAGTCGGTGCGCTTCAATGGCCCTGCTACATAAGGGTTCTTGTCGCTCTCGTTACGACAGAAATCGAAGCCAAAATCGCGACGCATCTGCGCATACGGGTTCTCGACGCCGTTCTTGTGGTTCTTTGCTGCGATGTAGGCGAGCGCATCCGATTGATCGCCGTGGCGCTGGAAATAGGCAGCGGCGATCTTGCCGAACACCCCGGCAAAGCCTGATGGCGTGTCAGCATCTTCTGGCAGATAGGACGCTTTCAGCAAATTCCGACCGATCTCTGGCCCGGGAGTGGTCGTCATCTGTTCGACGCCAACGACAAGCACGATGCGGGCTGCGCCGGACTCGATCGCGCGGATGCCTTGGCGGACCGCAGCGGACCCGGTCGCGCACGCATTCTCGACCCGTGTCGCAGGCTTGAAGCGAAGACGTTCATCAGCTTGAAGCACCAGGCTTGCAGTGAAGTCCTGAGCCGAAAAGCCACCATTGAAGTGCCCCAGGACAATCTCATCGACGTCGTCGGCACCGATGCCCGTGTGCTCAAGCGCTTCGCGCGCCACCTGAACAATCAGGCTTTCAACCGTCTCGCCCTCAAGCTTTCCAAAGGGCGAATGTGCCCAGCCAACAATACTTGCTGCCATAGATCTCACTCCCGAAAGCGCAGCATAACACAGCGGCCATAAGCGTCATTCTGCAATATCGCGGGAGACAATGAACCGTTCTTTTCTCGGGGTAAAGCCGATCGGCGGAGATGCGGAATCTTTATTGATTGATCAATCAATCAATAATAACCTTCGGCTGCTTAGGAGTTATCGATGCCCAAGGTTGGAATGGAGCCGGTGCGCCGCAAGGCGCTGATTGATGCAGCGATTGCCGCGATCGGGGAGCGCGGCTCCCTGGACGTCACGATGTCTGAAATAGCCGGGAGAGCAGGCGTATCAGCCGCGCTTGCCCATCACTATTTCGGCGCAAAGGATGAGCTTCTTCAGGAGACCATGCGCCATATTCTGCGCGAACTGGGGCGGGATGTAGCTGCGGCCTTGCACGGAGTGACTGAGCCACGAGCGCGTCTTACGGCCCTTATTGCCGTCAACTTCGCCCATAATCAGTTCAGCGCCGGGACTATTGCAGCCTGGCTGGCGTTTTACGTCGAGGCGCAACGATCCGAACCGATGCGCCGGCTACTGCGGATTTATGCCCGCCGCCTGCATTCGAACTTGATGGACGCCCTGTGCCAACTTCTCATCGCCGAAGAGGCGCGACAGACCGCTGAAGGCGTCGCTGCTCTTATCGATGGTCTTTACATCCGCTGCGCACTCCGCAGCGCCGCACCAGACGCCGTAAACGCCATCGCGCTCGTCGAAGACTATCTGGATCACAAACTATCCCGGAGGAGGAATTAGGGATCGTGAAGCCGAACATACTCATCATCATGGTGGACCAGCTCAATGGAACGCTGTTTCCGGATGGTCCCGCAGAATTTCTGCACACCCCTCACCTCAAGAGGCTCGCTGCCCGTTCAGCACGCTTCAATAGCAACTACACGGCATCACCGCTTTGTGCCCCGGCCCGCGCATCTTTCATGAGCGGGATGCTGCCTTCGCGTACGCAGGTCTATGACAATGCGGCCGAGTTCCCTTCCTCCGTACCGACCTTTTCCCATCATCTGCGCGCAGCTGGCTATTACACCTGCCTGTCCGGCAAGATGCACTTCATAGGCCCGGATCAACTCCACGGATTTGAGGAGCGCCTGACGACCGACATCTATCCTGCTGATTTCGGATGGACGCCGGATTGGACGAAGCCCGGCCAGCGCATTGACTGGTGGTACCACAACCTCGGTTCCGTTACGGGCGCAGGTGTAGCGGAGATTACCAACCAGCTGGAATACGACGATGAAGTCGCACACCACGCTGTACAGAAGCTCTACCAGCTGTCCCGCCAGTCGCAGGACGACAGCCGCCAGCCATGGTGCCTGACTGTTTCGTTCACCCACCCTCACGACCCTTACGTCGCCCGTCGCCGCTATTGGGACCTCTACGAAGACTGCGCGCATCTCGATCCGGAGGTCGGCTTCATCCCGTATGAGGATCAAGATCCCCATTCACAACGTCTGTATGACGCCAGCGATTATGGTTCGTTCTCTCTGAGCGATGAGAACATTCGTCGTTCCCGGCGCGGTTACTTCGCCAATATTTCCTACATCGATGACCACGTAGGTTCGCTGATCGACGTCCTTGAACGGACGCGCATGATCGACAACACATTCATCGTCTTCTGCTCGGATCACGGCGACATGCTCGGGGAGCGCGGGCTCTGGTTCAAGATGAACTTCCTCGAGGGCTCATCGCGAGTACCCTTGATGATAGCCGGCCCTGGTATCGAAGGCGTCTCGCACTCTGCTCCGACCTCCAACCTGGATATCGCCGCCACACTTTGTGATCTCGCGGATATCGATTTGGGCTCCATTCGCGCATGGTCAGACGGGGAAAGCCTCAAGCCCGTCATCGGGGGCGGTGAGCGCCCTACTCCCGTCTACATGGAATACGCAGCCGAGGGTTCCATAGCCCCGATGGTCGCGATCAGATCCGGACGGTTCAAATTCATATACTGCCCGGTGGATCCCGCACAGCTGTTCGATCTTAAAGCAGACCCGCTTGAGAAGACAAACCTCGCCTCTGATCCGGCGCACTCCCAACTGCTGGCAGAATTCCAGGGAATGGTCGCAGCCCGCTGGGATCTGGATGCATTCGACCAGGCTGTTCGCGAGAGCCAGGCACGCCGCCTCGCGATCTACCAGTCCCTGCGAAACGGCGCATATTACCCCTGGGACTATCAGCCGCTTCAGAAGGCGTCCGAACGCTACATGCGCAACCACATGGACCTCAACGTCCTCGAAGAGCACCAACGGTTTCCGAGAGGTGAATGATGTTACAGGCTGACTTCGTGATTGTCGGCTCCGGCTCTGCCGGGGCTGCAATGGCCTATCGGCTGTCTGAGGATGGCAAGCACTCGGTCATCGTCATCGAATATGGCGGAACCGATTTTGGACCGTTCATCCAGATGCCTGCGGCCCTGTCCTACCCCATGAACATGCGCCGCTATGATTGGGGCTACAAGACTGAGCCCGAACCACATCTTGGCGGGCGGGTACTTGCTACCCCCCGTGGCAAGGTGATCGGCGGCTCTTCGTCTATCAACGGCATGGTCTATGTGCGCGGCCACGCTCACGACTTTGACCATTGGGCCGATCAGGGCGCGAACGGCTGGTCCTATGCGGACGTATTGCCCTACTTCAAGCGCATGGAAAACTCGGATGGGGGCGAGGCTGGCTGGCGTGGAACCAGCGGACCTCTTCATGTCCAGCGAGGCCCCCGGAAGAACCCGCTCTACAAGGCATTTGTCGAAGCCGGTCGCCAGGCAGGTTTCGAGACGACCAAAGACTATAACGGCTCCAAGCAGGAAGGCTTCGGCCCAATGGAGCAGACCATCCACCAGGGACGGCGCTGGTCCGTCGCCAATGCCTATCTGCGTCCGGCTCTCAGGCGCAAGAATGTGCGCGTGGTTAACGGCTTCGCCAGAAAGATCGTGATCGAGAATGGTCGCGCGACGGGAGTCGAGATCGAAAACCGCCGCGGCGTCGAGACCGTTCGTGCAAACCGCGAGGTGATCATCGCGGCGTCAACGGTCAATTCGCCGAAATTGCTGATGCTGTCAGGCATCGGGCCAGCCGCGCACCTGCGAGAGCACGGGATCGATGTCATTGCCGACCGACCGGGCGTTGGCCAGAATCTCCAGGATCATATGGAGCTCTACATCCAGCAGGAATCGCTCCAGCCGATCACGCTCTATTCCAAGCTCAACCTGTTCTCCAAGGCTCTGATCGGTGCTGAGTGGCTGTTCTTCAAGACAGGGCTAGGCGCCACCAATCACTTTGAAGCTGCGGCGTTCCTACGCTCGGCAGCCGGCGTCGACTATCCGGATATCCAGTACCACTTCATCCCGGTTGCAATCCGATATGATGGCAAGTCTGCCGCCGAGGCACATGGCTTCCAGGCTCATGTGGGGCCCATGCGATCGAAATCGCGCGGTAACGTCGCGCTTCGATCTTCGGATCCGTGGGAAACGCCGGCCATCCGCTTCAATTATATGTCCCATCCTGACGATTGGGCAGACTTTCGCCATTGCATCCGCCTCACGCGCGAGATCTTCGGGCAGCAGGCATTCGACCTTTACCGCGGCCGTGAAATCTCGCCTGGCGCCCATATTCAGAGTGACGAGCAGCTTGATGGCTTCATTCGCGATCACGCCGAGAGCGCGTACCACCCGTGCGGCACCTGCCGCATGGGCCGCGCCGATGATCCGCACGCAGTTGTCGATCCGGAATGCCGCGTCATCGGCGTTGACGGGCTGAGGGTCGCGGACTCGTCGATCTTCCCGCGTGTCACCAACGGCAACCTGAACGCGCCGTCGATCATGGTGGGAGAGAAGGCTTCCGACCACATCCTCGGCATCCAGCCCCTCGCCCCGTCAAATCAGGAGCCATGGATCAATCCGCGCTGGCGCGAGTCTGATCGATGATGCTTCGCACCTTGCATCTCATTTTCGGCTAGGATCAGCCAATTGAAGAGGAACACGTTCATGCGCGCCCAGCCCAAAGCATCGCATTACATTAATGGCCGCTACGTTGAGGATGATCAGGGCACGCCGCTTGACGTCATCTATCCGGCTACAGGCGAGGTGATCGCCCGTCTCCACGCCGCGACGCCGCATATCATCGAACAGGCCATCTCCGCCGCCGCAGAGGCACAACTCGAATGGGCCCGCATGCGCCCTGCAGATCGTGGCCGCATCTTGCGACGCGCTGCTGACCTCCTGCGCGAGCGCAATGAGGAAATTTCCCACCTCGAGACGCTCGACACCGGCAAGCCCATCCAGGAGACCACCGTCGCCGACCCTGCTTCCGCAGCCGAGGCATTGGAGTTTCTCGGCGGCGTGGTCGCTGGCCACCACGGCCATTACGTCGATTTTGGCGGGCCGTTTGCCTATACGCGTCGTGAACCACTGGGCGTCTGCGTTGGCATCGGCGCATGGAACTACCCGATCCAGGGCGCAGCGTGGAAATCAGCCCCTGCCCTCGCCATGGGCAATGCCATGGTGTTTAAGCCGTCGGAGAACACTCCCCTTACCGCGCTGGCCCTAGCCGAACTGTACATTGAGGCCGGCCTGCCGAATGGCTTGTTCAACGTCGTGCAAGGGTACGGCGATGTCGGCGGCGCGCTCATCAGCCATCCGACGGTCGCCAAGGTCTCTCTGACTGGCTCCGTGCCCACCGGCCGCAAGGTGCTTGGCATAGCCGGCTCCCTGATGAAGCACGCGACGATGGAGCTCGGAGGCAAGTCGCCGCTGATCATCTTCGACGACGCGGATGTCGAGAACGCAGTTGGCGGCGCCATGCTCGCGAATTTCTACTCGACCGGCCAGGTCTGCTCGAACGGAACCCGCGTCTTTGTCCAGAACGGCATCTATGAGCGTTTCATCGAGCGCCTCACCGCTCGCACCGCGAAGATCCGAATCGGCGATCCGCTCGATCCGCAGACGCAGATGGGCCCCCTCATCAACAAGGCGCAGCATGAGAAGGTCACCGGCTACATCGAGATCGGCAAGGCCGAAGGCGCGACCCTTCACCACGGCGGCGGCATCCCACGCCTCCAAGGCTTCGAAAACGGCTTCTTCGTCGAGCCGACAATCTTTACGGGTGTCAAAGATGACATGCGGATCGCGCGTGAAGAAATATTCGGCCCGGTCATGAGCGTACTGACCTTCTCCAAAGAAGACGAAGTAATCGAGCGCGCAAACGACACCGAATTCGGCCTCTCCGCTGGCGTGTTTACACGTGATCTGCCGCGTGCCCACCGCGTGATTGCCGATATCAAGGCGGGCAGCTGCTGGATCAACCATTACAATCTTGCTCCGGCAGAGCTTCCCTTCGGCGGCTTCAAGCAATCTGGCATCGGCCGCGAAAATTCCCTGGCGGCACTCGATCACTACTCCCAGATCAAGTCGGTTTACGTTGAAACCGGCGATGTGGAGAGCCCTTACTAAAAATTGCAAAAACTCTTCCGGCCGGGCTTGCAGCGCACGAAGGGGGGCGCTATAAGCCCGGCCACTGGCCACGGAGTGTAGCGCAGCCTGGTAGCGCACCTCGTTCGGGACGAGGGGGTCGCAGGTTCAAATCCTGCCACTCCGACCAGTAAAAACAAAGGCTTAGCAGCGCCTCCCGAAATCTACGGCAACGAATACGGCAATGATTGAGCATCATGGCTGATTTCGCCCTGCCTTTCCTGATGTAAACGCAGCTCCCACCTGGCGTTGAAAGTTCGGATGGTGATGGCCATACGTCTTTTCCAGCATCTCCCTGGTCATACCGAGGTAACCGGAAGCCTCCCAAGGATCGACACCACCCTGCATCAGCCATGTCGCTGCCGTGTGCCTCATCGTGTGGCGTACAACCTCGGTTGCCTCATCGCCTAGAACATCGTTAGCAAGCTTGCGAAAAGCCTTCTTGGGGTCAGCCGCCCTGCCCTGATATTCGACCACGTACCTCGCGCCATTTCGATGCCAGCGCCTCATGTGAGCTAGAAGCCGATCCGGCAAGCGGATCGGTGGCGATTTCTTATTGGCAGCCTCCTTTTCGATCTCTGGAAGGCGGTAGAAGACACCGTTCTCTAGATCAATGAACGGCCTGTCTTTCTCCTTTACGAAAGACGCTTGCCAAATTCGGCTAGATCGACTTCCGGTGTACAGCGCCGCAATAAGAAAGCGGGCAACGTGAAGCGTCGCCTTCTTCTTCGTTGGCACGCCCCGTTGGACCTCCTTCTTGCGGTAAGCTGCCCAAATCAACTTGGCCATAGCATCACGCTCTAGATGCTTCGTTCGGCCTTTTGGCTTGGGTGGTAGCGTCACGGTTACGGCGTGCCTGGTAATGTTATCCGCGATCGCCATTCGACAGGCAGCACGCAAATCTTCCAACTCACGGCGTGCCGCGAATTGTGCACCGCGTTCCCTCACATACTCTGTGCAGGTTCGCGTTGTTATGTCGTCCAGGGTCTTGTCGCCCCAAAACGCCAGCAGCTGTTTAGCTCGCGCCGCCAGTTCTTTTGGCCTTCTGGCTACGTCCTCCTTCACGAGGAGATAGTGAGCTATCACCTCGGCCACGCTGACTTCTGATGCGGGCCTATGCTTCTCTAGTGGCTTCTCAAGGAAGCGCTTGGCGATGTGCTCCGCGAGCTTTTGCTCAGCCGCTCCACGATCATGTTCGCTGCAGCCAGTGCCGAATTGCTTTCCACCGTCGAGGATGATCCAGACCGCTTCTCTGTCTTTACTGGCTGGCCGCAACCAGAGGCGGGCAGGCTTTCTAGCACGAGACATCGCGATTTCATCTCCTCTATGTACGCTAGGGTAGTGAAGTCTTTCCCCGCAATCCGCATCATAACCAGACGACCACGGAAGGCTTCGCGACGTAATCCCGAAACAGACATGCCACCATAAGGGAAGGCAATAGCTACAGCATCCTTCAGGCGAAGCGGTGCATGTGGGTCAATATTGTCATTATCTGCTTTCATTGTTCCTCCCGTTGTAAGAGAACCCGCCCGCCGGAGAGGAGACAACGGCGAGCAGGTGAGCGCCTCGGCGCTACTGCGGCCATCGCTTGTTAAGCGCTGGTAGTGGCCGGTTTGATTTGGTGAGGCTGGTGCGGCTCGAACGCACATCTGTCCAGTTACGGTTTCCGGCTTAGAAGACCGGACCGATACAGCCCCGTATTCGTTAGGCGGCTTTCGCAAAGGACGCGACGTCAGCCGTAAGGCTGGCCCATAGCTCGGCCTGCCCGTCGACGATCCCGTCGCCGTAATCCTGCATGATGTCGCCCCATACGCGCATCTTTGTAGTGACGTCCTCGGCACATGCAGCCGGT
The DNA here is from genome assembly GCF_016124105.1 of Aquamicrobium zhengzhouense. Taxonomy (GTDB): domain Bacteria; phylum Pseudomonadota; class Alphaproteobacteria; order Rhizobiales; family Rhizobiaceae; genus Aerobium; species Aerobium zhengzhouense. The sequence continues at coordinate 268,283 of NZ_JADGMQ010000004.1, forward strand.
GTCACAAGGATGGCTCGATTGAGACGGGCTAGTTCCATCGTCGCCACGTCGCCGTCATCGTCCGTAATATCGGTATCGAAAAGCTCGTAGATTGCCTGCCGCTGTGCGGCCATTGCTTGGATGGTCATGCCGCTGCTCCCCAGACCGGGCAGTCGCAACCGATATGCTGGCGGGCCTCTGCGCGACGGAATGCCTCAAGCTGCTGGATGAAGACTCCGAGACAATCTCGCTCGTCGTAGTCGACACCACCGCACGCCCGGTCGATCTTGTCGGCAAAGAAACGGAACTTTTCCGAAATGTCTTCAGGGTCGACGATTGGTGCTTCAATCAACTCGTCTTCTAGCCGCGTCACAGCATCCATCAGAACGTCGCAAGAGGCGTCTGGAAGTCCGTGGCGATTGATCAGTTCATAAATCCCTCCAACGGCGCGGTTGATCTTCTGCACGTCCGTCAATCTAGGCAAACCTTCGGCGGCTGCCGCAAGCGATGCTGCGGTCATGGGGGCTCTCCTCAATCTGATGAATGGTGGTCGGCGGATTGTGCGCGCCGGTTGTTATTGCTGAGCTACTCTGGCCCGTGTGATCGCAGCATCGGTGATGTCCTTGGATGATGCGCGCTTCTTGATGCCGGGTTTCGTGAATTTGGCAACTGCGTCCTTGATATACGCCGCCCGACGGGAGCGGATCAGAACCGCCTCGCACTCATAGTCATTCTCGTATATCTCGTCCTCAGCCGTCGCATCCTCCCCTTCCGGAAAGTTCATGTCTACGGCCAGACTGGTGTGATACTCTACCTGCGCCACAACCCCGGCAAGGTCGGCAGGCTCGAATGTGCTTCGCGCGAGTGAGCACATGCGCATCATTCTGTAGTGCTCCTCAGTCGAAAGAGGCAAACTCTGTGTCTGGGCAATGGCGTAAACAAGCGCTAGCCCCGCGATGTAGTCGTCCTCTTTCATGCTGTCGATATCGGTCATTTTGGGTCTCCTCTTGTTGGCGGTGCATTCAATTGCGTTTTGCACAATACGGAATATAGGCGCACTTTTCTTAGTGTCAACCTTCATTTGCGTTTTACGCAAAAGAAAATATGACCTATACGACAGAGGCAGTCTTTCGAACGGCGCTAACCGTGACTGCATAATCGCAAGCAGTACGAACGATCAGAGCTACCAATGGCCACACCTAAGGAACTAGTCGCAAAAGTTGCGGAGCTGACCGGCGTCCCAGAAGGGACAGTAGTTCAGCATGACCGCAATCTATCCGTCGCCGGCCTAAGAACCGTGGGAGGTAGAGGGCGCGCTGCTGCGCAGGTCACCTATCAGGACGCGGCCAATCTGCTGATTGCTGTCGCGGGCAGCCGCAACGTGAAGGACAGCGTGAAGACCGTCCAGGAATATGCGGAGCTTAAAGCCCGTGACCCGATGGTGTTCGATGACGACGGCAGGGATGTCATCCGGGGCAGAACATTCGGGGATGCCCTGGCTGCGCTTTTGGAGGCGCTGCCCGCAGATAGAGACTCCTACGCAAATCCTGAACATGGGTCGGTCGATGTATCAATCTATGGTCCACGCCCGGTTGCACGCATTGAGTGGAAGGTCGGCGATCGTTCCGACACATTGGACTATCGTGAGGTAGGTCGCCGCGATCCAACGCCTCGGCCGTTCGCTGATCTGCAGTTCATTGCCCGGTTTTCGCAGGTTACAATTGGGCACGTCGGCGAGCTTGTGGCAGATAAATCGAAGCCTGGCTAAAGCACCACCCATGCCCGCCAAGCCCATCCTCATATACAAACTGACGCCCAGCCAGATCTCGCTCGTCGACCGACTCGACGGGGCCGAGAACGGCGTACTGCTGGACGACATGGAGTATCGCGAGGTCGTGGTTTGGCAGGAACTCGACAAGCTCGGCATCGTGCGCACAAATCCCCGGCGCCGAAAGCTTGCCGTCATGCTGACTGAACTCGGCGAGCAGGTCCGAGCCAACGGCTACTTCTCCAAGAAGCCTGTCCTGCGCTTGACCCAGCCGCAGATCGCCGCGCTACGGTTCCTGGCGGGCGGGCCTCGTGGTTACAACGACATGCCGGGGCATATGGTCGACGTATGCCGCCGCCTCGGCATTCGAGGCTGGGCTGAATGGCAGGGCGACGAGACGGGTCCGCGATGGATGCGGATCACGCCTGCGGGCTGGCAGGTGCTGATGCTGGTGGATGCGTAGAACGGCGGCGAGAGATTGACTCCCCTACCATCCCTGCGATCATCGGCGCGGGGAACATGGAAGGGGACCAGATGATAAAAGATCACGATATCGAATTACACTTGGCTTATTGGCGCAATGCAATAGACGGGACGCTTCGTGCTGGTTTTGAACCGATCTCGACCGTCAAAGAAAGTGCCGATAAAATTAAGCGCCTTCTTCGAGCCAGTTCTACGGAAGCAAGGACTGCTATCGACACTGCGCTCGATCTGAGCTTGGCTTTTTTGGACAGCGCATCTGAGGATAGAACCGAACAGGAAAGGGTTCTTGCGGCGGTCCAGTCGCTACATCGGACTATAGGGGCCCATGACATCGATCCGATAGTATCGGCTTTGCGCCCGCCACTCCCTACTCGGCCTTCCGGCTCTTCCACTCCATAACGCGGGTCCTGCCGTCCTCGATCTTGAACCAATCCTCGCCGAATACCTCGATCATGGCATCATCATAAGCTGAAGCAGCCGCTTCTGTGATTTGTTCGTTAAGATCGGTGAAGGAGCAGATGCCGCGTTCGTTCGGGCACCACATGGCCTTCACGATGTATCCGCCGCCATCCACGTGGGAGGTCAGCTGGCACGGCCAGCCGCCCCACCGCTCCGTGTTAAAGATGGCGTGAATTTGCCAGCCGTCCGAGCGCACGTGATTCACGATCTGCATGTTCTTGATCCAAATTTCTTCATTGGGATCAAACGGCGTTGGCCGTCTCTTTTCTTCGATCATTTTCATCCTTTCGGTTCCTGAAAAGGAAGAGTGACCTGTAGGCCATTTCGACAAATCGACTCGCAATTGTCCCTAATCAGTGCGAGACTTCCGTAGCGTCATCCCTTTAAGGCGCGGGATGCTGCCTGTCAGGAAAGGAGGCCTAAAATGCCTATTTCCCATTCCCAAACGCGCGCTGTGGAGCTAGCCGCTCAAGCCTACGCGCGGTCCCATGCGAGGTTTCGGCCAGTATCGATGCACCAAGCGCTCCGATCCATTCGAGCTAGAATACCAGAATGCGGATGGTGCGATGAAGAACTTATCCGTATCGCTGCAACCAATGCTGTCAAGCAAGGTCATGCGGTTGAGTTCGACGTTAGTGGGTAGATTAAAAGTAGTTCACTAACAGAAGCGGCCCTGCCCATAAGGCAGAGCCGCCCGTCAGGTGACGCTGTCAGCAGCGATGAGGGGGCACTACCAACGGCCTTCGAACACTGAATGTCTGTGATTGTTCCGACGCAGTTGCACTACGAGTGGTCGATCATCCACGTGCGACGATTGCCGATCCACTCTTTGGGTGTGGCCGGCGTGCCAGCCGGTGCGTCGGGCGCCTTCTTGTCAGCGTTAGCACCACTAGCGTCGCCGGAGGCAGGATCACTAGCGCTGCCCTTGTTTTTGCCCTTACTCGCGGACTTACCGTCGTACAGCTTGGCGGAAATGTGGGTCGTGAACCCAGTCGTCTTGCTGTAGCTGTGCTCCACGCTGTCGATGACGTACGGAACACCATCGAGGCCAGGCCGCACGCCTTCGAACAACAATGGCGCACCAGCGATGATGCCAGTGTCGCCGACGACTGTTACGGATGCCGAACCCTTGCCGCGCTCCAGATCATTCGCCTTCGACTCGGCGGCCTTCTTTGCCTCAGCCTCATCTGTCAGTGGATCCGTGAGCCGCAAGACGGCCTCACCCTCGCTATCTGCATCCGCCTCAACCTCGACACGCTCGCCCTTCTCTCGATCATGGTAGTAGGCCACCACCTTCTTGTATTTGCTCCGGTCGGCAGCTTCGAACTGGCAGGTGCCCTGGATGATGCGGTCAGGCGTCACAACAACAGCCCCCGTCGAAGCACCGCTGGCTGACTTCCCTGCATGCTTTTTTGCGAAGATCAGCTTGCCGTTCTTGATGGAGAAAAGCGCGTCGTGACGGCTCGCCATCCGCTCCAAGAATTGGATTGGCGGCTCGTCCTGCTGTGCGATCCACTCATAGAAGTGAGATCCGACTTCACTATCGACAACCGCGGATAGGCCAACGTCACCGGCGATTTCTTTGACGATGTCGCCTAATGTTTTGTTGTCCCAATGCCGCTCTTGGGTTTCCTTGAGCTTGCTGTTGCGCAGGTCGGCGGCTTTGCCGGAGATCGTCAGGCCGTAAGGCAGGCACTTGGCATCCACCTTATCGACGGTGAAGGTGCCGACCGACGAAACACCAGTCTCGCGGTAGCCAAGCCGGATTTCGACACTGGCACCAGTGCGCGGCAACGCCAGAAAGTCAGGCGGGCCGTCATTCAACTCTGCCGAGAACGTGTCAGAAGACACGCCCTCCTTATCGGTGACAGTCAAGCTGACCAGCCGCTCATAGAACGCGCCGGCCACTGGCTGACCATCAACCGTCATTTCAACGATTGGGTGCATGTTGTTTCCTTTTTAAGCGAGGTGCGCGTTGCTGAACTGCGACTCTAGGGCTGCGCTAACTCGCGCTGCGGTCGCTGTAGCGATGTCCTGAGGTGACGCATTCGTGGTCGCGTAGACTGTGATGCCGCCAAGATGGATGTTTGGCGGCTGTTGGTTCACCACCTCAACTTTTTGAGTGCCGGACGGTTGGTGGATGGCATCGCGAAGCGAATGGAGATCCGAGCGCAGGTCTTCGGGCTGTCCTGTGTTCACCTTGAGACCAGTTCGGTCTGCCAGTCCTGATTCCCACGCCTTTATGCTATCCCAAACGCCTTTAAGCGCTTGTCCCGCAGGCGCATTCCAGAAGCCTACAGCCGGCTGCGCCTGTCCGGTCCGCAAGGCTTTCGCCCCTCTGCGGTCCTCGTGCATGTCTTCGATTTCCGAACGCTGGCGGTCGTATGCCGACATGCTGTCGCGCTCCGCACGACGATGAGTTGCCGATTGCGCATCTCCGGCTGCGTTGTCCCGCGTCGTCTCCTTGACGAAACGATGCGCTCCGTAGGCAGTGCCACCTGCTACGAGAAGATGCGGAATACGGGCTGCGAACTGTCGTAAGAGCGCGAATACACCACCCGTGCCGGGTGCCCCACCTTTGCCGGTTGGAGCATTGCTGCCAGTCTTACCCGCCTTACCCCCGCCAGGCAGGCTGGGCATTTTTAGCATCGCCCCGCCGATGCCAGCGAGGGATTTGATGATGGCAATTGCAGCGGACGCCCCTGATAGGAGTAGCATCGCCTTCGCGACCTTCCTCAGTGCGCCGGCGAGCATTGTAAAACCTGCCGCCGCGAGAAATAGTTTGAACCCTTGCCCTGCAATCTCGCCTAGGAACTGCGCAACGGAACTATCCCGGACCGCATCGTTGAACTCGCGAACCGTCTTGCCCCATCGCTCCATCTTGACGAAAAGCTGACCGAGCCGATCAGCACCTTCGGACGGGTCAACCTTGCCAAACAGCAGATCGCCAAGATCGGCAATCATACTCTTGATGGAGCCGTCGTAGCCAAGGCCCTGCATGAAGCCTTTGGCGCCGACCTCCAACTTGTCGAAGATCGAAACGCGGTCGCCGAGCGAATCCAACACTTCGCCGATCGCGCTCGTGGCTTCCTTGATGCTTGGTAGCCACCTCGCGCCGATGCCCTCGAACTGATAGGCAATACGGTTCCGCAGGAGCTTCAGCGCGTTCTCGACCGTGTCGGCTCGTGCGACGAATTCCCTGAAGGCTGATCCGGCGTATTTCGTGCGGTCGGCAACGCTATCGAGCGCCTTGTCGAGCAGATCGAGGTTGCCAACCAAGGGTGCAAAGGCGCGGGCTTCATCGCCAAAGAACTTGGACAGCAGCGCAATCTGCTTTTCCTCTGGAGCTTTCGCAATCGCCTTCAGGACCGTTTTAAGGGCCTTCGGGGCGTCCTTTTTCATCTGCTTTGCGAGCGTGGGCAAATGCAGCCCCAGTGCCGCAGCCGCTTCTCGCTGGTCCTTCTTCGCAAAATCACCAGTCGTCATTTTTCTGACGACGTTCATCATCGCGGTGCCGGCGGTCTCGGCCTGCGCACCAGACGCGATCATCGCGGCACCGATGCCCGCAACCTGGTCGCGATGGAAGCCGCCCATCTCTGCGAACTTGCCGACGCGGAGCATGTACTGCGTGATCTGCGGGGCTCTCGCAGCCATGCTGTTGCTGAGATGGTTGATGGCGTCTGCCATCAGCCCAGTCTCTTCAACACTGAGGCCCAGCTGCGCTTTCAATTTCGCAAGGCTATCGCCAGCCTCACCCGCTGACATATCGAAGGCGATGCCGACGCGCGCAGCCATTTCGGAGAAGGATTTCAGTTCCTCCAAAGCGACCCCTGATTCGCCCGCTGCCGCGAACAACTGCGAAATTTCGACAGCAGTCAGTGGCAACTCAGTGGACATCTTCTTGATGGTCCGTGCCATGTTTTCGAACTGCTCATCGCTAGCATCGACGACCTTGACTATGTCCTTGAATGCCGCTTCGAACTTGATGGCAGCACCTATTGTACTGCTGAGCCCAGCCGTTGCACCAAGATAGCCGCCGCCCAGCAACGCCAATTGCCCGATCATCCCGCGGAATGGGAGCACCATGGCTCCCATCCGGTTTTGGAACATACCGAGTTGCTTTGACATCGCGCCAAGACGGCCCGACACCTGATCCCGTAAAGACAGTACGAGTTGTGACTGTAGGGTCGCCATGCGCCCTCCCAAGAAAAATGGGGAGCCGTCAGCCCCCCCGAGTCAGTTTGATGATCTCGACCGCCTCATGAAACCATCGCAGCGCCTCGTCCGGGTGCATGCGCTTCACTTCAGAAATCGGGGTCGAGAAAGTGTGGGCGATTACGCCGGCGAGGTGTCGCCACTCTCCGGCGCTAGGGCGTTTCCCGCCAGTTTATCCGCAGCAACGACGATGGCCTTGTAGTCCAGCGGTCGCAACTTCTTCATCGCCGGGAGCGGAATTCCCGCAATGGAAGCATATATTGCGGCTTCTTTTGTCTGGTCGCCAGTAACCAAGTCCGCAGCCATGAAGTCGCCCATTTCAGGCTCGCGAACGCTGATCTCACTGTAGGTCGTGCCGGCGTGTTCTACGGGCTTTGAAAGCTTGATAGTGGTCATAAGGGTTCAATCCTTCTTGGATGTCAGCGCGTCAGCCATCTCGGCGACGCGGCGGTTGAAGTCAGTCAGTGCGGCAGGAGGTGTGAGCGCCGCGACAATCGACTCCGCGCGCTCACACATTGCGGTCGTCGGCGCCATGATTGACGCCGCCTGCTGGAAAATTGTGAGCGGGGTCATGCGAGCGTCACCCCCAAAAGGGCCGCAATGCCAATGACCGGAAGGACGCAAAGCCAGAGCATGCGCACGGTGAAACCAGCCGCATAAAATGCGGCGTGAACAAATGTCATGTTTTCTCCATGAAAAAAACCCGCACGCGGCGGGCTGCAATGATTGTGGTGTGGTGTCAGGCGGTAACTATTCCCAGAACCGGAGATGTCGCCGGTTATGGTGGATGACCCGCTCAATATGAGAGCGCATCCAGCCTGGATAATCTTCATTCTCACTCAACCACGTCTGGAACGTTTCAGGAATTGTCGCGGTTTCGATGCGGTTGCCTTCAAGGACTTCTTTGCTAACTGCCTGCGATATTTCTGTAATTTCAGCTTCCACCGCGGCCATTTCTTCAAACGCCTCTTCGACCGCCTGGGCCGCCTTCGCGACCTCACCGTTCAACCGTTCAATCAGCGCGACACGTCGTGCTTCGCAGGCGTCACGGCGGGCGAGAAACGCATCCTCTCGGTCCCGAATTTCTGCTTCAGATCGCCGGCGATCTAACTCCGCAAGAGCGACCTGCGCGCGCTCCAGTGCAATCCGCGCTTCATCGATCTCGCGTTCTGCTGCGAGGATTTGGTCAGTCGTGCCGTCGAGTAAGAGCGCCGCTCGCTTTTCTTGCGCAGCGGCAAGCGCGGCCTCGAGGGAAGGAACGTCGATCGAAGCGGTGGTCTGGTCGATTTGCTCAATGGTAGGTAGATGGCCGGTCAGGAGGAGCTTTTTAATGCGCTTCAACATTCTTGAATTCTCCAAATTTTACGAAAGGTTCGGCGATCGAATGCGCGCGTTTACCGCTGAGCGTGTGTTCGCGCATCAACTCAGCTGCGAGCGCACGAATGGCCAGCCAGACAGGCCGCGACTGGCCAAGACGAAGCGCGAGGGCTTGTCCTTCGCGCAATATTTTCCTGGCTTCTTCTATAGGTGAATTGATGCCGACCGCAGCCCAAGCGGCAAAGGCCTGCTGGCAGCCATCGCAGCCGCCAAATTGAAAAGCGTGAACACGTTCTAGATATTCGTCTGCGTCTTCCGGCCATCCACTCGACCAGCATCGGAGTCGGGCCATCTCCCCGACCGAACCTGCGTGGCTGCGGGCGATCTCGTGGAGAGCGGAAGCGTTGTAGCTAGGAGAGTAAACAACGCGCGCCGGCTCACGTACGGTCACCATATCGATAGCAAAACCGAGTGCATGGCCTATCACGGCGTGGCCAGCCTCATGCCAGGCGGTGCGCTCGTCGGGCGGCGGTTCGTCCAGTTCCTCAATTACAGGCAATGGCTCGCGACCGAATTTTGCCGACATCGACCGCTCAATGTTTGGTGGCTCGATGAAGCTGTAGGTTCCGCTTCGACAACATTGACGGCGAACTAGTTTAGTGGCCGCGCTGGGCGGCGATGCTGGTGTCATTGCTTCTCCTTTGTTATGCCCCCCCCGGTCAAGGTACTTCTCGGCCCCTCTACCCCTCATGCGGGTGGGAGGGCCCGGACTTCGCCTAGATAGTGGGTCTAAAAGCTGGGCAACCCGTTGACGTCACCTCCCATGCCTTGCGCAGCAAGGGTTCAAGGGGGTTGCCGTTCGGCAACGAAGGGGGGTGCAACTGTTGATTTGTTGACGATTTCCTTTTCATTGTTCACCAATAGTAAACAATCCAAGGGGTGTGGCGTTTTCCGCGGAAGGAAATCGCCCATGAATTTTCTTGCACAGCCAGAAATCCCGCCGCCGCCTAAACCCGCTCTAGGTAGGGGATGCTGATTGGGACCCATCGGAGGGGCGGTCAGTGGGACCGCGCGTGGCGAAGGTGGGTCGCCTTCTCGGTCACGTCGGCCCAAATAGAGCCAACAGGGATAGAGATGGTCGACCGCGTCGACCCTGGTATCCGCCATGCCATCCGATCCTGCATGATGCCGCTGCCCGATTCGGGAGCGAGCATGGCGAGTTCTTCGGGCGTGCCGCTGATGGTCGCGTGGTCGGGCGGAATGCGCCATGTGAGAATGCGTCCGATTTTCGCCGCCAGCGGAACTGGGAATCGGACGTTGATCAGG
>NZ_JADGMQ010000029.1 GCF_016124105.1 Aquamicrobium zhengzhouense
TGAGGTGGTGCCGGTTTTTGAGACAGGGGCATAAGGTGGATCGCCCAATGGAAAGGACGATCCAGCATGAAGACACGCAGACGGTTTACTGCCGAGTTCAAGGCCAAGGTCGCGCTTGAAGCGATCCGCGGCGAGCGGACGATTTCGGAAATGGCGACGAAGCATCAGCTTCACCCGAACCAGATCACGCAATGGAAACGGCAGGCCATCGAGAACTTGGCCAAGGCGTTCGACGACAAGGCTTCCGATGCCCAGGTCGGCCGGGAGGCCGAGGTGACGAAGCTGCACGCCAAGATCGGCCAGCTCGTCGTCGAGCGGGATTTTTTGGCCAAGGCCTTCGATCGCTGAGCCTGGATCGGAGGAGAATGATGATTGATCCCGATCACCAACGGCTCTCGATCCGCCGCCAGTGCGAACTGGTCTCGATCTCGCGGGCGTCGTTCTACCGACAGCCGGCGGACGAGACGCCCGAGAACCTCGAATTGATGCGTATCATCGACGAGGCGTTCATGGAGACGCCCTGGTATGGTTCACGCCAGATGGCGCGGCATCTGCGCCGCCAGGGTTGGTGCGTGGGCCGCAAGCGGGTCCGGCGGCTGATGCGCAAGATCGGTCTGTCGCCGATCTACCAGGCTCCGAAGACCAGCGCGCCGCATCCGCAGCACCGCATCTATCCCTACCTGCTGCGACATCTGAGCATCGAGCGACCCAACCAGGTCTGGTGCGCCGACGTGACCTACATCCCGATGCGGCGCGGCTTCCTCTATCTCGTCGCCATCATGGACTGGTTCAGCCGCAAGGTGCTGGCCTGGCGGCTGTCGAACACAATGGATACCGACTTCTGCGTCGCTGCTCTGGAAGAGGCGATCGCCCGCTACGGCAGGCCCGACATCTTCAACACGGATCAGGGGAGCCAGTTCACCAGCTTCACCTTCACGACGACGCTGAAGGATGCCGGCATCCGCATCTCCATGGACGGGCGCGGCCGCTGGATGGACAACGTCTTCATCGAACGGCTGTGGCGCAGCCTCAAATACGAGTGCGTATTCCTCAGCGCCTTCGAGACAGGAAGCGAAGCTCGCAGCGGCATCGGCTCCTGGATCGACTACTATAACCGGAGACGCCCACACTCGACCTTCGGCGGCAGGACACCCGACGAGGTCTATGCTACCGCAGAAATGATGGAGCAACTGGCGGCGTAAAAACCAACCTGATCCACCTTAGCCAAGCCGCCAAACTGTCTCAGCAGACGGGTCCACCTCAG
>NZ_JADGMQ010000005.1 GCF_016124105.1 Aquamicrobium zhengzhouense
GCTTCGCGTCTCCACCGGTTGCTCAACCCGCGCCCTACGGCGTAACAGAAAAGGCCGAGGCTCTAAACGCCGCTGGATGAAAACTCAGTGGCACGTCACATCGACAAGTTCACCTCGGCCGACGTCTACTCTGGGCGCGGCCAGACAATCCTGCTCAAACGTGAGAGTTTTAAACGAACAACATCAAGAAGCGCAGTTTCAACCACAAACCAGCGTGGCCGATCACCCTTAAAGCGGCCTAAAACTCCATTCTTCCAGAGCCAAAAGGTCCGAAATCATTCGGCGACGGAAATTCAGGGCTGTTGCTGCCTCTGACATTTCCAATCTTTCTACAGAAGGTTTTATCAAGTTTCGCATATTATGTTGCTGCCTGGGGGGGGGGGCGCGAGGTGTCCCATGCTAAACTTGTTTGAGACTATTATTCACGAGCACGACCAGCGTTTGGTAGCGCTGGCTCTGGGCATTTGTGCAATCTCAACGCTGACTGGCACCGCCATCGCACAGATGAGCATGAAGGCGGACCTGGTTCACAGACGAGGTTGGCTCATCCTAGCGGGCGTGGTTACGGGACTGGGCGTGTGGACGACCCACTTCACCGCGATGCTTGGCTACCGCAACAACCTCGATATTCATTTCGATCTATCAGTCAGTGCCTACTCCCTAGTACTCGCGATAGGCTTTACGGTCGCCGGAGGTCTGGTCGGCCTCCAAGGCAAGGAACGGGGCATACTCGCGGGCGCCTTCGTCGGTGTCGGCATTGCAGTTGCTCATTTTCTGGACATGCATGCCCTTCGCTTCGCTGGCTCTGTCGTACATGACCCTTTGATCACCTTATTCGCGGGGGCGGTCGGTTTGGTGCTCGCCGCTTGGGCCGGCCACCTGCTGCTGAGGTGGAGGGATCAGATTTTCGCGTGGCCTGCTGCCATTGCCTTGTCTGCTGCGATCCTATCGTTCCATTTCATCGCCATGTCGGGCGTGAGGATTGTTCCTGCGGAAGCAGCCGTAGAGATGAGCGGCTGGACCGCATCGGTTGATGAATTGGCCACGATAATTGTCGTAGCATTTTTGCTAATGCTTGGTGCCGCGGTCACCTACACTTGGCACTCTGAGCGTTTGGCAAGAGCAACTGCACGGCAGCAACGTCGCTTGATCCACACGCTGGAAACACTTCGCGAGACCCAGGACCATCACAGGGCATACATCGAACTGAATCCTCAGATCGCATGGGTCGCTGATCGTTACGGGATGATCACGGAAGTCGCTCCCCTCTGGGGAGAGTTGGTCGGGTTGCCGCGCGAAGCAAGCTACGGTGAGGGGTGGGCGAAGGTAGTCCATCCCGACGATTTGCCGTTGGTGACACGGCACTGGCGTGCGGCGATCGAGGCAGGAGATGGAGACAGCGCCGATGTCCGCTACCGACTCCGGATGAGCGATGGTGCTTTTCGGTGGTATCGCGCAAGAGCACGCCCTCGTCACGATGCCGAAGGCAACGTGGTCGCATGGTATGGCAGTCTGGAAGACATCCACGACCAAGTCCTAGGAGAAGAAGCGCTCCGGAGCAGCGAAGAACGCTATCGCTTGGCATCGCGCGCTACAAGTGATGTCATCTGGGATTGGTCTTTCCAGGATCAACGCGCCACCTGGGCTGGCGCATACAAGAAGGTTCTGGGCTACCCGGAGCTACAGAGTGAAACCGACTTTGACTGGTGGCTGGATCGCATTCACCCCGACGATCGATCTCGAGTACTCACAAGCCAGTCAGCCGCGCTGAAAGGCGGTGCAGAGTATTGGCATGAGGAATACCGGTTCCGCATTGCAACGGGCGAATGGATTGATGTCAAAACGCGGTGCGTCATCGTGCGCGACGGGGACGAAAGACCTATTCGACTCGTCGGATCGATGCTCGATGTTACCCAGCAAAAGACCGTCGAAGCCGAACTAAACTGGGCAGCCCTTCATGACCCACTGACAAAACTGCCCAACCGCACCCTCTACCGGAAGCGAAAGCGGGCCGCGATAGATGACGCGCGCCAAAGCGGTGGCTCTGTCGCCCTGATCGTGCTAGACTTGAACAATTTCAAGGAACTCAATGACACCTTAGGACATGCCGCTGGAGATCGGGTGCTGGAACAGACTGCCCAGCGCCTGTTGGAGAGCTTGCCGCATACTGCGAGCGTGGCCCGATTGGGGGGTGACGAGTTTGCCATTATCCTGCCCGAACTTTCTGAGCCGGATGCTTACGCAGGCCCCATGTCTTACGTTTCAACCGCGATGGAAGAACCGTTTTTGGTCGGGGACACGCGCGTTCCTGTCAACTTCTCAGCTGGCGTTGCGCTATGGCCTCGGGATGGCGAAGATCCCGCCGAGCTTCTGATAGCCGCAGACTTGGCGCTTTATTCGGCAAAGGAGGAGATGCCGGGAACTTTCATGGAGTTCACACCCACTCTGAGAGGCGCGTCCGAGAGGCGTTCACAGATGCTGTTCCTTGCCAGACAGGCGCTCGAACAAGACAGTATCGTACCATTTTATCAGCCCAAGATCGATCTGCGGACCGGACGTGTCATGGGATGGGAGGCTCTGCTACGCATCTGTAGCGCGGACGGCACCATACTTCCGCCATCGGAAATCCAAGCGGCATTCTCCGACAGCGAGGTTGCTGTTCGCTTGACCGAGCGAATGTTTGCCCGCGTGTTCGCCGACCTAGCGAATTGGCGCGCGGTCGGCATAGATCCAGGACGGATAGCGGTAAACCTTTCGGCTGCCGACTTTCGTGGCCCCGATCTAGCTAGTCGGTTGCAGGCCCATGCAGAAGCAACAGAGCAAGGTCTCTCGGCCATCGACATAGAGGTGACTGAGACCGTGCTGATAGGCCAACTCGGTCCGGAAGTCTCACGTATGTTGCAGGAACTGCGTAAGATGGGCGTTATGGTCGCGCTAGATGATTTCGGGACGGGTTATGCATCTCTGACTCACCTCCAGGAATTTCCGGTCGACGTCATCAAGATCGATAAGTCGTTCATCGAGCGTATCGATGAGAACAATCCGAAAGCGACTGCAGTGATTGATGCAGTGCTCGAGATGGCTATGCGGCTGGGCATGCAAACGGTTGCTGAAGGTATCGAGACGATGGAGCAGGCCCGCTACCTGCGCGCCCGCGGCTGTACTATGGGACAAGGCTATTTCTTTGACCGCCCGCTCCCCGCCTGCGAAGTGCCGCGCGCGCTTTCATCTGAAACTAAAGGGCAGTGGGAAGTCGTGCGCTTACGTTCTTTAAAAAGCCGAACAGCACCCTAGGGGACGCGTAGTGGGCGAAGTGCAGCAACCGACTGAACGTCCGCTTTGTTAGCTGCGCTGCAAGAGGCTAACGAGCACGAATTCATCCCACTATCGCCGAACCGGCGTAGCGGTCGGCCTGCTACGTTGATTGCATCCACACCAGGGGGGGTCCGGATAGACGTCTAACTCACATCTCGGTTCCTCTCGGCCAAACCCGCGCGTTCTCCACGTCGAGGCCAGGGCAGTGCAGCGCGTTCTCGATCTTGGACGGAGCAAGCAAGATGCCGGCGCAGTGTAGTGCCTTCAGCCCGACGCCACCCGGTTATCCCCGGACTGCCTGAAATGAGTACGCGGTTACATCGACCACGAGCTGGTCAGGCGGTTATCTTATATCTGCGCAATCTCATATAGTATTCCCGCCAGAAAATAGCAGTGCCAGTGATGCCAATGAGGGCGACGGGACCATCGTATCCGGGCTGCGCAGCGCGGGCCTGTCCGTTCCCATCCCCAAAAAAAACAGCCCCGCTTCGCCTTCGCGCCGAGACCGCCGAAATCTTTCGAGCCGCGCAGCGGCAGCGTGAACTCCGTGTTGACGTGGAGCGCGGAGATCGCGCGACAGAGGATGCTGGACGCCTCGGGGGCGGTATTCAACCAAGATGTCCGAGCGCAGAAGGATGTGGCGGTGCAGCTCCGTCTTGCCGGGGCAGGCACCGCCGATCGCATTGATGTGGTGCAGGTCGTGATGATCTGCGCACCCTGAATCGCCTCTTCCGCGGGGTCAGCCCAAAAGCTGCCCGCAGGCAGTCCTCCGCAATCCAAGGCCATAGAAATGGCACCGGCGCAACTCGCGCGTCACGCGTCTGGGATTAGTTTGTCAGACCCTAACCCTTGGACATGGGGTGTCCTTCAAAGACTCGCGTGCATTTTCATCTAGCGGATGTGTCTCGCACGCGTTTTTCCTGTCGGGGGCTGTAAGCAGACGATATGAGATCGATGTTCGTGTCCTTATTGAAGGTCTCTCTAGAGGAGATCGATAAACGAGAAGTTGTTCTCATGATTACGTTAGGAAGACATCATGCATAACACTGCTTCCTGTACGAGCGACGAGCTAACCGCGAAGGTGCTGACCAGCTTGGATCAGATCCATCGACCGAAGGATGCTAGCCAGAAACCGACTCACATCTTCTCCAGCCCAACCCCTGAAGTTGCCACCGGGACCCCGATGGATCGGATCCTTGGGAGGCAGGTGGGCTCCGAGAAGTTCGAGACGCAGCGACCGCCGGACGAGCGTCAGAAGATCGCAACCACTACTTCAAGCAACGCGATCCCAAGAGCCGCCAGACTGGGAACCATGACCGCGGCCCCAGACAACAGCGCCAATGCCGCGATCCAATCGAAAGGTTGGTCGGATCCTATATTCATGTTTTCCTCCTTAAGTTACTCGGGGCGGACCGCGCGGCCCTCGAGGACTCTTTCCCATCCCGCTTGGAACATTTCGTGCCAAGCTGTGCGTCCATGCTTCCCACGGAAGCGGTGCGTCCTTTGCATCGGGGATTAAGACCCGCTCTGCGGCCCCGTCGAGATCTTCGTACTGTCCGGCCCCCATCGACCAAAGGAACGCTGCGAGGCCGACCAGTCCCATCCCCAATGCTATCGGCACCAGCTATACCAAGTAGTTCATGTCACCTCGGCAAGGCGCGTCGGGGCTTGATCCGGAGAAGGTGCAGCGGCTTTTCCGTGACACGGCATGCGCAGCGAGTTGGCCACTACGATGATGGACGATGTCGACATAGCAATAGCGGCCATGAGCGGTGTCACTTGGCCAAGCATGGCGAGGGGGACGACCAGAATATCATAGACAATCGCCAGACCCAGGTTCTGCCGCACGAGGCGGGCCGCTGAGCGGGCGATCTCGATCGCCTGCGGCACAGCTATCAGGCTGCTTCGGAGAAAGACTAGGTCGGCCGCGTTCCGACCCACATCTGCTGCTGACGAGGGTGCCATGGATACATGTGCGGCAGCCAGCGCCGGCGCATCGTTGAGCCCATCGCCAACCATCAAGACCCGCTGTCCAGCCAAGGTTAGTTCAGTCAGGCGTTCGACCTTGGCCTCGGGGAGGACGCCGTGACGCGCTTCCGAAATCTTCAGGGCGGCCGCCACTTCGGCAACTGCCCCCGAGTGATCTCCCGACAATATCTCCGCCGTCATTCCGATCGCGGACAGCCTCGTCACTGCCTCTATCGCGCCGGACCGCAGCCGGTCATTGATCACAAACGATCCTGCAGGTTTACCATCATTGGAAAGCCAGGTGTATGCCTCGTTCGAGCTTGTCGGCGAGGCGGACGTGTTGATTTGCACTGAGAGCTGACCCGGCATTACGGGAAATTATCACTGAGATTTGACCCATGTTTCAATCATCCCTCGCGAGGTTTCAGCGGGGGCTCTGGAGTGATCGACATGGCGTTACTGAGCGTAATCCGGCGCTGGCATTTTCGAGAGCATCTATCAATCCGGGAGATTTGCCGCAGGACCGGCCTATCCCGGAATACCATCCGCAAATATCTGCGCCTTAACGACGTAGAGCCGAAGTTCAAGGTCCCGGAGCGGCCGAGCAGGCTTGATCCGTTCGCTGATCGGCTGTCGGCCTGGCTGAAGACGGAGTCCCAAAAGGGCCGCAAGCAAAAGCGCACCTTGAAGCAACTCCATGCCGATCTGGTAAGCCTCGGCTACGACGGTTCTTATTGCCGTGTTGCAGCCTTCGCGCGGGAATGGAAGGCAGACCGGCAGAGAGAGTTACAGACGACAGGACGCGGGACATTCGTGCCTCTGGCTTTCGAGCCCGGAGAAGCCTTCCAGTTCGACTGGTCGGAGGACTGGGCGATCATCGGCAATGAGCGCACCAAGCTGCAGGTGGCGCATACGAAGCTTAGCTACAGCCGGGCCTTTATCGTCCGTGCCTATCTCCTCCAGACCCATGAGATGCTGTTCGACGCCCACAATCATGCCTTCCGCGTGTTTGGCGGCATTCCTGGCCGTGGCATCTACGACAACATGCGCACGGCAATCGACAAGGTGGGCCGTGGCAAGGAGCGCGACGTCAACGTCCGCTTCATGGCGATGGCCAGCCACTACCTCTTCGAGCCCGAATTTTGCAATCCCGCGTCCGGCTGGGAGAAGGGCCAAGTCGAGAAGAACGTTCAGGATGCACGTCATCGGTTCTTTCAACCTGTTCCGCGCTTTCCATCCCTTGAGGCCCTGAACGACTGGCTTGAGCTTCGATGCAAGGCCTTCTGGGCAAAGACCCCACACGGCCAGATGCGCGGCACCATCGCCGACATATGGGCTGAGGAAGCGCCAACTCTGATGCCAGTTTCTCGGCCATTCGACGGCTTCGTCGAATATACGAAGCGGGTCACTCCGACCTGCCTCGTCCATCTGGAGCGCAATCGCTACAGCGTGCCGGCCTCTTTCGCCAATCGACCAGTGAGCCTGCGGGTCTATCCGGATCGTATCGTGGTCGCTGCGGAGGGCCAGATCGTCTGTGAGCATCGCCGCGTCATCGACCGCTCCCACGATCGGCCGGGCCAGACGATCTACGACTGGCGGCACTATCTGGCGGTCGTGCAGCGTAAGCCCGGCGCTCTACGCAATGGTGCTCCGTTCATTGAGCTGCCGGATGCATTCAAGAGCTTGCAGCAATATCTCCTGAAGAAGCCAGGCGGAGACCGCGAGATGGTCGATATCCTGGCCCTTGTTGTCCAGCACGATGAACAGGCCGTGCTGTCGGCCGTGGACATGGCGCTGAAGTCCGGCGTTCCGACCAAGACCCACGTGCTGAACCTGCTGCATCGCCTCGTCGACGGCAAATCCTTCACACCGCCCATCATCGACGCGCCACAGGCCCTGACGCTCACCAACGAGCCCAAGGCCAATGTCGAACGCTACGATGCCCTGAGAAAGACGGAGGTTCGCCATGCGTCATAATCCGGCAAGCGGTGCTATCGTCATCATGTTAAGGCAGTTGAAGATGCATGGCATGGCCCACGCCGTAGGTGATCTGACCGAACAGGGATCGCCGGCGTTCGAGGCTGCCATCCCGATCCTGTCGCAGCTCCTCAAGGCGGAGACCGCGGAACGTGAAGTGCGATCGACGGCCTACCAGCTCAAGACGGCACGCTTTCCAGCCTACCGCGATCTGAACGGCTTCGACTTCACCAGCAGCGAGATCAACGAGGCGCTGGTCCGTCAGCTTCATCGCTGCGACTTCCTCGACGAGGCCAACAACATCGTCCTGATCGGAGGTCCCGGCACGGGAAAGACCCATATCGCCACGGCCATCGGTGTCCAGGCCATCGAACATCATCACAAGCGGGTTCGGTTCTTCTCGACCGTGGAATTGGTCAATGCTCTCGAGCAGGAGAAGTCCCAAGGTCGTCCAGGCCAGATCGCTAATCGCCTCGTCCATTCCGATCTCGTGATCCTCGACGAGTTGGGATACCTGCCGTTCAGTGCATCAGGTGGCGCATTGCTCTTCCATCTGCTGAGCAAACTCTACGAGCGCACCAGCGTCATCATTACCACCAACCTGAGCTTCAGCGAATGGGCCAGCGTCTTCGGCGACCCTAAGATGACCACCGCGCTGCTGGACCGGCTCACGCATCATTGCCACATCCTCGAAACCGGAAACGACAGCTTCCGGTTCAAAAACAGCTCAGCGCATGAGCCCAAAACAACGAAGGAGAAACGCAGGAACTTGACCACCACAACCGACACGAACGATACATAAGGCGGGTCACTTCTCGGCGCAAATGCCGGGTCAGTTCTCAATGCAAATCAACAGCCCATACAAAGTCGTCCTCATCGTCGTCACTTCCAAGAACGGATGTCGTCCAGCGTCTGTCGCTGTCACGCTCAATCTCTCGGCGTTTCTCATCACGATCGACGTCGACAAGCAGTTCCTGCGTAATTGCGAATTCGATCGCGTCTGCACGAGCGGCGTGATGGAGCCTCTTCAGGAAGTGGATAGCCAGGCGTTCAGCCACAACGGCTCTTTGAAGCGTGCGGCTCACGGTTGCTTCTCCTTCCGTGAGATCAACCGCAGCGCAAAGCCTTGGCGTTTGGCATTTGGTGGCCGCGTCGACACGATGCTGCGCCGGGCAAGCCAATCCCACACGGTCATCGAGGCAAGATCCCCCGCTTCGACGTATCTGTTGAGGTGTTTTATGATGCTGAGTGGCATTGGCAGGCCGCGCTCGATCCGAATGCGGGCGTAGTGCATCGTCAGCTCGATGATCGCGGCTGGATCATCCGCAGGTCTGCGTGTCTGACAGTTACACCTTGTCAGGATCCCCTGACGAGCGCGCGCCCGACATGCATCATCGTGCCCAATCACCTTGAGCATGACATCGCGGCAGCCGCCCGCCTCGAAGGTCATACCCCTAGACGGCAGATCACTGTCAGGTCGGGCCACGGTCGGCGGTAGCGGCGTCATGCTCGTCTTCTCTCCAATAAAGACCTTGAGAGAAGGTACGTTTTTCTTGCGATCGCTCATTGCATCACCCTCCCGCGTGCAAAGCCCACTCGGGCGGCACCAGCCTGCGCCCTGCCCAGTGCGAGCACATCGTCAACCGAGTCAATCAGGCCCCCCCCCGAGTTGCTGCTGCCCAGAAGTGCCGAGGCACCGGGTTCCATGACAGCCTCCAAGCCAGACAGGCTGGCCGAGGCAGCATCTATGAAACTTTGCTGGACCTCCTTACGGCAGCGCTCTGCCAGCAACGCGCGTACACGCTTACCAAAAAGATCACGCAATACGCCCATAGCAGCGCCCGCGCCTTCGATCTCGAGCAGGACGTCGATCTCCGAAAGACCCCATATACCCCGCTCATGGTCGATCATCTCATCGGAGCCATCGACAATGGCGACGGAGACGTCGACGATCGGTGGCGTCCGGCATTCCAGCGTCAACCAATCGCTGGCAATCATCGCCACCGCCAGCATCTTGGAGCGCAACTCATTGAGGCGTGGCATCTCGTAAGACAGGAGCGAACGCTTGACGTCGAGGATCAGCGCAGCGTGGCGCTTGCGATCCACAATCACCAAATCGGGTGCATAGGTCTCCCGTGAGTGGACCTCTGGACTCAGGCGCAGGCCTCGCAGCACCCCCTCATTGCGCCGCAGCACCTCGCGTGCCGCAGGCACAACGGGCATCGGACGCTCCAGCGGTACGACGCTCAAGTCAGGATTACACGCAGCCAGGCGTGCGATCCCGCGCTCCAGAAGCTTGCCTTCGTGAAATGCGGTCGATCGGATCGCGGCAACGATCTCGGCCCAGACGCCAAAGGTCGCGTCCGGCTTTGCCGTGCATCCGGAAACGGCGTCGATTGCCTGTTCAACGAGGCGTTCAAGATCAGGCCGAAGCGCAGCGATATCCGCGGTGGCGGTCAAGCTCATCGCTTTGCTGGTTGAAGTGTCTGTGGTCATGGAAGTTTCCTCAAAATCGGGAGGCACGTCGCCGCTCCGCCGACGGGGCGCCGGAGGCAAGGTCAGACAAACGCGTGACTAAGGGGCTGGGCACTTGCGCGATGGCGTCAGTCGAGGCTTCGCGCCAGCTGCGGACTTGCTCTCAAGTCCGACAGATCACTCGAGGCAAAGGCTCTCAGCCTCGTTCTCAACGTGAACGCGTTAGACGCGTCAGATCACACCGATGCGATCGACAGCTCTCCCTGTAGACAAACAGATGAAGAAACTTCTAGGCAGTCAAAAAAAAGGGTATCGCTGTTCATAGCCCAATGCCTTCCATTAAAAGGTTGCGGGTCAGGCCCTCGTTCGGTGTTTGCGCACGGACGAGGGCCGTTCTGCTTCAGACCATCTGAAGCGAAAGCATCATCGCAGGATCTCGAACACTCGAGAGCCCGTCATGCGATCGTATGGTTAATTTAGGCAATTGGCAGGAAAGATGTCCGAAAAACGGGGCCAGTCTGCTAGACTACGCGCGTCCAGGCCGCGCCCACTTCCCACGCACTTCAATCCAAACATGCGATAAATGTTCTTCAGCGACTAAGAAACTTGGCGCCGGCTCCAGCTTAAATGATGCAAAGCTGGTCGTTGGAGTGGCGAGTGAGAGATATAAAGTGGAAGAACGACTTCGAGGGTCACCAAGCGGTGGGAAGCGAGACCAGCGAATCCTATCCGGAATTGAGGTTGTGTTTTTCGTCGGCGCCGTCTCAACTTGGGGAGTGTCCTTCATCGGAGACGTCATGGCAGTTTAGTACGCGATGGATGTCAGAAGGGCAACTTCAAGCCTTAGCGAGACGCTCAGCACGCGCCCCGCCTGCGCTCCGGAGCCAATAACTCATGAGAGTGATGCACCGGACCCCATTGCCTACACCTTCCTTAAAACACACTTCTTATTAGATATGACTACACAGCCGCTGCTTCTGTCTCAGAGATAGGATAGAGCGCGTTTCGACGTAGCGATCGGATCGCCATCTCACCGATGGCCAAGTCGCCGTGACTACCTTAAAACATCCAAAAGGTTGCAGGCAGAGATCGATAACACCTTTGAATCTGGTGCTTGACGTCGCACCGGGTAGCTCGCCGAGCAAAGGAGGACACCGAGATTTTGCTAAGGTGCCGTTCCCCTCGCATGGCAATCAGCGGCTCATGCCTGTCAGTTCCCGGCCCAGTGCGCTTGAGAGGTCTTCTGCGGAATCGTAGAGAAGCTGAAGTGCGTAGTGCGGATTGTGGACATGGATACCTCCATCCGCGCCGACGAATTTCCAGTTGTATGCGGCCTTCAGCAGCCGCGGGGTCCAGCTCGTATACGCGACCGGAGCGCCATCCTTCTCGTCGGCACGACCGTCTGAATTGTGGTCGGCGAAGAAGTACGGATAGCGTCCGCCGTCGTATATCATCGGCGTCCCGATGACCTCGCGGGCATAGTCCTGCACGAGACCGAATAAACGCTGCCGATTGGCGACAATGTCGGCGTGAATGCCCTTGCCGAGATCACCGCTGCCGTCGAAGCTTTGCCGCGAGATACGGATCGCCTTGGGATCGCCGGTTTCGTGGCAAGTGGTGCAGACCTCTTCCGCGACGGTGAGATTATGCGGCTCATGGCATGAGACGCAGGTTGCCACGGGCCGCGCATGAAAGAAGCGCGGCTCGTATTCCTTGCCGGCGTAATGGTAGCCGAGCGCTCCGTCACCGCCGAGCAGCGTGGCCCCAGCGATGGCATAGTGCGGATTGACGAAGCCGAGCTCCGGATTGACCTCATCCTCTTGTGAGGCGCCGACCGACTTTTCAATCGTAGCGGTCGAAGCGCGACCCTGATGACAGGTCATGCACGCGCCTTCGAAGCCGGTCACAGGGTGGGGCAAACCTGAAGGCAGCTGGATTTCAGTCAGACTCGGCAGCGCGGGATTATGGCAGGTATCGCAATCAACGACGCCTCCGACGGGAACAGGCGTTTGAGGCAATCCCGGCTCACTGCCGTCAAACCCATAAAGCGAGCGGAAACCGGCACCCGAGTGGCAGGTTGCGCAGACCGGCGGAATCTGGCCCGCGTCATTCCAATGAGCGAAGGATTCGGAATGCACGTTGGCATGTCCACTGCGCGCCCATTGCGTGATTTCTGCGATGTTCGGCATCCGCTCCGGGGTCTGGCTAATCGCCGAGGCAGCAGCGACAAACACCAGCGGCAGAGCTGTTAAAAATACAACATGTCGCATCGGCATCGCTGGTCCCCGCTTGGCTTGCCCGGTGTGATGGTCTTTAGTAGATAGCGCATTGTCAAGCCGATCGGCCAGCCTTTCGGCCGCTCTTTCGGGTTCAGGGGGAGTTTCAGTCTGAGACTGCTAGATAGAGGTCTGGAGGTACTTGTGCCCACGCCTCGGCCTTGGCCGCAGGCGGTGGAGACGGTGATCACCACCGAAGCGGGACTGAACCTCGACCCACTTATCGACATCCGCATGGAGGCGCTGGTCCAGCCGGGCGACACCGTTGCGCTTGGAAGGCCTGTCCTGAAAGACCGCAGACGGCCGGAATTGCTCGTCACCGCCCCAATGGGGGGGCGCGTGGTGCAACTTGAGCTTGGCGCAGGACGGCGGCAGGCCAGTCTGCTGATCCAGCATGACGAGAAGGTACGACCGCACCAGTTCGATGTCCGCGATGCTCGCCGGGAATGCGAGCGAGGAAGTGGTGGCCCCGCCCTTCGCGACCTGCTTCAAGCCTCCGGCATGTGGATGCGATTTCGCTCTCGCCCGTTCGGGCGGGTGCCAGCGGGGTACGCGGTTCCTGCCTTGATCATGGTGATGGCGATCGATACCAAGCCGCTTGCGCCGGACCCCTGTCTTGCGCTTAAGGGCGAGACGTTGGATCATCTCAAGCTTGGCCTGCAGGCGCTTGCGACCTTGTTCGACGGACCGATCCGGTTCTGCCAAGACGACGGTCCGGCCATTGTCGAGGAGAGTGATCGGATCAGGATCGCGCGCGCCGGCCCCCTGCATCCTGCCGGGCTCGCGGGCTCGTTCCTCCGCCGGGAGTTTCGATCCGGACAGAACCTGAATATCTGGGAGATTTCGGCAGAAGACGTAGTCGGCATTGGGCATCTGCTTTCCGAAGGTTTCTTGCCTGCGACACGCCTAGTCTCGGTTGCGGGACCGGGATTGCGTGAGACGCGGCTCGTTCGTTGCCAGCCCGGCGCCGACCTTCGCGAATTGTGTCACGCTCATATGAAGCCCGGTCCCCATACCATCCTGTCAGGGTCCGCACTGGACGGTCGGGAAGCGCGTTGGCTCGGCTGGCGTGCCCGGCAGGTGACCGTGCTCGAACGGCGGGACACCAAGCCGCAACCGCATTGGCTGGAGAGCGCCTTGCGACGGGCTTCGCGACCGGAGCCGGTGATAGCCACATCTGCGGTGGAGCATGCGCTCGGCGGTGCGATGCCAGGCATGGCGCTTTTGCGGGCGCTCGCAATCGGGGACGACGAAACCGCAGCAGAACTGGGCGCGCTGTCGCTGCTGGAGGAGGATCTGGCTCTTGTTGATTATGTCACCGCCGCTTCTCCGCGGTTCGCTGATCTTCTTCGTGCATGCCTCGACAGGATCGAGGCGATGACATGATCCGTGGCATCTGGAACCGCGAAACGGTGGCAATGGTCTGGGTCGCGGCGGCCTTGCCGCTTGCCGTCACCTGGCTGCTGGCCGAGGGAAGCGCAGGGGCAATCAGGCTCCTCTTCGTGCTCATCGTTGGCGGAGTCTGCCAGGCGATGTTCACGGTCATTCGCGCACAGCGGCCGAGCCTCGCAGGGCTGGTGTCCGCGCTCCTGATCGCGATGCTTGCCCCGCAGGTCGGGCCGCTGCAATTCGCGCTCGGTGTCGCGTTCGGTTTCGTGTTCGGAGAACTTGTCTTCGGCGGCTGGGGACGGAGCGTTCTCAGCCCGGCAGTCGTCGCCATCATGTTCCTTGGGTTTGCCTTTCCCGCCGCTGCATGGCCGCACCTTCCCGTTCAGATCGAATGGGCCGTTTTTCCTGCTGTGGTCCTGCTGCTCGCCTTCGGCGTTCTGCCATGGCGAGCTTTGGCCGGCGCGGTGTTGGTGCTCGTCATTGCCGGAGGATTCGCGCTGCCCCCGTTTGGAAGCGCGGTCGCGGTCGTTCTCGTCTTCATCGTCTGCGACCCTGCCATCTGTGCCACTTCACCTCTGGGACGCTGGCTTGCGGGTGCTCTTTTCGGGCTGCTCTTTGCCCTGTTTGGATCTGTCTGGCAGGCATCGGCTGTGCAGATGGCGGTGTGCGCAGCTTTGCTGGTTTCGCTGTCGATCCCCCTTCTCGATGAATTGGCGATCGCTGTTTGGCGTTTAAGCGGGAGGTTCCGCCATGGGTGACTGGAACCCGATCAGGCTGTGGCGCAGTATTCTGGCGCTGCCAAACGAGAGCCGCACAAAGACGATCGCCGTCGCCTTCCTGGTCTCGATCATCTGTGCCGCGATGGTGACCGGAGCGACGGTTATCCTCAGGCCGATTCAGGCGCAGAATCGCGCGATGGAGCAACAGGCAAGGCTTGAGACGCTGCTCGCGGAAATACCCGGACTTAGCGAAATTCTCGCAAACTCCGAGGGCTCAGCACTCTCGACCGTTGTGGTTGATCTGCGGCGCGCAGAAGCCTCGACGGAGGTGACGCCCGCGACGCTCGAAACAGCGATGGCGGATACCGCGAACTGGACAGAGCTTTCGCCGCAGGAGGACATCGCTGGCCTCGGCAGCCGGGCCGATCTCAAGCAGATCTACCTTCTGCGGGGGCCGGACGATGGCGTGAAACTCGCAATCCTGCCCATCAGCGGTACAGGTTACGGCGGCCCGATCGAAGCGATGATCGCCATAGGCGATAACATGACGACCGTGTCTGCACTGGCGATCATGTCCCATTCGGAAACGCCTGGCCTGGGCGCCCGCATCGATGAACCCGCATGGCGTCAGCAATTCGTCGGCAAACCGATTGCCGACGAAACGGGAACGCCACGCCTTTCCGTCGCGCGCGGGCGGGCCACGACAGAGTTCGAGGTGGACGCCATCACGGGTGCGACACGGACCAACAATGCGATCACCAGAATGCTCCAGTTCTGGCTGGGTCCGCGGGGCTACGGTCCTACCCTCGACGCGATAAGGCGGGGGGATTTCTGATGAAGCTCTGGACTACCCTCACCGAACCCATCCTGCGCCAGAACCCGGTGACGCTGCAGATCCTCGGCATCTGCTCGGCGCTGGCGGTTACCACCACCCTTGCGGCGGCGATCACCATGTCCCTTTGCCTCACGGCGGTGCTGGTCGCAGCCTCAGGCATCATCAGCACGATACGCAAGCATCTTCCGTCATCGATCCGGCTGATCGTGCAGATCATCATCGTGGCCTCGCTGGTGATCGTCGTGGACCAGATCCTGCAGGCCTTCTTCTTCGAGATGAGCCAGCGGCTATCGGTCTATGTCAGCCTCATCGCCACCAACTGCGTCGTGCTCGGTCGCACCGAATCTTTCGCCCTCCACAACAAGCCCCTGTCGTCGATGACCGACGCGCTCGGCAACGGGCTGGGCTATTCCCTCATCCTGATCATTATCGGCAGCGTACGGGAACTGTTCGGCCATGGGACCCTGCTGGGCTACAGCGTCCTTCCGACGGTTGAACAAGGCGGCTGGTTCGAGCCTCTGCCTCTCATGCTTCTGGCACCCAGCGCCTTCTTCCTGCTCGGCGGTCTCGTCTGGCTCATCCGCAGCCTGATGCCCAAGCAGGTCGAAACCCCTGAACATAAGCTTGTTCCTGCAGAGGAAGTGCCGGGATGAGCGACCTCGGTTCCCTCTTCATTCGCTCGGCCTTTGTCGAGAACCTGCCGCTGACGCAGTTTCTCGGCCTTTGCACATTCCTTGCGCTGTCGCGCCGACCCGGCACCGCAATCGGCCTTGGATTGGCAGTCATTGCGGTGATGGGCGTGACCGTGCCGCTCAACCACCTGATCTTCCAGTATGTGCTGGCGCCCGGTGCATGGGCCTGGGCGGGCCTGCCGGAAATCGACTTGAGCTATCTGCGGCTTCTCACCTTCATCGGCGTGATCGCCGCTGCCGTCCAGTTGGTCGAAATGATCCTCGACCGCAGCTTCCCCGCGCTGTTTGCCACCTTCGGAGTGTTCCTTTCGCTGCTGGCAGTCCACTGCGCCATTCTCGGTGGCAGCCTGTTCATGGCTGAGCGGAACTACAATCTGGTGGAAAGTACGGTTCTCGGCCTCGGCGGCGGAACGGGCTTCGCGATCGCGGTCGTCATGTTGTCAGCGATCCGGCGCCGTCTGGCCTATGCCGACCTTCCGGATGGGCTGCAGGGTCTCGGCATCGCGTTCATCCTCACAGGCATGCTGTCGCTTGGATTTTCCTCCTTCGCGCAGATGACGCTGCCATGATCGAGGTTCTGCTCGGAAGCGGCTTCATCGTCGCATTGATCCTGGGGCTTGCTCTGGCATTGCTGGCAGCACGAGCCCGCTTGATCCCGGACACAGCGCTGCGCGTACGCGTGAACGATGTCCAGACGATCGAGGCCAGGCGTGGCGCAAAACTTCTCGAGGTTCTGCACGGCGCCAATATTCCGATCCCCGCAGCTTGCGGAGGCAACGGCACCTGCGGGCAATGCCGCGTGGTGGCGACAGGCGAGGGAGCGGGCGAGTTGCGTTCCACCGAGCTCGGGCTTCTTTCCGCACGGGAGCGGCGAAACAATGTCAGGCTTGCCTGCCAGGTCGCGCTGCGCGGTTCCGTCGATGTCACGGTGCCCCCGGAAATCATGTCAGCAGAGACGTTCACGGCCACGGTCGTCAGCAACCGGATGCTCGCGCCGCTCATCCGTGAACTGGTCCTGAAGCTCCCCGAAGAAAAGGAACTGGCATTCAGGGCCGGCGGCTTCATGCTGCTGACGGCACCTCCCTACGACCTCGATTTCTCCAGCCTCGAGATAGACGACGCGCATGAGGAAACCTGGCGTATCTCCGGATGGTCGCAGCTTCGCTCGCAGGTGACGGAGCGCACCGCTCGCGCCTATTCGATCGCCACCCGTCCGGCTGACCGCAATTTGCTGGTGCACAATATCAGGCTGGCCGTCCCCCCGGCGGGCCGCGAAGAGGACATCCCTCCGGGCATCGTCTCATCCTATCTTTTCGGATTGAAGCCTGGCAGCGAGCTCGACGTATCCGGACCGTTCGGTGAATTTCACGTCCAGCCCACAGAAGAGGAGATGGTGTTCATCGGCGGCGGTGTCGGCATGGCACCGTTGCGCGCCATGATCCACGAGCAGCTGGCGCTCGGGACGAAGCGGCGCATCTCCTATTTCTATGGCGCACGCTCGCGCGCCGACCTCTTCTACGCCGAGGAATTTGAGGCGCTCGCATCCGAGCACGGGAATTTCAGCTGGACCGTCGCGCTCTCGGACCCTGCTCCGGGCGAGCGTTGGCAGGGTGAGACCGGGTTCATCCACGAAGTTCTCGCCAGGACGATGCGCAACCACCCGAGGCCGGAGGATTGCGAATACTATCTCTGCGGCCCTCCCGTGATGATTTCCGCGGTGCTGTCCACGCTGGACGATCTCGGCGTGGAGCCCCACTCCATCTTCAACGACGATTTCGGGATTTGAAGACATGAGCCATCACCGTCCCACTCGACGTCAGATCCTGGCCGGCGCAACAGCCGCATCGGCACTGCTTGCCGCGCCGACAATTGCAAGGTCGGCTCCGCCTGTGATCAGGATTGGCGGCCCCGCCTTCGGCACGCGCTGGAACCTCACCATCCAGCCGCACGCCGACACCGAACGCCTCGCTGCGGTCGTCTCCGACATCGTCGGCCACGTGGATCGACTGATGTCACCATGGCGCACCGACAGCGTGATCAGCGATTTCAACCGCCGCCAGGACACAAGCTGGGTCAAGGTCGGCAACGAGATCGCGAGCGTCATGGACAGTTGCCTAACCGTGCATCATCAAAGCGGCGGCGCGTTTGATGCAGCCGTCGGCCCTCTGGTTGCGCGCTACGGTTTCGGACCGATCAGCGCTTCTCCAGCCCCCGCCGAAGCAGTCTTCGACGTTTTAGGGGACGCGCTTGCAAAGTCACACCCTGCGCTTACTGCCGATCTGTGCGGTGTCGCCAAGGGCTATGCCTTGGACCAGATCATCAGCGCCATCTCCGAAGAAGGTGAGAGGAACTTTGTCCTAGATCTCGGAGGGGAGATATCGGCGCGAGGGCTCCATCCCGAGGGTCGCCACTGGCAGGTTGCCCTCGAGGACCCGCGTCCAGGTCGCGATGGAGCGGCGGAAATTGTCGGGCTCGCAGGCCTTTCCATCGCAACGTCAGGCGACAAGCAGAACTCCTACGCCGGCGGCCAACGACGTTTCAGCCACATCATCGATCCGCGAAAGGCTGCGCCTGTCGATGCTGCCACAGCATCGGTGTCCGTCATTGCGGAAAGCGGGATGCTGGCCGACGCCTGGGCGACCGCGCTCATGGCCGCCGGTGCCGCCGGTCCGGCGATCGCCGAACGCAACAACATCGACGCGTTGTTCCTGCTACGAGAGGGCGAAGGGTTGCGCCGGATCGCTGTCGGACGTTTCGACGATCATCTGGCTTGAGGCCGTGCAATGGAATTGATCCTCGCTTTGGCCCTCATGCTACTCGTCACCGTCGCCCTTGCTCTCGGCGTCATGCTACGCGGAGAGCCGCTCAGGAACTCCTGCAGTGGCTTGTCCTGCCTGCCAGATGACGCGCGCTGCGCCGGTTGCCCGAGACGCGTGTCTTCCGAAACTGCGCACCCGGATTCGGTGCCAAGACATGCTAATGGATAACGGCTTAAAGTTGCGAGCAAATCCGAAGGATCGAGAAATGCTTTCCATGGAGCAAGGAGGATAAGGCGCTATGAGCATGGTAATCAGCAGGGTCATGCGCACCGATTTCCTTGCCCTGGACGCGGCAATGACCATCCGCCATGCGGCTGGGCTGCTGCATGCGAAAGGGCAGGAAGCCGCCCCGGTCTTGAACGAGGCGGGACTGCTGATCGGTATCCTGACGCAAAAGGACTGTTTCCGGCCTGCCGTTCAGGCAAGCTACTATCAGCAGTGGCGGGGAACGGTAGGCGAGCAGATGAGCAATCCGGTCAAGACGATCGAAGCCGACGGCGACATCGCCAGCGCCGCCAGGATGTTCCTTGCGGAGCCGCACAGGGCGTTCCCCGTGCTGCAGAACGGGCAGTTGGTAGGCATGCTACAACGCCAAGATGTCCTGGGAAGGCTCCTCGAACTCGGATAATCGAGTTGCGTCTTCTCGCAGCCCTGGAGGAGGTGAAGGCCTTGGTCGCCACCCACTAGGGCGAGATTGTTCGCGTCGCCGAGAACTTGTCATGGTCGGCACTCTCGATCGGCACGGGTTACTCGATCCGGTCGAGGGACAGCCAAGGCTGCGGTTGATCTGAAACGGATTCTAAGAGAACTGAACCAGATTAGCGTAACATATTTTAGGTTGCCAGCAACTTACGAGGAGTTGCGGCAATTCCTTTAGGCGTCCTCATCCGCCTCTTCGACCGCCCGACGCCTCGCAGCCAGTCCTAGGGTTCCGGAAGACATCGGCTTTGGCTTGCCCGCGTGCCAATGCTCGATGGTCCTGTACCAGGGCTGCCATACCTTAAACTCCGGCTTCGCCGGATAGGTCTCTCCCGGAAGCCTTGGCAGGGGGCGCGCGATCCGACCGCCATTCTTCTTCCACTCCTCGTCGCAGGCTTTGAAAAGCAGGTCGCACCATTCCTTCATAGCAATGGCCTTGAGCGCGAGGCGCTGCGAGTGGTCGTAGACGAGGCGCGTGATCTCGGCTCGTGTCGGAGCAGCGGATACTCTAGGCGCATCAATAGAGCCGTCGGCGTGGTCGAGGACCGCCGAGATCGCGTCGCCGCGGACGGCGTTCTCTCCGCAGATCGTCGCGAATGTGCGACGGAGGTCATGCACGGAAAAATGCGGGATGCCGGCGAGAAGGTCCTTGAGGGGGCCGCGCACCTTCTTGTCCTTGTCGTCCTTCGTCTTCTCTTCCTGTCGGTCCCCGTCTTCCTCCTCCTTTACGGCGATCGACAAGTCCGCAGCTCGGCCGCGCAGACGCTCGATCAAAAGCCGCGGCGTCGAACGGGACAGCGGCGCGTCGCCCTGCCCTGCCTGGCGCTGTGCCGGGAAGAGGTATCGTGACTTAGGGTCAGCCGAGATGGCGATGCGCTCCAGCAGGAGAGAGGCCATGGGGGGGATCGGGATCGCGTGGAAGCGCCGACCCTTCATATCTTCCACCGGAAACGTTACTACGCTCCAGCCCGGCTCGGGCGCACCGTCCCATGGCAGGATCGAATCCTTGGTGACCCTGAGGCCTGCCGTCGCGCGCTGCGCCGTAAGGGCCAGCCACCACAGGGAGCAGACTACGACGTCGGACGTCTCTCTCTGTATCAGTCTACCCGGCGCCACGCGAAAAGAGTCCGCGACCCGAAGGACCCGCGCCAGATCGGCGAGTTCAGGGAACCGTGTCTTCGGGACGGGGATGGTTTCCTCGCGCTTCTTAGTATCAATCCACCAGCGGTCAACCTTCTCGAGGCCCGACCGTCCGGCGTGATAGCCACGCGCCCAAGACATGGCGGCTGAGCTATAGGCTACGAACTGGCGCGATGCCGTCTTGCGTCCGTAGTCGTCGTAAAGCTCATCCCGAACCGCCTCGAAATCCGACCGCTGTAGCTCCATCAGGAGGCGACCGCCAAGGTGCTTGATGACGACGGAATCACTGAGGTATCTCCTCGCCTCCTCCGCGCTCTTCAGTGACGGCGGGCGGACGCCGCGAGTAGTCGTCCGAGGCTTGGAAAGGTAGTCTTCGGGGTACTTCGTCGCGAGGTCTTCCCACTTCCATTTGCCGGACGCATGCGCGTCCTGTCTGGCAACGGCTGAGACCGCCTCGCCCGACGTCTTCCCGGCCCGCCTCTGCCTGACGAAGCGCGCAGCCTCGTCGCCGACGCCGCCCCGCATCAGGTCGCGGGTCTCGACCGCTAGCTGCCGCGCCGCCGTCGGAGACCGGATCTCACCTAGTGTTCCAAGCGAACGGGTCTTGCCACGGAATTTTAGGATCCAAGTTACCGTTGAAGCCTGCACCCTGATCGACAGACCTGGCTCCCTGTCGTCGGCAAAAATTAACGGGTCTCTGCTTGTGTACTTTCTAGAAACGGCAGCCTCCTCAGCCTCTTTGAGATGTTCCTTGGACAGGACGGCGCGGACGGTCGGCATGCATAGCTCCCTCTTTTATCGGAGAACCTATACCACGTTTATACCAACCTTGAATGTGGATTTTCAGGGGAGATGGCACGTGGCCAAAAATAACACAAAGGCCGCGTTCCTTGAAAACCTTGAGAATATGGCCCTCACCCATCTCTCAGCTTGGCGCGGCGATTCGAAATTCTTAGTCTCAGAGACTACGAATCTGGGGGTCAGAGGTTCGAATCCTTTCGGGCGCGCCATTCAACTTATTGAAACCTTCCTTTCCCATCAATCTACGCCCGTTAGCATCAAGGTTTGCTTCGCCATTAGTTGGCGCTGGTTTGTTTTTTGATAATCCCCGGTCCGCGACCGTCAATCGGCGGGAACGAGAGCGATTACTTTGATCTCGAAATCAAAGCCGGACAGCCAGTTCACGCCGATGGCCGTCCAGTTGGGAAACGGTGCGTTGACGAAGTTCCGGTTCCTTACCGCCTTGATCGTGTCGAACTGGGATACCGGGTCGGTGTGGAATGTTGTGACATCGATTATGTCATCGAAACCGCATCCCGCAGCTTTGAGCGTTGCCGCAAGATTGTCGAAGGCGAGTTGCACCTGACGCCGGAGGTCAGGTTCCGGCGTTCCATCGTCCAGGCTGCCCACCTGCCCTGACACAAAGACCAGATCGCCGGACCTTATCGCCGCCGAATAATTGTGCATCTCATAGAGGTTGTTCCGGTTGGCCGGAAAAATCGCTTCGCGCTTGGTCATCATCTTATCCTTGTCATGTTGAAGGAGATAGAAGGACGAAAGTGGCGCGCCTCTGCGGCCGCCACCTCGGTGAAATTTAGTGGGCTCCGTAGTAGCCGCCATAATGTTTGACGGGCGACCAGGCGGGGAGAATGTCGGGCAAGGGCGGCCTCAGGGCCTTATATTCTTCTGCCCCGAACACCACCCGGCCATCCATCACTGTCAAAACTGAGGAGATGGATCTGATCTGATCTTCCGGAACCGTGAAATAGTCCCTGTCCAGCAGGGCGAAATCAGCCAGATTACCGGGTGCAACTCTCCCCATCTCAGACTCCGCATTCATGAACCACGCCGCGCCAGCCGTGAACAGGTGCAGGGCCTCGGCGCGGGAAAGACGATTGTCCTCGGCAAGGATGTCGGAGCCGGACACCGATTTCCCTGACACGACCCAGGGGTTGAAGGTTGCGGCTCGATACGCAACGGTGGTCATGGCCAAGGGAACACCACTGTCGACGAGTTGGCGCAGCCGCGGCGTTCGCAACGCGACCTCGCGGCCGTGCGTTTCTATGAAGCCGTCGCCGTGCAGTGCCATTTTCGTGTCCAGAGCGATTCCGCCGCCAAGCTCTTTGACCCTGGAGATGTTTTTCGGGCTGATTGTTTCGGCGTGCTCGATGCTCCACCGCAGGCCATCAAGCGGGGCGGTTTGGTTCAGATCTTCCAATGCGTCGAGGAAAGGCGAGATGTTTTCGTCGTAACTGATGTGCATGCGGAACGGGATTCGCCGTTCAACCAACTTGCGCACATTTTGCTCAACGTGCTGTCGCATTAAACCGGGATCGATGGTGACGGGCGGACGATCAAAGTTCTCGTGATCGTGGACATCGATCTGCAGCACTTCTCCGGCACCACGATACACATGGCCATGCGCCAATGTCGGGTGCAGTTTATGCCCGGGGCTGATCGGTGCGATCTTCGTAATCGCTTCGATCTGGGCCTCCACCATGTTGATTGGACTGCCATCGCCAAACTGCATGTCGACGAACGGCATGCGAACGTTGAGGCGGTTATCCCGGGCCAGCGCCGCCACGTTGGCCTGAGCCGTAGGGTAGCCTCGGTTTCCGGCGTCAATAACTGAGGTAACGCCGAACCGGTTCAGGCCGTGAATGGCATGGACCAGCGCGCTTACCTGTTCCTCGGACGAAGGCTGCGGGACCATGGCCTCCATGGCGATGAAGGTGAATGTGTAGCCCTCGACGACGCCTGTAGGGTTTCCCTGCGCATCGCGCTCGAACTCCGTTCCCGGCAGGTCTGGAAACTGCACGGTCCCCACGCCGAGTGCTTCCATGGCCTGTTCGTTCAGGAAGGCGCGGTTGTAGGCGTACTGAACGATCAAAGGACGATCTGGGACGGCCTCTCGCAGCTCGTCCAGGGTTGGAAAGCGGTTCTCCTCAAACTGAAATGGCGACCAGCCGCCAATCGCCTTCACCCATTGTCCCTCAGGCGTCCGCTCTGCCTGCTCCCGCAGCATGTCTAGTGCCTGGCGCAGCGTCGGGACCCCGTCCCACCTCAAATTATAGGTGTAGCTGCTCTCATTGAGCACATGGGTGTGCGCGTCACTGATGCCGGGGATCAGCCTGCGACGGCCAGCATCGATCATCTGGGTGCCGGAATTTTTAAGACCAAGAACGTCGCCATCGGAACCAACGAAATAGATACGGCCGTCCTTCACCGCGAGAGCGGACGCTTCGGGCTGCGCAAGATTGCCGGTGAAAATCTGGGCATTGAAAACGATGAGATCGGCCCCGGGAGTTTCCAGCAGCGACCCTGCGTGGGCGGAGGAAACGCAAAGAGCGGCAAGGGAGGCAATCAGGAGCTTGCGGGGCATTTTCATCCTCCTTCGAGAAAACACGCGGCCAGATCATCCTTGTGACAAGGAGCCGCCGGTTGGGGTCCGCTTTCGCAGGGGGCCGCTGAAAGCCGGCGCATCTGCTTCGCGGATGAATGACAAATCTAGCGGGTGAGGAGGTGTGGCGCGGCGCGGAAGCTGCTGCTTGCGTGCCGATCTTGCTGATTCAAACTCGCATGTGAAATGGGCGTCGCAGAGGTCATTAGACCGTCTGCGGCTATTGCCTCGCAAGATCGGCACCGTGACAGCAGCATTCGCGCCGCGCCCTTTTTCTCAACAGCTAGATTAGCCGCTTAATAAGCAGGCAAGCCTGTCCAGCGAGCAATGAGTGTGAGCTCGCGATGTCTTGTTGAGGATACTCCGATGTCATTCAGCGAAAATATCCCTACATCCAAGCAACTGTTCCAAGACACTGGTTGTGATTGGACACGGCGCGATCTTTTTCGCGCCTCTGCTCTGATGGGACTGGGGCTTGCGCTGTCTCCCACTCTGGGCCAGGCCGCACCGAGCAGCACCGCGATCCCCGTCCGCCGACAGATGGTGCAAGCAATTGATGGCCCCTTCCATGTGCTGGAGCAGGGAGAAGGTCCGGCGGTGCTGTTCTGTCATGGTTTTCCGGACACGGCAGAAACGTGGCGGAGCCAGATGCAGGCGGTGGCCGAGGCAGGCTATCGCGCTGTGGCACTCGACATGCGAGGCTACGGCCGCAGCTTCGCTCCGGAGAACCCCGACCTTTATACGGCACTTCATATCACTGGCGACCTGATCGCTGTCCTCGACGCGCTTTCCATCGACAACGCGGTCATCGTCGGCCACGACTGGGGCGCCTACAATGCCCAGCATGCCGCGCTGATGCGGCCAGACCGTTTTCGCGCACTTGTGAGCATTAGTATTCCCTTCGCTCCACGCGGCGAAGTCGACCCCTGGCAGATCCTGCGCGATTACGGGTTGAACGAAGCCTACTATGCCTTCGAACTTGCTGAACCGGGCGCCGAAACCCTTTTCGCGGATGCCCAACAGTCCATTCCAAGTATCCTTTATTGGCTGTCAGCGAGCCCCGCACCTGCGCTCAGATGGAACCCGCTTGATCCACACCTTCACATGCTCAGGCCCGCCCCTGTCGCAGTGCCGGAATGGGCCGATCCCGACTATGTCAATCACACGATCAGTGCCTTCCAGCGCACCGGGTTTCGAGGCGGGTTGAATTACTACACTGCCTTCTCCAGGACGTTTGAATTGACGGCTGCCTTCAAAGGCGCGGTCATTCAGCAACCCGCACTTTATATTTGGGGGGCAGCTGACGGACTGAGCCAGATGCTACATCCTGAGACACCGAGCCTGGAAACGTTGCGCGAGGCACAACCCAATCTGGTGGATCAGATCAGGCTCGAGAATGTAGGGCATTGGGTCCAGAACGAAGCCGCTGACCGCGTGAATAACGCCCTGACTTCATTCCTCCTAGAGATCTGAAAGCAGCGGCCGCGCAAGGGCGGGCCGTATCCGAGCAACGCACAGAGAAAGCATGGACCATGAACAATCTCAAAGGCAGGCGCGCACTTGTAACGGGAGGTTCTCGAGGCATCGGCGCAGCCATCGCATTGGCGTTGGCCGAACACGGCGCGGACGTCGCTATCACCTACCAGAGTTCAGCACAGCGTGCGGCTGACGTGGTCTCTTCGATAGAGACGTTTGGCCAGCGTGGATTTGCCGTTCAGGCAGATAGTGCAGACACCGACGCCATCCGTCGTGCGGTGCAGGAGACCGTCGCAACGTTCGGTGGCCTCGATATCCTCGTCAACAGCGCTGCGGTCGGACTGAGTGGAGCGATCGCGGATATTGATCTCGCGGCATTCCAGGAAATGATGGATGTCAACGTGCGCGGACCGCTGGCCTTTGCCCAGGCAGCGATTCCGCATCTTCCCAAAGGCGGCCGCATCATCTCGATCGGATCGGCTTTGGCAGAACGTGTACCGTTCCCCGGCGTGACCCCCTATGCGATGTCGAAATCAGCGCTTCTGTCGTTCACGCGCGGCCTCTCACGCGAACTTGGCTCTCAAGGCATCACGGTAAATCTCGTCCTGCCAGGATCGACCAATACCGAAGCGAACCCGGCGGACGGCGACAGTGCTGATTTCCAGCGAAGCCTCTCCTCGATCGGCCGATACGCTGAGCCGTCAGAGATCGCCGACGCAGTGGTGTTTCTCGCCAGTCCTGCTGCCAACATGGTAACCGGCAGCACCCTGACCGTGGACGGTGGCGCGAACGCCTGACCTCGCGAGAAGACAGGAAACGAACTCACGCGCTGATGTCCGCGCTCGTCGTGCATGCTTGGACGTACATGGAGAGAAACGATGCCCACACTTTACTATGCGGTTGGAGCGTGTTCGCTCGCTCCGCACATCGCTTTGGAGTGGATCGGCGAGCCTTACGAGGCAGTTAAAGTCCACTTTGGCTCGGAAGAGCTTCGTGCGGTGAACCCCGCAGGCGCGGTGCCAACATTTCAAGAGGATGATGGCTGGATACTCACGCAGGCCGGGGCAATCCTTGACTACCTTGCGCAAAAGCATCCGGAAGCTGGGCTTGCCGGCGGCCTTGACCTACGCTCCAGAGCAGAGGCGCATCGCTGGTCCGCTTTCTTTACCTCGGACTTTCACGCAGCCTTCTGGCCGATTTTTCTGCCCTATCGCTATACGGCTGACAAAGGCGATGCGGCAAGAGCCGCCGTGGTCGAAGCTGGGCACAGCTTGGTCGCTAAGCAACTCGCCGTTCTCGACAGCCATCTGGAAGGACGTGAATACATGCTTGACGGTGGGCGATCATTTGTAGACGCGTATTCATTCCCAATGCTCCGATGGGCGATAAAGCTTCTGCCGGGTGCCCTCGAAGAATATCCGAATGTTCAGTCGCTGCTTGACAGATTGGCTGCCGATCCGGCAGTGCAAAAGGTCCTTGCGCGGGAGAACGGCGGTTGATCTTGCGGTCCCGGCTTCATCAGCGCCGGGCAGATCCTGCAGGTGGCGCTTGCTGGGTCGCCATCCGCTCTTGGCGTTGACATTCACGCGCCTCCGCGCTGGTCCACCCTACCCTTCTATGAGGTCTCATTCTCTTGAATGCCAAGGCGACGCTGTTTGCCACCGCGCGCGGCGGTGCCATCCGCGTTCACGGCGCTTTGACAGAACTTCCCGGATCACGAACTGCCCGCCGGTAGTCAGTCGGCGTCATGCGCTGGTTTTTTGTGAAAATCCGGGCGAGTACCTGGTTTGATGAGTAACCGACCTCCAGGGCGATCTCCGTGACTGAAAGGTCCGTTTGTTCGAGGAGTTCGCACGTTTTCTCCATTCTCAGTTGCGTCAGGTAGACTCGCGGCGGAACGCCGACGCTCTGTTTGAACATTCGCGCGAAATGAAACGGCGAGAGCCTTACCTCGGCTGCCAGTTCGTCGAGGCTGATGTCCTCCGACAGCCGAGCCTGCATCAACTCGAGAGATCGACGTTGCGCCCACGGGGCAAGGCCGCCCCTTGCAGGTGTGAAAAGCGCTCCCCCCAAGCGGTAAAGCTCGGCAAGAACCTCGCAACCAGCTGCTTGCGCCAAAAGCCGCGAGGGCGTCCCCTCTTCATCGCAAAGAGCCCAAAGTTTCCGGAGCGCGGACCGGACTGCTGGCGACGCGAAAGTACCGCCGTAAATCCCCAAGCGGTCTAACGAATATCGGCCGCCGGTGGCTTCATCGAGCACACTCTGCCACTGCGCCATCGGGAAGGACAAACTGCGAAGCTGGTGACTTTCATCGACCATGACCGTGTTGGCGAAATTCGGAGCGGCGAGAAAGAAGCCGTCCTTTTCGCTGGTCACACCGAAACGTCCCCCTCCGAGATCGCCGCTGACATGGCTGCCCCCGACCAGATCCTGGTAGAGGATGAGATCCGGCACGGCAGGGTCGGACATGTCGCCGGCCGGCTGCGCTGCCTCAAGGAGGTTGAGCGTGCCACCCGGGGATTTCATCACGCGCACATAGGACGCAAGGCGGCCCTCGCAGTACCACTGGGTGAAAGACGAATAGGCAGACACGTTCATTGCTAGGTCTCCGATGAGATGGCTACTTCCCTCCCGACCCGGTCTGAGCAGGACTGTTCCCCACCCAAGGAAGCCGGGAATTCACATCCCCAGCTCCCACTCTCCCGACGGCTCCAGTCCTTGCGACGATGCCTATGCGGCCGTTTTACTCGAACGGCGTTTGCTTTCGAGGAACGGAGCGATCAGCGCAGCGATTTCTTTCGCATGCGTTTCCAATGCAAAATGTCCTGTATCCAGCAGGTGAACCTCAGCGTCCGGCAGATCACGTCGATATGCGGCCGCACCTGCAGGCACAAAGGCTGGGTCATGACGTCCCCACACAGCCAGCAAGGGCGGACGATGTTTGCGGAAATACGCCTGGAAATCCGGATAGAGCGCAACATTGCTGCGATAGTCTAGGATCAGGTCGAGCTGGATCTCCTCGGCGCCTGGACGGGCCATATAGGCGATGTCCAGCTCGTAGCCGTCCGGGGACAGTAATCTCGGATCGGCTCCCGTGCCATACTGCCAGTTCCGGATTGTTTCGGGCGAAAGCGAAGCTCTGCAGGCCTCTCTATTGGCTGCGCTGGGCTCGCGCCAATAAGCTTCCCACGGTCCCCATTCATCGCTGAACCCGTCAAGATAAGCGTTGCCGTTCTGGGATATGATCGCGGCCACCTTTTCGGGATGACGCATGGCCAAACGCAAACCGACCGGTGCTCCATAGTCGAAGATGTAAAGCGCGTACGTCTCGAGTGACATGGCAGCAACAAAGCCCGCGATCATATCGGCAAGATTGTCGAACGTGTAGTCGAAGGTTCCTCGGGGTGGCGCTTTGGTTTGCCCGAAACCTGGAAGATCAGGCGCAATCAGCCGGTATCGATCCGACAGCAACGGCATCAGGTCACGGAACATGTGACTGGCCGATGGAAAGCCGTGCAGCAGGAGGAGCACCGGCGCGTCGCGCGGCCCTGCCTCCCGGTAAAAAATCTCTACGTCCCCGACCCGCTGGAATCCAAATGATGTTGTCATCGCGCAGT
Source organism: Aquamicrobium zhengzhouense (assembly GCF_016124105.1). Classification (GTDB taxonomy): domain Bacteria; phylum Pseudomonadota; class Alphaproteobacteria; order Rhizobiales; family Rhizobiaceae; genus Aerobium; species Aerobium zhengzhouense. The sequence goes on from NZ_JADGMQ010000005.1 coordinate 28,798, forward strand.
CCTTTCAGCTTTCGGGAAAGGTAAAGCATTCCAGATCACGGCATAATATGCGTAAGCTGCAAGATCAGGTTTCAGAAATGGAGATGATCGTGGATCGGCTCGAAGCAATGTCGATTTTCCTCGCGGTCATCGATTCAGGTTCGCTGGCCGGTGCCGCGCGCCGTCTTGGTCGCTCCCCGGCCTCCGTGACACGAGCCATTGCGCGGCTGGAAGAAATTTCGGGTGAACGTCTGCTGGAGCGTACGCCCAGAAGCTTTTCGGTCAGCGAGGCGGGTGTTCGCCATGCCTCCGTTTACAGGACGATGCTCGCTGAACTGGCGCAGCTTGAAGCGCGCTCGCAGGACGCAGCCGTCAGCGGAAGCGTTGTCATCACGGCGCCGGAACTTTTCGGGCGTCTCAATGTGATGCCTATCGTCGAGAGTTTCCTGATTGCTTATCCGCAAACGGAGGTGCGCACCGTTTTCATGAATCGCATGGTCGATCTTGTCGGAGAGGGTGTGGATGTTGCAGTCCGCCTTGCGACGCTGCCAGACTCATCATTGACCGCCATGAAACTAGGTGAAGTGCGCAAATTGACGTGTGCGGCACCTCGCTATCTTGAAGAGCTTGGCGAACCTGCACGACCGGCGGACTTGGCGCATCACCGGTGCATCGGGTTAAATCATGCGGGAACACAGGAGCTTTGGCCTTACCGCGAGCACCCAGACGGACGCCGCGTGAGATCGGTCAGGGTTGCCTGCCGGCTCACAACGAACAATGCTGAAGCAGCGATTGAGGCTGCTGTACGAGGTTTGGGGATCGTTCGCCCTCTATCTTACCAGGTCGAGAAGCATATTGCGCAAGGGTCTCTGGTTTCTCTTCTTGGTGACCACGAACCGGAACCGGTCCCGGTGAGCCTTGTCCATCGCTCACAGGGTGGAGGCAACAACAGCGCAGTACGTGCCTTTATCGGACACGCTGTCCCTCGACTAAGAGGTCTGTTGAGAGCCTCCTAGCAATGGCTCCCCCCCAGCAAGGCAAGCGCTATTGGGCGACGGTCGCGTACAGGCTGTGATCAACCAGGGCCCCAGGATGGCTCGTCCAGAGCAATATTTTCACGCTGCATCGCTCGGACGACGAAAGGCAGCTCGGACATCTTTCGGGCCAGTGCCCATAGGCGCGGATAGCTCTTCGTCGATCGGTCCAGCCGCAAGCCCCATCGCGCCAAGACGTAAAGATACATGTCGGCAATATCTGGCCCCGTATCGGAGAGATAGCCGCTCGTTCCTATCTCGTTCTCAAGCCTTTCGAAAAGAACCGCTAGTCTGATCTGACACATACGCCGAACAGCCGCACGGCCCTCCGGCGTGTCTGCAAACCGCTCGGACCGCCACAGCATTTGAAAGGCAGGCTGGCCTGCCGTCACCATTACCGACAATAAAGTATGCACGCGGTCGCGTTGGCTGCTGGCGATGGGTGGCGCAAGCCGTGCCTCAGGAAATCGGGCCGCGATATGCAGCAGGACGGCAAAACACTCGACGATCAGCCTTCCATCATCAGTAACAAGCACCGGAACCGTGCCCAACGGATTGATTGCCAGATACGCAGGCAGACGGTTCTCGCTGCGCTCTACCACAATGATCTCGAATGGCAGCTTGTCGGCCGGCAACGTTTGGGCACCGGCCTCCAGTGCCATATGGCTTGCCAACGAACACGCTCCCGGAAGCACATAAAGGCGCATCTGAGTTTCTCCGCCTTTCGGACGTCCGGCTCATCCGCAGCCGTTTCGCTTGTGCCGGTCCGGATCGAGCAGGTGAGCTGCGATTGCTCGCCCGGCATTAGCTTGCCGGTCGTACGCCATCAGACGCCGCACACGAGTCGAAAAGCGGTTCGAAGCGTGGTTGGACAGCAAGATCGGTACCCGCACAGCAAATACCGCGACGCAGCAGAATCTATAATTCCCTAATTATACCAAGATAACCGACCTCAAAGATAAAGGAATACGGAGATGCGTACTACTATTTCTCTTGGCGTTATCTTGCTAGCTGCGATGGGAGCACCGAACGCCTCTGCGTTCACCAGCACTGGAACCCTGGAACGCGTTACCCCATCACGAAACGAGGTACGTTTACGCGATGGCGACGCCTATCGCTTGCCTGCACATATCGATCTTTCCGGATATCGCGCCGGAGAGAAGGTTCATGTGTCATGGGATAGTCAAGATCCCTCAATCCTCAGCGAAGGCAGTGACGAATATATCCGACTGCTTGATGCAACCAGCATTCGTCCGGCTGAACGCTAAACAAACCGTCCACCAACGTTTCGCAGCGGCACTATCAGAGCGGCAGCCCCGCCCTCTCCGCCTGCCTCTGCGGCCCTCTTCCCTCGCCCCGGGGAAGGGGGCATTTCGCCATTCCGGCGCGAAGTCATCAGCAATCGGCGATCAGCGGACTGCACGCCACCTCGCCTCAGCGGCGCAGCGTTTCGCCGCGAAAGAGTTTTTCTCCAGTGAAGCTACGCAGCCGGGAATTCGATAAGGATCTTTCCGCGAACCCCGCCTTTGCGGAGCCTGCTCTGCGCTCGCGCCACGTCCTTGATTGCAAAGACCTCAGAGATAACGACCCTTATCATTCCGCTGTCGATCATATCGACGATGTGACTGAGATGATCGCGATTTGGCACCGTCATGAAGCTAGCTCCGAAGGGACGGTTCGCATCTGCCTCGGCCTGATCCGGAATTTCAAGCGCTGATATCAGGCGACCGCCGGGTCTCAACACAACCCATGAGCGCTCTGATACCTCCCCACCAACGAGATCGAGGACGAGATCAAAACGTCCCCCAATATCTTCGAAGGGCTCACCACGATAGTCGAGCACGGTATCCGCTCCCAGCTCGAGAAGGAATTCCCGGTCGCGTGCCGAGGCGGTCGCCGTCACCGACGCTCCAAGAGCCTTGGCGAACTGGACCGCGAAATGGCCGGTCCCCCCGGCACCTCCATGGATCAAAACGGACTGTCCCGCGCGCAGTTCCCCGTGTTGAGTCAGGCCTTGCCAGGCCGTTAGGGCAGCCAAAGGGATGGCCCCGGCCTGCAACAACGGAATTGTTTTCGGCGCGGAGGTGAGAGAAATCTCCTCGACAAGGCAATATTGGGCGAACGTGCCTTGGTCGAAACCGGGCAGGCCGATCACTGCTTCTCCGATCCTGACGCTCGTTACACCATCGCCGAGCGCCTCCACCCAGCCGGCAGTGTCACGGCCACCCGTATACGGAAGCATCGCCTCGTTCACGAAAGGCACTGTCCCTTCCCTGATCTTGAAATCGACGGGATTGACGCTCGTTCCCGCCAGACGGACGAGCACTTCACCGAACTGCGGAACAGGGATATCTATCTCATCTTCCCGCAGATTTTCCGCGCCGCCGAATTGGTGGAAGCGAATGGCTTTCATGCCAATGTTTCCTTTCGCAAATCAAAGTTTGAGGCGAGTGCGGAGGAGCCGAGCCGTGGCGATATACCGAAGGCTTCAGCAAGACCGATTGGCCCCGGGATCGGAATTATTCAGCTGCCACCCGCGCCAACGGCGCTGTGTTGGACAGGAAATCCATGACGACAGCCAGCGACGCTGCGGACTGATCCTGCGTGTTTGGTTCCAGCTCTTTGGCGGGCGCTCTGTTCAAGTCCATCACATCTCTCCTACTGCTTCGGGTTGAACATCAACTGATCGCCTGTACGGCGCAGCGCACTGGGACACGAGGCGTTTCAGGAGCCAACTTACAGACGGCTTTTGCTGGATGCGGCGCAGGACCGATCGTGAACGTGCCAATCTTGCGGTCTATTGGCGACGTGTGACCTGTTGGCAGCAACAGGAAATCCCGTTTATCGCGGAGGTGAATCAGAACTCAATCTCGTCACTTTCGTTCTGGTCGACCTCCAGACCCGTCCAGTGGGCAGCAATCGCCCACATATCTGCATAGAGCGCGATGACCTTGTCGAGCGGCATGCCTGCTCCGTGGCCCGCCCGCGTTTCAACGCGGACAAGCTTCGGCGTAGACCCGAGGTCAGCAGCCTGCAGCGCGGCGACATACTTGAAGGTATGGCCGGGGACGACGCGGTCATCGGTATCGGCTGTTGTGGCAAGGATTGCGGGATAGTCCAGCCCTGCACGAATGTTGTGGTACGGCGAATAGCTCAGCAGTGCGTGGAAATGCCGTTCCTCGTCCGGACTGCCGAAATCGGACATCCACAAGGCTCCACCGCTGAAGCGATGATATCGAACCATGTCCATGACACCGACGCTCGGAAGTGCTGCCGCAAAAAGGTCCGGGCGCTGGTTGACAACCGCACCGACCAGCAAACCGCCATTGGACTCGCCCTGTATAACGAGCCCGTTAGCGCTCGTTATGCCTTCAGCCTTGAGGAAGTCCCCCGCAGCTGCGAAGTCATCATAAGAGTTCTGCCGTTTCTCGAACTGTCCGGCCATGTGCCACGCCCGACCGTACTCTCCGCCGCCCCTGATATTGGCGATGGCAAGAACTCCCCCCTGCTCGACCCATGCCATCTGCGAGGGATTGTAGTACGGGACCATGCTGATGCCGAAGCCGCCGTAACCGTAGAGGAGCGTCGGCGCAGGACCTGTGACATCGACGTGGCTCACAATGGAGATCGGGATGCTCGTCCCGTCCTTTGATTTGTAGAAGCGCTGACTGACCGATATCTGCCTGAGCATTTGGGGGGCGTTCGGTTCCGCCCAGACTTCGCTGCGGTTCGCTGCCACATCATGGCGAAATACGGTCATGGGCGTATCGAAGCTGGAGAATACGAAGAACGCCTCATTATCGTCTTCACTGCCCTCGAAGCCGCCCGCGCTACCGATACCGGCAAGCGCCACAGTTCCATCTGGCGTCCCGTCTAGGGCAAAGCGGCGGATTTCCGTCTTCGCGTCGACCAGATAGGTCGTCAGCAACCGCTCACCCAGAAGGGCGGCGTTGGTGAGCACCGCATCGTCCTCCGCCACTAACTGCACCGGCTCCGCTTTGCCTAGCGCGAGGTCAAGCGTCACGATCTTGCGCCGCTCGGCGCCTTCATTCGTCTGCAGGTAGAGCAGGTCACCCCTGTTTCCGATGACCGTCCACTCCGCATCAAAGTTCTCAATTAGGTTGCGGGGAGCCCAGGCGTCGCGGGCAAGGTCGATGATGGCGAGCGCATTCACACCGGCACCGGGCGTGGCATAAACAAGGAGGTATCGCCCATCACGGGTTCGATCAACGATATGCAGGACGGCAGGCTTGTCGCGACCGGAATAGACGAGCCGGTCATCCGCTTGCGAAGTCCCCAGCGCATGGAAATAGATGGCATGGTTGGAGACGCTTGCCGTGGCGCGCGTTCCCTCTGCCGGTGCGGGATAGCGGGAATAAAAGAAGCCGGACCCATCCGCCATCCAGACGATCGCGGTGAATCTTGCCCAGTGCACCTGATCATCGAACATTTTGCCTGCATCGACATCCAGTACCCTGATCGTGCGCCAGTCCGTACCACCACTCTGGACGCTAAAAGCCAGCAGTCGCCCGTCATCGGAGGCAGCCCATTCACCAAGCGCGTCGGCGCTGTCGTCTGACCAATCGTTCGGATCAATGACGATACGATCCTTGCCATCGTCATCTCGCATCCAAAGGCTATGCTGGTTGTCACCTCCCTCGTTCTTCGTGAAAAAATAGCGCCCGCCCCGCTTGATCGGCGGAGTGAGCTGCTCGTAGTTCAGGAGGATCGCCAGCCGCTCGCGGAAGATGTCGCGACCCGACAGAGTAGCCAGGTAGCGCTGCGTCAGCGCGTTCTGTGCATCAACCCATTCGGCGACGTCTTCGTCACTGCGTACGTCGTTCTCGAGCCAGCGATAGGGATCGACGATGGTGTGGCCGAAGTGCTCCTCGCTCACGTCAACGCGTTTCGTTTCCGGATAGTTGTTGGACCGCATTTTTGTTTCCAAATACCAGGGAATGAGGGACTCGTTCGCCGTGCTCCAAGGTCTCCTTGAGCGGCGTGATTTCGAACCAGAAGAAGAAGACCAGTACGTCCGGCTGGCCTTTGGATCTAAAGCCTCAACTGCGACAGCCAGCCGGCCAGAAGGTCAGTGCCGGCTTTCCGCAGCTTGCTTGAATGTCGGCTGGCATCGCTGCGCAGGACCGAAGGATTGATGCCGATCGTCGCCAGTTCGCTCGCGTGCCCCACAAGCCAGCGCTCGAACCGCTCGCCATCGACTTCCGGATGAAACTGGAGGGCGAGGACATTCGGCCCCCGCGAGAAGGCCTGGTTCTGGCAAATCGTCGTCGACGCAAGCCGGTTCGTCCCTGCCGGCAGGTCGAAGGTGTCGCCATGCCAGTGAAGAACGGGAACGTCGCGCAATGCGTCGAGAAAATTGCGCCCACCTGTTTCACTGAGGTCTAGGGCGGACCAACCGATCTCTCTTTCTGGAGCCGGATAGACCCGTGCACCAAGGGCTGCCGCCATCATCTGCGCCCCAAGACAGATGCCAAGCGTCGGGAGGTCTGCCCCCAGGCGCACCCTCAGCAGTTCAATTTCGGCCGCTATGAACGGGTAGTCGGCGTGATCGTAGACGCTGATCGGGCCACCGAGGATGAAGAATAAATCGGCATCCAGCGGGTCGAGAGTCGCGGGGTCGCGTTCCGCGATATCGATGTATTCGATCGCATAGCCCGCCTCTTTCAAAGGAATCTCGAAGCTACCGAGATCCTCGAACCCAACATGGCGTAGGGCCAGCGCCAGACGTCGGGTCATGGCGATGCTCGCGGTACCGGGACAGGCCGCACCCTGGCCGCCAGTATATGCTCCAGGTCTTTCAACGCGGCCGCCGCGGTGGAGAGCGGCTCCGTCCCGGAGCCCATTGCGATCGTTTCGCCCATGGCGTCCGTAATGATGCGGATTGCCTTGTTCTTTCCCCTCAGACGGGCGAGAGGGTCGGAGATTGGCAAGGCCCTTATTCCGACACTGGCGCGGAACTTACCCTTCACGTTGGCAAGATGTCCGACAAGCTTGGGCACGAGACCTTCCGAGCGCCACGCAGTGATGCGCTCCTTCGTGACCGACTGAATTCCCTCGACGGACAGATCTTCCATCACTAAGCCTGCGTCGAGGCCAAAATTGGCGATGATCAAGAGCTTGGCTGCAGTGTCCCAGCCTTCGGTGTCGTTCCGCGGGTCGGCTTCGGCGAAGCCCCCTGCCTGCGCGCGTCCCAGAGCCTCGTTGAAGCTCAGCCCCTGACTCATCATCGCGTCCAGCAGGTAGTTGGTGGTCGCATTGAGGATGCCCTCTATTTCGAGCACCTGGCACCCCTTCAAACTGTGCTCGAGAAGATCAATCGTCGGGAGGGCTGCAGCAGCGGCGCCGCTGATTTTCAGCATTGCTCCCGAGGTCTCTGCGAGGGCTCGCAGTTTTACTCCGCTGTGGACCAGCGCACCCTTCGATATAACGATCGTGTCGCGTCCGGCCGCAAGGGATGGTTGGATGTAGGAAAGGCCCGGTCCTCCCGTGCGGAAATCGCTTGGGCCCGCTTCGATGAGAATGTCCGCAGCGCTCGTCTCGATGAATTTCGGGCCCGTCAAACCCTCCTCAAGCGCATCCAGATGCTCAGCTTCAAGGCCATCGGGATCAGCCAGTCCGGAGCGCGATCCGCAGACCGCGACCAGACGAACGTCTGCTCCGTAGACCTGAAGGTAGCGGTCCCGGCGGGTGAGGAGAAGGTCTGCCGCAGCTCGCCCCACGCCGCCGAAACCGGCAATAGCAACCGCTATAGTAACCATTTCTGTGATCCCTTGGCTGCAGGCTTCCTCCGCATCCTGGTGCGGTGACTTTTACCGAGACAGTGTTTTTGTGTTCAATGCGCTCGCGTCTTCCATAAAAAAGATCAAACTCCTCAGCCTTCCCGAATGAACGAAAGGATGTCGGCGTTGATCAAATCCGGATGCGTTGCAAACAGCCCGTGAGAAAGACCGGGGTAAACTTTCAACCGGCCGTTTCGCACCAGTTTGATCGCCTTGTTGGCCGAGTTTTCGATCGGCACGATCTGGTCATCCTCCCCGTGAAGAAACAGCACCGGAACGTTGATCGATTCCAGATCTTTGGTGAAGTTGGTCTCGGAAAAGGCAGCGATACAGTCGTAATGGGCCTTCGCACCACCAGCCATTGCCTGACGCCACCAATTGTGGATCAAACCCTCGCTGATCTCGGCGTCGTCGCGATTGAAGCCATAGAACGGGCCGCTTGGGACTTCCAGGTAGAACTGGGCGCGGTTCCTAGACAGGGCCACGCGAAATCCGTCGAAGACTTCCATCGCTATGCCATCCGGGTTTTTGTCCGACCGGACCATGACAGGCGGTATAGCGCCGATCAGGACGGCCTTGGCTATTCGACCACGCTCCGCTCGGGCAGCATAGCGGGTGACCTCGCCGCCGCCGGTGGAATGGCCAACATGAACCGCATCGCGCAGATCCAGAGCTTCGGCAATCGCTGCCACGTCTGACGCATATGTATCCATGTCGTTGCCGGTGTCCGTCTGATCGGAGCGACCGTGCCCGCGCCGATCATGGGCGATCACGCGAAACCCCTCGGACAAAAAGAACAGCATCTGGCTGTCCCAATCGTCTGCGCTGAGCGGCCAGCCATGGTGAAACATTACCGGCTGTGCGTCTTTTGGTCCCCAATCCTTGTAGAAGAGGTTTGTGCCGTCGGGGGTGGTGATGGTTCCCATCGCGTATCTCCTTCAAACTCGGCCAGAGCAGAGTCGCAGAACAGCAATGCCAGCGCGGCGCCGATATCGCTTCTCAGGACAGAGAGCCGATCTTCCTTCTGTTCCGCGTTGTTTCCACACATAGCGCGGGTGGCTGCGTGTTGGATGATGACCCTAGCAAGCAAGGGCGAAGTTTGCGGTGCAGAATTTGCGGCTTAGGTGCCGATTTTGCTGATCAGTCACGCCCAACCGAAAGCGAAGCGAGAGATGTTCGGGCTGTCCGGTCAATCCGGGCCGCGACGGGTTCGAAGTTCCGATCCCGGAACTCGTTAATGGCCGCAAGATCGGCTTCCCAACAGCAAATCCTGCGCCGCAGATCGTTCTCCGGCTCGCTAAGGTCACCCCCGTTAGCAGTGAGTATGCGTGAGCATCTCTCCTGCTCCCAGAGCAACCCCAATCCAAAAGGTCAGCTACGATGTACCTTTCGCGTCGCAAACTCCTCGCAGGGCTGGGCGCAGTGGCGCTGACAACCGCCTTGTCGGCGAGCTACAGTCACGATGGCACCTCTGCCGAGCTTTCAGGCATGCCGCCCGTGCATTATGTCGAAACCAACGGCATCCGGATGGCCGTTTACGAGGCTGGGACTGGGCCCACTATTGTTCTGCTCCACGGCTTTCCAGAACTCGCCTACTCCTGGCGGAACCAGATATCTGCGCTCGCTGACGCCGGTTACCACGTCATCGCGCCCGACCTTCGCGGCTATGGCCGGACTGATCGCCCCGCTGCGGTGGAAGATTACGATCTGGCCAACCTCACCCGCGACCTCGTCGGGCTTCTTGACGAACTGGACATCGAGAGGGCCGTGTGGATGGGCCATGACTGGGGCGGCATCCTTGCCTGGCAGATGGCGCTGTTCCATGAAGAACGCACGTTGGGCGTGATCAGCATTACCACGCCGTTCATTCCGCACTGGCACTATTGGCTGCACCCGGAGCAGTTGAATGGCTTGGCACCAGCAGGTTTCAGCCCAGACCCCACTATCGATCCAGTCGCGCAAATGCGGCAGATCTACAGCCCGGACATGTACGTCCTCATGATTCAGGATGGAGAAGAAGCCGACCGGCTGCTGTCACATGATCCGGCCCGTAGCTTCCGCACAATGGTCCGCAAGGACGTCATTGCCCCCGCTGATTACTTTGGCTTGCCTGCTGAATATCGCCAGATGGCTTTCTTCACGCCGCTGGGCCAGCCAGAAGCGCAAATGCTGGGTGAGGAAATCCTCAATGCAGATGATCTGTCCTACTTCGCGTCCAGCTTTGAAGAAACCGGCTTCACCCCGGCATTAAATTGGTATCGCAACCTGTCACGTAATTGGAAGGCGGGCCTGAATGTGGACCAGATCGTGCGCGTCCCCTCTCTGATGATCACTGCGGAGAACGACGTCGCCTTTACGCCGGGCATGGCCGAAGGCATGGACGAGCATGTGCCTGATCTGGAGACTGTGCTCATAGAAGGAGCGGGGCATTGGACATTGTATGAGAAGCCGGACGAAGTAAGTGCCGCGGCCATCTCCTGGCTCGACAGGCGCATCGCGCAATAGCTGTCGGCCCATTTCGGCACCATTGCGACGTGCCAGACCTGTTGTGCGGGATGAGGCACGCCGATTGCCTCGGCTCAGTCAGCGGGCGTTGGCTGCTTCAAGGATCTCGATGACTTCGCGATAACCGCTCTCTCGCGCGTGCTGGAGAGACGTTACACCGTCGCGATCGGCAAGGTTCACGTCTGCGCCAGCCTTGACCAGCAGGTCGACGATTTCGGTATGGCGCTTGCCTCCATCGCCGAGGATGACGGCCTCGAGCAGGGCAGTCCAATGCAGATTGTTGACGTGGTCGACGTCAACGCCCGCTTCAATCAGGGTTTTCACCGTTTCAACATGCCCGCGCTCAGCGGCTGGAATCAGAGCCGTGCCGCCGAAGCGGTTCGTGCTTTTCAGGTCGGCACCATGCTTGAGCGTCATCTTGAGGATCTCGAGATGTCCGCGCGCGCCGGCATAAAGGTAGGGGCTGTCGGTGATGTTGTCCTTCGCATTCACATCTGCGCCAGCTTCGATCAGAACCCTGGCCGCGTCGATCGCATTGGCGTGGGTAGCCACAAGCAGCGGGGTGGCACCACTCGCATTTCGTGCATCAATCTCCGCACCCTTGCGCAAGAGCTGGGCAACGGCGGCAACGTCATTTCTTTGGGCGGCATCGTGAAGCGGCGTATTTTTCATGATTTCTCCCGCGAAAAGGTGCGATGTGCCAGCGATCAGCATAACACTGCCACCGATCAGAACTTTGCGACGATGCATGGGCACCCTCCCCTGTCAGTGCATGCGGGCCCGCCGCATGATCTTCTGTCCTGACGAATCCATAGGAAAAGAGAGGTAAAAAACCGAAATCACGATTGGTTCATAGACGCCCATCCCTGCGCCTTTGCGGGATCTGTTTCCTGCAACAAAGATCGTGGCACATCGCAGCATCCGGAGCGGTGGCGATGCGCTACCGCCCCCACCTCAAAGCTCAGGCGTTTGCGGGTGCGTAGCGCTGGACGACCTTGCGCGCAGCCAGGTCGATGATGTAGCCGATCACGCCGATCGCGATCACTGTCGCCATCAGTTCGGGATAAGCAAGGCGGTCGCGCGTATCGAGGATGAAGTAGCCAAGGCCGGCCTGCACGCCCAGCATCTCGCACGGCACCAGCACGATCCAGGTGATGCCGATCGCAAGCCGAAGCCCGGTCAGGACGTTTCCGAGCACCCCCGGGATGACGACCCGAGTGAGGGTTTCGAAGCGTGTCGCCGCAAGGCTCTTCGCCAGAAGCAGCCAATGACGATCAAGCTGACGCACGCCAGCAGCCGTGTTGAGGAGGATCGGCCAGACTGCAGCGGAGGCTAGCAGGAAGTAGATCGGCGCATCGCCGACGCCGAACATCATCACCGCGATTGGCATCCAGGACAGCGGCGATATCATCCGCAGGAACTGGAATGCCGGCGTCGTAGCCGCTTCCGCAAGGCGCGAGGCGCCCACGAGAAGGCCAAGCGGCACGCCGACCGCAAGTGCGGCCGCAAGCCCGATCAGCACCCGCTTGAGGCTGACGGCTATATGCACCCACAGATCCGGACCGCTCAGCAGCGTTACCAGCGCAGGCAAGGCTGACGTCGGCGAGAAACGGCGCGCAAAGCTACGTTCGGCTGCAAGGACATCAGTGCCGAGCCACCAGAGTGCAAGGATGAGAAGAAGGCCAGACAGTCCCAGCGCAGCATGCAGCGCGCGACGCCGCAGTGCCGCCCTGTCGGGTGAAACCACGCTCGTTGTGCTCCCCGTAGACGCCTGGCTCATCTCATCGGCAAAGACACTCACGCCTCGATGACCTCCTGGCGGTCAAAGGAATCCGCAAGACCGAACGCCTGAAGGCCGCCGACTTCCGCGATCGCCTTCTTGACGAAACGATCATCGACGAGGTCGCGCGCGGCAAAGGCCGGGTCGAGCTCATCGAGAAACGCGCGGTCGCCCTCGACATGCGTTTCCTTCAGAAGCTTGACCAGCTCCTCGGTGTAGGTCGGGAACGGGTAAGGCTGGAAGTCGATGCGGCGGTCGCGCCACTCCGGATGCTTGATTGCGCCGGTCTTGACGTATTCGGCCAAATCCTCGTCGGTCGGCGTCAGGACGCGCGACAGGATTTCCGGGCTGTGCGGCGTGTATTTGTTCTCGTTGGCCGACGACAGAAGCTGCGCGGTCTCGGCACGGTTGTCGCGGGTCCAAAGCTGCGCCTTGACCATGGCGTTGACAACCTTCTGCGACCATTCGGGGCGCTCATTGAGGTCTTGTTCGTTCATGAAGACGACGCAGCAGGCGTGATCCTTCCAGACGTCGCCGGTAAAGCGCAACACCTTGCCGACCTGGTTGACCTCGGCGGCCGCATTGAACGGCTCGGCAACGATGTAACCTGCGATCTGACCAGCCGCAAGCGCAGGCACCATGTCGGACGGGGCCATGATGAGGAGATTGACCTCATCTGGCGCGATCTGGCCTGACGATCGGGTCACCGACTTCAGACCGTTTTCGCGCAGCAGTTTCTGGAGGACGACGTTGTGTATCGAGTACCAGAACGGGATGGCGACGGTCTTGCCGCCAAGATCTGCCACCGAGTTAATGTCGTAGGCGACGCTGAGGCCAGACCCGCTGGTGTGGTTCCAGGCAACCGCCTTCGCCGGCGTCTGACTTCCATAGCGCGCCCAGACAGTGATCGGCGACAACAGATGCACGACGTTGACCTGACCGGCGAGGAATGCCTCGACGATCTGCGACCAGCCGCGAAACAGGATCGGCTTTTCAGCCTGCAGCCCCTCAGCCTCGAAGAAGCCCTTGCCGTGCGCCACCAGAAGCGGCGTGGCGTCTGTGATCGGCAGATAGCCGATTTTCACCGGTTCGTCGGCAGCACGCGCCTTGCGCGAAGACAGGAACGGCATCGCGCCTGACGCGGTCAGCAGAGCAGACAGCTTGACGATATCGCGGCGGGAGAACAGGAAATCATCAGTCGGCATCGGTTTAATCCGTGATTAATGGCGGCGAACCGCATTGCGCAGCGTCGAGACGATCTCGACGCGAATTTGGCCAAGTTCTTCGACGAAATCTTCGCGAGGCTTTGGCAGGTCGATCGCCCATTCGCCGATCTGGGAGGCGGGCGATCCGCCCAGCAAGATGATCCGGTCGGACACCAGGAGCGCCTCATCAATGTCGTGCGTCACCATCACGGCTGCGGTCCCGTAATCGCTGACGATCTTGATCAGCAGACGCTGCATGTCAGCACGCGTCACCTCATCGAGGGCGCCAAACGGCTCGTCGAGCAGAAGCACCTGCGGCTCGCGGGCAAGGCAGCGTGCCAATGCCGCGCGTTGCGCCATTCCACCCGACAGGGCAGCCGGGCGCAGCTTTCGCGCCTGCGAAAGGCCAACTTCGTGAATAGCCTGATCGACGCGAGCCTGAAGCTCGGAACGATTGATCTTCGGCTGCTTCTTGAAGTCCAGCCCAAAGGCGACGTTGCTTTCAAGGTCTAACCACGGAAGCAGCGCCGGGTTCTGGAAGGCCATGGCGAGGCGCGGATGAACGCCTGAAACGACGCGGCCACCTGTCTCGACCTGTCCCGCGCTCGGCTGCTGCAGGCCAGCCAGCACCCGCAGCAGGCTCGACTTGCCCACGCCGCTGGAGCCCAGCAGCGAGACAATCTCACCCTTGGAAAGATCAAGGCTGAAGCCGCTCAGGACCGGCTTGTCCGCGCCGTCATAGCGCAGGCCGACATTGCGGGCGCTCAGGGCAGGTGTCGCATCAACACTCATGCTGCGGCTTGCCTTTCAAGCAAGGCCGCCTTGAGCTGAACCAGGCTTGGCGTGATCAGCGGCACGAAAGCCGCCTCACGCCAGCGGCGCGCAAAGGAACGGCCGGGGCCAGCGAGATAGGCCTTGCCGCCAGATGCCTGCAATTCGAGCGAGACGGCTTCGGCGACGATCTCGGCGAGCTCGATGCGAATTTCAAACAGCGGCACGGCATTGGTTTCAAACTCGTGACTACGAAGCCCTTCGTACATGCGTGCTTCGGCGCGATCGAGACGCTGGATCAGATGCGCGGTCGGCTCGCCAAGTACGCTGCGCCCAGCGCCAGCGATCTTGCCAGCTTCGCTCAGCGCACGGCGAGCAAGGCCAATCGACATGCCGCATTGAAGACCCGCAAAGGCCGGGCGCACCTTCGGCAGCCACTGGCCGGCATTGTCGGAGAAGATGCGCTCGCGCGGGATGCGCACATTGGTCAGCGTCAGCGCTGCCGTATCCGACGAGCACATGCCCATCAGTTCGAGATCATCCGAGCGCACGAGGCCTTCATCGTTATGCGAAACGGTGACGACCAGCGCCGGGCCGCCATCGGCCTGATCGACCGCTGCAGCGACGTGGAAACCGTCGCGGCGCAGATTGGTCACCCACGGCATCTTGCCGTTGAGGATCAGGTCATCGCCATCGGCCTCGGCCACGATCTGCAGAGGCTCGAGACCCGCGAGGAACTTCATCGCATTGGAAAGCCCGGTCGCGCCCGCAACCTGGCCGTCGAGAATGTGCCCCAGTTGCTGCGTCTCCAGCACCCCGTTCGGGCTCTGGAGCAGATATTCCACATAGGTCCGCTGGCCCCAGAGGATGAAAGCGGCTGCCAGCGACTCCTCCGCAACCGCGGCAATGGCGGCAATGCCGTCGACGATGTCTCCGCCGGTGCCGCCCTTTTCAACAGGAACGCCCGCGCGAACCAGACCTGCGCTCGCAAGACGCGGCAGGATCTCGGCCGCCGGAACTGCGCCCGTGTCGACATCGCAAGCGACGCCGGCAAGCCATTCGACGAGATCGGCAGGAAGGTTCACGCGCTGGCTCATTCTGCTGCTGCCTGAACGCTTTCCGGCTCCCAGCGATACGCTTCAAGCTGCGGATTGAGCGGCGGCTGGCCAAGATTGTTGGCGAAGTTGCAAAGGGTCGCGAGGCTCACGCCAAGCACCACTTCAAGAGCCTGCTGGTCCGTGTAGCCGGCAGCCTTGAACGTCGTGAGCGCCTCATCGGACACCGCGCCGCGGCTGGCAATGACCTCTTCGGTAAAGCGAGCGACAGCGTTCAGGCGCGCATCGGGAACAGTCGTCTTGTTGCGGAATGCATTGACGACACCCTCGTCCAGGCCCGCCTTCTTGTACGAGATGGCGGTGTGGCCAGCCACGCAGAAGCCGCAGCCATGGGTCACGGCAGCCGTCACCTGCACAGCCTCGCGCTCGGCAAGGGTCAGCGAGGCGCGGCCATTGATACCGCCAACGGTCAGGTAGGTTTCCAACGCCACCGGCGCATTGGCGAGAACGCGCAGCAGGTTCGGCAGGAAGCCGTTGTTCTTTTCTGCGGCAATCAAGCGCTCCCTGGCTTCTTCGGGTGCATCCTCGATGGTGCGAAGTGGCAAACGGGACATCTGATCTTCCTCGGTAACTGAATCCATAAATTGCGCGGAATGTAGCATTGGCCCACTGATGTGCCTTGGCAGCGCGCTCTCATTTCTTCAGTGCGCTCGGAATATTATTCCAACAAAAGTTGCGGTCAGGGCAGGAACGTCTTCCCACCTGGCAGACGACGACTGCCACACCTTGGCTGCGGTTGAAAAAATCGTTTGATCTTAAGGCTCCGCAATAATCCGAAGTAACGTGGGCGAGACTCGATGCAGAAATTTCTTGAAATCGATTTCATTATCCAATTACAATCGATTTCATCAGTTCGCACCAAGGGAGGAACCTGTGAAGAAACTGACCCAGCTTGGACTCGCCGGCGTTGCCGCCGCCGCGATTTCCGCCTCAGCCGCCGCAGCAGCAGACTACAAGATCGGACTCTCCAATGGGTGGGTCGGCTCGGAGTGGCGCACCCAGATGATCGAAGAAGCCCAGGCTGCCGCTGCCGCCTGGACGGAAAAGGGGCATAATGTCGAGGTGGTGGTGCAAAGCGCCAATGTCGACGTGCCGGGTCAGATTGCTCACGTGCGCAACTTCATCAATGAGGGCGTCGACGCGATCATTATAAACCCCAACAGCCCGACCGCATTCGACCCTGTCTTTGCCCAGGCAAAGGAAGCCGGGATCCTGGTGATCTCCACCGACGCTGAAGTTTCTTCTCCTGATGCTCTTTACGTTGGCATCGACCAGACGGCCTGGGGTGCCGCTGGTGCGGAATGGCTGGCCAAGGCGCTGGACGGCAAGGGCAATGTCGTTGCCATTAACGGCGTCGCCGGCCACCCGGCCAATGAGATGCGTGTTGCTGGGTACCGCTCGGTCTTCGAAAAATACCCGGACATCAAGATCGTCAACGAGGTGAACGCGAACTGGGATCAGGCGCAGGGCCAGCAGGCGATGCAGAACCTTCTCGCCACCAACCCGGACATTAACGGCGTCTGGGTGCAGGACGGCATGGCTGCCGGCGCGTGGAAGTCGATCATGGATGCCGGCAAGGCCGGCGACATCGCCGCAACCGGTGAGATCCGCAAGGACTTCATCGATCTCTGGACCGCTGAAAAGCTGAACTCCGGCGCATCGGTAAACCCTCCCGGCGTGATGGCCTCAGCGCTGAACGTCGCCGTCTTCATGCTTGAGGGCCGTGAACTGAAGGAGCCGGCAACGGCGGGCCAGTACAAGAACGCTATGTATCTGCCGATCCCGTTCATTGACTCTGACAATCTTGCCGAAGCGGCAAAGCAGGTCGACGGCAAGCCGGGCTACTACTCCTACACCAGCGCCCTCTCGATCGACGAGGCCGAGGCACTGTTCAAGTAAGTCTTCCTCCACGACCGGAAGCGGGGTCAGCCCCGCTTCCGCCTGAAGGCAGGAGATCCACGACATGGCGAAGCTGAAGATCAGCGGCGTAAGTAAGGCTTACGGCGCAACGGTGGCGCTCAGCCGCGGCGACCTCGAGCTGCAGGCCGGCGAGGTGCACGTTCTCATCGGATCGAACGGGTCCGGCAAGAGCACGCTTTGCAAGATCGTCGCCGGCTCTGTTCGGCCGGACAAGGGCGAAGTGCTGCTCGACGGCAAACCGGTCACCATGAGCGGGCCGCGAGCTTCCAAGGCGCTTGGCATCGGCATTTTCTACCAAGAGCTCAGCCTCGCGGCTCGCCGCACGGTAGAGGAGAATATCTGCCTTCCCGATCTGCCGATGAAGGGTCCGTTTGTCGACCGCAAGACGCTCTCTGAGCGCGCGGCCCGCTACATCGCCCTGTTCGACGGCGTGACGGGCGAAGGTTTTTCCCCCGACGCCACAGTCGACATCCTTCGTGCTGACCAGCGGCAGCTTGTCGAGATCATGAAGACGCTCGCCAGCGAAGCTTCCATCCTCATATTTGACGAGCCCACTTCGGCGCTCGACCGCGCCCAGGTGGATCGGTTCTTTCAAATTCTGACGCGCCTGAAGCAGGAAGGCCGCGCCATCGTCTTCATCTCCCACCGCATGGATGAAATCTTTTCCATTGGCGATCAGGTGACCGTTCTGCGCGATGGCGCAACGATCGGCACCTCGCGCATCGCTGACACCAACGCGCAAGAAATTGTGCGCATGATGGTTGGCGAAGAACCCGCCATCGCTGCTCAGGCGCAGACAAGTTCGGCGGCCTCTGGCCCAGTCGCGCTGCGCCTTGCCAATCTGTCGGGCGCTGGCTTCTCCGATATCGGTTTTGAGGTCAGGCAGGGCGAGATCCTCGGCCTCGGCGGTTTGCACGGTCAGGGCCAGTCTTCGGTGCTGCGCGCACTGTTTGGTGCCGGCGCGGTTACATCCGGCGACGTATCGCTTGAGGGCGCGAGCTATCGGCCGCACGATCCGCGCGCCGCGATCAGAGCCGGTCTTGCCTACGTCTCGGGCGATCGCGGCCGCGACGGCGTCATCCAGGGCCGCCCCATTCTTGAGAACGTGACCCCGATCCATTTCCTCCGAAATCGCCTCAGGCTTGCAAGCCCGGCCTCTTTGAAACGCAAGGCGACGCCCGCGGTTGAAGCGTTGAAGACCAAGTTCGCCAGCTTTGCTCATCCGATAGGCTCGCTGTCTGGCGGGAATCAGCAGAAGATCGTGATCGCGCGCTGGCTGATCGATAGACCCAAGGTGCTGCTGCTCGATGACCCCACCAAAGGCATTGACCTGTCGGCCAAGGCAGATCTGTTTGCGCTGGTGCGCACACTCGCGGCCGAGGGCATGGCGATCGTCCTGTACTCGTCCGAAGACGCAGAACTTCTCAGCAATTCCGACCGCATCCTCGTCTTCAATGGCGGACGCATCACCCGGGAACTCACAGGCGCAGAGCGGACCCGCTTCAACCTCTACGAAGCCGCCTACGAGGCCGCATGATGAGGACTGTTTTGGTCGTTTCGCGGGGCGCGCTGACACCCCTACCCCTCACCCGTCACAGGAGACAGCATGATGGTTGATGCTGTTGCCACACCGCCGCGCAGACCGGGCGGCATCAAACGTTTCATCGAAGCCTATCCGTTTCTGCCGGCGCTGATCATCATGCTGGTGCTGCTTGCGCTCAATGGCATCTGGCAGCCCCGGAGCGTCAGCCTTGTCGGCATCACTGGTCTCATCAAGACCTACATGGCGCTGATGCTGCTCGCCGTCGCGCAAACCTATGTCGTCTATGCCGGCGACATTGACCTTTCCGCCGGAGCCATTGTCTCGCTGGTCAATGTGGTCATCGTCGCGGTGATGGCCTCGCTGGGCGACAGTGGTGTCTCCGTCCTCGCGGCCATGGCCATCGGCCTTGGCGCTGGCCTCGCCTGTGGCATCGTCAATGGCATTGTGGTCGCGGCCTTTCGCCTGCAGGCTATCGTCGCCACTTTTGCCACCTCGATCTTCTTTACCGGTCTTGCGCTTTGGGTGATGCCGGTCGCCGGAACGCCCGCTCCCGCCACCTTCTGGCGGACCTATGGTGGACGCATTCTCGACGTTCCGTTCGTGTTCTGGGCCGCGGCCCTGCTGGCGGTCATTCTCTATCTGCTCGCCCGCACGCGTCACGCACTGCAACTGCTCGCCGTTGGCGACGACGCGCAGGGTGCCTATCAAAGCGGCCTGCCGGTCACGGCGATCCGCATACGCGGCTATGCCATGTGCGGTGTGTTCGCAGCCCTTGCCGCCTTCTGCATCACCGGTGACACCGCCAGTGGCGATCCGCTGGTCGGCGGCAAGATGACCCTCTACTCCATCGCAGCGGTCGTTCTTGGCGGAACCGCGCTTGCCGGGGGCTATGGCACGGTGGTCGGCTCGGTCTTCGGCGCGCTGATCATCGGCCTCATCAACTCCCTCGTTTACTTCGTCGGCACACCGTCAGAGTGGCAGAACCTTGTCCAGGGCCTTGCCATCCTCGTGGCGTTGGTCGCCGGGATCCTGATTGGCCGGAGAGCACGCGCATGACCCGGCTCGTCGACACTTTGAAGACCCCCATCATCGTCGCTCTGGCGCTGATCTTCCTGCTGCTCATCGTTGGAGAAATGCTTTCGCCCGGCTTTGCCTCGCCAACGCAGATCATGCGCCTTTTGATCGTGGCGGCTCTGCTCGGCATCGTCGCGGCAGGCCAAAATCTCGTCATCCTCGGCGGGCGCGAAGGCATTGATCTGTCCGTAGGCGGCGTTGTTTCGCTGTCGGCCATCATCGCTGGAAATCTGATGAACGGCCAGGATGCCGGCATTCCGCTCGCCATCCTCGGATGCGTCGCCACCGGAGCATTGATCGGCCTCATCAACGGCGTCGGCGTCACCTTGATGCGCATTCCGCCTTTGGTGATGACGCTCGGCATGCTCGGCGTCCTGCAAGGCCTTCTTGTTGTCATTCGCCAGGGCATCCCGTCCGGGCGCGCAGCACCCGGCCTCTCCCAATTCGTCACGCAGCCATTCCTATTGGGGCTCCCAGGCATCATCTGGCTCTGGGTGCTGATCGGTCTGTTCCTCGCTTTCCTCTTGTCGCGCACGGTCTACGGTCACCGCATCTATGCGATCGGATCTAATGAGCAGGCGGCGCGCATGGCAGGCGTTCCGGTTGCGGCAATCCGCATCTCGCTCTTCGCGCTTTCCGGTGTCTTCGCCGCCATCGCCGGCATTTGCCTGATCGGCTATTCCGGCTCGTCCTTCGCCAATGTTGGCGAGCAGTACATGCTGCCGTCGATCATCGCGGTGGTGTTTGGCGGAACCTCGCTTGCCGGTGGCAAGGGCGGCTACACCGGCACAATGGCAGGCGCGATGATGCTCACCGTGCTTCAGGGCATTCTGACCACCGTGAATATTGATGAGTCCGGACGCCAGATGATCTTCGGCGCAACGCTGCTGCTCCTGATGTTGTTCTACGGCCGCGGGAAGGCCATGCGCGCATGAACAGCAGGCCCAAGATCAAGGACATTGCCGAGCGGGCGGGCGTTTCACCCGCCACCGTATCGCGCGCGCTTTCAGGCAGTGGCCTTGTCGCCGAACCAACGCTCTCGCGCATTCGCGAGACCGCGAGGGCGATGAACTACCGCCCGAATGTCAGCGCGAGAAATCTTCGCACCCAACGCTCCATGTCGGTGCTTATGGTCGTCCGGGACATCAGCAATCCCTTCTACCTCGAAGTCATGAAAGGGGTCGAGGAAGCAGCCAGCGATGCCGGCTACTCCGTCCTCATGGGAAACACCCAGAACAACCCGCGCCGCGAGACGGAATATTTCGACATGCTGCGGGACGGCCATGCCGACGGAATGATCCTGATGACCGGCAAGCTGCCTCCGAGGCTCGAGTCCGAAGGCAGTGCTTTGTCCCAGCTCCCGCTGGTCGTCGCATTGGAAACAATTGAAGGTTATGGCCTGCCGCATGTGCAGATCGACAATCGCGGCGCTTCTCGTGAAGCGGTCGAGCACCTCATCGGCTTGGGCCATCGCCGCATCGCTCACCTCACCGGTCCCCTCCCGGAACTGATGGCGACGTTGCGCCGAGACGGTTGGCGCGAGGCGATGCAAGCAGCGGGCCTCGACATTCCCGCCGCCTATGAGCAGCGTGGCGACTACCTCCTTCGTACGGGGCAGGAACTGACTGCGAAACTTTGGGAGCTGCCTGAGCCGCCGACGGCCATCTTTTGCGCCAATGACGAAATGGCGTTCGGCGCGATCCATGAATTGCGCAGGCGTGGCCTTGATGTTCCCGCCGACGTCTCGGTCGTGGGTTTCGACGACATTTATCTGAGCCAGGCGCTGTTTCCGCCACTGACGACGGTGAGCCAGCCGCGCGCCGAGATTGGCCGCAAGGCCATGTCCCTGCTTTTGGACGTCATCGGCGAAGCTGATCTGCCACCTGATCCGGTGGTGATGCCAACGATCTTGAAAATACGCGGGACGACCGGTCCCGTCCGCGAGAATTGAGGGAGGACATCAAACATGGCTGAAACCAGAGAGAGATTGCGTGTCGGTTTCGTCGGCTCGGGCTTCATCGCTCACTTCCATCTGAAGTCGATGATTGGCGTTCGCAATGTCGATGTGACCGGCGTCTACAGCCGCAGCGCCGAGAAGCGGCAGACATTCGCCAATGCAGTCACCGAACACGGGCTGGGGAATTGCCGCACGCACGAGACGCTCGAAGCCCTGCTGACCGCCGATGATGTCGACGCCATCTGGATTCTGTCACCAAACGACACGCGTCTTGATGTGATGCGCGAGCTGCACCGTCTCAAGACGGAAGGCCGTAGCAAGATCTTCGCCGTCGCCTGCGAGAAGCCGCTCGCGCGCACCGTCGCCGAAGCGCGCGAAATGGTGCGCCTGGTGGAAGATGCCGGACTGAACCACGGCTACCTCGAAAATCAGGTCTTCTGCACCCCGGTCCTGCGCGGCAAGGAGATCATCTGGCGTCGCGCTGCATCGACAACGGGCCGGCCTTACCTTGCACGCGCTGCGGAAGAGCATGCGGGCCCGCATGAGCCGTGGTTCTGGCAAGGAGACAAGCAGGGCGGCGGCGTTCTGTCTGACATGATGTGCCACTCGGTTGAAGTTGCCCGTCATCTTCTGACCGCCCCTGACGCACCCCGCAACTCGCTGAAGGTCAAGGCCGTCAATGGCACTGTCGCGAATTTGAAATGGACCCGGCCCCATTATGCCGACCAGCTTCGCAGCCGTTTTGGCTCGGAGGTCGATTACCGAAACCGTCCTTCCGAAGATTTTGCGCGCGGGACAATCGAGCTTGAGGACGAGGACGGCAACGAACTGATGATCGAGGCAACGACCTCGTGGGCCTATGTCGGCGCGGGGCTACGCATCCAGCTGGAGCTGCTTGGCCCGGAATACGCCATGGAGTTCAACTCGCTCTCGACAGGCCTCAAGGTGTTCATGTCTCGCGCGGTCAGCGGTGCCGAGGGCGAGGACCTTGTCGAAAAGCAGAATGCCGAGCAGGGTCTGATGCCGGTACTTGAGGATGAAGCCGGCGTCTACGGCTACACGGACGAGAACCGTCATATGGTCGAGTGCTTCCGCAAGGGCGAAACGCCGCTCGAGACTTTCCACGATGGCCTTGCCGTGGTTGAAATCCTGATGGGCCTTTACATGTCAGCTGAGTTGGGCCGCACGGTGCGGTTCCCCGAACCGGAGCTTGAGAATTATGTCCCGGTTGTCGCCCGCCCCCGCTGACGGTCCATCGCAGCGCGAACTCCTGATTGACGAGATGCGTCGGCAAAATGGCGACGCACTCGCAACCCTTGATGAAAATCGCGAGCTGGCCCGCGAGATCGCCTCTCGACTGAGAGCGCGCGACCGTCTGCTGCTGCTGGGCATGGGCGCGTCGCATTGGTCAAACCGAATGGCGGCCGGGTTTTACCGTGCCGCTGGCATCGACGTACGCACCGAACCGATCTCGGAGAACTTGCGTCAACCGCAAGCTTCTGGCGGCCAGGTTGTATTCCTGACGTCTCAATCGGGAAATTCCGGAGAGGTGCGTGTGTGGCTCGGCCATCACACGGACACTCGAGATGTCTATGGCCTGACGCTTCAGGAGGGGAGCCTGCTTGAGCGATCGGTGCCCTGCCTCATCGGGCAAGGCGCGACCGAGCTTCCCTTTGCTGCAACGCGCAGCATCAGCGTTACCCTTGCGCTGCACGGCGCGGTCCTTGAGGCTTTGGGAGTAGACCTAACATCGCTGCGGCAGTTGTGGTCGCAGCCTTATCAGCACCCAGAGCTGCCAGAGGCGGCGATTTCGGCGCTGACCCATTGTCGATCTCTCTTTCTCGCCTCGCGCGCGGAGGCGGTTCCGGCATTGGAATGCTGCGCCCTGACCTTTATGGAGCTTGCACGAACTCCGGCCATCGCGCTTGAACTTGGCCAGCTTATTCACGGTCCACAGGAAGCACTGAGCAACCAGACAGCGTTGCTTCTGGTCCGCAGATCAGGTCCGGACGAAGCCAACATCACCCGCTTTGCGTGGCAGGCAATGGCCTGGGGCGTTCCGCTGGTAATGATCGACATCGGCGAAGGGCTGGTTCAAATCGAAGGTGCCTCAACCATTTCGCTTCCCGCAGCGAACGGTCTCGCGGCACCCGCACAGCTTCTCCCCGTACTCCAGGCTCTGATCATCGATGCCGCCGCCCATCGATTGCTGGACATGGGTGTGCCGCAGCGCTCGTCGAAGGTGACGGACGGCGAAGCATGACCGCTCCACTGCTCGTCCTTGGCAACGTCAATGTCGATCTTGTGCTTGGCCCGGTGGATGGCTGGCCTGAAATCGGCACCGAGATCGAGGTTGATCGGGCCGAAATGCGGGCCGGAGGGTCGGCTGGCAACACGGCACTTGCGCTAACGGGACTGGGCGAACCACATCTCCTCATCGCCTCCACCGGCGACGACCCGAACGGCGTCTGGCTTCGAGGTGAATTTGACGCAAACAATTGTCGCTGGATCGACGATCCGGGGATGACCACGACCACCGTCGGCATCGTGCACCGGGGCGGCGACCGCGCATTCTTTACCACGCCCGGGCACCTACAACGCGCCACTCCTGAAGCGCTGCTTGCGCGTGTCGATCCAGCTCCCTTCAAGGGGGCGGTCGCAATTTTGTCAGGCAATCTCCTGATGCCGAAACTGCGCGATGCGACTGGCGATTTGCTGACCAAGCTTCGCGCACGAGGCTGGCAGACCGCGATCGATCCCGGCTGGCCGCCGCAGGGCTGGACTGATCATTTCCGCCAGACCATGGTCGAGTGGCTCCAGCTTTGCGACCACGTGCTTCTGAATGAAGAGGAAACCAGCGGTTTCGGTGGCGCAGACGCCCTCCTCGGCGCAATCCCCGCCACATCCACGCTGATCATCAAGCGCGGTGCCGAAGGTGCCAATGCGTTTCGAAACGGGCAGAACATTTCTGTCGCCGCGCCACAGGTCGAGGTGGTCGACACGGTCGGTGCAGGCGACACGTTCAACGCGGCGTATCTGGCAAGACATATCGCGGGGGCATCTCTTGAGAATGCCTTGCGGCACGGCGTCGAGATCGCCTCATGCGCGGTCTCAACCTTTCCGCGCCGCTACAAATAAGTGCTGATCTGGTCGAAGAGAAAACGTCCCGACACGAATAGCAGGAAGCAGCCGAACGCGATCTCGAGCTTCCGCTTTGGCAAAGCATGCGCAAGCCTCACGCCGAGCGGTGCCGTCAGAACGCTGGTCGGTGAGATCAGAAGTACGCCGATCAGCGAGACGAAGCCGAGGGCAAGCGGTGGCTGGATGACAGCGACTTCCGGAAAGTCCGCAGCGCGCGGCCAGCCGGCATAGATGTAGCCGAGGGCCCCTGGGATCGAGATGAGCACGCCGAGGCCAGATGAGGTCGAGACCGCCTGATGAATCGGACGGCCATAAAACGTCATAAACAGGCTTGAAAGCTGCCCACCGCCAATCCCCATGAGCGATGACAGCACTCCGATAAGCGCACCGTAAGCCCGCATGACCCACTTGCCGGGCAGCGTATCCGAGATTTTCCAGCTGTCCTTTCCGAACAGAAGCCTGAATGCGGACACACCGGCAACGAGGATGAACACCATCTTGAACAGATCAGCTGGCGCGTAGCGTGCGATAAAGCTGCCCCCCATGACCCCCAGCACAACCGGGATCGCCCAGACCCGGATGATCGAAAGATCGACCGTCCCATGCTTACGGTGCGCATTGAACGAGCGGATGGAGGTCGGAATGATGACCGCGAGCGAGGTGCCGACGGCGAGCGGCATCCGAACTTCATCCGGCACATTCAGCACGCCAAAGAGCTCATAAAGAACAGGGACGATAACCGCGCCGCCACCGACGCCGAAGACGCCAGCAAGAACACCGGTCAGCGCGCCGGCAGCGAGCAGTCCAAAAGCGATGATGACAATGTCGGTGAAGTTTGCGTCCAGCATGCCTGCTCTTTCGTTCCGGGGCCGATGGCGTGGCCGCTCAGAAGGGAAGTGGGCAATCGAGAGCCCATAGGATCGCAACTATCACGCACAGCCGACTTCGCAAACGCGAAACGCAGAAGGCTTCAAGAAAAGGCTGCCTTCGGATCAGCTTAGTCGGGGCGGGTTCTTTATCGCCTGATCATAAACGGGGCAGGTATCTGCTTGCGAGCAAGCCCCCTGCCAGACCCAAATTATATGCGACCACCCTAAAGGCAGCGGCCCAAGCCATTTCGCCGATGTTGGACAGACCGAAGACTGCAGAGCCTGTGACGGCAAGCGCGCCAGCAAACCAGACCCCTAACGAGAATCTCATACCGAGGATAAAGCCCAGCGCCACCGAAATCAGAATGCCCGACATTCTCTCTCTCCCTGGCGGGAAGCGGTTGGCATGTCATGCCTTAGGTGATGGACAGGAAGGTATTTAGAACCCGCGCTGCCACCTCTATTACTCACGCCAACTATCGACGACCGCAGACCCAATACCTTCAGAGATATTACTGGTAGATCTACACTTCGGAACAGGCAACCGCATAAATTATTGTTATAATTATTATTGAATGCTAAAGTACTTCCTTGCGCCATGGGGCTTGGCATGAGGCACAACTTCAGCAACAACTTTTACGAACTGTTGCCTGCGACGGATCAGGCGCCCAGAACGCACACATCTGACCAATCGACGAGAAGCGGTATGGAGCTGCGTCAGCTTGCCGAGCTCCTGCACCGGCATACAAGGCTCATACTGGCGACAGCGGTGCTGGTCACGCTCGCAACCGCGGCTACAACCCTTCTTCTGCCACCGATCTACAACTCGTCGGCTCTCGTTCTATTTGACCCGAACCGCACCAATCTGATGCAACCGGGCAACTCGTCGACCAGCAGTTCCGGCGACAGTGCGCATGTCGACAGTGAAGTCGAAATCCTCCGCTCGGACCAAATTCTCGGCCTGGTCAGCGGGAACGAAAATCTTGCTGAGGACGGAGAATTTGCCGCCGACCGAAGTCTGCGTGCGATTTTCGCCCGGTATCTTCCGTTCATCCCTACGCCGCCAAGCAGCGAGACTGATGTCGAAATGCGGGCGCTGGATATGCTGAAGAAGAGGGTCTCCATCAATCGCCGAGGCACGACATTTGTCATTGCGATAAGCGTGCGCTCGAAAGATCCGGCACGGGCTGCGCAACTCGCCAACGCAATCGCGCAAACCTATGTGGAACGCCAGCTCGAGCAAAAAATTTCAGCTTCGATGGCCGGACGTGACAAGATTGAAAGCCAGCTGAGCGAGGCCCGCGCTTCGGTCATTCGCGCCGAAACGTCTATCTCTTCGACAATGTGGACGCCATTGTAGCCGCAACCGGCGACAGCGAGATCGCAGCTCTGCGCGCACAACTGGAAAGCGTCACGAAACGCTCCGAGGTCACCCTTTCGCGCATCGAAAGAATCGGAGCTCATCTGGCACGCTCAGACTGGTCAGGATTAGCAAAAAGCCTCGAAAGCGCGGAGATACCGGAGCTTGAACGGATGCGCAGCGAGCTTCTGCAGGCGCTGGGCGGCACAGACATTGGGCGCCCGGCCAGCCCTGTTTTGCATGAACGTCTGTCGAATTTGGAAACCAGCCTCGCCCAGATCGCAAATGATGAAATTTTCGGGCTTCGCTCCGAACTCGCTGCAACCAACAAAGAAGTAGCGGCTCTGCGCGGAGCCATGGGATCCGCGATGCTCCACAGCAACCTTCCACCGCACATACTGACCCCGTTCTACGGCCTGCAACAGGCGGCCCAGATCGCAACCTCATCTTATGAGGCAATGCTTTCGCGCCTTCAGGCGCTGGAGACCGAGGCATCCACCCAGCTTGCAGACAGTAGAATCGTGTCAGCGGCAATCCCGCCAATCTCACCGATTTTTCCGAACAAACCGCTGATGCTGGCGCTTGGTGCCGTCGGCGGGCTTGGGCTGGGGATTGCGCTTGCCTTCCTGTTCGAAAACTACATTGGCGGCTTTACCAGCGAACAGCAGATGCAGGCGGTGCTTCGACGCAAGGTGGCGGCAACCGTTCCTCGCAGCGCGGTCACTTACGGGTCGATCTCCGACGCGATCATAGACGCCCCCCTGTCTCGCTATGCCGAAGCAGTGCGCCGCATTCGGGCCATCCTCGATACGGCCTTGCGCAAGGGCGGTCATGCGAACGAAACAGGACGCGGCAGGGTCATCGTCATATCTTCAGCACTTGCCGAGGAAGGAAAGACAACCCTCGCCCTCTCGCTCACCAGAACCTACGCGGTGACCGGAAGAAGGGTGCTGATCGTGGATTGCAACATGCGCGGCCCTCGCCTCAGCCACCACCTAAACGTCGATGCCTCAACCGGCCTGATCGACATCCTGATCCGAAACGATCCTCATCGCGACATTACCAGCCTTCTCGTGCGAGATCCGATGTCACCTGCATTATCCATCGTCGGCGCGCGCAGCGCCGACTTGCCCACCGACCAGCTGGTCGCGAGCGACGCATTCGGCCACATTATCTCGTCGGCACGCCGCAATTTCGACTATGTCATCCTTGACGCGCCATCGCTCAACTCTGCGGTCGATGGCCTTTATCTTGCACAACATGCCGACGCGGTGATCTTCGTCATAAGATGGGCCAAGACGGCTCAGCACGTGGCGGCGAGCGCGCTGGAGCGAATGTCGGAGCTCTTGCCGCACGGCGTCGCGGTGCTTCTCGCACTCAACAACCCTCAGAGTACCAAATCCGGGTGAGCAGGCATCAGCCCGGAGCGCATCCGTCAGCTCATTCTTGCCACCCAGTTCCCAAGGTTACTCTGCGTTTTCCATTTTATGCTTTACTTGCCCCGGATTTGCCGCATCCCACGTCCATGTGCGGGCCCGGTGACAAATTGGCAATAGATGGGCATCTTGATGGTGCCAAACAGGCAACCGAGGAGAAAGAGCTACGATGATGCGGACGAAAGTGAAGGTGCTCGCGGCAGCGCTTCTTTCTGTCGGGCTTTCCACTGGCATTGCGCAAGCCGCCAGCTGCGGAAATGACGGCAACGGCTTCAACGCCTGGAAGAAAGACTATCTGGTCCAGGCACAGGCCCAGGGCTACGGCCAGCGAGCGCTGAACGCCTTGCAGGGCACGAAGTACAACACGGCGACGATCAAGGCCGATCGCGGCCAGAAAAGCTTCAAGCTCTCCCTCGATCAGTTCATGGAACGGCGCGGCGCGGCGACCATTGTCCGCAAGGGCAAGCAGATGAAGCAGGCGAACGCCCAGCTTCTGAACCAGATCGAACGCCAGTATGGCGTGCCTTCAGGCGTCCTGCTTGCGATCTGGGGCATGGAAACAGCCTTTGGCGGCTTCCTCGGCAACCAGAACATCGTCTCGGCCGTGGCAACCCTTGCCTATGATTGCCGCCGTAGCGAATTCTTCACCCGCCAGCTGAACGCAGCGCTCACCCTCGTTGATCGCGGCCATCTCAGCCCCGATGCAATCGGCGCAGCGCACGGCGAAATCGGCCAGACGCAATTCCTGCCCGAAAACGTCATCAAGTACGGCGTCGATGGCGACGGCGATGGCCGTATCGACCTGATCCGCTCGCGTGCCGATGCGCTTGCGTCCACCGCCAACTTCCTTCGCGGCCACGGCTGGCGTCCGGGCGCTGGCTATCAGGAAGGCGAACCAAACTTCGCTGCGATCCAGGGCTGGAACGCTGCCGGCGTCTACCAAAAAGCCATCGCGATCATGGCCCGCCAGATCGACGGCAAATAATTTTTGTAAGATTGGAAAAAGGCCCAGGAGCGAGCGCTTCCGGACTTTTGTTTCTGCACTGAGGAAATTGCGCCGCCCCCTCCACCACCTCCGGTGGTCCCCCTCCCCCATGAATGGGGGAGGATCCTGGGATCGTAGAGCTCGACGTTCAGATCTTCCCCCGCCTGCGGGGGAAGTGTCGCGTAGCCACGGAGGGGGGGGGCCAAAGCCGGTCAAAGAACCCGACAACCGCTTCACATTGCTTCTCCCGAAGCGCCAACCGCCCCTCCTCACTTCCGGCCGCCCCTCCCCATGAAAGGGGGATCAAGGGAGCAATCCTGATAAGCCCCAGACGCCTCAACAAATCCGAACATCCAGCGCGGCATCTCCGGATCCTCCCCCTCGTGAGGGGGAGGTGTCGCAAGGCGGCGGAGGGGGCTTCCAGCGCCCACGCCTCGAAACAAAACGGCCCGGCAGCGCTAGCTACCGGGCCGTTTTCATTAAGTAAGCTATCGCCTAGCGGCTGTTGCGCTTGCGTGCAGCGAGGGTGCGCAGGCGCAGCGCATTCAGGCGGATGAAGCCTTCGGCGTCCTTCTGGTCGTAGGCGCCGCGGTCGTCCTCGAAGGTGACCAGTTCGTCCGAATAGAGCGACTTTGGCGAGCGGCGGCCGGTGACGATGACGTTGCCCTTGTAGAGCGTCAGGCGAACTTCGCCTTCGACGTCTTCCTGGCTCTTGTCGATCAGGGCCTGCAGCATCTCGCGCTCCGGCGAGAACCAGAAGCCGTTATAGATCAGCTCGGCATAACGCGGCATCAGCTCGTCCTTGAGGTGCGCTGCGCCACGGTCGAGCGTGATCGATTCGATCGCACGGTGTGCCTGCAACAGGATCGTGCCGCCCGGGGTCTCGTAGACGCCGCGCGACTTCATGCCGACATAGCGGTTCTCGACGAGGTCGAGGCGGCCGATGCCGTTGTCGCGGCCGAGATCGTTCAGCTTCTTGAACAGGGTTGCCGCCGACAGGGCTTCGCCGTCGATCGCAACCGGATCACCGTTCTTGAAGGTGATGGTGATCTCGGTCGGCTGGTCGGGCGCGTCCATCGGCGAAACGGTGCGCATGTGCACGTATTCCGGCGGAGCCATCCACGGATCTTCGAGCACCTTACCCTCGGATGAGGAGTGCAACAGGTTGGCGTCGACCGAGAACGGTGCTTCACCCTGCTTGTCTTTGGCGACCGGGATCTGGTGCTGTTCGGCAAAATTGATCAGGTCGGTACGGGACTTGAAGGTCCAGTCGCGCCAGGGAGCGATCACCTTGATGTCCGGGTTCAGCGCATAGGCTGAAAGCTCAAAGCGGACCTGGTCATTGCCCTTGCCCGTTGCGCCGTGTGCGATCGCGTCTGCGCCGGTCTCCTCAGCGATCTCAACGAGACGCTTGGAGATCAGCGGACGTGCAATCGAGGTGCCCAGAAGATAGAGGCCCTCATATTGCGCGTTGGCGCGGAACATCGGGAAGACGAAGTCGGAGATGAACTCCTCGCGCACGTCCTCGATGTAGATTTGCTTGATGCCGAGCATCTCGGCCTTCTTGCGAGCCGGCTCCAGCTCTTCGCCCTGACCGAGGTCGGCGGTGAAGGTCACGACCTCCGCACCGACTTCCGTCTGCAGCCATTTCAGAATGATCGAGGTGTCGAGCCCGCCTGAATAGGCCAGCACCACCTTCTTGACGTCTTTCCAACTGGACATGTCGCACCCGGTTCGTTCGCGGGACGATCGGCCCGCCTATAGGTTCGCGGCACTTTTAGCAGGAATGAGCGACCGGGCAAGGCGGCGAAGTCATCAGATCGTGAGGTACGGCGATCTTGTTGCCTCACTTCGCCCCGATAAAGTCGCCTCACACTGATTCCCACACCGACGGAGACATTCTTGCCGGTTCTTTTAAATGCTGGGCCACGCCTGCGCGTTGTCTATTCCCTCCTTGCCTACAGCATGATGAGTGCCGCTGCGCCGGCGCACGCTGCTGATCGATGGATTGCCCACAATCCCGAATCACGCGCGACCTTCTCCATCGGGGATCATGGAGCCGTCGCCTCGGGCGAGTTGTCCTGCAAGGAACAGGCATGGACGATGTCGCTTGCGCTGACGGAGACGCTTGAGGCAGGTGAGGCCGAGGCCGAGTTGCGTATTGATGGCACGCCCTATTCCGCACGTGCCAGGATTGACGAAAAGGGCGTTTCGCTGCGCGTGCAACGCCAGCTTCTTGAGCCGCTGATGGGCGGGCTCAACCTTGCCATCAGCTTCAAGGGCGATCTGCGCGACAAGATCGATGATTTTGACGTCTCGTTGATCGGATCTCGCCGCGCCATTCGTGCGGCGCAGGCTGCGTGCTCGTCGCTCGACATGTCTGACTATGAGGGGATCAAATTCAGATCCGACGCGAAAAGCCTGGCACTTGGACGTGAATTGCGCGGTGCCGACATCGAAGCATTCACCTATGCGACGACCGCGCGACCGAAGGTTGAAACCGCCCGCGTCGATCTTGAAAAGGATCGGGAAATCGTCTTCACGCGCCTGTGCGGATCGCGTTGGTATTATGGCGCTTCGGGCTGCAACATCACCGCCTTCGCGCAGTTTCCTGCCGAAGCTGTCGGAGAAAGCGATCAACAGGAGGCGGTCTGGCGTGCCGTCTATGACAGCGAGAATGCCCAACTCTTCATAGACCCTGAGGCAGGCATCGATGGCTTGCCGGACATCGTCTCCTTCCCCACCAGGATGGACGATGATCCGAAGATCTGGCGTTGGGATGGTGCGCATTACCGGTTCAAAGCGGTCTTTGGCGAACCGGAAGCTGTCGAGCCGGAGCCGCAGGAAACTGACACTCCCGTTTCGGTCGAGACACAGCCTCAATCCGAGCCTGCAGAGGCCAAACCCGCTCCGGCAGCGACGGCAGATCAGCCGGCACCGAAAAGCGACCCTTCCGGTAGCGCGGCTGTCGATAAAGATGACAAAAAATCCGAGCCTGCCGCTGCCGCCGCGAAATCGGACGGAGATGCCTTCCTCGAAAACCCGGCGGAAGAGCTGAAGGAACAGCCAGTACCGGGCGAGACGGCCGCCCCGACAACAGAGCCGGCAGACAAGGCCCGGGGCGATGCCGTGTCTGATCCCGATGCAACCGGCAATCCGGAGCCAAAAGAGGAAGCTGAGCCCTCAGCTTCTGATCCTGTGACACCGCTCCCAGACGCCGAGGTCGAGGTGCCTGAAGAGGCCGAACCTTCTCCTCAATCAACGCAAGGCTGAATCTGGTTCTATCGCGCGGCTTCTGCAATTGCGTTATAGGCAAGCAGCAGCTGCGCGAGACCGAACATGACCTTCTCAAATTTCATTCCAGATCTTTCCGTCATCGCTCCTTTCACGATGGCGGTCCTCATCATCACCATCACCCCGGGACCGGACATGACGTTGTTCGTCGGGAGGGCACTCTCACATGGGCGCACTGCTGGCTTGGCATGCATGGCGGGCGCGATGACCGGGATCGTCTTTCATACGGCCCTTGTCGCACTCGGGCTGTCGGCGCTGATCGTCGCCTCTCCCGAGGCGTTTCTTGGCCTGAAGATATTCGGTGCGGTCTATCTCGTCTGGCTGGCATGGCAGGCCATACGCCACGGATCCGCGTTTTCGCCCCAGGCTGCCAATGACACGGCGCAGCATTCCTTCTTCCGCAATTGGGCGACAGGACTGCTCATCAATCTGATGAACCCGAAGATCCTGCTGTTTTTCATGACCTTCCTTCCGCAATTCGTGTCGGCAACCGACCCGCATGCGCCTGGAAAGCTGTTTTTCCTCGGCCTGATGTTCATCGTCCTGGCGCTGCCACTGACGGTGCCAATGGTTTTGGCAGCAGACGGATTTTCCAAGTTTCTGCGTCGCTCGCCGCGCGTCATGCGGGTCATCGACTATCTGTTCGCCGGGGTCTTTTCAGCGTTCGCGATCAAGATCCTGACCGCTCAGGCGCGCTAGGCGGATTTGGCGATGCGCGCCGAGCGACCGGCGAACAGCCAATAGCACAGACCGCCGGCCATGCCGGCGGCACAGCAACCAAGGATCACTGCCGGCTCGGAGAGGCCTAAATCTCTGTCGATCCCGACATCGCGCAACAATGCCGTTGCGACTCCGACTAGGCCTCCGCCAAGAGCGTAAAACAGCCAGTCGCGGCGCCCCAGGAACTCAGCAGCCGCAATGCAGGCAAGTGCCGGGAAAAAAGATAAATAGCCGATGAAGATCGCGGCGAGCGGGATCGAGACGTAGAACCCGCCGGAGATGAAAGCAACTTCATCGTGGGTCATCTCGAACAGCCCGACCAGCAACAAATGGATGAACGCGCTCGCGCCCAGTGTTGCAGCAAAATAGCCAAGCAGGATCACTGCCAGGCGCAGGATAAAACTGAAAACTTCGTTCAATCTTCGCCGTGGCCCGCGATCATCATCGCTTCGAGCGCCAGGCGCTCTGTCTTGCGCATACGTTCCGAATCCGACTTCAGCTGACCGCAGGCCGCAAGAATGTCACGTCCGCGCGGCGTGCGGATCGGCGACGCGTAGCCTGCCTGGTTCACGTAATCGGCAAACTTCTCGATCGTTTCCCAGTCCGAGCACTGGTAGTTCGTGCCCGGCCACGGGTTGAACGGGATCAGATTGATCTTCGCCGGAATGCCCTTGAGCAGGCGCACGAGTTCCTTGGCGTCCTCGAGCGAGTCGTTAACGTCCTTCAGCATCACATATTCGAAGGTGATGCGGCGGGCATTGGACAGGCCGGGATATTTCCGGCACGCATCCATCAGCTCTTTCAGCGGGTACTTCTTGTTGATCGGCACCAGCATGTCACGCAGATCATCGCGCACGGCGTGCAGCGAGATCGCCAGCATGACGCCGATCTCTTCACCGGTGCGGGCGATTTCAGGCGTCACGCCCGAGGTCGACAGGGTGATGCGGCGCTTCGACAGCGACAGCCCATCGCCGTCCGAGGCGATCAGCAGCGCCTTTTTGACGTTCTCGAAATTGTAGAGCGGCTCACCCATACCCATCATGACGATGTTGGTAATCTTGCGCCCTTCGGCCGGCACAATCGCGCCATCCGGCGTGCCGCGCTCCGGGAAATCCCCCAACCGGTCGCGCGCGGTCATAAGCTGCGTGAGGATCTCTTCGGCGGTGAGGTTACGAACGAGCTTTTGCGTGCCGGTATGGCAGAACGAGCAGGTGAGCGTGCAGCCGACCTGGCTCGAGATGCAGAGCGTGCCGCGCCCCTCTTCGGGAATATAAACGGTTTCGATCTCGACCGGGCGCCCAGCGCCCCGCGGCGGAAAGCGGAACAGCCACTTACGGGTGCCGTCGTTCGAAATCTGCTCTTCGACCACTTCAGGACGTGCGATCGTGAAATGGCGATCGAGCTCGGCGCGCAGATCCTTGGAGATGTTCAACATCTCGGAGAAGTCGGACACACCGCGCACATAGAGCCAGTGCCAAAGCTGCTGGACACGCATCTTGCGCTGGCGCTCGGGAATTCCGATTTCGCCGAGGGCGTCTGCCATCTCCTGGCGCGACAGGCCGATAAGCGACGGTTTTTCAGGCGTGCGTGCGTTTGCAGCCAGCATTGCGCGCGTCTGAGGCGAGGTGAGGTCGAATGATAGGGTCATGGGCCGGAGATATAGGAGCGGCAAATGCCGCGTGCCAGTTTTGCCTGCACATAACAGATCGGGGCCGCTTCGTCACGGCCCCGAATTAAATCTGTCTTGAGACGGATCAGCGGCAGTTCTGAATAGAAGACAGCGCAGCCGAGATACCCTTCAGCGAGAAGGTATAGTTGGTTGCGTTGCCCCGTCGAGAGGTCGCCTGCACCTTCATGTCCGCGCCAGCGCGCATCGAGGCGATCAGGGCCGGCTCTTCGGCAGCGTTTTCCATCCAGGCCGAACGGCCGCGGGTAAACATGTTGTAGCTCTTATCGCCGACAGTCACGCGCACCTTCGAATTCTCCTGGAAGTCGTAGGCGGTGATGAACTGGGGCTCATAGGAGACGTTCTGACCCGGCTTCTGGCTTACGAAGAAGTAGACGTCGCCATGGTCCAGTGAAGTCGGCTGTTTGTCGGTCGGAACGGTCAGCACGTAGCAGACCTTGCCGTTGTTGCCTTGGTAAGAGTACGTGCCCCAGGCGTTATGCTGGCCAATCTTCGTGGCCCCCGCCTGCGCAAAAGCCGGCGCAGAAAAAGCAAGCGCCGCAAGGCAGGAAATCGTCAAAAAGGTTCCGCGCATCTTCGTACCATTATCCTTGTGCGTGGTCGCGTAGGGTCCATCGAACTGGTCCGAAAGGCCCAATACGTGTCAATTTTAAGTTAATGAGGGTTACGAAAGGATGAACTCGATCAACGAGTTTCCCAGCAATTTGCAACCCCCGCCACCGCGCTGACTGATCGAAACAGAAAGCACCGCGGCATGCCACATCCCAACAACTGGTGTTCAAATGGCCAAAAGCGGCGAGAGTTTGACTGAAAGATGAACCCTTTGCCCCGTTTGGAGGCCTTACTTGGCGTCAAGCGCCTCGCGTGCAGCCTGGCGATGCTCCGGCCGGATGTGCCCGCGGATCGCGGCAATCGCCCCGGTCAGGACTGCAATATCGTCCGTAAAACCGAAGGCGGCGATGAAGTCGGGGATCATGTCCAGCGGCATGACGAAATAGGCGAGCGCAGCCAGCAAGGTTCCCCGCACACGCAGCGGCGTGCGGCTGTCGAGCGCTGCGTAATAACTTGCAACCACATCTTCCATAAAGGGGATATGCTTCGCTGCCCGTCGCGCTGTGCGCCAGAAGCCCGCCCGGACGCGCTTTTCTCGGCGCACGTCCTCGCTCGGGCTGACCGGTGCAAGGATTTCGGTGATCTTGGCTTCGTTCATGATTACGTCTCCACGCGCAAGAAGATGGGCAGCAGTTTGCGCGTTTGCAAGATCAGCAACACGAGGAAGAGACCCCGGGCAGGCGACGTTTTACCTATTCCTAATCTTCGCATCCATAAGTATCCGCGCGGAGGGTTCAAATATGGATGCTACCAACGAATGGCATTGGGAAGGTAATATCATAGATGCAGTCATAGATTATCTAGTTGAGCGAGACTGGATAATCGTCAAAATCGCCGACACATACACGAAGGAACGAGGCGAAGACATTCGAGCAGTTAAGGACGGCCAGTGGCTGATTATCGAAGCCAAAGGATATCCATCCCGCCTTTATCGCGATCCTCGGCCGAGAGGCGAGAAAAAACGCACCAATCCGGCGACGCAGGCACCGAAATGGTACTCACACGCGATATTCACGGCAATGTGTCTGCAACATCGCAACTCGGACGCCACGGTTGCAGTCGCCCTGCCCGACATGTCGCGCTACCGAACCATGCACGCCGAGACCGCAGCCTCATTCACCAAGCTGAACGTGACGATGCTGTTTGTCGATGAATATGGCTACGTCGATCGGCTCGGACCGCTTTAATCACCCGACGTCGGCAACAAAACGATCCATCTTCTTAGCAAGGTCGATGTCGAGGGCTGTCACTCCGCCTGCGGAGTGGGTTGTCAGCCTCACGTCGACCTTGTTGTAGACATTGGACCATTCGGGATGATGGTCCATTTTCTCCGCGGCAAGCGCGCTTCGGGTCATGAAGGAGAATGCCTC
Organism: Aquamicrobium zhengzhouense; assembly: GCF_016124105.1. Taxonomy (GTDB): domain Bacteria; phylum Pseudomonadota; class Alphaproteobacteria; order Rhizobiales; family Rhizobiaceae; genus Aerobium; species Aerobium zhengzhouense. Next base: position 65,955 of record NZ_JADGMQ010000005.1, read on the forward strand.
GCTGAAGTTCTTGAATTTGAACTCCCTGCGAATTGCCTGAGCATCTTTCTCCAGGTTCCAGCCGTCGAGTTGCAACAGCGCGGCCTCGATTTGCGAGCGCTCCAGTTTCGTCCGGCTCATAAAAACCTCCTGCGGGCCTCATCGGCCTGCAAATCGTTTGAGCGCACTGCGACAGTGTCGAGGAGAGGCCATGCCTCTTCGACAATGTAGGGGCCGCCGCCCACGGAATCGCGAGAGGACATCAGCACAAAACGTGTCGCCTTGTAGGGCATCGCGGCGAAATTGCCTCGTGAGGAAAGATATTTGGCAAGGTCGTGCGGTGCGGTATTGCGCAGCCGCGCCAGCGTGACATGCGGAACGAACTTTCGCGGGTCAGCAGGAAGCCCAAGCCTCTGGCATATTCTCTCGATCTCTGCCTGGAGCGCGAGAAGCTCCGATGACGGAGCGACACTCGCATAGACCGAGTGCGGCTTTTTTGATCCGAAGGATCCGACACCTGACAACGTCACGTTGAACGAAGGGCGGCGCACCCTGTCGAGAGCATTGGCAACCTCGTCGGCCACATGCCCTTCAACATCGCCAATGAAGCGCAATGTTATGTGGTAGTTCTCGGTGTCGATCCAACGAGCACCCGGAAGACCACCTCGCAGCAATGACAGGGAAAGAGTTGCATCACGCGGTATCTCGAGGGCAGTGAACAGTCTAGGCATCGCTACCTCCTCGATTCGACTGATACCAGCGAACCACCGAAGACAAGACGGTTCAAGCCCGTTTGTTCCCAGCGGCAACCTTCCGCACCGGAAAGCTCAGTCCGCCTTCCCTGCCGCCAGCACCTCTTCGATTACGGGGAGAAAGCCTTCAACCATCCGCTCAACCCCGTCTGCATTGGGGTGCATCCCATCTTCCAGAAGCAGCTTTCGCTCCGCTACCACGCCTTCCAGAAAGAACGGGTAGAATGGAAGATCGTATTTTTCGGCCAGCGCCGGGAAGAGGGCGTTGAAACGCTCCCCATAGTCGGCTCCGAGATTAGGAGCCGCGATCATGCCCGCCAGGATGATATCGATGCCGCGCGCGCGCAGCCCCTCGATCATCGCCGTCAGGTTTTTCTCGGTAATGTCCGGCGAGATGCCACGCAGCATATCGTTGGCGCCCAGTTCCAGAATGACGAGGTCGGTGTCCTCGGGAACGGACCAGTCGAGGCGCGAAAGACCACCGCTGGTCGTGTCGCCGGATACGCCTGCATTGGCGATAACAACATCGTGTCCGCCTGCCTTAAGGGCAACTTCAAGCTTTTCGGGAAAAGACATACCCGCATCGAGTTGATAGCCAGCCATCAGGCTGTCACCGAAGCCGACGATCCGATAGGGTTCTGCCGCTGCGGCACAGATGGTGAGAAAGACACTGAGTGCTGCAACCGGCACAATGCCTAGAATTCGTTTGAAACCCATATGATCCAACCCATATCTGACCGACGCCCGCAGTTGATATAGGAAATTTGCCTCGTGAAAGAAGCCGCTATCCGCATGAAGGACGTATCGCTGACTTTGGGCGAAGGTGCTTCCTCCGTCCATGTATTGAAAGGGGTCAGCCTTGAGGTAGCAAGCGGCGAGGCGACCGGCATAATCGGCCCCTCCGGCTCGGGAAAATCGACACTGCTGATGGTGCTTGCGGGCCTTGAACACGTTGATTCAGGCGAGGTCTGGATCGCAGGGCAACGGATCGACGGGCGCAGCGAAGATGAGATTGCAGCCTTTCGCGGTCGCAGTGTCGGCATCGTGTTCCAGTCGTTTCACTTGATCCCCAACATGACCGCACTCGAAAACGTCGCAGTGCCGCTTGAGCTTGCCGGCCATCCCGATCCCTTCGGCGTTGCAGCGCGTGAGCTTGCGGCAGTGGGCCTTTCCGAGCGCATCACCCATTATCCGGGCGAATTGTCGGGCGGCGAACAGCAGCGGGTGGCAATCGCCCGCGCGCTTGCGCCGGAGCCCAAGCTTCTGATCGCCGACGAGCCGACCGGAAATCTTGATCAGGCCACGGGCAAGCAGATCGCCGACCTGCTGTTCCACAAGGCCGAGGAGCGCGGCATGACGCTGGTTCTCGTCACCCACGACCCCTCCCTTGCCGCCCGTTGTACCCGCCAGATCGCGATGCGCTCCGGGCGGATCGAATCTGCACCAGAACTGGCAGCCGTGTCTGCATGAGTGCCTCCGCCCCTCTCAACACGCTGCGCCTTGCCATTCGATTTTCGCTGCGGGAGATGCGCGGCGGACTGTCCGGCTTCCTGATTTTCATCACCTGTATTGCGCTGGGCGTCGCCGCGATCGGTGGCGTCAATTCGGTCGCGCGCGCCATCACGACGGGCGTGGCCAATCAGGGCCAGACCCTGCTCGGCGGGGACCTTCGATTTCAGCTAACGCATCGCGAGACGGACGAGCGCGAGCACGCGTTCCTGACGGAACTTGGCGCCGTCTCGCACAGCGCGAACATGCGCTCGATGGCAAGGCTCACCGACGGATCTGACCAGACGCTGGTCGAGGTGAAGGCTGTCGATGACCTCTATCCGCTCTATGGCGAACTCGTCACTGAACCTGTCCTTGCCAAGGACGCGATGTTCGAGGAACGCGAAGGTGTCATGGGCGCAGCAGCAGCAGACATATTGCTACAGCGCCTCGGCATTTCGGTTGGAGATCGCGTCAGTCTTGGAACCGGCGAATTCGAGATCCGATCTGTCATCACAAGTGAGCCCGACGCGGTGTCGGAAGGTTTTGGCCTTGCCCCCCGTCTGCTGGTCTCCCTTGAAGGGCTTCGCGCGTCGGGCCTGATACAGCCGGGCAGCCTTGTCGAGCATGCCTACAAGATCAGGCTTCCCATCGGAGCAACCGAGGCAACCATCGAGGAAGTACGCGAGAAGGCCACCGCTGACTTTCCGGAGTCGGGATGGAGCATCCGCAGCCGAACCAACGCCGCGCCGTCACTCTCGACCAATGTTGAGCGCTTCTCCCAGTTTCTGACACTTGTTGGCCTGACGTCGCTTGTCGTCGGCGGCGTCGGCGTTGCCAACGCGGTGCGGGCCTATCTCGATGCCAAACGTCCGGTGATCGCGACATTCAAGAGCCTCGGCGCATCCGGGCGCTTCGTCTTCACCATCTACCTCGTACAGATCATGATGATCTCGGCGGTCGGCATTGTCATTGGCGTCGTCCTTGGCGCCCTGATGCCGCCAATCGCCGCAAGTTTCCTGTCTTCCGTTCTGCCGGTCCCGCAGGCCGGCGGAATTTTCCCCGGAGCGTTGGCTCTGGGTGCCATGTTCGGCATTCTAGTCACGCTGGCCTTCGCACTGCTTCCACTGGGACGTGCGCGTGACGTTCCGGCCACTGCCCTCTTTCGCGAAATGGGCTTCGACAAGCGTGGCATGCCGAGACTGGTCTATGTCGCATCGGCACTGGCGACCGCGCTACTCATGGCGGCCATCGCCATCTGGACCGCAAGCGACCGGCGCATTGCTGTCATCTTCATCGTCGCCGCGATCTTCGCCTTCCTCATTCTTCGCTTGGTCAGCGTCGGCGTCCAGTGGCTCGCACGCAAGAGCCCGCGCGTGCGCTCTACCGCTCTGCGTCTGGCGATCGGCAACATCCATCGGCCCGGAGCGCTCACGCCGTCCGTGGTCCTGTCGCTTGGGCTGGGGCTGACGCTTCTCGTCACCATTGCCCTGATCGATGGCAATTTGCGGCGACAGATCGCCGGCAATCTTCCGGAGCAGGCTCCGAACTTCTTCTTCGTCGACATCCAGAGCGCCGACGCCGACAATTTTGCGGATCTGCTCGCGCGTGAGGTTCCGGATGGCAAGCTGATCCGCGTCCCTATGCTGCGGGGACGCGTCGTTGCGCTCAACGGCGTTGACGTGCGTGATATCGACGTTCCGCCGGAAGGCCGCTGGGTCCTTCGTGGCGACCGGGGGATCACCTATGCCCGGAACGTTCCGGAGAACTCCACCCTTAGCCAGGGCGAATGGTGGCCGGACGGTTATGATGGCGAGCCGCTGGTCTCCTTTGCCGCGCAAGAGGGACGGGAACTTGGCCTCAAGATCGGCGACGCCGTCACCGTCAACGTCCTCGGGCGCAACATCAGCGCGCGCATTTCCAATTTCCGCGAGGTGCAGTGGGAATCGCTTGCCATCAATTTCGTGATGGTCTTCTCGCCAAACACCTTTGCCGGCGCGCCCCATTCCTGGCTGGCGACCCTCGCCGATCCTTCCGCCGGACCAGCGGAAGAAGCCCGGATCCTCAACACTGTCACGCGCGCCTTCCCAGGCGTGACAAGCGTCCGGGTCAAGGATGCCCTCGAGATTGTCAATGACATTGTCACGCAGCTGGCTGTCGCCATCCGCGCCGCTGCTGCGGTCGCGCTGATCGCGTCGGTGCTGGTGCTGTCAGGTGCACTTGCTGCCGGCAACCGGGCACGTGTTCATGACGCGGTGGTGCTGAAAACGCTTGGCGCAACCCGCGGCACACTCATTCGGGCATTTTCCCTTGAGTACACGATCATAGGTCTCGCCACCGCCATCTTCGCGCTTCTGGCCGGAGGGGTGGCTGCATGGTTTGTCGTGGCGAGAATCATGACGCTTCCGTCCGCCTTCCTTCCCGAAGTTGCGCTGTCGACGATCCTCATCGCGCTCGTATTGACGGTGGGATTTGGCCTGATCGGCACGTGGAGGGTGCTCGGGCACAAGGCTGCGCCAGTATTGCGAAACCTTTAGGTAGGCATAACCCGCATAAACAATGGGCTCACGCGGCATTTCATCCTGATAAAGGTCTTGTTCTAACCACGAAGAATCCTCATATTCCGCGTAGGCATGCTGGAGTTCCGCCAGCGGCGCCTGGGCTCGCGCCCGACACCCGACGGAACACAAGCAAGGAAAGAGGATTCCATGGCTGATTTTCGCAACTACCAGGCTCGCGTCGCGACTGCCGGTGCGCGCGCCGATGCCAGTATCGACCAGGGCCTGCGCGCCTATATGATCAGGGTCTACAACCTGATGGCGCTTGGGCTTGCGATCACCGGCATTGCCGCCCTCGGCACCGTCATGCTTGCGACCACCAATGATCCGTCCGCCGCTGTGGCTCAGCTCGGCAATGGCAAGATGGTCACTGCGCTGGGTGCAGCGCTCTACAGCTCGCCGTTGCGCTGGGTTGTCATGCTCGCTCCGCTGGCGATGGTGTTCTTCCTGTCGTTCCGCGTCGAGAAGATGAGCCTTTCCGCGGCACAGACCACATTCTGGGCTTTCGCGGCCCTGATGGGCGTTTCGCTGTCCTCGGTCTTCCTCGTTTATACGAGCGGATCGATCGTCCAGACGTTCTTTATCACCGCCACCGCCTTCCTCGCGCTGTCGCTTTACGGCTACACGACCAAGCGTGACCTGACCGGCATGGGCTCGTTCCTGATCATGGGCGTGTGGGGTCTTATCCTCGCGTCGATCGTGAACATCTTCCTCGCCTCGTCCGCGCTGCAGTTTGCCATCTCGGCGATCGGCGTCCTGGTTTTCGCAGGCCTCACCGCCTACGACACCCAGAAGATCAAGGAAATGTACTACGTCGGTGACGGAGCTTTGGTCGCTGGTCGCAAGGCGATCATGGGCGCACTGCAGCTCTATCTCGACTTCATCAACATGTTCATGTTCCTGCTGCAGTTCCTGGGCAATCGCGAATAGCATCTGACTGAACGTCAGAATCTCAAAGCCTCTGCGGACCTGTTCGCAGGGGCTTTTTCTTTGCCGCGAGTTTTCTTGTAATCCGCAGCGAATCCGGTCAGAAACGCCGCGCCGAAAAGATTTGAGGCTGGTGTGGTTATTCCAGCCCCCGCATTCGCGGGATGAAGTCGCTCCCTGCGAACCCGCGGCACCTACCATTCAACAATGGGACGGTGCTGTGGTCTTTTGAGCCGTGCGTCTTGCCGGTCGCAGCGCCGTCTCTTCAGGAAAGCACTGACATGGACTTCAAGACCAGAATTGTAACGCAGATCATCATGACCTGCATGATGGCACTGACGATGTCCGGGATCATGGCCACCGTGATCCTCGGGGTCGGAAATGTTTCGCTTTCGATGTGGCTGAACCAATTCATCATCGCCTGGCCGATCGCGTTCGTGATGACGAATATCCTCTTCCCCATCGCGATGATGCTCTGTGGCCTCGTTCTCGGCCGCAACAGGAACTAACGAAAAGGGCGGCTCGATGGCCGCCCTTTCTATTTATGTGAGGCTGATATCAGCCCTCGACAACTTCCTTGGAAGCAATCGTCGAGTCCGCGTTCAGCTTGTAGATGATCGGCACGCCTGTATTCAGCTCGACCTTGATGACGTCTTCGCCCGACAGGCCTTCCAGCGCCATGATCAGCGCGCGCAGCGAATTGCCGTGCGCAGCGACCAGGACGGTCTCGCCGCGCAGGACGTGCGGCTGGATGACGTGCATGTAATAGGGCCAGACGCGGGCGCCCGTATCGCGCAGGCTCTCGCCACCCGGAGGCGGAACGTCGTAGGAGCGGCGCCAGACATGAACCTGCTCCTCGCCCCACTTGGTGCGCGCATCGTCCTTGTTCAGGCCCGACAGGTCGCCATAGTCACGTTCGTTGAGCGCAAGGTTCTTGACCGTGTTGAGGTCCGACTGACCAACGCCGTCGAGAATGTGCTGGCAGGTGACCTGCGCGCGCGTCAGCTCTGAGGTGTATGCGATGTCGAACTTCAGGCCTTTGGCGGCAAGCAGCCCGCCTGCCTTCTTTGCCTCGCCATGGCCCTGCTCGGTCAGCGCCGGGTCGCGCCAGCCGGTGAAGAGGTTCTGCAAATTCCACTCACTCTGACCGTGACGGACAAGCACCAGCGTTCCGGACATGAGGATCTCCCGTAGATTAGATTTGAGAATGACTGCTTAGAGGCCAAGAACGTCGCGCATCGAGTAGAGGCCGGGCTTCTTGCCGTGTGCCCACAGCGCCGCCTTGACCGCCCCATGCGCAAAGAGCTCGCGATCTTCGGCATGGTGGGACAGGACGATGCGCTCGCCGGCGCTGGCCAGAATCACCGAGTGATCACCAATCACCGAGCCGCCCCGCAGGGTGGCAAAGCCGATCGTGCCTTCCTCGCGCGGGCCGGTGTGACCATCGCGAACCCGCACGCTCTGCTCGGCAAGATTGATCTTGCGGCCGCGCGCAACAGCGTCGCCCAGCAGGAGAGCGGTTCCGGACGGCGCGTCCACCTTGTGACGATGATGCATCTCAAGGATTTCAATGTCGAAATCGCTCGCTGCAAGCGCCTGTGCGGCCTGCTCCACCAGGACGGAAAGAAGCGTCACGCCAAGGCTCATATTGCCAGACTTGACGATCGTCGCATGGCGCGCCGCGGCCTGGATCTTGGCATCGTCTTCTTCCGAGCAGCCGGTGGTGCCGACGATGTGAGCAATGCGCGCTTGCGCGGCGTAACCTGCAAACTCAACCGACGCAGCCGGCGTCGTGAAATCGAGCACGCCGTCTGCATTGGCAAACGCCTTCAGCGGGTCATCGGTGATCGCAACGCCAAGGTTGCCGGCGCCGGCCAGTTCACCAGCGTCCTGGCCAATAAAGGGTGATCCCGGACGCTCTACAGCCGCAACCAGTCGCGCCCCGTCCGCAGCTTCAATTGCGCGGATCAACGTACGACCCATACGGCCGGCAGCGCCGACCACAACAAGACCCATGCTCACGTTCAGATACCTTCTCCAACCCCAGCAGCCGCATGATCGACATGCAGCTGGTGGAACCTTGCATAAACGCCTACCGGGCTCCGCAGGAGCTCGGCATGCGTGCCCTGCTCTACCACGCGGCCCTGTTCCATCACCACGATATTGTCAGCCTTGACCACCGTAGACAGTCGGTGGGCGATCACGATCGTGGTGCGGTCCTTCATCACCGTCTCGAGCGCCGCCTGCACCCTGGCTTCTGACTCGGCATCCAGCGCCGATGTCGCCTCATCCAGCAGCAGGATCGCCGCATTGCGGATGATCGCGCGGGCGATCGACAGACGCTGGCGCTGGCCGCCCGAAAGCGTCACGCCGTTCTCGCCAACCGGGGTGTCGTAGCCTTGCGGCATCGTGCGGATGAATTCATCCGCATAGGCAAGCCGCGCCGCTTCCTCCACTTCCGCATCGCTCGCATCGGGGCGGCCATAACGGACGTTGTCGCGGATCGTGCCCTCAAACAGGTACGGATGCTGCGATACGTACGCGATGCTCGTGCGCAGCGAGGCGCGGGTGACGCCGGCAATATCCTGACCATCGACAAGGATCCTGCCGCCGTCGAGATCATGGAATCCTTCGATCAGGGCGACAATGGTCGACTTGCCAGCGCCGGAGCCTCCAACAATGGCTGTCACTTCGCCCGCACGGGCCGTGAAGCTCACCTTGCGCAGGACAGGCTGGCCGGGAACGTAGCCGAAGGAAACCTCTTCAAGCCGGATCTCCCCGCCATCCACGGCCAGAGGCTTCGACCCCGCACGATCACGCTGTCGCGGCGCAAGATCGAGGATTTCATAGATCATCCGCGCGTTGACCAGCGACCGTTCAAGGTTGACCTGAACTCGCGCCAGACGCCGCGCCGGATCATAGGCCAGCAGCAGAGCGGTGATGAAGCCGAAGACGGCGCCGGGAGGCGTTGCGTAAGCCTGAGCGCGCCAGGCAGAATAGGCAAGCACGCCCGCAACCGCGAAACCTGCGAGGATCTCGGTGATCGGGGTGACGCGCTCCGACACCTTGACGATCTTGTTTGCTCGCCCTTCGGCCTCGGCGATCAGGCCAGCCACCTTGCCGGACAGCTGCTCTTCCATCGTGAAGGCTTTGACTACCGCAATGCCCTGGGTGGCCTCCTGCATCGCGCCGACAAGGCGCGAGTTCACCTCGACGGCCTGACGCGCCACACGGCGCAGACGGCGCATGACTGCGTTGACGACGTAGATCAGCGGCGGGCCGATCAGCAGGGCGATGATCGAAAGCGTCGGATCGAGCACGATCATTGCGATGATCAGCGCCAATAGCATGACCGCATCGCCGACAATTGCGCGCAAGGTCATGGAAAGCATGTCGCGAACGCCAAGCACGTTCTCGTTAACGCGTGCTGCAAGCTGGCCGGATCGCTGCTCGGTGTAGAAGTCGAGGCCAAGACGCATCAGATGATCGAAGATGCGCTGCTGGTAGCGGGCGACCAGATTGTTGCCGATCATGCCCAGCACGACCGAGTGGCCATAGGTGGCGAGCCCGCGAACAATGAATACGCCGGCCATCGCCGCACAAAGATATGGCACGAGATCGAAACGCTGGCTGTAGAATACGTCGTCGATCATCGGCTTCATCACCCACGGGATCGCCGCCGTTGCAAGTGCGACCGCGAGAAGGCAGATGATTGCGAGGATGTAGAGGCCGGTATATTCGCGCGCGTTTTCAGCAAGAACACGGCGAAGCACGGGGAGAACTTCTCCACCTGCGGCGCGTGCAGACTTTGCTTGTACGTCCGAGGCCAATTCGTCTTTCCCAGTGCCAGTTCGTTCGAGCCTGCCTAATGCCTGCTCGAGCGCCTATGTGCAATCGTCAAATCAGCTTTTGCGCCAGTGGCGGCCATGTTTCTCGACGCCGTAGCGCTCTGGCGACCCGGCATAGGCCGCCAGACCGACCAAGGCTGCAAGCGGGTGGGTGATGACATAGACGGGCATCTGCAGCAGCATTGCCGAATGGGGAGCCTTGTCTTCGAATGCCGCGCGAAACTGGCCATTCTTCAAGGCCGGCACAATCTTCTGGGCAATCCCGCCGGTCAGAAACACGCCGCCCTTGCCCTTGAAGACCAGAGCGTGGTCGCCGGCAAGACGCCCGAGGCACGTCACGAAAATGGAAAGCGCTTCTTCTGCAATCGGATCTTCGCCAGCGAGCGCCGCGCCCGTCACATAGGCCGGGTCGTTGATTGAACTTGTGCGCCCCTCGGCGGTCGCCACAGCCCGGTAGAGATTGACGAGGCCGCGCCCGCACAGGATTTGCTCGGCCGAAATGCGCCCGTCAATCCGCTCAATAAAGGGAAAGACCTGGAAATCGCGAGCACTGCGTGGCCCGATATCGACGTGACCGCCTTCACCCGGGACCGGGATCCAGATGCCGCGCGCGTGAACAAGTCCGGCGACCCCGAGCCCGGTTCCTGGACCGAGAACCACACGGCTTGCGCCCTCTTCCGGCTCCGCACCGCCGATCTTCTCCAGATGCTCTGGTGCCAGTGCAGTCACCGCAAGCGCCTGCGCTTCGAAGTCGTTGAGGAGAATGACGTCCTCAAGCCCTAGCGCTGCGATCATCTGCCTTGGCCGTACCACCCAATGGCAGTTTGTGAGCGGAACTTCATCACCTTCAACCGGCCCGGCCAGCGCCAGCACCGCCGAACGTGGCTTTGGCGCGTCCTGCCCAATGATTGCCGCCTCTATCGCCTCATCGATCGAAGCAAAGTCCGCGGTTTTCACCGTATGAACGTGTCTTGGCTCAGCCTTTGGATCGGTAAGAACTGCAAAGCGGGCGTTTGTCCCGCCAATGTCACCAATCAGGACCGGGAAGGGAAGCAAGGCTTCAGGACTGGAGCATTTCATCTACGTCGCGTTCCCGGCTCTTCGAGGATCAGCTTTGACTGCGCCCGGCGAGAATGAGATCTGCCGTCGCAACGTTAAGAGCCATCGGAATATCATAGACCACCGCGAGCCGCATCAACGCCTTGACGTCAACATCATGCGGCATCGGCGTCAGCGGATCGACAAAGAAAATGAGGGCGTCAATGTTGCCTTCTGCAATCAGCGCCCCGATTTGCTGGTCGCCGCCAAGCGGACCGCTCTTGACCTTATGAACGCAAAGCGCGGGGTTTGCAGCTTCGATCAGGCTACCTGTCGTTCCGGTCGATGTGATGTCGCACTCCACCAGAAGGTTCGCGTGCGAGGCGCAGAAGGCGACCATGTCGTCCTTCTTGGCGTCATGGGCAACAAGGGCGAGACGAAAGCGCTGAGACAAGTCGATGTTCCTGAGCAGAGAAGCTTAATCGGTTAAAGCTGCCCCGGATCATCAAGTCAATTCTGCGGACGCGGGAATGGGATCGGGATGCTCTGCTCGGGCGTTGCGAAAAACGCGTTGGCAGCGATCGGCGCTGCCGCAGTTCCGGACTGAGCGATCATCCGCGTTCCACTTCCTGTAACCGTGACCGCCGCTTCCGAAACCGGCTCCTGCGCATTTAGCACGGCATGACAAGCCTTGGGTAGCGCCGATAGCCGCATCACATCACGGGCACGAACCGGTGGCGTCTTGGCAGGGCGCCAAGGCTCTTCGGTGAACCACCACGCCAGTGATTGATCGCAGCCGTCACCGCGCGGAACCGCTTCCTGCCGCTTACACCCCGGCGATCCTGCCGGGCATCCAATGCGGATGTGGAAATGCGAATCGTGTCCCCAGATCGGACGAACCTTGCCCAGCCAGGAACGATCTCCGCGCACCGTGTCGCACAGCTTCTTCTTGATCCCGGGATGGACAAGCACACGCTCGACATTCGGGTAGCTGGCTGCACGCTTCAGAAGCGCCGCGTGAGTGGGGGTCCATTTGCGGTCATCGACATGAAGCGAGTTCGGCTTGAGCAGCGAGACGAACTCCATCTTCTCGCGCTCGGCAGCCGTTAGACGCCGGTTCGGCATTGGCAGGAACCAGACGTCGGCATCAAGGCCAAGCTGATGCGAGGCGTGGCCGGAAAGCATGGGTCCGCCACGTGGCTGCGAGATATCTCCCAGCAATAGCCCCGGCCAGCCATCTTTCACCGCATCCCTCGAAAACCGCTCAAGCAGCGAGATCATTTCCGGATGGCCCCAGCGGCGATTGCGGGACAGCCGCATTGCCTGCCAGTTCGGCCCATCAGCCGCGACGGCAAGACCGCCTTCGAAGCACCCTTTCGAATAGGTTCCGTGAACCGCAGGCTTGGTCGCGGCGGGCAGGCGCATGGCGCCGAACATTTCCTTGGCAAGCGGATCGGCTGCGGCGGGCAATGCTGCTGTGATGGCGGCCAGCGCTATTGCGGCGAAGCGTGGAAGATGTGGCAACCGCATGACCCGGCCTTTCGAAAATCCGCGCCCCCACGAATGGCTCAACCATGCGTTGGGATGGTTAAGCAAATCATAACATGAGGCCACACCGTGCCGGAACCGAGCAGGTCAGCTTTTGTCGCCGCGCCAGTCGCCTTGCTGCCAGTGATGGTCGAGAGCTACACGGTAGTTCGGGTAGGATAGAACGCCCCCAGCATCCTTCAACGCTGCATTCTTCACCCGCTTGTTCTCGCTGTAAAACGAGCGCGCCATCGGTGTCATGTCCGCGTCCGAGAACTCTATTTCCGCAGGTGGCTCAATCCTCATCAAATCCGCAGCATAATCAACCACGTCCTGTGGCGGGCATGGCTCGTCATCAGACAGATTGAAGATCCCGCTTCTGGCTGCACCTGCCAGGTGCAGCACGCCCGCTGCGATATCCGCCACATGGATGCGATTGAATACCTGTCCCGGCTTGATGATGCGCCGGGCCGTACCGTTGGCAAGATTGACCAAAGCGTTGCGACCGGGGCCGTAGATGCCGGCAAGGCGCAGGATCGCCACGGGCAGGTTGATCTCGTTGCCAAGGTGCTCCCAAGCGTTTTCCGCGGATAGGCGTTGTACAGACCGCTTCGATACGGGCCGACATGGGGTCGCTTCGTCCACCCAAGCGCCGTCGTGATCGCCGTAGACACCCACCGTCGAAAGATAGCCAACCCAACGAAGATGGCGCATGTCCGAGACTATCGCATCGCGCGCGGCGGCCAGAACTGGATCACTCTCACCGGGTGCAATGCTCACTACGAGATGCGTCGTCTCTGCCAGTGCATCAGCGAGTTCCGCAGTCAGCGTTTTTCCATCGAAGAGATGAGCCTCAATGCCCTCGGCACGAAGTCCGGCGGCCTTGTGCTCAGATCGCGTTGTACCGCCAATTTGCCAGCCTCGCGACTTCGCCTGGCGAGCGATCTCCCGTCCGGAATACCCCACTCCGAAGATGAACATCTTCGAACTCAATGGCTCATCTCCCGAGTTCCCAATGCAGCTGTGATCTCTGCCTGAACATCAGGATCTTGCTCCTGAGGACGTTTCGATAAAAGCTGTGAGAGCCTGCAAGGATCCATTAGCTGGGCGATCGCCCAGATCGCCGCGCCGCGCACCGTTGGTGCCGGATCATCCAGCAAAGGCTCGATCTGCTCCACCAAAGCGGGGTCCTGCGCGTTTCCCGCAGCAATCAGCACATTGCGCACGAAACGATCGCGCCCGATGCGTTTGATGGGAGAACCACTGAACAAGGTGCGGAAGGCCTGATCGTCGAGCAATAAAAGGTCGGCAATCCGCGGTTCCTTGAGATCCTCGCGCGCAATCAGCTTCGCCTCGGAAGCAAGCTTTGCAAACTTGTTCCACGGGCAGGCCGCCAGACAATCATCGCAGCCGTAGATGCGATTTGCCATCACGTGGCGAAATTCGTGCGGGATCGGACCCTTGTGCTCGATCGTGAGGTAGGAAATGCAGCGCCGGGCATCGATCTGATAGGGCGCCGGAAATGCGTTGGTCGGGCAGCTGTCGAGGCAGGCGCGGCACGAGCCGCAATGGTCCCGCTCGGGGCTATCCGCCTGAAGCGCAGCTTTGGTGAAGATCGCACCAAGGAGCAGCCAGGAACCGTACTCCCGACTGACGAGATTGGTGTGCTTTCCCTGCCAGCCAATTCCGGCAGCTTCCGCCAGCGGTTTTTCCATCACCGGGGCGGTGTCAACGAAGACCTTCACGTCCTGCCCGGTCCGCGAAGCGAATTTTTGCGCAAGCTCCTTGAGCTTGCCCTTGATGACGTCGTGGTAATCACGGTGCCGGGCATAGACGGAAATGTTTGCCCGGTCCTTGCGAGCCAGCAATTCGGTCGGATCGCCTTCCGGCCCGTAATTCATCCCGAGCATGATGACAGAGCGCACCTCTGGCCAGAGGATGCGCGGGTCGCTGCGGCGCTCCTGCGTTTCCGGCATCCACTCCATCGTGGCGTGCCGTCCCTTGGCGATAAATTCGTGCAGCCGCTGCGGCGCCAACGGTATGGCATCCGGCGATGCGACGGCTATCGCATCGAAACCAAGCTTTCTTGCTTCGGTGTCGAGGAAAGTCCTAAGCCGGTCTGAGGAGACTGGTTTCAGGACCGCCTCCGTCAAAAATCCAGGTCAGCGTAATGCGAGACTGGAGTCAGCCCGCGCACCCGGTCGGCCAGAAGCGGACGGAAGGACGGGCGCGACTTCATGCGTGCGTACCAGTCGCGTGCAGCCGGATAATCCGACCAGCTCACCTCGCCAAGATAGTCGAGCACCGACAAGGAAGCAGCGGCCGCAAGATCGGCATAGGTCAGGCGCGTGCCTGCCAGCCAGTTGCGGGTTCCTGCCAGCCAGTTAGTGTACTTCATGTGCTGGCGCACATTTGCACGCGCTGCGCGGATCGCCGCCGAATCAGGAGAGCCACCGCCGAACTCCGAACCCATGACAGGTTTCAGCACCCGCTCCCGAACGAGGTGACGCACAACGTCGCTCTCGGTCTTCACCAGATACCAGTCGACCAGACGGCGGATTTCCGCCCGTGCGAGCGGGTCTTCAACGAAAAGTCGGCGCTCGCGCATCAGCACGCCCCGGGTCTCGTCGATATATTCGGAAATGACGGTTGCGCCGACGATCGGCTGGTCGCCCTCGGCCAGCAAGACAGGCAGGGATGCCGCCGGATTCAGCGACAAAAACTCCTTGCGTCGAAGCCAGGGCTTCTCCTCAATCAGGGCTAATTCTTCGCCATATTCGCCGAAAGCGAGGCGGACGAATCGGCATGAGGCAAACAGCGGATGATGGAACAGAGTCAGCATGGCACCGTCGGGAAAGCTCTGGCGTTTTCGAGACCTGGAGGCTAAGTCTCGGTTCCGTTCTGAGAGGGGTCGGTATAGGCGCTCGCGTCGCTGCTGACAAGCAAGTCCCCCATTATGTGAAAGCTGTAACATGAGCGAACAGACGATCGTCGGTGCCGCGCTCTTAGGCATCCTCGAGGGGCTGACGGAATTCATCCCTGTATCTTCTACAGGTCATATTCTGCTGGCTGGCCATTTCATGGGCTTTGAATCAACGGGAAAAGCCTTTGAGGTTCTGATCCAGCTGGGCGCAATTCTCGCGATCCTGACTGTATATTTCGCTCGTCTACGCAATATGCTGGTCACGCTGCCTTCCTCGATAGCAACGCAGAATTTGGTACTTGGCATCCTGATCGCCTTTCTGCCGGCCGCAGTGATCGGCGCCCTTGCCCATTCTTTCATCAAGGAAGTGCTATTCGAATCCCCGATCCTGATCTGCATCATGCTGGTCCTCGGCGGCTTCGTCCTTCTTTGGGTCGACCGTTGGGCGGTCAATCCGAAATATACCGACATCACCCGCTATCCGACCTCAGTCTATTTTGGCATCGGCCTGTTTCAGTGCCTGGCCATGATCCCCGGCACCTCGCGCTCAGGTTCGACCATTGTCGGAGCGCTGCTTCTGGGCGCGGACAAGCGATCGGCTGCAGAGTTTTCCTTCTTCCTCGCCATGCCCACCATGGCTGGCGCCTTCGCCTACGACCTTTACAAGAACAGGGATATCCTCTCGGTTTCCGACCTCCCCATCATTGCGACCGGCTTCATCTGTGCCTTCATCGCGGCGGTTCTGGTCGTGCGCAAATTGCTCGATTTCGTGTCGAAGCGCGGCTACGCGATGTTCGCCTGGTGGCGCATCATCGTCGGTGCACTTGGGCTGATCGGCCTGCTGGTCTGGGGCTAGGCTTTACAGCCCCAGCACACCGCGCCGGATCATCTCCAGCGCCAGCAATGAGATGATGATTCGAAAGCCTGTCTGGAACAAGTGCTCGGGGATCTTGTCGAGCAGCCTGGTGCCATAAACCGTCCCGAGATAACCGGTCGCGATCATCGCAGCGACCAGCGGCAACCAGCTCGCAAACGCAAAGCCAGCGAGGCCGAAGACCACGATTTTGAGGAAATGCTGCACAGTCATGCCGCTCGCAAGCGTTGCGACGAGCTGCTTGCGGTCCTTGACTATCTGACCGAAGAACGTGCCGAGAAGCGGCCCCGTGGCGCCGACGAACATGGAGACGAGTGCAGTCAATCCGCTGCCGATCGCCAGCCCTGCGCCCGAGATCTGCGACAAGCCGGGTATCTTCGTCCACGTGATCATCAGGATGAAGCCGCCGAGTACCATTTTGAGGATCGCGTCAGGCAGTTGCACCACGAAGAACGCGCCGATCAAGGCCCCGATCAGCGATCCAATCAGGAATGGGCGGAAGATATCGAAGCGGACATTCGCACGCTGATACCAGGCTCGGCCCGAATTCGAGCCAAGCTGAACTGCGCCGTGAACCGGAATCAGCGCGGCGACGGGGATGAACATGCCCATCAGCATGAGCATCAGCGAACCGCCGCCAACGCCGGTGGCAGCGGTCAGCGCAGAGGTGAAGAACGAGGCGACGATGAGCAGCCCGGCCACTGCCGGCCCGATACCCTCGGGCAGTAGCGTAGCAATGGCTTCCAAGGCTGGCTCAGGCTGCGTTCGGGTTCGTGAACTGCCCCGCCCGCCTGTACTGCCACAGATAGCCTGGCAAGATTGCATCCATTGCCTGCGGCTGGATACCAGCGGCGGCAAGGGTGCGGTTCTCGGCCTCCGCCTCGGCGGATACGACATTGTCGCTCCGAAGCATGTCGACCTGATCGGCGGTCAGAAGCGGGTTCGGCAAAAGCCCAAGGACACGTCCCTGCAGCTTGGCAATCCCCCAGGGGAGCGAAACCAGCAGACGCTTGCGGCCCGTCACATCGAGCAGCTTTGCGAGGCACTGCTTGAACGTCACGGTCTCTGGACCGCCAAATTCGTAGGTGCGGCCACCTTCGAGCTCACCATCAACGGCGCAGGCGATCGCTTCGGCGACATCGGCGACATAGACCGGTTGCAACTTGGTCTCGCCACCGCCGATCAGCGGAAGCACAGGCGACATCCGGGCGATCTTGGCGAAGCGGTTGAAGAAACCGTCTTCCGGTCCGAAAATGATCGACGGGCGGATGATAACGGCGTCCGGGACAGTCTGAAGGACAGCCTGCTCGCCCCGCGCCTTGGTCCGGGCATAGCCGATCTCGGAGTTGATGTCGGCGCCGATGGCTGAAACATGGGTCAGGGACGCACCCGCGGCACGTGCAGCTTCTGCAACGGCACGGGCACCGAAATCCTGAACCGCGTCGAACGTCTGACGTCCGCTCTCAAACAGTATACCGACGAGATTGACGACGTGGTCGGCGCACTGCACGGCGCGATCAACAGACCAGCGAACGCGCAAATTTGCCTGAACAGCGTGGATCTGGCCGACATTGCCCAGCGGCTGAAGGTGGTGCGCGACGTTGGGATTGCGCACGGCGACCCGGATGCGGTAGCCGCGGCGAGCGAGCGCACGCACTACATGGCGTCCCAGGAAGCCTGAACCTCCAAAAACGGTAACGAGTGGTGGCACCTTTGCGACGGCGGTCATCGATGGCTCTCCGTAAGTATGTACTGCCGCTTCATAATCACTTCTGGCCCAAAGGCAAAGGGTCAAAGGGCGGCGGAAAGGCGCGCCGGTGCAGCAAAGGGCCGATTTTGCTTCCCCGCAGCGTTCATGGCGTCTATGAAACTCGCCAGCACGGGAAGGGAATTAAGTCACATGCATTTCATGCTCCGGTTGTTAGTGGCGCTCATTTGCTTTGCAGTAGCGCCAGAGGTCACGTTTGCTGCCGAAGGCCACGGTCTTCCAGGGGCAAGCATGTCGCTCCTTTGGGCGCTGCCCTTTGCTGGTATCCTGCTCTGTATTGCGACAGGTCCGCTCTTCTTCGCGCATGTTTGGGAACATCATTACGGGAAGATCTCGGCCGCCTGGGCAGCCCTTGTGATACTGCCCATGGTGCTGGGCTACGGCTTTGGCACGGCGCTTTATTCGGTCCTGCACACGATGCTGCTCGAATATATGTCGTTCATCATCCTGCTGTTTGCCCTCTTCACCATCTCGGGCGGCATCCTCGTATCCGGCAACATTCACGGCACACCAATGGTCAATTCGGGGCTGCTCCTGATCGGTGCGATCCTCGCCTCGATCGTCGGCACGACCGGCGCATCCATGATCATGATTCGCCCGATGATCCGGGCAAACGACAATCGTCGTCACAATGTGCATGTGATCGTCTTCTTCATCTTCCTCGTCTCGAATATCGGCGGCTCGCTGACCCCGCTCGGTGATCCCCCGCTTTTCCTCGGCTTCCTGCGCGGCGTGGATTTCTTCTGGACCACCACGCACATGCTGCCGATGGCCGCCTTCATCACGGCAATCGTCCTCGGCGCGTTCTTCCTGCTGGACACCTATCTCTACCGCCGCGAAGGCGCGCAGGCGCCAGTTGTCGACCCGACCCCGGACACGCGTGTGCGCATTCGCGGGCTAGTAAACATTCCCCTGCTTCTCGGCGTTATCGCAGCCATCCTTATGTCCGGCATTTGGAAGCCAGGCATTTCCTTCACGATCCACGGCGTGGAGCTTGAGTTGCAGAACCTCCTGCGCGACGCGATCATTGTCGTCCTCGCATTCGTTTCGCTCGTCGTATCGAAGCAGGAGTTCCGCGAGGCCAACGGCTTCAACTGGGGGCCGATTCTCGAAGTCGCGAAGATCTTTGCCGCGATCTTCGTGTGCATCATCCCGGTCATCGCGATCCTCCAGGCGGGCCTCGACGGTGGATTCGCTCCGCTTGTCGCTCTGGTGACAAATGCTGACGGGACCCCTGACAACCTCGCCTATTTCTGGATGACCGGCATCCTGTCGTCGTTCCTCGACAATGCGCCGACCTATCTGGTGTTCTTCGAGATGGGAGGCGGCGACCCGCAGGTATTGATGACAACGCTGTCGAAGACCCTTCTGGCAATCTCGGCCGGTGCCGTGTTCATGGGGGCGAACACCTATATCGGCAACGCGCCAAACTTCATGGTCTATGCAATTGCCCGTAACGCAGGCGTGAACATGCCAAGCTTTTTTGGCTACATGCTGTGGTCCGGCGCGATTCTCATTCCGACCTTCATCCTCGTCAGCTTCGTCTTCTTCTGACGCAACGCGAGGGGTTTTCGACGATGGATCGGGGGGATAGGTTCCTCCCGATCTTTTTGAAAGGACTCTGCAATGTCTGCCATCCAACCAGTCCTCGACCGCCTCGACGCCGACCTGGATGCCAGCCTCGAAAGGCTGTTTTCCTTTGTGCGAATTCCGTCGATCTCGACGGATCAGGCGTATGCGCCGGACGTGCGCCGCGCTGCTGAATGGCTGGTGGATGACCTGAAGTCGATCGGGTTCGACGCCAGCGTTCGCGACACGAGCGGCCATCCGATGGTCGTCGCCCATCATGAGGGCCCTGAGGGGTCACCGCACGTCCTCTTTTACGGCCACTATGACGTCCAGCCCGTCGATCCGCTTGAGCTTTGGGAAGATGACCCGTTCGATCCGAAGCTGAAGGAGGTCGAACCTGGCCGCAAGATCATCACCGGTCGAGGTTCATCAGACGACAAGGGCCAGTTGATGCTCTTCGTCGAAGCGTGCCGGGCGTGGAAGGCTGTTCACGGCAGCCTGCCCTGCAAGATCACGCTCCTCTTTGAGGGTGAGGAGGAAACCGGCTCGCCTTCGCTGAAGCCATTCCTTGAAGCCAATAAGGAAGAGTTGAAGGCTGACTTCGCACTGGTTTGCGATACCAGCATGTGGGATCGCGATACGCCTGCGATCAGCGTCGGCCTTCGCGGCCTCGTCGGCGAAGAAGTGACGATCCACGCTGCAAATCGCGACCTGCATTCGGGCCATTATGGGGGTGCCGCCGCCAACCCGATCCGTATTCTGGCAAAGATCCTTGCCGACATTCACGACGAGAATGGCCGCGTCACCATTCCAGGCTTCTACGATGGCGTGGAAGAAACTCCATCTCAGGTGAAAGCTTCCTGGGACGCGCTGAACCTCACCCCCGAAAAATTCCTCGGCGAGATCGGTCTGTCGATCCCTTCGGGCGAAAAGGATCGCTCGCTACTTGAGCTTGTCTGGGCACGTCCGACCGCCGAATTCAACGGCATTTCCGGCGGCTATGAAGGCGAAGGGTTCAAGACCGTGATTGCGGCGCAGGCCAGCGCCAAGGTGTCGTTCCGCCTCGTGCACAAGCAGGATCCGGAGCAGATCCGCGCGGCCTTCCGTGCTTTCGTTGAGGAGCGCCTCCCAGCCGACTGCTCGGTGACATTTGAAAAGCATGGCGGCTCGCCCGCTATCCAGCTCTCCTACGATTCGCCGATCGTCACCAGGGCAAAGTCGGCCCTGTCGGATGAGTGGAACAAGCAGGCGCTGACCATCGCCATGGGCGGCTCGATCCCGATCGTCGGAGATTTCCAGAAGCTGCTCGGCATGGAATCACTTCTCGTCGGCTTCGCGCTCGACGACGACCGGATCCATTCGCCGAATGAAAAATACGAGCTGTCCTCCTTCCACAAGGGACAGAGAAGCTGGGCGCGCATCCTTGCCGCGCTCACTGCATAAGGGGTTTTGCGTGACCATCCGTTTCCACAAGAACGACCTGCCAGACCTGGCGAACTACAATGTCGATGCTGTCGCGATCGACACTGAGACGCTGGGCCTCAACCCGCATCGCGACCGCCTGTGCGTGGTCCAGATCTCGCCCGGCGACGGCACTGCCGACGTGATCCAGATCGATGCGGGCCAGAAGGAGGCACCGAACCTCGTCGCGCTGCTTGGCAATCCGGCGATCACCAAGCTGTTCCACTTCGGTCGGTTCGATCTTGCCGTGCTCTACAACGCGTTCGGCGTTATGCCCCAGCCGGTCTTCTGCACCAAGATCGCTTCGCGTCTGGTGCGCACCTACACGGATCGTCACGGCCTCAAAGATATCTGCAACGAGCTTCTGGGTGTCAGCATTTCCAAGCAGCAGCAGTCGTCGGACTGGGCCGCCGAAACCCTCTCACCGGAACAGCTGGAATATGCCGCATCGGACGTGCTCTATCTGCACGCCCTGCGTGATAAACTGCTCTATCGGCTGCAGCGCGATGGTCGGACGGAAGAAGCGGCCAAGTGCTTCGAGTTCCTGCCGACCCGCGCCAAGCTTGACCTGATGGGCTGGGACGAACAGGACATTTTCGCCCACTCGTAAGACCTATCCAGCAGGGCTGGCGGCCAGCTGCGGCTTGGCCGGCGCCCTGTCAATATATGCCCAGTCAGGCCGCTCGAACAGAAAACGCCCCCATCCGGTCATCTGGATCAGCGCGTAGAGCATCACCGGGCCTATCACCCCTGCCATTGTGACCAGAAGCGAGATCGTTCCGACATCCGTGATGATGCCGAGACGGATCAACGCCGTGCGTGCCACGGCCATAGGCAGGAAGAAGGCAAGATAGATCACGATCGAATGCGCGCCGATCCAGTTCAGCCAGCGCGACCAGGAAGCATCTGCGACCAGCGCTGACACCGTTACGATCGCCATCGCTCCCGCTGCCCCAAGTGCCAGCGAGACGTATGGAAGCGCCGCAAGACCCGCCTCCCCTTCGGCTGCGCCAAGCGGCTGCACCGCAAATTCCAAAGACCAGGGGACGGGCGAAAAGACGAGCGCGGCGTTCACCAGCGCCCAAAGCACGAGCAGCAAAATGCTGGCTGTGCGGTTGGCTGCCGCCCAGTCGGCCAGCGCAAATATGCGTGCTGCCAGCGCGTAGCCCGCGAAGAAATAGACATAGCGTGCGCAAAATTCATCGATCAGCATCCAGCCCGTGTGGATCGGCAGGATCTCGAAGATGGCCGCGCAAGTCAGAACAAACCAGACGGGCAAGCTCTTCAGCATTCGTGTCAGCACGAAAAAGATCGGCAGGATGTAGACGAACCAAAGCGTGCCGAATGGCTGGATGAAGGCATGGAGGTACTGAACGAACGGGGCCGCCATGCCATTTTCCATCGCCATCCCCGGTGCCTTTAAAGCAAACTGGATCGTCAGCCAAAGTATGTAGAAATACAGGAAATGAACGACCTTCCGGTCGATATAGCGGATCCAGGGTCGGTCGATGACAAGCCCGAGGAACAGCCCCGATATCAAGAAGAAGTCCGGCATTCGGAAAGGACGCGCAAATGCGACAACGTCGTGCATCCAGCCCGTCTCGCCAAGTGCCTGACCGACGCCCAGCGTCGAGTGCATCATGACAACGAAGACGATGCAGATGCCTTTGGCGGTGTCGACCCAGCCAATCCGCGATGACGTCCCAGCCATGACCCCTGCCTCACATGTGCGTTCGGGCCATAATCTTAAAATTGAAACGAGACTGGACCGTTAAACGACGCGGTTTACGAACATTTACGCACGAACCAGCTTCAGCGCCTTGTCAAATACTGTGAGCACACGATCAAGCTCATGGCCACGCTTGAGAACCAACCCGCTCGCTGCCACAACGGAATAAGCGCCCTGCTTGCGCGCAAGGGCAGGCGTCTTGATGATCTGATACAGGGCCACTTCGCTCGCACGTCGGAAGACCGAGAACACGGCTCTGTCGCGCAAATGGTCAATCGCGTAATCCCGCCATTCGCCAGCGCCCACCATCTCACTGTAAATCTTGAGGATCTGGTCGAGTTCTCGCCGATGGAATGTTATCGGAAGGTCAGCCTTCTCGCGCCTGACCTCACCGAAAGGTATCACTATTGCGGAACCGTCCTGATCCTCCGCTCCCGCATTGTGATTGGTCATAGCCAGCCTTCCGCGACGTTGCTCGACGGGAAGCCTCGCCCCGACGGCGCAGATTTGCAAGCCTCAAAAGCAGCCGGCATTTTCCGTACAGTGGACCTGAGATCACGAACATCACAGCACTGTTTTTATAGGTGATGGAGCGACTTATTTTTGCCACAATTTTTACACATTCAGAACACAATCTGCCCTGAACATACAAACGTTGCCTGAGACGGTTCGGTCCGGCATGGCCCTGTAACCCCAAGCCCCCCGCCCACGGGGTCAGCGTCGGATCGAACCAACTCCGGATATTCCCTTCCGACGCAACCACAATCCATACGAGAATGTTCCACCGGTCGCGAGAAATTGCAGCCGGTTTTTGCTTTTGAAGCCTATAGCGCGTCTGAAGCCTATAGCGCGTCGCGGCTAAACGGGGTCATGCGCCTCGCCGCAGATTCTTGTTTTCACGCGGATTTTTGTCCCGAAACCAACACCTGGCGCCTGGAGACATGGTTGAGACTACCAGCTTTCCTCACGGGGCACGATGGCTGCCCCGAGCACAGCGCCAGGCAACCCGCCCTGCTTCATCGACTGAATCAGGACTGCGCAGCCACCCGGCGCCTTGCGGGAGATCTCGCTCATCGGCAGTTCCAGGCGCGTCGCCTTACCGTGCCATTTACCAGCCGTGTGAAAGGCGTTGACTGAGTTGAGGTAGGTGAAGCGCCGGCCCGAATTCTTGCCGCGCTCAATCTTCACGTCTGTCGCTCTGTCGAAATAAACCAGGACGACGTGAGCATCTCCGCTCCAGCCTTCGACGCCGCTCGTCTCAACGACCAGCGTGTCGCCGCTGTAGGAGACGTCAACATCGACGATCATCCCGTCTATTGTATCGGCCATTTCGTTGATGGCATTGTCGACGAGCGTGCGCTTGGCGCCGTTGACCTCCTGACGGCCATTGATGATCGCCTGAGGCGTGTAGACGCTGCGTGTGCCGAATGCCCGGCTATATTGGTGCTGGCGCTGCGTGTTGTCTGAGGTGGCGAGCGTGTCGCGCCACCCGAGATAGTCCCAGTAATCGACATGGTAGGACAGGGCCACCACGTCGCCTTCCAGCGCAAGTTGCGACAAATATTCATCGGCGGGCGGACAGGAATTGCAACCCTGACTTGTGAAAAGCTCCACAACCCCCTTCGGCCTCTTGCCGGGTTCTGCAGCTTGCGCTGGAGAAATAGCAAAACCAAAGGCCACCGTGAGCACGGTCAGGAGTTTCATGAGCAAAGACTTGTCCGAACAGCTAGCAACGTCAAACGACGATTTTCTCCAGGGAGAGTAGGCATTGGGCGCATCACCGGGAAGTCACGTTGCGGTGAAATTTCCTGCTCGAACGTTCCCGCCGCACCCTTTCGAAGATATCGATCATCTTTGACCGGCATCACGATCGCGTGCGGCTTGATGGCCCGCGCCTGGCTTATGGCAGACTGTAGAATTCCTTCACGATATTCCATGCCTCTTCGGCCGTATCGACGTAGTCGATGATGTTCTCGTCGCCCGGGGACACTGTCCCCTGCTCCACCAGATAATCAATATCGATAGCGCGGCTCCAGAACTCCTTGCCAAACAGGATCACTGGCACGCGTTCCATCCGGCCGGTCTGGATCAGGGTCAACGTCTCGAACAGTTCATCCATCGTCCCGAAGCCGCCCGGGAAAATCGCCACCACCTTCGCGCGCATGATGAAGTGCATCTTGCGGATCGCGAAATAATGGAAGTTGAAGCAAAGTTCGGGCGTAACGAAAAGGTTGGGAGCCTGTTCGTGCGGCAGAACAATGTTGAGCCCGATCGACGGCGCGCCGCAATCATCCGCCCCGCGATTGCCTGCTTCCATGACGCCGGGACCACCACCCGTAACAACAACGAATTCGCGATAATACGACTTTGCGGATTCTTCCGAGCAGAGGCGAGCGAAGCGGCGTGCCTCTTCGTAATATTTCGCGTTCTGGAGAAGATTCTTCTTCTGCGTCTCGTTCTTGGCAGCCCAGGCTTCACCGCCCGGCTCCGGAATGCGCGCTCCGCCGAACAGGACGACCGTCGAGCGAATACCCCGCTCCGCCAGGATAAGATCGGGCTTCAGAAGCTCGAGCTGCAACCGAACGGGGCGCAACTCGCGACGGGTCATGAAATCCTCGTCGTCCCAGGCGAGGCGATAAGCGGGGGCACGCGTCTGCGGCGTATCCGGGACAGCCTTGGCCCGCTCCAGGTCTTCGCCCGAGTGCGGCAGCGGCGTCCAGCCGGATTCTTCTTCCGGAGTCATGTGTTTGCGGTCCTGTTCCTGTTTGTTGTCTTGAACTCGGAGTGTCATTGACCCCTCACCATGCTTCGAATATTTTCCGCGCCGGCCAGAGGGATGCCACCTCCCAATCACTCTCCCTTCAGCCTTAACAGCGCATAATGGACCATTACAATGACCAAACAGGATCTTGCATCCTTGGAAAGGACCATCGCGCAGGCCTTCGATGAGCGGGATGCGATCAACGCATCGACCCGCGGTCAAGTTCGCGACGCAGTGGAAGCAGCACTTGAACTTCTCGACAAAGGAATAGCTCGCGTTGCCGAGCGGCAAGATGACGGCAACTGGAAAGTGAATGAATGGCTGAAGAAAGCTGTCCTTCTTTCCTTCCGTCTCAATCCCATGGAGATCGTCAAGGGCGGTCCGGGCGACGCAGCCTGGTGGGACAAGGTACCCTCGAAATTTGACGGATGGTCGACGAACGAGTTCGAGCAATCCGCCTTTCGCGCGGTTCCAGGCTCAATCGTCCGCCGTTCCGCTTACATCGCGCCGGGGGCCATCCTGATGCCCTCATTCGTCAATCTCGGCGCCTATGTCGGCGAAGGCACCATGGTCGACACCTGGGCCACGGTCGGCTCATGCGCTCAGATCGGCAAGAACGTCCATCTGTCCGGTGGTGTCGGCATCGGTGGCGTACTCGAGCCGCTGCAGGCTGGTCCGGTCGTCATCGAGGACAATTGCTTCATCGGCGCACGCTCGGAAGTCGTCGAAGGTTGCATTGTTCGCGAGGGAGCCGTACTCGGCATGGGTGTCTTCATCGGCAAATCCACGAAGATCGTGGATCGCGAGACAGGCGAGATCCTATACGGCGAGGTTCCGCCCTATTCCGTCGTGGTTGCGGGGTCGATGCCAAGCAAGCCGATGGGCAATGGCGAGCCCGGCCCGAACTTGTACTGTGCGGTCATCGCCAAGAAAGTGGACGAGCGGACCCGCTCTAAAACCTCGATCAACGATTTGCTGCGGGATTGATCCGGTGCGCTGCACCCCCCATCATGTCCCATGATTTAGAGTAGTGGATTCGGCATTTTGGCGACCAATCAGATTTTTTGGCTTTTCTTCAGCTTTTCCGGCCGCATCAATCGTGCGGCCTACTTTCTGGCCGGGATGCTGATGATGATCACAGTGGTGTTCATCACCTACCGGATGATCCTTGCTGAGCAGGCCGGTGCAGGAAGCGCAGGCTGGGAAGCGATACTCAGCATCGTGCTGATCGCATCCCTGTGGGCGCAGGCTGCACTTGGTACCAAGCGGTTTCACGATTTCGGCAAGCCGGGAACGTTCTCGGCCCTGCTGTTCGTGCCGTTTTTCAATTTTCTGGTGTTTATCGCCCTGTGCGTTCTTCCTGGAACACCAGGAGCGAACCAGTACGCCCGCACCACCAACGCGCCAGCGTAGCGGCTCAGCCCTCGGCGGGGCCGAATTCGGCATGATGACATGAAGCCGCGATTGCATTATCCCTCGCGGACCATGACCCTCCCGATCGATCCCGCCCAGAACCTTGCATCGCTCATCCGCTGCCCGTCGGTAACCCCGGCGGAAGGCGGTGCGCTCACCGCCCTTGCCGGAATGCTGCAGCCGCTGGGCTTTACGATCGATCGGCCGACATTTTCCGACATCGACACTCCAGACGTGGAAAATCTCTACGCCCGTTTGTCGGGCAACGGTCCACATTTGATGTTTGCCGGCCATACTGATGTGGTGCCGGTCGGCGATGAAGCTGCCTGGACCCACCCACCCTTTTCCGCCGAAACCTCCGACGGCTTCATGTATGGGCGCGGCGCGGTCGACATGAAGGGCGGCATCGCCTGCTTCGTTGCAGCAATCGCCCGCCATGTCGCGGCGAACGGTCCGCTGAAAGGCTCCGTTTCCCTGCTGATTACGGGCGACGAGGAAGGCCCGGCGATAAACGGCACCGTCAGATTGCTGGAATGGGCCGCCGCGCGGGGCGAGAGCTGGGATGCCTCGATCGTTGGTGAGCCAACGAATCCCGACACGTTGGGCGACATGATCAAGATCGGGCGACGCGGCTCGGTTTCAGGCGACATCAGCGTTTACGGACGCCAGGGCCACGTCGCCTATCCACATCTGGCAGACAATCCCGTCCGTGGCCTGATGACGCTTGTCGATGCCCTTCTCGACCCTGTCTTCGATGAAGGATCGGCAGATTTTCAGCCATCAAACCTGGAAATCACCACCTTCGACGTCGGCAATCGCGCTACCAATGTCATCCCGGCCAGGGCGACAGCGACCTTCAATATCCGCTTCAACGACCTCTGGACCGTCGAAACCGTCAAGGCCGAAATCGAGGCCCGTCTGGCGCGCGCAGCGAGCGACAAACGCTTGCGCAAAGGCGCATCCAGCAGCATCAACTACGAGCTTGCCTGGCGCGGAAACCCGAGCCACGTTTTCCTGACCGGGGATGAGAAGCTGATCAACACGCTCGGCAATTCCATCGAGAGCATCACTGGCAGAAAGCCAGGTCTTTCGACTTCTGGCGGCACATCCGACGCGCGTTTCATCAAGGATTATTGCCCGGTCGTAGAGTTTGGCCTCGTCGGCAAGACGATGCACATGGTCGATGAGCGCGTCGCGCTTGCAGATCTTGAGACCCTGACGCAGATTTACCAGCGTTTCCTTGAAGACTGGTTCCGCTGATCATGCTGCCTTCCGTTGATGTTCACCGTCACCTGCTCGGCGTCTGGCACATGATGACCGGCCGGCGCGAGGGCATAAAACTGCTCGACATCAGCGTCGATGGTTTCTGGAATTCGTTTTACGCAATCATCGTCGCTCTGCCGGTGATGCTCGCCGGCTGGGCCTCGCTGGCGGTGGAGCTTTCCCCAGCTGACAGCAGCGCAGCCGGTCGCTTCGGTCTCGTCCTGCGTATGGCGCTCGTCGATCTGAGCGCATGGATCTTGCCACTTATCGGCCTTGCGCTGGTTGCCAATCTCATCGGCATCCGCGACCGCTTCATCCACTATGTCGTCGCGACAAATTGGGGAACGGCGCTGTTCGCCTGGTTCATGCTGCCTACCAACCTGCTGCGTCTCTTCTGGCCCGGTGGTGAGGACCTGGCTGTTACCCTCGCGCTTATGATTTTTCTTGCGAGCCTTGTCCTGTCATGGCGCTTGACCAACTCGGCCCTCGCCAAGGGACCGGCGGTTGCGAGCGGCGTTTTTGCCGCAATGCTGCTTGCGTCGATGATGGTCCTGTTCGGTTTTCAGGATCTGCTCGGCGTCCCACCCATTCAGTAATCAACGCCGGTCAGGTAAAGACCATCCGGCGGCGCAACCTGACCGCAGCGTGAGCGGTCTGCAGCCTTTAGCGCCGCTTCCAGATCATCAGGGCTCCAGGCGCCTTCGCCAACGCGCTTCAGGGAACCGACCATCGAGCGCACCTGATTGTGCAGGAACGATCGCGCGCTGGCGTGAACTTCTACCAGATCGCCGTTGCGCACGACATCAAGCTGGTCGAGCGTCTTTTCCGAGCTTGCTGCCTGACACTGAACTGAGCGGAAGGTGGTGAAGTCGTGCTTGCCGAGCAGGCGCTGTGCGGCCTCATGCATCGCTTCCGCATCAAGCGGGCGCGGGACATGCCAGACATTGCCGCGCATCAGCGCCGCGGGCGCACGACGGTTCAGGATCGAATAGAGGTAATGGCGGGACTTCGCCGAAAAGCGTGCATCGAAATCATCCGGAACGCGCGTGGCGGACAGGATCGCCACCCGATCACCGGCCATCTTCAGATGCGCGTTGAGTGCGCCCTGAACCTTTTCGATGGCGTAGTCGCGGGGCAGATCGAAATGCGCGACCTGTGCCGTAGCATGCACCCCTGCGTCGGTGCGGCCAGCGCCCCTGATCGTCACGCTTTCACCGCTGAAAGCGAGGATCGCCTGCTCTATCGCACCTTGGATCGACGGCAGATCCGCCTGGCGCTGCCAGCCGGCATAGCCTTGGCCGTCATATTCGATGTCGATACGGTAGCGGGGCATTGGCTGGGTCCGGCTTTCAGAGGAATCGATCTCCCTTAACGAGTTTTGCGCCGCGAAGGAACTCATCGGCGGACATCGGCTTGCCGCCAGCGCGCTGAACTTCGATCAGCTTGATCGCGCCTTGTCCGCAGGCCACGACAAGGCCGTCCGCGATAATCTCACCGGGCTCGCCCGCCCCATCGGCCAGGATGGAGCGCAGCAACTTGACGCGCTCGACCTTCTCTCCAACCTTCATCTCGCACCAGGCTCCCGGAAATGGGGAGAGACCGCGAATGTGCCTGTCCACCTGCGCAGCCGGCAACGACCAGTCAACGCGGGTTTCATCCTTGCCGATCTTCCGGGCGTAGGTTGCGCCGTCTTCTTCCTGCGGCGTCAGCTTAAGCGTTCCTGCTTCAAGAGCTGCGAGAGCCTTGACCATCAACCGGCCGCCGACGTTCATCAGTTCATCGTGGAGTGCACCGGCAGTCGTCTCGCCGTTGATCGGCACCTCTTCGGTCATCGCGACCGGACCGGTGTCTAGGCCTTCGTCCATCTTCATGATCATCATACCGGTTCGCTCATCGCCCGCCATGATGGAACGCTGAATTGGGGCAGCTCCGCGCCAGCGCGGCAGCAGCGAGGCGTGACCGTTAAAGGCACCAAGGCGCGTACCCTCAAGAATCGCCTTCGGCAGCAACAGCCCATAGGCGACAACGATTGCTGCATCTGCTCCCAGCGCCCGGAACGCTTCATGTTCCGTCTCCTGTTTGAGCGAGACCGGGGTTCGGACCTCGATGCCTTCTGCTTCTGCCAGCTGATGTACCGGCGATTTCGTCAACTCCAGGCCCCGACGGCCGGCCGGGCGCGGCGGTTGCGAGTAAACCGCTACGACCTCGTGACCAGCATCGAGAATGGCACGCAGGGTCTGCGCAGAAAACTCGGGCGTTCCCATGAAGATAAGTCGAAGCGGCATGGCGGTCCTGTTCGCTGTTCGTCAGGACCAGTTTCAAACCGCAATCCGCCAGCCGGTCAACCCTCGCACCTGGCGACTGGCCGACGAGAGACCTGCCACCAAGTCTCAACCGCCAAACAACTGGACCCCAGAAGTAGTAAGCGAGCGATTAACTGGAGTTTAATTACGTTGCGTTAGGTTTCGGGTGAGGTGACTGCATGAATGCTGTGCTCAGCGGTGGTTTCTGGCTCGCTTGAGCTTTCCGCTGCCGCACAGAGGAGTGCAGAGGGGGGAACCATTGGCCACCGGAAAACAGGCATCACAAGCGGCGTCGACGCCGCCTCGCGCCAATGAAGCTTCGGGGAATCGGCGAGATCCTGCGGCGACGGTGGTCTACACCATGCGCCAGCTTGCCGTGGCCGGGCTTCCGCGCAACTATGAACTCTTCTACGAGGCCATCACCACATCCAACAAGGAATTGTCAGCCGCCATTTCAGCGCTAGGGTCCCGCCCCTGTCAAAAAGATCTCGACGAGATCGCTCGGAAGTTTCTGCATCGCAATGATGAATGGCAGGTCTGCGAAGCGCGCGATTCCATCATGGACAAGCTCTCCGAGATTCTGAGCCTCCTGAGGAAGGAGCGCTCAACGATGGAGACCTACGGCAAGATACTCTGCGAAACCTCGACCGGGCTCGAGTCGCGGCCACCCCTCAACCGCGAGTTTCTGGAAAAGATCCTCAACGTCACCGCCACGGCAACGCGTTCCACCATCGACAGTCGCAGTGCGATCACCACAACCATCAATGACCGGTCGAACGAACTTCAGGAAATGAAGTCGACCCTGGAAAAGTACAAGCGGCTGGCCGAGACCGATTCGCTGACACAGCTCTACAACCGTCGCGCATTTGATCGGACATTGACGGGCATCTACGACGATGCTCGCGGCGAACTTTTCGGCGCCCTGATCCTCGTCGACATAGACAGGTTCAAGTCCATCAACGACCGCTTCGGTCACCCGGTGGGCGACCGCATCATCCAGTTTGTCGCCAACATCATTCGCTCATCCGCAGGCGAGAACGCATTCGTTGCCCGGACCGGAGGCGAGGAGTTCGCCCTGGTCGTGAACGGATACAATGAAGACAGGACCGCCCGTCTGGCAGAAGATATCCGCGAAGCTGTCCATTCGGCGCCCTTCATCAACTTTTCTACCGGTGCCAATTACGGACCGGTCACGGTCTCGCTCGGGCTTTGCATGTCAAGCCAGGCACAGGGGCCAGACGACCTTTATCGCCGTGCAGACCGGGCGCTCTATGCGTCAAAGGCCGCTGGCCGCAACCGAGTGACGCGCGCATCTCACCTCGAAGAGGGCGGGCTGATGAAGAACTGGCTACTCTATCGCAGCGACTGATACTGGCAGGTCGAAAATCGCCATCTCATATGCAAAACACCTTCCCCGATCCGGGAGAGGTGTTTTGATGTGAAGTCAGGATGCGTCGGCGCCTACTTCGTTCCGTACATACGGTCGCCCGCATCACCCAGCCCCGGCAGGATGTAGCCCTTTTCGTTCAGCTTCTCATCAACTGACGCGGTAAAGACCGGAACGTCCGGATGCGCCGTTGTGAAGCGCTCGATCCCCTCGGGAGCCGCGAGCAGGCAGAGGAACCGAATGTTCGTTGCGCCGCGCTCCTTCAGCTTGTCGACCGCTGCAACCGCCGAATTGGCAGTCGCCAGCATCGGATCGACAACGATGATGAGGCGATCTTCAAGATTGCTCGGCGCCTTGAAGAAATATTCAACTGCTTCCAGCGTATCTTGATCGCGGTAGAGGCCGATATGCGCGACGCGCGCTGCCGGGACCAGATCGAGCATACCATCGAGCAGACCGTTGCCAGCGCGCAGCACCGAAGCGAACACCAGCTTCTTGCCCTCGAGCGTCGGTGCTTCCATCGTGACCATCGGCGTTTCGATGGTGCGCGTCGTCAGTTCCAGATCGCGTGTCACCTCGTAGCAGAGCAACAACGAAATCTCGCGCAGCAGCCGGCGGAAGCTTGCCGTCGACGTATCCTTGTCACGCATGATGGTCAGCTTGTGCTGCACAAGTGGATGATCGACGACCGTTACGCCCTGCATGTGTCTCTCCGGATACTGGTTACTGCGTTCATTCCTAGCTTCTCCTACGCGGTTGGAACACCGTGGCAACCCCGGAACCACAGATTTGTCAGCGCAGCTTCACTGACGCATCGAGCCGCGCGAGCAATTCACGGCGCGTCTGCCGGTCGACAAAGGCGACCTCCAGCGCATTTCGGGTGATCTTCTGCAATTGGCGGGTGGAGAGGCCAAACTGCTTTTCGGCAATTTCATACTCGCGCTTGAGCGAGGTTCGGAAAAACGGCGGATCGTCCGAATTCAGCGTCAGCGTGCAGCCGGCCGCATGCAGCGCAGGAAAAGGATGCTCATCCAGCGATGGATAGACCCGAAGCTCGATGTTCGAGATCGGGCAAACTTCAAGAACCACGCCACTGTCTGCGATCCGCCTGACGAGGTCGGGATTCTCGATTGCTCGAACGCCGTGGCCGATGCGCGAGGGTCGCAGATGGTCGAGCGCGTTGGCAACGCTTTCCCAGCCGCCGAATTCGCCCGCATGCACCGTGATGCCGAGCCCCGCTTCCCGCGCAATCTCAAAGGCGCGGACATAATCCTCGGTCTCGCCAGATCGCTCGTCGCCCGCCATGCCGAAACCGCTGACCAGCGGATGTTTGCACTTGGCGGCGAATCTGGCTGCCGCCTCGACCGATTCGACACCGAAATGGCGAACGCCGGTGACGATCATCCGTCCCTCGATCCCGGTTTTCGCCTTGGCGCGCAGCATGCCTTCGCCCAGCGCATCCGTGTAGGCTTGGGGCGAGAGGCCCGCGCGCACCGCATGATCGGGTGAAGTGAACACTTCTGAATAGATGCAACCATCGCGCGCCAGCGAACTTAGATAGTGCTCGGCGAGCCGGGCGTAGTCATCTTCCGTGCGAAAGAGATCTGCCGCGCGATCATACGCGGCAAGGAAGGTTGTGAAGTCGTGCCAGATAAAGGAATCACCACGAATGAGGTCATCCGTCGGCACATTGTATTTGCGGGCTTGTGCAAGAACGAGCTCGGGAGATGCCGCGCCCTCGATGTGGCAGTGGATCTCGGCCTTCAGCACCATTCACACCTCCGGCATGGCTTCGCGCAAGGCGCGGCTCTTAATCGCGCCATGAACAATAGCGCGCCGGTGCCTGATCGGCTATGGTCCGGCTCAAATTCGAACAGGTGACGCGTATGTCCGAACAGCGTACGACCGCAGCAGGCGGCGGTATGGAAACAGCCTATGGCTTCCGTCAGGTTGGCAAGGGTGAGAAACAGGGCCTCGTAAATGAGGTCTTCCACAAGGTGGCCGGCCGCTACGACCTCATGAACGATTTGATGTCAGCGGGGATGCACCGGGTCTGGAAAGACGCGATGGTCACCTGGCTCAATCCCCCAAAGACGCGCCCTGATTGGCGCCTGCTCGATGTTGCGGGCGGCACCGGCGACATTGCCTTCCGCATCGTCGAGGCGTCCGGGCGGAACGCCCACGCCACCGTTCTCGACATTAACGGATCGATGCTTTCGGTAGGGCGCGACCGCGCCGACAAACGCGGCCTTTCCGCCTACGTCGATTTCGTCGAGGCCAATGCCGAGGAGCTACCCTTCGAAGACAATACCTTCGATGCCTACACGGTCGCGTTCGGAATCCGGAACGTGCCTCGCATCGACGTCGCGCTTCAGGAAGCTTACCGCGTGCTCAAGCCGGGCGGCCGCATCATGGTGCTCGAGTTTTCCGAAGTCACGATGCCAGGCCTCGACAAGTTTTACGACGCATGGTCGTTCAACGCGATCCCGCGGATCGGCGATGCGGTGACCGGCGACGGCGAGCCATACCGCTATCTCGTCGAATCCATCCGCAAATTCCCCAACCAGAAGAATTTTGCGGCGATGATCGAAGGTGCCGGTTTCAAGCGTGTGACCTGGCGCGATTATTCAAGCGGCATCGCAGCTTGCCATTCTGGCTGGAAGCTTTGAGGCTGCAGAGCGCATGAGCACCATCATCGCTTGGTTCCGGCTCGCCCGTGCGGGTTGGGTGATGGCCCGTGAGGGCGTTATCGCCGCCCTG
This sequence comes from Aquamicrobium zhengzhouense, assembly GCF_016124105.1. Taxonomy (GTDB): domain Bacteria; phylum Pseudomonadota; class Alphaproteobacteria; order Rhizobiales; family Rhizobiaceae; genus Aerobium; species Aerobium zhengzhouense. The sequence goes on from NZ_JADGMQ010000005.1 coordinate 100,283, forward strand.
CCCGGAGAACAGCTTTACGGCATGCCAAAGCTTGGCTGGCGCATTGCCAGCTTGCTGGCGCGTCGCAGCTCGACGCGCCGCAGCCGCGATCTTAGCCTGTCGCGCGCCGTGGACCGGCTTGGCCCTTCTTATGTCAAGCTCGGCCAGTTTCTGGCGACGCGCCCGGATGTGGTCGGAGCCGCGATCGCGACGGAGCTTGCAAAGCTCCAAGACAAGATGAGCACCTTCCCGACCGCCGAGGCGGTCAGCGCGATTGAAGGCTCGCTTGGCCGTCCGCTTGACGACCTCTATTCCGACTTCAGCGAACCAATCGCCGCCGCCTCGATCGCGCAGGTCCACCCTGCCCGCATCATGCGAAATAGGGTCGAGCAAGAGGTCGCTGTCAAGGTGATCCGGCCGGGAGTGCGCCAGCGATTCTATGCGGACCTTGAAAGCTTCTTCCTTGCCTCGCGCATGCAGGAGCGTTTCATCCCGTCGAGCCGCCGTCTCAAGCCGGTGGAAGTGACACGCGGCCTTGCCCAGACCACCAAGATCGAGATGGATCTGCGGCTCGAGGCTGCAGCCCTTTCCGAACTTGGCGAGAACACCAAGGCTGATCCGGGCTTCCGCGTTCCGTGGGTGGATTGGGAGCGCACCGGGCGCGACGTCATCACCATGGAGTGGATAGACGGCGTCAAGATGAACGACATCGACGGGCTGATTGCAGCCGGGCACGATTTGCCGAAGCTTGCGGTCACGCTGATCCAGTCGTTCCTGCGCCACACGCTGCGCGACGGCTTTTTCCACGCTGATATGCATCCGGGCAATCTCTTCGTCGAAGCCGATGGCACCATCGTCGCCGTCGATCTCGGCATAGCCGGACGTCTCGGCAAGAAGGAACGCCGCTTCCTCGCCGAAATCCTCTACGGCTTCATCACCCGTGACTATCGTCGCGTCGCCGAAGTGCACTTTGAAGCCGGCTACGTGCCGCGCCTTCATGACGTGAACGCGTTTGCACAAGCCATCCGCGCCATTGGCGAACCGATCCACGGCCAGCCAGCCGAGACGATTTCGATGGCGCGTCTTTTGACGCTGCTCTTTGAAGTCACAGAGCTCTTCGACATGGAAACGCGCACCGAGCTCGTTCTCCTGCAAAAGACGATGGTTGTCGTTGAAGGCGTCGCGCGCACGCTCGACCCCGCGTTCAACATGTGGCGCGCGGCTGAACCTGTCGTCGGCAGCTGGATACGCGACAATCTTGGCCCCAAGGGCATGCTAGACGATGCCCGAGAAGGCGTTCACGCCATCGTTGCCCTCGCCCGCCAAGCTCCGGAAATCGCTGCCCGCACGGAGCGCCTGTCGCGTGAGATCGACGCCATGGCCGAACACGGCCTGCGCTTCGACGACGAGACTGCCCACAAGATCGGCCGCGCCGAAGCCCGCCACACCCGCTCCGGCCGCGTCGCCCTCTGGGTCATCGCCGCCCTCCTCGCCTGGATCGGCTGGCAGATCAGCTAGCTTGTCTGAAATGCTGGTAATGCATACATTGTCAGCATTCCTGCCCTCCACCGAGGAGCCAGCAAATGGGCACATTGACGATCCGCAATGTAGACGAGAGCCTCGAGACCAAGCTGCGCCAGCGCGCGGCTGAACAAGGCGTGTCGGTCGAGCAGCAGGTGCGCGATGTGCTGGCGGACAGCGTCAAAGCCCCACGCCGCCGGGAATCGATCCTTGCCGATCTTCAAAAGCTCGGCGTCCGTCCTAAAGAGCCGTTCGATCTGAAAAAGATCTCCGACGAAATGTGGGACGAAAGCCTGCGTTGAGCTTCGTGATCGACACGTCAGCGGTCATGGCAATCTTGCTCGACGAGAGCGATTCCGAACTGTTTCGGCACCATCTGGACGAGCATCTGAACCCGGTCATCAGTGTTGCGACGCTTCACGAACTCTATTGCGTCGTGAACCGCGGCAACCTCACGCATGGCACAGAACAGACCAATACGTTGCTGTCATTGATCGAACCGGAGCTTGTCCCCTTCGGCATTGATCAACTTACCGTTGCCCGAGACGCTTACACCGCCTATGGCCGAGGGTCGGGTCACGCGGCTAACCTCAACATGGGCGATTGCTTTGCCTATGCTTGGGCGAAATCGCGTAACCTGCCGCTGCTTTTCAAGGGCGATGATTTCGTCCACACCGACATCAAACCCGCATTGGGGCGGCCATGAGCCTTTCTGGAAAACGCATTTTGCTCATCATCGGCGGCGGCATTGCTGCCTACAAGTGCTTGGACCTCATCCGGCGCTTGCGCGAGCGCGGGGCAAAGGTCCGCTGCGTCATGACGAAGGGCGCGCAGGAATTTGTCACGCCTCTGTCGATCGGTGCGCTCTCGGCTGACCATGTCTTCACCGAACTTTTCGACCGGCAGGACGAGCACGATGTCGGCCATATCCGCCTGTCACGCGAGGCTGACCTCGTGGTCGTCGCACCGGCGACGGCGGATCTGATGGCCAAGATGGCCAATGGCCATGCCGATGATCTTGCCTCGACTGTGCTGATGGCAACGAACAAGCCGGTTCTGATCGCGCCGGCGATGAATCCTGCGATGTGGAACCACGCCGCCACGCGCCGCAACCGCGCAACACTCACCAGCGACGGCATTCATTTCGTCGGCCCCGGTCGTGGAGAAATGGCGGAAAGCGGCGAAGCCGGCGAAGGCCGCATGGCCGAACCGCTGGAGATCGTGGCAGCCGTCGGAGCCTTGCTCGACACCGCACGAAAGCCGCTTGCCGGCAAGACCATCATCGTCACCTCCGGCCCGACCCACGAACCGATCGACCCCGTGCGCTACATCGCCAACCGCTCGTCCGGCAAGCAGGGCCACGCGATTGCAGCAGCCCTTGCCAAGCTTGGCGCAGCGGTGCGTCTCATCTCGGGTCCGGTGACCATCGCCGATCCAGCCGGCGTGATGGTCACGCGCGTCGAGACAGCGCGGCAGATGCTCGCTGCGGTCGAAGCTTCGCTTCCGGCAGATGCCGGCGTTTTCGTTGCCGCTGTAGCCGACTGGCGCACCGAGGGCGAGAGCGGTCAGAAGATCAAGAAGGAGCCCGGCCAAGGCGCGCCGGCGCTGCAGATGGTCGAAAACCCCGACATCCTCGCCACCATCGGCCACCACGCGAAGCGGCCAAAAGTCGTCGTCGGTTTTGCTGCTGAGACGCAAAACGTCGTCGAAAACGCGCGCAAGAAACTCGACAAGAAGGGTGCCGACCTCATCGTCGCCAACGACGTCTCCCACGACAGCGGCATCAACCCCAGCGGCGTCATGGGCGGCGACCGCAACGCCGTACGCATCGTGACGCGCGAAGGCGTCGAGGACTGGCCGGAACTGTCAAAGGACGAAACGGCGACAAGGTTGGCTGAGATGATTGCGGCGAGGTTGGGCTAAGTAGCTGCCCCCTCCACCACCTCCGGTGGTCCCCCTCCCCCGTAAACGGGGGAGGATCCGAACGTCGCGTACTACGATCTTCGGGATATCCCCTATAATTGAGGATGAGAGCGTCGCGCACAGCCTCTCCGGGATCTTCCCCCGCCTGTGGGGGAAGTGTCGCGAAGCGATGAAGGGGGCGGCTTGGCGCTACACCGCTGTCACCCTACGCAAGATCACCTTCGGCGTCCGAGGCCGCGCCTCACCAATCCCGTACGCGTCCAGCACCGCGCGCTCTGCCACCTCAGCACCATCCTCACTGCGCGCATGCACCAGCGCCAATCGATCCCCGACACGCACCTCTGCGCCAATCGGCAGAAGTTCCGAAAAACCCACCGCGTGGTCGATCTTCTGCTCGGGCTTGGTTCGCCCACCGCCGAGCCCCACACCCGCCAATCCGATGTCGCGGGATTGGATGCTGGTGACAAAGCCAGACCTAACCGCCTTAACTTCACGGATCACCGGCGCAATTGGGAGATAGCTCTGGTAACGCGCGAGAAAGTCGGTTGGGCCGCCGAGTGCAGCGATCATGTGTGCGAAGGTCTCAGCGGCACGGCCGCTTTCGAGCGCCGCAGTGGCCGTTCGCTCCGCCTGTGCAAATGTTGACGCAATGCCGGCGGCGAGAAGCATTTCCGAAGCCAGCGCGATCGTCACTTCGATCAGGCGCGTGTCCCGGCGTTTGCCGGTCAGCACTTCCACCGCGTTGACGACTTCGAGCGCGTTACCCGCAGCGCTGGCGAGCGGCTGGTTCATGTCGGTGATCAGCGCTGTCGTCGGCAACCCAGCGCCGTTGGCGACCTCGACGAGGCTTTGCGCCAGCGTCGCGGCGTGCTTGGTCGTTGCCATGAACGAGCCGTTGCCGGCCTTGACGTCCAGCACCAGCGATTTCAGGCCCGCGGCAAGCTTCTTTGACAGGATCGAGCCGGTGATGAGCGGAACTGATTCCACCGTCGCGGTCACGTCGCGGATGGCATAGAGGCGTTTGTCGGCGGGGGCGAGGTTTTCGGTCTGGCCGATGATAGCGCAGCCGACCTCGCGCACCACCTTGCGAAACCGAAGATTGTCCGGCGCGCTCGTATAGCCGGGGATCGCGTCCATCTTGTCGAGCGTGCCGCCGGTATGGCCAAGGCCACGGCCCGAGATCATCGGCACATAGGCGCCGCAGGCGGCAACCAGCGGCGCAAGCAAAAGGGAAACGTTGTCGCCAACGCCTCCCGTGGAATGCTTGTCAGTCACCGGCCCCGGCAGGTCCGTCCAATCGAGGACGGTGCCGGAATCCCGCATGGCGAGGGTCAGCGCAACCGCCTCGTCCCTTGCCAGGCCGTTGAAGAAGACCGCCATGGCGAATGCCGCCACCTGGCCTTCCGAAAAGCCTCCCGAAACGAGACCGTCGACAAAGGCGGCGATCTCTTCCCGGTTCAAATTCCCGCCATCACGCTTCTTGCGAATGATTTCCTGCGGGAACATGGGGCTTTCCTCTTTTCAATCAGGCCGCGCGATCCTTGGCCTTCAGCTCGAGGCGGCGTGCATGCAGCACCGGCTCGGTGTAGCCCGACGGCTGTTCGCGACCCTTGAAGACGAGGTCGCATGCCGCAAGGAACGCAATCGAATCTTCGAAGTTCGGCGCCATCGGACGATAGAACGGATCGCTCTCGTTCTGACGGTCAACGACGCTTGCCATGCGTTTCATGGTCTCCATCACCTGATCGCGCGAAACGACACCGTGATGCAGCCAGTTCGCCATGTGCTGCGCCGAAATACGCAGCGTTGCGCGGTCTTCCATCAGGCCGACATCGTTGATGTCCGGCACCTTGGAGCAGCCGACACCCTGGTCGATCCATCGCACGACGTAACCCAGGATACCCTGCGCATTGTTGTCGAGCTCGTGCTGGATCTCTTCCGGGGTCCAGTTCGGACGCGGCGCGACCGGCACCGACAGGATGTCGGAGAGTTTGGCGCGCGAACGGCTCTTCAGTTCGGCCTGTACAGCCTGCACATCAACCTTGTGGTAGTGGGTCGCGTGAAGGGTTGCTGCGGTCGGCGAGGGAACCCATGCGGTGTTTGCGCCAGCCTTCGGATGCCCGATCTTCTGCTCGAGCATGTCTGCCATCAGGTCCGGCATGGCCCACATGCCTTTGCCGATCTGGGCATGGCCCGAAAGACCGCATTCGAGACCGATATCGACGTTCCACTGCTCGTAAGCACCGATCCACGATGCCTGCTTCATGTCGCCCTTGCGGATCATCGGGCCTGCTTCCATCGAGGTGTGCATCTCGTCGCCGGTGCGATCAAGGAAGCCGGTATTGATGAAGACGACGCGTTCCCTGGCAGCGCGAATGCACTCCTTGAGGTTCACCGTCGTGCGGCGCTCCTCGTCCATGATGCCCATCTTCATCGTGTTCGGCTGCATGCCGACCAACTTTTCAACGCGGGTGAAGAGGTCGACCGCGAAGGCGACTTCTTCCGGGCCGTGCATCTTCGGCTTGACGACATACATCGAGCCTGCGCGACTGTTGGCGCGGCGTCCATTCGAACCAACGTCATGCAACGCGATCAGCGCGGTGATCGCGGCATCCATGATGCCTTCCGGAATTTCCGACCCATCTGCCAAGAGGATCGCGGGGTTGGTCATCAGGTGGCCGACATTGCGAACCAGCATCAGCGAGCGACCCGGCAGGACAAGCTTCGAGCCGTCCGCAGCGACATATTCGCGGTCCGGATTGAGGCGGCGGGTGAAGGTCTTGCCGCCCTTCTCGATCTCTTCAGCGAGCTTGCCATTCATCAGGCCGAGCCAGTTGCGATAGACGGCAACCTTGTCTTCGGCGTCGACGGCAGCAACCGAATCTTCGCAGTCCTGAATGGTTGTCAGGGCCGATTCCACGATCACGTCGGCAATCGCAGCCTTGTCGGTCTTGCCGATCGGGCTTTCACCATTGATGACGATTTCGAGGTGCAGGCCGTTCTTCTTCAGAAGGATCGAGGACGGAGCTGCTGCATCGCCGAGATAGCCGGCAAGCTGCGCACCGTCGACGAGACCTGCAACCTGGCCATTCTCCAGCGTGATGACAAGGCGGCCTTCAGCGATGACGAACGATTTGACATCAGTCCAGCTTGCGCCATCGATCGGCGCACTTTCATTGAGGAAATTGCGGGCCCAGGCGATGACCTTGTCGCCGCGAATCGGATTGTAGCCCTTGCTCTTTTCAGCGCCGCCCTCTTCCGAAATGGCGTCGGTGCCGTAAAGCGCGTCGTAGAGCGAGCCCCACCGCGCATTGGCAGCGTTCAGCGCGTAGCGTGCATTCATCACCGGCACGACGAGCTGCGGCCCTGCAATGGTAGCGATTTCCGGATCGACATTGTCGGTAGACACGCTGAAGGCGTCGCCTTCCGGAACGAGATAGCCGATGTCGCGCAGGAACTGCTCGTAAATCGCCATGTCGGATGGCGCCCCGTTCGCGCGGTGCCATTCGTCGATCTTGGCCTGCAGATCATCGCGCTTGGCAAGCAGCGCGCGGTTCTTCGGGGCGAGTTCGTTGGCAATCGCGCCAAAGCCTGCCCAGAACGCCTCCGCGTCTACTCCGGTCCCGGGGAGCGCCTCGTCTGCAACAAAGCGGTAGAGCTCCGCTGCGATTTCAAGGCCGTGTGCATTGACGCGGTCCAACATGAATACCTCCAGTACATGTGAATTGCGTAAGCCTTTCACCATGCCCGCCGCGCCGGGTCAATTCGCGCCAACGTTGAAAGACTATCTTCAACGGAGCGTGTTCGCGCATAAATGCTACGGCTGGTTGCACCCCGACACGATTTGGACGAATACTGCCCGGATCGGCTGTCGTGGTGGGGGCAGGCTTGGGGGGAGTCACGGGAACCGAGCAGTACAGTCTCAAGCCCTGGAGAGGGACACAAGATGGAATGGCTCACCGGTTTCTTTTCCCTGATTGATAGTTTGACCTGGGGCTGGGCGTTGATCCCGCTTCTCGTCGTGTTCGGCGCATTCTTCACGCTGCTCAGCGGTTTCGTGCAGATCGAATACTTCGGCCGCATGTTCCGCGTCCTGCGTGGCAACGATGACGGTGCTGATCCGAATGCGGTGAGCGCACGTCAGGCGCTGCTGGTCTCGGTCGGCGGTCGTGTTGGCGGTGGCAACATTGCAGGCGTTGCCGTCGCGATCACGCTCGGCGGCCCCGGCGCAGTGTTCTGGATGTGGGCGATCGCGCTTGTCGGCATGGCGACCAGCCTTGTCGAGTGTACGCTCGCTCAGCTCTACAAGCGCAGCGTCGGCGACGGCACCTATCGTGGTGGCCCGGCTTCCTACATCATCCACGGCATCGGCCCGCGCTATCGCTGGCTGGCAGTCGTCTACGCGATCTGCCTGATGGCCGCGTTTGCCTTCGGCTTCAATGCGTTCCAGGGCAACACCTTTGCCGGCGCAGTCAACGAGAGCCTTGGCATCGATCGTGTCTATCCGGGCATTCTTCTGGCGATCCTCACCGCCTTCATCGTCTATGGCGGCATCAAGCGTATCGCCAAGGCATCTGACGTGATCATCCCGGTCATGGCCTTCGGCTATATCGCGCTGGCGCTGATCACGATCATCGTCAACATCGCCGACGTGCCGGGCGTTCTCTACAGCATCGTCGCCAACGCGTTTGGCATCGAGGAAGCTGTCGGTGGCGGCGTTGGTGCGGCTCTGGCGCAGGGTCTGCGTCGCGGTCTGTTCTCGAATGAGGCAGGCCTGGGCTCGGCTCCGAACGTTGCAGCTACAGCGCTCGTGCGTCACCCAATGAGTCAGGGCATCACGCAGTCATTCTCGGTCTTTATCGACACGATGATCATCTGCACCTGCACCGCCTTCATCGTGCTCCTGTCGCCGGTCTACCAGCCGGGTGCAGAGGGCGTCGACGGCATCGTGCTGACGCAGCAGTCTCTGGCGAGCCAGTTCGGCGATTGGGCGCTCTACTACCTGACGCTGATGATCCTGCTCTTCTCGTTCTCGACGATCATCTACAACTACTATCTCGGCGAGACGGCGCTGTCGGTGATGACAACGCATCCGATGGCTATCCATGTTCTGCGCATTGCAGTCGTGGCGATGACCTTCCTCGGCGCGATTGCTCCGGGTGCAACGGCGGTGTTCTTCTTCTCCGATCCGCTGATGGGCCTGCTCGCCGTCGTCAACCTCATCGCGATCATGATGCTGTTCCCGATCGCGCTGCGCGTGCTCAACGATTACCGCGACCAGCTACGGTCCGGCATCGACAAGCCAGTCTTCCATCCGAGCAAGTTCGCGGATCTTGATATCGATCCGACCGCGTGGCCGCTCGCGCATGAAGGTACGGAAAAGGCACAGCCGCATCATCGCGGCGAAGCCATCGCCTGATCCGCATCAGGCGTCCAACAACGGGTCAGGCCGCGATACGCGGCCTGCCCGATGCCGAGGCCGTAATGATCGCCTCGATAAAGGTGCGCTGGCCTTCGACGGTCGCGGCGCGAATGTCGTGGTCGAGTGAAACTTGCGCGTCTTCTGCGCCCGCCTCTGCGGCGCGAACCGAAACGGCTTCCCCTGCAAGCCGCACCGCTTCGGCGAGCGCTGCATCCTCGTCGGGGAAATCGACAAGCCCCACCGCGGAAGATACGCGGAAGATGCCCGGCTCAGGCTGGCTCACCTGAACTTCCGCCGACACCCGCACCTGCCCCACCACGGCACCCAGTGCGTTCGCCACATCCGTGTCTTCCGGAACGACGCATTCGCTTCCGACCAGCGGCGACAGCTTTTCGTAGTGCAGGCGCGCCGAAGCGCCCAGCCCGATAACCTTCCTGTCGAGCGCGATCGACATCAGCGCAAATCCTGGCTGGCGATCCAGCGCCCGCTGAACGAGCGGATGGCGAACGGTCTCCCCGCCGTCAAAACCGTCTTCCGACCAGGCGGTCTGCAAGATCACCTCTGCTGACCGGCGCGTCAGCGCGGCCAGAACCTGTTCCGACATTTCCTCCGGGCTTTGAGCGATGAATTCGCCCCTGCCATCCTTGCGCCGCGCAAACAGCGCCGCTCCAAGACGAGCCGCCTCGGCACTCCAATTGTCCTGCTTTCCAAGGACATGCGCGGCATCAGAGGGCGTGAAGCCGGCAATGTGCACAAGCCCCCTCGCCACGAGCCGGTTCAGCGTCGCCACCTGAGAGGTTGATGAAACAAGCCCTTCCAGCGGCTGCGCCATATCGGTTACAGCCTTATAGAGCCGTTCCTCTGCCGAGGTCAGGCCCGCTGCGTGCTGCTCCGGTATGCCGGTTCGAAACGCGAAACGGCCATCAAGACGTCCGGGGATTGTTCCCCGCAGCTGCCGCTCCAGCAACTCAACGATTTTTGGATGTCGCGTGGCAGCGAGCGCGAGCGGCACGAGACGCCGGGGGCCCAGCAGGATGCGTGGGCGCAGTCCGCCTTCTTCCAGCAAAACTTCCGAATCTCCCCCAAGGCCGAACGTGTGCATCGCCACTGCCTCCACCATGGTGCGGAATCCGCCCACACTTGCCCCTTCAGGGTCTAGCCTTGGCCTGCCGTGATGGAGGATCGCCACATCCGTTGTCGTCCCGCCAATGTCCGAAACCAGCGCATCGTCGAGCCCGGTGAGGTGACGCGCACCCACAAGACTTGCTGCCGGGCCGGACAAGATCGTCTCGATCGGGCGGCGGCGCGCGAAGGCTGCCGACACCAGTGCGCCGTCGCCCCTGACGACCATTAGCGGCGCAGTAATGCCGCGCGCGGCGAGAAAGCCTTCGGTTGCTGCGATCAGCCGGTCGATCATTGAAATCAGGCGCGCATTGAGCAGCGTCGTCAGCGCGCGTCGGGGACCGCCAAGCTTGGCCGAGAGCTCATGGCTTGCCGTTACCGGAAGTTCGGTCCGCTCACGAATGAGGTCGGATACGGCCACCTCATGCTCGGGATTGCGGACGGCGAAATACGCACATACAGCAAAGCCGGTCACGCTCCTGGCCAGTTCTGGCAACGCGGCCTCAAGCGGCGCCACATCCAGCGGCTGGGCGTTGCCATGCACGTCATGGCCGCCCGGAATAAAAATCACAGGGTCGGAACCTAGCGCCGAGCGAAGCCCTGCGCGATCAAGGTCGTCTTCTCCAAAGCCGATCATTACAAGCGCGACGCGCCCGCCCTGCCCTTCAACCAGCGCATTGGTCGCAAGCGTCGTCGACATGGAAACGAGGCGGATATCAGAGCCGGCAACATCTGCGTGCCGCAGAACACGGTCAACCGCGCCGGCGATGCCTTCAGCAAGGTCATGCCGCGTTGTCAGCGACTTGGCTTTGGCGAGAACGGCGCCCTTTGGTCCGGCGGCTTCATCCCACAGCACCGCATCTGTGTAGGTGCCGCCGGTATCGATGCCGAGGAACAGACTGGATGAAGACTTAGCAGAACGAGACATGCATCCGCTTTAGCGGAAGCGCTGGTTCAAAGCATCTGTCATTTGCGACGAAAAAGCGTTAGAGACGCGCCATGGAACTGAACAATACGATCACCCGCAGCGAAGAAACCGGCGAGACGTCACGTCCTGCGCCGACCAAGAAGGTCTTCATCAAGACCTATGGCTGCCAGATGAACGTCTACGACTCGCAGCGCATGACCGATGCGCTGACTACGGATGGCTATGCGCAGACCGAGGCAATCGAAGATGCCGACCTGATCCTTTTCAACACCTGCCACATTCGTGAGCGGGCCGCGGAAAAGGTCTATTCCGAACTTGGTCGACTGAATAAGCTCAAGGCCGAGCGCGCCAGCAACGGTCGCGAGATGCTGGTCGGCGTGACGGGTTGCGTGGCCCAGGCTGAAGGCAACGAGATCCTTCGCCGCTCGCCGGTCGTTGATCTGGTCGTTGGTCCGCAGACCTACCACCGCCTGCCTCAGGTCGTGAAGAAGGCTCGCGCGGGCGAAAAGATCGTCGAGACCGAATACGCTATCGAAGACAAGTTTGAGCATTTGCCCAAGCTTGAAAAGGCAGCGGTTCGCAGTCGAGGCGTCACCGCCTTTCTGACCGTTCAGGAAGGCTGCGACAAGTTTTGCACCTTCTGCGTCGTGCCTTACACGCGCGGCTCCGAAGTCTCGCGCCCGGTGTCACAGATCGTGGCCGAGGCCGAGCGTCTGACGGAAGCTGGCGTGCGCGAAATCACGCTGCTAGGGCAGAACGTCAATGCCTGGCATGGCGAGGGTCCGGACGGCAAGGAGTGGGGTCTTGCCCAGCTTCTCTACCGGCTCGCTGAAGTTCCGGGCCTTGCACGTCTGCGCTATACCACCAGCCATCCGCGCGACATGGACGTGGATCTGATCGCAGCCCACCGCGATCTGGCATCCTTGATGCCATACCTGCACCTGCCGGTGCAGTCCGGCTCGGACCGTATCCTCAAGGCGATGAACCGCAAGCACACAGCGGACGAATATCTGCGTCTCATCGAACGAATCCGCGAGGCGCGCCTCGACATTGCGATGTCCGGCGACTTCATTGTCGGCTTCCCGGGTGAGACCGATGAAGACTTTGAAGCGACGATGCGCCTGATCCGTGAGGTCAATTACGCCCAGGCCTTCTCCTTCAAATATTCGCAGCGTCCGGGAACACCCGGAGCGGATATGAAGTTTCAGGTGGAAGAGCACGTCAAGGATGAAAGGCTGCAGCAATTGCAGGCGCTACTCATGCAGCAGCAGCACGCCTTCACAGCGTCCCGCATCGGGATGGAAATGAATGCGCTGATCGAGAAGCCGGGGCGCAAGCCGGGCCAGATCGTCGGACGCTCTCCTTGGCTGCAGCCAGTTATTATTGATGAAAATGTCGCGCAGATAGGTGACATTATCAAAGTAAGAATCATGAGTGCGGGTCCCAACAGCCTCTACGCCGAGCCGGCTTGAGGCACATCCTAGGAGAGATGTTATTTGAGCGCCGCCACCGACCTTAAAGCACTGCCCGCCGGGGCATCCGACATGGCGCACATCGTTCTGACCTTTGACAACAACAGGCTTGCGAGTGCCCTTTTTGGGCAGTTCGACGAGAACCTGGCCCGGTTGGAACAAAAACTAGGGATCGAGATCAGCTCCAAGGGCAACCTGCTCACCATCAAGGGCGAGCAGACAGCTGCGGAGCAGGCGCGCCGCGCGCTCGACTACCTTTATGAGCTTTTGCAGAAAGGCGCGGACCTCTCCCCATCAGACGTTGATGGCGCGGTGCGGATCGCAGTTGCCACTGAAGACCAGCTGACACTTCCAACCCTCGAACGGAAGGGCAAGATGAACGCAGCGCAGATCTCCACGCGCAAGCGGACTATCTACGCGCGCTCGGCCAACCAGGACGCCTATATGCGGGCGCTGGAACGCTCTGAGCTTGTTTTCGGGGTTGGCCCCGCAGGCACAGGCAAGACCTACCTCGCGGTCGCCCATGCAGCGATGCTTCTGGAGCGGGGACTGGTCGAGCGCATCATCCTGTCGCGTCCTGCTGTCGAGGCAGGCGAGCGGCTCGGCTTCCTGCCGGGCGACATGAAGGAAAAGGTCGACCCTTATCTTCGTCCCCTCTACGACGCGCTCTACGACATGATCCCCGCTGACAAGGTTGAGCGGGCGATTGCCGCAGAGGTGATCGAGATCGCTCCGCTCGCCTTCATGCGCGGACGCACACTGCGCAATGCAGCGGTGATCCTCGATGAAGCACAGAACACCACCGCGATGCAGATGAAGATGTTTCTGACGCGTCTCGGCGAAGGTGGGCGCATGATCGTCACGGGCGATCCGTCGCAGATCGACCTGCCACCGAATACGCGCTCCGGGCTGGTCGAAGCCCTTCAGGTCCTCGAAGGCGTGCAGGGCATCGTGACGGTTCGCTTCAATGATGTTGACGTTGTCCGTCATCCTCTGGTCGCCGAAATCGTCAAGGCGTATGACCGCCACGGTGCCGGCTCAGGCCCAAGAGGACGCGAAGACATTTGATTGACATCGACATATCGGTGGAGGCCGGAGGCTGGGCCCCCGAAGCCACCCTTCACTCAATTGTGAACACGGCAGTTACGGCCTGCCTCGCCGAACTTGGCCTGGAAGGGGATAGCGAATTGTCCCTTCTCTTCACAGATGACGCGCATATTCAGGTGCTTAACCGCGAATGGCGCGGCAAGGACAAGCCGACCAATGTGCTGTCCTTTCCAGCATTCGATACGGCTCCCGGTGATCCTCTTCCACCCATGCTGGGCGATATCGCCATCGCCTTTGAAACGGTGGAATCGGAAGCGTCACTGGAAAAAAAGACATTCGATCACCATCTTACGCATCTCATAGTCCATGGGCAGTTGCATCTGCTCGGATACGACCATGAGGACGAAGAAGAAGCCGAGGAAATGGAGGCGCTTGAACGCCAGATCCTCGCAAGGCTTGATATTCCTGATCCATATGAGTAACTGAGATCGTCCAACGATCTGGAAGCGATGACCGAGAACGCACAGAGTGCTGCGCCTGCCGAGCAGGGTAACAGCAGCCACCAGGGCGCCGAGCAATCAGGCGAAGCCCCCAGTACACCCGCCGGGCGATCCGGCGCGAGACCAACCATCATTGATCGGCTGTTCGCCCGGTTCCGGCAGCGGAACGGTTCGAATCTGCGCGAGGATCTTGCTGACGCCCTGTCGGAAGATGCGACCGAAGATACCGGATCGACCTTCTCGCCGGCTGAGCGTGCGATGCTCAACAACATCCTGCGCCTGCGCGAATTGCGGGTCGAGGATGTGATGGTGCCGCGCGCTGACATCGAGGCGATCGACCTTTCGACCAAGCTCAGCGACCTCCTGACCCTTTTCGAAGAGTCCGGTCGCTCGCGCATGCCGGTCTATCACGAAAATCTCGATGACCCGCGTGGCATGGTCCACATCCGCGATGTCGTCGGCCACATCACCCGCACTGCCAAGCAAAAGCGTGGGCGCACCCGCAAGAACGGCAGCAACGGGGTGCTGGATCTGAGCTCCATCGACCTGTCGCAGACGGTGGAAGACGCCAACATCATCCGGCCGGTTCTGTTCGTTCCTCCCTCCATGCTGGCATCAGATCTGATGGCGCGCATGCAGGCAGAGCGCATTCAGATGGCGCTCGTGATCGACGAATATGGCGGCACGGACGGCCTCGTCTCGCTGGAAGACGTGGTCGAAATGGTTGTTGGCGACATTGAAGACGAGCACGACGACGATGAGCCAATGATCGTGCGCGCCTCCGAAGGTGTCTTCCTTGTTGATGCCAAGGCCGAGATCGAAGAGGTTTCGGAGGTCATCGGCGATGCCTTCGCCGCTGGTGAGCATGCTGAGGACGTCGACACCATCGGCGGCATGATCTTCAACACGCTGGGCCGCGTCCCGATCCGTGGCGAGGTCGTGCAGGCGATTCCGGGCTTCGAGTTCCATGTCCTCGACGCTGATCCACGCAGGGTCAAGCGCGTGCGCATCGTGCAGACGCGGGTGGCAGAGCGCCGCCGTGCGAAGGCTGCAGCAGCACGCGAGGCAAAGGCGATGACGCCAGCTGAGACTGTTGAGCCTGTGGAACAGACGGAAGCTGCTGCCAGCTAGTTCGGGAAGATCCCGCGTTCGGCGACCTGAATTCCAGCCGGACCGAGGATCACCGCGAACAGGACAGGCAGAAAGAAAAGGATCATCGGCACTGTCAATTTGGGCGGCAGTGCCGCGGCCTTCTTCTCCGCCTCATTCATTCTCATGTCCCGGCTTTCTGCGGCCAGAACGCGAAGCGCATGGGCAACCGGCGTTCCGTAGCGCTCGGCTTGCACCAGTGCCTGGGTGACGCTGCGCACAGTCTGCAATCCGGTGCGCGCAGCAAGGTTATCGTAGGCCTGACGTCGCTCCTGCAGGAACGACAGCTCCGCATTGGTCAGGACCAGCTCCTCCGCAAGTTCAACCGACTGAGCGCCGATCTCATCGGCGACCCTTCGAAAGGCGGCCTCAACCGACATGCCGGATTCCACACAGATGAGAAGCAGGTCGAGGGCGTCCGGCCATGCCTTCTGGATCGACTGCTTTCGCTTGGTCGCACGGTTCGAGACGTAGAGGTTCGGTGCATAAAATCCCGCATAGGCGAGCAGGATCACGACGAACAGCTTCATGAGCCCCGGCTGATCGGGAAGCCCCCCGAGCACGAAGATGTAGATAAGGCCGAGGGCCACGCCGACAAACGGGAGTATGAGCCGGAAGAAGAGAAAATAGGTCAGCGGGTTTTGGCCGCGAAAACCGGCGACCTTCAGTTTGGCAATCGTCTGCTCGTCCGCCAATGCGCGCCGCAGGTCAAGGCGTTCCACAATCTTGCGCATGCCTGCTGGTGAGGCATCTTCACGTAATCCGCGCCGCCTCCGGTCCGCCTCTGCTGCAAGACGTGCGCGCTGCTGCGCACGCAGTTCGTCGCGCTCGAGTGCCACCGATTTCATCCGCACCTTCAGCGGATCACCTCGCCATGAAGGCAGCAGCGTAATGACCGTTAGAAACACCGCCACGGACACCACCAGAGCAACCATGAAGGCGGGATCTGTAACGGATGAGGCAACCAGCTTGATCATGACGCCCTAGACCTCGAAGTTCATCATCTTCCTCATCACGAAGATGCCGATCGACATCCACACGCCCGCAACGGTGAGGATGAAGTGGCCTGTCGGATGAGTGAACAATGGCATGATGTAGCCAGGGCTCGACAGGTAAACGAGGAAGGCAACGACGAATGGCAGCGCGCCGATGATAACGGCCGACGCCTTCGCTTCCATCGATAGCGCCTGAATCTTGGCTTTCATTTTCTTGCGATCGCGCAACACCTTGGAAAGATTGTTAAGCGCTTCGGAAAGATTACCACCGGCCTGGCTCTGAATCTGGATCACGATGCCGAAGAAGCTTGCTTCAGGGCACGGCATGGTTTCCGGCATTCGCAAGACCGCTTCGGGTAGTGAAAGACCCAGCTGTTGAGACTCAACCACTCGGCGGAATTCACTTCTGACCGGCTCCGGCGATTCCGATGCGATAAGGCGAACCGCATCGTTCAACGGCAGGCCCGACTTAACCGCGCGAACGATGACGTCCAGGGCATTCGGGAATTCGTTGAGGAACGCCTTGACCCGCCTTGCGCGGATGAAGTTCACCGTCCAGCGAGGCAATCCGACTGCCCCGACACCCAGCGCCCCCGGCACAGCCAGAAGCGGCGCTCCGATCATCAGCACAAGCAGCGCACAGACGAGGCCGCACAAAGCCGAGTAAACGTAAAAGCGGCGCATCGAAATATCGAGCCCGGCCTGCCGCAGCTGCACCCGCATCGGTGGCTTGCTGACCTTGAGGTTCCGGCTCTTCTGCTTGGCCTCAAGCTCTTTGAGCGAATCCTGAAGCGACTTTCGTCGTCGAGCAACTTCCGCGGTTCTGTCCCGGGTGGCTCGCAGCGCATTCATGTCGGTCTCGGCGCGCTTGATCGCGTTGAGGCGCTGCCCAACCTTGCGCTCGCTCTCCACCGTCTTGAAAAGCAGCCCATAGGCCAGAGCGGCAGCGCTTGTTGCAGCGAGCAGAACGAAGATGAGGGTGCCGCTCATGCCCGACATGGCAGCCTCCCGGCGCTCTGCTCATACATACATTGAAGCCAACCGTTCATAAGGTCGCCTTTTCCATGGCTTCGAGAGCGTTCGCCAGGCGTGCTTCTTCGCCATAGTAGCTTGCGCGATCCCAGAAGGCCGGCCGCGCAACCCCGGTCGATACGTGCTGTCCCAGAAGGCGACCCTGCGCGTCCTCACCCTTGATGTCGTAGTTGATCAGATCTTGGGTGATGATCACGTCACCCTCCATCCCGATCACTTCAGTGACGTGAGTGATGCGGCGCGAGCCATCGCGAAGACGCGCGGCCTGGATGATGATATCGACCGAGCCGACGATGATTTCGCGCACCGTCTTTTGCGGTAGTGTGTAACCGCCCACCGCGATCATTGATTCGATACGGTTGAGGCATTCACGCGGGCTGTTGGCGTGGATGGTGCCCATCGAGCCGTCATGACCGGTGTTCATCGCCTGCAAGAGGTCGAACACCTCCGGTCCGCGTACTTCACCGACGATGATGCGTTCAGGGCGCATACGAAGGCAGTTCTTAACCAGATCGCGCATCGTCACCTCGCCCTCGCCTTCAAGGTTTGGCGGGCGGGTTTCAAGGCGCACGACATGCGGCTGCTGCAGCTGCAATTCAGCCGAGTCCTCGCAGGTGATGATGCGCTCGTCGCGATCGATATAGTTGGTCAGGCAGTTAAGCAGCGTCGTCTTGCCCGAGCCGGTGCCGCCCGAGATGACGACGTTGCAGCGCACACGGCCGATGATTTTCAGCACTTCCGCGCCTTCCGGCGTGATCGCACCAAAACGCACCAGCTGGTCGAGCGTCAGCTTGTCCTTTTTGAACTTACGAATGGTCAGCGCAGCGCCATCAATCGCCAGAGGTGGCGCGATCACGTTGACACGCGAGCCATCTGGCAGACGCGCGTCGCAGATCGGGCTCGATTCGTCGACGCGGCGGCCGACCTGGCTGACGATGCGCTGGCAGATGTTGAGAAGCTGCTGGTTGTCGCGGAAGCGGATGCCGGTCTTCTCAACCTTGCCACCGACTTCGATGAACACTTCCTTCGACCCGTTGACCATGATGTCGGCGATGTCATCGCGCGCCAGCAGGGGTTCGAGCGGGCCGTAGCCCAGGACGTCGTTACAGATGTCCTCGAGCAGCTCTTCCTGCTCGGAGATCGACATCGCAAAGTTCTTGATGGCGATGATGTCGTTGACGATGTCGCGAATTTCTTCGCGCGCAGCGTCTGCTTCTAGCTTCGCCAGCTGCGACAGATCGATCGTGTCGATCAGCGCCGCGAAGACCTGGCTCTTGGTATCGTAATAGCTATCACTGCGCTCCCGGCGTCCGCGCTGCGGCGGCTCGGAAAGAGCACTCATTGCTTCCGGCGCACGCGCCGTCGTTGCCGGGTATTGCGTTGCCACCGTCTGGCTCGGTTTCGCCGCCAGCTCGTTGAGAACCGGCACGCCTGGGGCGCCCGGGGCAATCGACGCGCTTGCCGGGCGAAACTCCGGCGTTTCGCGGATACCCCTGTCGCTACCTCTTCTGCCAAACATTTACGACCGCTCACACGTCCTGAGTTATTTCTTGATCCGCAGCCGGCTGATGATGCCGCCGAAACCTGCCTTCTTCTTCGTCCTGACTTCCGCCCGTCCTGTCACGACATGGGCGATCTCGTTCACCATCTTCACGATGGCGTGGTTGGCATCCATTTCGCCGAGCATCCGCCCGTTATTCGCGCTGGCTCCGAAAAATGCGGCGTCAAACGGGATCACCGCCATCGGCTCGAGTCCGAGCGGCTCGGCAAAATCTCCCGGTGAAATTTCCGGGCGCTTTGGAATGCCTACCTGGTTGATGATCAACTTTGGCGGCATGTCATTGGGCCGCAGTTTCTTAAGCGTATCGACGAGATTTTTCGCATTGCGCAGATTGGCCAGCTCTGGCGTTGCCGTGATGACGATCTCATCGGCATGCGTCAGCACGCTCTTGGACCAATTGCTCCATATATGCGGAACGTCGAGAACGATCAGCGGCGCGCTGCGCTGAGCGACCTCGACGATCGTGGTGAAGGCGTCGCCATCGAAATCATAGGTTCGATCCAGCATTGATGGCGATGCGAGAAGCGAGAGATGCTCCGCACATTGCGCAAGGAGGCGGTCGAGATAGACTTCATCGATACGCTCCGGCGCAAACACCGCTTCGGCAATACCCTGCGGGGGATCCTGATCGAAATTGATGTTGGCCGTGCCGAAGGCAAGGTCGAGATCCGCGACAATCACCTCCGACCGGAACAGCGTCGACATCGCCCAACCGACATTGTGCGCCATGGTCGATGAGCCCGCCCCGCCCTTGGCACCAACGAACGCAATCGTCTTGCCAAGAGGCTCCGCATCGGGCCCGACGAAGATGCCGGAGATCACACTCAGAATATCGACCAGCGTGACCGGCGCCACGACATATTCGGAAATGCCGAAGCGGATCAGCTCACGGTAGAGCCACACATCATTATAATGGCCAATCACGATGACGCGCGTCGACGCATCGCAGACCTCAGCCAGCTGCCCCAGTGAAGCAATCAGTTGCTTGGGCTCTTCCCGCGATTCAACGATGATCAGATTGGGGGTCTGCGCCTGCTGGTAAAACTCGATTGCCGTAGCAATCCCGCCCATGTGAACCTTCAGATGCGCCTTCGCCATCCGACGATCAAGCGCGGCACGCTCCAGCGGACTTGCCACCGCCTCCGTCTCGCAAAATGCCTGGATCGAGATACGTGGGATCAGGCGCAGATCGTTCAGGGCTGACGGGTCCTGCTCAGTCCGCAATCCGCTGTCTTCATAAGCAAGATTGTTCATCGCTCGCCCACCCGTCAGTAGTTAACTTCGGAAGCCCAGTCCGTGTAGCGATCGCGATAGTCGTCAATCGTCACACCCCGGCGTGCTGCATCGATTTCCGCAGGTTGCCTCGGCCCCAGGAGATCGGCGGGATTTGCGATCTGCGCGGCCAGATTGTTCTGATAGGAACATCCGAAATTCGCCCAGTGCTTGTTGTCCGAGGTCTCCAGGAGGTCCTTCGGCCAGCGTCCGCACTGTCCCGTCGACGCCGTCATTTCCGCATAAACAAGCCGGATGGGAGCGGTGGCACCATATTTCGATGCATCGTAAGGCTGATGCGCAATGTGCCCGGAAGGGACGCCCTTGGCATGAAGGCGTTTGGCTATACCTTCCGCCACCAGACCTGCCGCCACCTGATTGCCAGACCCGTGCGGGACCAGCAGAGATACGACCGGAGCAGCCTTGCGGTCGTATCCGGCCATGAAACCGTCCACGATCGTCTTCTGCACTCGGGTCATGCCGCGGTCCATGCTGCCGACCGGGATATCGACTTTCTTGTCTCGCTCACCGACGACGATCGGATGGTTGGTCCGGTAATCGTCCGGCACCGAGCCCACCGTGATGCTATCCCGGTTGGCGCAGCCCCCCAAAAGAGCTGCGGCCATGACAATCACCAGCGGCACGCTTCCCTTGCGAGATAGTGTCGTGAAAGCCCCTTCACACATGTGCCCGTCCCCAATCACTTGTAAATGAAGCCCACGACGCCGTGGTAGCGCCCGGCTGGCTTGTCGGTCTTCATGGTCCCGTAGACGCGATTGACGCGGTTCAGGAACATGCCGGCGCCATCGCTGGCGGGATTGAAATTGTCATCCGGCTTGGCCAGCGCGGTTCGCGCCACCGGCTTTGACAGGTAGGGCGTCACGATGATGACCAGTTCGGTCTCGTTGCGCACAAAGTCTCGGCTGCGAAAAAGCGATCCCAGAACCGGGATTTTCGACAGGCCAGGCAATCCATTGGCCACCTGCCGCACATCATCGCGCACCAGCCCCGCGATCATCATCGACCCGCCCGACGGGAGTTCGATCGTCGTGTCCGCCAGGCGCTTGCGGATGGAAATGATGTTGGAATCATGCGACGAGATCGATCCTTCGACGGTCGGTTCCGACACCGAAGTCCGCACCTTCAGGCTGATCCTTCCGGGGGACAAAACCACCGGCAAGAATTCGAGACCAATGCCATACTCGATCTGCCGATGGGTGTACTTGCGTTCCAGCGAGCCGTCATCGCGCTCCTCATTGCTGGTTTCGCTCAGCAAATTGAACTCGCCGCCGACGCGGAAGGTCGCCTTCTCTCCAGACACAGCAGTCAGAGTCGGCTCTGCCAGCGTCTTCATCACACCGGATTGTTCCATCGCCCTGAGGTAGGAGCTCAGCCGACCCTGCTGGAGCGTCAGATTGGAATCTGAGAGGGACTTTCC
This sequence comes from Aquamicrobium zhengzhouense, assembly GCF_016124105.1. Classification (GTDB taxonomy): domain Bacteria; phylum Pseudomonadota; class Alphaproteobacteria; order Rhizobiales; family Rhizobiaceae; genus Aerobium; species Aerobium zhengzhouense. The sequence continues at coordinate 121,644 of NZ_JADGMQ010000005.1, forward strand.
CAGACCGGGATACGTCTCGGACAGAGCGCTCCATGAGATGCCATCGACGTTGCCTGCACCAATCAGATTTACGCCAAGCTGCTTCATCACGCTGCGACTGACTTCCGCCACCGTGACCTTGAGCGTGACCTGATCTTCGCCGACGATCTTCAGCATGTTGACGATACGGCTGGTGCGGCGTTGCTGATCCGGGTTGTTGATGTCGACGCCGCCTGCCGCATTGCCGCCAGCGGCGGTCATCGCATATTGGCCAGTCGTCGCTTCACCACCGGACACAAACAGCTGAGCGAGTTCTTCGGCCCGTTTGGCGTCGAGCGGCGTCTCGACTGTTCCGGTCAAGACAACGTTGTCATTGATCAGTTCGGCCCGGATGTCCGATTCCGGCAGGAAGCGCTTGAGGTAGCCTTCCAAACCGGTCACATCGCGCTCGACCTGGATCTCGAGGCTCGCAACCTGCTCTCCGTTCGGGCCAAAGACGAAGATGTTCGTTTCGCCGACGGTCTTGCCGAACAGATAAATGCGTCTTGCCGTACGCGTCACCGCATCCGCAACTGCGGGATTGGCGACCAGAATGTCATAGGCATCGCGCGGAAGATCGATGACCCTCGACTTGTTCAGGCCAAGCTTGATCCGCTGATGAGCGCTTTGAGAAGAAACATTTACGGTTCCCTGCGCGTAGGCTGCAGGCAGCGAAAGGTTCATCGCTCCACCACAGGCCAGAAGCATCGCGATTACGCCTCCGGCAAATCGCGTCAGTATAGATGCTGCGGTCATTTGCCCGCCCCCACTTCCGTCACCTCACCGGAGCGGATCAGACGAACAACACCTCTTCGATCCATCCCGTAAACCAGATAGTCAGCCTCACGATCGACCTTTTCCTGCGCGTCAGCTACCGAGCGAAGCGCCAGCGTGAGACGGTCGGCCATTTGTTGCGCAACCGTGATGATTTCTGCCTGCTGCGGCGTCAGTTCGAGGGTCGCCGTATCGCCGACACGCACCAGCTTGCCGTCCTCATCTTCCTGAATGGCCTGATCGATCGCCAGAACCCTGATGTTCTTCAGGATCGTTTCGGTAACGTACCGTTCGCCCGCGCCGCTTTCTGTGTCGGTCGACCTGCGCGTCATGATGACGTCGACATTGTCATTGGGAAGAATAAAGCCGCCTGCAGACGTATCGGCCGCAATGCGCGTGGCAACCGCGCGCTTGCCGGATGGCAGGATCGCCGACATGAAGCTGTGCCCCTCACCAATCAGCTTGGCGCGGCGAAGAGGTTCACCCGCGTAAAGAGGAACACGCGCTATCGCGCCACCGAGTTCATCGAGTGCGTTTGGATCGCCGCTCTTGGTGATGAAGGCGTCGTTGACGCCGTCGGCTGGCCATGATTGCCAGGAGATGTTGCCGCCGATCGGCGCTCCCATCGGGACATCGCCGGATAGCACCATGACCTCAACCAGCTCTACCGCCGGCTCTTGAGCGACTGCCTGGAAATCCGTGTCAGCCGGCGTTGTCGCCATGTTCTTGGCGACGTACCCAGCTCCCACAGCTGCCGCAACAGCAATGCCGAGTATGATCACACGAGATGGTGCCATTCGTCCGGTCCCCATACAGACGCTCAATACGCCGACCGGACATTGACCTTCAATTCGTCAAATTATGGTTAATGATGAACTTACATCAATGCTTAATATTTAGCTTTTCATTGTTTCATCCAGTAACGACCCTATCGAGAACCGTTTGAACCAATGAAGTGGACGGGTAGACGTAGAGCCCTGCCGCCCCTAGGGCGATGCCATAAGGTATTCCGGCTTTCTCATCAGCAAGATTGCGCAAGAAAATGTTATGACCGCTATAGGCCGCAACAACTGATCCGCGATACATAAGAATCGCCAAGGTAATCGTTCCGCCAAATATTGCGCCATAGGTGAGGTACTCCATCAGAACCACCGATGGCCCCATCCAGAGGGCAGTCGAAGCAAGCAGCTTCGCATCTCCGCCACCCATGACACCCGCCGCGAAAAGGGCGAACGTAACGCACAAGACTACAATGGCAGCAGCGAAGTGGCCGGAAATGGTAAAGAGATCCATTCCAGCAAATGGCGAGACAATGACGAACGAGACGACAAGGATCGCCGAGACGCGATTGGCGATGGTCATCGAAAGCAAATCCGACACCATCGCGAAGACCATGCAGAAGGGAAAGACAACAAAGATCAATGCTTCAAGCATTCACAAAGCCTTCATGGCCAAATCGAGCGCTGACCTGCGAATCAGAAAGATCGCCGAGACGGCGACCCTCCTGATTCGATGCTCATTACTTAACAGTGGTCGTCAGCTTGCCGGCGATCGCCGTGAACTGTTTGTCCAGGTTACCACCAAGCGTCGTAGCTCCAGCGATAATCGCAACTGCAATTAGCGCGGCGATCAGACCGTATTCGATGGCAGTAGCGCCGGATTCGTCTTTTACAAAACGTGCAATGAACTTTGACATGCGAGACTCCTAGCTCCAGGTGTTTACAGCTCTCCGTCAACGTTCTGCCGTGTTGATCGGATGGCTTGACTATACTGACCCTCAATTGCCGCCACCTTAAGAAACACGATTACCGAAATCTTTACTTGGAGCTCTTCCTTGCTTGGTTAAGCTCCGATGAAGTACTACTTAAAATCCGATACAATTCTTTGCGCGCCCTTTCACAGCAGCAATTCCTGCAGGATCAAGCAGGTTGTTTAACCGTTGATTCACCATTCTCCCGCACTTTCCGCTCAGTAGTGGCGCGGGAGAACGCAGATGTTGCGTCAGGTTTCTGTTTATTTGAGCTCGGCAATACTGGGAATGGCTGTCGCCACGTTGATGGTCGGCGCTGCCAGCGCTGAACCGATCATGGTCGAGATGAACCAGGCCCGGATTGTAAAGCTTGCCCGCGCAGCAGACACTATTATCATCGGCAACCCGAATATTGCGGATGCTTCCGTCCAAGACGCCTCTACTCTTGTTCTGACAGGTAAAGGTTTCGGGGTCACCAATATGGTGGTTATCGATGCAGACGGTGAAGTCATCGTGGATGAGCAGATCGCCGTATCCCGGAACACAGCCAACACGGTCAGGGTGTACCGCCGCGCGCAGGTACAGACTCTCTCATGCTCGCCCTTCTGCGAAGGCGCCTATATGAATGAAGCGGAGCAGCAGGCGCAGAGCGCCCAGAACTTCGGTCACTGACGCGCCAAACGCCTCGCAACCTAGGCTTGATGCAGCGCGACAGGCGCTAACAAGTTCTTTCCGGAAACGGTCGCATTCGCGCAATCCCCAAAACGGGACATAAACACGACGCATGTAACCTTGCAGTATAAGTCGCGGGGGACTGCATCGTGCAGGTAAAATCAGATCAGATCAGGCAATCCGGAAAACGGAAGTTTGAACTGCGTTACTTCTCGCGGGACGATGCTGGCAGCGTCGTCGTCGAGTTCGCTGTTCTTGCGATACCGTTCTCGCTCCTGGTGTTTGCCATTCTGGAGAGCTGCATCTCCTTCGCCGGCAACCAGCTTCTGATGAACGCAACTGACGAGGTAGCCCGGGAGCTTCGGACCGGCCAGGTACGCGTACGAGATCTGGACAAGGACGAGAAGAAGAACATCGCCTTCGTTCGTGGCAAGGTCTGCGAAAAAATCGAAATCATTGTCTCGAAAGGCTGCCCGGGACTTCTCGTCGATCTGAAGAGCTATTCGACATTCACTGAGGCTGCCGATGCCCGGATCAAGTTCAAGAATGACGACGTCGATGACAGTGATTTCGGGGCGGAGCTTGGCAAATCCGGCACCATCAACCAGCTTCGCACCTTTTATCGCTGGCCGGTCATGACCGACATCCTGCGCCAGTCCATGTCCAACATTAAGGGCGGCAAGACCCTCCATTACGCCAGCGTCACCTGGCGAAATGAGCTGTTCGATGACTAGGAGCCGAGGCAGCGCTATGAATTCATCGATACAAGCCTTGAACCGGCCTTTCGCATGGCTCCGCTCGCAGCTGCGGTCTCTGGCCCACAACCAGCGCGGCGTCGCTGCAGTTGAGTTTGCACTCATCGCACCGATTTTGTTTGTGCTTTACTTTCTTTCCATGGAAGTTTCGCAAGCAATCGAGACAAATAAAAAGGTCAGCAGAATATCTTCCATGGTGGCAGATCTCGTGACACAGGGGAGCATGTCTGCCACCACCCTTGATGAGATCATGGATATCGGAAAGGCGATCGTCTATCCCTACAACCGCACCGTCCCTTCCATTGAGATCATCGGCATCGAGGTTACCAATGAAAACAAGCCTCGTGCACGCGTTGCGTGGTCAAGGAAGAGCGTCAACAACAAGACGTCCGCCGGAACTACGAAGGGTACCGAGGTTTCGATCCCGGAGAGCTTGAAGGTCAAGGGCACCTTTTTGGTTCAGGTGAAAGCCTCGCTGGATTATCGCCCCGTCATTACTTGGGCGGCAGATGCGAAAGCGTCCCTTGGCCTCGTAGGCGCTTTCGACAGGATCCAGATGGGCGAAAGCTACTATCTGCGCCCCCGCACGACATCCACCATCACCTGTAACAACTGCTGATCGGCTGTTCTCCCGACAGCTCTCGGATTGCCAACGCGGGGAGAGGATCATATCTGTGATCGATTCTTCATGGCGAACGGCGCATAAATGTCCCGAGCATTTCTCCTTGTCCTCGACTCCTTCGGCATTGGTGGCGCGCCCGACGCGGCTGCCTATGGCGACGAGGGTGCCAACACGTTCGAACACATCAGGACTGCGTGCGCGGCGGGACTTGCCGATGTAGAGGAGCTGCGTGCGGGCGCGCTTCATCTGCCTCATATGGAATCACTCGGGCTTGCGCACGCAGCAGCCCTTGCCTGCGCCCATGAATTGCCCGACACTATTACCAGCGGCTTCTTCGCTGCTGCCACCGAAACCTCGAAGGGCAAAGATACGCCCTCCGGCCACTGGGAACTGGCCGGACTGCCAGTCGATTTCGACTGGGGCTATCTTCCTCAGTCTGAACCATCCTTCCCGACCTCCTTTACGCACGCCTTGATGAGGCAAGCGAACATCCCGGGCATCCTCGCGGACAAGCACGCTGCCGGTATTCCCGTGATTGAAGAGTTTGGCGAGGAGCATATCCGGACAGGCAAACCGATCATCTACACGTCGGTCGACTCCGTTATTCAGATCGCGGCGCATGAGGAGCATTTCGGCCTCGAACGCCTTTACGAGGTCTGCCGCATTGCCCGCCTCCTTGCCGATGATCTGCGGATCGGCCGCGTGATTGCCCGCCCCTTCATTGGGGAAACGCGCGATACGTTTGTCCGGACCGCAAACCGCAAGGATTTCGCGACGCCCCCGCCGGCACCGACATTGCTGGACCGCCTGACCGCGGCTGGCCGCAAGGTTCATGCCGTTGGAAAAATCGCTGACATCTTTGCTCAAAGAGGCATAAGCACGATTCGCAAAGCGCCCGACAACATGCGTATGTTCGAGGCTCTGCTGGACGCCATGGCGGAAGCCGGTGACGGTGACCTCGTCTTTGCAAACTTCGTGGACTTCGACACCAATTTCGGCCACCGCCGCGATGTTGCAGGCTATGCTGCAGCGCTTGAGGCGTTCGATGCCCGGTTGCCGCAGGCGCTTTCCCTGATGCGGGATGGCGATCTCCTGATGATCACCGCCGACCATGGCTGCGATCCGACCTGGCAGGGCACCGACCACACGCGCGAGCGGGTGCCGGTCCTCGGGTCCGGTCCATCATTTGTGCCTGGCAGCGTCGGTGTTAGACCTTCCTTTGCGGATGTTGGCGAAACCATCGCGCAGCACCTTGGCATCGCCCCCGGCCAGCACGGCAATTCCTTTCTGGATCTGATCAAACGAGATGCCTGAACTTCCTGAAGTAGAGACAGTCCGACGGGGTCTGGAGCCCGTCATGGAGGGAGCCCTCATCCGTGATGTCGAGCAGCGGCGCCCCAATCTTCGCTGTCCGTTTCCCGCGGACTTTGTCGAGGCGCTGACGGGACGCCGGATTGTCTCCCTCGGCCGGCGAGCGAAATATCTCATCGTTCATCTTGACCGTGACCCGATCCTGATCTGCCATCTTGGCATGTCAGGATCGTTTCGCATTCAAAACGATGTGACCGACGGCACTGTCGGTGAATTTCACCACGAACGCTCAAAGAACGAAGCGCATGACCACGTGGTCTTTCATCTGGAAGACCGAGAGGGCGCACATCGACGGGTAATATATAATGACCCCCGTCGTTTCGGCTTCATGCTGTTCAGCGATGCTGCATCGATCGACAGCCACCCGTCCCTCATCGGGCTTGGGGTCGAGCCGACCGGCAACGCGCTCGACGGGCCACTGCTGCAGAGCCTCCTCGCCGGAAGGCGGACACCGATCAAAAGCGCGCTGCTCGATCAACGCCTGATCGCTGGCTTGGGCAATATCTATGTCTGCGAGGCCCTGTGGCGGACCGGCATCGATCCGCGCCGCGAGGCAAGAGAGATTGCCGCCGATACCATCTTGTGCGCCGCCCTCGCGGAGGCGATCAGACTTGTCATCGCCGAGGCCATCGTCGCCGGCGGCTCATCGCTGCGCGACCATGTCCAGACGGACGGCTCAATGGGCTATTTCCAGCACTCGTTCAAAGTCTATGATCGCGCGGGACAACCGTGCCTTCGCAAGGGCTGCGAGGGAGGGGTCGGCCGAATGGTCCAGGGTGGACGCTCAACCTTCTACTGCACCTCATGTCAGAAGTGACAATTTCAGGGAGATGATGATGGCTTACGAAACAATCCTTGTCGAAACCCGCGGCAAAGTGGGCATCATCACCCTGAACCGCCCTCAGGCGCTCAATGCCCTCAACACGACCGTGATGGCTGAGGTCGTTGCAGCGCTGCAAGGCTATGAAGCCAACGACGCCGTTGGCGCAATCGTTATTACGGGCTCGGAAAAGGCCTTCGCAGCCGGTGCCGATATCAAGGAAATGCAGAGCAAGACCTATGCCGAGGTCTTCGCGGGCGACCTGTTCGCGGAATGGGACGGGCTTTTGCGCATTCGCAAGCCCGTCATCGCTGCTGTTGCAGGTTACGCGCTGGGCGGCGGCTGTGAGTTGGCGATGATGTGCGACTTCATCATTGCCGGCGAGAACGCAAAGTTCGGCCAGCCCGAAATCACACTTGGCGTCATGCCCGGCATGGGTGGCTCCCAGCGCCTGACCCGCTTCGTCGGCAAGTCCAAGGCCATGGACATGTGCCTGACCGGCCGCATGATGGATGCCGCCGAGGCCGAGCGATCAGGTCTGGTGTCTCGCGTGGTGCCGGTAGCTGACCTTCTTTCCGAGGCAATCGGTGCGGCAGAAAAGATCGCGAATCTCTCCATGCCCGCAGTGATGATGAACAAGGAGGCGGTCAACCGCGCCTATGAGACAACGCTCGCGGAAGGGCTTCGCTTCGAACGCCGACTATTTCACTCCATGTTTGCGCTCGATGACCAGAAAGAGGGAATGAGCGCATTCGTCGAGAAGCGCAAAGCCAACTTCACGAACCGATGATCCGGCCGGATTCAACCGTTGACGTATGAACAAAGCTATTCTATAAGCCAGCGCAACTGAGGCGGCCCCCGTGCCGCCCCTTGTGTTATAGAGCGTTCTCGTGACCGTATCCTTTCGGTACGTCTTTTGCGAGTACAGACATCAGTTCGAGAGAGAGGCACCATGGCCAATACGTCTTCGGCCAAGAAGGCTACGCGAAAAATCGCCCGCCGCACTGCGGTCAACAAGAACCGCCGCTCGCGCGTTCGCACCTTCCTTCGCAAGGTCGAGGAAGCACTGGCATCGGGTAACAAGGAAGTTGCACAGGCAGCTTTCGCAGAGGCACAGCCTGAGCTGATGCGCGCTGCTTCCAAGGGTGTCATCCACCGCAACACTGCTGCCCGCAAGGTATCGCGCCTTGCTCAGCGCGTGAAGTCGCTCAGCGCGTAAGCGACGAGCCTTCAGTTTGAATTCGGAAAAACCCGGTACCTTTGGTGCCGGGTTTTTTGTTGCCCGAATTTCTTGGGAATAGTTTCCGCGCGCAGTCCTCGCGATGGAATCGGTTTGCAACCCTAGGTGTGAGGCGACTGAATCCGTGAAATTTTGACGATTCCCGCATCTTCAACCTCCTCATAAAATATCGTTTGTTTTCAAGGGCTTATCTACGGTTGAGATTCTATCGGAGATTCTCTCGCGGGCTCGGCGCTCACCCAATCATGTCAAGAAGAATTTGTTTGCCGGGGGTGATTCTCAGGCCGATATGCAAAAGGTTTTGAATCAAAAAGACTTTGTGGCCTGCCTCCTCTTGCCGGGTTGCGAGTCAAGGGCCGAAGCGGCCTTGAGGCAGGAAAAATTCCCGGTGGATCACTTGCCCTCTCGCCGCCATTTTTTGTAGTGTCTGGACATCGAAGGGCGGGGCCCAAAAGCCTTGCTGATCTAGCCAGACAGCAGCGACAGTGCACGTGAGCGCAAGCTCACGGGAGGCGACCTTTGCTCTTTCGAGACTAAGGGGACTACCCAGACTTAGGACAATTTGACTCAGGGCATGCGCTCTGGGAACGACATCATTTTGCCTGCCCGGCAGAGGAGTAAGCTCCGTGACGGGACGGGCTGTGCAGAAGGAAGGGCAAGCGCGAGGATCGCAAACAGCCGACAGGGCAACAGATAAACAGCGTGCCACCAAGCCGAGAAACACCCGACGAGATCGGGCCGATGCAAAGGCGTCGAGACACAATCGGCAGGGACACGCGCAGGGCGTTAAAGACAGGGATTTATTGCATGCACGGCGGCATTGCGGCGCGAGGCGAGAACGCTTCGCTTATTCATGGCAGCGGGATTGATGAGGGTGAAGGCATGACTCAGTCGAGCGGGCCCGAAGCAAACTTTGAGCGCGTGAAGGCGCAACTGAAGGCCCGGCTTGGTAATGATGTCTACTCCAGCTGGTTTGGCAGGATGCAGCTCGCCGAGGTTTCCAAGGGTCTGATCAGACTCTCTGTGCCTACGGCATTCCTGCGCCAGTGGATCAACAGCCACTATGTCGAGCTCATTTCCGAATTGTGGAAGCAGAGCGATCCATCCACCCTGCGCGTCGAGATTGTCGTGCGCTCGGCAGTGCGCGCGGTCATCCAGCCTGTAGAAGAGCGCACAACCACGCGTTCCACTCAGCGTCCGGCTGCGCCTGCTGCCACCCCGATGGCAGCGAGCGGCGAGCAGGCGGCCAGGGCTTCTGCAGGTCGCGGCAGTGCAGCACAGGACACGCAGGGCAAGCAGTCGGTGCTCGGCTCTCCGCTGGATGCACGCTACACCTTCGATTCCTTCGTTGAAGGTCCGTCGAACCGCGTGGCATTTGCTGCGGCACGGGCTGTTGCAGAGTTTTCGCCGACTGCCCTGCGCTTCAACCCGCTTTTCCTGCATGCCTCTGTTGGCCTCGGTAAGACACACATCCTGCAGGCAATTGCTGCAGAAGCGATCCGCCAGCGGCCGCAGGCTCGCGTCGTCTACCTGACGGCAGAGTATTTCATGTGGCGCTTTGCGACGGCAATCCGTGACAATTATGCGCTCCACCTCAAGGAGCAGCTGCGCGACATCGACCTTCTGATCATCGATGACATGCAGTTCCTGCAGGGCAAGTCGATCCAGCACGAGTTCTGCCACCTGATCAACATGCTGCTCGACAGCGCAAAGCAGGTGGTGGTCGCGGCAGACCGTCCGCCCGCAGAGCTGGAATCGCTCGAGCCGCGCGTGAGATCGCGCCTCAATGGTGGCGTGGCGCTTGAGCTTGCGACACCTGACTACGAGATGCGTCTTGCGATCCTTCGCCAGCGTTATGAGGCTGCTGCAGCGGAAGACCCGTCACTGAAGCTTCCGGACGAGATCCTGAGCCACATCGCTCAGGCAGTCACGGGCAGCGGACGTGAACTGGAAGGTGCGTTCAACCAGATCCTGTTCCGCCAGTCGTTCGAGCCGGAAATGTCGGTCGAGTGGGTGGATGAAGTTCTGGGCAACATGTACCGCTCGGGCGAGCCGAGGCGGGTGCGGATTGAAGACATCCAGCGCGTTGTCGCACGTCATTACAACGTGTCGAAGGTCGAGCTTTTGTCGAACCGCCGCACGCGTACCATCGTGAAGCCGCGTCAGGTTGCCATGTATCTGTCGAAGATCATGACGCCCCGTTCGCTTCCGGAGATCGGACGTCGCTTTGGCGGCCGGGACCACACGACGGTGCTCCACGCTGTGCGAAAGATCGAAGGTTTGACGGGGTCCGACAACACGCTGGCGCAGGAAGTGGAACTGCTCAAGCGTCTCATCAGCGACCAGACGAGCTGACCCGCTCGTCCCTGTTGAAATTTTCGACACGGATACAACTAGACCGGCTGGATGGCTTGCCTTCCGGCCGGTTTCCCGTCAGGGTCATTTTCCATTTGCGCCAGCCATTCTGACTGGAAATACTGGCCGCCCTGTAAAAACATACTGCGGGATATTGCGTGTCATGCGTGTCATTCTCGAACGCTCCAACCTGCTGAAGTCATTGAACCACGTCCACCGCGTGGTCGAACGCCGGAACACCATTCCGATTCTCTCCAACGTCATGCTGTCGGCATCGCAAGACGGCCTCGAAATGAAGGCGACCGACCTTGATCTGGAAGTAACCGAGGCGACTGCTGCCAGCATCGAGCAGACTGGCGCAACGACGGTTCCCGCGCATCTTCTGTACGACATCGTCCGCAAGCTGCCGGACGGCTCCGAGGTGATGCTGAAGCTCGACGAAAACGGAAACGCGATGACGGTCGCGTCCGGTCGCTCGTCCTTTCGTCTCCAGTGCCTGCCACAGGCCGACTTTCCCGAGCTCACCGCAGGCTCCTTCACCCACAGCTTCCGTATCGATTCCTCTGCCCTCAAGGGCCTGATCGAGAAGACGCAGTTTGCGATCTCGACCGAAGAGACGCGCTACTACCTGAACGGCATCTATTTCCACACTCATGAAGATGACGGACGTCTGACCTTGCGCTCGGTCGCAACCGACGGTCACCGCCTTGCGCGCGCTGAAGTCGAGGCACCATCAGGTTCCGAAGGCATGCCGGGCATCATCATCCCGCGCAAGACCGTCAGCGAATTGCAAAAGCTTGTCGACACACCTGACGTCTCGGTCCAGGTCGAGCTTTCGGACACCAAGATCCGCTTCACGATCGGAAGCGTGGTCCTCACTTCCAAGCTGATCGATGGCACATTCCCCGACTATCAGCGCGTCATCCCGACCGGCAACGACAAACAGCTCGTGATCGACCGTCAGAGCTTCGCGCAGGCGGTGGACCGCGTCTCCACCATTTCGTCCGAACGCGGACGCGCGGTCAAACTGTCTATCGCCTCAGGCCTCGTGACGTTGACGGTCAACAATCCGGACTCCGGCAGTGCGACGGAAGAGATCGCCGCAGGCTACGAATCTGATCCAATCGAGATCGGTTTCAACGCGAAATACCTTCTCGACGTCGCCGCGCAGCTTTCCGGCACCGAAGCCTGCTTCCTTCTGGCCGACGCGGGTTCACCGACCCTTATCCATGACACCAGCGACGAGCACGCGCTCTACGTGCTAATGCCGATGCGCGTGTAACGACACGCGCATCGACCGGCTGCCGTGACACAGGATTTCGATAGTGCGCTGCTGAAGGCGGAAGCGCAGACGCATGTGTCACGGCTTATCCTCACGGATTTCCGCAACTATCACAGCCTGTCCCTCGACTTCTCGCCCGGGGCAATTGTCCTGACCGGCGACAATGGTGCGGGCAAGACCAATCTCCTCGAAGCGATCTCATTTCTGACGCCGGGCCGTGGCTTGCGTCGCGCCTCTCATGACGACGTTACCCGCGCCGGGGCGATGAACGGATTTGCCATCCATGCCCGCATTGAAGGTGCTTTTGGCGAGGTCGAGATCGGTACCGGTACGATCGGCGATGGTGAGGCGAGCGGCCGTAAGGTTCGCATAAATGGCGCACCCGCCCGTTCAGCAGACGAGATGCTGGAATGGCTGCGTGTGATCTGGCTGGTTCCGTCGATGGATTCGCTGTTCACCGGGCCCGCCTCTGACCGCCGCCGCTTCATTGATCGGCTGGTTCTGGCAATCGATCCGTCGCATGGCCGGCGAGCCCTTGATTATGAAAAGGCGATGCGAGGCCGGAACCGCCTTTTGAGCGAAAATGCGCGCGATGAGGGATGGTTCGAGGCAATCGAGCGCCAAATGGCAGAGACCGGCACAGCAATCGCGGCAGCCAGAGTGGAGATGGTCCGGCTCCTGTGCGGCATGATCGAGCATTTGCCGTCCGATGGCCCCTTCCCCAAGGCAGACATCGCCTTATCCGGAACCCTCGAAGAAGCGCTGGCCTACCAGCCTGCGGTCGATGTCGAAGAAGCGTTTCTGCGCTCGCTATCGGCGAATCGATATCGTGACCGCGCTGCTGGCCGCACGCTTGAAGGCCCGCATCGCTCCGACCTCAATGTACGCCACCGCCCGAAAGATATGCCCGCAGGGCTTTGCTCTACAGGCGAACAGAAAGCGCTCCTGACCGGGCTCGTACTTTCGCATACGCGCCTTGTTGCCGAACTGACGCGCTCTGCCCCCGTCCTGCTGCTGGACGAAATTGCCGCTCACCTCGACGCGGGGCGTCGCGCCGCGCTGTTTGAAATTCTCGAAGAGCTGAATTGCCAGGCTTTCATGTCCGGCACCGACGCAGCTCTCTTCTCCGCACTCGAGGGCCGCGCACAATTCCTCAACGTTTCAGGCGGTAGCATCAGCTCACGCTGACATTGCTGCTTCAAGCCGTTATCATGGCGCCATGAACCAGACGCCGCCACTTTCCGATGAAGAACTGGAGCGCTACGCGCGCCATATCGTGCTGCCCGAAATTGGTGGCGCAGGCCAGCAGAAGCTGAAGCGCGCACGCGTCCTCGTCGTTGGCGCGGGAGGCCTTGGCGCACCGATCCTGTTCTATCTCGCAGGTGCCGGCGTCGGTACCCTCGGCATCATCGACGACGACACTGTCTCGCTCTCCAATCTGCAGCGCCAGATCATCCACGGCATGCCGACGCTTGGCATGACCAAGGTGGACAGCGCCGAAGATGCCATCAAGCGCATCAATCCGAATGTGAAGGTAGAGAAGCATCCAATCCGTCTCACCCCCGAAAATATCGCCGATATCGTCTCGCGATATGATCTGGTTATCGACGGGACCGACAATTTCGCGACCCGCTACGCCGTGGCTGATGCCTGCCATTCGGTCCAGCGCCCCCTGGTGACGGGTGCAGTCGGGCGCTTTGACGGATCGGTCACGGTGCTGAAGCCCTTCGAGGCAGGTCCTGATGCCCGTCCGAACCCGTCTTACCGCGACCTGTTTCCGGAGCCCCCGCCAGCCGGGCTGGTTCCGTCCTGCGCAGAGGCCGGAATTGTCGGGGCTCTTGTCGGGGTCATCGGCACTCTTCAGGCGATGGAAGCGATCAAGCTCATCACCGGCATCGGTGAGCCGCTGGTCGGGCGCCTGCTGATGTATGACAGCCTGGGCGCCTCGTTCGATACGGTGCGCTACCAGGCTAGCCGCAAGACCGTCAGGCCTTGATCGGCAGCACCCGATCCGGCGGACGATGACCGTCAAAGAAGGCGCGGATGTTGATGATGACCTTCTCGCCCATGTCGATACGGCCCTCAATCGTCGCCGAACCCATGTGAGGCAGGATCACCACCTTGCCTTTCGCGGCCAACTTAACCAGTTTCGGGTTAACCGCAGGCTCGTGTTCGAAAACGTCCAACCCGGCACCGGCAAGCTTGCCGTTTTCCAACATCTTGATGAGCGCATCCTCGTCGATGATATCACCGCGTGCCGTGTTCACCAAAAAGGCGTTGGGCTGCATCAGCGCCAGCCGTCTTGCTGACAGAAGATGGAAGGTGGCGGGCGTCGAAGGGCAATTCACCGAGATGATGTCCATACGGGCGAGCATCTGGTCGAGGCTCTCCCAATAAGTCGCCTCCAGCGCATCTTCGGTGGCGGGCGCAACCCGTCGGCGGTTGTGATAGTGGATCGACAGGCCGAACGCCTTGGCGCGGCGGGCAACTGCGGTGCCGATCCGTCCCATACCCACAATGCCGAGGCGCTTGCCCCAGATACGGTTGCCCAGCATCCAGGTAGGCGACCATCCGGACCATTTTCCATCGCCCTTCAGGACACTTGCGCCTTCGACCAGCCTACGCGGCACGGCAAGCATGAGCGCCATGGTCATGTCCGCCGTATCTTCGGTCAGCACGTTGGGCGTGTTGGTGACGACGATGCCCTTCTTGGCTGCCGCCGCGACGTCGATCTTGTCGACGCCATTGCCGAAATTGGCGATCAGCTTGAGGTTGGGGCCAGCCTGCTCGATCAAGCCCGCATCGATCCGGTCTGTCACGGTCGGCACGAGCACGTCAGCTTCTTTCACCGCAGCCACAAGTTCGGGCTGCGTCATCGGGCGGTCTTCGACATTTAGCCGCGCATCAAAAAGCTCCCGCATACGGGTCTCGATCGCGTCCGGCAATTTGCGGGTCAACACGACGAGAGGCTTTTTCCTGCCGGTCATAGCATCCTCATAAAAGGGTCTGTTGAGACCTCTTTAACCAAGATTGGCGACACTTGGAAATGGTGCCGGCAGTCTTCGGTCTCCGATCTTGTGTATCAAGCCGACCTGCCAATGACAAAGAAAAAGGGTCCCGGCGCGCCAGACGTGCCGAGGCGGAGTCTGTAGTAGAGCGTACTGGAAAAAATGGCCCCCCGCACGATGTCCAGAACCATCCTGATCGCCACGATGGCGGCGTTCGCAATTCTCGGATTGTCCACGTTCCTGCACCCCCCCCTCGTTTTCGCTCAGGCGACCGCAGTCGGCCCGAGCGGCCTTCCTCTCCCCCGATTCGTTAGCCTGAAATCCGGCAAGGTCAATCTCCGGATCGGCCCTGGCCTCAACTATCCCGTCGAGTGGATGTACACCAAGGCTGGCGTACCGATGGAAATCATCCAGGAGTTTGACAATTGGCGGCGCGTGCGCGACGCCGAAGGCGCAGAAGGCTGGATCAACCAGTCCTTGCTGTCAGGCCGCCGCACCGCGATTGCTGCCCCGTGGCAGCAGGGCAAGGAGGCAGAGCTGATGTTGCGAGCAGGACCGGACACAAGCTCGCGCATCGTTGCCCGCCTGCAGCCTGGCGTCATCGGCACGATCAAGGAATGCGACGGCCAGTGGTGCGAAATGGAGTTTTCCGGACATCGCGGCTGGATCAGCCAGACGCAGATCTGGGGCGCATATCCCGGCGAGGTCTACAAGGACTGATCACGCAGACGGCGGGATTCAGATCCCGCCAAGCCCTTCGCGTTTAGATCACGCCGCACTCAGAACGACTTTGAGCGCAGACGCACCACGATATCGACATTGGCGATTTCCATACCTTCCGGCGGCTCTGGAAGGTTGTTGACCGTCACTGCGCCCGTGTCGATGTCCATCACGCGGTTTTCACCTTCAACGAAGAAATGATGGTGGTCGGACGTGTTGGTGTCGAAATAGGTCCGCGAGCCTTCGACCGCCAGGATGCGAAGAAGTCCGACATCGGTGAACTGATGCAGGGTATTGTATACGGTCGCCAATGAGACGGTGACGCCCGCATCAAGCGCTTCTTCGTGCAGCTCTTCGGCTGAAAGGTGCCGATCGCCCTTCGCAAACAGGAGATCAGCCAGCGCAACTCGTTGACGCGTCGGGCGCAGCCCAGCCGCGCGAACCCGTGCCTCCAAATCACATGACTTTGTATTATGCTTATCCGTCAAGACAGCACTTTCCTGTTGCAGATGGCACTTGAGCCCATCATTCCATTGTCAACATATATTCGGTTCATGATAGCCGATCAATAGCGGCACGTTGACCGTCTCGTCTGAGCACGTTAAGCCGCTGCGGCGATTTCCTGTCCCATGCAGTCTATGATAGGGGATTGTCACGGATTATAAGCACGATACGACCGTGCCGAGGCAAAGGGACCGCTACGAACGATGTTCGAACAGAAGTCGAGCTATGAATATGAAGATCTGCTGGCCTGCTCTCGCGGAGAGCTGTTCGGGCCAGGGAACGCCCAGCTTCCAGCCCCGCCGATGCTCATGTTCGATCGCATCACCGAGATCAGCGAGACCGGTGGCGAGTTCGACAAGGGCTTCGTTCGCGCCGAGTTGGAGATCAAGCCGGACCATTGGTTCTTCCCTTGCCACTTCCCGGGCAATCCGATCATGCCGGGCTGCCTTGGCCTCGACGCCATGTGGCAGCTGACGGGTTTCTTCCTCGGCTGGCTGGGCGAGCCGGGCAAGGGCATGGCCCTTTCCACCGGCGAAGTGAAGTTCAAAGGCATGGTCACGCCTTCGGTCAAGAAGGTCGAGTACGGTGTCGACTTCAAGCGCGTTATGCGCGGCCGCCTGGTCCTGGGCACAGCTGACGGCTGGCTGAAGGCCGACGGAGAACAGATTTACAAGGCCACCGATCTGCGCGTGGGCTTGTCGAAGCAGGAATCGGCCTAAACGGCCGATCCCGCCGCGCAGTATTCAAGGAGCGCCATATGAGACGAGTTGTCGTCACCGGACTGGGAATCGTTTCCTCCATCGGAAACAACGCAGACGAGGTTCAGGCTTCGCTGTTTGATGCAAAGTCTGGCATCACCTTTTCGGATGTCTTTGCAGAGCACGGCTTCCGCTGCCAGGTCTGGGGCGCCCCGACGCTTGACCCGACGGATCTCGTAGACAGGCGCGCCATGCGCTTCCTGCACCGCGGTGGCGCATGGAACTATGTCGCCATGCAGCAGGCGATCACCGATGCAGGTCTCGAAGACAGCGATGTGTCGAATGAGCGCACCGGCATCATCATGGGCTCCGGCGGCGCCTCGACCAAGACGATCGTTGAAGCTGCCGAGATCACGAAGGCGAACAACAGCCCCAAGCGCATCGGGCCGTTCGCTGTGCCGAAGGCAATGTCCTCGACCGCCTCGGCTACCCTTGCCACCTTCTTTAAGATCCACGGCGTCAACTACTCGATCTCGTCGGCTTGCTCGACCTCGGCGCACTGCATCGGCAATGCGTATGAGCTGATCCAGTTCGGCAAGCAGGACATGGTCTTTGCCGGCGGCCACGAAGATCTCGACTGGACGATGTCGAACCTGTTCGACGCGATGGGCGCGATGTCGTCGAAGTTCAACGACCGCCCGTCGGTTGCTTCGCGCGCATATGACGCCAACCGTGACGGCTTCGTCATCGCTGGCGGTGCAGGCGTTATCGTTCTCGAAGAACTCGAGCATGCCAAGGCACGCGGCGCGAAGATCTACGCTGAAGTCGTTGGCTACGGCGCAACCTCGGACGGCTACGACATGGTCGCACCGTCGGGCGAAGGCGCGATCCGCTGCATGCGTCAGGCCATGTCCACCGTCACCGGCGACATCGATTACATCAACACGCATGGCACTTCGACGCCGGTTGGCGATTCGAAGGAAATGGCCGCCATCCGCGAAGTGCTTGGCGACAAGCTGCCGGCGATCTCGTCCACCAAGTCGCTCACCGGCCACTCGCTCGGCGCTGCTGGCGTTCAGGAATCGATCTACTCGATCCTGATGATGCAGGGCGGCTTTATCGGCGAGAGCGCGCATATCGAAGACTTCGATCCGGAGTTCGAGGGTATGCCGGTCGTGCGCGAGCGCATTGAGAATGCCAAGATCGATACCGTACTTTCAAACTCGTTCGGGTTCGGCGGCACCAACGCAACGCTGGTTTTCCAGCGCTACCAAGGCTGACCGGGAGCACGACACATGACCGGACTGATGAAGGGCAAGCGCGGCCTGATTATGGGCGTCGCGAATGACCACTCAATTGCATGGGGCATAGCCAAACACGCTGCTGAGCAGGGTGCCGAGCTTGCCTTTACGTATCAGGGCGAGGCCTTTGGCCGTCGCGTGAAGCCGCTTGCCGACAAGATCGGCACCAAATTGCTGCTGCCATGCGATGTCGAGGATATCTCGACCGTCGATTCCGTCTTCGAAACTTTGAAGGCCGAGTGGGGCAAGATCGACTTCATCGTTCACGCCATCGGATTTTCCGATCGCAACGAACTGAAGGGGCTTTACGCCGACACGACGCGCGAAAACTTCGTGCGCACGATGGTTATCTCCTGCTTCTCGTTTACTGAAATTGCTCGTCGCGCGGCTGATCTGATGGAAGAAGGCGGCTCGATGCTGACCCTGACCTATGCAGGTTCGGTTCGCGTCATGCCGAACTACAATGTCATGGGCGTCGCCAAGGCGGGTCTGGAAGCCAGCATTCGCTATCTGGCAAACGACTTTGGCCCGCGCGGCATCCGCGTCAACGGCCTGTCGGCTGGCCCGGTTCGCACGCTCGCAGGTGCCGGCATCGCCGACTCGCGCCTGATGTACAACTACCAGCAGCGCAATGCGCCGATGCGTCGCCCCGTGACCATTGAAGATGTCGGCAAATCCGGCCTCTACCTCCTGTCTGACCTGTCGTCAGGTGTCACCGGCGAAATCCATTACGTCGACAGCGGCTATCACATCGTCTCGATGCCAACGCTGGACGAGCTGAAGCGCACCGATCAGGATTAATGATCGGCAAAGCATGAAACAAAAACGGGCGCCTTGATCGGGCGCCCGTTTTGTATTCGGGATCTGGATGGCGGCTCTGCGGCTCAGCGAGCCGCCCACAGCACCTTGAAGCGCTCATCGCGGCAGATCTCGCCATGACGCGAGAAACTCGCCTCCAGCGTCTTCTCATAGGGCAACGAGCGATTGGCAACCAGGTACAGCCTGCCGCCCGGCTTCAAGGCCGCAGAAGCGGCGCGGATCATCCCCTCGCCTATTGAAGGCTCGGCCGCCCTGCCCTGATGGAAAGGCGGGTTCATGATGATGTTGTCGTAGACGCGCTCCAGCTTTTCCGCGAGGAGGTCAATCCACTGCACGCGGCATTCGATATGCGCGGCGAGGTTGTCCATATTGGCCTTGGCGGCAACACACGCCTGGAAGCTTGCATCGAACATGTCGATCGTGAACGGCTCCTTGGCGATCTGTGACAGGCGAACCGCCAGATAGCCCCAGCCCGTACCGAAATCCGCGACCCGCCCCTTGATGGTGTCGGGCATATTATCCGCCAGCAGGCGTGAGCCCTGATCCTCGTGCTCTTGTGAGAAGACGCCCGGAACCGTGAGGAAGCCCCCATCGAGGATCAGCGGCGGGTTTGCGGCTTCAAGGGCATCGATACAAGCAACCGACTCTTCGGTCCGCGTCAGCCAGAAGGCAACGCCGTGGTTCTTGGATGCATGGTCATCGATGACGTGCAGCGCCGACAGGCGCTTGCGTAAGCTTGCAATGCCGTCTGTCTTGCCGCCAGCGACAACGACGATGCCGCCCAGCCGAACCCTCTTCAGCGCCTCGGCAACCCAAAGCTCGTTCTGGCCGCGATGTCGTCCGGTCAGCACCAGGACCGTGTCATACTCCTCGCCGAAGGGCTGGGGCTGAACGACATGCGCTCCACCTTCAAGGCGGCGGAAGAACGGCCTTAATTCCTGCTGGAGGGCGACGGCTTGAGGGAAGTTCTCAGGAAGAGCGAAGCCCGGAGCAGCGTTCAGGAACAGGACCCGCGCATCCTCGCCTGGTCCGTCCAGCATTCCGCTCTCGAAAGGATAGAATAGCGTCTTCAGCGATCCGTCGTTCATCAGCAACTCGTTCCTTCAAGTGAAACGGGCGCAGACCTTTCGGCCGCGCCCGCCCCAATCATGTCTGGTGCAAAAGTCAGGCGTCAGCTTCTTCAGCGTCTTCGGACTTCTTCTCCTTGGCGAGTTCCTTGCCGGTGGTCTGGTCGACGACCTTCATCGACAGGCGAACCTTGCCGCGCTCGTCGAAGCCCATGAGCTTGACGAAAACCTTGTCGCCTTCCTTGACCACATCGGTCGTCTTCTGCACGCGGTCTGCTGCGAGCTGCGAGATGTGAACGAGGCCGTCCTTCGGGCCGAAGAAGTTGACGAATGCGCCGAAGTCAGCGGTCTTGACGACGGTGCCTTCGTAGATTTCGCCGACTTCCGGCTCAGCAACGATCGTGTGGATCCACTTCTTCGCCGCCTCGATTTCCTTGGCGTTCGACGAAGCGATCTTCACGGTGCCATCGTCTTCGATGTTGATCTTGGCGCCGGTCTTTTCAACGATCTCGCGGATGACCTTGCCGCCCGAACCGATCACGTCGCGGATCTTGTCGGTCGGGATGTTCATCACTTCGATGCGCGGAGCGAACTCACCGAGTTCCGAACGGCCTTCGGTGATCGCCTTGGACATCTCGCCAAGAATGTGCTCGCGACCGCCCTTGGCCTGCTCCAGAGCGATCTTCATGATCTCTTCGGTGATACCCGAGATCTTGATGTCCATCTGCAGCGAGGTGATGCCTGCGTCGGTACCGGCGACCTTGAAGTCCATGTCGCCGAGGTGATCCTCGTCACCAAGGATGTCGGAGAGAACTGCAAAGCGCTCGCCTTCCTTGATCAGACCCATGGCGATACCCGCGACAGGCTTTGCCAGCGGAACGCCCGCATCCATCAGCGCCAGCGAAGTGCCGCAAACGGTAGCCATCGAGGACGAGCCATTCGACTCGGTGATCTCAGAGACAACGCGGAGCGTGTACGGGAACTGCTCAGCCGACGGCAGCATCGGGTGCAGCGCGCGCCATGCGAGCTTGCCGTGACCGATCTCACGACGGCCGGGCGAACCCATGCGGCCGGTCTCACCAACGGAATATGGCGGGAAGTTGTAGTGCAGGAGGAACGTCTCCTTGCGAGTACCGGTCAGCTCGTCGATGTACTGCTCGTCTTCACCGGTGCCGAGAGTGGCAACGACGATTGCCTGCGTCTCGCCGCGGGTGAAGAGCGCCGAACCGTGCGTGCGCGGCAGGATGCCGACTTCGGAGACGATCGGACGAACGGTCGAGAGGTCACGGCCGTCGATACGCGAACCGGTATCGAGGATGTTCCAGCGAACGATCTTCGCCTGCAGTTCCTTGAAGACGGTGGAAACCTGCTCCGCCGACCACTTTGCTTCCTCGCCTTCAGCCGGCGTGAAGTGTGCCTTCACCTTGGCCTTGACCGCGTCGACAGCAGCATAACGGTCCTGCTTGACGGTGTTCTTGTAAGCTTCGCGCAGCTCGCCTTCGACCAGCGAAAGCATCTCAGCCTCAAGTTCCGAATAATCGGGTGCCGAGAAATCGCGCGGATCCTTCGCAGCAACTTCGGCCAGCTTGATGATGGCGTCGATGACCGGCTGGAATGCCTTGTGGCCGAACATGACGGCACCGAGCATGATTTCCTCCGAAAGCTCCTGAGCTTCGGATTCCACCATCAAAACTGCATCGCTCGTACCGGCGACGATCAGATCGAGCTTCGACTCGGCCATCTCATCGAGGTGCGGGTTCAGCTTGAATTCGCCGTTGATGTAGCCAACACGAGCGCCGCCGATCGGGCCCATGAAAGGAACGCCGGAAAGCGTCAGTGCAGCGCTGGTTGCGACCATGGACAGGACGTCCGGATCGTTCTCAAGGTCGTGCTGAACGACGGTGACCACGATCTGGGTGTCGTTCTTGTAGCCCTCTGCGAAGAGCGGGCGGATCGGGCGGTCGATCAGGCGGGAGACCAGCGTCTCCTTCTCGGACGGACGGCCTTCACGCTTGAAGTAGCCGCCGGGGATCTTGCCGGCAGCAAACGTCTTTTCCTGGTAGTTGACGGTAAGCGGGAAGAAGTCGAGGCCCGGCTTAGGCTCCTTGGCGGAAACCACCGTCGCCAGAACTACGGTCTCACCGTAGGTTGCGAGCACTGCGCCGTCGGCCTGACGGGCGATCTTGCCGGTTTCGAGGATGAGCGGACGACCGCCCCACTCGATTTCCACTTTGTGCTGATTGAACATGTCTTGTCCTTAACTGCTGGTGCGGATCGCAATCTTGCGAAGCTTCGCACCTGGCTTCGTTCGGGGACGAGCCACGGGCAAGACAACGAGACGCTTTTCTTATTCGGGCAACGGTCAACCGTCAAAAGCGCCCTGCAATCCTGCCCCATGACCCTGTCCCGGGGCGTCCGCGCAACTGCATGAACTATGCGCGAAACTAGTTGGCCATCTATGGCCGAGTCGATCGGCCGGCAACACGCCAAGGCGCCGCCGGCCAAACTTTATTAACGGCGCAGACCGAGCTTGCCGATCAGAGCCTGGTAACGAGCTTCTTCCTTACGCTTGAGATAATCAAGCAGGCTACGACGCTGCGAAACCAGAGCCAGAAGACCACGACGGGAATGGTTGTCCTTCTTGTGGTCCTTGAAGTGTTCGGTCAGGTTCTTGATGCGCTCGGTAAGGATCGCAACCTGGACTTCCGGAGAACCGGTGTCGCCCTTGACGGTCGCGAATTCGGTCATCAATTCCTGCTTGCGCTCAGCGGTAATCGACATCGCGTTTTTCCTTTCTTGTTTTCAGGAAACGGGACGCCCTCGGCCGGGATGTCGTCCAGCAGGGGCCAGTGAACATGCGCCAAGATGGCGGATGCTCGGCGGCATATAGGGCAAATTGATCCCTGACGCCAGTGAATTCGCCGAACAGCCACCGCCTCCGATCATATGTGCCCGGCGCGCTCCGGCTCCAGATTGGCGGTAGGCATGATGACCCGGTAGTCCAGACCATCGCTCCGTAACTCTCTTTCAATGGTTGCTCCAAGCGTGCCGCCAAGCATGCGCTCAATGACTTCGGTTCCAAAGCCGCGCTTGTCGCCATCAGGGCTGGTGACCTGAACGTGTTCGCGCCACCTGAACTCAACGGCATCGGCCGCGCGTTTCCAGGAGATCTGCAGCGTCCCCTCATTGGAGGCAAACGCTCCGTATTTTGCGGCGTTGGTGGCGAGTTCGTGAAGGGCGAGCCCAAGCGTCTGCGCCGCCTGGTTCGATAGACGCAGCGCCCGGCCCTCAATGGTCACGCGTTCACCGCTTGGCCTGAACGGCTCAAGCTGCACCTCCACGAGCTCGCGCAACTCCACCCCGGCAACGCCGCCTGCAATCAGCAAGTCAGTGGAACGCGCAAGCGCGTGGATCCGCTTCTGGAATGCGTCCTGAAACCCTTCGAAACTCGCGGCGTGCCGGCCCGTCTGCTTGGCGATCGACGATACGACCGTCAACTGGTTCTTCGAGCGATGCGCAACTTCCCGCATCAGAAAGCGGATTTCGTTTTCTGCCTGCTGCCGTGCGTTCGATGCCTGCTCCAGAGCCTCGGAGACGGTCGCAATCTCGGAGACAATGTAATTGACCGCCTTCACCTCTTCGCCTGCGCCAAGCCTTCGAGCATCGCGTGCAAGCGCACGGATCGGGCCGGTGATCTGCCGCCCGATCACCCATGCAAGCACCGCCCCGATAGCGATGATAGCCAATCCGCCCATCGCGAATGCTCTGAAGGTTCGGGCGCTCGGCGCGCGCACTGTTTTGGTCGGCGCCCAGACGATCGTCTCCCATTCGCTCGTTTCCGAGCGGGACTGGACGATATCGTACGTTTGGCCGTCAAATTCGATCTGGTGATGACGAGTGCCCTGAGCTTCGGCGATCTCGTCTCGCAGGAAGAAAGGCTTTCCGATGTCGGAGGACATGAAGGAGGACGCCGCAACAACACCATTGCCGTCAATGATAACGGCATTCCAACCACCGCGCAGGTTTTGGCTGGAAATCGACTTTTCCAACCCTTCCACCGGCTGCGAGAGCATCAGGAAGCGTACGGGGCCGCCAAGCTCGGCAAGCGGGTAGATAACCCTGAAGCTCCACTGATGGGACGTCTCGTTGTGAAAGAGGCGGGTTACGACCGGTTGGTCCGCGCCTAACTCGCGGTTGCCAAGATCTGCCTCAACGAATTCACCAAGAGGGGTGGTAAACTCATAGCGCGTATCAAAAAGCTGCTGAAGATTTTCATCAAGCCCGATGAGATAGGTACCGCTGCCTTCGAGTGCGAAACGTGCACGCTGGTGAAATTGGCGAAGATTTCCTGCGGGCAGAGACTGCGCGGTGCTGAACACCCGCAGGTTCGTTTCCATCCCCTCGACATGACGCTCAAATGCCTGCGTGATGGAAGCGGCGGTCGCTTCTGCGAGCGCCGTCACCATAGACTGCTGAGCCCTGTCGTTCCGCTGCAACAGGATGATCGCGGAGAACAGCGCCGGCAAGATAATTGCGGCCATTAATAAGGCCAGGATGGCGCTGACTGAGATTTCACCAGCCGGGGCGTTCGATGCACCAACTGGTGCCACGCTGCCGGGACTTTCGCTGGCCTGAAGTTCCAACTGCTACAAGCTCCGTACGGTTGCCCCCGCTACGGTATAGCGTAGCGATAGCCGTTCGCAGGAGCTTTTACCAGTGGCCAGCGAAAGCCTGTTCCCGATTAGGCCGCAAAGACCCGCTTGGGGCGGAACATCCCCGCTTCGATCGAGCCGATCGCAAGAAGCTTGCCATGGCTGAATGCGCAGGCCTCATCGGCCTCAACAGGTGCGTCACGACCACGAACGATCGCCGGGTTACCCGAGCGGATGCGCGCGGCCGTATCGTCGCTGACGATGATCTGCGGCAGCGATTCAAGGCCCGCACCTGTATCGAGCAGGAGCTTGTCGAGAAACTTCCACTGATCTGGACCAGGCTTCGGAGAGCGCGGACGCTCATCGCCTTCGCGAGGTTCCGGTTCAGGCATCGGAACCTGAGCAAGTGCCTCCTCGATCTCCTCCATCGTCACCATGTCTTCTTCGGTGAATGGATAGACTTCGGTGCGGCGAAGGCTGGATATGTAGCCATAACATCCAAGATCGCGGCCCATATCGCGAGCGAGCGAGCGAACATACGTTCCCTTGCCGCATTCGATCTCGAAGACTGCCGAATCCTCATCGACGATTTCGATCAGATCGAACCGGGCGATTTCGACTTCGCGTGCAGGAATGTCGACCGTTTCGCCATCACGCGCCATGTCATAGGCACGCTCGCCAGCGATCTTGATCGCCGAGAACTGCGGCGGAACCTGCATGATGATGCCGGTATATTTCGGCAGCAGAGCAAGGATCGATTCCTTGTCCGGACGCTGATCGGAGCTCTTGGCTACCTCACCTTCCAGATCGTCGGTCGTGCGCTCTTCGCCCCAGCTAATTGTGAAACGATAGACCTTCGCGCCGTCCTGAACGTAGGGAACCGTCTTGGTTGCCTCGCCAAGGGCGAGCGGCAGCATCCCGGAAGCGAGCGGATCGAGCGTGCCGGCATGCCCTGCCTTCTCCGCTCCGAACAGCCACTTGATCTTGGATACCGCCTCGGTAGACCCCATGCGATACGGCTTGTCGAGCACCAGCCAGCCGGAGACGGGCCTGCCCTTCTTTTTACGTGGACGGGACATTAATCCTCTTCTTTTTCGTCGCCAGACAAATCCCGGACGACCTCGGGAGAACGCAATAGATTGTCGATCCGCGACATGTTCTCGAAGCTCGTATCGAGGCGGAAGCGGAACTCCGGCATGTATTTCAACTGTCGAAGCGCGCTGGAGACCCGGCCGCGGATGAATTTTGCATTGCGTGCCAGCGCCTTGATGACAGCCTCGTCATCGGAGGCCCCAAGCGGAGATACGAAGGCCGTGGCGATCTTCAGGTCCGGGGACATCCGCACCTCGTTGATCGAGATCACAGTATTCTCAATCACGTCGTCGCGAACTTCGCCTCTCTGCAGCACCGCCGAAAGGGCGTGGCGAACCTGTTCACCGACGCGAAGTTGGCGCTGCGAGGGGCCTGAACTTGCAAACCGTGCCATGACGGATTTCCTTATTGCGCGGCGGACGGACTAGGACCGGCCCCGCGATCAACGAACACAAAGGGCGGCGGAATATCCGCCACCCTGGGATCGTACTACCTGCGCCGCGACTAGAGTGAGCGCTTGATCATCTCGACGCGGAAGGCCTCGATGACATCGCCTTCGCGCATGTCTTCGTAGTTCTGGAACGCCATACCGCATTCCTGACCGACCGGCACTTCCGAGACTTCGTCCTTGAAACGCTTCAGGGTCTTCAGCGTGCCTTCGTGGACCACAACGTTGTCGCGGATCAGGCGGACGCCTGCGCCACGCTCCATCTTGCCTTCGGTGACACGGCAGCCGGCAACCTTGCCGACCTTCGTGATGTTGAAGACCTCGAGAATCTCGGCATTGCCGATGAAGGTCTCGCGACGCTCTGGCGACAGAAGGCCGGACATGGCCTGCTTAATGTCGTCCACGAGATCGTAGATGATGTTGTAGTAACGGATCTCGATGCCGTCCTGATCAGCTGCAGCGCGTGCCTGCTTGTTGGCACGGACGTTGAAGCCGAGGATGACTGCACCCGAGGTCTCTGCCAGCGAAATATCGCTCTCGGTGATCGCACCAGCGCCCGAATGGACGATGCGTGCACGCACTTCGTCGGTGCCGAGCTTGTCGAGCGCGACGTTGATCGCTTCGACCGAACCCTGCACGTCACCCTTGATGATGAGCGGGAACTGCTTGAGACCCGAGGTCTGCAGCTGCGAC
Source organism: Aquamicrobium zhengzhouense (assembly GCF_016124105.1). Classification (GTDB taxonomy): domain Bacteria; phylum Pseudomonadota; class Alphaproteobacteria; order Rhizobiales; family Rhizobiaceae; genus Aerobium; species Aerobium zhengzhouense. The sequence goes on from NZ_JADGMQ010000005.1 coordinate 148,305, forward strand.
ATCATCTGCTCGAGCGAACCGCGCTGACCAGCCTGGCGTGCAACGGCCTTTTCACGGGCAAGACGCTGACGGTAGTCCGAAATCTCGCGCGCCTTCGCCTCGTTCTCGACTACGGCGAAGCGGTCACCAGCCTGCGGCGTTCCCTGAAGGCCGAGGATCTCGACCGGCATGGACGGACCTGCGCTCTTGATCTGCTCGCCACCGTCATTGACCAGGGCGCGCACACGTCCCCACTCATTACCGACGGCAATGATGTCGCCAACGTTGAGCGTACCGGTGTTAACGAGAACCGTTGCAACCGAACCGCGACCCTTGTCGAGCTTGGCTTCGATGACGACACCTTCGGCGGTGCGGTCCGGGTTTGCCTTGAGGTCGAGAATTTCGGCCTGCAGCAAAACGGCTTCGAGCAGCTTGTCGATATTGAGCTTCTTCGTCGCCGAAATCTCGACGTCGAGAACCTCACCACCCATCGATTCCACAAACACGTCGTGCTGCAGAAGCTGGTTCCGAACCTTCTGCGCGTCTGCTTCGTGCTTGTCGATCTTGTTGATGGCCACGATGATCGGCACACCGGCCGCCTTCGCATGGCTGATCGACTCGATCGTCTGCGGCATGACGCTGTCATCTGCAGCAACCACCAGGATCGCAATATCGGTCACCTGCGCACCGCGGGCACGCATCTGGGTGAACGCGGCGTGGCCCGGCGTATCGATGAAGGTGATCTTCTGGCCATTGTGCTCGACCTGATAGGCGCCAATGTGCTGGGTGATACCACCGGCTTCACCGGAGGCCACACGCGCATCGCGGATCGCATCGAGCGTCGAGGTCTTGCCGTGGTCAACGTGACCCATGATCGTGACAACCGGCGGACGCGACTGCAGATCTTCGGAGCGATCCTCGATGTTGAACATGCCTTCTTCAACGTCGGATTCGGCAACACGCTTGACGGTGTGGCCAAACTCAACGGCGATCAGTTCAGCAGTATCCGCATCGATCACGTCGCCTGGCTTCATCATCTGGCCCTGCTTCATGAAGAACTTGACCAGATCTACGGCACGCTCGGCCATACGCTGGGCGAGTTCCTGGATCGTGATCGTCTCTGGCAGAACGACCTCACGCGAAATCTTCTCGCGCGGTTCGTTATGCATCGAGCGCTTGAACTTTTCCTGGCGGCGACGCATCGAGGACAGCGAGCGGCCACGGGCTTCGTCACCCGAAAGCGCCTTTGTCAGCGTCAGCTTGCCACGACGGCGATCTGGCTCAGCCTTTTTAACGGGCTTGGGAGCAACCACTTCCGGCTTGACCGGGCCCCGCTTGACGGCTGTGGCACCGCGCGGGCGCACATCTTCATCATCATCGGCAACCACCGGCTTTACAGGAGCAACGACCTTTGGCTTCTCCTCGGCAGGCGCGCGACGCTTGGCCTCTTCTTCGGCGCGGCGGCGGGCTTCGGCCTCGGCAGCCAGGCGTGCATCTTCCTCAGCCTGACGGCGGGCAGATTCTTCCTGTTCCTTGCGGCGACGCTCTTCTTCCTCGGCGCGACGTGCGGCTTCCTCGGCTGCGCGCTTGCGCTCCTCAACCTCACGCAGACGCGAATCCTGGAGGGCGCGGCGACGTGCCTCCATCTCTTCGCTGGACAGCGTGTTCAGCACCATCCCAGCACGCGGCTGTGTAGGCGCGGGGCGCGGAGCCTGTGTCGGAGCCGGCCTCGGAGGCTGCGGCGCGCGCGGCTTCAAGGTTACTGTCGGCGCAGGAGCTTCAGGCTTCTCGCCAGGCAAAGAGAACTTACGCTTCTTTGTCTCAACGACGACAGCCTTTGAACGCCCGTGCGAGAAGTTCTGGCGCACAGTGCCCTGCTCAGAGCCGGGGCGCTTCATCGTCAGAGTCTTCTTGGAGTTGACGCCCAGCGTCTTGTCGTCTTTCGTATCGCTCATTCCGTATCCTCTGCGGCGTCATCATGATCGCCGGTCGCCGCCAACATCGTCCGGTCTTCGGGGGAACCGCCCCTATATCGGTCAAGCGCCACCATGCGCTTCAGCACAGCCTTGCCCGTGTCTCCGGCGAGCACGGCTGCATGTATCACATTTGTGCCCCCTATTGCCAAACCCAATTCGGCCTCCGAAAAGAGTTTATAGGCGGGGATCGACGGGCCATCCTGATATACGACCCAACGACGGGCCTGATCGATCTTGCGGACGCCATCCGGTGCAGCTTCATTCGCATGCAGGACCAGCATCGCTTTGCCCGAACGTACAGAGGCCTCGACCTTCGCGGCCCCCATCACGACCTGGCCTGCCTTGCGGGCAAGTCCAAGCGAGCCAAGGACAGACTGCGCTAACAGCCTGTCCACCATTTCCCCGAGATCGTCGGGAGAAGTCACTTTAGCCTTAAAAGCGCGCGTGAAGAGATTCTTCTTCGCCGCCTGCTCTACAAAGCTGCGTTCAGCTGTAACCCAGCATCCTCGTCCGGGGAGCTTGCGCCTGATATCCGGGACGACAGACATGTCCGGTCCCACGACGAAGCGCAGCAAACCTTCCGGCTCGCCGACCTGCCGCGTTACTATACATGTTCGTTCGCTCATAACTTTCAAGCGCTACTCCATCCGGACGCATAATCATGCTCCGGCTTCTTCCTCTGCCGATGCCTCTTCCTCGTCGCCTTCGGCAACGAGATCGTCTTCATTCAGCCAGCCCATCTTCAGGCGCGCTGCCACGACCATCTGCTCAGCGTCGGCACGGCTGACGCCGAAGTCGCTCAGAACGCCGGGGTAAGAACGGCTCTCGCCATCCTTGCGCTCCTTCCAGCCGACCAGATCGTCGACGGCGTAACCGGCGAAATCCTCGATCGTCTTCACACCGTCCTGTCCGACTGCAACCATCATTGCGGTTGTGATGTTCGGAAGGTCGCGCAGCTCGTCCTCAACGCCCAGATCACGACGCTTGGCGTCATGCTCGGCTTCGATACGGTCGAGATATTCACGTGCGCGGGTCTGGATTTCTTCGGCGGTCGATTCATCGAAGCCGTCGATCGACGAGATTTCGTCCGCCTCGACATAAGCAACTTCCTCGATCGAGGTGAAGCCTTCCGACGCCAGCACCTGGCCAACCATCTCATCTACGTCGAGTGCGTTCATGAACAGGTTCGAACGCTCGACGAATTCCTTCTGGCGACGCTCGCTCTCTTCCTGTTCGGTCAGGATGTCGATATCCCAGCCGGTCAACTGCGAAGCGAGACGAACGTTCTGGCCGCGACGGCCGATGGCCAGCGACAGCTGATCATCGGGAACCACGACTTCGATGCGCTCGGCATCCTCGTCGAGAACCACCTTGGCGACTTCCGCCGGCTGCAGACCGTTGACGATGAATGCCGCGGCATCCTGTGACCACGGAATAATGTCGATCTTCTCGCCCTGAAGCTCTGCGACAACCGCCTGAACACGGCTACCACGCATACCGACGCACGCACCGACCGGATCAATCGAGGAATCGCGCGAGGTGACCGCGATCTTCGCACGGCTGCCCGGATCACGCGCAACCGACTTGATCTCGATGATGCCGTCGTAGATTTCCGGCACTTCCATGGTGAAGAGCTTCGCCATGAACTGCGGATGGGTACGCGACAGGAAGATCTGCGGACCACGCTGCTCGCGGCGAACATCATAGACATAGGCACGGACACGGTCGCCGTACTTGTAGCTCTCGCGCGGGATCAGCTCGTCACGACGAATGATACCTTCGCCACGACCGAGATCGACGACAACGTTACCATATTCCACGCGCTTGACCGTACCATTGACGATCTCACCGACGCGATCCTTATACTCGTCATACTGGCGATCGCGCTCGGCTTCGCGAACCTTCTGAACGATGACCTGCTTGGCAGACTGCGCAGCGATGCGGCCAAAATCCATCGGCGGCAGAGGCTCCGCAATAAAGTCACCAACCTGCGCATCAGGATTGCGCGTGCGCGCATCGACCAGCGAAATCTCGCGGGCATATTCCTCGACGGTCTCAACGACCTCGAGCAAGCGCTGCAGCTTCATCTCACCGGTGTTGTGATTGATGTCTGCCCGAATATTGGTCTCCTGACCGTAGCGCGAACGAGCAGCTTTTTGGATTGCATCAGCCATCGCTTCGATGACGATCTTCTTGTCGATCGACTTCTCACGCGCGACAGCATCCGCAATCTGCAGAAGCTCCAGCCTGTTTGCACTGACTACCATGTCGGTCTCCTCGGACAACTCCGTCGCCTTAGCGGCGGGTGCTCGTCTCAGTTTGCGTTTTCGTCATCGTCCTGCGCATCGCCCAGCTCGGCCTCGCGCTGTTTCTTGGCGAGCTTGTCACGTCGCAACGCCTCATCGATCAGGTCGTCGGTCAGGATCAACTTTGCCTCGGCAATAGTATCCCAAGGGATCAACACCTGCGGCTCTTCGCCGTAAGCAACCTGATCGCGGGCGATGGTGACACCCTCCTCGGAGGAGGTAACAATCTTGCCGCGGAAGCGCTTGCGATCAGCAACCATCACCGCTGTTTCCAGCTTGATGAGATGACCCGAAGCAGCTTCAAAATCCGAGATCCTCACCATCGGGCGATCAATACCCGGAGAGGACACCTCCAAATGATAAGCCTTGTCGATCGGATCTTCCACATCGAGCGCCGGAGAAATTGCACGACTGAGCTCTTCACAGCCATCAACATCCATCGTCCCATCCGGGCGCTCGGCCATGATCTGCAGCGTGAGACCATCCTGATTCAGCAGGCGAACCCGCACGAGCCGGTAACCAGCAGCCGAAATAACAGGCAGGACAACGGCCGCCACGCGGGCGTCAATACCAGTTTCCTTGATGAGGCGATCGTCGCCGGAATTCTCTTCAGCCATGCTCTCTCCAGAGGCCGGCTAACAAAAAAGAGCGGGACCGGGTGGACCCACTCTTCGCCATACCGACCAAGAATTTGAGCGGTATATACACCCTTAAAGGCTCGTAATCAAGCAGGCGCAGCGTTGGTTACTGCGTTTGCCACTGATAGAAAGACAGAACGATTCGCGGGGGACACCCACTCCTATGGAGCATCTGGCCGGCAAGGTAATACTTCTATCCGGATGGCGGAGAGCGCTGCTCGCATTTGCGGCTGGCGGCTTTTGCGCCCTTGGGCAACCACCCTACGATTTCCCTGCCGCGTGCTTCATCGCCTTCCCAATCCTGGTCTGGCTCCTGGACGGTGCCGCTACAGTTCCCGGGCACTCGATCCTGCGCCGCCTCGCACTTCCATTCCTGATCGGCTGGCTATTCGGCTTTGGATATTTCCTTGCTGGTCTCTGGTGGATCGGAAATGCACTTCTCGTTGAGGCGGATCTCTTTGCCTGGGCGCTCCCCCTCGCCTCGCTCGGTCTCCCCGCCCTCATCGCGATTTTCTACGGCGCCGCCGCAGCTTTTGCGCGACTGATCTGGAGCGACGGCGCTGGCCGCATCGCAATGCTCGCCGCCGCGTTTGGCCTGTCCGAGTGGCTTCGCACCTTCATCCTGACAGGCTTCCCCTGGAACGCGATCGGCCAGCCGGTGATGCCGGTGCCAAGCCTGATGCAGTCCGTTGGCATCGTCGGCATGATCGGGATTAATACACTAGCCGTGTTCGTCTTCGCCGCCCCGGCCCTCCTGGCATCTACCCGGGGGCTGCGCGCCGGCTGCGGCCTTGCCGCCCTGATCGCCGCGCTCCACATCGGCTACGGCTATATGCGGATTGCCGGAGCGGATGCACCGGCGGACAAATCCATCCAGGTTCGCCTCGTCCAGCCTTCGGTCAACCAGGGCGAAAAATGGGATGAGGAGATGCGCGACCACATCTTCGAGACCTATCTGGACCTGTCCCGCACGACGGAAGACAGCGGGCCCTCACTGATCGTCTGGCCTGAAACGGCAGTACCGTTCATCCTGTCGCAGCAGCCGGAGGCGCTTGTGGCACTCGGCGAGCTGATCGGGGACAGGCAAGACCTTCTGGCAGGCGCGGTACGCATCGAAGGCAGCGGAACCGATGCCCGCTTCTACAATTCCGTTGTGGCGATCAACTCCGGCGGCGAAATCTTCGATGCGGTCGACAAGATCCGCCTCGTGCCGTTCGGTGAATATCTTCCGCTCGCCGATCTGCTCTCCAACTTCGGCATGCGCAGGCTCGTCGAATCCGTCTCCGATTTTTCCCCCGGAGGTCAGCGTCATCCGATCATCCTTTCGGATGACATAAAAGTGCTACCCTTCATCTGTTATGAGATCATCTTTCCGGGCATTGCGGGATACTCTGACGCAGACTCGGATCTGATCCTCAACATTACAAACGACGCGTGGTTCGGCGACACCCCGGGCCCCTATCAGCATTTTCGACAGGCCCAAATCAGGGCTGTCGAGGCAGGGCGGCCCCTCATCCGGTCAGCAAATAACGGAATTTCGGGGGCCGTGGACGCCTATGGCCGCGTAATCGACGCCTACGGGATCGACGCCGTCGGCGCGTTGGACGTGACCGTCCCGCTGCAACGCCTACAACCTATGGTTAAGCACCCTGACCTGCTCGGCGCCGCGATCGTCGCTGTTTTCGGGGTTTGGGGAGCAGCCTCCAGCCTCGCCTCAAGACGGCGTTTCGATTGACAGCAAATGCTCCACAACACATAGTAAACGGATCTTTCCCCAAGGATTCGAGCCGCCGGGACCGGGCTGTTCGCGACCGTACTACCGTCGCGGTGAGGACATGATGCCGACGCAAAAGAAACAACCTAACCCGATAGACGTTTATGTCGGTAGCCGGATCCGGATGCGCCGCAACATGCTTGGCATGAGCCAGGAAAAGCTTGGCGAGAGCCTCGGCATTACATTTCAGCAAATTCAGAAATACGAAAAAGGCACCAATCGGGTGGGTGCATCGCGCCTGCAGGCCATAGCGTCCGTGCTGGAGGTTTCACCCTCGTTCTTCTTCGACGGCTCACCCGGCGCTGAACAGGGTTTTGCCGAAGACAGCCAAGCCAGCTACGTCGCGAGCTTCCCTGCCAGCCCGGAGGGACTTCAACTCAACCGTGCCTTTGCCCGGATCCAGGATCCGAAGATCCGCAGGAAAGTGGTCGATCTCGTCCGCGCCCTCGCTGGCGACGAATAGCCCCACTTCATCGCCTGCACTTCGCGCGCAAAAGACGCGCATGCGCCTTGACGCGCCAATCCCCCGACAGATAACAGAATGTGCATGTGTCGATCTGTTCGACTTCTTTCTAGAGGGGATTACCCGTGGCACGCCAGAATTACCTTTTTACGAGCGAGTCGGTTTCCGAAGGCCATCCAGATAAGGTCTGCGACAGAATTTCGGACGAGATCGTAGACCTTGTCTATCGCGAAGCAAAAAGGACCGGGGTCGATCCCTGGAGCGTGCGCATCGCCTGCGAGACGCTTGCAACGACGAACCGCGTCATCATCGCTGGCGAGGTCCGCCTTCCGGATTCGCTGATGAAGCTGGACAAGAACGGCAACAAGGTCATCAACCCGACCAAGTTCCGCTCGCTCGCCCGCAAGGCCATCCGCAACATCGGCTATGAGCAGGAAGGCTTCAACTGGAAGACCGCGAAGATCGACGTCCTCCTGCACTCGCAGTCCGCTGACATCGCTCAGGGCGTTGACAATGCTGCCGACCAGCAGGGCCAGGAAGGCGCTGGCGATCAGGGCATCATGTTCGGATATGCCTGCAACGAGACGCCGGACCTGATGCCGGCGCCAATCTACTACGCGCACAAGATGCTCGAGCTCCTCGCCGACGCCCGCCACAAGAACGAAGGCGAAGCAGGCCGGCTCGGCCCGGACGCCAAGAGCCAGGTCACGGTTCGTTATGTTGACGGCAAGGCGACCGAAGTCACGCAGATCGTGCTGTCGACGCAGCACCTCGATCCGGATTGGGACTCCAGCAAGGTCCGTGAAGTCGTGGAGCCCTACATCCGCAAGGCGCTCGGTGATCTTCAGATCGCGGAAGATTGCAACTGGTACATCAATCCGACAGGCAAGTTCGTGATTGGCGGCCCCGATGGCGATGCTGGCCTTACCGGTCGCAAGATCATCGTCGACACCTATGGCGGCGCAGCGCCACACGGCGGCGGCGCATTCTCCGGCAAGGACACGACCAAGGTGGATCGTTCCGCAGCATATGCCGCGCGCTACCTTGCAAAGAACGTTGTAGCTGCAAAGCTCGCGGACCGCTGCACCATCCAGCTTTCCTATGCCATCGGCGTTGCCCAGCCGCTATCGATCTATGTCGATCTGCACGGCACCGGCAAGGGGGTTAACGAAGCCCAGATCGAGGATGCTATCCGCAAGGTAATGGATCTGTCCCCAAGCGGCATTCGTCGCCATCTTGACCTGAACAAGCCAATCTATGCAAAGACGGCTGCGTACGGCCATTTTGGCCGCAAGCCAGGGCGCGATGGTTCGTTCTCCTGGGAAAAGACCGATTTGACCAAGGCTCTGAAAGACGCGATCGCGGCTTGAGCCAGCAACGAGAGCACTGAGTGACATGACGGCCGAACGACCTTCACGTAGCACCGAAGCGTTTTTCGGCCGCAGACACGGCAAGCCATTGCGTCCGCTTCAGGTTGATGCAATGGCCACGATCTTGCCGAGGCTCAAAGTCGATCTGGAAAGCCCTGCGCCGTCAGATTTGCGCAGCCTGTACGACAAGGCTGTCGACGGTGTTCGTCTTGAAATCGGCTTTGGCGGCGGCGAGCATCTGCATCACGAGGCCAGCCGCTTCCCGTCCACCGGCTTCATCGGCGTCGAGCCCTTCATCAACGGCATGGCCAAGATGATCACGCGCCTTGCCACGCAGCCGCTCGACAATCTGCGCGTTCATGACGACGATGCTACGCAGTTGCTCGACTGGCTGCCGGCAGATTCGGTCGATGGCATCGACCTCTTCTATCCGGACCCGTGGCACAAAAAGCGTCACTGGAAGCGCCGCTTTGTCAGCCCCACCAATCTCGACCGTTTCGCTCGCGTGTTGAAGTCGGGTGCAAAATTCCGCTTCGCCTCGGATATTGACTCTTATGTGAACTGGACGCTGCAGCATTGCCGCGCGCATGACGCGTTCGAGTGGGTGGCAGCATCGCCGCTTGATTGGCACACGCCCTATGAGGCGTGGCCGGGCACCCGTTACGAGGCCAAGGCGTTCCGCGAAGGCCGCACCGCTGCCTATCTCACCTTCATCCGCCGATAGGCGAACAAATCGCCCAAAACAAAAGCGGCCCCGCATCCTCTCGGATAGCTGAGCCGCCAGACGGTCAGATGAGACACGCTTGATTGGCGTGTGCTTCTTGTCGCGCTGTTAGAAGCGCTTGATTTCGCGGAAGCGCTGCGGGTCGATACCCAGACGCTGCAGATCGGAAGTCCGCGCCTGGCGGCCTTCGCGGGTTGCTGCCGAAACAGCTACGGCGCTACCCATGATGTCGAAGAATTCCGAAATTCCCCTGGTGAAACGGTTGGACATTGTCCTGTGCCTTTCGTTGTGCGTTGCAACATAGGTAGGGATGGCAACCCACTATTTGAAGGCCTGAATCTTCATATCATCCATGCAATTGTGCAATGCAGCAGAAAGCAGAAGAAAAAAGCCACCGTGGCGGAGGGGAACCACGGTGGCCTCATTAAAATGCAGCGGGAGCCCGGAGAGGGGGATGAGGCTCCCGCAGTGTCCGGTGCAGGCGGGGGACGGGCCTTTCTCCGGACTCGGCGATAATTGCCGATGAGGAGCATTTGGGACCCGGATAGTGGCGATTCAAGGGCACGAAACATTACAGTTCTGTAACAAGGGCGTGATGGCCTTTATGCACTCTGTTTCTGACTAATCGCCCCCAGTCTCCTGATGCTTTGGGATGGACAGTGTCCACCGCGCGCGTTACCCGTTCAGGCCATGAAACAGGGTGATCATCTCTTCCTCGTCGATGGCTCGGGCTACATTTTCCGCGCTTATCACGCACTGCCACCGCTGACCCGCAAATCTGACGGCCTGCCCGTCGGCGCCGCGGCGGGTTTCTGCAATATGCTCTGGAAGCTCATGCAGGATGCGCGCAACACCGATGTCGGTGACGCGCCGACGCACTTTGCCGTGATCTTCGATTATTCGTCGAAGACATTCCGGAACGAGCTTTACCCTGAATACAAGGCCAATCGTTCCGCTCCACCGGAAGACCTGATCCCGCAATTCGGATTGATCCGCCATGCAACCCGCGCATTCGACTTGCCATGCGTCGAGATGGAGGGTTTTGAGGCAGACGACCTGATCGCCACCTACGCTCGTCTGGCTTCCGAGGCCGGCGCGGAGACCACCATCATTTCCTCCGACAAGGATCTGATGCAGCTGGTCACTCCTCAGGTGTCGCTTTACGACCCGATGAAGGACAAGGAGATCAAGGTTCCCGAGGTGATCGAGAAGTGGGGCGTCCCGCCAGAGAAGATGATCGATCTTCAGGCGCTGATGGGCGACTCTGTCGATAACATTCCTGGCGTTCCTGGCATCGGCCAAAAGACCGCTGCCCAGCTTCTGGCAGAATATGGCGACCTCGACACGCTCCTCTCGCGTGCCCACGAGATCAAGCAGAACAAGCGCCGGGAATCGTTGATCGAGCACCGTGAAAAGGCGTTGATGTCACGCGAGCTGGTGCGGCTGAAACAGGACGTTCCCATCACGGAAGGTCTTGAAACCTTTACTCTCCAGCCGCCGAACGGTCCGAAGCTCATCTCGTTCCTCAAGGCGATGGAATTCACCACGCTCACCCGGCGCGTGGCTGAAATCACGGATTGCGACGCATCGGCCATCGAAGCCGCGCATGTCCCGGTCCAATGGGGCAAGGAGGCGCGCGGCCCCGATCTTGATCCTGGCACGGCTTCCGCAACATCGACTCCGGTCGCTGCCGACGCTTCATCCCATAATGGCGTGACGCACTACACGCCGGCTGCGCTTGCCAGCGCGCGTGCATCCGCTGCCGCAGGCGCGCCTTTCGATACAAGCGCCTATGTGGTGATCCATGATCTGGCCACCCTCAACGCTTGGATCGGCGAAGCGCGCGAAGCTGGCGTCATCGCCTTCAACACCAAGAGCAATTCCGCTGATCCGATGCAGGCCGAACTGGCCGGTTTTGCCATTGCCACACGCCCGGGCCGTGCCGCCTATGTCCCGCTTGGCCACAAGTCCGGTGACACCGACATGTTCGGCGGCGGCCTTCGCGACGGACAGATCCCGGCGCGCGATGCCCTTGCAGCGCTCAAGCCGCTTCTCGAAGACAGCTCAGTTCTGAAGATCTCTCAGAATTTGAAGCACGATTTCGTGGTCATGAATCGCCACGTCATCGACATCAGGGCTTTCGACGACACACAATTGCTGTCTTACGTCCTCGATGCAGGCACCCACAGCCATAGCTTCGAGGCCTTGGCCGAACGCTGGCTTGGTCACCAGGTCATTGCGGCGAAAGACATTTACGGATCAGGCAAGAGCTCCCGCAGCTTCGACATGGTCGAAATTGCACAGGCCGCCGCCTATGCCGCAGAAGATGCGGACGTCACCTTGCGTCTGTGGCGCGTGCTAAGACCACGTCTCGTTGAAGACGGGCTGGTCAATGTTTACGAGCGTCTGGAGCGTCCTCTGGTTCCGGCGCTTGCCCAAATGGAGCAGCGCGGCATTTCGATAGACCGTCAGATCCTGTCCCGCATTTCCGGGGAACTCGCTCAAGGCGCCGCCGCGCTGGAGGAAGAGATTCAGGTGCTCGCCGGCGAGAAATTCAATGTCGGCTCGCCAAAGCAGCTAGGCGAGATCCTGTTTGGAAAACTGAACCTGCCCGGCGGCAGCAAGACCAAGACGGGTCAGTGGGCAACATCGGCCCAGATCCTGGAAGATCTCGCCGCCGAAGGACACGAACTTCCGCGCAAAATTGTCGACTGGCGCCAGCTGACCAAGCTGAAGTCAACCTATACGGACGCTCTCCCCGGTTTCATCAACCCGGAGACGGGGCGCGTTCATACGTCCTACGCATTGGCGGCTACCACCACCGGCCGCCTCTCCTCCTCCGACCCCAATTTGCAGAACATCCCAGTCCGCACCGCCGAGGGAAGACGCATCCGCGCAGCCTTTATCCCGGAGCCGGGCAATGTCCTGATTTCGGCGGACTACAGCCAGATCGAGTTGCGGGTTCTCGCGCATGTTGCCGAAATTCCGCAACTTCGCCAGGCTTTCTCCGACGGCGTCGACATTCACGCCATGACCGCGTCGGAGATGTTCGGAGTACCTGTCGAGGGGATGCCGGGTGAAGTTCGGCGTCGCGCCAAGGCGATCAATTTCGGCATCATCTACGGGATCTCGGCATTCGGCCTTGCCAACCAGCTGTCGATTCCGCGGGAAGAGGCAAGCGCCTATATCCGCAAGTATTTCGAGCGTTTCCCCGGCATCAAGGACTATATGGAATCGACAAAGGCCTTCGCCCGCGAGCATGGCTATGTCGAAACCATTTTCGGCCGTCGGGCTCACTATCCTGAAATCCGGGCCTCGAACCCCTCCATTCGCGCCTTCAATGAACGCGCCGCAATCAATGCCCCGATCCAGGGTTCTGCAGCCGACATCATCCGCCGCGCCATGGTGCGGATGGAAGAGGCCCTGGCAAAGGCTGGTCTCGACCAGACCCGCATGCTCCTTCAGGTTCATGACGAATTGATCTTCGAGGCGCCGGAGTCAGAGGCTGAGGCAGCCATCCCAATCATCCGCTCGGTGATGGAGGGTGCGGCAATGCCTGCAGTTGCGATGAAGGTTCCGCTCCATGTTGATGCACGCGCCGCGCGCAACTGGGATGAAGCGCACTGAATACTGAATAGCTCAAGATATTTTGCTTAACGCAATGTTAAGCGACAATTGTCACCTTCTCTCAACTTGTCCGCGGGGGAGAACACGGATGAATGTCGCAGCATTGCGTTTGGCCCATGATGCCGACGCACATTCGCATGACGTCGACATTGCAGCTATCGGCGAACGCGGAAGTCGCCTTGGTGTCGAAATCGCTGATCTCGTCGGGCTGATCGAGGACGTTGGTGCCCTCGGGCGCCAGCAGATGCAGACCTTGCGCGACGTCGTCCGTTCCGCGCAATCCTCTGGCGAGACCAACGCCCAGCTTGCGGCGTCGATGCAAGAGGTCGGAACATCTGCATCGCAGACGCGGTCGCTGCTGGCGAGCAGCGCCGACACGGTGGCCGGGACCCTCGACGGGGCGGTCACAAATATGCGCGCCCTCAGCGATGGCGTGATGGAATTCTCCGAAACTCTTTCCAAGGTCTCGGAGACCATCAAGCTGGTGCGCGATGTCAGCGCATCGATCAACGAGATCGCGCGAGAGACCCAGCTTGTTGCGATCAACGCCTCGATCGAGGCTGCGCGGCTGGGTGATGCCGGAAAAGGCTTTGCCGTGATCGGATCTGCCCTGAAGGCGCTGGCCGATCAGGTTGGAAACGCGGCCAAGCGAAACGAGGCGAGCCTTGCCGCACTTCAGGACACGCTTGGCGAACTCACCCAAAGTGCGCATTCCAGCGCCCACACGGCAGAAGAGGCAATTACCGCATCGGCAAGAGCGACGGAAGCAACGCGCACGATCCAGTCGCTCGTACAGTCCGTCGAGGAGCTGGCAGACAATATCGACCTGATGGCAGAGCCGGTCCGGCGCAACATCGAAGCCAGCGACGAGGTGCGCGGCCATCTGCGCTCGATGGTCACCGCTGTAAAGGCTTCTGACGCGAAGCTTGCCGCCGCAGACGAACGCTCGCATGCGATTCTCGACATTTCCGAGGACTTCATCCTCTTCATCGCCGGCTCAGGCATCGAAACCCCGGATACGCCGCTGATCGAAATCTGCAAATATCGCGCAGGTGAAGTTTCTGCGCTCTTTGAAGAAGCAATCGACCGGGGCCGCATCAGCATGGCGGATCTTTTCGATGAGGGTTACCGTCCGGTGCTGGGCACGAACCCTGAGCAATTCCTGGCCCGTTTCACCTCATTCACCGACGCCGTACTGCCCTCGATTCAGGAGCCTGTGCTGCAGATGGACGAGCGGATTGCCTTCTGCGCCGCCATCGACCGCAATGGCTATCTGCCGACGCACAATTTGATCTATTCAAAGCCGCAGGGAAATGATCCAGTCTGGAACATGGCCAATTGCCGGAACCACCGCATGTTCCGCGACCGCACCGGCCTTGGCGCCGGCCAGAACACCCGCCCGTTCCTGTTGCAGACCTATCGCCGCGACATGGGCGGCGGCGAGTTCGTTCTGATGAAGGATGTCTCTGCCCCGATCATGGTGAAAGGCCGCCACTGGGGCGGCTTCCGTATCGGTTACAGGGTGTGAGCTAGACGGCGCGGCCAGCGGCAAGGTCCGCTGCTGTGCGGATCGCCTCGATGTTGCGCGCGTAGCTTTCCTGCGAATTGCCCTTGAAGACGGCCGAGCCGGCAACCAGCACGTTGGCGCCGGCAGCTGTCACCAGCGGTGCAGTCTCCGGCGTCACGCCGCCGTCGATCTCGATATCGATCGGGCGGTCGCCGATCATCGCCTTCACGCGGCGAACCTTTTCGACCACCGACGGAATGAACGCCTGGCCACCAAAGCCCGGATTAACGGTCATCAGAAGGACGAGGTCGAGACGGTCGAGCACGTATTCGATCACCGATTCCGACGTCGACGGGTTCAGCGACACGCCCGCCTTCTTGCCAAGCGCCTTGATCGCCTGCAGCGAGCGGTCGAGGTGCGGACCAGCTTCGGCGTGAACCGTGATGATGTCACAGCCGGCATCCGCAAAGGCGGCAAGGTAGGCGTCGGTCGGCGAGATCATCAGATGGCAATCGAACACCTTGTCGGTGCGATTGCGGATCGACTTGATGATCTGCGGCCCGAAGGTGATGTTCGGCACGAAGTGGCCGTCCATGACGTCGAGGTGGATCCAGTCCGCTCCCGCCGCGACGACAGTCTCCACCTCATCTCCGAGGCGTGAGAAATCGGCTGAAAGAACGGATGGCGCGATGATGGTACCGGTCATGGCGGACAGCTAGCTCCCTTGATCTGCCGCCCGCCTAGCCTGTGACGCCCTGCTTGTCGAGAGCGCGAGTGACGCAGCTATTCGATTCCCATCATCTTGCGCACCGCAGCGCGGTCTGTGCCCGTGCCCGCGAAATCGTCGAAGGCCTTCTCCGTCACCTGGATCAGATAGCTTTCGATGAAGGGCGCACCTTCCGCCGCGCCCTGCTCGGGATGCTTGAGGCAGCATTCCCATTCAAGGACTGCCCAGCGATCATAGCCATACTGCGTCAGTTTGGAGAAGATGCCGCCGAAATCGACCTGTCCGTCACCCAGCGAGCGGAAGCGTCCCACGCGGTTCGTCCAGCCCTGGTAGCCTGAATAAACGCCCTGTCGGCCGGTCGGATTGAACTCCGCATCCTTCACATGGAAGGCCGAAATACGCTCGTGATAGATGTCGATGAATTCCAGATAGTCGAGCTGCTGCAGGAGGAAGTGGGAGGGATCGTAATTGATCATGCAGCGCTTGTGTCCGCCGACCGCGTCGAGGAACATTTCAAACGTCGCGCCGTCAAACACGTCCTCGCCGGGATGAATTTCGAACCCGACATCGCAGCCTGCATCTTCATAGGCATCAAGGATCGGCTTCCAGCGGCGGCCAAGTTCGGAAAAGGCCTCCTCGACAAGTCCGGCAGGCCGCTGCGGCCAGGGATAAAGATAGGGGAACGCAAGCGATCCCGTGAAGGAGACCGAGCCCGGCAGGCCAAGATTGGACGACGCCTTCGCTGCCTTCAGCATCTGGTCGACGGCCCATTCCTGCCGCGCCTTGGGATTGCCGCGAACCTCCTCAGGCGCAAATCCGTCGAACTGCGCGTCATATGCCGGGTGGACCGCTACCAGCTGCCCCTGAAGATGGGTCGACAGTTCGGTAATGACGACCCCGGCCTCGGCGCAGATCCCCTTGATTTCATCGCAGTAATCCCTGGAGCTTGCGGCCTTGTCGAGATCGAAGAGACGGGGGGCGCTGGTGGGAATCTGAACCCCTTTATAGCCAAGCTCTGCTGCCCAGCGGGTTATGGAAGCAAGCGAATTGAATGGTGCATCGTCTCGGGCGAACTGCGCCAGGAATATTCCGGGCCCCTTGATCTGCGTCGGCATTGGATTTTCCTTCGAAAGTCGCTGCCAGCCTGCCGGCTGGCCTGTCCTGAAATCGTGCGTGTTCGTGCTTTCCTATTTCCGGGCCGGGCCGCTGCGCTCAGCCGAGGCCGCCCAGATGTTGACGTTCCCGTCGCGCGCATATTTGTCGATCTCGGACAGTTCCTCCGCGCTGAATTCACGATTGGCGAGGGCTCCAAGGCAGTCCTCGATCTGGCTCGGCCTGCTGGCTCCGATGAGCGCCGATGTCACGCGGCCACCTCTAAGCACCCAGGCGAGAGCCATCTGCGCCAGCGTCTGCCCGCGATTTCGGGCGATCTCGTTCAGGGCGTGGATATTGGCCAGCGTGTCATCTGCCAAGAATTCCGGCCTCAGCGACTTGCCCTTTGCAGCCCGCGCATCTTCCGGCACGCCCTTCAGATATTTGTCGGTTAGCATGCCTTGGGCGAGCGGCGAGAAAACGATCGACCCGACCCCGAGATCATCGAGCGTATCGAGAAGCCCGTCTTCCTCGACCCAGCGATTGATCATCGAATAGGATGGCTGATGGATCAGGCAGGGCGTGCCAAGCTCCTTGAGGATCGCGACTGCCTCGCGGGTTCGCTTCGAATTGTAGGAGGACAAACCCACATAAAGCGCCTTGCCGGAGCGCACCGCCTGATCAAGCGCCATCATTGTTTCTTCAAGCGGCGTTTCCGGGTCGAAACGATGCGAATAGAAGATGTCGACATAGTCGAGCCCCATGCGCTTGAGGCTCTGATCGAGCGAGGCGAGGAGATATTTGCGGCTGCCCCACTCGCCATAGGGTCCGGGCCACATATTGTAGCCGGCCTTGGTCGAGATGATCATCTCATCCCGATATCCGCGAAAGTCGGTGCGCAAGATCTGGCCGAATGCAAGTTCCGCAGATCCGGGCGGCGGACCATAATTGTTGGCAAGGTCGAAATGGGTGATCCCGAGATCGAATGCCTTGCGGCACAGGGCCCTCTTGGTCTCATGCGCCGCGTCATCGCCGAAATTGTGCCACAGGCCAAGCGAGATAGCAGGCAGCTTCAGGCCAGAGCGACCGCACCTGTTATAGGTCATCGTGTCGTAGCGCGTGGCGGCAGGCATGTAGGACATCAATTCTCCCCTCCCCATAGACGATGCGTAGTCGTAGCCGGTTCTTTCGAACCAGCATAGTCTTTCACATCTTCAGGAAAAGCCGCAAACAACCTGAAAAAAGAAAGGCACGCGTTCGACTGCGTGCCTTCACCTTCTCGATTACAAGCTACAGCCGTTCTCAGGCAGAAGCCGCACCCGACCCCCAGGGGCCGTGATGTTCTCCACCCTCATCGATCCGCTCAAAGCCGTGCGCGCCGAAATAGTCACGCTGTGCCTGAATGAGGTTTGCCGTGCTGCGCGCCTGACGGAACGCATCGAAATAACCGAGCGCTGCCGACAATGCCGGAACCGGCAGGCCAGCAAGCGCGGCCTGCGCGACGACGCGGCGAAGCGCTGGATGCGCCTCTTCCATCATTGATACGAAATCGTTGATGAGCAGCAGGTTCTCCGCATCCGGATCCGCCTCGAACGAACGCGCGAGCGTTCCAAGGAACTGCGAGCGGATGATGCAGCCTGCGCGCCAGATACGCGCAATGGTCGGCATTGGCAGGTTCCACTGGAACTCGTCCGACGCCTGGTCCATCACGGCAAACCCTTGCGCGTAAGCCGCGATCTTGCCCGCGAAAAGCGCCAGTTCGAGGTCCTGGATCACCGAAGCATCGGGCTTGGTGTTCGTCGGTGCCGGTGCGCTGCCATAGGTTTTCGATGCAAGGAGGCGCAGCTCGCGGTCTGCCGAAATGCTGCGTGCAGCGACGGCCGATTCAATCGCGGTCGCCGGAACGCCCATCATCTGGGCCTCGATCGCCGACCAGCGCCCGGTGCCCTTTTGACCTGCTCGGTCGAGGATCCGGTCAACGATCGGATCACCGGACATCGGATCGTCAGCCTCGAGAACCGCGGCTGTGATCTCGACCAGATATGAGTTCAGGCGGCCCTCGTTCCACTTGGCGAAAATGCCGCCAATATCCTTGGCGCCCATGCCGAAGCCGTCTCGCAGGATGCCGTAGATCTCGGCAATCATCTGCATATCGGCATATTCGATACCGTTGTGAATGGTCTTCACGAAGTGACCAGCGCCGCCATGGCCAAGCCAGGCGCAGCACGGCTCTCCTTCAAATTTTGCCGCAATCGACTTCAGAACGCTTTCGACACGCTCATAGGCCTGCTTCTCGCCACCCACCATGATGGACGGTCCGTGGCGCGCGCCCTCTTCACCGCCCGATACGCCCATGCCGATGAAGGTCAGGCCGGAATTTTCCAGTTCGTCAAAACGGCGGATGGTGTCGCGGAAATTTGCATTGCCGGCGTCGATGATGATGTCGCCAGCGGAGAGGAAATCACGCAGTCCTTCGATCTGCTCGTCAACGGCCTTGCCGGCCTGGACCATCAGGATGATCGGACGCGGCGGCTTAATCTGCGCGACAAATTCTTCCAGGGTTGCGCACGGAACGACGTTCTCACGCAGGTCGCCGGCGTTTTCGAAGAAGGTACCAGTCCGCGAAGCTGTCCGGTTGAACACCGCGACAGGGTAGCCCTTCTCCGCGATATTGAGAGCGAGATTGGCGCCCATCACGCCCAGGCCGATCAGGCCGATTTCAGCTTTGGACATCGCCATCTCTCCATAAGACACTGCCAGCTTATCATGTGAATTGGTTTGCTACCGTCAACCGCCGCAACTGCATGGCAGCCATGCCACAACTTTCCGCGGGCGACCCAGCGTCCTTCGCATGTAAATTAACGCGCGTTCAACCTATCAGTTTCATATATGCCCGCGCTTGGGGCGACGAAGATCCGCTCGGCCGGGGTGGCGCGAAAAACATGATGACAGTCCTATATTGCATCAGGGACGACCATAACATCGTCCTGGTGTTGCTGGCGGCCGCAGTATGCGTGGGAGGCACGATTACGATCAAGCGCCTGCTCACCGACGCTACACGAACATGCGGGATGCAGAAGGCGGCTTGGCTGTTCATTGCTGCCGTAGCGGCTGGCGCATCCATCTGGTGCACGCATTTCATCGCCATGCTCGGCTACGAACCCGGGGCGCCGGTATCGTTCGACCCGGTCATGACGGTGATCTCGTTGCTGGTTGCTGTCGGAGGCTGCGGTGTCGGCTTCACCGTTGCCACCAGCGGCAAGACGCGGCTGTCACCGGCGCTCGGCGGAGCATTCGTCGGCTTGTCCATCGCCGCGATGCACTATACCGGCATGATCGCATATCGCATTCAGGGCATCCTGACATGGGATATGAACTACCTTTACGCGTCGATCGTCCTCGCGACGGTTTTCTCGGCGCTCGCGCTGCATATTTTCATGCGCCCTCCCCTGCCGCGCGCACGTCTGGCAGCAACCGGATCGCTGGTTCTGGCGATCGTCAGCCTGCACTTTACCGGCATGGCTGCATTTCGCGTCGAGCCAATGCTGATCGACGGATCCTTCTCTGATCCTGCAGCCCTGCGGGCACTTGCAATTGCGATTGCCGGTGTGAGCATCATCATTGTCGGCTCGGCCCTTGCCAGCCACCTCATCGACGGAAGCGTGCGGGCGGAATCCATCGAGCGGCTGCGCGAAATGGCGTTGACCGACAGCCTCACCAGCCTGCCGAACCGCGTCAGCTTCAACGATCGGATCGATCATGAAATCGAGCTGGCAAATGAATCAGGCGGGAAACTCGCGCTGATCTGCATTGACCTTGACCGTTTCAAGGAGATCAACGACTTGAGGGGTCATGCGGCCGGCGATCTCGTCCTGCAGACAATCGGCCAGAGGATGCGTGACCGGCTTCAGGGAC
Source organism: Aquamicrobium zhengzhouense (assembly GCF_016124105.1). Lineage (GTDB taxonomy): Bacteria > Pseudomonadota > Alphaproteobacteria > Rhizobiales > Rhizobiaceae > Aerobium > Aerobium zhengzhouense. The sequence continues at coordinate 168,403 of NZ_JADGMQ010000005.1, forward strand.
ATGATTTCATCGCCCGGCTGGGAGGTGACGAATTCGCCGCGCTTCATCGCTACAAAAGCAAGACAGGCCTCTCCGATTTTCTTGCCAAGATCGAAGCTGCAGTCAATGAGCCCATCCAGATTGACGAGACCGAGTTCTCGCCGGGCGCAAGCATCGGTGTCGCGCTCTTGCCAGACGACGCGATCTCCAAGGAAGCCCTGATCAACAATGCGGATCTGGCGATGTATCGCGCCAAGGCCGATCTGGTCCATTCGATCTGCTTCTACGAACAGTCAATGGACGAGACGGTTCGTGCGCGCCGGACGCTGACGGCAGACCTCAAGGAGGCCATCGAGAAGGATCAGCTCGACATCCACTATCAGGTGCAGACATCGGTCGCGACGGGCGAAATTCGCGGATTTGAGGCTTTGCTTCGCTGGAAGCACCCGGAGCGTGGACATATCTCGCCAATGGAGTTCATCCCGCTGGCAGAAGAAAGCGGCCTGATCCTTCCGCTCGGTGAATGGGTTCTGCGAACAGCTTGCTCGCGGGCGGCCAACTGGCAGCCGGCCTACAAGGTGTCGATCAACATCTCGCCGGTGCAGTTCGTTCATGCAGATTTACCGCGCTTGATCGATGAAATCCTCAAGGAGACCGGCCTGCAACCAGCGCGGCTTGAGCTTGAGCTGACCGAATCCACGATCTTCGCAGACAAGGAGCGCTCCTTCGCCATGTTGCGGCAGATCAAGGAACTTGGTGTCAGCATCGCGCTCGATGATTTCGGGACCGGCTATTCCTCCCTCGAAACGCTGCGCTCCTTTCCCTTCGACAAGATCAAGCTCGATCGTTCTTTCATGGGAGAGGCAGAGACCAGCCCCCAGGCGAAGGCGATCATCCGTGCCGTGCTCGCGCTCGGCAAAAGCCTTGAGATCCCCGTCCTCGCTGAAGGCATCGAGACGCAGGGGCAATTGTCGCTTCTCAGCGCTGAAGGGTGTGACGAAGCGCAGGGCTATCTGCTGGGCCGCCCGGTCCCGTTGTTCAACATCATCGAATCCGGCCAGGTTAAACTCGCGACCATCGCACTGCCCGATGCAATTGCGTGTCCCAACGGCATCAAGGGCGGGCAGGCGGTCGCCTGACACGCTATTTCTTGCGCCGTCGCCGCCCGTAAAGCTCAAGGCGATGGTGCACGATGTCATAACCGAGCGCACGGGCGATTTCCTGCTGCAGCTCTTCGATGCGCTCGGAGTGAAACTCGATCACGTCGCCGGTCTCGATATCGATCAGGTGATCGTGATGCTCACCGATTGCCGGCTCGAAGCGTGACGGCCCGCCTTCAAAGGCGTGGCGGTGGATGGCGCCAATCCCTTCCAGCAGCTTCATCGTCCGGTAGACCGTCGATAGCGAAATGCTCGGATCCAGAGCGACCGCCCGCTTGAAAATCTCCATCGCATCCGGGTGATCTTCCGCATCTGTGAGGATGCCAAGGATAACCCGCCGCGGACGCGTAATACGCACACCCGCTTCGCGCAGTGCCGTCTCATAATCCGGCTTCTGAATCACAGTCTCAGTCATCGCGCGACTATGCGACAGCGGTGCCCGCGATGCAAAGCGGCCATGAAAGATGCGCCCAGCTTTCCATCAGCTTGCCCCGCAACCTTCGAGAAATGAGTTCCTCTGCGGGCGGCGTCCGGACCTTACCGACCTTCCTGTCAAAACTTCAGCTCTTTGCGCGGGATTGCCACCAGCCAAAATCGCGACCGTCGCCCGTGCGGACAGCCACTGCCTCCTGACCTCTGACCTCTGACCTCTGACCTCGTCGGATGAAAAACACCGCTCTAGTTGCAAACGATTTGCAATTGCATTGACAGCTTGCGTGACCTCCCCTACGTTAGGCACGCAATCTTCCATTCCGGAGTACAAATGCGCCTGAAGACAATCCTATTAGCGGCCGCCACGGGACTGACCCTGATGACCGCTCCTGCCCTTGCTGAAAAGTTCAAGGTCGTGACCACGTTCACCGTGATCGCCGACATTGCCAAGAATGTTGCGGGCGATGCGGCTGAGGTGGAGTCCATCACTCGCCCCAACGCCGAGATCCATGAATATCAGCCGACACCCGGCGACATGCTGCGTGCGCAGGATGCGGACCTCGTCCTGTGGAACGGCCTCAATCTCGAACTCTGGTTCGAGCGCTTCTTCAACAATCTGCGCGACGTGCCGAGCGTTACCGTCAGCGACGGCGTCGAGCCGATGAGCATTTCGGACGGCCCCTATTCGGGTAAGCCGAACCCCCATGCCTGGATGAGCCCGTCCGACGCGATCAAATATGTCGAGAACATCCGCGCAGCATTTGCCGAGCATGATCCGGAAAACGCCGAGATCTATGCCGCCAATGCTGCAAGCTACACTGCCGAGATCGAGGCTGCCGTCGCGCCGATCCGCGAGCAACTCGCTGCGATCCCGGAAGAGCGCCGCTGGTTTGTCACCAGTGAAGGCGCATTCTCCTATCTCGCCCGCGATTTCGGCCTGAAGGAGCTTTATCTCTGGCCGATCAACGCCGACAGCCAGGGCACGCCGCAACAGATCCGCAAAGTCATTGACGCGGTGCGCGAGCACAAGATCCCTGCCGTCTTCAGCGAAAGCACGGTCTCGTCCGACCCGGCCGAGCAGGTCGCACGCGAGACCGGCGCCAAGTATGGCGGCGTCCTCTATGTCGATTCACTCTCTGATGAAAGCGGTCCGGTCCCGACATATCTGGATCTCTTGAAGGTCACCGCGCAGACCATTGCCAAGGGGCTGTCTGAATGAACCAAGTCGTGCTCAAAAAAGCACCGAAAGAGGCCGGCACTTCGGGTGCCGGCCTCGCCGTTGACTCGGTCACCGTCAGCTACCGGAATGGCTTGACGGCGCTGACCAATGTCAATTTTTCCATCCCTCGCGGCACGATCACCGCGCTTGTCGGCGTCAACGGCTCGGGCAAGTCCACCCTCTTCAAGGCGATCATGGGCTTTGTCCCGCTCGCGGGCGGCTCCGTCTCGATCATGAGCCTTCCTGCCAGGCAGGCCTTGACGAAAAACCTCGTTGCCTATGTGCCGCAGGCCGAAGAGGTCGACTGGAATTTCCCGATCCTCGTCGAAGACGTCGTCATGATGGGCCGCTACGGCCACATGAACTTTTTGCGCATCCCCTCGTCCAACGACCGCCGCAAGGTTGATGAGGCGCTCGAGCGGGTTGGCATGAGCGCTTATCGCAAGCGCCAGATCGGCGAATTGTCGGGCGGTCAAAAGAAGCGCGTCTTCCTTGCCCGTGCGCTGGCGCAGGAGGGGCAGGTCATCCTGCTTGACGAACCATTCACCGGCGTCGACGTCACCACCGAAGAAGCAATCATCGCGCTATTGCGTGACCTCCGTGACGAAGGCCGTGTCATGCTGGTCTCGACGCACAATCTGGGATCTGTGCCAGAATTCTGCGACCGGGCCGTCCTGCTTCTCAACCGCACGGTTCTTGCCTCGGGCACGACCCACGACGTCTTCACGCGTGACAATCTCGAGCAGACCTTTGGCGGCGTGTTGCGCCACTTCGTTCTCGGCGGATCTGCTCTGCACGACGACGAAGATGCGCGCTCAGTCACGGTTCTGACCGACGATGAACGCCCCTTCGTGCTCTACGGCGACAAGGCGCATTCAACCAGCGGACCGACATCAGCGGCCTCTGAGGAGAAGGGTGGATCGTGAGCCTCCTCCTTGAACCCTTTTCCTATGGCTACATGGTCAATGCCATGTGGGTCTCGGCGCTGGTGGGCGCGGTCTGCGCGTTCCTCTCGGCCTATCTGATGCTCAAAGGCTGGTCGCTGATTGGTGATGCGCTCTCGCACGCGATCGTGCCGGGCGTTGCCGGGGCCTATATGCTGGGCCTCCCCTTCGCCGTCGGCGCGTTCCTGTCAGGCGGGCTTGCGGCCGGCGCGATGCTGTTTCTCACCCAGCAGACCAAGCTGCGCGAAGATGCCGTCATCGGTCTCATCTTCTCGTCCTTCTTTGGCCTTGGCCTCTTCATCGTCTCGCTGTCGCCGACCTCGGTGAACATCCAGACTATCGTGCTGGGCAATATCCTTGCTGTCACGCCCTCCGATACTCTGCAGCTCGTCCTGATCGCCGGCATCTCGCTCGCTATCCTGATCGTGAAGTGGAAGGATCTGATGGTCGTCTTCTTCGACGAGAACCACGCGCGCTCGATCGGGCTTAATCCCGGCCTGCTGCGCGTCCTGTTCTTCACGCTTCTGGCTGCCTCAACTGTCGCCGCTTTGCAGACGGTCGGTGCATTCCTCGTCATCGCCATGGTGGTGACGCCGGGCGCGACCGCTTATCTCCTCACCGATCGCTTTCCGCGCCTCATTGTCATCAGCGTCGCCATTGGCACGCTGACGAGCTTCGTCGGTGCCTATGCCAGCTACTTCATCGACGGCGCGACCGGCGGCATCATCGTTGTTTTCCAGACGCTGATCTTCCTTGCTGCATTCGTCTTCGCGCCCAAGCACGGCGTGCTGGCCGCACGACGTCAGGCGCGCAAGGCACTTGCGGAGGCGACGCGATGATCGAGACATTGCTTTTGCCGTTCCAGTTTCCGTTCATGCAGCAGGCCTTCATCATCGGCCTGCTGGTCGCGCTGCCGATGGGGCTTCTGTCGCCGTTTCTGGTGCTGAAGGGCTGGTCGTTGATGGGAGATGCCATCAGCCATGCTGTGCTGCCCGGCATCGTGCTTGCCTATCTAGCCGGTCTGCCGCTGGCGGTTGGCGCGTTCTCTGCCGGCATGGTCTGCTCGCTGGCGGTCGGCTACCTCAAGGAAAACAGCCGCGTGAAGGAAGACACCGTCATGGGCGTCGTCTTTTCGGGAATGTTCGGCCTTGGCATCGTCATGTTCTCGATGATCGAGAGCGACCTGCATCTTCTGCACGTGCTCTTCGGCGACATTTTGGGCGTCACCTGGCGTGATGTCATCGAGACGGGCGTGATTGCGCTGGTGACGCTTGGCTTTGGCGGGCTTTTGCGCCGCGATCTTCTGCTTGCCGCCTTCGATCCGCAGCATGCGCGCGCCATCGGCCTGCCGGTGCGCGTCTATCACTACGGATTGCTGGCGATCCTGTCGCTGACGATCGTTGGCGCGCTGAAAGCAGTCGGCATCATTCTCGCCATAGCCATGCTGATTGCGCCCGGCGCAACCGCGTTCCTTCTAACCCGCCGCTTCGAAGCGATGGTGGCGGTCTCGATGCTGATCGCAACCGCCTGTGCGTTCTTCGGCGTCTATCTGTCGTTCTTCATCGACAGTGCGCCGGCACCGACCATCGTGGTCCTGATGGCGCTGGTTTTCATCGCCGCATTCATCAAGACCACAGTGTCAGCCTCTAGGGCCGCGGCGGCACGTTAAGGCCGATTTGGCTTGCCGGGCGAGCGATGCAACGCTCGACCCAGGCCTTGGTGTTCGGCAGATCATCAAGGCCGAGTACCTCGGCAGCGCCATAACCTTCGCGCAGCGAGCGCACCCACGGGAAGATCGCAAGGTCAGCGATGGTGTACTCGTCGCCCATGAACCAGGTGCGGCCTTCCATGCGCTGTTCGATCACGCCGAGCAGGCGCTTGGCCTCGTTCTGGTAGCGCTCAAGCGGGCGCTTGTCCTCGATGTCCTTGCCGGCAAACTTGAAGAAGAAGCCGAACTGCCCAAACATTGGGCCGACGCCGCCCATCTGGAAGAATACCCACTGGATGGTCTCTGCACGCAGTGCCGGATCTTGAGGCAGCAGCTTGCCTGTCTTTTCAGCAAGGTAGAGCAAGATCGCACCGGATTCGAACAGGCCGAACGGCTTGCCGCCCGGACCGTTGGGATCGACGATCGCCGGGATCTTCCCGTTCGGATTGAGCGTCAGGAAATCTTCCGTCCAGGTCTCATTCTTCCCGATATGGACCAGATGAGCTTCATAGGGGATGCCGAGCTCTTCGAGCGCGATGGAAACCTTCACACCATTGGGCGTCGGGAACGAGTAGAGCTGCAGCTTGCTCGGGTCCTGCGCTGGCCAGCGCTTGGTGATGGGGAAGCGGGAGAGATCAGTCATGAGGTGGGTATACCTTTCGTGCATGGTCCGGCTCAGCGGAACATTGAGAGATAGCCATCGCTGGTAAAGGCGCAAGCAGAACGGACAGCTTCACCGCTTATGTCGCGATGACAGCCGACGCCGGACCTATTCGGTCTCCGGCTTTTTTCCCCTGACGAAAATCGTCACGCCGTTCTGATCGTCGAATTCGAGCGCAATAACGTCAGTGAGCATGACCGACCGCGAATCGACGGCGTGATAGAACATGGCACTGCCCTGGATCGACTCTCGGAGCTCGGTGATCTGGGGCTTGTATTCCAGCAGCTTCGCCTCGACGTCGGTGTCCTCGTCGTTCAGATCCGGGATGAAGACGATCTCGACCCGGTCCAGCGAGAATTTGCGCCTGACGGTCGCCGCCGCCTGCGACGCGTTTTCGATCGCGGCAATGATGCGGCCCTCATCCTTCGTTGCGGCTTCCTCGCCCGTGGTGACGTCGGAGCCCACGATCGTGTCGATCGCTCCCTCTTTGTCCAAGCCTTGGGCAAAAGACGTGACTGCCCCTGCAAACAGCATGGCAATCAAAAGGAGAAGTCTCATCCGCAGATTTCCTCACTAAACGTGTTTCGGGATATTTTGGGTGAACGGTGCAGATAACCTTTGCGTTCCTTAAACCAAAACGACGCGAAGGGCTCGCGTCGTCAGGTCTGTCTGAATGTCAGAATTATCTATAGCTGATAAAGGACCAGTGCGCCATTACCGGCCACTTCAGCGCCCACTATGCTTGATAGATCAACGCCTTGAGCTGCGAGGCTGTCCGCCACTTCAGGATTGCTCGCTATGGCCGACTGAAGCTCATATACCGACTGTCGATTTTCCGAGACGACGAAATTGATCTGCGCGTTGTCAGCGCCGGTGATACGGGTAACCGTAACTCCGCTGAAGCTGTCCATTGACGTGATTGAACGAATTGCGCCGGCGCTACCGGTAACCACGGAGAATGCGTCGCTGGTGTTCGCCTGTTGATCGATGGAAGCTGTGGTGCCTTCATCGATTTCCGCACCAAGATCAGCGCTTACCTGCGCATAAACCGGGGCGGAAACAACGGCTGCACCCATTACGAAGGCGGCGGTCGTAGCTTGAAGACGTTTCATAGGGGTTGTCCTCCTTGGGACGGTTCCGGCTTGGAAGGAGGCGTCCTCGCGTCCACCTTGCAATGATGGGCTCTTAAGAAGCCTCATGGCCGGGAACGTCATCTGAAGGAAATTTTACGGCGAGATTATGGAACGCGACCAGAGGGAGGGAACACCCCATCCAGAGCGCTCCCAAGGAGGAACGTCCACCCTGGTCGCCCACCTTTCCTCTACGGCAAGATTCCAGATGTTTTTCAAGAAGCCGCGTGTAACATTGGTGTAGAGCGGGAAAACATCTCGCCACACGCGGGCGGAACGGACATCAAATCTTCTCCGCGTGCAATAAAGAAACCGACAGGATGTGGACCAGATGAAGCGTATTGTTCTAGGCCTCATGGCCGCCGCCGCAATGACCGCCACGTCATGGGCTCAGGAAGATATACAGCCCGGCCTTCTCTTTGATCTTGGCGGAAAATTCGACAAATCCTTCAACGAAGCTTCCTTTAACGGAGCCGAAGCTTTCAAGAAGGAAACGGGAATCTCCTACGTCGAGTTTGAAATCTCCAACGACGCCCAGCGCGAGCAGGCGCTTCGTCGCTTTGCCGAAGACGGACGCAACCCCATCGTAATGGCAGGCTTTTCCTGGGCATCCGCCCTCGAAATCGTTGCCGACGAATTCCCGGACACGCATTTTGCGGTGATCGACGTCGTCGTGGACAAGCCGAATGTCCGCTCGGTCGTTTTCAAGGAAGAAGAGGGCTCTTATCTTGTCGGACTGCTGGCAGCCATGGCCTCGCAGACGGGCACCGTCGGCTTTGTCGGTGGCATGCAGGTTCCGCTGATCGGCAAGTTCGAGTGCGGCTATGTGCAGGGAGCGATCGAGACCAAGGAAGGCACCAAGGTCATCCGGAATTACACCGGCGACACGCCTTCGGCCTGGAACGATCCAAGCCGCGGTGCCGAGATCACCCGCTCGCAGATGGATCAGGGCGCAGACGTGATCTATCACGCAGCTGGCGGCACGGGCGTCGGCGTTCTTCAGGCAGCGGCCGATGCCGGCAAGCTCGGGATCGGCGTCGATTCCAACCAGAACGCAATGCACCCTGGCCACGTCCTGACCTCGATGATCAAGCAGGTCGATGTCGCGGTCTATAATGCGTTCAACGATGCAAGGTCCGGCAAGTTCACCGCTGGCCTCAACCATCTTGGGCTTGCTGAGGATGGCGTCGGCTATTCGCTGGACGAGCACAATGAAGCGCTGATCACCGCTGAAATGAAGGAGGCCGTCGAGACCGCGAAAGCGAAGATCATCGCCGGCGAAATCAAGGTCCACGACTTCATGAGCGACAATTCCTGCCCGTTCTGATGGCAGCTCTTAGAGGACACCTTACCGCCGGGCGTTCGTCCGGCGGTTATTTTTGACCAGCAGATTTCAGCACATCCCTTTATGACAGCCATACCGGTTTCCTCGCGCGGCAAGCGTTTGACTGCCGTCATCCTCATCCTTCTCGCCGGCGTCACCACCGGCGCCCAGCTTGGCAAGATCGCGCCCCTGATACCCTGGTATCAGGCCGAGCTTGGTCTGCCACTGGTCGCAGCGGGCTGGCTGGCCTCCATCCTTGGCATTTTCATTGCCAAGGCCGCCCTTCCCACCGGATGGGTCATCGCCCGCATCGGCGTGATCCGTGGCATCGCCGCCGGCGTCGCCATCATGTTTGGCGGGGGCATGCTGCTCGCGTTCTCATCTGACCCTGTGATCGTCTTTTCGGCGCGGCTCATCGAGGCCGTGGGCTACCTCATCCTTTGTGTCGCGCTTCCGTCCGCCCTCAATGCCATCTGTCCTCCCTCCTGGAAGGGCCCGGTGCTGGCAATCTGGAGCGGGTTCGTACCGCTAGGCTTTGCCTTGGCGGATCTGATGGCGAACGCCATCACCGCTTACTTTTCGCCAAGGGTGTTTCTGTTCACCCTGATGGTTCTGTTCGGACTTTTCTCCGCAGCAACGTTGTGTCTCCTGCGGGGCCTTCTGAATCAAGGCACACAACCAGCGGCAATCTCGGGACGCGTCGCCGATTCCATCGGGCGCAACATCACGTTGAACGCGCTCTCCTTCGCGTCCTATGTCGTCCTGACCGTCTCGTACTTCAATTTTCTGCCGGTGTTCATCTCGAGCGCGGGCGCGCACTTCCTCTTGCCCGCAGGAGCGATCACGCTTGCAGTGCCCATCGGCAACATCCTCGCCAGCATTTCGGTGCGGGGCAGATCATCGACGTTCATCGCCAGGCTGACGATCTGCGGCTTTCTGGTAGGAACCGCTACGATCGTCCCTGCCCTCACCTCGCAAAACGCCCTTGTCGCAACTTCCTGCGCGATCCTTGCAGTGATCGCAGGTGCCGTCGTCGCCTCGGCGCACTTCGCGCTGGTGCCGTTCCTCACCCCGGAACGCGGCTCCACCCCGATGGCCTTCGGGATGATGTCGCAGATGGGAGGGATTGGCACCATGTTCGGACCACCGCTTGCTGCCGGGGTCATCGACGCACAGGGCTGGGCGATCTTCGCCTACTTCCTTGTTGCCTTCGGCGTTCTGGGGGCGGCGTTCATGGTGCCGCTCAGCGCTCGATCGCGCTCGCGACACCCTTGAACAAAGCCGGACCGGGTGCCTGCCCCTGGCTCACGCCCGGCGCATCTTCCAGCGTTATGGAATAGGTGACGCCGTCTCGCGGCAGTGGAAGCTCCGGTCCGCGCAACAACGCCTCGAGACTGGAAGGCAGCACCGCGACCGGCTTCCCGTCGATCCAGAACTGGAGCACCTTGCCCTCAGGCACCTCGGTCCTGTTCAATGGAACGAGGCGCACACTTCGGTCCTGCCACGCCTCTATGAAGACAGCGGGATTATCCGCGTCATCGGCCAGCAGCGACAAGGCGACCGGGCTCGGCAGTCGCGACGACTGCTCCCCGACGACATAGCCCATCCCCAATGCCGCGATCAGTCCAAGCGAAACGATTGTCGCTTTGAACCCTGCAAAATGATGTGCCAGCGGACGTCGCAGCTTTAGCATCCCCTTTCGCGAAGGATCGCCATCATTGCTCAGCGCCAGGCCCGCCAGGTGTTCGGCAGATCCTGCCCCGGCCATCTGCGGCAAGGCGGCAATTCGCTGGCTGATTTCGTTCCAGGCACGGTTCGAAAAGGAGACCGATCCCCGCTTTTCCTGACGCAGGCGACGAAGCTGCTCAGCGAGGACCATCACACATTCACGGAATTCGGGATCGATTTCCATGTCGCGCTCAGCCCGATGGCGCTCCTGCTCGTCCATCAGCCCAAAGACGTAATCTTCGGCGCGGGCCATACGATCGCTGAGCGTCATCGGCTGCATTCTCCCTACCAGTGCGGAGGCTGCGTGATCGGCACCTCTGGCGCCGACTGTTCTTCGAGTTCAAGAAAGCGATTGATCAGCGCGTTCAGCTTGCGCTCCAGCACATTGACGACCTTCCATTGCTCCGCAAGTTCGTTTGAAAGCTCGGCGATCGTCCGTTCCTGCTCCGCCACGAGAATTTCAAGTTGGACGATACGTTCCTCGGTCATTCGAGATCCTTTCAACGCCTGTGCATGTTGCATGCGCTGAGCCTTTTCCATCCCTCGGTCGAAGATGGCAATGGCTTTCACGATTGTCGAGGGCAGGGGCATGCTCGCATTGGCAAGCGCCCGGACGGCTGCTAGACCTTTTGCAGAGAAGACAAATAAGCTTCCGGGGGATCGCTTGTATAATGGCAGAAACCGCGATCGAACTTGTCGGCATCAACAAGACATTTGGTACTGTTCATGCCAATCGCGACATTAATATAGCCATTCCGCGCGGAACAATTCAGGGCATCATCGGCGAGAACGGCGCGGGCAAGTCCACGCTGATGTCGATCCTCTACGGCTTCTACCGCGCAGATTCCGGGGAAATTCTCGTCAATGGCGAGCCACGGACGATCGCCACTTCCAATGATGCGATCGCAGCCGGAATCGGCATGGTCCACCAGCACTTCATGCTGGTGCAGAACTTCTCCGTCCTCGAAAATGTCATACTGGGTGCAGAGGGTGAGGCGCTGCTTGGACGGTCCATCGCGAAGGCCCGGGCGGAACTTAAGCGGCTTGAGCGCGAATATGGCCTCGACGTTGATCCGGATGCGCTGATCGAGGACCTGCCGGTCGGACTTCAGCAGCGCGTCGAAATCCTCAAGGCGCTCTATCGAGGAGCGGAAATCCTCATTCTCGATGAGCCAACCGGCGTGTTGACCCCGGCCGAGGCGGACCACCTGTTTCGCATCCTCGCCCAGTTGAAGGCCGAGGGGAAAACGATCGTCCTCATCACCCACAAGCTGCGGGAGATCATGGCGATCACCGACAATGTGTCGGTCATGCGCCAGGGCACGATGGTTGCGACCCGCAAGACATCCGAGACGAATGTTGAGGAACTGGCGGAACTGATGGTCGGCCGTCGGGTCCTGCTGCGGGTGGAAAAGGGCGAAGCAGCGCCTGGCGACGTCCTCCTCTCGGTGAAAAACCTGACGGTTCGGGATTCCCGGGATTGCATCGTCGTTCAGGACGTCGGCTTCGATGTCCGAGCCGGTGAGATCGTCGGCATTGCCGGTGTTGCCGGGAACGGTCAGTCCGAACTGATCGAGACGATCAGCGGCATACGTCGCGCCGAAGCCGGGACTGCCTGGCTGAAAGGCGACACCATCGACCTCACCGGTGATGTCGGTTCCGGAGAACTGCGAATGAAGGGGCTCGCCCACGTTCCGGAAGATCGCCACCATGTGGGCCTCGTCCTGCCATTCGAGGCGAGTGAGAACACCATCCTCGGATACCACGATCAACCCCGCTATCTCCACGGGCCGATGCTGGACATTGACGCGATCCGGCAAGGGGCGCGCGATAAGATCGCCCGCTACGACATCCGTCCGCCCAATGAATATCTGAAGACCGCCAACTTCTCCGGTGGCAACCAGCAAAAGCTTGTCCTTGCCCGGGAGATCGAGAACGATCCTGATGTTCTGATCGTCGGGCAGCCGACCCGCGGCGTCGATGTCGGCGCGATCGAGTTCATTCACAAGCGACTGATCGAGATGCGCGATGCGGGCAAGGCCGTCCTGCTTGTATCGGTAGAGCTCGACGAGATCCGCTCCCTGTCAGACCGCATCCTCGTCATGTTCGATGGCCGGATTGTCGGCGAGCGTGCCGGCGACGCAAGCGAAGGCGACCTCGGCCTTCTCATGGCAGGTGTTGAACACAGAAGGGCTGCCGAATGAGTGTGCCTTTCGCGAAATTGCCAGCCTGGGCAGATTACGGCCTCATACCGTTGATCAATCTTGTCGTCGCCTTTGCGGTAGCAGGGCTGGTGGTTTTGCTCGTGGGTGAAAGCCCCTTTCGCGCAGCAGCGATCATGGTTGAGGGTGCCTTCGGCTCAGGTCGCAACATCGCCTACACGCTCTACTATTCAACGAGCTTCATCTTCACCGGGCTGGCTGTGGCGGTCGCCTTTCATGGCGGGCTCTTCAACATTGGCGGCGAAGGTCAGGCTTACATTGGTGGGCTCGGCGTTGCGCTGGTCTGCCTCGCATTCGATTCAATCCTGCCCTGGTGGCTAACCTTTCCGCTTGCGGTCCTCGGGGCAGCTGCCATTGGCGCAGGCTGGGCTTTCGTACCTGCCTATCTGCAAGCCAAGCGCGGCTCCCACATCGTCATCACGACGATCATGTTCAATTTCATCGCCGCAAGCCTGATGGTCTATCTGCTGGTAGGCCCTCTGAAGCCTGGAAACTCCATGGCCCCGCAAACGCGCAATTTCCTTGAGGGCGGCCAGCTCCCAAAACTCAACTGGCTGATCGAGCTGTTTGGCGGCACGGTCAGATCCTCTCCCTTCAACCTGTCCTTCCTGTTGGCTCTTTTATGCGCGTTTCTCGTCTGGGTGCTGATCTGGCGCACACGCCTTGGCTATGAGATCCGAACGCAGGGCCATTCGCCGAAGGCGGCGCGCTATGCAGGCATAGGCGAAACGCGAATTATTCTGACTACCATGATGATCTCCGGCGCGCTGGCGGGGATGATGGCGCTTAATCCGGTAATGGGCGATCAGGGACGGCTGCAACTCGACTTCGTGACAGGGGCAGGCTTTGTCGGCATTGCCGCCGCGCTGATGGGCCGTTCGCACCCGGCGGGAATTGTTCCTGCAGCGCTGCTCTTTGGCATGCTCTATCAGGGCGGTGCGGAACTTGCCTTCGAGATGCCCGCCATTTCGCGCGACATGATCGTCATCATCCAGGGGCTGGTCATCTTGTTTGCCGGGGCGCTGGAAAACATGTTCCGCCCCTCGATCCAGACGCTCTTTGCCAGTGTCAGCCCTCGGGCAGTGGGCGTTGCAAAATCGCGTGGCGGGGAGGCCTGAGATGGAACTCCTCAACACACTCATCGTCGTCCTCGACTCGACAATCCGCCTTTCGATCCCCCTGTTGTTTGCCTGTCTCGCCGGTCTCTATTCCGAGCGTGCCGGCGTCTTCGACATTGGACTTGAAGGCAAGATGCTGATGGCTGCCTTTGCATCAGCTTCGGTCGCCGCGATCAGCGGTTCGGCTTGGTTCGGGCTGGGCGCGGGCATCCTCGCCTCAATTTTCTTTGCCCTCGTACATGGCTTTGCTTCCATCACCCATCGTGGCAACCAGATCGTCTCGGGCGTCGCGCTGAATTTCGTTGCCGCTGGAACGACCGTGATTCTGGGACAGGCATGGTTTGCGCAGGGGGGGCGCACACCGTCTCTGGGGACCGACGCGCGCTTCAATGCGATCACCTTGCCCTTCGCCGACGCCGTGCGTGAGATCCCGGTGGTCGGCTCCATCTATTATGAATTGCTGTCCGGTCATTCGATCCTCGTCTATTTCGCCTTCTTCATGGTGTGGGCGACGTGGTGGATCCTGTTTCGAACCCGCTTTGGGCTGCGCTTGCGGGCGGTGGGAGAAAATCCCGCTGCCGTTGATACCGCTGGCATCTCCGTTGCTGGGCTGCGCTACCGCGCGGTGATCTGCACGGGGATATTGTGCGGGCTTGCCGGAACCTATCTGGCGCTGGCTCAAAATGCCGGCTTCGTGAAGGACATGACGGCAGGCAAGGGCTACATCGCGCTGGCGGCCCTCATCTTTGCCAAATGGCGGCCCGTTCCCGCCATGTTCGCCTGCCTGCTTTTTGGCTTTCTCGATGCGCTGGCGATCAGGCTGCAGGGAACGCCGTTGCCATTGATCGGTCGCGTCCCCTCGCAGGTTTTTCAGGCCCTTCCCTATGTCTTGACGGTCATCCTGCTCGCCGGCTTCATCGGCAAGGCCATCCCGCCACGCGCAGGCGGAATTCCTTACGTCAAAGAGCGGTAGACGTATGAATATGGACCGGCTAGGCGCGTTTACGAAGCACAATCGAGGGTGTCGACACGATGTCTGACAATCTTTTCCTTGCGGCACGCGAAGCCATGGCGATGGCCTACGCGCCCTATTCACGATTTCCAGTCGGCGCAGCACTGCGGACGAAAGATGGCCGGATCTTCAGCGGTGCCAACATCGAGGTCGCTTCCTTTCCTGAAGGCTGGTGCGCCGAGACCACAGCACTCGGCCACTACGTCATGGGTGGCGGCGGACCCATTGCGGAGATAGCGGTGGTTGCCGAGAAGATGGACCGCATCACGCCTTGTGGCGGCTGCAGACAGCGCCTTGCAGAGTTTGCGGCACCAGACACGCTTGTGCATCTTTGTGACCAGACCGGCATTGTTCAGACCCTGACGATGACGGAACTCCTGCCCCTTGGTTTTGCCGGAGACACGCTGAAATGAACGAGACGGTCACCAGGATCATCGAACAGCTTCAGGGACGAACGCCACGCGTCGCACTCGTGCTCGGATCTGGTCTTGGCGGCCTGATCGACGAGGTTGAGGAGGCTGTGCGGGTTCCCTACAGCGACCTTCCCGGCTTCCCGCATAGCGGCGTCACCGGTCATGCCGGACTGCTGGTGTCGGGAAGGCTGGGAACGACCGACATTCTCATGCTCGCCGGCAGAGCCCACTATTACGAGACCGGCAACCCGACCGCGATGCGGCCCGTTCTGGAGGCGCTGGCCGGGATTGGCGTTGAAGAACTGATCCTGACCAACGCGGCTGGCTCCCTTGAAACCGAAATGACCCCTGGCTCGGTCATGCTTGTCACCGACCATATCAATTTCTCCGGCACCAACCCGCTGATCGGCGAGCCGAGTGACCGGCGTTTCGTCGGGATGACGGAAGCTTATGATCCGCAGCTTTGCGCTCGTATTGAAGCAGCAGCGATTGAAACCGGAACGCCACTTCATCGCGGCGTCTATATGTGGTTCTCCGGACCCTCTTTCGAAACGCCGGCCGAAATTCGTGCCGCGCGCATCCTTGGCGCTCAGGCTGTTGGCATGTCGACGGTGCCTGAGGTCATCCTTGCGCGTTATCTTGGCCTGCGGGTCGCAGCATGTTCGGTCATCACCAATTTTGCCGCAGGGATGACCGGCGATGAACTGTCGCACGATGAAACCAAACAGATGGCGCCGATCGGTGGTAAGCGTCTCGCAACCATCCTGCGCCACATGTTTTCGACAGTATCGAGCACGCCTGAGACATGATCATCCTCGCCATCGACACCGCTGCAAATCTTTGCGCCGCCAGCGTCTTCGACACGCAACGCGGTGAACTTGGCCAGCACGTGCTTGACCTCGGCAAAGGACATGCCGAGCAGTTGATGGGCACGATTGAGGCAGCTCTTGCGGCAGCTGGCGTCACCTATGCCGATCTTGGCGCCATCGCCGTCTCCATCGGCCCCGGCTCGTTTACCGGCGTACGCGTTGGCGTCTCGACCGCCCGCGGCCTTGCGCTGACGCTGAAGATCCCGGCAGTTGGCGTCAGCACGCTTGAAGCCCTTGCCAGCGAGGCGGCCTCCGGCAAATCCGTTATCGCCCGCATCGATGCAGGCCGGGGCCAGGCTTATGTCGCGCGATATTCTGCGGACGGCGAAACCGAATTCGGACCCGCCGCGCTTTCCCTCGACGAGGCAGACGTGATGGTCGCCAGCGGAGAAGGTGAAGCGGATATCGTTGAGGACAAGGCAGCCAGCATCAGCGTCTATGCAAGGCTCGCAGCCGCGAAGCTTGCCTCCGGCAATGCGGCACCACCCAAGCCGCTTTATCTGCGCGATGCCGATGCCAAGCCGCAGACCTCGTTCGCCCTGCCCCGCAAGGTTGCATCGTGAAGCTTCCCTTTCTGGCAAAAGAATACGCGATCGAAGCGCTGAATGTGGACGATGCCGAAAAGCTGACGGCAATCCACGAAGAGGACTTTGTCCGGCCATGGTCGCCCAACGAGTTTGAATCCCTGCTCGAGCAGGACACCGTCTTCGGCTTCGCCGCCTGGCGGGTTGGCCATCGCCGCGGCGATCCTGCCGGGTTCGTCCTTGCCCGGCTTGCCGCGGGCGAAGGCGAGATCCTGACCATCGCCGTCAGCCGCGCCCACCGCCGTCAGGGCCTTGGGCGCGATCTGATGGAGGCCGTGCTGCGCGAGCTTCACGCCGAACGCGCCGAAGCGCTGTTCCTCGAAGTTGATGAAACCAACAACGCCGCCATCGCGATGTACAAGCGGCTCGGATTCACCGAAATTGCACGGCGGCCCGGCTATTACGAGCATGGTGCCGACAAGCGGCGGACCGACGCGCTGGTGATGCGGCGCGATCCGAAATGATCGGAACGCTTCGAAGCGCCGCAGCAATCGCCCTCATCCTGATCGCCTCGCTGCCAATGGCCCTCTGGCAGATCATCGCGCTCAAGAGCAATGGCCGCCTCGACGACGGCCGGATCCCGCGACTGTGGCACCGCATGGCGGTCAGACTGCTTGGCATCCGCATTCATGTACGCGGCGCACCATCCAAAAAGCGCCCGCTCCTCATCGCCTCCAACCACATTTCGTGGTCAGACATCATGGTGCTGGGCTCGCTCGACGAGGTTCATTTCATCGCCAAGGCCGAGGTCGCCACCTGGCCGATCTTCGGCACACTCGCGCGCCTTCAGCGCTCCGTCTTCGTTGAGCGTCAGGCTCGGCGCAAATCCGGCGAACAGGCCACCGAGATCGCCAGGCGCATGAGCGATGGCGATCCGATGGTGCTCTTTGCCGAGGGCACCACCGGCGACGGCAACACGCTCCTGCCCTTCAAATCGACGCTCTTCGGCGCGGCGCAGATGGCGCTCAGCGAGGGCGGCAGCGAGACCGTCTCGATCCAGCCGGTCGCCATTGCCTATACGCGCCTACAGGGCCTGCCGATGGAGCGCCGCCACCGCCCGCATGCGGCCTGGATCGGCGATCTCGACCTCATGCCGCATCTCCTTCGGCTGCTGCGCGAGGGCGCAATGGACGTCGAAGTCCATTTCGGCGAACCGATCACGTTTACCCCCGGTGATGACCGCAAGAAGCTGGCCCGCGAGGTCGAACGACAGGTGCGCGACATGTTCGCGGCGGTGCTCAGGAACCCGGCCTGACGCCGGAGACTTGTCGGTCCTGCTCAAGCGTCAGCGGCACGATGCCCGGCTCGATTGCTGGCGTCTGCGGCTCTGTGCCGACAACACCAGCAGCTGCACCAGCCGCAACGTGATGCGCCGCCCCTGACGATCGCGCGCCGGCGCAGCCGCCAAGGGCTAGCGCCGCCATCACGCCGATGAACGCGACGGGCCGCAGTCTCATTTCGCCGCCGTGTCGAGCCAGATCGTCACCGGCCCGGAATTGACCAGCGCGACCTGCATGTCCGCCCCGAACTCGCCATTGGCAACGCGGATTCCCTGACCCGCAAGCGATGCCGAAAAATACTCATAGAGCCGCCGCCCGTCTTCGGGCGCAGCTGCGCTTGAAAAGCCGGGCCGGTTTCCCTTGGTCTCGGCGGCCAGCGTGAACTGGCTGACCACCAGCGCCTCACCACCAATATCCAGCAGCGATCGGTTCATCCGGTGTTCGTCGTCGCGAAAGATCCGCAGCTTCGCAATCTTCTGCGCCAGCCAATCGGCTTCCTTTTCCGTATCTCCCTGCATGGCGCAGACGAGGACCAGCAAACCGGCTCCAACCTCGCCGACCACCCGCCCGTCAACCGTGACCGACGCCGAAGAAACCCGCTGAACCAACGCGCGCATATGCAGACCTGTTTTGTGATTGAGTGAAAAGGTGGGAATGAGGCCGACGATAGAAGCGTACCTGACGGACCTGTGTGCCCTTCATCGGTTCCCGTAATGGGCTAAGTTGCAGAAAGCATCTCGGGCGGAAGGTTTTGCCGCGCGTTCATGACTTCCATGCCAACGATACGGCCATCGCAGTCGAAATCGAGAACAATACCAACTGAAACACCATCGCTTTCTTGTACGGGTTCTGACGAAAACCCTATGTAAGCAGCATCAGCTTCTGGATCGTATTTGAATGTAGGCGTCATTCTCGCCTTCTCGCTCGCCGGTCTAGAAAGGCCGTTATTATACGGATTTCAGACCCCGTTTCCACCACAGCTACCCGCACCACACGCCCATCCCTCTCAGGAAGCGCGAGAAGCCGCCGTTCCACGGCCTCTTGCGTCGGATCGGTGTCGACCCATGCCGGCAATTCCACTGCCCTCTCGATCAATTCCTCCCCTTTAGTTGCGCCTTTAAGAGTTTCCGCGCCCAGGCAACCAGTCCCGCTCAATCGCTTCAGAGCAAAAGGGGTGATACGCGCCGGTTTGGTCTGCCTCGACTGAAATGATTAGCCGGGACAGGGCTTGAAGCTGCGCGCAGGGAGGAAAGATACTGTTCAACAGTGATGTCTGCGCATCAAGAGGTAGCCGCATGCCAGGCGAGACTACAAAAACTTCGCGTCAACGCGTGGAGGCGGCTGACACTGCGCCGGCAGCGCCCGTCGACGTCGTCCACATGGCGGCGGTGCTGGTCTCCGCTTCCGTCGTTGTCGCCGCCCTATACCTTGGGCGCGATGTCCTTCTGCCACTGGCCGTCGCCTTTCTGATCGGCTTTGCTCTCAGTCCGCTTGTTACCTGGCTGGGCCATCGCGGTCTTCCTCGCCTGCTGAACGTCATTCTCGTCATGGCACTCGTGCTGGTGGTCCTGGGTGGCCTTGGCGTTCTCCTCACGCAGCAAGCCCGGTCACTCTCTGCGCAACTGCCTACCTACCAGACGACCATTCGCGGCAAGCTGAGCGATCTGCGGGAAATGATGCAGGGGCCCGGCATCTTCGATGGCGCAATACGTACGGTGGATGTGGTTCAGGATGAGGTTACGACCGAACCTGCCCAGGAAATTGGGCCGCCGCCGCAAAAGGTGGAAGTCATCGAGCCTGCCCAATCGCCTTTCAAAACCGCGATTGAGTGGCTGACCCCGGCCATCGAGCCGTTGACGACCCTTGGCATCATATTCGTCTTCGTCTTCCTGGCTCTACTCGACCGGCGCGATCTGCGTGACCGGCTTCTGCGACTTCTGGGTGGCAATCTGCATCGCTCGACCGCAGCAATTGAAGAGGCCGGCGCGCGGATCAGTCGCTACCTCCTGATGCAACTCCTGGTGAATGTCAGCTACGGCATTCCGATGGCGCTCGGTCTCTGGTTCATCGGCGTTCCGGGTGCGCTGATGTGGGGAACGCTTGCAGCGGTCATGCGCTTCATCCCCTATCTCGGGCCAGCGCTGTCCGCGATCTTCCCCATCGCACTTGCCTTCGCCGTTGATCCCAGCTGGAACATGGTCCTGATGACGGTCGCGCTGATTGTCTTTCTCGAGCTCGTTTCCAACAACATCGTCGAGCCGCTTCTATACGGAACGAGCACAGGCCTTTCTGCTCTCTCGCTGATCGCCGCTGCAACATTCTGGACGCTGCTTTGGGGGCCGGTCGGCCTGATCCTGTCGACCCCGCTGACCGTGTGCCTGCTGGTGCTCGGTCGAAATCTGCCACAGATGCAGTTCCTGGTCACGCTGCTTGGCTCGACGCCTGCGCTCGACACGCCAACACGCATCTACCAGCGCCTCATTGCCGATGATCCGGAAGAGGCGGTGGAGATCGCGACTGAGGCGATCGAGGAAACCTCGCTGGTCGACTTCTACGACGATGTCGGAATGGAAGTCTTGCGGCACACCATCGCCGACTATTCGCGCAACTCCACTGCCGAGTTCCGGCTGCGCATTTCGAATGGTCTCGACGACATGCTCGAAGACCTGCGTGAAGATTTCCCGCCATCACCAAATTCTGCCGTCGGACCGCGCATCCTGTGCATCGGCGGCAAATGGGAACTGGACGCGGTCGCTTCGGAAATGCTCGCTCACGCGCTTGTGCATGAAGGCATGCGCGCGGAATTCCACGGTTTCAGCGCCACCGGATTGCGCAAGGTCGCCAAGCTTGAACTGGGCGATGTGGACACCA
The DNA here is from genome assembly GCF_016124105.1 of Aquamicrobium zhengzhouense. Classification (GTDB taxonomy): domain Bacteria; phylum Pseudomonadota; class Alphaproteobacteria; order Rhizobiales; family Rhizobiaceae; genus Aerobium; species Aerobium zhengzhouense. Next base: position 189,057 of record NZ_JADGMQ010000005.1, read on the forward strand.
TCGTCATCAGCTACTTCAGCGACAAGCCTGCGGCACCAGCGCGCCAGATCAGCCGGCGAATCCGCCAGCATTGGCCGAACGTGAAGATCGTTCTTGCCCTATGGGATGCCCCGGAAGATATGCTGAGCAAAGACGCACATCAAAGCCTCGGCGCAGACGCCCTCGTCACCACCATTGGCGAAGCAGTTGCCCGGCTGCGGCGCATGGTCAAGCCTGACGAAGCACAGGCCGTCGAAGCGGTCATCGCTCCTGACAATGATGCCGAGCGCATTGAAATCCTGCACGAGACAGGGGTGCTGGATGGCCACGCACGCGAGGACCTCGATCTTCTTGCAAAGCGTGCAGCTGATGTCTTCAAGGTGGGCTTTGCCGTCATTTCCGCGATCGACGGCGACAAGGAGTTCATCATCGGCCAGAGCAAGGATCTGCCGGGGGCTCGTACGCGGGACGGAACAGACATGATCGTCATGCCGCGGGACGATGCGGTCTGCAACCACGTCGTCTCGACAGGCGAGGTTATGGTGGTGGATGACACCGAGCGCGACCCGCGTTTTGCCGATCATCCCGCAGTCGACCTCTGGAAGATCCGCTTCTACGCCGGCGCTCCGTTGAAGACGGCTGAGGGACATGTCCTCGGCGCGTTGTGTCTGCTCGACACCAAGCCCCATGAACTGACGGACAATGAAACCGCCCTTCTGGAGACACTTGCGGGCGACGTCGTTGCGGCCATCACCGGCGATGAGGATAACGAGGTGGACGTGCGGCATCCCGAGGAAGAAACCGCCTCCGCCACGGTGGGACAGAAGGTGCCGAATTAGCGGCACCGGTTTGGGAACATATTGAAACGTTCGCCATTCCCCAAAGGAGCGAGGGGAGAAACGGATGGCACAAGCCTATTGTGGACCGGCACCGGAGCCGCACTCTCTGGCCACGGCATGGAATTTCGACGTCGTCGCCTTGTCGATGTCATGCGCGCTTCTGTGTCTTTTTCTGTCGTCCGGCAGACGCGATGGAAGCCTGCCCCTCGCTGCCGCTCTCGGCGTCTTTCTGATCCTCTTCGTGTCACCATTTTGCGCCCTGACGGTGGCGCTGTTTTCCGCTCGGGTCGCGCACCACGTTATTCTCATCGCCATCGTCGCCCCGCTTCTTGCGTTGGCGTTTCCTCGGCCAAACAAGCTGTCTCTGCAGTTCCTCGTCGCCATCCACGCGCTGATCGTTTGGCTCTGGCACGCCCCGCCCGTCTACGATTTCGCGATTGCCTCGGCTTTGCCGTACTGGACCATGCAGGTAACTCTGCTCGGGAGCGCTTTTCTGCTATGGCAGCGTGTGCTTTCGCCGCAAACGCAATTGGCGTCGGCTCTGCTCGCGCTTCTCGCGACGCTGGTTCAGATGGGGATGCTGGGGGCGCTCCTCACATTTGCGCGTGAGCCACTCTATCAGGCGCATTTTTCAACCACGCTTCCCTTCGGCCTGACGCCGCATGCCGATCAGCAGCTTTCAGGCCTCATCATGTGGGTGCCTGCCGCGCTGCCTTACATGGTTGCGGCCGCGCTTCTGGCGACACGGTCGCTGGACCGACATCGCGCATCGGCCACTCGATGATCTGGCTGAAGCTCCTCCACTTTGCCGCGATAGCGATCTGGAGCGCCGGGCTCATATCTCTGCCATCTCTCTATGTCCGGCGCGCCCAGGTGCCTGACGATGAATCCAGGCACAGGCTTCAGGCGCTCGTCCGCTTTTTCTATGTGGTGATCATTTCCCCCGCCGCCTTTGTGGCGGTGGCAAGTGGCACGGCGCTGATCTTCCTGCGTGCAGCCTTCGAGCCATGGTTCTCGCTGAAGCTTCTCCTTGTCGGAGCGATGGTGCTGCTTCACGTCTTCACCGGCCTCATCATCATCCGCCTTTTTGAGGTCGGCAAGACCTATCCGCTCTGGCGTTCCGCGGCCGCAACCACGCTTACCAGCGCGATTGTCGGCTCCATTCTTCTCGTCGTCCTCGCCAAACCGGACCTGCCCAATCTCATGCCCGAAATCTTGAATGAACCCGGCGGACTGAAAAGGCTCGCCGCCGACCTCAATCCTTTTCAGAGATGATGAGGCCGACGCCGTGATCGAACACCAGCTTGCCACCATGCCAACCCGCCAGTCCGGTGAAGACGCTCGCCAGCACCGACAGCATCAAGCCATGCGGCAGGACGACATCGGGATCGGCAAGCCGAAGTCCCCAATTGAGGCCGGCAATCGAAATCAGCATCATCGCCGCAAGGGCATGGGTCCAGCTGGCGACGCGCGCACGAATGCCCGGAACCAGCAGCAATTCGGCCGTGCCAATCATCCCGGCCGCCACGCCGGCAGCGAAACCGAATCCTGCTGCCCACACGCCAGCCCGCAGCCAGAACGAATCGGCGCTCCACCAATAGAACACGTCGCATCCAAGCGTCGCGATGACAAAGGCGATGGGGAAATGCACGCTCATCGCATGCAAGGGATGTCCGGCAACAGCAACTGCCGATTCCACCGGCTTGCTTGCAACTTTCTCGATGACGGGGTTGTGGCCGCTGGTTCTGGTCTCGCTCATGAAAGATCTCCCTCTCGAGCGAGAAGCGATTTGGTCGCCGCATGGTTCCGGAGTTCTGCGGCAATCGTGTCAATCATCAGCCTTGCGGCCTGTGCTGGTCCCTTGTCTGCACTTCAGCCGGAAGGTCCTGCGGCTCGAGGCACTGCCACCCTTTGGTGGTCGATGCTGATCGGGGCTGCGGTGATCTTTCTCGCCGTCCTGGCCATTTCGGCGCTGGCTATTCTTCGCCCTGCCGTCGTCGCGTCCTTCGGTGCGCGTCGTACCATCTTGTGGGGCGGACTGATCGTCCCGACCGTGATCCTCACCATCCTGGTCATTGCAGCCTTTGCGCTTGGCGAGCGCCTGCTCGCAACGCCACGCGAGGAGATGCCCTTGCGCATCGACGTGACCGCCCGCCAATGGAACTGGGAATTTCGATACCCGGGTGGAGAGAGTACTGCGAACAAGGTGCGCATCCCGGTTGGCGAGGACGTCGATTTCGCGCTTACCAGCGAGGACGTCATCCACGGCTTTTGGATTCCGCGCCTCGGCGGCAAGCTCGACGCCATTCCGGGGCACACCAACGTCATCCGACTCCGCGCCGACCGACCCGGCACCTATGGTGGCGTTTGCGCTGAATATTGTGGCACCGGCCATGCGGTGATGCCGTTTACGGTCGAGGCAGTGTCGCGAGAAGAATTCTATTCGGTTCCCGCACAATCTGCGGAGCTGCGGCCATGAGTCTCGACCGGAAGCCCGATCCGATCCGACTGCACAAGGAGCTCACCGCCATCTGGGAGACGCCGCCGGGATGGGCCCGCCTTTCGGCGGTGAACCATACGACACTTGGCAAACGGTTCATCATCACCGCCTTTGTTTTTTTCGCGATTGGCGGTCTTCTGGCGATGCTGATCCGCGTCCAGATTGCCACCTCCTCTACGGCCTTCGTCAGCCCGGAACTCTACGGCCAGTTCTTCACCATGCACGGCACGGTGATGATGTTCCTCTTCGCGATCCCGATGTTCGAAGGGTTCGCGATGTATCTCCTGCCCAAGATCCTCGGCGCGCGCGATCTCGCCTTCCCCCGCCTCTCGGCCTACGGCTTCTGGTGCTACCTCTTCGGCGGCTCGATCCTTATCGTGGCGCTGTTGCTCGGCGCTGCGCCCGACAGCGGCTGGTTCATGTACACGCCGCTCTCTTCGTCGACCTATTCGCCCGGCATCAACAATGACATCTGGCTGCTCGGCATCACTTTCGTTGAGATCTCCGCGCTATCGGCCGCCATCGAGATCATCGTCAGCATCCTGAGATTGCGTGCGCCCGGTATGAGCCTCGAGCGCATGCCGATCATGGCCTGGTATCTTCTCATCACGGCCATGATGATGCTGTTCGGCTTCCCACCGCTGATCCTCGGCTCGATCCTGCTTGAACTCGAGCGCGCTTTCGACCTGCCGTTTTTTGATCCGACACGTGGGGGGGATTCACTTCTGTGGCAACACCTCTTCTGGCTGTTCGGCCACCCCGAGGTCTACATCATCTTCCTGCCTGCAGCAGGCGCGATCTCGATGATGATCCCGACCTTCGCCAGACATGAACTAGTTGGCTACACCGCGATCGTGGTTGCCGTCGTCGCCGTTGCGTTCCTCTCCTTTGGCCTTTGGGTCCACCACATGTTCACGGTGGGAATTCCACATCTGGCGCTAGCCTTTTTCTCTGCTGCAAGTGGCCTCGTAGCGATCCCTACAGGCGTGCAGATCTTTGCCTGGATCGCGACACTGGCGCAGGGACGACGCCCCCGCTGGGACGTGCCCATGCTTTATCTCGGCGGCTTCCTGTTCATCTTCGTGCTTGGCGGCCTTACCGGGGTGATGGTCGCGATGGTCCCGTTCAACTGGCAGGCGCACGACACCCATTTTGTCGTCGCGCATTTGCACTATGTGCTGGTCGGCGGCTTTGTCTTTCCTATGATGGCGGCGACCTACTACTGGCTGCCGCATTTCACTGGCCGCGTCAGCGATCACAAGATTTCGATCCCTGCCTTCTGGCTCATCTTTGGCGGCTTCAACCTCACCTTCTTCCTGATGCACCTGACGGGGCTTCGCGGCATGCCGCGCCGGATCGACGCCTATCCGGCGGAGGCAGGCTGGGACTGGCTCAATCTAATCTCGTCGATCGGTGGCTTTGTCATGGCCGCCGGCTTTGCTCTCTTCGTCGTGGACCTGGTGCTTCAGGTCAGGTTCGGCACGGCGGCACCGCGCAATCCCTGGGGCGCCAGAACTGCGGAGTGGGCTATGCCTACGCCCCCTCCTGCCTATGCATTCGCCTCTCTGCCGCAGGTTCAGGATCGCGCAGACCGGCTTGACCCGAACAGTCTCGGGACTGACCTTGCCGCTGGAAAGGGCTACCTTCCCTTCGCTCGCAACGGCTGGATGGAAACGCTCGGTGTCGACATGGCAACCGGCAAGCCGGGTGAAGTCATCGTCCTGCCCAATCGCACCTACAAGCCGCTGATCAGCGGGGTGCTGACCTGCGCCTTCGTGCTTTGCCTGCTTTTCAAGTTTTATTGGGCGTCGCTGCTTGTCCTCGCACTGGTCGTCGGCTCGTTGCTTGGATGGGCTTCAGGCATGGGCTCGCGGCGGGATTGCGCGCTGCTGGAGGCAGGCAGGGGCCTCGTCCTTCCTCCGCATTGGCAAACCGAAAGGCCGCCATCCTGGTGGGCGATGGTGCTTGTCTGCGCAGCAGATGCGACGCTCTTTGCTTCGCTTCTGTTCGGCGGGTTGTTCTTGTGGCTGGTTGCTCCGGCATGGCCACCACCTCTTGTCGCTCAACCTTCGCTGACAATCGCACTCTTTGCAGCGATGATGGTGATTGGCGCTTCTTTGTCCGGCCGGCTCGCGGTGTCTGCGTTGCGGCAGAAGAGATCTGCAATTGTCATGCTGAGGCTTGCTGGCGTTGCTCAAGCAGCCGGCTTTGCCACCTTCCTCCTGATGGCGCTGCAGGTGCCGGATCCGACGGCTCACGCTCATCTGGCGGTGATCTTCGTGGTCCTGATCTACGCAGCAATCCACGCAGGGATCGGCGTGATCCTTGCACTGCATGGGCTGTGGCGGTGGCATGGGGGCTACCTGTCTGCGCTGCGCAGCCTTGATCTGCGGATCGCTCAACTTTGGCATTATTATGCAGCTGTCACCGCCATCATCTCGCTTCTGGCGACGTTCCTCTTCGCGTTCCTTGCCAGCCATGCAGAAGGGCCTCGGTCATGACGAGCCAGACCTTGAGCGGAAAGAAGATCGGCGGTGGAACGCTGCTGCTACTGGCAGCGGGTTTCACCATTTGGGCCGCCGCCTTCGTTGCGCTTTACGCGATGCAATCCGTCGGCTGTGCATATGGCTGGCAGGAGCTTGAGATTTTGTCGGGCGTGACGCTGCAGCGCCTGCAGATGTCAGCGATCTTGACGATACATTTGGGTGCGATCGCTCTTCTTGTGCGTCTGCTGCACAATCACCGGGACCAATTCCTGCTGCGCGCAGCCTATTGGGCCGCGCTGGCAGCACTCGGCGCGAGCATTTTCAACTTCGCGCCGATCTTTGTGTTGTCGCCCTGCACGTAAGTCCAGGGACCGAGCTTGTGATCAGGCCGTTTGCTGCTGCTGTTGTGGGGCCGCCGTCGCGCGCTCGTCGGACGTGCGCAGGCCGGTGGCGACGACAGACACCTTGAACGTGCCTTCCAGCGTCTGGTCGAAGATCGCACCGACGATGATGTCGGCATCGGCGTCGACTTCTTCGCGGATACGAGTAGCCGCTTCATCGACCTCGAACAGCGTCATGTCCGGTCCGCCGGAGATCGAGACGAGGACGCCACGCGCACCTCCCATCGATGCTTCATCGAGCAGCGGATTGGCAATTGCAGCCTCGGCTGCGGCCATGGCACGGCCCGAGCCATTGGCTTCGCCCGTCCCCATCATTGCGCGGCCCATGTCGCGCATCACGGAACGAACGTCCGCGAAGTCCAGGTTGATGAGGCCTTCCTTGACGATCAGGTCGGTGATGCAGCGCACGCCTGAATAGAGGACCCGGTCCGCCATGGCGAACGCATCGGCGAAGGTGGTCTGCGCATTGGCGACGCGGAAGAGGTTCTGGTTGGGAATGACGATGACGGTGTCAGCGCATTGGCGCAGGCGTTCAATGCCTTCTTCCGCAGCGCGCATGCGGCGCGTGCCTTCGAAAACAAACGGCTTGGTGACAACGGCGACGGTGAGAATGCCTGCCTGGCGAGCAGCATGTGCAATAACCGGGGCCGCGCCGGTTCCGGTTCCGCCACCCATTCCGGCGGTGACGAAGCACATATGCGTACCGGCAAGCCGGTCCATGATTTCGCCAATCGATTCTTCTGCAGCCGCATAGCCGATTTCCGGCAGCGATCCTGCACCAAGGCCCTCAGTCGTCAGCGCACCAAGCTGGATCAGGTGCTCTGCCTTCGACATGCCCAAAGCTTGCGCATCGGTATTCGCGACGATGAATTCGACGCCTTCCAGGCCCTGCGTGATCATGTTGTTGACGGCATTGCCGCCGCCACCACCCACGCCGACCACGGTAATGCGGGGCTTCAGTTCTACGATATTATGGGTGGCAGTCATCGCCAGTCTCCAGCAAATCAGTTTTCCCGCCTGCCATGCAGGCAGAAAGTATCCGAATCAAGGCAATCTCCGCCTTCTATAGGTGACCAGAGAGAGACTCGCTTCGCAAGGTCCGCAACGCGTCTCCGCGCGCGATCACGGTCACATTTTAGGTCAGAGCGCACAGCCCGGTGAGCGGCCCTCAAAGGGCGAGCTGTCGTGAGGTTCTAAAAGAGCGTTCCCGTCTGGTCAGGTGCCGAACGTATCGGTTGCCATCAGCGTTCGACGCGCCATGATGATGCGTTTAAGCTCATCTTCGGAAGTGACGCCGCGCTGAAATTCATGCACCAAAAGGCTGGCGAGATGCAGACCTTCTGCACCCTTTTGCATTAGGCCCGTTTCATCACACACCGCCGCATGGACGCGCATGATCATCGACATATCATCTGAAGAAAGGTGCTGCTGCGGGGAAGACATCAAAATCCTCCTTTCATCCATTTGCCGAGGCAACGGATTGGTCCACACAGATCCTTGCTCAACGAGGATCAGAAATAGTCTAGAAGTCCTCCCGCCAATAGGCGAGGAGCATGTTCGTTGCTTGCCACATGGCCTGACGTACGGGGGAAGTGCGGAGGCTTTACTTGCCCTTGCGAATGGTACGCCGCTTTGCGGCCGGTACGGGCTTTTCAACGGCCTCGGCCTCTGCAATTTCTGCTTCGCGTGCAAGGCGTGCTTCGCGCAGTCGCGCGGTTTTCGCATCGCGCAGCTTAGCCTCTTCGCCGATGATTGCACGTGCTGCCGTGTCCGTGAGGTCAGCCTTCGTCTGGGCTTTGCTTGCCTGCGGCTTGAAGAGGGAATGTTCGGTGAGGGGCTGGGTCATAAAGTCACCTTTCTGTCCAGAAAAACAAAAAGGCCGGGCGAACCCGACCTTTCTCCTGCAACTCGATGATCAGTGCCAGTACATCCGTGGTCAAAGATCAGAGCTGCAATCCTTAGGCAGCCTGAAGGTTGTCGGCGGCGTTCTTGCCGCTGCGACGGTCAGCTACAACGTCGAAGCTGATCTTCTGGCCATCAACGAGGGTACGCATGCCTGCGCGCTCAACAGCGGAGATGTGGACGAAAACGTCTACGCCGCCATCATCCGGCTGAATGAAGCCAAAACCTTTGGTTGCATTGAAGAACTTAACGGTACCAGTAGCCATGACGATTTCCTTTTCAAATAGTCAGGTAGTTTTCCCTATCACAACAGCGCGACAGGCGGTGAGATCGATTTGAAAGAGGAAGATCGTAGTGGGCGATAAACGCCGTAGACAAAGTTCAACAAGCAAGATCGATAGGCTCTAGATAAAGGAAATTGTTGTCGAAAACAAGACGGCCTGCGAAAATATCCCCGAGCGGGGCGAGAAAGATGCCGCGAGCAGCCCCTCTCGACGCCTTGGCCGTCGCTGGTGCAGATTGCTGTGCGCATCGCGGCGCAATTGCCAGCCTATCATTGCCTGAAGCGCCGCCATGGTCGATTCTGGCTTCAATGATTCCAGAAGACCAGAAGCCATCGCGCCGGCGTCGGAAGCCAAAGCCGCTCCCGGGCCCGCTCGAACATCCCGTCGCGCCAGTGCCCGCCTGGCTGCGCGACGCATCCCGCTCGCCCGCAAGCCTTGAGGAGGCCAGCTTTATTGCTGGAACCGCGCTGGGTGCGCTCGACCATCTGGTCCGGCGTCGTCAGATCTGGGCAGGTCTCTGGCGCCAGCGCCTTGCGCTTGCCAGCGCTGCCACGACTGTCCGCCGCATTGGCCGGCTCGAGGATGAAGAGGCTTTGCGCGACGCAATTCACCTGACGCGAAACGGAGATTCCGTTGGGCCGGCGGGTGAGATGCTATTGGCATGGCGCGACGCTGTCAGCTTGCCCCCGCAAGACTGTTTGCTGCCCGAAGCCCTTGCGACGCAGTTCCAGCGCTTTGGCAGGCGCGATGATGACGCAGTCGCAGTTCTTGCCGACGCTTTGGCAGACAATGCGAACGCGGGCGCGATCTCGCAAACGATCGACAGCTTTGAGCTCGTCCTTCGCCATAGTGCAGTCCCGGAGGCCGCACCTTTCGTCAGCGACCTCATTCTCGCGCGCGCATTCGGATGGGAACGGGCCGTGCCGCTCATCGCCCCGGACGTTGCACGGGGCGGTTTCACTCGCGCCATTTCGGAAGAGCCGGCACCCATTCGGGAAGAGCGTCGTATCAAACTTTTGTCCGCCTATGCGTGTGCCGCGATACGTGCCATCGATCTTTCCATCGATCTTGGCCGCAAGTCAGAGCGTCTCCTTGAGGCAGCGCCCGAACTGCGCGCCAAGGCCTCCGGAGCTGTTGTCGAGAAACTCTTGTCGGAGGATTCGCTGACGGCTTCCACGCCAATCGTTGGTATCACGCGCTGGGGGATGCATCGCATCTTTGAGCGGTTGATAGCGTTTGGCGTGCTGCGTGAGCTTACGGGGCGCAGCACGTTCCGGATTTACGGGGTCTGAGCATGTCGGCTCGCGGGACAAGGAAAAAGGGGCAGAGCGCGTCACTTTTTGATCCCGAGCTTGAGCATCTGCCTCCCGAGATGCGCTGGCGCGAATGGATGAACCGGGTCGAAGCCGTCATCTTTGCCGCCAGCGAGCCAGTCCCGCGTGTCGATCTTGCCCGCGTGGTAGGACGCAACTGCAACATCGACCTCGTCATCGACGACATCCGTGAAGAGCTACGCGGCAGGCCCTATGACATCGTCCAAGTGGCAGGTGGTTATCAGCACCGGACCCGGCCTTCCTACGCGGATGCAATTCGCACTGTCAGCGGCGCGGTGGAGAAAGCGGTCGATTTGAACCAGACAGAGGCGTTGGTCTTGATGACGATTGCCTACTTCCAGCCGATCACACGCTCGGAGCTGTCGACCTTCTTTGGCCGCGAAATCTCGCGGGACCTGATCTCAACGCTACGAGGCTTCGGGTTCATCGGCTACGGTCCGCGTTCGCCACGGCCCGGCGCACCCTACACCTATGTGACCACGGCGGCCTTTCTGAGCCATTTTGGTCTCGCATCGCTCCGCGACATGCCGGACTATGAAGCGCTGGAGGATGCGGGCCTCCTGTCGAAAGAAAAGGCGCTGGCGGGTGATCTCATGCAGATCAAGCTTGAGGACGAAGGAGAGTAGCCATGCGATTTTTCGACTTCAGCTCATGGCAGGGCGTGCTTTTCACGCTTCTTGGCATCGCGATGTTCACCTTGATCAGCATGGGCATCCGCCTTGTCATGATGTTCACGATCCAGCAAAAGCAGCAGCGCACCAACCGGCAGATCAATGAACGGCTGAAGACGCTGATTGCAGCGTACAAGACCCTTGGCGGCTCTTTCACGGGCACGCTGAGCGTTGATCCAACGCATTTGCGAGACCTGCGGCGCAAGGCCGAGATCGAGGGCGAGGAAGTCGAGGAGGAAGCCCTGGTTCTTCCGGATACCAGCTTTGATCGCCCACGTCGTATTCGCGACGCAGTGGAAGCCGCTCTCGCCGATATCATTCTCCTTGGCACCGAAGAGCAGGTAAGGCTTGCGGCAGAAGCGACCCGCGATCTTGTCGCGGGAAAGCCCGTCTATACGGACGAGCTTGTCGTTTCGCTTCGCGACTTCATCCGCGATGCGCTCGATCTCGCTCCGGTGCCAGCTTCGATTGAAATTCCCTCGCAAGGCCCGACCCGTCCTTCCTCCTCTGGCGGTCGCTCGCGCGGTGGCGGTGGCGAAGGTGGCGGTGGCGAAGGTGGCCGTGGCGGCGGCGGGGGTGGTGGTGGCGGAATGGCCGGCGGCGGCGGTATGGGATTGGGCCTTGGCCTCGGCAGCCGTCGCGACGACAGCTAGTTTAGCCGCCTGCCACGCGCTCATGCGGCGCTCAAAGATCCTATGTCTAGGCCGCCAGCGATGGGCGTGCTTTGCGCAGCTCCTGCGGGCTGACCTGAAATTTTCGTCGGAACATGCGCGACAGATGCGAGGAATCGCAGAAGCCGCATTCGGCGGCGATTTCCGCGATCGACTTGTCGCTGTTTTCGAGAAGGTGGTGCACCAGCGACAGGCGCATATTCATGAAGGCCGCAAAGGGCGAACAGGACAGCGCCTCACGAAAATGTCGTTCGAGCCGACGCTTTCCGACATTCAGCTGCTTGGCGATCTGCTCGATGGAAACGGGCATGTCGATACATTGCTGCATCAATAAGAGCGCCCTGTGAACGAGGGGGTCGCTGGCCCTGATGTCGAGGGTGAGCCCCGGTTGGGGTGTATCTCCTGTTTCAGCCTCCGGGATCATCATGATGTGAAGGCTCTTGGTGGCAGGTGCGCGGCCGATATGGCGCTCAATCAGGAATGCGGCGAGATGGGCCGTGCTTGCTCCCCCCGCTGAAGTCAGCCGGTCGCGGTCGATGACGAAAATCTGGTCCGAAACGGGTGTAAGGCCGTCGAACTGCGACAGAAATTCCTTGTGGTGGAACCAGCTGACGCAGCCTCGCCGGCCATTCATCAGGCCTGCGCGAAACAGAATGAAAGTGCCGGTACAAAGCCCCACCAGCGGAACGCCTGCGGCCGCTGCCTGTCGCAAGAAGGCGTCGATCTGGTCCGCGTTGCGATCTGCCTCGTCAAGCAGGCCTCCCACCACCACGATGTAGTCGAAGCGCGTGGGATCACCGAACGTTTCCTGCGGCTGGATCTCAACCCCGCTGCTGGACGGAATTGGCTGCATGTTGGGGGCGATGACCTTCCATCGGCAGTGGATCGGACGACTGCGATCACCCTCATCGGCGGCAAGACGCAGCACATCGACAAAATTTGCAAAGGCGCAGAGGGTAAATCGCCAGCACAGAACAAAGCCCACGTTGAGACGTGGCAGACTTTCTGCCTCGCCTGCCTTGTGGGGATGAACAGAAAGCGATGCTTTCATAGTCGCCGTCTCATTTGTACCGCCCAAATGTCGCAGACATTCTTTGCATCTGCGTACGCTGCGTCAATACTTCAAAAAAAGTTACAGAAACGGCGCCATCAGGGACGCCGTCAGGGGAACTGACATGGACAGGTTGGAGAAGACTCGACGTCTGTTTGTTTTCTATCTCGTGCCTGATTTCACAATGCTCGCCTTTACCTCTGCTGTTGAGGTGCTTCGTCTCGCAAACGAGACTCTGGGCGAAGACGTGTATGAATGGCGCCTTGCGTCGGCTGACGGCGGCAAGGTGCGCTCCAGCTGCGGCCTGAGCCTTGATGTGGACGGTTCCGTCGCCGCCGAACGAGCAGCTCTTTCCAGCATGCAACGGCCGTTCATGGCCTTGGTCTGCGCCGGTCATCATGTTGAGGAACACACGGACAGGCTTCTCGATGCCTGGCTGCGCGAATGCCGCCAGCGCGGTGTTGCGGTAGCTGGCCTCTGCACCGGCGCGCACATCCTTGCTCGCGCAGGTCTCTTGGCAAACCGCCGCTGTACAATCCATTGGGAAAACTTCCCGGGTTTCACCGAGCAGTTCCGCTCGAGCCAGGTTTCGCTTCGGTTGTTCGATGCCGATGGCGGGGTCCATACCTGCGCGGGCGGCACTGCCGCCTTCGACATGATGTCCGAGATCGTGAAGGCGGACTATGGCGATGCCGTGGTTGCGGGTATCTGCGAACGGGGCCTGGTAGACCGGGTGCGTTGCGCTACCGAGCGTCAGCGTCTGCCATTTGCCAAGCGGGTCGGCGATATCCACCCGGCGGTGAAAGAACTCATCGAGAAGATGGAGAACAACCTCAGCGATCCGATCCAGATCGATCGTCTGGCGACCTCATCGCGCCTGTCGCGCCGTCAGATCGAGCGTCTTTTCCGTGCCGAGATGGGCTGTTCGCCAGCGCGCTATTACGTCAAGCTGAGACTGGAGCGAGCGCGTCTGCTCCTGTTGCAGACGTCGATCCCGGTCGTCGAGGTCGCGATTGCCAGCGGGTTCCTGTCCGCGTCACACTTCTCACGCTGCTATCGCGAGACGTTCAACTGCTCGCCTCAGGAGACCCGCAACATGCGCATGGAAACGGTGCCGGGGTGGCTGGAGGAAGCCCCCGCGCGCAAGGTCCCGGCATCGCGCATGCCAAATTTGCTGGTTAACGCTGCCTGAGGGGGCAGCGGGACGCAAAATTGCGTCCGGTTCGGGTTCGACTGTCCGCGTAAGCGGTACCGCGGGCAGTTGTGATGAAGGCACCGCAGGGAGGAAATTTCATGATGAAGCATCTTCTGGCCACGACCTGCCTTGCACTGGGATTGGGCGTGATGGGCGCGACCACTGCCTCGGCAGAATGCGGCGACGTGACGGTCGCCAGCATGAACTGGCAGAGCGCGGAGGTTCTCGCCAGCCTCGACCAGTTCATTCTCAACAATGGCTATGGCTGCAACGCCTCGATCATCGTGGGTGATACGGTGCCGACCGTCACCTCGATGGTAGAAAAGGGTGATCCAGACATTGCGCCTGAAGGCTGGATCGACCTTATCCCGGAAGTCGTCAACCAGGGCATTGAGGAAGGCCGGCTGATCAAGGCAGCCGTCGCCCTGTCCGACGGCGCGGTCCAGGGCTGGTGGATCCCGAAATACATTGCCGACGCCAACCCCGACATCAAGACGATCGAAGACGCGCTGAAACGCCCGGACCTTTTCCCGGACTCCGAAGACTCCAGCAAGGGCGCGGTTCACAATGGCCCGCAAGGCTGGGGCGGCACGGTCGTCACCACCCAGTTCTTCAAGGCCTATGGCGGTGAAGAAGCCGGCTTTACCCTCGTCGATACCGGTTCTTCGGCGGGCCTCGATGGCTCAATCGCCCGTGCTTACGAGCGTCAGCAGGGATGGCTCGGCTATTATTGGGCTCCGACCGCGCTTCTTGGCCGCTACGAGATGGTCAAGCTCGAGCACGGTGCCGAGCAGAACATGGATGAGTGGAACCGTTGCAACACGGTTGCAGATTGCCCTGACCCGCAGAAAAACGACTGGCCGGTCGACACGGTCCAGACCTTGGTGACACCGAAATTTGCCGAGCGCGCTGGCGAGGACGTGATGGGCTACCTCAACACCCGCGCCTGGTCGAACAACACGGTCAACGCGCTGATGGCGTGGATGACGGAAAACCAGGCCACCGGCGAGGACGGTGCCAGATACTTCCTCCAGAACAATGAAGAGCTTTGGACGAAGTGGGTCAGCCCGGAAGTTGCCGAGAAGATCAAGGCAGCTCTCTGACCCGATTGCACTGGCGGCGGAGCGTGCATGCGCGAACCGCCGCCATTTTTGTCAGCATTTGCATTGACGTGAAAGGTCCGGCCCCTGCTCTATGGGCCGGTGGGGCACCAAGGGGAAAGCAATGGACTGGTTCTGGTCGTTCCCGCATCTCAGCGATGACTTCCTGCGCGACCTGAGACGCGCCATCGACGACAGCTTCCGCACCTTCACGCGAAGCTATGGCGACATGCTGGAAGCGTTCTTCGATCCGCTTCGCATCTTTCTCATTCAGTCCGAGCGTTTGATGCTCAACACGCCCTGGCCGATCGTCCTGCTGGTCATTGCCGCGATTGCCTGGTTCGCAAGCCGCAGCATCTGGATCGTTCTCGGCAGCGTTGTCACCCTCTTCCTCATTGGCATGTTCGACATGTGGGAAGACACGATGCGGACCGTATCGATGATCTTCGTCTGTACGGTCATCGCCATTGCCGTCGGCATCCCCCTTGGAATTTTGATGGCGAAATCGGACCGGGTGCGCAACGTCATCAACCCGATCCTCGACGTGATGCAGACGATGCCAAGCTTCGTCTATCTCATTCCCGTGGTCATGCTGCTGGGCATCGGCCGCGTTCCCGGCCTCATCGCCGTTGTCATCTACGCGATCCCGCCCATCATCCGCCTGACCAATCTTGGTATCCGCCTTGTCGACCGTGATGTGCTGGAGGCTGCAGATGCCTTCGGATCCTCAAGCTGGCAGAAGCTCAAGAACGTCCAGCTGCCGCTGGCGCTGCCGACCATCATGGCCGGCATCAACCAGACCATCATGATGGCGCTGGCCATGGTGGTGATTGCGTCGATGATCGGCGTTCAGGGGCTTGGCCAGCCAGTGCTGCGCGCGATCAACAACCAGTATTTCACCCTCGGCGTATTTAACGGCCTCGCCATCGTCGGCATTGCCATCATCTTCGACCGCGTCAGCCAGGCCTATGGCAAGCGGCTCCAAAAGCATCTGGAAATTGTTCATGGCTGACATGCGCAACGATCACGGCATCGAGATCCGGGGCCTGTCCAAGATCTTCGGCCCCAATGCTCACCAGCTGGCCCCGCTTCTCGACCAGGGCATCACCAAGAGTGAGCTCAACGAGAAGCATGGTCATGTCCTCGGCCTGAAAGACATCAACATCTCGATGTCCGCCGGCTGCATTCAGGTCATTATGGGCCTTTCAGGCTCCGGCAAGTCCACCCTCATCCGCCACATCAATCGGCTGATCGACCCGACGCGCGGCGAAGTGTTGGTGGGCAGCGAAGATGTCGTGAAGATGTCGCCGCGCGAACTGCGAGAGTTCCGCCGTCACAAGACCGCGATGGTGTTCCAGAAATTTGCGCTTCTGCCTCACCGGAACGTCCTTGAAAATACGGTCTACGGCCTCGAGATCCAAGGTGTGCCGCGCAACCGCCAGGTCGATGCGGCGATGCACTGGATCGAACGAGTGGGCCTCAGCGGGTTTGAAAAAAGCTATCCAAATCAGCTCTCGGGCGGGATGCAGCAGCGCGTTGGCCTTGCCCGCGCACTGTCCAACGACGCGCCGATCCTGCTGATGGACGAGGCGTTCTCCGCGCTTGATCCGCTGATCCGCGTGGACATGCAGACGATCCTCCTTGAACTCCAGAAGGAGATCCGCAAAACAATCGTCTTCATTACCCACGATCTGGACGAGGCGCTGCGCCTTGGCGACCGCATCGCGATCTTGCGTGACGGCGAGGTGATCCAGCAAGGCACCGCGCAGGAGATCGTCCTGACACCGGCCGACGACTACATCATGAGCTTCGTTGAACACGTCAACCGCGGCAAGGTCGTTCAGGTCGACACCATCATGACGCCGCTGCATGAGGGGCAGGTGCCGCAAGGTGGCGTCACCATTATGCAGGGAACGCTGCTGGAAGACGCCGCGCGTGAAATGCTGTCTGCGGGCAGCGACCGGCTGACCGTTGTCTCCGCAGATGGCGCACCGATCGGCAGCCTGTCCCTGCAAAAACTGATGTCTGCGATGGTGAGGTCCGACAAAGCGGCATAGGACTGACCGAGGCCCGCCTATTGCTGGCGGGCGTTTCCCCGGCTACCCCTGAAGGGCTTCCGGATCAGTCAGGTTCTTCATGTCAGATAATTATCGCGGCGCATTGTTCATGACGCTTGCCATGTTTTGCTTTGCACTCGAAGACATGGCGCTGAAGGCTGCGGTGCAGGAGGTGCCGGTTGGTCAGGCAATCCTGATCTTCGGGATTGCTGGCACGCTCGTCTTCACCTTGATTGCGCGCGCGTCATCGCAGCCGGCGCTTCATCCGGCGATCACCTCCCCGGTGATGCTGCTGCGCTCGCTGAGCGAAATCTGCGGCCGTCTGTTTTATTCCGTCGCCATCGCGCTCACGACACTTTCCAGCGTCTCGGCGATCTTACAGGCAACGCCCCTGATCGTGGCGTTGGGCGCGGTCCTTTTCTTTAACGAGAAAGTCGGCCTGTCACGCTGGACCGCAATTGCCGTCGGTTTTGTCGGCGTCCTGTTCATATTGCGGCCAGGGGTAGACGGCTTCGAACCTGCCTCGATCTTCGCTGTCCTCGGAACACTTGGCTTTGCCGGGCGCGATCTTGCAACCCGAGCAAGCCCTGTCTCCATGACAACGGCTCAGCTTGGCGTCCTCGGCTTTTCCGTCTTGTCAGTCTCGGGCCTCATCCTACTTGCATGGTCGGGCGAAGCTGTCTGGCCGACGGCGCGTGCCTGGGCTCTATTGGCACTGACCACCGCAGTTGGCTGCATCGCTTATGGTGCCCTGACGCGGGCGATGCGCAGCGGCGACATTTCGGTGGTCGCTGCGTTCCGCTATTCCCGCCTGCTTTTCGCCTTCGCACTGGGTATCTTCGTTTTCAACGAGCGGCCTGATCTGCTGACCTATATCGGCTGCGTCATCGTGGTCGGAAGCGGCATTGCCCTGTTGCGAAGCCCCCGGACTTCCCGTACGGAAGCGGGTACAGCATCACCGCTCTAAAATAACACTTATCGCAATATGAGATTGCGGTGAGCAGCGCGGTTGTGAGGCCGACGGAAGGAAAGGCGTTCAACAATGGGGAATGAGGCAAGGGGGCCTGCGCCACTCGATGATCAGCTTTGCTATGCGATCTATTCTGCGGGAATGGCGATTCAGCGCTTCTACAAGCCGCTGCTCGACCAGATAGGTCTGACCTATCCGCAATATCTTGTCCTGAATGTTCTATGGCGCCAGGACGAGCAGACGGTCGGCGGCATCGCTTCTCAACTTGCTTTGGAATCCAGCACGTTAACGCCGCTTCTGAAGCGCCTCGAAGCTGCGGGTCTTCTACGCCGCACGCGCAACCCTTTAAATGAGCGTCAGGTCGTGGTCGCGCTGACCGACAAGGGGCGGGCATTGCAGCGTGAAGTCGGCTCCCTTGGCTCAGCGCTTACCGCCGCTTCCGGTAGTTCTCAACAGCGCCTCGAAGAACTCAACGGCGACATTCGCTGGCTGCGCGACACGCTCTACCAGCATCTTGGCACCTGGTCAGCCGCCGCGAAAAATCGCGATTAATCGGGGACCGTGACAGGGAACGAACCACCCCTCATTTTCCGACAAACCGGCCATCGGGCGTGGCCCGGATATGGCCGTAGATCGACAGGTTCATCAGCATCTGCGCAACACGCGCCTCAATCTTCCGTCCGCCATTCTGGAACGAACGCGCGATCGATACAGCATCTGTTCCAGTAGAGGTGCTGTTTATGACGGCTTCGACGGCGAGAAGCTGAAGGTCCCGTTGCTTTGGGAAGGGTGGTTTGCGGTCATCGACCGTTGTCGCAGCAGGAGTTACCTCAAGTTCCATGTTCTTGCTCCCCTGCTTGGAGAAGCGCTGTACTTGATAGCTCGGCCGCAGCCACATGACGCTGCCCTGCGCTTCTTCCTTCGCCCGTTCCAGATTGAGCGCGACCAAGCGAGATACGATCTCTTCATCCCCAAGATCGTGGGGCCATTCGTACGCTTCGGCAGTCAGAGCATCGATGGTCTCGTGCAACTCGCGCAAGATGACGACGAGCCCGCGCCGTTTAACGTCTTCCTCCCTGGCGGTCAGCGCCACGTCGGATTTTATCTTCTCGAGCACGTTGTAGAGACCAGTCAGCGTCAGATCTGGATTGTCGTGCAGAGCGCGCTTACGCAGCGCGTCAAGCTCTTCGCCTGCATTGCGAAGCTGGCGCCGAATTTCGCTCGACGGATCGGGAAACGGGAATGGGTCGAAGCAGCGGGATTTCACATAAACTGCTTCCCTATCATAGACACCGAGCATTCCTGAATTTGCTAGAAACCAACGTTCGTGAATGTTGGAATGAAGTATCGCCAAATCTGCACCGTCATCGAGCGCGATGCAGACGATTTTGTTATCCGGCAAAATCTCCGCATTCAGGAATTGGAAAACCCGGTGCTTTGCCGTCTCAACGGTCGCGATGTAGCGGGGCAAGCCTTCGAGCGCCTCCCGCAATTCTCTGCGCGGCTCGCCGAAGAGCCACCATTTGCTTCGGTAGGTCGGGCGATTGTTCCACTCTCGGCCAAGTCGTCGCCCTCGTCTGTCCGTTCGCGGCTGACCGTCAGGGCCGAGACTGTACCGGACACGCTCCGTCAGATGTTGATAAAGCATCGGAAAGTCATGCCGGACCTGTCCTGCCGTCAGGCCGTAAAGGTCAATCACCAGCTTGTTGCGGGAGTGGCCAGTAAGGTCGCTGCCATTTCGGTAGGCGCGGATATGGCCTGAGATGGAACTGTCATTGCCAACACCAAGACTGCGAGCCTCTTCCCGCGTCACGATGAACCCGTCGCCCATGAGTTGTACACCCCGCGAGCAGATTCCCACCGAGGCCCGCAATTCCTTCGCTTCGTTCAGATTGACCCCGATCGAAAGATCCGAGTTAATCGGACCGGCCTTCACAGCATATTCAATTCTCGGTGCGTCGGATGAGAGATCGCGCTCATCGATTACAGTGTATCTGGTTCCCGGTTTCCGCCCCGCTTCGACAACGGTCATCGCAATCCGAACCGCTGCGCTTTCCTTGCTGGCTTTTGTCCAAGGGTGATCTGGAATGGCCATCACGATGCTGACCGGCTTCTTCCCACCGAGATGGCGCTCAACCGTCCGCCGCTGAAAAACCTGACATATTGAATTGGTCGTAACAAAGCCGAAGCGCTTGAGTGATGTCCCCTTTCGTGTGAGAGCTTCAGCTGCCCGGTCCCACCAATACATGACAAGATCTGCACTCTCGTTCATGTGGGGATATGCTTTCCAAAGCGCTTCGGCATAGGCGTCGCCTAGACGCGAGCGAAGATCTTTACCGCCCATATAGGGGGGATTGCCAACAATGAAGTCGGCTTTTGGCCATGCGCTTGGGCGGGAATTTGGGCAGGTTTCAAATCGCTTGCCATCTTTCGCGACAACTGCGATCTCGGGCGCATCATCCCAGGAAATCAAAGCATCGTACCCGGATCGAGCACCGTAATTGATGTTGGTGAACGCTCTTAAAATGGGCTCGCTGGGATGACCGGTGCGCGTGCGGTAATGCTGCTGCAGGTAGCCAATCCAGATTACGAGTTCTGCAATCGCAGCGGCACGCAGGTTCACTTCCAGACCAAGGAATTGATGCGGTCCGACGGTTAGCAAATCCAGTCCCAGCGCATCGCTGACACCAAGCTGCGCCAGCATCTCCAGCACTTCACCTTCAAGCCGCTTCATCAGCTCCATGCTGACATAGATGAAGTTCCCGGTTCCGCAGGCGGGGTCCAATATGCGTAGCGCGCACAGCCGCCGGTGGAACGCTTGAACGATGTTGATGGCCTCCCGGCCATCTCCACGTTCTGTCGCATCTTCTGCGAGCTTTACTGCCGTTGCCCATTCTGTTCGTAGGACCTCCATAATCGTTCCTTCGACCAGACGCTCCACATAGGCACGCGGCGTGTAGTGCGCACCCAGTTTGCGACGTTCGTCTGGCTCCAGAGCCTGTTCAAGCAGTGTCCCGAAGATTGCGGGATCGACATCAATCCAGTCAAATTCGGCGGCAGCAATGAGTTCGCCAATAGCCTCGCTGCTTAGGGACAGGACACGGGGATTACGGTACAGGTTTCCATTGAAGTGCCTCACATTACCGCAAAAATAAGCGAAGAATCTGTCCGCGCGATCGGCGGTATCCATCTTGGTCCAAAGTTCAGTGAGGAGCGGAACCAGCGCCGCCGGAGATTTCTGGCATTCTTCAAGCAGGGCAACGAATCTTCCTTTGGGCAGAAGAGCGACGCTGCTGGCAAACATGCAGAAGATGCAGCGCATCAGGAACAGCGCGACTTCCTCAGGGTGATGGTCTTGCTCAAGCGCCTTGCTCACCACCGCAAGCCTTCCCGCAACCTTCCGCGTGACGAGTGCTTTCCTGCGAGCGGGGTCCAGACTGTACGGGTCAGTCCAGATACGTTGGAAAAACTCCCTTATCTCCGGCCGGCGGAGCTCATGAATGGAAATGCGGTATTGATTTCTGTCCGGGAAGTGAGTGTAGCCGCGCCCCGTCCCCGAGAAATCGGCGTATATTTCAAAAACATTGCCGACATCGTAGACGAGGATGAAGGGCGGCGCGGGATGATCAGGTTCGAGCA
Source organism: Aquamicrobium zhengzhouense (assembly GCF_016124105.1). Classification (GTDB taxonomy): domain Bacteria; phylum Pseudomonadota; class Alphaproteobacteria; order Rhizobiales; family Rhizobiaceae; genus Aerobium; species Aerobium zhengzhouense. The sequence goes on from NZ_JADGMQ010000005.1 coordinate 210,136, forward strand.
GAAATACATATTGCTCCGCCTGTCGTCGTGCATTGCGCATCATCACGTCCCAAGATGACGGCATACCCTGCTTTACTCGTCCCGCATCGCCTGCGCCGGATTGCCTGGGAGGCAGCGCATTACGCGCTCCCGGCATTCTCGATTGCTTGGCTTCAAGAATGAAGCAGCCGCGCTTGTAGAGGTCGATGCGCCGGTACGAGGTCACCCCGTCGCTGTCGCGCCGCCGCACCGCGCGCTCAAACACATAGTCATTGAATTCACGGCTGGCGCCAGCGGGGTCAGGCCTCGCGACCAAAATGACATCGCAAAACTCGCACATGCTCATCGCCTGGTTCGAGCGCTCCGCTCCTCCTTCGCCTGGGCTCCAGCGCACGATGTAAGTCTCGGCATCCACAGCTGCCCCTCCCCATCATCGCCATGCGGCGGACGGCACCTAAGCCGCAACTGCAATTATCGGTTGTAAATTTGCCTATGCAACCAAAAAGTGCAATTCGCCGCCTGTTCTTTGCGTGGATGCACCGCGGATTGGCTGGCGTCGCATTTCGTCCGGCCTTCTGATGCGACGAGGTCCTCTGTGCTTCGCAAACGCTTGTTAACCCATTGCTCCCCTGCTAAAGCGCGGGGTATGAGCACACCTCTTTCGCACATCCGTAATTTCTCCATCGTCGCCCACATCGACCATGGCAAATCCACGCTTGCCGACCGGCTGATCCAGAACACGGGATCGCTGGAACAGCGCGAGATGAAGGAGCAGGTGCTCGATGCCATGGACATCGAGCGCGAGCGCGGCATCACCATCAAGGCGAACACCGTTCGTCTCGAGTACAATGCCAAGAACGGCGAGCACTATGTGCTGAACCTGATCGACACGCCCGGCCACGTCGACTTCGCCTATGAGGTCTCGCGTTCGCTGGCAGCGTGCGAAGGCTCGCTCCTCGTCGTGGACGCCTCGCAGGGCGTGGAAGCGCAGACGCTCGCCAACGTTTATCAGGCGATCGACAACAATCACGAGATCGTCGTCGTTCTCAACAAGGTCGATCTGCCCGCCGCCGAGCCGGACCGCGTGCGTGAGCAGGTCGAGGAAGTCATCGGGATCGACGCCTCCGAGGCAGTCCTGATTTCCGCAAAGACCGGCATCGGCATCGATGATGTGCTTGAGGCCATCGTCCATCAGCTGCCCGCGCCCAAGGAAGGCGAGATCAACGCGCCACTGAAGGCGATGCTGGTCGACAGCTGGTACGACACCTACCTCGGCGTCATCGTTCTCGTCCGCATCATCGACGGCACCCTGAAGAAGGGCCAGCAGATCCGCATGATGGGCACCAACGCCAAGTACAGCGTGGATCGCGTCGGCGTCATCACGCCGAAAATGGTCATGGTGGACCAGCTCGGACCAGGTGAGATCGGCTTCATCACCGCTTCGATCAAGGAAGTGGCCGACACGCGCGTCGGCGACACCATCACCGATGACAAGCGTCCGACATCAGCGCCGCTGCCAGGCTTCAAGCCAGCCCAGCCGGTTGTGTTCTGCGGACTGTTCCCGGTGGACGCCGCCGACTTTGAAGATCTGCGCGCCGCGATGGGCAAGCTGCGCCTCAACGACGCCTCGTTCTCCTTCGAGATGGAAACGTCGGCAGCGCTCGGCTTCGGCTTCCGCTGCGGTTTCCTTGGCCTGCTGCACCTTGAGATCATCCAGGAGCGGCTGGAGCGCGAGTTCAATCTCGACCTGATCGCGACCGCGCCGTCGGTGGTCTACCACATGCACATGACCGACGGCTCGATGATCGAACTGCACAATCCGGCTGACATGCCGGACGTCGTCAAGATCGATCGCATCGAGGAGCCGTGGATCCGCGCCACGATCATGACGCCCGACGATTATCTCGGCGCGATCCTGAAGCTGTGCCAGGAACGTCGCGGCATTCAGGTGGATTTGAGCTACGTCGGCAAGCGCGCCATGGCGACCTATGATTTACCGCTCAACGAAGTCGTGTTCGATTTCTACGATCGCCTCAAGTCGATCTCGAAGGGCTACGCCTCGTTCGACTACCAGCTGACCGATTATCGCGAGGGCGACCTCGTCAAGATGTCGATCCTCGTCAACGAAGAACCGGTCGACGCGCTGTCGATGCTGGTGCACCGTTCGGCGGCGGAAAAGCGTGGGCGCGTCATGTGCGAGAAGCTGAAGGACCTGATCCCCAAGCACATGTTCAAAATCCCGATCCAGGCAGCGATTGGCGGCAAGGTCATTGCCCGCGAGACCATCTCGGCGCTGCGCAAGGACGTGACAGCCAAGTGTTATGGTGGCGACGTCTCGCGAAAACGCAAGCTTCTGGAAAAGCAGAAGGAAGGCAAGAAGCGCATGCGTCAGTTCGGCAGGGTCGAAATCCCGCAAACCGCCTTCATCGAAGCCCTCAAGATGGGCGACGAATAGTCGAGACCAAAAGGCCGCCATGCGCGGCCTTTTTCTTTGGCTTGGCCCGCCGGTAGCACCGCCTCACAAGCCGCGGCCACATGCGAGACGCAGAAATCATCTGCGTCACAGACACCCGACGGCCATCATGACGTCGCGAGCTTGAGTGCATAAAGCACATTGCACTGCGCGCGTTCCAGCCATAGCGGCGACACGCGCCGGGCTGGCCCAGTGGCAGGTGCCGCGGATCGGTGTCTTGCGAAACGCGAACGCTCACGCTTTCCCCCTCCGGCACTTCGTGCCACCTTGTAAGTTAAATCCCGCCGCATCTGCTATCATTGTTGGTGCGGTGGCGGATGCGAGGCCGCAGCCACCTGGGGACACCAAGCCCGTGGGGGAGCAAGGGTCCACATCCGCCGTTCCATCGAACCCGAACAGTCGCCTGGGCCGCTGCAAACGAAGCCCGTTTAGACAAGGATGGGACAAGATGGACGCGCATTTTGTTGGCATTGACG
>NZ_JADGMQ010000006.1 GCF_016124105.1 Aquamicrobium zhengzhouense
ACTCGTCACCATCCTCAACGCCATGCTCCGGGACAGCAAACCATGGAAAACAGCTTGACCCCCAACACAGTCGCTCCCCCCCACAGGCGGGGGAGGATCCGTGCGTAGCGCACCGGCTGTCCGGGTTCCTCCCCCTTGTGAGGGGGAGGTGGCCCAACGGGCCGGAGGGGGCTGATGCGCCGATCCGTATCTGGCCTCACGAGGGGCGCTTGAAGGTTCTCTGCCCCTGACGCTACTCCGCCTCCGCCCAGAACCGGATCAGATGATGCGCGATTGCCGCTTGGGGTGGGAGGCGCAGCGCTTGCGCGTGGGAACCTGCGAGCATCGAGCGGACTTCGTCGCGGGGGAACCAGCGGCAGTCTTCGAGTTCCTTGTCATCGAAGTTGATGTCGCCATTGATCGCCTCGCCATAGCAGCCAATCATCAGCGTGTGTGGAAATGGCCAGGGTTGGCTGGCGTGGTAGGCGACGCGGCCAAGCTTGATGCCCGCCTCTTCCATTGTCTCGCGCCGAACGGCGTTTTCGATTGTCTCGCCGGGTTCGATGAAGCCTGCGAGGGAGGAGTACATCCCCTCGCCAAAATGCGGGCTGCGGCCAAGAAGGCATCGGTCTCCTTGAACCGCAAGCATGATCACCACAGGGTCGGTGCGAGGAAAATGCTCGGCATTGCATTGGGTGCAGACGCGCTTGTAGCCGCCGATCCGCATTTCCGTCCGCCCGCCGCAGCGGCCGCAAAACCGGTGCGTGTGATGCCAGGTCAGGAGGGCGGCACCTTGCGCGAGTTCGCCGGTCGTCTTATCGCTCAGGAGCCCTTGCGTGTAGATCGAACGGTGGTCGATCGCCTTGATGTGTTCGGGAAGATCTTCCGGTTCCAGTGATCCGGGGGCAACGAGCACGGGGCCGTCAGCCGACATGCCTAGCAGCACCGCCTGTTCCAGATCGGCCCCCATATCTTTTGCTTCCGCGAGTGAAAAATAGGCGTCGGGATCGCTGCCGCCCACTTTTACGTAAAGTCGGCTGGCCCGGGACAGCATGATCCGCGTGCGCGGATCAGCGAGAGCAAGAACAAGGGAGTCTTCGCTGCGATTTTCGGATTGGCGGTCGATACGGTTGCCAGCGAAGCCAACAAACTGGCTTGGCTCGCGTTCGGGGCCGGTGAGCGGAGCAAAAGTCATGTCGATATTCAGTCTGGTTCAGGAAAGCCTGGCGCGGATCTTTTCGATAAAGCCGTGCAGATCTTCACGGCGGTATGGTTCGCGCTGGCCGTATCCCCAAACCGGACCCGGCCAGTTCGGGTCGTTTTCATTGCGCGCCACAACGTGGAAATGAAGCTGTGAAACGACATTGCCAAGCGCGCCGGTGTTGATCTTGTGACAGCCCGTAACCTGGCTCAGAGCCTCGCTGACGGTGTTGGCCTCGAAGGTCAGCATGGTCTGATCCAGCGGCGTCAGGTCGTGGATTTCCACTGCGCCAGGTCGCTGCGGCACAAGGATGAGCCAAGGCCAGCGGCGATCGTCCATCAGACGCAATTCGCACAGCCCGAGCCAAAGTACGGGCGCAGTGTCGCGCTCAAGGCGCGGGTCGAGTTCGAATCCAGCCTTCCCGGCACCTATCACGGCAGTTCCTCGCTCTGCTTTTTGCGTGAGGCTAAAGATGTGTGGATCGACCTGCAAGCGAATCGTGAGCAAGCGTGACATCCCCCTTGCATTCGGAACGCGAATTGCCGATATGAACCTTGGGAGGTTGGTGGTGGACGAGCCACTCGCCAACCGGGTCAGGTCCGGAAGGAAGCAGCCCTAACGAGCCAAGGCACGGGTCACCGTGCCAGCCTCCCACCCTATTCTTTCCGCCATCCGCCGCAATGGCTGCGGCACGCGGTTGACGCAGTCGGCTGCCGGCGGCGAAACTCGGGCTTCGCACCATTCCGCAGGGGAGTTTGGCCGCAGGCATGGCTGACGCAGGCAAAGACGCTTCCACGAACGCCGCCTACCGGGTCCTGGCGCGTAAATACCGTCCGCGCGACTTCACCGGTCTCATTGGCCAAGAGCCGATGGTCCGAACCCTTACCAACGCTTTCTCGACCGGACGCATCGCACAGGCGTGGATGCTGACGGGCGTTCGCGGTGTCGGCAAGACGACCACCGCGCGCATTCTTGCGCGAGCGCTCAATTACAAGACTGATACGATAGATCGCCCGTCCGTCGACCTCTCTGTTGCCGGGCAGCATTGCGATGCGATCATGGAAGGCCGCCATGTCGACGTTATCGAGATGGACGCCGCCTCGCATACAGGCATCGACGACATTCGCGAGATCATCGAACAGGTCCGTTATGCGCCGGTGTCGGCTCGCTACAAGGTCTACATCATCGACGAGGTTCACATGCTGTCGAACCAGGCCTTCAACGGCCTGCTGAAGACGCTTGAGGAACCACCACCCCATGTGAAGTTCATCTTCGCGACCACGGAAATCCGCAAGGTTCCGATCACGATCCTGTCGCGCTGCCAGCGCTTTGACCTGCGCCGCATCGATGCTGCGCTGATCAAGCAGCATCTGGCGCATATCGGCTCGCTCGAGGGCGTGGAAGCCGAAGACGACGCGTTGGCCATGGTCGCGCGCGCCGCTGAGGGCTCGATGCGCGACGCGCAGTCGATTTTCGATCAGGCGATCGCTCATTCCTCGGGGAAGGTGACGGGGGAAACCGTTCGCGACATGCTCGGTCTGGCTGATCGCGCCCGCATCATCGATCTGTTCGAGCTTCTGATGAAGGGCGATGTGGCCGGGGCGCTGAATGAATTTCGTGCTCAGTACGATGCGGGTGCAGACCCAGCGACTGTGCTGACCGAGATTGCCGAGTTCAACCATCTCGTTACGCGGGTGAAATTCGTGCCTGCGGCGGCTGGTGATGCGTCGCTGTCACAGGACGAGCGCACGCGCGGCCTCGACTATTCAAAGCAGCTTTCCGTGCGTGTTCTGTCACGTACCTGGCAGATGCTGCTCAAGGGCATTTCCGAGGTGCAGACGGCAAATCGTCCGGTCAACGCCGCCGAGATGGTGTTGATCCGGATCGCCCACGCGGCCACGCTTCCGACGCTGGATGAGGCGTTGAAATCGCTGGAACAGGGCGGTGGCATCCCCGCGGGCGGCGCTCCCCGGCCAAATGGTGGTGCGCGCCCGGGTGGGGGCGGTGCTACAGCCACGGCCGCGGCGATCGCGACACAATCTTACGCTCCTCCCGTCACCGGCGGTGGTGGCCAGACGATGCGACTGGTTGCCTCGCAGCCACAGGCGGAAATGCAGGCGCAGCCTGCGCCAGCCCCCGCAGTCGAGGCGGAACCTGCCGTTCGGCTGAACTCTCTGTCCGATCTTGCCAAGCTGGCGGATTCGCACCGCGACGTTGCGCTCAAGGTGATGATCCGCCGCTTCTTGCGCCCTGTCAGCATCGAGCCGGGACGGCTTGAAGTCAGTTTGACGCCTGATGCGCCACGCGATTTCGTTCCGAACCTTTCCAATCGCCTCAAGGAATGGACCGGTCGCCCCTGGATGGTGACCGTCTCTCGTGAGGAAGGCGGCGCAACGCTTGCGGAGATCGACGACGAGCGGCGCGAGACCGCGATGATGGACGCGCGCAATGATCCCGCCGTGGCTGCCATTCTGGCTCGTTTTCCCGGCGCAAAGATCGTCAATGTGACGATCCCGAACGCCGCCGACGTTGAAGACGATGCACCTGCGGATCTTATGCCCGATCCGGGCATTGATGACGATGACGATGATTTTTAGGGTTTTGTGGAGACGAGCATGAAAGACCTTCTCGGCATGATGGGCAAGGCAAAGGAGATGCAGGCCAAGTTCCAGGCCATGCAGGAAGAGATTGCCAACACCGAGGCCAGCGGGCAGGCCGGCGGCGGTCTCGTCCAGGTCGTCCTTTCAGGCAAGTCGGAAATGCGGTCCCTTAAGATCGACCCGTCGCTGTTCAAGGAAGACGACGTCGAGGTTCTGGAAGACCTGATCGTTGCTGCGCACAATGATGCGCGTTCAAAGGTCGAAGCGGTGATGCAGGAAAAGTCGCGTGAGCTGACCGCTGGCCTGCCCATCCCTCCCGGCTTCAAGCTGCCATTTTAGGATAAGCGGCGTCTAAACGCCCCCATCGTCGCTTTGCGACACTTGCCTCGCTAGCGGGGGAAGATCCCGGAGATGCTGAGCGTTCCTTGAAAAACGGACAGGGCCGCTTGGATCCTCCCCCGTTCACGGGGGAGGGGGACCACCGAAGGTGGTGGAGGGGGCTGCGGGGGCTTTTTCCGTAGCAGACCTTCCGCGGCTCTCCCGTATCTACACTTTGGCCGGCTTTTGCCGCCGCTACACCGTCACCAGCTCTTCTTCCTGCAATTCCTTGGCCGCCTCAGCGAGAATTTCGTAACTGCGGACGCGGGCGTGGTGGTCGAAGATCTGGGCGGTGACCATCAGTTCGTCCGCGCCAGTACGCCTGGCGAAGGCCTTGAGGCCTTCCTTGACGGTCTCCTTCGACCCGACGACCGAGCAGGTGAGAGTGTGAGCGAGGACCGCCTTCTCTGGCTCCCCAAGCGAGGCGAGGTAGCCGGGCTTTGGTGGTGGGAGTTTGCCGGGGCGTCCGGTGCGGATGTTCACGAAGGCCTGTTGTGTTGATGAGAAGAGCAGCTCAGCTTCCTCGTCCGTATCTGCGGCCGTGACGTTGATGCCAAGCATTGCATAGGGGCGCTCGAGGTATTCCGACGGCTCGAAGCGCTCACGATAGACGTGAAGCGCGTTTTCCATTTCGGCGGGCGCAAAGTGAGACGCGAACGCGTAAGGAAGACCAAGCATCGCCGCGAGCTGGGCGCCGTACAGGCTCGAGCCAAGAATCCAGACCGGAACATGCAGACCCATGCCCGGTACCGCGCGAACCCGCTGCCCCGGCTGTTCAGGCTTGAAATAATGCAGAAGTTCGACAACGTCGTTCGGGAACGAGTCGACGCTGGCATTCATGGTGCGGCGAAGGGCGTGTGCCGTGATCTGGTCCGTCCCCGGCGCGCGGCCAAGGCCAAGATCGATGCGGCCAGGATGCAGCGCCTCCAGCGTGCCAAATGCTTCGGCAACCATCAGCGGGGCGTGGTTGGGGAGCATGATGCCGCCGGCACCAACGCGAATGCTGTGGGTGCCGGCCGCAACATGGCCGATGACGACTGCAGTTGCGGCGCTTGCAATACCGGGCATGTTGTGATGTTCGGCGAGCCAGTAGCGTCGATAGCCGAGCCGTTCGGCATGGCGGGCCAGATCCACCGTATTGGCCAGGGAGCGGGCAACATCGCTGCCTTCTGGAACCGGCGAGAGGTCAAGTACCGAGAGCTTAATCATGCACCCGATATAGGATGCGCAGCCTGCTCCTCCAAGCCGCTCCGGGCATCAGAGTTTAATCGGGGTCTTCGACCACATGCAGCCGAAGACGTCCGTTGGCAGGTGCACTCGCGGCGCCTCGCGACTTTTCGGAAGCTTCCTCATCTGTGCTCAATTCAAGCGCCTCTATTTTCGCGCCGCGTTTGGTGACCTTTTCTGTCGAGGTCAGGATGAGATCAATGTCCCGCGAAGCTTGCGAAAAGTGTGAGTGCAGTTTGCGAACCCGATCATCAAGCCGACCGACATCTTCCATCAGGCGAACCACCTCGCCCTGGATCAGATGAGCCTGTTCGCGCATACGCACGTCCTTCAAGACGGCCTGAATGACCTGTATGGACAGCATCAAGAGCGAGGGCGAGACGATCACGATCCGCGAGCGGTGCGCCCGTTGAACGAGGTTTTCAAAGTTCTCATGGATCTCCGCAAAGATCGACTCGGAGGGCACGAAGAGAAATGCCGTGTCCTGGGTCTCGCCCTGGATAAAATATTTCTCGGCGATGGCGCGGATGTGAACCTCTACGTCGCGGCGAAATGCCTGTGCCGCTGATTTGGCAGCTTCAGGGTGGCCCGCTTGCCCTGCGTCGCGCATTGCGTTCCAGGATTCCAGCGGGAACTTGGCGTCGATGACGAGGTCCGGCGCCCCGTTCGGCATCCTGATGAGACAGTCCGGGCGATTGCCGTTGGAGAGCGTCGCCTGAAATTCGTACGCGCCGTGGGGCAGGCCATCGGCAATGATCGCTTCCATCCGGCTTTGGCCAAATGCGCCACGCGTCTGCTTGTTGGACAAGATTTGCTGTAGCTGAACGACCTGTCCCGCAAGCGACTGGATGTTCGACTGGGCCGTGTCGATGACTGCCAGTCGTTCTTGAAGTTTCGCCAGATTTTCGTGGGTGGACTTCGTTTGTTCGGTCAGCGACTGACCCAAACGGGAACTGAGGCCATCAAGGCGATCACCCAAGACACGAGTGAGCTCCGCCTGCCTGCTGCCGAAGACTTCGGCAATCGTTCCCATCCGGCCCTGCATTTCCGCCTGTGAGCGCATGATTTCAGACATGCGCGTCTCAAACTCACGTGCCCGTTCGGCTGCTTCGGCGGCGGCCAGAGCGCGCGCTTGTGCCGAGCGCCAAAGGCCAAGAACGAGGAGGACCAGAAGAATGACAACGAGGATGGCACCGCCAGACAGCAGCTGCCCGAGGGTAAGCGTTGTCGCGCCAAGCTGAGCCACGGGAACGGAAAAGGCGCTCGAAAATTCGTCCATTAGCTGAGGTTAAACGATTCGAGCGACATCCAGAAGATCAAAACGAGAACATCGATGCAATTGTCGTTGACGCCGTTCGGTCATGGCATTACCTCACGCCCATGATCCTACCGCTCGTAATTCTCCCCGATCCAATTCTTCGTCAGGTGTCAGCGCCCGTTGAGCGTATTGACGACCATGTGCGACGTTTCGCTGACGATATGCTGGAGACGATGTACGACGCTCCCGGCATTGGTCTGGCGGCGATCCAGGTCGGCGAGGCACGGCGCATGCTGGTCATTGATCTGGCCAAGGAGAATGAGCCGAAGGCACCTCAGGTGTTCATCAACCCTGAAATCGTGGACACTGGCGCCGGTGTATCCGTTTACGAGGAAGGCTGCCTTTCAATTCCGGACTACTACGCCGAGGTTCAGCGGCCCGACACTGTCACGGTGAAATACCTGAACATCAAGGGTCAGGAACAGACGGTCACTGCCGACGGGCTGCTGGCAACCTGCCTGCAGCATGAGATCGATCATCTCAATGGCATCCTGTTCATCGACCACATTTCCAAGCTCAAGCGCGACATGGTCGTGCGCAAGTTCCGCAAGCTGGCGAAAGACAAGGCACCAAGCCGGCAGGCGTCCTGATATGCCTGCCTTTGGGCGCGTGGGTTAGCCACGCGCGGTACTTCGACAGTTTGAGAAAATCGAGGCTGATATGGTAACGCCCACGGAGTCCCAACCGGGGTGGGAGCCGCTCGCGGCATTTCCAAAGCTGGCGCAATGGGCGCTGCTTCTGGCGCTTTCGGGTGCGTTCTATTTCTTTATCGAATGGATTCAGATGCCGGCCGCCGGACTTATTGGTCCGATGATTGCGGGTGTCATCGCAGGAACACACGGCGCAACCATTCGAATTCCTCTCCCGGTCTTCGCCGCGTCTCAGGGCGTTATCGGCATTCTGATCGCTGCCACGATCGAGCCGCAGATCCTTGGAACGATTGCGGCGGATTGGCCGCTGTTCCTCGCGTTCACCATGGCAACGCTTGCCGCCTCAACCTACCTCGGATGGCAGATCAGCCGGTGGCGTATCTTGCCGGGAAGCACCGCCATTTGGGGCTCGTCGCCCGGGGCCGCATCGGTCATGGTGATCATGGCCGACGCATTTGGGGCCGACTTCCGACTTGTCGCCTTCATGCAATATCTCAGGGTGATGCTCGTTGCGGCGGTTGCTGCCGTGACTGCCGCCTTCATCGTTCCAGGCGCTTCGGTGACGATCGCCGAACCAGAGTTCTTCCCGCGGCTCGATCCGTTTTCGTTCGGCCCGACTTTGATGCTGATTGCAGCGGGGGCCTTCTTCGGAAAGCTGTTGCGGTTGCCCTCGCCCTATTTCATGGGCGTGCTGATTTTGTCACTGGTGGCGCATTTCGGGGCAGGCGTCGATTTTCAGCTGCCGCCATGGCTGCTTCTGGCTGGCTATGCAGGGATCGGCTGGAGCATCGGGCTGAATTTTACCCGGCCGATCGTGCGCCATGCGGCCCGCGCCCTGCCGCAGGTGGTGGGTTCGATCGTCCTATTGCTATGCTTTTGTGCAGGAATCGGCTTCCTGCTCAGCCAGACGCTCGGCATCGACTTCCTGACCGCCTATCTGGCGACGAGCCCGGGTGGGATGGATTCCATCGCGATTATTGCGGCTGCCGCAGGAAACGTCGACATGTCGTTCATCCTGGCGATGCAGATGGCGCGCTTTTTTATCGTGATGATCTTCGGGCCAATGATTGCCCGGTTCCTGGCGAAAACCACGCCGGAATAACCGGCGCGGTTTGTCAGATCAGATGTCGATGACCAGGTAGGAGCCTTCCTGGCGGATATCGAAGACGTCGATCTTGTAGGGTCCTTCCACGATCTTCGTGGCGTCCTCGACCGCAAGGTCGAATTTCTTGACGCGGGTGCGGCGAGGATCGCACCAGGACTTGCCGGTCTTGAGGTCAAATTCCCAGCCGTGCCATGGGCAGCGCACGAACTCGCCATGGCGGGTCATGCGTGCTTCGCCCGGCTCATCTGCCTCCGCGAGCCCGACAATCGCGCCCGCGCACAGGCTCGCGCCTTCATGCGGACAACGATCGCCGATCGCGGAATATTCGCCATTGACGTTGAAGATTGCGATGTCGCGGCCAGCCACCTGGACGCGTTTTGACGCCCCCGGCTGGATTTCATCGGCGCGGCACACGACGTGCCGCTTCGCCTTGGTATCTGCTTCCATTATTCCAGTCCGTAGAGCTTGCAGGCATTGCCTGCCATGATCGCGTGCTTCAGCGCCGGATCGAGCGGCACCTTGAAAGCATATTCGGGGTGATCAAAATCCCAGTGCGGATAGTCGGTCGCGAACATCAGCTTGTCTTCGCCCATCCAGGACAGGATGTCGTAGAGGTCGCGGTTCACCTCGGGCTCTTCCATTGGCTGGGACGTGAGCCAGACATGTTCGCGGACTTGTTGTGACGGAGCACGCACGACATGCGGGACTTCCTCCCTCATCCGCTCCCATTCGCGGTCCATGCGCCAGCTGAGAGGCGGTAGCCATGCAAAGCCACCTTCCACCACCACCAGCTTGAGGTTGCGAAAGCGCTCGAAGACGCCTTCGAAGACCATGCTGGTGATCGCGGTCTGCGAGGCATTCGAGAAGGCAAAGTGCTCTTCCAGATAGAAGGACGTCCAGCCAGTGCCGGTATTGGCACGGGTGCCATAGGCGGCCGAGTGCATGCTGATCGGCAAATTGTAGTGCTCGGCGATTTCGTAGATCGCCCAGTAACGCTTGCGACCGGCAGGTTCGAGCATGCGCGGGGTGATCGCGATCTGCACGAAGCGCTTGTCCTTGACGCGCGCTTCGATTTCCGCGACCGCCGAGTCCGGATCTTCCTGAGACACACAGATCGAGCCCTTGAGGCGCTTGTCGGCCTCAAGCCATTTTTCGATCTGCCAGTCATTCATGGCCGATGAAATCGCAGCGCCGAGGCCCTGGTTCATCGTCGCCCCGCCAGGTCCAAGCGCCTGCAGGATGCCGTAATCAATGCCGAGCGCGTCGAGAAGCTGTTCCTGCAGGAAGGCAACGTCGGAGGCAGGTGGCCCGCCAGCCGGTGGCCAGGCGTCGCGTCGCATGCCGCTGCCCGGAGTAATTCGCGGGTAGGGCATGGCGCCGTGAAGCGGGCTTGCGGTGCGGATGCCGAAATCGCGGGCATGTTCACGCCAGCGCAGCGGCATGAACTTCAGCATTTCGTCGCGCGTTTTCATCGCCGGATGGATGTCGCAGTCGACGAGCTTCACCTTGTTGGCGTTGGTGAGGTCTGCTTCGCGGGTCATCTCGTTCATGCTACACCTCCAGTCGCGGATAGGTTGCCAGCGCGTTTTCGCGCGCGGCGCGTGCGGCAAGCTCTTCCGGAAGGTTCGCTGGCCAGTAGGCAACGTCAATGCGGTGATCGTGCGGATAGTCGCTGGAGAAGAGGAGCATCTCGTCGCCGCCAAGATGCGCAATGGCACGCGCAGCCTGCGCCGGATCCGATGGGCCATCGAATGGCTGCAGCGTCAGGCGGACCTGTTTGCGCATCAGGAGCGAAGGCATCTCCTTCACCCATGGCACCTCGATGCGAACACCGCGCCAATCCTTCGACATGCGCCACATCAGGCTTGGCATCCACGTAACACCGGATTCCGACAGGACGACCTTCATCTCCGGGAACTTTGCCAAGACACCTTCAGCCAGGAGGCTGCCGACCTGATTGGCAAAGCCCTGCGTCTGATGGACGAAGTCTTCAACCAGATAGCTGTTGAAGCCGCTCTGGGTCGGGGCGTGGCGATAGGTGTTGCCAGCGTGAATGTTGAGCGCAAATCCGTGACGGGAAGCGGCCTCGTAGATCGGCCAGAGATAGCGTTGGCCTAGCGGCTTGTCGTTCATGACGACCGCGAGAACCTGTACGAAGCGATGATCCTTGGCGTAGGCCTCGATCTCGGCGACCGCAGCTTCCGGATGCTGCAAGGGAACGATCAGCGAAGCGCGCAGGCGCGGATCGCGGTCCAGCCACTCGGCGGCGAGCCAGCGATTGGTGGCCTGGCAAAGCACCTGCGCCAGATAGGGGTCGAAGATCGCGTGAACGCCGGAGGTCACGTTGAGGATTGCCGCGTCCAGCTTCAGCGGGTCGAGAAGCGCCTTTGCCAGCGAAGCGGCATCGCCATTTCCGGCGTCGGGCGCTGCCCGGTTCGGGCGCAATGTCTCCGGATAGCCGCTGAGTTCGAGATGATCGATCTCGCGCGACATGAAGATCTCGCGCCAGTAATCATCGACGTAGGGCAAGAGATCCTGACGCCGCGGCGAACGAGGGTGGACGTCGCAGTCGATCGCGCCCAGTCCTGCGATTGGCAACGATCCAGCGCGAAGATTTGTAGCGCTGGGCACAGGTGATGTCATGTGTTTGACCTCCTCATGAGGCGGACAGCCACGCGCTCTCGCACAAACGGACATGCGGGCGCGCCTCCTCCAGCCGAGCCGGATTGTGACGCATTGATCTTTCGAAAAAAAGCCCCCATTCATGGAGAGAGTTTTCGCAGATCGCGAAAGAAGAAGCGGGTGAGCGACCGATATGGACACACTTGAGAACATGCGGACCTTCATCGCTGTGGTGCGGGCGGGCAGCTTTTCGGCAGCGGCGCGTGCGCTCGACACCGTGCCGTCGGTGGTCGCGAAGCGGATCGGGCAGCTGGAACATCGGGTCAAGGCCAAGCTGTTCAACCGTTCGACCCGTAGCCTCGAACTGACGGAAGCAGGCGCCCATTATGTTCGGCGGTTCACACCGCTCGTGGCTGACATTGAAAGCGCGTTTCGCGAGGGATCGAGCCTTGGTCAGGGGCTGAAGGAACGCTTGCGCATCAAGGTTCCCACGACGCTCACGGTCAGCCATTTCGGCGACATGCTCACGGAGTTCCAGAAAAAGAACCCCGGCGTGCGGATGGAAGTGATGCTGATGGATCGCTCGGTCAACCCGATGGAAGAAGGCTATGACCTTGCCATCGGCGCGCTGCCGGCGACTTATGCCAATGTAGTCGACATCCCGTTATGCCGCCTGCGGCGTGTCACCGTATCCTCACCGGGCTATCTCGCGCGGGCGGGGATACCCAAACATCCAAGCGACCTTTCCGAGCATTCCTGCCTCAGTTACCTCGCCACCGGCAACAGCTGGCGCTTCGAGGGCGCACAAGGTGGCATCACGGTCGACGTGCCAAGCACCTTTGGAGCAAACGACACCCATGTCCTGTTGAACGCGCTCGAGAAGGATCTCGGGATCGCGATCATGGCCCGTCACATTGCACGTGACAGCATCCGGGCAGGGCGGTTGGTCGAGATCCTCACCGATTACGCGGTGCCCGACTTGTGGGTCCGCGCTCTTGTGCCCGAGAGTCGCCGGCACAACCCTGCGGTTGAGGCGCTCCTGAACTGGCTGGTCGAAGCATCGCAACCAATATCGCCCTGGGACCGCGACGAAGCGTAGGGCTCGGAACACGAGCAGCTTCCAGTTGTTCTTCTATGCATGAATGCCAAGCCGCAATCTCCTGCTCCAGCCACGGCGTCGGGCCGTGCGCTGCGGGATTTTGGTCGAGCAGCCGGTGGCGCGCTGATCTTCTCGTTGCCGATGCTAATGACGATGGAGTTGTGGCAGCTCGGCTTTTACCTCGACCGTGTGCGGTTGCTGGTGTTGGTGCTTGCCGCGCTGCCCATGCTCTTTTTCCTGTCGCGGCAAATCGGCTTCGAGGACACGCGTAGCTGGCGCGACGACGTCATCGATGCGCTGATTGCGCTGGGCGTTGCGGCGATCACGAGTCTGGTTCTCCTCATATTGTTCGGCGCGCTGGGGCCCGGCATGTCAGCTGATGAAATCATCGGCAAGATCGCGATCCAGATGGTGCCGGGCGCAATCGGTGCGCTTCTTGCAAAGGGACAGTTCAGGGATACGGGCGAGGAAGAGGCCGAGGAAAAGGACGAAACCTATGGTGGCGAACTTTTCCTGATGGCCGTGGGGGCGCTGTTCCTCGGCTTCAACATGGCGCCGACGGAAGAGATGATGCTGATCTCCTTCCGCATGAGCGAATGGCATGCTCTGGCCCTCGTCGGCTTGTCACTTGGATTGATGCATGGATTCGTATTTGCAGTTGGCTTTGCTGGCGGGTCGCAGATCTCGCAGGACGAATCCATGTGGGGAGCTTTCATCCGCCTGACTTTGCCTGGTTATGTCGTGGCGCTTTCGATGAGCCTTTTCCTTTTATGGGTTTTCGCGCGGACCGACGGGCTTTCCTTCGGGGATGTGGTCATGGCGACCGTGGTTCTTGGTTTCCCCTCCGCGATCGGCGCCGCCTCCGCGCGCCTTGTGCTCTAGGAGGCGGATATGCCTGATACGCCGGAAGAGCGCCCAAACGAAAATCGCCCGCTGATTGAATGGATTTTTGGTGCCGCGTCCGCAATTCTCGTCACCGCCCTGATCGCCTTTCTTGCTCATGAGGCGATGTTTGCGGGCAATATACCGCCGAATTTGGTGGCGCAGATTGTCGAAGTGGAGCCCCTGGACACAGGGACGTCGGTCAAATTCGCGCTGTCTAACCGCGGCGACGAAGCCGCTTCAGCCGTCACTCTCGTGCTTTCCGTTCCGGGTACCGAGGTAGAAGCGATGCAGAAAAGCATCGAATTCGACTACGTACCCGGCCACGCTATTCGCCAGGGAGCATTCATTGTACCGGGGGACGTGGCCGCAAAGGATATAGCAATTGATATTAGCGGCTATGCGGAGCCATGATGTTTATGGATGGACTGATATGCGTGCATCCGGGCAATGGAGCAAATGCCGAGAAGCTTGGCGTTTATCCTGGAGTTTCTTGAATAAAAGTAGCGAACGGCGCTCCCAAAGCGGGCGTGTTTGCGTCTTGGGATCGGTGTCCTATATATAGTATAGAGTATAGGAGATTTTAAAATATCTAGACATCATACGACTGTAGCGAATATGGCCCTGGAAGTCGGGATCGATCCCGATCGATTTGGTGCCGCACTACGGAAAGCCAAATTTCCCCCACGCAAGGTTAAGCGCGATTGGGAAGTGAAAATAGGCAGCGATGACTATTCTGCGATGCGGAGCGTTCTGGTTACGCTGTTCCGTAGATCCGGTTAATTGAAACCAGGAACCCTGCTTTACCTGGCCGCGACCAACAATTAGAGCGCGATGCCCGATGCCTCGCTCAATCAATCACCACAATGAAACGATAAGTGGGCTGAGGAAATGGTGCCGCTTAGGTGACTCGAACACCTGACCCCATCATTACGAATGATGTGCTCTACCAACTGAGCTAAAGCGGCCCGCGTCGACCGGAGGTCTGACGAAAGTGAGCGCGTGATAGCTTCATTGGACGGGAAACACAAGGGGCAGTTTTGTGTCGCGCAAAATTCTCCTCCGGGTTTGCCCCATAGACTATTTCGATAGCTGCGTTACAGTTTCGCCACGCTCGTGCCGGGAGGGGCTTTCGGCACGCGTATGATCTGGAGGAGATTCATGTCAGACGTTTCGATGGTCGTTAACGGCCGTAAAGTGTCGGGTCACGTCGAAGACCGGACATTGCTGGTACACTATCTGCGTGAGCATCTTGGAATGACCGGCACACATGTCGGCTGCGACACCTCGCAGTGCGGTGCCTGCGTGGTTCATATGGATGGCAAGGCTGTGAAGTCCTGCTCCGTTCTTGCCGTGCAGGCTTCGGGATCCGAGATCCTGACGATTGAGGGCCTTGCGGCAACAGCTGATGCGGATCTGCATCCGGTGCAGGCCGCTTTCAGGGAGCATCATGGGCTGCAGTGCGGGTTCTGCACGCCGGGCATGATCATGGCGGCAACGGACATGATTCGCCGACATCCCGAGGGGCTCGATGAGAAGACTGTTCGCGCCGAACTCGAAGGCAATATCTGCCGCTGCACGGGCTACCACAACATCGTCAAGGCGATCCTCGCCGCGTCGGAGAAGATGAAGGGCATGGCCGAAAACAAGGAAACGGTCGCGGCCTGATGTTTGAGCTGGGTGGACAGGGGAGGAGGGAACCCGATCGTCACTGATCGCCAGGCAAAAAAATGCCGGCGGTTCGCCCATACCCACAATTCTCTCGGTTCCGGAGGAGAACTTTAATGGGAGTTGAAGGCATAGGAGCGCGCGTCGCGCGCAAGGAAGACAAGCGATTCATTACCGGTGGCGGACGCTATGTCGACGACATGGTCGTGCCCGGTATGAAGCACGCGGTGTTTGTACGTTCGCCGCACGCGCATGCAGATATTCTTGGCATTGACGTTTCCGCTGCCGAGGCGATGCCCGGCGTGATTGGCGTCCTGACCGGCAAGCAAATCAAGGCTGATGGCATTGGCAATCTGATCTGCGGCTGGATGATCCACTCGAAGGACGGATCGCCCATGAATATGGGCGCATGGTCGCCGCTGGCGGTCGATCGGGTGCGCTATGCAGGGGATGCGGTTGCCATCGTTGTGGCCGAGACCAAGGGCCAGGCGCGTGACGCAGCCGAAGCCGTCGAGGTCAGCTATCAGGAGCGCGACGCCGTAACTTCAGCTGTCGATGCGCTGAAGCCCGATGCGCCGCAATTGCATCCCGAGGCCGCAGGTAATCTGATCTACGACTGGGAGATCGGCAACGGTCCGGAAACCGATGCGGCGCTTGCTCGCGCAGCGCACATCACCAGGATGCACATCGTCAACAATCGGCTTGTGCCGAACGCGATGGAGCCGCGCGCTGCGCTGGGCGTCTATGACAAGGCCGAGGACCACTACACCTGCTGGACGACGAGCCAGAACCCGCATGTGGCGCGGCTCGTCATGAGCGCGTTCTACAATGTGGCTCCGGAAAACAAGCTGCGCGTCATCGCGCCGGACGTCGGCGGCGGGTTCGGGTCGAAGATCTTCATCTATCCGGAAGAGATCGTATGCCTTTGGGCCTCGAAGCGAACCGGCGTACCCGTGAAATGGGTGGCTGATCGAACGGAAAGCTTCCTGACCGACGCGCATGGCCGCGACCATGTGACGGAAGTTCAACTCGCCTTTGACGAGAACCACCGGATGATCGGGCTCAAGGTCGATACCATCGCCAATTTCGGCGCCTACATGTCGCTGTTCTCGTCGTCGGTTCCCACCTATCTCTACGCGACTTTGCTGTCGGGCCAGTACAATATCCCCGCGATCCATGCCAATGTGCGGGCGGTCTACACCAACACCGCGCCGGTCGATGCCTATCGCGGAGCCGGCCGTCCGGAAGCGACCTACCTTCTGGAGCGCACGGTGGAAACCGCCGCGCGCGAGCTTGGTCTTTCCCCCGCGGAGCTTCGCCGCAAGAACTTCATCCGCGAGTTCCCGCACCAGACCCCGGTGATCATGAACTATGACGCTGGTGACTATGAGGCATCGCTAAGCGCGGCCATGCAGGCGGCGGACTGGGACGGGTTTGAAGCGCGTCGTTCGGAAGCGAAATCGCGCGGCAAGCTGCGTGGCATCGGGATGAGCTGCTACATCGAAGCGTGTGGCATCGCGCCATCGGCAGCAGTGGGCTCGCTTGGAGCAGGCGTTGGCCTGTGGGAATCAGCCGAGGTCCGCGTCAATGCGGTTGGCACGATCGAAGTGCTGACTGGATCGCATAGCCACGGCCAAGGCCACGAAACCACCTTCGCGCAGCTGGTGTCCGAACGTTTTGGCGTTCCGCTCGACAGCGTGTCGATCGTCCACGGCGACACGGACAAGGTGCAGATGGGAATGGGCACCTATGGCTCGCGCTCAGGAGCTGTGGGCATGTCGGCGATCGTCAAGGCGCTCGACAAGGTCGAGGCCAAGGCAAAGAAGATCGCCGCGCATCTGATGGAGGCCGACGAGGGCGATATCGTCATCGAGAATGGCGAACTGAAGGTCGCCGGTACCGACAAATCCGTGCCGTGGTTCCAGCTGGCGCTTGCTGCCTATACCGCGCACAATTTGCCGGGTGGCATGGAGCCGGGGCTGAAGGAGACAGCGTTTTACGACCCGTCCAACTTCACCTTCCCCGCGGGTTGCTACATTTGCGAAGTCGAGATCGATCCCGATACCGGCATCACCGATATCGTCCAGTTCGTTGCAGCAGATGATTTCGGCAACATCATCAACCCGATGATCGTTGAGGGACAGGTACATGGCGGTATTGCGCAGGGCGTTGGCCAGGCACTTCTTGAAGGGGCGCATTATGATGACAGCTCCGGCCAGCTGCTGACTGCCAGCTACATGGATTACACCATGCCGCGCGCAGACGATCTGCCGTCCTTCCAGCTGTCGCACCAGAACACGCCGTGCCCAAGCAACCCGCTTGGCATCAAGGGATGCGGCGAGGCCGGTGCAATCGGCTCACCGCCTGCCGTGATCAATGCGATCACGGATGCGATTGGAACCAACGACCTGCAGATGCCGGCGACACCGCAAAAGGTGTGGGCCACGATCCGCTCAGCAACCCGACATTGAGGGTCGGCGGACGGGACGGGCTGAACCGCCTGTCCCATCCAGACCGTCAGTTGTTCAGACAATGCGTTACCGGAGGTAACAACGATGTATCAAACCAACTACCACCGGGCATCTTCGGTCGCAGACGCGCTGAAGCTGCTCCAGGACGCTGAAGACGGCAAATTCGTGTCAGGCGGGATGACGCTGATCCCGGCGATGAAGACACGCCTTGCCGCGCCCTCCGACCTGATCGACCTGCGCCACATTGCAGAACTGAAGGGCATCTCGGTAGAGGGCAACAAGGTGACCATTCGCGCCGGGACGACCCACGCGGAAGTCGCAACAAGCCGCGAGCTGGCAGCGGTGTGTCCGGCCATCTGCGATCTGGCATCGCATATCGGTGATCCGCATGTCCGTCACATGGGAACGATCGGCGGCTCAGTTGCCAACAACGATCCGGCCGCTGATTACCCGGCGGCAATGCTCGCGCTTGGTGCCACCGTCGTCACCAACAGCCGGGAGCTTGCTGCGGAAGACTTTTTCACCGGGTTGTTTGAAACCGCGCTGGATGACGATGAAATCGTTACGGCTGTTTATTTCACCGCCGCGGAAACCTGCGGCTACGAAAAGTTTCCAAACCCGGCTTCGCGCTATGCGATGACCGGCGTTTTCGTGGCAAAGAATGGCGGTGATGTTCGGGTGGCGGTCACGGGTGCAGGTGGCGATGGCGTATTCCGTTCCGCAGACCTCGAAGCTGCGCTGGCAGCGAATTTCGACGCCTCTGCTCTGGAAGGCGCTTCGATCCCTGCAGAAGGGCTGATGAGTGACATCCACGCTTCCGCTGAATATCGGGCCAACCTCGTGGTGGTCATGGCCAAGCGCGCAGTGGCGAAGGCGCGTCGCGGTTGAATACAGCTGAACTCGGCGGCATCAGCCGCCGGGTTTTCCGTTGCAGGGCCGCCCGGATCCACCATGCAACCACCCGCCTTATCAAGATGTTATAGGAAACATGATAAGGGGCGGCGATGGAAATCTTGCTCGTACTGACTGCCGGCGCCGGGTTCTTTGCAGCTGCATCGTTCCTTGCCGTGTTGTCCTATGGCTATTTTGCCCGCCGATCTCTGGGGGCACCGAGCCACGCGCTCGAGACTGAACTTTCAGCTACCGAACTTGATCGCGCGATTGCGCCCATGCTCGAGAGGCATGACGGGCAGAGCGGGCTTGCGTTGATATCCGGCAATCTTGATGCATTTGCCGTCCGCGCTCTTTCCGCGCGCGCTGCAGGGCGCAGCCTTGATCTCATGTACTATTACTGGAAGGGGGACCTTACAGGGCGCTTGCTGATGAAGGAGGTGCTTGGCGCGGCTGACAGGGGCGTGCGCGTGCGGCTTCTCATCGATGACATTAACATGCGAGGGCTCGACCGTGCCTATCGAGCCCTCGACACGCATCCGAACATAGCAGTACGCCTGTTCAATCCGAGCCGCGCCCGGCATGGCGGCCTTCGCCGGGGCATCGAGATGGTTCTGCGCTTCTTCAGCGTAACTCGAAGGATGCACAACAAGGCGTGGATCGTTGACGGACGCCTCGCCATTGTTGGAGGGCGAAACATCGGCGATGCATATTTCGGCGCCGCCGAGACGTCCAATTTTCGCGATATCGACATGATGATGGTGGGGCCTGTCGTTCAGGGAGCGTCGAAGGTCTTCGACGCATACTGGAACAGCGAGGTCGCCATGCCGATCCGCTCTCTCATCCGCCCGCGGCGTGGAACATTGCGCCGCCTTCGTAAAGGCGTTGCCCGTATCAGCGCCAAGGGGCGTGCAAGCCCTTATATCGAACAGCTGCGAAAGCGGATGTCGGCTCTCGCCATGCTCAATGGCGACATAGGTCTTCATTGG
This sequence comes from Aquamicrobium zhengzhouense, assembly GCF_016124105.1. Classification (GTDB taxonomy): domain Bacteria; phylum Pseudomonadota; class Alphaproteobacteria; order Rhizobiales; family Rhizobiaceae; genus Aerobium; species Aerobium zhengzhouense. Next base: position 19,081 of record NZ_JADGMQ010000006.1, read on the forward strand.
ACCCGCGAAGCGAAGATTGTCTCTGATCCGCCAGAAAAGGCGTTGGCGCGTGGGGCCCAGAACTGGATCATGTCGTCGCTCATGCCGGTCATCATGTCGGCTGAAAAGTCGGTCTCGATCACATCGCCATATTTTGTACCTGGCGTGGATGGCTCGGCGCGGCTGATAGGGCTGGTCGCCAAAGGGGTGGACGTTGCGGTCCTGACCAATTCGCTATCGGCGACGGATGTTGCGGCGGTTCATGGCGGCTACGCCCCCTACCGGCGCACTTTGCTCGCCGGAGGTGTGAGGCTGTTCGAGCTGCAGAAGGCAGGATGGGACAACGACATGTCCCTGTTTGGCTCGCGAAATGCAAGCCTTCACACCAAGGCGTTCATCGTCGACGGGAAAACGGCGTTCGTGGGATCGTTCAACTTCGATCCACGCTCCGTATCGCTCAACACGGAGATGGGCATCCTCTTTTCCGAAGATGTCATCGTGAAAATGTTGCAGGACCTTTTTGACGAGGAAACGACACTTCCAATGAGTTACCGGCTCAGTCTGAACGAGAAGCGATCCATCATTTGGGAAGGCGAGGAGGACGGAGTGCTCCAGACTTGGGACCGTGAACCCGAGGCGAGTGCTCGCCGCCGCGCTCTTGCGAAAGTTGTGTCGCTGCTGCCGATCGAATCTCAGCTTTAGCGAAGCCGGCCAGCAGCATTGTGGCCTTGACTGGTCTCGATCGACAGATCAACATCGTGGCGCGGCGGAAGCAATAACGTCATCTGTGCGACGTATATTCCGATCTAGACTTAATTTTGTATGACGCGGTGGGGAAGTGACGACCGATTAATCAGATAAACCGGGAGGAGCATCATGTCTGATCACGGCAACAAACGAATGGTTGCGAGCAGCGGGCTCTCCCGAAGAAGGTTTCTCACAATTGCAGGCGCAACGCTTGCGGTTGTCAGCGGCGGCGGTGCTGCCAGCTTCTCGATGTCAACAGCGCGGGCTCAAGGCTCGTTCAAACTGAATATTCTGCACATCAACGACATGCACTCGCGGGTGGAATCGATCAGCCGCTTCAATTCGACCTGCTCGATCGACGATGAAAGTGAAGGCAAGTGCTTCGGTGGTTTCGGCCGCCTTGCGACGAAGATTCGTCAGCGTCGCAGGGAGATCGAGGAGGCTGGCGAAAACGTCATTACGCTAGATGCCGGCGACCAGTTCCAGGGCTCCCTGTTCTACACGACATATCGCGGCAAGGCCGAAGGCGAGATGATGAACAGGATCGGCTTTGACCTGATGGCGGTCGGGAACCATGAATTCGACAACGGGCCTGACGTTCTCGCGGATTTTATCGATCTGGTCGAGTTTCCGGTCATCTCGGGCAACATCAAGGTAGGTGAAGGCGAGAAGCTCGCGGGAAAAATCCAGGAATGCGGCGTTCTTGAAGTCGGAGGGGAGAAGATCGGGGTCCTGGCAGTAACGGCGACCGAGACGGCAACTATCTCGATGCCCGGGCCAAATGTTACGTTTGTCGACGACATCGAGTACCTCAAGGAAGCAGTGGGGCGCATTCGGGGAGAGGGCATCGACAAGGTGCTGCTTCTTTCCCATGTCGGTTTTCCGCGCGATCAGGAGATCGCGGCACAGGTGGAAGGTATTGCCGCGATCATCGGTGCGCATAGCCATACGCTGTTGTCGAACACGGAAGAGGACGCTCCTTCCTATGCGACCCTTGTTGAAAACCCGGCAGGTCGCGCCGTACCCATCGTGCAGGCTGGAGCCTATTCGAAGCATCTGGGCGACCTCACGCTCATCTTCGATCAGGATGGCTATGTCGCAGAGGCCACTGGAGATACGCGCATACTGGACGCCTCCATCGAACCGGATCCCGAAATCGAGGCCCGGATTGCGGAACTGGCGGGTCCGATCGAGAAGATGAAGTCGACGGCGGTCGGCGAGGTTCGAGGGCTGATCGACGGCAGCCGCGAAAAATGCCGTGCCGGTGAATGTGAGATGGGTGTAGCTGTAACGGATGCAATGCTCGCGCGCGTGGCAGACCAGGGCATCACCATAGCAATCCAGAACGGAGGCGGGCTGCGCGCATCGATCGGGGAGGGCCTGGCCACGGTCGGAGACGTTTTGTCTGTGCTGCCGTTCCAGAACACCCTGGCGACGATGAAGATCAAGGGTAAGGACATTGTCGCTTCGCTTGAGGCCGGTGTGAACGACATCGAAAACGGCGCGGGCAAGTTTCCGCAGGTCGCGGGCCTGAAATTCACGGTGGACATGAATGTGCCGCCAGATTCAGGACGTGTCAAAAATGTCGAGGTGCGCGAGGGGGAGAACTGGGTGCCGATCGAACCCGAGAAGATCTATCCAGTCGCGACCAACGATTTCATGCGCAAAGGCGGAGATGGCTACGCGCTGTTCGCCTCGAACGGTATGGATCCGTATGATTACGGCCCCGGCATGGAAGAAGTGCTGGCGGAGTATATCGCGAACAATGCGCCCTACCAGCCCAGGCTCGATGGGCGGATCACCGTCATTCCGAAGGATTGACCGGCGCGTGAAAGCGGCGGGCGTGAATATTAGCGCCCGCGCAGCCTTTCTCTTGCTGCGAAATATTCGTCTGCAAGGCGGTCGATGAGTTCCGTGGCGCTGAGGACGTTTTTGACGGCGCCAATACCTTGGCCGCAGCCCCAGATATCCTTCCAGGCCTTTGCATCGGCGCTGCTGAAATCCATCTTGGACGGGTCGGCTGTTTCCAAATTATCCGGGTCGAGACCTGCTGCCCGGATCGAGCCTTTCAGATAGTTTCCGTGGATACCGGTGAAGAGGTTCGAATAGACGATGTCAGCCGCTTTTGATTCGACAATCATCTGCTTGTAGGCATCCGACGCGCGTGCTTCACGCGTCGCAATGAAAGGGGAGCCGATATAGGCAAGGTCTGCTCCCATTGCTTGAGCTGCGAGGATCGCGCTGCCATTGGCGATCGCCCCTGACAGAAGGAGCGGCCCATCGAACCATTCGCGAATTTCCTGGACGAGCGCAAAGGGCGACAAGGTTCCGGCATGTCCGCCAGCGCCCGCGGCAACCGCGATCAGGCCATCGGCACCTTTCTCAATCGCCTTGCGCGCATGCCGGTCATGGATGACGTCGTGCAGGACGATGCCGCCATAGGAATGCACCGCCTCATTCACTTCGGGCAGGGCACCAAGAGAGGTGATGACGATCGGAACCTTATATTTCACGCAAAGTCGCAGATCACGTTCAAGCCGGGTGTTCGACTTGTGAACGATCTGGTTCACGGCAAAAGGCGCCGCGCGGTGGCCGATATTCGCTTCGTTATAAGCGGTGATTTCTTCGCTCATCTGAGCGAGCCATTCATCAAGCTGAGCTTCCGGCCGCGCATTGAGAGCGGGAAAGGAACCGACGATACCGGACTTGCACTGCGCCAGGACCAACTCGGGGTTGGATATGATGAACATTGGCGATGCTACGACGGGAATGCGCAAATTCTCTGCCAGAACTGCCGGTAGTGCCATGCGATGCCCCGTTGCGATCGTACCAAAGTGGGCCGAGTTGTAGCAGACGAAAGGGGCACGGCAATAGGCGCAGTGGCGCTTTGTGCCGACGTGCCGTGACACAAGATGCGAGGCTGCGATTGATTGACAGCCGCCAAGCAGCTAACCATGCGCCATACGGCAGAAATTCGTGGTGGACAGCGTGGACCCGATCGAGAAAGCGATAAGAGCCGCCTTCGAGAAAGGCGACACCAGCCAGCGGGCATATAGGGAGAAGGTTTACCGTTCTGCCTTTGCCGCGCTTGACCGCGCTTTGCAGGCTAATCCGAAACTGACACCGGAGATTGCCCAGCGTCGCCGCCAGGAGCTGTCGGCGAATATATCCCAGATCGAATCGCAGTTCATCCCGGCAGTTCCAACCATAGAGCCCAAACGCACGGCACCAGCTGCCCCTGCTGCCCAGGCGCCGGAAATTTCTGTTGGACGGCGCGAGCCAGAATTTACCGCAGCCGCGCCGGTCGAGGCGCCGCGTGTAGACAGTCATGCAGGACCTGAGGCCGATCGAAGGCCGGAGCCTATCGCCGCTCCTGTGCGGGGCGATCGTCCGCCGCGCGTACGTCGCAGCTGGATCGCGCCGCTTGTCGCTCTTGTGGTGTTCGCAGCGTTCGTTGGCGGTGTCTATTCGTTCCTGGGAAGCGGGCAAGTACGCCTCCCGGATCCTCAGACGACAGCCCCGGTAAGTTCGCGCCCGGCGGAACAGACGAGCACGCCACCGCCGGCTCTGGGCTCCGAAGAGCCTTTGGCAGACTGGATCACGATCTTTTCGCCTAACGATCCGACCACCGTCAGCGCGCCTGGAGATACGCAGGCAGAGGTTGATGAGGAAGATGGCAGAAGCTTCATCCGCATAGCCTCGGGCGCCTCTGGATCCCCAATCCTGTTCGATGTCGGCCAGGGCATTCTGGACCAGCTGTCTGGCCGTAAGGTCGTGTTCGCCATCGTAGCCAAGTCCGCCGATGGCGAGGAGACGCAGATGGCGGTAGAATGCAGCCTCGCTGCCCTTGGCGATTGTGGGCGCAAGCGCTTCATTACCGGCGAGACGCGGGAGGACTTCCTGTTCGAGGTGGAGCTTCCGAATGCCAATCCAGGTTCGGGTGGCATCATTTCCATCAATCCGGACATTGAGGGGCAAGGGCGCGCCGTCGAAATTCACGAGATCCGTGTCACGCCATCTGGCCCGGCTGGTTGATCAATCCAGCATTGCGGTAAGAGCTTCGAGACGATCCGCTTCGGCTGGCGGCTTGTCCCAGCGCAACCGCGAGACGCGCGGAAAGCGCATGGCAACGCCCGATTTATGACGAGCCGAACGGGCGAGACCCTCAAAGGCCACTTCGAGGACAAGGCCATGATCAGGTTCCGCCCTTACCGAGCGGACAGGGCCAAAGCGCTCGACCGTATTGTCCCGGATAAATTTGTCGATCTGGCGTAGCTCTTCATCGGTGAAGCCGAAATAGGCTTTGCCCACCGGCACGAGCTCGTCGCCCTTCCAGACACCAAATGTGTAATCCGAATAATAACCGGATCGCTTGCCGTGCCCACGCTGGGCGTACATCAGAACTGCATCTACCGTGTGCGGGTCCCGCTTCCATTTGAACCACGGACCCTTCGGGCGGCCGGCGACGTAAGTGAAATCCAGTCGCTTCAGCATTACGCCTTCAATGATGGGATGAGGCGGCGCTACACGAAGTCGCTCTAGATGTTCCCAATTGTTGAAGTCAACGATGGGTGACAGATCAAAGCGCGCTGGGTCGAGCGTGGTCACGAACCGCTCCAGCCGTTGCCGGCGTTCTGCCAAGGGCAGGGTTCGAACGTCCTCATCACCATCAATCAGAAGATCGTAGCATCTGACGAATGCCGGATATTCGCGGATCGTCTTCATCGGCACCACCTTGCGGTTCAGTCGCTGCTGCAGATCCGAGAAGGTTCCAACGTGCTCAGGCGGGGTGCCGACCAATAGTTCCCCGTCGAGAGCACCTTCAAAATCCATGGCTTCAAGAAGGTCGGGGAAAGTTGCGGAAATGTCGTCTCCGGTACGCGAATAAAGCCGCCGCACGCCATTTTCCGACACAGCTTGCACGCGGATTCCGTCCCATTTCCACTCCGCCGCGTAATCGGCAGGATCGATCTTGGAAAGGTCGCTGTCCTGAACAGGCGTCGAGAGCATCACGGGCCGGAACGGAGCGAAGGCTGCCTGCTCGGGCTTGGGGCCAAGACCCTCAAGCCACGCAAACAGTTCTTCGTAAGGAGGTGTCAGGCCATGCCAAAGTTCTTCAATCTCGTGCACCTCGACATTTCCGAAATCGGCCAAAGCCTGTTTTGCAAGCCGGGCAGAGACGCCGACACGCAGGCCACCGGTCACAAGTTTGATGAGTGCGAAACGAGAGGGCGGCTCCAGCCGGTCAAGAAGCGAGACCAGAACCTTAGGCGCATCGGAGCGGCTGACGGCGTGCAGTGTATCAACCGCGTAGGAAAGCGGGATATCCCGATCGTTCGCCAGGCCACCATCCGGCCAGACCAGAGAGACGGTTTCTGCGAGATCTCCGACATAATCATAGGAATAGGTGAAAAGCACCGCGTCCATCCGCTCCATGATGAGCGTGCGCAGGAGCGCTGGCTTGACGGATGAGAAGGAAAGCTCGCCTGTAAGTGCCGCAAGCGCCAGCCCACGTTCCGGATCTGGCATCTCACGAAAATGGTCGATCATCAGCTTGAGCTTCGCATTGCGCGATGAGGTCAGCAGCAGCCGGTCGAGGAGTTCCGCAAACCGCTTCATGCGTCACCCTCATCCTCATAGCCAACGAGATGGAGGGGCCGCGCCTTGATCCCCTCAAGTTCGCACCAGCGGACCAGAGCTTCCTCGCGACCATGCGTGACCCAGACTTCGGATGCGCCCGTTTGTCTGATCGTCAGTATGAGTTCGTCCCAGTCGGAGTGATCCGACAAGATGATCGGCAGTTCGACGCCGCGCTGCTTGGCGCGCTGACGGATTCTCATCCAACCGGAAGCAAATGCTGCAACGGGGTCCGGGAAGCGCCGAGCCCAGCGATCGGCGAAGGCGGATGGCGGACCTACAACCAACGCCCCCGAAAAGTCCGTCTTGGCGGTGCGATCAATCGTGGCCGGTGAGAGTTTTCCCAGATCGATACCCTGGCTGACATAATAGTCGCAGAGCCGAGCGAGGGCACCGTGGATAAAGATGGTGTCCTCGTAGCCTGCATCGCGCACAAGGCGGATGACGCGCTGGGCCTTGCCAAGCGCGTAGGCGCCGACAAGGTGCGATCGCTCCGGAAACTGGGTCATCGATTTCAACAGCCGAGCGATTTCATCCTCTGGTCGCGGGTGCCGGAACACAGGCAGACCGAATGTGGCCTCGGTGATGAAAACGTCGCATGGGACAAGTTCGAAAGGAGCGCAGGTGGGATCTGCAACGCGCTTGTAATCGCCGGAGGCGACGATGCGGGTGCCATCCAGCTCCACAGCGATCTGGACAGACCCAAGCACGTGGCCGGCAGGATGGAAGCTGACCCGCACGCCGTTGATCGTGATCATTTCGCCGATCTTCGCCACTTGCGACGCGCCAGCAAAATTCTCGCCGTGGCGGATCGCCATGATGTCGAGGGTCTCGCGGGTGGCGAGAACATGGCCGTGGCCTGAACGCGCATGGTCCGAATGACCGTGCGTGATCAGGGCGCGATCCACCGGCCTAACCGGGTCGATGTAAAAGTCGCCCGGAGGACAATAGAGCCCTTCGGGGCGTGGATGGAGAAGCTTGTGTGGGTTCATCTACCCACAAGATAGGGTTTCCAGGCGCCTTAAAAAGAGGGGTTCCAATTGTGGCTGCTTTGACTTGGAAAGACATCTTCCAGGCGCTACCTGTGGGGAGTGAAAAACGACGTCCCGCCCACGGCTATACTTCCCGATAGTTTCACGCGCTGGTTTGTCGAGCGAGGCTGGAGCCCGCGACCGCACCAGCTTGAGTTGCTTGATAAGGCACAGGCGGGAAAATCTGTCCTGCTGATTGCACCAACCGGAGCGGGAAAGACCCTGGCCGGCTTTCTTCCCTCGCTGACCGACCTTGCGATGCGGCCAAAGCGTAAGCCCGGCGAGGCGTATCGCGGTATTCATACGCTCTACATTTCGCCCCTCAAGGCGCTCGCCGTTGATATTGAGCGCAATCTCGGCAAGCCAGTCGAGGGGATTGGCCTCGACGTCAACATCGAAACACGCACCGGCGATACGCCCACGCACAAGCGCCAGCGCCAGAAGCTGGACCCGCCTGATATCCTGCTCACCACGCCCGAGCAGCTGGCACTGCTTTTGTCCTCCAAGGATTCGGAGCGCTTCTTTTCGGGCCTGCGATACGTCGTTCTTGACGAATTGCACTCATTGGTGACGTCAAAGCGCGGCCATCTTCTGGCGCTTGGCCTTGCACGTTTGCACCGCTTTTTGCCGGACCTTCAAACAATCGGCCTCTCCGCCACTGTGGCAGATCCCGATGCACTGCGCCGGTGGCTGGTGCCTCAGCGCCCGCCGGGCGCGATGGCGGATCTGATCACGGTTCAAGGCGGCGCAAAGCCCGTTATCACAATCCTGGAATCGGAGGAACGCGTGCCTTGGGCAGGGCACACCGCCCAATATGCGATCTCGGAGATTTACGACGCGGTCAAGCGACACCGGACTACGCTTCTCTTCGTGAATACACGCTCTCAGGCGGAGCGGCTTTTCGGTGAGCTATGGCGCATCAATGAAGACACGTTGCCGATTGCCCTGCATCACGGCTCGCTCGACGTCGGTCAGCGACGACGTGTCGAAAGCGCGATGGAGGCGAATGCGCTCCGGGCCGTGGTTGCGACCTCAACGCTCGACCTCGGCATCGATTGGGGTGATGTCGATCTCGTCATCCACGTTGGTGCCCCAAAGGGCGCGAGCCGCCTTGCCCAGCGCATCGGGCGCTCCAATCACCGGATGGATGAGCCGAGCCGGGGGATCCTCGTACCCGCAAATCGCTTTGAAGTTCTGGAATGCCGAGCGGCCATCGAAGCAAATTATGTAGGAGCGCAGGACACGCCGCCGCTCATGGCTGGCTCGCTGGACGTTCTTGCCCAACATGTGATGGGGATGGCCTGCGCTGAACCATTCGATGAGGCTGAACTCCTCGACGAGGTGCGGATGTCGGAGCCCTATGCGAAGCTCGACGCCGACACGTTTGGGAAGGTCGTCCAATTCGTCGCGACCGGCGGATATTCGCTGCGCAGCTATGAACGTTACGCGCGCATCCGTCAGACCAAGGAGGGGAAATGGCGTGTTTCCCATCCGCGATACGCCCAGCAATACCGCCTCAACGTCGGCACGATCATCGAGGCACCGATGTTGAACGTGCGGCTGACACGCCAGCGCGGCAAGGGGGCAAACGCCTTTGGCGGTCCCGTTCTCGGCAAGGTCGAGGAGTATTTTCTGGAGACGCTCTCGCCCGGAGACACCTTCCTGTTTTCCGGGCGGATGCTGCGGTTTGAGGGGATACGCGAAAATGAATGCTATGTGACGAACGCTGCGGGGGAAGATGCGCGGGTGCCTTCCTATGCGGGCGGCAAGTTTCCGCTGTCGACCTATCTGGCGGCAGAAGTTCGCGGCATGCTGGCTGATCCGGAGCGCTGGCATGTACTGCCCGACCAGGTCGCGGGCTGGCTGGAACTGCAGCGCGAGAAGTCGATGCTGCCGCGCCCCGGCGACCTCCTCATCGAGACCTTCCCGCGCGGAAAACGTTTCTACATGGTCGCTTATCCGTTCGAGGGGCGCCTCGCGCACCAGACGCTGGGCATGCTCCTGACACGACGGCTCGAGCGCGGCGGTGCCCGTCCGTTGGGTTTTGTGGCAACGGATTATTCGCTGGCCGTGTGGGCGCATGGGGACATCGGCAAATTGCACCGCAACGGCAAGTTGCCGTTTTCCGAACTCTTCGATGAGGACATGCTCGGGGATGACCTTGAGGCGTGGCTCGCCGAAAGCTGGATGCTCAAGCGGTCTTTCCGCAATTGCGCCGTGATTGCAGGCTTGATCGAGAAGCGCCATCCGGGACAGGAGAAGACCGGACGACAGGTGACTGTGTCGGCAGACCTGATCTACGATGTCCTGCGCACGCATGAGCCGGATCATATCTTGCTGCGCGCAACGCGTGCAGATGCGGGGGCGGGGCTGCTGGATGTCAGTAGGCTTGCGGACATGCTCTCGCGGATCAAGGGCAGAATCGTGCATAAGGCGCTCGATCGCATCTCGCCACTTGCTGTTCCGGTCATGATGGAAATCGGCAAGGAACGGGTAAAGGGTGAAGCAGATGATATCCTGCTGTCGGAAGCGGAAGACGAGTTGATCCGCGAGGCAATGGGCGAAGAATGAACGCAGAGCCGGAAAAATCACAATTCGCCGGAGAGATCGTCATTGCTGGCGAGCTTGCGGTGTGCGACGCGCGCGGCGCGCTTTACTTTCCTGATCTTGGTCTTTTGACGGTATCGGATCTTCACCTTGAAAAGGGCTCTGCCTTTGCGCGGCGCGGCCAGTTGCTGCCGCCCTATGATACTGCTGCCACATTGCAGAAGCTTGCTGGCGTGATCGCAAGCTACACTCCGCGCACGGTGATCAGCCTTGGCGACAGCTTTCATGACGGGGGTGGGGCAAACCGAATGCCGCAACCTTTCCGGGACAGTCTGCTTGAACTGATGCTTGGCTGCGAATGGCTGTGGGTTGCCGGCAATCACGATCCGGACGCGCCGGCAGATCTTCCCGGAACGACGGTCGACGAGCTAGCCATTGGCGGCTTGCGCTTTCGCCACGAGCCGCTGCCGGGTGCATCAGCGGGTGAAATTGCAGGCCATCTTCACCCTGGAGCCGTTGTCGTTCACCGGGGCAGGGCCGTACGCCGCCGGTGCTTCGCTACCGATGGCGACAGGCTGATCATGCCGGCGTTTGGCGCTTATACCGGCATGCTCAACGTGCTGGACAAGGCGTATAAGGGGCTTTTTCGCTGGGAGACATTCGTCGCACACATGTTGGGCGACAGCCGTGTCTTCGCGATTTCCCGACGCTTGTTGCGGGGAAGCTGACCGATCAGTCCTTGCGGAAGATCAGGCGTCCCAGCCAGCCGGTGACGAAGGCAAGCAGCACGGCAACGACACCATAGAGGAAGCCGTGGTTCTGGGCCGCACGGTGCACGCGTTGCTCGAAGCCCGCCTTCAGGATCGCCAGCTGTGCCGAATTTTCCTTGATGAATACGCCGTTCTTGAACAGGAAGGCGCGGGCGCGGTGAGTGCCGACGGGGACGTTTGGCGCAAGATGCAGCGTTGCGCGGAATAGGCTCTGCGAGAGGAACTGCACGCCGCCAATGCGCTCGCTGAAGAGGCCGCTGGCTTTCTTGCGTTCGCGCAGGGCGGTGGTGAATTCTTCGATCGTCACGGGATCGCCATTACGGTCAAAGGGCGTAACGGTGATATTCTCGGCTCCTAGCGCCAGTTGCTTGTAATTGGCAGGGTTGGTTATGTCCTGCCGTGCGCGGCTGGTCGCCACCGAATAGCTCATCGGCACGTTCACGAACGTCTCGGACTCGGTGTTGATCCACATGCCCAGAACGCGCGTCTTCTTGCGGACAACAACCGGTCGAGCGGGGCCTTCAAGGACGACGATCACGTCGTAACGCCCCTGACGCGCCACCATCGGATCTGCGTTATCCAGTGCACCGAAAATTGTGAGGTCCGCTCCGGAGAAATCGGAGGTGATCGTCACCCGATCGGTGGAGAGGCCGATCTGGATTGATTCCGGCGTCACATCGGTCGGGGCTTGTGCCAGCGTTGGTGCCATGCACCACGCCGAGATCAGGAGGGCCAGGGATAATCTGTTCGCTGCAAGCCTCATCATGGTCAAAGGCCCGTCAGCGAATAAACGGAACTTGGGCGCACGAACAGGTCAAAGGCAAGGCGCAGCGCAACGGCAAGAACCAGAAGCGCCAGCAGCGCACGTAGTTGCTCGCCGCGCAGTTTCTGCCCTGCGCGCGCCCCATATTGTGCCCCGGCGACGCCCCCGACCATAAGCAGGAAGGCCAGGACGATGTCGACCGTCTGGTTGGCCGTCGAATGTACGATGGTCGTGTAGGCTGCCGTGAAGATGATCTGATAGAGGGACGTCCCGACGACGACGTTGGTGGGCACCTTCAAAAGGTAGATCAGGGCAGGGATCATGATGAAGCCACCGCCGACACCCATGATCGAAGCCAGGAACCCGATCACCGCGCCGATGCCAACCACCGGGATGACGCTGACGAACATTTTCGATGCGCGAAAGCGCATCTTGAAGGGAAGGCGGTGAATCCAGTTGTGCTGCCCTGTCTGGCGGGCGATCGGGTTGACGCCTCTGCGGGCGCGCTGAAGCGCGCGCACGCTCTCCACCAGCATAAGTCCACCGACGGTGCCGAGAAGCGCGACGTATACCAGCGACACGAACAGGTCGAGCTGGCCGACGCTTCTAAGCAGAGCGAACACCCAGGCACCAAGGGTCGAGCCGGCAATACCACCGATCAACAGCACCGTGCCGAGCTTGAAGTCGATGGTGCCCTTTTTGAGATGCGCAAGCGCACCAGAGACGGACGACGCGACAACCTGATTCGCACCGGTCGCGACGGCAATGGCCGGAGGAATGTTGTAGAAAATCAGCAGCGGCGTGATCAGAAATCCGCCACCGACACCGAACATGCCGGAAAGAAAGCCCACCGCGGCCCCCATGGCCAGTATCACGACCATGTTGACCGACATTTCGGCGATGGGAAGATAAATGCCCACCCGTCCAACTCGACTGTTTGTGGCCTGATCCCGGAAGCTCCCTGAGCGAGGATGCCGTCAGGTGAGCATCCTGTTCTTGCGCCCGTATGAGCGCGAAGTCAAACGCGGGAGGCCGATGCTGCTAAAAAATGATGCGGCTCAGACTCAGGTGCGATCCGGACTTTCTTCCGGAGCCTTTTCATCGCGAAAATTGCGGTCCAGATCCGTCACTATCCCCATGAAGCGACGGAAGAAGCGTTCCATGTAGCCAAGCGTCTGCTCGAACTCCTCATCGGTTGGGAGATCGGTTTTGATGCCGCTGCTCTGAAGAGACGAGATTCGCGCTTCAAGCGCAGCAATCCGTTCCTCAAGCGCGGTGATGTCCTTCTCATAAGCGGCATGATCTTCCGTCGCCATCCGACAGATCAATTGCTGTGCCTGTTCGGTGCATCTCGACATGCGTCCGGTCTGCGTGTCGAGACGGATATACCCGTTTTCGGTTCGCTCCAGCCTGTATCGGTCTTCCTGTGCCAATGCCGGCGACGAGACCATCGCCGTCAAGGCAACAACGGTGAGTGCACCTGCGTGTCGCATGAGATACTCCTTCCACTGCCGATCCCACATTCGTGAGCACTGTTTGTGCCGTAATTGCGTCAGGCGTGTCACAGAGTGTCCTGCTCGCGCTTTCAATCGGCGCGCGATGCGCCTATAGCGCTGCCATGTCCAGGCTCATCTACAAGATCGCTCCTGAAACCATGTGGCGCGAGGCGGAAGCCGCTGGAGTCTTCTCCGGCGCCCCTGTCGATATCGCGGATGGCTTCATCCATTTCTCAACCGCCGAGCAGGTGCGCGAAACCGCCGCCAAGCATTTCTCCGGTCAGACGGATCTCCTGCTGATCGCGGTTGACGCAGACAGCTTCGGCGAAGCGCTGAAATGGGAAGTGTCGCGCAGGGGCGCTCTGTTCCCTCATCTTTATGCGCCGCTTGATCCCGCTTCTGCCGCATGGGTCAAGCCGCTGCCGCTGGACGATCAAGGTTCACATGTTTTCCCGGAGCTGCCTGCATGATGCTGGAGCAACTTGGCCGTCGCGCGCTTTTTACGCTTGATCCTGAACGCGCGCACACGCTTTCCATCGCTGCGCTGAAGAGCGGTCTGCCGCTTGCCTGCGCGCCAGATCGCGACCTGGCTCTGACGACGAACGTTGCGGGGATCGAGTTCGCCAATCCGATCGGGATGGCGGCGGGCTACGACAAGAACGCTGAGGTCGCTGACCCGCTCTTGCGGCTCGGGTTCGGATTTGCGGAGGTGGGCACCCTGACCCCGCGCGCGCAGCCCGGAAACCCAAAACCCCGCATCTTCCGTCTGGAAGAAGATGAGGCGGTCATCAACCGCCTCGGTTTCAACAATGAGGGCCACGCTCCCGCGCTTGCCCGCTTGCAGGCGCGTGCCGGCAAGGGCGGTGTTGTCGGCATCAATATCGGTGCCAACAAGGACAGTGACGATCGCATCAATGATTATCGTCTCGGTGTTGAGCGGTTCGCGTCGCTGGCGACCTACCTGACCGTCAACATCTCGTCGCCTAACACGCCGGGCCTGCGCGATCTTCAGGCTCGCTCGAGCCTTGCCGAGCTTCTGGCTGCAGTCGAGAACGCACGCGACGAGCAGACTGCGCTCATCGGCCGGCATGTTCCGGTATTCCTCAAGATCGCCCCGGATCTCGTTGAAGACGAGCTTGATGATATCGCCGCCGAGGTACTCGACAAGCGGATCGAGGGGGTGATCGTCTCCAACACGACGCTGTCGCGCGATGGCCTCACCAACCGCAAGGCAAGCGAAACCGGTGGCATGTCGGGCAAGCCGCTTTTTGCCCGCTCGACGGTGCAACTGGCCCGCATGCGCCGCCGCCTCGGGCCGGATGTTGCGCTGATCGGTTGTGGCGGCGTCGATTCGGCAGAAACTGCGGCAGAGAAAATTCGTGCCGGTGCCGATCTTGTCCAGCTTTACACGGGAATGATCTATGGGGGGCCGTCGCTGCCTGCCCGGATTGTTCGTGATCTGGGACGCCTGTTGCGCCGCGAGGGCTACACATCGATCACCCAGATGCGCGATACGGGGCTGGAGCGCTGGGAAGCCGCTTCGTTCTAAGTTTCCGCTAGCTGCTGAACGTTATGTCAGTGCGCCGTGGCAGGCGCAGTGCCAAGGTCAGCCCGCGCATCAGCAAGAACAGATGCAGCGCGCTCCATAGTCCGATGTTCCCCAGCGGCGGGATCAGCAGCCACAAGGCGGCAACGAAGACGCCGAACGAGACCAGCATCATGTTGCGCAGGTCGCTTGACCAGGTTGCGCCAAGAAAAATGCCGTCCATCTGGAAGGCGAGCACCCCGGTGAGCGCGGTGAAAGCTGCCCAAGGCAAGTAGGCTGCCGCGAGATCTCGCACTTCATGCGAGGTTGTCATGAGGTTGATCAGCATGTCGCCCTTCCAGACGAAGAGTAGGCTGACCAATGCGGCGACCGACAAGCCCCAGATGCCAGTAAGGCGCACAGCGCGATCGAAGGCCTCACGGTTTCGCGCTCCGACAGATCTTCCTGCAAGTTGCTCAGCCGCCGCTGCAAAACCGTCGAGAAAATAGCCGGCCAACAGGAAGAAATTCATCAGGACGGCATTTGCCGCCAGCGTCAGCGTTCCAAGCTGCGCACCCTGCCGCGCGATGATCGCGAAGGCGCCGAGCAGGACGAATGAGCGGATCATGATGTCCCGGTTCAGCGCGAACATCACCTTGAGCGCCTCGACGTTCCTCAGCGCGCCCTTCGCGAGCGGCGGAAGGCGCCGAAAGCGGGCGACGAGGACACAAAGCCCGAGGATGGCCGCGAGCGCTTCGGCACAGACAGTGGCCCAGGCAACGCCCGCAATGCCCCACCCCATCCAGAGCCCGAAGGAGATCGACAGCACGATGTTCGTGACATTGATCAATAGCTGCAGCGCGAGGCCCAGCCCTGCCTGTCCGCGCCCGAGAAGATAGCCAAGGATCACGTAGTTCGAGAGTGACAGTGGCGCTGCCAGCAGCCTGATGGTCACATAGGTGCTCATCGCGTTGCTGACGGAAGGCTCCGCGGCCATGAAGAGCCGGCCGGCCCATGCAACGGCAGGCGCGCCGACCGCGAGGACCAACCCGATGGAAAGTGCTACGATCAGCGCCCGCCAGAAGACTGCCTGTTCCTCCGGCGCGTCGCCGCGTCCGAAAGCCTGCGCGACAAGCCCGGTCGTTCCAGTGCGGAGAAAATTGAAGGTCGCGAAGACGAGGTCGAACAAGACGGCGCCGGCTGCCAGACCGCCAAGGATTGCCGGATCTCCCAACTGTCCGATCACAGCCGTATTGACGATGCCGATCATTGGCGTCGTCATGTAAGCGATCATCATCGGCAGGGCGATGGCGAGGACCAGCCGGTTCGTTACCTTGAAGGGCCGAGGGCCGGTGCGGGCAGCTTGCGCCAAGGAACTATTTTCGCCAGCTCAAAAGCCGAAGAATGAGGAATACCGGAACTACCACCGCAGCGCCGATCAGGAAATAGCTGAGGAAGCGGTAGAAGGCGTCAAAACCCATGTTCCAGAGCCCGCTGAAGAAATCGGCGATGCCGCGCAGCACGTCATGAGGCGACCAGCCGAACGTCACCATGACCACACCGACGAGAAAGGAGACGACCACGAGCTTGAGTGCAACGCGCAATGGCGTGTCGCCGAGAAAGCGGGTGAGGGCGCTCATGCATGTCTCCTGTCGGTTTTTACGCCGAGATACTCTTCCCACAGGCGCGCTTCAAGTGCGAGCAGCTCGTCGCATTCGGCAACCAAACAGCGTTTTCAGCGTTGATGAGCGTAATTCGGTGACTTCAGGCAACAAACTGAGCCTCTCACTGAATAGATAAGGCGGTTTTTGCAGAAGATCGCAAGAATTGCTGACTGCTTGTTCGAGGGAAAATATGAAGCAGAACCACCTCTTCCTCATCGTCGGTGCGCTGGCGGTCGCCGTTGTCGTGCTTGGCATCTATGTGTTCCGCGAGGAATCAAAGCCGGACGGCATCGAGTTGCGCGTCGGCGAATCAGGAATTTCAGTCGAGAGCAACTGACGCATCAGAGTTTGATGGGCGGGGTGATATCAGCGAGACGAAGGAGCCACTTATGGCCGACAATGAAAATCCAAACATTCGCGACTTCAAGAACGAAAATATGGCTAAGGACGACAATAGTCGCAAAGACATGGAGAAGCAGATTTCCGACCTGAAGGCGGAAGTCAGCAGTCTGACAAAGCAACTGTCCGAGCGCGGCCAGGAGGCTTTCGAGAAAGTGCGCGGCGAAGCGGAAGATCTTTATGATGAGGCCTCCAACCGGGCGCGCAGCGCAGGACGTCAGATCCGCCACCAGGCGAATGCGATGTCCGAAACCATCCGCGAAAATCCTGGGACGGCTGCGACTTTGCTGTCGTCAGCGGGCCTTCTTGGCCTGCTTGTCGGCTTCCTCCTTGGGCAGTCGCTGGCGAGCAACCACCATTCGCGTCGCTGGTACTAATTCGACCGGCACGCCAGAGCCCCGCCACCCGGCGGGGTTTTCATTTTGAAGGAACATCTGCGCCCGTCAGCTTGTTGCACCCCATAGCAATGGAGATCGGCATGAGCGGACGTCGGAACATCAGGAACCAAGACGCGCCGTCCAAATGGCGTGAACGCAAGGCACTTATAGTTGCGGCAGCGATCATCATCGCGATAACCGCCGCCTATTTCGCGTTCGACTTCGGCTTCCGCACCGCGCCCGATATCGTCAATAACGACAACATGCGCGCCGTAGACGCAGAGGAAATGCAACCTGCAGGTCAATAGGCTGACGTGCCACAAGCTTCATTCGTGTTGAGGGGAGCTGGAGCGGGTGAAGGGAATCGAACCCTCGTCGTAAGCTTGGGAAGCTTCTGCTCTACCATTGAGCTACACCCGCGCGAGCCGCATTAGTCGTTCAAGCGGCTCGGTGTTGTCAAGCAGATTGCGCGCCGGTTGCCGAAGATCTCTACGAAATTCCGGCTTGAGCCGTGTGGTCTAGGTACGGAAGTGCTTGGACAGTTTGAGGCCCTGAGCCTGGTAGTTTGACTTCAGGTCAGTGCCGTAGAGGTTTTGAGGCCGGGACAGCATGTGTTCGTAGACAAGACGGCCCACGATCTGGCCGTGCTCGAGAATGAACGGGACCTCGTGGCTGCGGACTTCGAGAACCGCGCGGCTGCCAGTGCCGCCCGCCGCTGAATGGCCGAAACCCGGATCGAAGAAGCCGGCATAGTGGACGCGAAATTCGCCGACGAGTGGATCGTACGGCGTCATCTCTGCTGCATAGTCGGGCGGCACATGAACCGCTTCACGCGAGACAAGGATGTAGAACTCGTCCGGATCAAGAATGAGTTCGCGGCGCCCGCGGACGTAAAGCGGCTCCCAAAAGTCGTGAACTTCCTGGGCGGCCCGCTTGTCGACGTCGATCACCGCAGTGTGATGTTTGCCGCGATATCCGATCAGGCCGTCGCGGTCCCCGCTGAGATCGATGGAAAGGGCGATGCCCCCATTGGTGATGCTCGGTGCCTCGGTGGCAACGAGCGTCTCGCTGTCATGCAGCGCCTGCAGTTCGTTCTCGTCCAGCAATGGCTCGCCCTTGCGGAAGCGGATTTGCGAAAGGCGCGAGCCAGGGCGGACGATGATCGGGAAAGTGCGCGGGCTGACCTCAAGGAACAGCTGTCCCTGATAGCCGGCAGGGATCTTGTCGAATTCCTGCGTCCGGTCGGCCATGACGCGCGTGAAGATGTCGAGGCGGCCGGTGGAGCTTTTCGGATTGGCCGAAGCCGAGACATCCGAAGGAAGCGCGAAGTGCTCGGTCAGCGGCACGATGTAAACGCAGCCGGTCTCAAGAACCGTGCCGGCCTCGGTCAGCTCCATCTCGTGCAGCTTCAGCCGATCGAGCTTTTCGAGAACGGTGCTGTTCGGGCCTGGAAGGAAAGACGCGCGTACACGATAGGCTTTCGTGCCAAGGCGAAGGTCCAGACTGGCAGGCTGGATCTGGTCAGCATCAAGGGCACGCGACGAGGACATGGAACCTGCGTCAAAAAGTGCAGCTATGTCGCGATCCGGCAGAATACCCGTCTTACGCACGTCAAAACCTCATGTTTGACCGGCGAGGTTTAACGACAGCGGCGATTGACGCAAGCTCTCGTGAGGCGTAAAGCTCCGTTATCCCGTGGTGATTTGCCGGTCGGCTTGCAGCCACGTTAAACAAGTCGCTAAAGGGACCGATGGAGGAACCGGCATGCGACTTCGCGGCCGGTTTTTTTGTGTTCAGGTGTAAGATGACCAACGAAGCGAAGCGCAATTGGAAGCCAGCCACCCAGATGGTCCACTCCGGAACCGTAAGGACGGCGTTCGGGGAGACCTCCGAAGCGTTGTTCCTCACCCAGGGGTTCGTTTACGAAACGGCTGGTGCTGCTGAGCGACGCTTCAAGGACGAAGAGCCTGGCTTCATCTATTCGCGCTACGCAAACCCGACGGTCGACATGTTCGAAAAGCGCATGTGCGCGCTGGAGGGGGCGGAAGACGCTCGCGCAACCGCGTCGGGCATGGCGGCAGTCGCTGCTGCGCTTCTTTGTAGCGTCCAGGCAGGTGATCACGTGGTTGCTGCCCGCGCGCTGTTTGGCTCCTGTCGCTGGATCATCGAAAAGCTGATGCCGAAATACGGCGTCGAGACGACGTTGATCGATGGCACCAAGAATGAAGAATGGGAAAAGGCAGTTCGGCCGAACACCAAGCTCTTCTTCTTTGAGAGCCCGACCAATCCGACGCTGGAAGTGATCGATATTGCGGCCGTGGCGCGGATCGCAAACAGCATTGGCGCTCGCGTCGTTGTCGACAATGTTTTTGCGACCCCGCTTCATCAAAAGCCGCTTGAGCTCGGTGCTCATGTGGTTGTCTATTCCGCGACCAAGCATATTGACGGTCAGGGTCGCTGCCTCGGTGGCGTGATCCTTTCCGACAAGCAGTGGATCAATGAACAGCTGCAGGACTATTTCCGCCATACAGGACCGTCCCTGTCGCCGTTCAACGCGTGGACGCTGCTGAAGGGACTGGAGACGCTGCCGCTGCGCGTGCGCCAGCAGACTGAAAACGCCAGCCGCATCTCTGATTTCCTGGCAGAGCATCCGTCGATTGAGCGGGTGATTTATCCGGGCCGCAAGGACCATCCACAGGCAGAGCTGATCTCGCGCCAGATGAAGGGCGGATCGACGCTGATCTGCTTCGATGTGAAGGGTGGGAAGGAGGGCGCGTTCAAGTTCGCGGACGCGCTGGAGATCGTGAAGATTTCAAACAATCTGGGCGATGCAAAGAGCCTCATCACCCATCCCGGCACGACGACTCACAAGAACCTGACCGAAGAGGCCCGCGTTGCTATCGGCATCAATGGCGGCACGTTGCGCATTTCCGTCGGTCTTGAGGACGCAGACGATCTGATCGCCGACATTGAGCGCGCATTGGCTTAAGTCTCGATCTTAGCGCAGGCAGGCGGACAGTCAGCACCATGTATCGATGCACGACACGCGACATCGAGGTTGAAGTCGAGCCATTCTATCTCCCGGATCGTTCCGACCCCGATGAGGGTCGGTACGTCTGGGGTTATCGGGTGACGATCGTCAACAATTCCACGATGCGCATCCAGCTCATGGAGCGCTATTGGCGGATCACCGACGGGAATGGTCGTGAGGAGGAGGTGCGCGGGGAGGGCGTCGTTGGCGAACAGCCCGTGCTGGAGCCGGGCGACAGCTTTCAGTACACGTCTGGCTGCCCGCTGCGCACATCATCGGGAATCATGGTTGGTACCTACACGATGCGCGCGGATGACGGCGAGCTCTTCGAAGTCGCGATCCCGGCCTTTTCGCTTGATCTGCCAAACGCTGCACGCTCGCTGAACTAAAGCGCGGCTAAATCCATTTTTGGAGACAAGCTTTAGTCTTCCGTCTGCTCGGGTTCTGGGAACAGATCCCGATCCATCAAGGCGCGTCCGAAGCGATAGAGGATGTCAGCGGCTAGCTCGCGCCGCTCGCCAAGCAGGCGGTTATAAGATTTCCCGGCCTCGAAATTCATTTGACGATGAGCCTGCGGATCGAGGGCATGGATCGACTTCGCCAGGCAAATGGCGATCTCGCATACCGCTTCGGCAATTTCTTCACGCATTTCCGTGCGCGTCGTGAAATTCTCGGCCATCATTGCTCGCCTGCTAAGCCCTTGGGACAAGGCGGACTCTGCACAGCAGCGGTTAACTATTCAATATTGGCTCTGACGGCCGCGAGCCATTCATCGCTCAAAAGTGCGCTCGCAACTTCCTGAAGCCCAGTCCTGGCAATTCAGGCCGGCATCCTGGGAACTGCGGATCGAGTTGTCGGAATGCTCAACGATCTCCGAAAAGCCCCAGCCAAAAGCTGCTGCACCAGCGATGATTAAAAGGATCTTCAAAGTCATTTTATGTCCGGTCTCGTGCTGGCCCACGCCGCCCGGCTGCCGCTGCTGACCATGCCCCCTCCCGGTTCACAAAAGCTTTCCGGGTATATTAACCATTCGAGGTCTGGTCTGGCCAGCACAAAAGGCCCTCCGTCGGCAGGTGTGCCGACGGAGGGTTGAGAACTACTGATCTTTGTTCAGAAACTCGGCTGGATCGAAATGATAAGTCTCCGAGCAGAATTCGCAGGAGATCTTGATGACACCTTCTTCCGCGCTTTCTTTCATCTCTTCTGCCGTGAAGCCAGCCAGAATTCCATGCAGCCGCTCACGAGAGCAAGAGCACTCGTCACGAACCGGCGTTCCTTCGAACACGCGCACACCGTGCTCATGGAACAGCCGATACAGCAGGCGTTCCGAGCCGACGGTCGGGTCCAGAAGTTCACTTGGTTCCACAGTTGCGACCAACGCCTGCGCTTCCGACCAGGAATCGTCTTCAACATGACCATTCTGGCCGTCGTCGCCATCTCCGCCATGAAGGTCGGGTAGACGGGCACGGTCCTGCGAGGCAGGCAGGAACTGCGTGATCAGGCCACCGGCGCGCCAGCGCGCCTCGCCGCCTTCGCCGCGGACCAACTGTCGGGCGACCGCAAGGCGAACATCGGTCGGGATCTGTTCCGACTGGCGGAAATAGATTTTCGCTGCCTCCTCAAGAGAGGTCTGGTCGAGCGGAACGATGCCCTGATAGCGCTGCATATGCGCGCCCTGATCCACGGTCAGAGCAAGGACACCCTTACCGAGAAGGTCCTCGGTTGAGGTTCTGCCAGCCTTGATCGCCTCATCGACGAGTTCTGCATCGTAGCTGGCATAGGCGCGCAGGGAATGCGGCGTGGAAAAATCCGCCACAAGGAGGCTGACGGGACCGTCGGAGCGAGTCTGGACGATGAACTTGCCCTGGAATTTCAGTGAAGTACCAAGCAGCACGGTCAGCGTCATCGCTTCAGCGAGAAGGCGAGCGACGGGCTCCGGATAGTTGTGCCGCGAAAGGATCGCGTCGATGAGCCGACCAAGCTGAACCGAGCGCCCGCGTATGTCGAGCGCTTCCACAGCGAACGGTACAACATGGTCGTCGCCGGCGAATCCGAATTCGCCGAGATTTCTCTGGGTCTCAGCCACTGGAATATCCTGTCAGTTGGGCCTGCGTCGCAATTTTGGGCGCGGGGTCGTTACATGCGTTTTGCGTGCAAGCGCGCCCCATTTCAAGGGGCATGCACGCGCGACCTTGCGCATCGGGTGTTCGTACACCAGACAGGCGCTCAAGATCCGGGTGAGCCGCTCAGATAGGGTCGCTCACCTTCGTGATCAAGCGCGGAAGCACCAGGCGATGATTGCCTTCTGGGCATGGAGGCGGTTTTCGGCTTCGTCGAACACCACGGAGTGCGGCCCGTCGATCACCTCGTCCGTCACCTCTTCGCCGCGATGAGCAGGCAGGCAGTGCATGAAAAGCGCATCAGGCTTGGCGCGCGCCATGAGGTCTGCGTTGACTTGATAGGGCTGGAACACGCTGTTGCCGCGCGCGCGATGCTCCTGGCCCATGGAGACCCAGGTGTCGGTCACGACGCAGTCTGCCCCTTCGACAGCGTCTTCGGCCGAGCGGGTCAACGTGATGCGAGCGCCGTTTTCCTTTGCCCAATCCAGATATTTCTGGGAGGGCTCGCTACCTTCCGGCACTGCAATATTTAGCCTGAAGTCAAAGCGAGCCGACGCCTCCATGAGGGAGTGGAGCACGTTGTTGCCGTCACCGGTCCAGGCGAAGAGCTTGTCGCGAACCGGGCCGCGATGTTCCTCGTAGGTCATGATGTCGGCCATGATCTGGCACGGATGGGTATCGTCCGTCAGGGCGTTGATGACCGGAACGGTCGCATGCTCGGCAAGCTCGAGCAGGCGGTCATGTTCCATGGTGCGGATCATGATCGCGTCGACATAGCGCGACAGGACCTTGGCGGTATCTGCAATAGTCTCCGAGCGCCCAAGCTGCATCTCGGTGCCGGTAAGCATAAGCGTCTCGCCGCCGAGCTGGCGCATGCCGACGTCAAAAGATACGCGCGTACGAGTGGACGGCTTTTCGAAGATCATCGCCAGAACCTTGCCGGCGAGAGGTCTCGAGACCTCGCCTGCCTTCAGGCGGTGCTTTCGTGCGCAAGCATCATCGAGGATCTGGCGCAGATCTTCGGACGAAAGCGCGGACAGGTCGGTGAAATGGCGATAATCTTTGTTCATTGTGCTGCTTCCCCCTCAGCGACAAGTTTTGTGGCTGCGCTGCGGATATTTGCAATCGCCTGACGGATCTCGTCCTCAGTGACTGTCAGTGGCGGCAGAAGGCGAACAACATTGTCGCCCGCGGGAACTGCCAGAAGGCGCTCCTCGCGCATGGCGCCCGCTACGGCCCCGTTCGGCATCTTGCACTTCAGGCCGAGCATCAAGCCCGAGCCGCGCACATCCTCAAAGACAGACGGGAACTCATCAACAAGCGAGGCGAGGCCCTGCTTGGCGAGATTGCCCTTTTGCTGGATGCCTTCTAGGAAGCCGTCTTCAAGAATGACGTCGAGAACGGCATTGCCGACGGCCATCGCCAGCGGATTTCCACCGAACGTCGTGCCGTGAACGCCAGCCGTCATTCCCATGGACGCCCTTTCGGTTGCAAGGCATGCGCCGAGCGGGAAGCCGCCCCCGATGCCCTTTGCGATCGCCATGATATCCGGCTGAATTGATGACCACTCATAACCATAGAGCTTGCCGGTGCGGCCAACGCCCGACTGAACTTCGTCGACGATGAGAAGCAGACCATGCTTGTCACATAGTGCGCGCAGGTTTTCGAGGAATTTCGGTGGCAGGGGCCGAATGCCGCCTTCACCCTGGACCGGCTCGATGAGGAAGGCTGCGGTCTCTGACGTGATTGCCTTCTCGGCAGCGTCGAGATCTCCAAACGGCACTTGATCGAACCCCTCGACCTTCGGACCAAACCCTTCAAGATATTTCGGCTGGCCGCCAGCTGCGATGGTCGCCAGGGTGCGGCCGTGGAAAGCGCCTTCGAAGGTGACGATGCGGAAGCGCTCAGGCGCGCCGTTCACATAATGATAGCGACGCGCGGTCTTGATTGCGCACTCAAGCGCCTCTGCACCCGAATTGGTGAAGAACGCGCGGTCGGCAAAGCTGGAGGCTGCAAGGCGCTCACCCAGACGGCTCTGGCCGGGGATCTCGTAGAGATTTGAAACGTGCCAGAGCTTCTGCGCCTGCTCGGTCAGAGCGGCGACAAGGTGCGGGTGCGAATGTCCAAGCGAGTTGACCGCGATGCCACCTGCGAAATCGAGGTAGCGTTCCCCGGCCTCGGTTATCAGCCAGCTGCCTTCACCTCGCTCAAATGCCAGCGGCGCTCGTGCGAAGGTTTCAAAAAGGGCCGATCCGCTCATTTCATGCAACTCCGGTCGTTCCGGTCAGTGACAATAAAAATAGCCGCCCAAAGGGCGGCAAAAGCCAGCTTATATCGACCTTTAAAAGAGGTGTGTCAAATAAAACGTGCCCGGAACCTTCCGCTCCGGAACTTCACCTGCTTGGGCGGAGACCAAGTTGGGGAAAACCGTAAAAACTGATTCGGGCGACGAAAGGGACTCTTGTCACGGAGTCAGCCGATACTGTAGCTTGAGGGCCAGAAAAACTAGATTTCGTGCGGCGGATCTAATCACCCCGATACATATGGTGTCGAGCCGGCCTTGGCCGGGCGCTGGTGGATTCCGACTCCGTCGCTAGCATGAAGCAGGAGCCTCTCCTCATGAATTGGACCGACGAACGCGTTGAACTGCTGAGGAAACTCTGGGCGGAGGGTCTGAGCGCGAGCCAGATCGCAACTCAACTTGGGGGCGTCAGCCGCAACGCTGTTATCGGCAAGGTGCACCGTCTGAAACTCTCGGGCAGGGGCCGCGCCACGGCAGCTCAGCCGCGAGCAAAGAAGGTTGCGCCAGCAGCTGCTCCGGTAAAAGTGCAGACGCGTCCCGCAGCGCGCACGATCACGGCAACCGTAGGCGCAACTGCACTTGCAGCGCAGTTTGACGCCGAGCCGGTTGTTCATCAGGTGCTGCGCCCGATCGAGGACGTGGTTGTGCCGATTTCGCGCAACCTGTCGCTGATCGAGCTCACCGAGCGCACCTGCAAATGGCCTAACGGTGACCCGCTTCACGACGATTTCAGCTTCTGCGGAAATCAGTCGGGCGAGAGCAGCCCATATTGCGGCTATCACGCAAAGCTTGCCTATCAGCCGGCGTCGGAGCGTCGTCGCGCTCGCTAAGTTCCGGAAAAGATACGGACCAAGAAAAGGGAGCTGCGGGCTCCCTTTTTTATTTTCGCGTTTCTACGGCCTAAGCCAGGAAATATTTGAAATGACGTTTGTCGGGCGTTACGGAAGTTAAGGTTGCGCCGTCAGGAAACTATTCTTCCGGGCTTTCGCGGATGACAATTTGGTGGCTCTTGTCGACCTTGACGCGATCCATCGGCAGCATCTCACCAGTCACCACGTGGTAGACCGTTTCGGCGATGTTGGTGGCATGGTCACCAATGCGCTCGATGTTCTTGGCGCAGAACAAGAGGTGCGTACAGGGGGAAATGTTGCGCGGATCTTCCATCATGTATGTGAGAAGTTCCCGGAAGAGGGAGGTGTACATCGCGTCGATCTCTTCGTCGCGGCTGCGCACAAAACCAATCGTGCTGACCTCTCTCGAGGCATAAACGTCGAGCACCTGCTTTAGCTGGGTGAGGGCCAGCGTGGTCAGCGCTTCCAGGCCACGGAAAAGCTGGACAGGCTGCCGCACCTCGGTGACGGCTACGACGCGCTTGGCGATATTCTTTCCAAGATCTCCGACGCGTTCGAGGTCGGCCGCGATCTTTATCGCGCCGAGAATTTCGCGCAGATCATCCGCCATGGGCTGACGTCGGGCGATCATCAGAATCGCTTGATCGTCGATCCATCGCTGACCTTCATCAAGGGTCGCGTCGTCGGCAATGACTTTGCGCGCCAGATCCGTGTCCGCATTGACGAGCGCCGCCATGGCCTCATCGACCATGCGCTCGGCTAGTCCGCCCATCGATGCGATGCGATTGCCGAGTTCGGCAAGTTCATGATCGTAGGCACGCACGATGTGAGGAGACAGCATGATAGTGACGAACCGCTTGAAAGAGTTTCCTCAGGGTAATCCGCCCTGATGACAGAATAAAGAACACGTTTACGACAAGGGCAGGTGCACACAGAAGGTTGAGCCTTCGCCGGGTGTCGAATGGATGGTCAGCCGTCCCGCATGGCGCGTCAATATGTGCTTGACGATGGCAAGGCCAAGCCCGGTCCCGTTTCTTACGCGGCTTTTCTCGACGTCTACCCGATAGAACCTCTCAGTCAGTCGCGGAATGTGTTCTTCGGCAATGCCAGGCCCGAAATCGCGGAAGCAGATTGTTGCTTCGGGGCCGGTGCCGCGTCCAACCTTCAGGGACACCTCGACGCGCTCGCCTTGCTGGCCATATTTGCACGCGTTTTCCAGAAGATTGGAGAAGACCTGGATCAGCTCGTCCCGGTCTCCCGCAACGACGATCGGTGCATCTGGCGGCGTGAAATTGATGGCAACGTTATAATCTTTGGCCAGATGCGACATGGTCTCGAGAAGCCCAGATAAAAGGCCTCCAAGCTCAACCTTTTGCTGAGGCCGCGTATGCGGCTTCATCTCGATGCGCGAAAGCGAAAGCAGATCATCGATCAGCCGGGCCATGCGGGCCGTCTGCGCCTGCATGATCTGCAGGAAGTTCTCGCGTGCCTTGGCATCATCCTTCGCGGGCCCGCGCAGTGTTTCGATGAAGCCGGAAATCGAAGCAAGCGGCGTTCGAAGCTCGTGGCTGGCATTGGCGATGAAGTCAGCACGCATGCGATCGATGCGACGGGTTTCGCTTTGGTCCTTGAAGTGGACCAGGAATATCCCGGATTCTGACTGGAGCGGCTGGATCGAAATCAGGAATACCCGCTCGATAGGCACGCGTTCGCTGTATTCGATCTCGCCGGAGCTTTTTGTGCGCAGCGCGTTCATAAGCAATTGCTGCATTTCCGGCGAGCGAAACCGATGCTGCAGTAGCGTGCCGACGCGGATCGTTCCAAATGAGGCGATTGCAGCGGGGTTGGCGTAGCGTGCGGCGCCATATCCATCGATCAGGATCACCGGATCAGGCAGGACATTGGCCAGTTCCCGCGCAGCCAGAATGTCGATGACATCCGCAGCTCGGCCCATCTGGGATTTCATGTTCAAGTTACCCTGTATCTGTCGAATGGGGTCGATTGTTACGAGCCCAAAAGAGCTTTGTCAGATAACTATCACAGATTTGTAACGGTTGCCGGAATGGCGGCTTTTTGCTGGGGAGAGTTGTTAGCCGAACGCGGCGTCGCTGTTCGGCGATGGGGCGTCTTGTGCCAATGGTGAGGCCGCCAGTAAAGCTCCCACAGCGCTGCCCAACCCGCCAGCGACAGCAATGTCCAGTGCACCGGCGTCAGCAAGATCACCTTCGGAAGCGAGGGGCGCTCCGGTAACGGGTGACTGCGCCACCCAAGCACGATGAAGGTGGCGTATCCCGCCAGCAGTGCGATGAGCACAAACAGGCTGTATATTCCGTCCATCCATGCAGCGTCGCCGGTCGTCAGGATGGCGCAGTGATAGGTCACCGAAACCAGAAAGATCGGGTGCACCAGCGATGAGACGATCATCCCGAACATCAGGATCTGGACAGTTATGAAACCGCTGGTGCCAAGCTCGCGCCACAATAGGATCGGGTGACGCATGTGGACGAGCCAGGTTTGCATCCAACCCTTGAACCAGCGGATCCGCTGTGGGAGCCATTCACGGAGGTTTTCGGGCGCGTCTTCCAGCGTTGGATTGCGGATGATGCCGACGTGGTATCCATAACGCGCAAAGCGCACGCCAAGATCCGCATCTTCTGTGACGTTGAACGGGTCCCAGCCGCCAACTTCTTGCAGGACAGAGCGGCGGAAATGATTTGAGGTCCCGCCGAGGGGTAAGGGCACCTTCTTGCGCGCAAGATAGGGCAAGAGCCCGCGAAACAGGCCCGCATACTCGAACGCGAACATGGTCGCGAGAATGCTGCTGTGGGAATTGCTGATAATCAGCGGTGCCTGCACGCATGCGAGGTCCGGACCTTCACGACGGAAAGCTGCGTAGGCAGCGGCAAGTTGAAACGGGTCCGGCCGATCTTCGGCGTCATAAAGGGTTACTAACTCCCCGCTGCAAAGCGGGAGCGCATAGGCAAGGGCCTTTGGCTTGGTGCGCGGCAGGCTCGGCGGCACTTCAACGATTTCGATGCAGGGATGAAGCCGGTGAGCTTTGAGGGCGGCCAGCGTCTCTGCATCATCAGCCTCGCAGACGATCTTGATCTCGAGCTTGCTGCGCGGCCATTGCAGCATGCCGAGCGCTACCAGAAGCTGAGGCACCACCTCTTTCTCCCGATAAAGCGCGACAATCACGGAGTAGATCGGCAGCTCATCAGGATCGCCCAGCTGTACGTGCCGTCGCTGGACAGGTCGCGCATCCTGCAGAGCCAAAAGCCGCAGGACCATGCAGCCGAGAAAGGTAATCGCAGCAATCAGGTGTATGATTAAAAGCGTGAGATGCGGCGTGAACGCAAGGCAGCCGGCGAATGCTGCGAAGAGTATACCGAGAAGGATCCCCTGCCGGCCGGTAATGACAGTTCCGGCACTCAGATCCGGAGATCGGAGTGCATGCGCATTTTGTGCGTCAAACAGGAGCCGTCCGCTGCTCCTGCGGATCAGCGCTTTACGCAGTGTAGACGGCGGCGCTATGCGCAATCGGCGCGCCAGTTCGGGATGCTCTTCGATCTTCTTCTTGAGGGGCCCGAAATCAAGATCCTTCCGGGAGATGACATGAACGGTGTTGCCGTGCCGGTCTGTCAAAAGCGTGAGCGGGATGCCAAAGCTTCTGCTCAGGCCTTCAAGGCGAGCGTCAGCCGCCATGACGATTTGCTGCGGGGAGATCCTCGAGATGAACCCGATGCCAAGCTCGGCTGCGATGGCCTGATAAAATCGCGCTTCGTCGATTCTACCTGAGGCAAGGGCCTCGCGTGCAAAGCCCGTGTCGTTTGCCACCGCCTTCCTGGCAATGCTGGTTGCGTTCTCGGCGGAGATCGATGCCCGATTCAGAACGGGGTGCCACTCGCGCAAGATCTGTGCGATGCGCAGCTCACGGATATTTTCATGAGACAGAAGGAGAGGGCGTCGATCGTGAGCCGTTCGGGGCGCGAGGTGCATAATCCCGGGCGATTGGCTATATGTCTCTGTCCTTAGTGGAGGTTGTGCAATTGCAGGCACTTGCTCGCTCCTTATGACTGCAGACAGGTGTCCGGTGTCGTCGTGAAGGAGGTTGCTCGATCGGCGCAAAAGGTTAGATCGATGTGCGCGAGTATGAGTGACGCACAATACAAGCAATATACTCCCGCCCAAAAGGTATGCTTGCATGTTATTTAAGAATTTTCAAATATTATAATTTTTACTTAATAGGGGCGTTAACTTATTTGGCGGATGGAGGAGCCGGCGCAGTGTGGTTGACACTCCAGCTGCAGAGAGCGCAGATAGATGCCCGTCTTGAGAACCGCGTGAATGTTCCGCTCCGCCGTCAAATCCATCATCGTCGCCCTCGTTCCGTTGCTGCTTGCCAACGGTTTTGGCGGCACGCTGGCGAGAGCCGCCGAGCCAACCATTCCAAATTATTGGGATGACAAGGAACGACTGCCGCGGCCGGATCTGACGAGTGTCAGCCGCATTCGCTTTCTGACGACAATCGATTTTCCGCCCTTCAGCTATCTCGACCAGCAGAACCGGTTGAGCGGCTTTCATGTCGATCTTGCGCGTGCCATATGCCGTGAACTTGACGTCGCGGCACGCTGCCAGATCCAGGGGCTGCCTTGGGAGGAACTCGATGCCGCGATTGAGAGCGGGCAGGGCGAGGCGCTGATTGCCGGTGTTCCGGTAAATGCGGAAACGCGCGAAACCTACCTTTTTACCCGTCCATATCTGCGCTTTCCGGCCCGGTTTGCCGTCAAGACGGACAAGCCTCTCAATGAGCCTGTTTATAAATCTGTGTCGGGTCGCCGCGTCGGCGTCTTGGCGGGTTCAGCGCATGAAGCAATGTTGCGCAGCTATTTCGCGTCAGCCAGACCGGTGACCTATTCGCGTCCCGAGTGGATGCTGGATGATCTGCGAGAAGGTAAGCTGGACGCGGTCTTTGGAGACGGACTCCGCCTCTCGTTTTGGCTTGCCAGCACTAATGCAGAAAATTGCTGTCGCTTTGCCGGAGGGGCATATGTGGCTCCGGAATTTCTTGGTGCCGGACTGGCAATCGCCGTCCGACACGATGGTGACACGCTGGTGCAGGCGTTCGACTATGCCTTGAGGGAAATATCGGTGAAGGGCGTTTTCGCCGAACTCTATCTCAAATATTTCCCGGTTAGCTTTTACTGAGTGAAGGCGCGGTGGCGGATGCTGGCGGCCCTGTCGATGGCCCCGACCGCTGCATCGTCAATCGCCAGCTTGCTGCGCAAAATGTCGAGGATGCGAAGCTCCTCAAGCGCGACCGAATGGTCGGCTGATGCGACATCGACCGCAAGAGCATAGGCGGTCTCGCGCATCTCCGGTGAAAGAGCATTTGATATCATGGCCAGGACCCCTTCAAGCCCTGCTTCTTCATGGAGCAGCTTCTGGCAGTCCTGAGCCGCCTCCAGCGTCCGTGACTGCGGAAAGTCGGCAAAAGCAGGAAGCGTGCGAATGATTGCTCCAATCCGTGCCAGTTCTTCGTCGCGCATGTTTCGGTCAGAGGCTGACACGATCACCATTATGTAGACTAGCGCTTCCTGAGCGGTCGGCTGAGCCATGAATCCCTCCTGCACTGCAATAAGTAAATCTATCCGGGGCAAAGTTAGGAAGCCACCCCGCGAGCCGCAATGAAAAAGCGGTGACATCATTGACGCACCTCACATGCATGCTTAGAGGTTCATCCGCGTGCAGATGTGCCGCCAAACCCTCATGGAAAGTTAGGAAATGACTTCTTTGCGATCAAATTCGCTTCAAGTGACGCCGGAAATCCTTGCCGCGGCGCGTGAAAGCAAAGCGTGGCCCTTTGAAGAGGCTCGCAAGATCGTAAAACGTTATGAGGTCCGCGACTGGCCGGAGGCGGTTCTGTTCGAGAGCGGATATGGGCCATCCGGCCTGCCGCATATCGGCACGTTCGGCGAGGTGGCGCGCACAACGATGGTGCGTCATGCGTTTCGTATCCTGACTGAGGACAAGGTGCCGACGAGGCTCCTGTCGTTCTCCGATGACATGGACGGCATGCGCAAGATCCCGGAAAACGTGCCGGATCGCTCTTTCCTCGAGCCGCATCTGCACAAGCCGCTCACCGCTGTGCCAAACCCTTTTGGCGAGGACCATGACAGCTTCGGCGCGCACAACAATGCGATGCTGCGCCGCTTCCTCGACACGTTCGGCTTCGAATACGAGTTTGCAAGCGCAACCGATTATTACAAGTCCGGTCGCTTCGACGGGATCTTGCGCCTCGTAGCCGAGCGTTATGATCAGATCATGGACATTATGCTGCCGACCTTGGGCGAGGAACGCCGCGCGACCTATTCGCCGTTCCTGCCGATCTCGCCGAAAACAGGGCAGGTTCTCTACGTACCGATCAAGAAGGTGGACGCCGTCAATGCGACGATCACCTATGATAATCCGGATGGCGAGGAGGTGACCCAGTCGATCCTCGGCGGCAGTGTCAAGCTGCAGTGGAAGCCAGACTTCGGCGCCCGCTGGGCTGCGCTCAACGTTGACTTCGAGATGTTCGGCAAGGACCACGGTCCGAACATGGGGGTCTACGACAATATCTGTAAGGTGCTTGGTGGCTTGCCGCCGGAGCACTTCGTGTACGAGCTCTTCCTTGATGAGAACGGCGAGAAAATCTCCAAGTCGAAGGGCAATGGTCTGACGATCGACGAGTGGTTGACCTACGCGCCGACGGAAAGCCTTGCGCTTTACATGTTCCAGAAGCCGCGTACGGCGAAGAAGCTCTATTTTGACGTCATTCCGCGCGCCGTTGACGAATATTACGCCTTCCTGTCGGCCTACCAGCGTCAGGAATGGAAGGAGCGTCTTGGCAACCCCGTCTATCACATCCACAGCGGCAACGTGCCGGTGGTGGATCTTCCGGTGTCCTTCGCGCTGCTGCTCAATCTTGTCAGCGCCTCGAACGCGCACGAACCGGCTGTATTGTGGGGGTTCATCTCGCGCCATGCACCGGGCGTCACGCCGCAGACACATCCTGAACTTGACCGTCTCGTCGGTTACGCGATCCGCTACTTCGAAGACTTCGTGAAGCCGACGAAAGTCTTTCGTGCGCCGGACGAGGTGGAAGCTGAGGCACTCAAGGCACTGTCGGATACGCTCGCAGCGTTGCCGGCTGGTGCCGATGGCGAAGCCATTCAGAACGCTGCGCTCGACGTTGCCCGCGCTATCGAACGCTATCAGGACCACAAGAAGAAGAGCCCCGAGGGTGGCCCCGGCGTTTCCGTCGCGTTCTTCCAGATGATTTATCAGGTGCTGATCGGTCAGGAGCGCGGCCCGCGCTTCGGTTCGTTCGCTGCGCTCTACGGCATCGACAACACGCGGACCCTGATCGCCAAGGCGCTGGCCGGAGAATTAGTTGCCTGATTGAGGGGGCTCGTCCGGCAATTCAACGGGCGGAAGCACAGAAGAAACAAGAGGAGCGGGGCCGAACAAGCCCCGCTTTTTCTTTTTGGCTTCCTCTGCAAGTTCAGAATAGGGGCCCGCAGTCTCGGCCCTGACCCAGCCTTGTGTCACCAGCCACTCCGCAGCATCCTGCTTGCCCAGATGACAGGTTGTGACGGTGGTTGATTGGGCTGGCGTCGCAGGCACGATGCAGCTGATCGCGCGCCCTCGCAGCCAATTGCGGAAGGCCGTACGCGCATGAATGCCGCAAGGCCAGCTCTTGCCTGCCTCGCTGCATTTTTCATCGGCGGCCGTTGGCACGATCCCTTCGAGGCGGATGCGATGGCCATTTGCTTCGAATTCACCGGCGCGCTCTGATAGCGGCCGGTAGAGCAGCGTTGCCTTGTCCCCCGGGCGCGACTCGTCTGACTGGGCGATATCGAAAGTGGGTTCGATCCGCTCAAGGTCTTGTGGGGAGATGACGGGGACGGCGAGGAGCTCGGGGCTGGCTGGCCGAATTGGCATGGGCGGGGTGGATGCCGAAGGCCGAGGGGGCATCGGCTCTGCAGGTGCCTCAGACTGTTGTGCAGGCGATTGACTGACCTCGCTGCCTGTCGAGTGGGCAATCAACAGGCTTGCGGCGCTGATCACCCCTGCCAGTCCTATTCCTACGGCGAGGGGGCGCATCAGGTCACCTATTGGCTGGCCCAGATTATTCGGGCGATCCATTCGACCTCGTGCACGGGGATCGACCGATTGGGATGCTCTGGATTGAGCGACACGAGCTCGATTTTCTCTCTCGTTCTAGCCGCAAGGAGCTTGGCGGTAACTTCGCCGCCGCGCGTACGCACCACCACCCGATCGCCCTTGCGCACATTTGCGGTCGGATTAACGATCAGTGTGTCGCCGTCGCGATAGAGCGGCCACATGGAATCGCCATGCACCTGAAGTGCGTAAGACCCCTCAGGTGTCCCCGGAGGAGCCGCGATGACGTCCCAACCTTCACCCTGAGGGAAGCCCGCATCATCGAAATATCCGCCTGCACCCGCCTGCGCGAAGCCCAGAAGCGGAACCGTTTGCGAGGCTGCGCGATCACTTCCGTCGATGAGAGAGACAAGCTCATCCAGAGAGACGCCTGTGGCCGCGAGGATCTTTGCCAGCGATTCCGTGGAGGGCCAGCGCGGCCGCCCGTCAGATGATGTGCGCTTGGACTTGTTGAAAGCGGTGGAATCCAGACCCGCGCGCCGGGCAAGCCCCGAGGGCGACAGCGAATGCCTTTCGGCAAGGGCGTCGATGGCGGCCCAAAGCTGGTGATGCGAAAGCATGGCTCATCCGTCGGCGAAGGAAATGCCTTCCGCAATTGTTATCGATTTCGCGTGCCGGGGTCCAGCCGAGGCGGAACGAAAAGCCAGAAAGGAAATTGGTTCCGCTCACGAGGGATGCTGCATGAAGCATATACGAACCAGCTTTCCGCGATTGATGTTTTTGCCGCTTGAGAGCCAACTGGATCGGCTCGGGCGCAAATTGATGCAGCCGGAAGGCGGGCTTCGCTTTGATTTTTGCGAGCCGGTGGGGGAGGAGGCGCTGCTGCCGCCGAACTCGATATCCTGGCGGCTGTTCAAAAATCCGGTCTCTCTTTTCATCGGCGGGGTCGCCGCAGTCATACTCGAACTGGCGGAGCCGTCCGTTCGCACGGGTGTTTGGGAACACAGCACTTTTCGCAAGGACCCTGCAGGTCGCCTGCAGCGCACAGGCCTCGCGGCTATGGTGACCGTCTATGGGGCGAGGAGCAGGGCGAAAAAGATGATTGAGGGCGTCGTGCGCCAGCATGAGCGCGTAGGCGGGGTTACTCCGGGCGGTATCGCCTACCGCGCCAACGACACACCGCTTCTGGACTGGGTGCAGGCGACCGCAACCTTCGGGTTCGCACTGGCTTACAGCCGCTATGTGGACACGCTGAGCGAAGCGGAAATCTCAACAGCCTTCGCCGAGGCGACCATTCCTGGTAAGCTGTATGGCGCAAGGGGGGCGCCTACATCCGTGACCGAATGGGAAGAGATGCTCGAGGATGTTCGCATCCGCTTGGAGCCGTCGCCGATCATTGAGGAGTTTCTCAAGTTGATCTCGGAAGCAGATGTGTTTCCTTCCGTCCTGCGCCCCATACAACGGTCCATGGTCCGGGCGGCGGTCTCCCTGGTGCCGCAGGAAATTAGAACCTTCCTCAGACTGCCCCACAGCTACGAGATGCGACTTGGCGAAGAGAACCTTCTGCGGCAGGCGGGTGCCATGGCAGACCGCCTTGTGCTGCCATCTCTGCCACCCGCGCAATCATGCCTGAGATTGGGCCTGCCGGCGGATCATCTTTACCGTTAGCGGCTTGGCCGCCCCCTCCGCCGCTTCGCGACACCTCCGCCATGAATGGGGGAGGAGCTCCGGAGATCGCTGCGTTCGACGTTCAGATCCTCCCCCGCGAAGCGGGGTGAGGGGGACCACCGAAGGTGGTGGAGGGGGCGCCCTGAGAGAAACCTACGTCAGGCCCTTCGCGAGCTGCCTTAACCCCGTATGCGAGGACATGAAAATGCGTTCTTCTTCGCTTGGCGCGCGGGGCTTGTCGGTGACGCCGAGGGTTTCAAAAAGATCGTCAATCTTGAGGAAACTTCGATTGTTGAAATCGTAGACGCCGGCGGTGGTCATGACGAGGGCAGCGGTGCGGCCATCTTCAAGAACGAAGCGATGCCGCCCGATAATCTGCGTGTCGTCCCAGGTTTCAACAGTCGACACGACGTCAAACTTCTTCCAGAGCTTGATTTCCCGGACATAGACGGTTTGAAGGCCGCCCATCATCGGGGCCCATTTGTTCTTGCGCGCCAGGGACAGCAACCCGGCACGTACAAAGATGTCGATCCGGCCAACGTCGGCGAGCATCATGTAGCGCGCGTTGTTCAGATGCGCATTGCCGTCGATATCCGTCGGCAGGCAGCGGAAGGAGAGGCGGCTTTCATCGCCGACCTTGTAAGGACCGCGCGACCTGGCGGTCGCCATCATCCGGGCAAGCCGGAGCCAAACATACATTTTCGATTACCTTCAAGCGGGGGCGATATTCATGCCACCCCTCTGCCCTAACGGGCGCCTCACCTGCAAGGCTGGTTGGACAATATTGCGGAAGTTGGCATCTGCATTTCGAACGGGGCCTTCCCCTTTCTCCAAAGGGGAAGGCTTGCATCTCGCATCGGCGGTGCCGGTTACGCTGCCTTGTCGGCCGTCGGGTACGGATTGAACCGGTCGTAGAAGGTTTCGCCCTTCTCGGCCATGTCGGCCAGAAGCTTCGGTGCCTTGAACTGCGGGCCATACTTGGCTTCGAGGTCGGCAGCGAGCTTGAGGAACTTTTTCATGCCCATGCCGTCGATATAGCTCAGCACACCACCCGTATACGGCGCGAAGCCGAAGGCGAGGATCGAGCCGACATCCGCTTCGCGCGGGTCGGTGACGATGCCTTCTTCCATGACGCGCGCAGCTTC
The DNA here is from genome assembly GCF_016124105.1 of Aquamicrobium zhengzhouense. Taxonomy (GTDB): domain Bacteria; phylum Pseudomonadota; class Alphaproteobacteria; order Rhizobiales; family Rhizobiaceae; genus Aerobium; species Aerobium zhengzhouense. The sequence continues at coordinate 55,299 of NZ_JADGMQ010000006.1, forward strand.
GAGCGCGATGGTGACGAGGAAGCGCTGCTTGACCTCTTCGACGTCGAGCGAATCGGCATCCTGCTGCGGGTAGAGCGTCTTGAGCTCTGGCCACAGATGCTTCTTCGCCGGCTTTTCCGGATAGTCGTAAAAGCCTTTGCCGTTCTTGCGGCCAAGGCGACCATGCGTGTCGACCATAGTGTTAATCAGCTTGAACTGTTCCGGATCGACCGCCTTCTCGCCAAGATCGCGAATGGTCTGCTTCATGATCTTCTGCGCGAGGTCGATGGCGGTTTCGTCTGTCAGCGCCAGCGGGCCAACCGGCATGCCGGCCATGCGCGCCGCGTTCTCGATCATTGCCGGCGGAACGCCTTCGATGACCATCTGGAACGCTTCAGCCATGTAACGCAGGACGCAGCGATTGACGTAGAAGCCGCGGGTGTCGTTGACGACGATCGGCGTCTTCTTGATCGCGCGAACATAGTCGATCGCGGTGGCAATCGCCTTGTCCTCGGTCTTTTCGCCCAAAATGATCTCGACCAGCATCATCTTGTCGACCGGCGAGAAGAAGTGGATGCCGATAAAGTTGGCCGGACGCGACGAGTTCTGTGCCAGCGCCGAGATCGGGATGGTCGAAGTGTTGGAGGCGAAGATTGCGTCGGCAGCGATGACGGCTTCGGTCTGCTGCGTCGCGCCCTTCTTGACTTCGGAATCCTCGAACACGGCCTCTATGACGAGGTCGCAGCCTTCAAGGTCCTTGTAGTCGACGGTCGGCGTGATCAGCGAGAGAAGCTTCTCTTTCTGTTCTGCCGTGGCGCGGCCTTTCTTGATCGCGCCATCCATCAGGCCCGCCGAATGCGCCTTGCCCTTTTCGGCAGCGGCGATATCACGGTCGAGCAGGACAACCGGAATTCCGGCCTTCGCGGTGACGAAGGCAATACCTGCGCCCATGAAGCCAGCGCCAAGAACGCCGATCTTGGTGAACTTCGATTCCGGCACGCTTGAGGGACGACGTGCACCCTTGTTCAGCTCCTGCAGCGAGACGAACAGCGAGCGGATCATCATGCGCGCTTCGGTCGAGCGCAAGATCTGCGCAAAGTAGCGCTGCTCGATGCGAAGGCCGGTGTCGAATGGAACGAGTAGACCTTCATAGGCTGCACGCAGAATCGCAGCTGCACCCGGATAGTTGCCGAAGGTTTCGCGACGCAGGATCGCGATTGCCGGCGGCCAGAGATTTGCGCCCGCTGCCGAATAGACCGGGCCGCCCGGAAGCTTAAAACCCTTTTCGTCCCACGGTTGAACCGGCTTGAGACCGTTCTTGATCATCGCCTTCGCAGCGTCGATCAGCTGGTCCGGCGCTGCGATCTCCTGGATCAGGCCCATGCTCTTCGCCTTCTTCGGCGTCAGGTTCTGGCCGGAGGTGAGCATCTGCAGGCCCGACTGCGGGTCGGTGAGGCGCATCACGCGCTGGGTGCCGCCAGCGCCCGGGAAGATGCCAACCTTCACTTCAGGCAGCGCCATCTTGACCTTGTCGCTGTCGGCAGCAACGCGCCCGTGGCAAGCCAGCGACAGCTCAAACGCGCCGCCCATGCAGGTACCGTTGATCGCCGAGACCCACGGCTTGCCCGAAGTTTCGAGCTTGCGGAACAGCCACGTCATGCGACCGGCATTGTCGAACAGGAAGCGCATCGCTTCTTCTTCATTGCCGCCGCGCTTGGCTTCATAGAGGCCGAGCATTTTCTGCAGCATGGTGAGGTCCGCACCGCCGGAGAAGGTCTCCTTGCCCGAGGTGAAGACAACGCCCTTGACCGCTTCATCAGCGGTGGTCTGGTCGACGATCTGTTCGAGTTCGTTCATCACCTCTTCGGTGAAGACGTTCATCGACTTGTCGGGCATGTTCCAGGTGACGAGCGCGATGCCATCGCTGTCGGTCTCGACCGTGAAATTGGTGTAGTTCGCCATTATTCTGTCTCCTCCGCCCAGCTCAAACGCGCTCGATGATCGTTGCGGTGCCCATGCCGGCGCCGATGCACAGGGTGACAAGCGCGGTGTTGAGGTCGCGGCGCTCGAGTTCGTCGAGAACCGTGCCAAGGATCATCGCGCCGGTTGCGCCGAGCGGATGGCCCATGGCGATCGCGCCGCCATTAACGTTGATCTTGTCGTGCGGAATGTCGAAGGCCTGCATGTAGCGCAGCACTACCGAGGCAAAGGCTTCATTGAGTTCGAAGAGGTCGATGTCGGCAAGCGACATGCCGGCCTTGTCGAGCAGCTTCTTGGTCACGTCGACCGGGCCGGTCAGCATGATCGCCGGTTCCGAGCCGATGTTGGTGAAGGCGCGGATGCGCGCGCGCGGCTTGAGGCCCATGGCCTTGCCGGCATTTTCTGAACCCAGCAGAATGGCAGCCGCACCATCAACGATGCCCGACGAGTTGCCGGCATGGTGGACGTGGTTGATCGCCTCGACTTCCGGGTGACGCTGGATCGCGACAGCGTTGAAGCCACCCATCTCTCCGGGCATGACGAAGGACGGGTTGAGCGAGGCGAGCGACTGCATGTCGGTGCCAGGACGCATGTGCTCGTCATGGTCGAGAATGGTCAGACCGTTCTGGTCCTTGATCGTTATGACCGAGTTCTTGAAATAGCCCTGTTCCCACGAATGGGCCGAGCGACGCTGGCTTTCGACTGCGTAGGCGTCGACGTCATCGCGCGAGAAACCATACTTGGTGGCGATGAGGTCAGCCGAAACGCCCTGCGGGACGAAGAAGCCTGGCAGGCCGACCGACGGGTCCATGAACCATGCACCGCCCGACATGCCCATGCCGACGCGGCTCATGCTTTCAACGCCGCCCGCAATGACGATCTCGTCCGAGCCGCCGGCGATCTTGGCTGCACCCAGGTTGATAGCATCAAGGCCGGACGCGCAGAAGCGGGAGATCTGCATGCCCGGCGCCTTGTTGTCGTAGCCGGCTTCAAACGCCGCCGAGCGCGGGATCACGGAACCAGCTTCGCCAACGGGATCAACACAGCCGAAGATGATGTCGTCGACGGTCGAAGTGTCGAGGCCGTTGCGGTCGCGAATTGCTTCCAGCGTCTTTGCCGCAAGGCGCACAGCCGGAACTTCGTGAAGCGAGCCATCCTTCTTGCCGCGACCGCGCGGGGTACGCACCGCGTCATAGACAAAAGCGTCTGCCATCAGTCTCTCCCTTGGTTTGCCGGCCACAACGCTCAGAGCGTGCGGGCGATCAGCAATTTCATGATCTCGTTGGTGCCACCGTAGATCCGCTGGACGCGGGCGTCGCGGAACATGCGGGCAATCGGGTATTCGTTCATGTAGCCATAGCCGCCGAAGAGCTGCAGGCACTGGTCAACGACCTTGCCTTGCAAGTCCGACAGCCAGTACTTGGCCATCGAGGCGGTGGCCGGATCGAGTTCGCCGCGAATGTGGCGCGCGACGCAGTCATTGTAGAAGACGCGGCCAACCGTGACCTCGGTCTTCAATTCCGCCAGCTTGAACTGGGTGTTCTGGAAATCCATCACCGACTTGCCGAACGCCTTGCGCTCCTTGACGTAATCGATTGTCAGCGCCAGCGCCCGTTCCGACATCGCCACAGCAGTCGCACCGATCTGCAACCGCTCCTGCGGCAATTGCTGCATCAGCTGGACAAAACCCTGGCCTTCCTCGTCACCAAGAAGATTGGCAGTCGGCACGCGAACGTCGTTGAAGAAAAGCTCGGAGGTGTCGTTCGACTTGAGGCCGATTTTGTCGAGGTTACGGCCGCGCTGGAAACCTTCGAGGCCTTCAGTTTCGACCACGATCAGCGACGTGCCCTTCGCGCCCTTTTCCGGGTCGGTCTTGGTGACGACGACGATCAGGTCGGCCATCTGGCCGTTGGTGATGAATGTCTTGGAGCCGTTGATGCGGTAGTGATTGCCGTCCTTTTCAGCGCGCGTCTTCACGCCCTGAAGGTCGGACCCGGCACCGGGCTCGGTCATGGCAATGGCGCCGATCATCTCGCCCGACGCCATCTTTGGCAGCCACTTCTTCTTCTGCTCTTCCGAGCCATAATAAAGAATGTAGGGCGCGACGATAGAGTTGTGCAGGCCGATGCCAAAGCCATCGACGCCGACATGGCTGATCGCTTCAAGGATTGCGCTCTCATGCGCAAACGTGCCGCCAGCCCCGCCATATTCTTCCGGCATCGAGGCGCAGAGCAGACCATTGGCACCCGCCTTCAGCCAGCTCTCGCGGTCGAAGATCTCGTTCTTCTCGAACTCTTCATAACGCGACGCAATCTCAGCCTCGAGAAAGCGCTGCGCCATGTCGTAGATCATGCCGACCTCTTCATCCGCCCATGCGGGCTTGGGAAGGTTGAGAACTTCTGCAGGCTGGATCGTCACTCAATAGCTCCTGTCGCCGAAGATATGGGAGGCCTGTCCCGCGTTGGACAGGCCGAGGCGGCACAAACTCTAGAACGCATCCTCTGGCAGGGCCATCATGGAATCGGCGCCAGCCGAAATGCGCGCGAGGTGCGCGGCGGTCTCGGGCATGATGCGTTCCATGAAGTAGCGACCGGTGACGAGCTTGGCCTCGTGGATCGAAGACCCGCTGCCATCCGCGATCTTCTCCTGCGCGGTCTTGACCATGCGTCCCCACATGTAGCCGAGCGCGACAAGGCCGAAGAGGTGGAGATAGTCGGTCGAGGCAGCGCCGGCATTGTCGGGCTTCTGCATCGCGTTCTGCATCAGCCACATCGTCGCCGCCTGCAGGTCGTTGAGACCCTTCTTGAGGCCCTTGGTAAACGGAGCCATGTTTTCGTCAGCGCGGTTGGCTTCGCAGAACTCGCCGACCTCCTTGAAGAAGGTCTGCACGGCGCGACCACCGTTGAGCGCCAGCTTGCGGCCGACGAGATCGAGCGCCTGAATGCCGTTGGCACCTTCGTAGATCATGGCGATGCGGGCATCGCGCACGAACTGGCTCATGCCGTGTTCTTCAATATAGCCATGGCCGCCAAAGACCTGCTGCGCCATGACGGCGTGCTCAAAGCCCTTGTCGGTGAGGACGCCCTTGATGATCGGGGTCATCAAGCCAAGCAAATCGTCGGCTTCCTGCTTGTCGGCCTCAACGTCCGAGCGATGGGCAACGTCAGACTTCAGCGCGGTCCAGAGGATGAGCGCACGGCCCGCCTCGTTGAAGGCGCGCATGTTCATCAGGTTGCGGCGAATGTCCGGGTGGACGATGATGGGGTCGGCCTTCTTGTCCGGCGACTTCGCGCCTGAGATCGAACGGCCCTGCAGGCGCTCCTTGGCGTAGGCGACGGCGTTCTGATAGGCGACCTCGCCAAGCGACAGGCCCTGAAGGCCAACGCCGAGACGCGCTTCATTCATCATCACGAACATGGCCTTAAGGCCGCCGTTCTCGGCACCGATCAGATAACCCTCGGCTTCGTCATAATTCATGACGCAGGTCGAGTTGCCGTGGATGCCCATCTTTTCTTCGAGCGAGCCACACGAGACGGCATTGCGCTCGCCAAGATTGCCATCGGCGTCGAGCTTGAACTTGGACACGATGAACAGCGAGATGCCCTTCACGCCCTCTGGCGCACCTTCGATGCGCGCGAGGACGAGATGGATGATGTTCTCGCTCATGTCGTGCTCGCCCGCCGAGATGAAAATCTTCTGGCCGGAAATCTTGTAAGCGCCGTCGCCGGTCGGGACTGCCTTGGTGCGAAGGAGCCCAAGATCCGTGCCACAGTGCGGCTCGGTGAGGTTCATCGTGCCGGTCCAGACGCCTTCAGCCATCTTCGGCACAAAGGTCTGCTTCTGCTCGTCAGATCCATGTTCGAGGATTGCTGCGATCGCGCCCTGGGTCAGGCCCGGATACATCATCAACGCCATGTTGGCGGACGACATGTACTCGGCGACGGCTGTGTGCACGGTGTAGGGCAGGCCCTGTCCGCCGAACTCTTCCGGGATCGCCAGCGACATCCAGCCGCCTTCGCGATACTGGTCATAGCCGTCTTTAAAGCCCGTCGGCGTGGTGACGGAACCGTCGGCGTGACGCACGCAACCCTCGTGGTCGCCGACCTGATTGAGCGGATGGATGACGTTTTCGGCGAGCTTGGCCGCCTCGCCCAGGATGGCATCAAGCAGATCCGGCGAGGCGTCGGCGAAACCCGGCAGGTTCGAATAGCGTTCGTAACCGAGAACGTCGTTCAGGATGAAAAGGGTATCCGCAACAGGCGCCTTGTAGGTTGTCATGAAATCCTCCTGGCCAACGGTCCATGCCGAATATGGAGCGATATTGCATCGCGGCGAGGCAAAGCTAGCGAAATTTGACGTTTGCGTAAACGTCAATTGTGCGCCGGATGGCAACATGTGACGATCAAGTTGGCGGAAGACAAAAAAATGGGCCCGCCAGTGGCGAGCCCATCCAGTTCAGATCTGGGGAAGATCTTATTATGCGGCAGCTGCCTGAAGACGAGTAGCCAGAACAGCTTTCCAGTCATTCATTGCGTTCTGAAGGTCGCGCATGGCCTCTTCAACGCTTTCGCGCTGCTTTTCCAGCTTGACCATCTGACGCTCCGACTTGTCGACAAGCGTGCGCAGCTGCTTGATATTACGTCCCTCTGGATCATAGAGGTCCATGATCTGCTTTACCTCGCGCAGCGAGAACCCAACCTTACGCCCGAGCATGATCAAGTTGAGACGAGAAATGTCACGACGTGAGTAAAGGCGAGTGTTGCCTTCGCGCTTCGGCGATATAAGCCCCTTATCTTCGTAGAAACGAAGAGTACGAAGCGTTACGCCGAACAGGTTGGCCATATCTCCGATGCGGATGTAATTGTCGGATACCTCGGAAGCACTGGCTAAGCTTTCGCTGGCCGGCATCATGTTCATCATTTTACATTTCCCCATACTCGCGCCCGCGGATGCGGAACGCAAATTTGGATACCCTTGGGGCGAAAGGCATCCGGCTAAATGCTCGTCCGACCGTGAGGTCAGCGATTGGTCGGGGGTATAAATGGGCGGGATTTTTGCTGCAAGTGCGAAAAGACGCCGCTAGGTCACATTTTCTTTAACAGGTGAAAAAAGTCGCAGCGGCACGATCTGTTGTCCGAAGCTTAAGAAGCATGGTTAACGTGTTGTTTACCATGCCGGGTAGAAGGTGCGCGGTAGTCGGTGTGCCGTGAGATCATGTCTACTGTCGATCACGGTTTTTCATCGGGGGATACGCCGAAGGACGGACAGGGCCAAAGTGGCCCCGATCTGGATGGCGCTTCGGGCTTAGGTTGAAAAACGTGCCGGAATTTCCGGCCGATATGGCGGTAGCGGACGTTTCGATGAACAACAGGCGCTCTTATCTTGATTCGGTAAACGCGGGACGGCGTCGCCGTTCCAGCACGTCTCTAGAGCAGCTGAATGAGACGTTGGCCGAACTCGAGAACCGAATCCGTCGGCCTATCGCGCCGAGTGATGGTGAGTCTCTTTTCGGACGCAGCCGCCACTTTGATGGCGCAAGGCAGCATCAGGATGACACGCGAAAGTGGGATGAGCTGGCACGCCGCGCCGCGCCGCGGTCGGATCATCCCATGGTGGATGAGCTTCGTTCGCTTCGTGAAGAGGTGCGAACGCAGATGACCACGGGGCTTCGGCGCGAATTTGCCGAGCTTCGCCAGGAGATTGATCAGGCGCTGCAGGGAAGTGGAGCAGTTGCGGACGCTGGCGAGCTCAAGGCCGAATTCGAGCGGCTGTCCGGGATGATCCATCGCCTCGCCGAGCAAAGTGATGATCGCCAGATCAACCTTTTGCGGCAGGAAATGGAAGGCGTGAAGAGCTCGCTCGGCAAGCTGGCGCGCGAAGAGACCGTGCAATCCTTCGACCGCCGCTGGGACGAGCTTGATCGCCGCTGGAATGACATCGCGGCCAAGGTATCTGCTCCCCAGGCCGGTCCGCATGATGGCGCAGTCCTCGATGCACTTTCTCACCGTCTTGAAACTATTTCGGCGGCCGTGGAGAAGCTTCCGAGCTCCGTCACGATGCGCTCGCTCGAAGAGAAGATGAAGATCCTTGCGTCGGCAGTCGATCAGTTCGCCCACCAGCAGGATCGAGTCAGCGCAGCTACCTTGGAAGCGATTGAAGAGCGACTTGACGAGATTTCCCGCGCGGTCGCGGCTTCCTCCGCCGTAGCATTTTCGCCTTCTTTCGATCCTGAGCCGTTCGAGCGGATCGAGGCGCGAATTTCCTCGCTTGCGCGCCAGCTGGTTTCAATTGTCGAAGAGAATCCGGCCAACGCTTTGGCGGGCCAGCTTGCCGACCTTGGGGTTCGCGTGGAGGAGATCGCGCGTCGGGTCGATATGCCTGACGACATGGTCAGCCGGTTGGCGAGCCAGATCGACGTCATCTCGCGCAAGCTTGATGAGACGCAGGCAGGACCTGACGTCGAGACGCTGCTTGAAGGGATGGAACGTCGTTTTGTGAATGTCGCCTCAATGCTGGAGCAGCGACAGGACGATGCGGTCGAGCAGGGCCGAGCGCTGTTCCGCGACCTTGAGCGTCGCCTCGATGATGTGACGGTACATTTGGGTGAGCGCGAGCCTTACGGCGATGCACTGGCGAGCGACCACATTCTCCAGGCAATGGATGAGCGTTTTGCCGAGCTTGCAGGCCGTCTTGAACGACAGCCAATCGTCGAAGCGGGCGCGGCCAGCGTCGACACGGAGTTGCTGCGCAGTCTTGAGGCCCAGATTGCGGGGCTGACCGCGCAAATTTCGAGCCCAGACTTCGCGCAGATCCATCCGCGCCTGGACCGGATCGAGGATACGATTGAGGATAACCGCCGGCTGGTCGTCGAGGCTGCTCGCCTTGCGGCAGAGGAAGCCGTGCGTAACATTACGCCCGGAACTGCTGATGACGCGGTCATCGCGACGCTGACAGACGATCTGAAGACGCTTGAGGCGCTGGCGCGTCGCTCCGATGAACGCAACACGAAGACGTTCGAGGCGATCCACGACACGCTACTGAAGATCGTCGATCGGCTCAGCATGCTCGAGAGCGCTCAGGAAGAACAGCATGAGCGCCGCGAGAAGGTTCGCAATACCTTGCCCGAGACGCCATCCTTCGCTCCGGCTGAAGATGCGTTGTCGCTTGCGCCTGATGCCCATGAGATGAGCGCGGCTGAAGCAGCGCTTGAGGGGGCTATCGAGACGGTTCGCGCCGCAGATAAGGTCGTCGATACCGAGCCGAAGCGTTCGATGCTGTCAGGCCTTGCCAAGGCGTTGTCGGGACGGAAGGCGAAGCAGACCGCTGAAAGCGAGCCCGTTGCTGCGACGCCTTCAATGCCAGCAGCTGAGGTTCCGGAGTTCTCTGCGCCTTTGTTGGAAGCAGAGACTGCGCTTGATCCGCAGATTGCCAACGAGCCGCTGGTACCCGGATCGGGCGCGCCGGACCTGAACGCGATCATGAAGCGCGTCCGCAGCGCCAAGACTGCTGCTCCACAGGCAGGCGACGCGGAAATCGCCAAGGCCGATTTTATCGCTGCCGCGCGGCGGGCTGCTCAGGCTGCAGCTGCAGAAACGGATCCGTCGAAGGCGGGCGAAAATGGCAAGGGTGAGAAGAAGGGGACGCGAAGTCTTTTCGGCAAGAGCCGGGCGCCGCTCCTCGCGGGTGTCGCTGTCGTCGCTCTGACCATCCTTGGTCTGCAAATTGGGCGTACCATCGTCGCAGATGACAGCCAGGCGCTGCAGCTGAACTCCGGAAACGCCGAGGAGGGTGCCGTCGCACTTCAGGGCGAGACAGGTACCGAGGAGAATCTCGTTTCCGAGCAGTCGGCGGTGCTCGAAGAACCTGCGCGGCCGCAGCCCGATCCTGCCGGCGACATGGCGTGGCTTGACCCGACCATTTCCAACGCGCTGCCCGAGGTCGAGGAACCCCCAGCGCCGGTTGAACAGGTCGCCTTGCCAGCCGAGCCGAGCGCTGAGGAAGTCGCAGCAATTCCGGTCAACGCTGGCCCCATAGCACTTCGCGAGGCCGCGGCGTCCGGAGATCCGAAGGCCCTGTTCGAGATTGCCAGCCGCTATGCGGAAGGTCGCGGCGTTGAAGCCGATATGGCTGAGGCGGCCAAATGGTACGAACAAGCTGCCGATCAGGGGCTCGCCCCCGCCCAGTACCGCATTGGCAACCTCTACGAAAAGGGGATCGGCGTCGAGCGCGATGTGGCCAAGGCAAAGACCTGGTACCAGCTCGCTGCGACGCAGGGCAATGCGAGCGCGATGCACAATCTCGCAGTTCTCCACGCCATGGGCGCTGACAAGGTTACAGACCACGATTCGGCCGCCAGATGGTTCCTGGAAGCCGCAGAGCGGGGCGTCCGCGACAGCCAGTTCAACCTTGGAATTCTGGCGGCGAAAGGCGTCGGGATGAAGCAGAACCTTGAGGAAGCCTACAAATGGTTCGACCTCGTCGCTCGCGCCGGTGACAAGGATGCTGCCGAAAAGCGCGATGAAGTAGCAAAGGCGCTCAGCGCTGAATCATTGCAACGCGCGCGTAACGCAGCTGAACTCTGGGAGGTGCGTGAGGCCGATCCTGAAGCGAACGCGGTCGAAATCCCTGACAGCTGGAGCGAAGGCAGCGAGACCACTGCGAGCATCGATATGCGGCAGGCAGTGCGCAACATCCAACGCATCCTCAACGCGCAGGGCTTTGATGCCGGAGCCGAAGATGGCGTGATGGGCGAGCGCACCCGGGAAGCCATCACCGCTTTTCAGAAGGCAAACGGAATTCCTGCGACTGGCGAGGTTGATGAGGTGCTGGTGCGCAGTCTTCTTGACCGCCGTGGCGCTTGATAAGCAGCATGTGGTAATGGCCGCGGTCACTTTGCTAATCTGGTGATCTTCGGTCGCCCCCGGCCGCCGATGTTTCGGTAACGCCCATTCTCCAGGAGGGAGATGATGATAAAGGAATTTCAGGAGTTTATCGCCAAGGGTAACGTCATGGACCTTGCGGTTGGCGTGATCATTGGCGGCGCGTTTGGTCTGATCGTCTCCTCGCTTGTCGATGACATCATCATGCCAATCGTCGGGGCCCTTTTCGGCGGCTTCGATTTTTCCAACTATTTCCTGCCGCTGTCGTCAGAAGTCACTGCCAACACGCTCGCCGCAGCGCGTGAGCAGGGCGCAGTCTTTGCCTATGGCAATTTCCTCACCGTGATCATCAATTTCATGATCCTCGCCTGGATCATCTTCCTGATGGTCAAAGGTGTGAACTCGATGCGCCGCCGCCTCGAAAAGGAAAAGGCTGCAGAGCCGGCAGCACCGCCTGCGGAAGACGTCAAGCTGCTGACCGAGATCCGCGACATTCTCGCGACGAAGTAAGTCTAGCGTCTTTAACAAAAAGCCCCGGTTGCGACGCAGCCGGGGCTTTTTCGATGTTTATACTAGGAGCGGGCGTCTCAGCCGCCAGCTTGCGAGACCACCAGCGGTACGATGCGGTCCGAGCGAGCAGGTTCTCGCGGAGCCGCGACGTCGCGGAACGGGATGCCGAGGGCAGTCCAGGTCTCGACCAGCGCATCTTTCAAAACGTCGATCAGCGCATCGTCGTGGCACGGCGTTGGCGTGATACGCAGTCGCTCCGTCCCGCGCGGCACCGTCGGGTAATTGATCGGTTGGATGTAGATGTTGTGCTTCGCCAGAAGACGGTCGCTCGCCATCTTGCACAGCTCCGGATCGCCAACCAGCAGCGGAACAATATGCGTTTCCGACGGCATGACCGGCAGGTCGGCGGCGGCAAGAACGTCCTTGGTTCGCTGGGCCTGACGTTGCTGGCCCTCACGCTCCACGCTGGAAGCCTTGAGGTGGCGGATTGACGCCGTAGCAGCGGCAGCAATCGACGGCGGCAAGGCAGTGGTGAAGATGAAGCCCGGCGCGTAGGAGCGCACGGCATCGATGACTTCGCGCGTGCCGGTGATGTAGCCGCCAAGCGCACCGAACGCCTTGGCGAGCGTGCCCTCGATGACGTCGATGCGGTGAGCCAGGCCGTCGCGCTCGGTGATACCGCCTCCGCGTGCGCCATACATGCCGACTGCGTGGACCTCATCAATGTAGGTCATCGCATTGTACTTTTCAGCGAGCTCAACGATCTTCTCGATCGGCGCAATGTCGCCGTCCATTGAGTAGACGCTCTCGAACACGATCAGCTTGGCGCGTTCCTTGCCGGCTTGCTGCAGCAGGCTTTCCAGATGCGTAACGTCATTATGGCGGAAAATCTTCTTTTCCGCGCCGGAGCGCCGCACGCCCTCGATCATCGAGGCATGGTTCAACTCGTCCGACAGGATCAGGCAGTTGGGCAGCAGGCGACCGATTGTCGAGATCGCGGCTTCATTGGAAACGAAACCCGACGTGAAGACGAGACCAGCTTCCTTGCTGTGAAGATCGGCCAGCTCTTCCTCAAGTTCCACCAGCGGGTGGTTGGTCCCTGAAATGTTGCGCGTACCGCCGGCTCCGGTCCCCATGCTTCCAGCAGCGTTCTGGGATGCAGAGATCACATCGGGATGCTGACCCATGCCGAGGTAATCGTTCGAGCACCAGACTGTAATCTCGCGCGCCTCACCCTCGGAACGCCAGATCGCCTGCGGGAAACGACCCACAATACGTTCAAGATTGGCAAATACACGATAGCGGCGCTCGTCATGGAGCTGTGCGATCGCTTCCTCAAAAAATCGCTGGTAATTCATCTCGCCTACCAAAGAATGCGGCCGGAAAATAGTACCGCCAAGGCGCTGCGTCCACGTACTGTTTACGGTCAAATTGCCACGCCGGATTGAGCCCAGATTAGCTCTCTGCACCGCCTATCCATTTGATCTGACGCAACTGGAGACAATTTTTCCGGAACAATCCCATCGGACTGGCGTTCGCAAACTGGGGTCCGTCGGGCCCTACTGTTGTGTCAGCACATCAGCAACGATCAAAAACAGGAGATCTCCCGGAACCGTGTGTGGGATTTGTGGTGAAGTACGTTTCGATGGCGCGCAGCCTTCTGCGATAGCTCAAACGAGAATGATGGACGCTCTCGCGCCCCGCGGGCCGGATGGTTCCGGTCTTGCCATTCATGGCAATGTAGCGCTCGGACACCGTCGGCTCAGGATCATTGATCTGTCCGAGAAGGCCCGACAGCCAATGGTAGACGCTGAGCTTGGGCTCGCGATCGCCTTTAACGGCTGCATCTACAATTATCCAGAATTGCGCGAAGAACTTGAAGGCAAGGGATACCGGTTCTTCTCGAAGGGTGACACGGAAGTCATCCTCAAGGCCTGGCATGCGTGGGGCAAGGAATGCGTGAAGCGCTTCCACGGCATGTTTGCCTTTGTCTTGCATGAGCGCGACAGCGGGCGGGTCGTGATGGCCCGAGACCGGTTCGGCATCAAGCCGCTTTATCTTGCTGAGACACCACACTCGATCCGGTTTGCGTCATCTCTGCCTGCGCTTTTGCGCGCGGGTGACGTCGATACCTCTATCGATCGCGTCGCGCTCCACCACTACATGACGTTCCACGCGGTGGTGCCGCCGCCTCGCACGATCATAAAAGGTGTTCGCAAGCTTCCGCCGGCAACTATCCGCGTGATCGAGCCAGATGGCAGTCGCGAAGATTCAGTCTACTGGGCGCCGCCCTATCAGCGCGATCCGCAATACGCATCGCTGAAATCCGACGACTGGCGGGACATGGTGCTCGACGGTCTTCGCCGCGCCGTACGCCGCCGTATGGTCGCTGACGTGCCGGTCGGAGTTCTGTTGTCCGGTGGCGTCGATTCCAGTCTCATCGTCGGTATTCTGGCAGAGGAAGGCCAGCACGGGCTTGCGACCTTCTCCGTGGGCTTCGAGGAAGCCAATGGCGAAAAGGGCGATGAGTTTCAGTATTCCGACCTGATCGCGAACCGCTACGACACCGACCATCACAAGATTTTCGTCGGGTCGGACCGGCTGCTTGAGGCGCTGCCAGGTGTAATCGGGGCGATGTCGGAGCCCATGGTGTCCTATGACAATGCCGGGTTCTACCTGCTCTCGCAGGAGGTCTCGAAGCATGTGAAGGTGGTCCAGTCGGGGCAGGGCGCGGACGAAGTTTTCGGCGGTTACCATTGGTATCCGCCCCTTGCGAATTCAAACGATGTCGTTGGCGATTATGCCCGCGTGTTCTTCGATCGCTCGCACGAAGTTCTTAAGAGCCAGGTCAATGCCGACTGGTTGCCGAGCGACGATGTGAGCCGTCAATTCGTCGCGGATCATCTTAACGCGCCCGGTGCCGACACCCCGGTTGACGCGGCGCTACGCCTCGACAGCCATGTGATGCTGGTAGACGATCCGGTCAAGCGCGTCGACAACATGACGATGGCTTGGGGACTGGAAGCGCGCGTACCGTTTCTGGATCATGAGCTTGTTGAGCTGGCTGCGAACATCCCGCCTGAAGAAAAGCTCCGCAGCGGCGGCAAAGGCGTGCTGAAAGACGCAGCGCGGCTCGTTGTTCCGCACGAGGTGATCGATCGCCCCAAAGGTTACTTCCCCGTCCCGCAACTGAAATATGTCGACGGCCCATATCTTGAGATGGTGCAGGACGCACTCAACTCCCGCGTGGCACGCGAGCGAGCAATCTTCCGCGACGATTATCTGAACGATCTTTTTGCCAACCCCTCCGATCACATTACGCCGCTGCGAGGATCGGAACTTTGGCAGGTTGGCCTTCTCGAAATGTGGATGCAGAGCCATGGGATATAGTCGAATGGCGCGTAATGAGCGGCCGCAGGCGCATAGACTCCAGCGCTTCCACGCGCAGGCGCGCGGTCAGGCAGGAATGGAGCCTCCACAATCCGAAGCCTGCATCGATTGCGGCTGGGGCCGGTTGATCTTCTCTCATACATTTGACGATCCCCAGCAGATCGTCGATGCCCTGCGTGAAGAGGGGCCTGAGCGCAGGGACATTGCGTTCTACGTTCGTGATCCGCACGTGCTGCTGGCTGCGGCTCCGCAAGAAATTTTCCTAGATCCGTCCCACACCTACCGACTGGACATCTCGACCTACCGTGCCAGCCGCCGCCAGCCTCGCGGATTTTTCATCCGCAGGCTCTCGACCGAGGCGGATGCGCGCGCGGTAAACCGCATCTATGGCTCGCGAGGCATGGTTCAGGTTCGGCCTGACTTCTTCTGGAGCAACCGGGACAGCCGGGCGCTGATCTATCTGGTGGCCGAGGATGAGACGACCGGGGAGATCATCGGGACCGTGACCGGGGTCGATCATCCACGCGCCTTCTCCGATCCGGAGCAGGGATCATCGCTCTGGTGTCTGGCAGTCGACGGGCAGGCCAAGCATCCAGGCATCGGCGAAATGCTGGTGCGTCGCCTGGCGGAGCATTTTTCCGCCCGCGGCCGGGCCTATATGGACCTTTCGGTGCTTCACGATAATGCAAACGCGATCAAGCTCTACGAGAAGCTAGGCTTCCGCCGCGTTCCGGTCTTTGCGGTAAAACGCAAGAACCCGATCAACGAGAAGTTGTTCTCACGCCCGCTTGAGGATTATGACGGACTCAACCCATACGCACGCCTGATCGTTGACGAGGCGCATCGGCGTGGCGTGCATGTCGAGATCACGGATGCGGAAGGCGGGTTCTTTCGACTGTCGCATGGCGGTCGGTCCGTCCACTGCCGCGAAAGTTTGTCAGAGCTCACCTCCGCTGTTGCAATGTCGATCTGCGACGACAAGGCGGTAACCCGTCGTGTGGTCGAGAGTGCTGGTCTGTCAGTTCCGGAGCAGATAGTTGCGAGCGATGATGATGAAGTGCTGGAAGCTTTCCTCAAGAAACATGAGCGCGTGGTCGTAAAGCCCGCTCGGGGCGAACAGGGGCGCGGAATTGCTGTCGGGATCGACGCAGTTGAAGATACCAAGGCCGCAATCGCGAATGCGCGCACGGTATGCGACCGTGTCCTGATCGAAGCGTGTTTTAGCGGCGAAGACCTTCGGCTGGTGGTGATCGATTTCAAGCTGGTTGCGGCAGCCGTACGTCGACCTCCGCATGTAATCGGTGATGGACGCAAAAAAATCCGCAGTCTGATTGTTGCCCAATCGCGCCGCCGCGCATCTGCAACCGGCGGCGAGAGCACAATTCCGATCGATGCCGAGACCGAGCGTTGCCTCGCAATCGCTGGCTACACCCTCGATAGTGTTCCCGAAAACGGCGTCGAGATTATGGTTCGCAAGACCGCCAATCTCCATACAGGCGGGTCAATCCATGACGTGACGGACATCGTTCATCCTCGCCTGGTCGAGGCCGCGATCGCCGCTGCCAAAGCGATTGACATCCCTGTCGTCGGTATCGATTTCATGGTCAAAAGCCCGGACAGGCCCGACTACGTCTTCATCGAGGCAAATGAGCGGCCGGGACTTGCAAATCACGAGCCGCAACCAACGGCGGAGCGGTTCCTTGATTTGCTGTTTCCTCTGTCGGGCGCGCGGGCGGCAGCTATGGCGCTGGGCCGGGCCTGATGCCTATCGATCAGGGATATCTGCTTGCGCAACTTAAAGCGCTGCTCGCGATCGACAGTCCCACCGGTTACACCGATCAGGTGGTGCGTCATTGCTACCGCGAGATCGAACGGCTCGGGTTGACGCCGGAACTGACGCGGCGCGGCGCGATACGCGCCGTCCGTCAGGGGGCTCGCCGCAAGGGAGCAAGGGCCGTTATCGCCCATCTCGATACGCTTGGCGCCCAGGTCAAGCTGGTCAAGGACAATGGGCGGCTGGAACTTGTGCCAATCGGCCATTGGTCGGCCCGGTTTGCCGAGGGCGGGCGCGTCACGATCTACACGGAGCGCGGCAGTTTTCGGGGATCGGTGCTGCCGCTGAAGGCGTCAGGCCATACGTTCAACGACGAGGTTGATACCGCGCCGGTCGGCTGGCAACATGTCGAGTTGCGGATCGACGCATTAACGCATTCGCGCGAAGACACGCTGGCGCTGGGGATCGATGTGGGCGACTTCGTCGCCTTCGACACCAACGCGGAATTTCTCGAAAATGGCTTCATCTCTTCCCGTCACCTTGACGACAAGGCGGGCGTTGCGATCGCACTTGCTTCGCTGGAGGCGCTCCAGCGCGAACAGGCCGAGACGCCCGTCGATGTCCACTTCCTCTTCACAATCGCAGAGGAGGTCGGGGTCGGTGCCGCCGCTGTCATTACTCAGGAGGTCGCGGCGATGGTGACGATCGACAATGGCACGACGGCGCCCGGCCAGAACTCTTCAGAGTTCGGCGCGACGATCGCTATGGCGGATCAGTCGGGACCATTTGATTATCACCTGACCAAAAAGCTGGTCGATCTCTGCCGTGCCAACGACATAGCGTTCCAAAAGGATGTGTTCCGCTATTACCGCTCAGATTCGGCCTCCGCGATCGAGGCGGGGCACGATGTCCGCACGGCGCTCGTTACGTTCGGCATCGATGCTTCGCACGGATACGAACGCATCCATGCGCATGCGCTGGTGTCGGTTGCTCGTCTGGTGACGGCTTATGCGAGAAGCCCGCTGGAGATCGCGCGGGATCTCAAGGAAGTCTCCAACATCAAGGGATTTCCTCGACAGCCGCTGGCCGAAGCAGATCAACCGACAGTGAACATCGATACCGGCACACAAACCGCCGATCCTGGAAATTAGCGTGCCGACCGGGGTACCTTCCTAACTCATAGAGACGCAGCTGGATCCCCTTAACCTTGCTGCCAACGCTTCTGGCTGGGGGCTGCGGTCAGTTGTGGTTAAGGGGGATTTAAGTTTACGCGCATATTCATGCGGCATCGTATGACGGCGAGGGTTTTCGAACGATGATAAAGCCGACCGCGCTGCCGGCATTGGGCAACAAGCTACTGGCATCCGTTCAGCGCTCACGCGCGAGAATTTTTCGAGCAATGCGCGGAACTGCGTGAGATGAAACCAGGGCAGGTCATCCTGGAAGACGGGGATCCGGTTACGCACGCTGTGTTTCCTCACGATGGGGTAATCTCCGTCATTTCTCAGATGGAAAGCGGTCACACCGTGGAGAAGGCCTCGATCGGTCGCGAAGGCTTTGTCGGATTTTCTCTGGTTATGGGCGGGGGCGAAGCGTTCGGTCGCTCAGTTGTGCAGGTGGGCGGATCAGCGTCCTGGGTTTCCATTGACGACCTCGATGTCGCGCTGGCGCGGTTCATCTGCGTGCGCCAGTTCATGTTGCGTTACGCCAAGGCGCATATCGTTCAGTTGATGGAAACGGTTGCCTGCAACAGCCTCCATTCAGCCGAGCAGCGCGTGGTCCGCTGGCTTCTCCATGCCCACGACCGGATCAAGGGAGATGCGTTCTACATCACGCAGGAGACGCTCTTCCCTTCTCGCCTTGCGCCGCGCGACTGTGAACGCGATCTGTCTTGATCTGGCTGCATCGGGCGCGATTTCTTACCATCGCGGTTTGGTGACGATTACGGCACGTGATGTTCTGGAAGCAAGGTCGTGCGAATGCTACGGCCGTATCAAGCAGGCCGCCGAACGGCCGCTTGGCGGATCATGTACCCAATTTGAGCCCCATGGGCTCGGTACGTTCTAAGCTGCTTTTGCGAGTTTTGCCCAGAATTTGACCCACCGGCGGGGCGAAAGCATCGTGCCCCCCCGGCTAACGCTTCCGCCACCAAGCCGGTGGCACGGGATCGAAGGCAGCAAATGCTCAGATCCCGAAATCGTCCCATACGGTTTCCACCGTTGGCGAATTTTCCAGAGGGGAAGCTGCACGTCGAACTGCGGTCGACCACAGCTTCAAGACTGACAGTTGCTGCGCGCAGTCCAAAGTACCACGCCAACCGCTGTTATGTGCTCCAGCCCCCGCTTGGAGTATGAACGATAACGTCTGTACGCTACCGTGCATTGATAGGGTTAACCTTAGGTTAAGTCTGCGCGGAACGCCAGCCTTTTCACGCAGAATTTCTGCAGCTTTCTTTTTGCTTCACGCCAAAAGCCGGGCGCGTGTACCGTGCGGAAAATCCACCGCTTCCGGGGCAATAAGAAGGCCGGGGCTGTGCCCGGCCTCCTTGCAATCATTGCTGAACAATCAGCCGTAGCGATAGGGCGCGCCGGCTGCGCGCATCGTCTCCGCGTACTTCTTGAGGATGTCGACGACGCGTTTGTTGCGATCACTGGTTGCAGCGATTTCGTCCCAGAACTTCATCGCTTCATCTTCGATCTGCTTCCATTCGCTTTCCGGAATGGTTGTCAGCTCCAGCTTGCCGCCTGTCGTACGGTAGTGGGCTTCGCCCCACCAATACCAATGCTGACGGTAGTAGTGCGAGGAATCGATCGTGAGCTTGTAGAGCTGCTGCAGGTGCTCTGGCAGTTCTTCCCAGCGCTCTGTGTTGACGATGTAGGAACCGGCCCACGCGCCGCTGATGTTGTTGGTGAGGTAGTACTTGTTGATGTCGGCCCAGCCAACTGTGTACACCTCGGTCGCACCACACCAGGCGATGCCGTCGAGCTCGCCGGTCTGGACGGCAACTTCAATGTCTTCCCATGGCAGCGTCACCGGAACGACGCCAAAGCGCTCGAGGAAGCGACCGCCGGTCGGGAAGGTGAAGACGCGCAGCCCCTTGAGGTCCTCGACGCTGCGGATCGGCTTGGTCGTGACGAAGTTGCAAGGGTCCCATGCGCCCGCAGAAAGCCAGGTCACGCCGGGGATTTCCGCGTACGCCTCTTCCCAGATTTCGCGCAGCCCATACCACTCCCACAGGACAGGAACGTCCAGGCTGTAGCGCGATGCGGATGGGAAATATGCGCCGAAAACCGACACGTCGATGGGCGCTGCCATCGAATCGTCATCGGACTGCGCAGCATCGATGGTGCCCTGCTGAACCGCACGGAACAGTTCACCTTGCGGGACGAGCTGATCTGCAGTGTAGAGGTCGATGACCATCTCGCCGTTTGCCGCCTTGTTGAAAGCGTCGATCGACGGCTTGATGACATGCTCGGCCAGTGCTGCGCCGGCGTAGGTCTGCAAACGCCAGCGGATAGGAGCCTGCGCCTTCACATAGGGAGCGGCTAGTGTGGTCGCACCAACTGCGCCCGCAGTCGTAACGCCTGCTGTCCGCAGAAAGTCGCGCTTGGTAATGATGCGCTTTTTACTCATATCGTTTCTCCCATTGCTTGTTTGGTTGAGTTGCCCTCGGTTGCCCGTTCCCTTTTGTTGTTATTGGCCCCCTGATCACCGGCCATAATAGAGGTTGGGGATCAGGAGAGCGATCTGCGGGAAGATCATGATGAGAACCATCGTAAAGATCATCATGAAGAAGAATGGCCAGATCGACCGATATATATCGACCAGCGTGATTTGCGGCGGAGCCATCGCCCGCATCATGAACAGATTGTAGCCGAATGGCGGTGTAATGTACGCGATCTGGCAGGTGATCGTGTAAAGGACGCCGAACCAGATCAGGTCGAAGCCAAGAGACTTGACCAGAGGAATGTATAGCGGCGCGACGATGACAAGCATTGCCGTGTCATCAAGAAAGATCCCGAGGATGATGAATGAGATCATCATCGCAATCAGGATTTCCCACGCTGTCAGTTCCCAGGTGTGGAGCAGCAGATTTTCAATCGCGCGGACTGCGCCAAGCCCGTCATAGACGGCGGAAAAGCACAGCGCGCCAAGGATGATCCAGAGGAACATGCAGGACACGGTCAGCGTGTTGCGCGTGCTCTCCTCGAGGACCCTTCGGTTGAGGCGGCCGGTGACTGCAGCAGCCAGCACCGCGAGCAAGGCACCAACGACCGAGCTTTCGACGAGGCTCGTGACGCCGGTCATGAAAAGCCCCATGATCGCGGCGAAAATACCGAGCGGCAGGATGCCAGCTGAGAGCAGCTTGAGCTTTTCGCTGCGCGGGATCGCGTCGATCTCTTCCTTGGGAAGGGCCGGGCCAAGCTTGGGGTTCATCCGGCAACGCACGAAAACATAGATGCTGAAGATCGTTGCCATGAGAAGCGCGGGCAGGATGCCGGCAAGCCAGAGCTGCAACACCGGCTGGCGCGCGATCATTGCGTAGAGGACGAGAACGACTGAGGGGGGCATGAGAATGCCGAGGGCCGAGCCACCCTGGATGACGCCCGTGACCATCACCTTGTCGTAGCCGCGTCGCAGCAATTCAGGCAGCGCAACCGTCGCGCCAATCGCCATGCCCGCGACTGAGAGGCCGTTCATGCAGGAGATGAGGATCATCAACCCCATCGTGCCGAGCGCAAGGCCACCGCGCACCCCGCCGAACCATACGTGAAACATCCGGTAGAGGTTTCCGGCAATGCCGGATTCCGAGAGGACGTAGCCCATGAATACAAAGAAGGGGACCGTGATGAGCGGGAACCAGTTCATCACCTGGATGGCGGCATTGAAAGGCAGCTCTGCCGAGCCTTTGCCCCACAGCCAGAGCGCCGCGACCGCACCTACGAAGCCGATGAGCCCGAAGACGCGCTGCCCGGTGGCCATGAGCAGCAGCATCGATGCGAACATAAAAACGGTAATCAGTTCAGAAGTCATGCGATGGGCTTCCCGCGCGCGAGTGCGAGGTCTTTGAAGAAGGATGAAATTGCCTGGAGCAGCATCAGGAAGACGCCGAAGGTCATGATGGCCTTGATTGGCCACATCAGCGGTGCCCAGGACGTGTAGTTCTTCTGATTGAAGGTGATTGCGTATTCCGTCGACGACACGCCGCCCCAGAACAGGACGCCGAGATAGAAGATCACGAACAGGATGGTGAAGGCGTCGGTTACAGCTCGTTTGTGTGGCGAAAGGCGCCCGTAAAACAGGTCCATGCGCACATGCGCGTTAAGCTGCATCGAATAGGGGCCGCCAAGGAGGAAATATGCTGCAAGCATGAACTGGGACATCTCCATGATCCAGTTCACCGGCTTGCCGAGAAAGAGCCGCGAGCCGACGGCGTAAAGCATCATCGCGCCCATGACGAAGATTAACTGCATTGCGAAGCGGCCGACCCAGCGGTTGAAAGTGTCCACCCAGCGGACGTAGGTCTCGATCGCGCGCCTCACGATCCGGATCCTTGAGTTTCCTCGAGGCCGAGGCTGAGGCTTTGCTGGGCACTGTTGAGCCACCCGCACAAGGTGTTCGCCATAGCGATCTGGGCTCCTTCATCTGCTATAAGGTCATTGCGAATTTCGATCATGACATTCGGGATTTGGCGCGGAAGCGCGTGCTCCCTCAGGGTGTGGGTCACCCCGTCCGCCGGCCCGTAAGGCTCATTCAGCTGCACGTCGAACCGGGTGCCCTCCGCGCGAGCCGCCTTGATCATCCCATCGGCGATGCGGTCATCTGAGTCGTGAAGAAGCCCGATTTCAACAGCCCGTTGCTTCCCGTGATAGATGGGCGTGAAGGAGTGGACGGTTACCAGCGTTGGGTGATCGTGGCGCGCGTCGAGTTGAGCAGTGACAGCGTCACGAAATGGCTTGTAAAACTCGGCGGTACGGCGCTGCCGGTCGGCATCAGAAAGATTGGCGTTGCCGGGAATCTCGAAGATCTCGCTGACGGCGGGCATGGCCGAAGGCTCATGTGGAGGCCGGTTGCAGTCATAGATCAGCCGAGACGCATTCTGGACGACCAGGGGCGCATCGAGACGCCGCGACATCTCAAGCGCAACGGCCAGTGCACCAGGGTCCCAGGCAATATGACTGGTTAAAGTTTCAGCTGGCAGGCCAAGTCTTGCGAATTCAGCAGGTATTGCGTTGGATGCATGCTCACAGATGAGCAGATATGCGCCGGTACCATGCGGATTTCTTACTTCGACGTATCGACCGGCAGCATGTGTATCGCTCATTCCAACGCCTTTGATGCTATACCGAAACTCGTTTTCAGACGATTGACGTTAGGGCATCATTCCAGACGGTTAGTCATAGTCAAGGTGATTCTGAAAATTTCTCTTCCAAAGGCGCTCTCATGATGCATTCTATTCAGGGAGACCAAGGTCTGTTCGCTGACAACCTTCGGAGTTTGGATGACGAAACCACAGGATCAGACCGTTGCGGAACGGATGCGGGCGAGTTTCGACCGCCTGACACGCGCTGAGCGACAGCTGGCGAATGCAATGCTCGCCAACTATCCCGTTCTCGGGCTCGATTCGATTACAGCGGTTGCGCAGGGCTCTGGCGTATCGACACCGACCGTCGTGCGTATGGCGAAAAAGCTTGGCTTTGCGGGTTTCCCGGAGATGCAGGCTGCTCTGCGAAGTGAGCTTGAAGCGACTATCTCGAATCCGATAGCGCGTCGCGGCCGCTGGGCCCATGCGCCTGACGGCCACATGCTAAATCGCTTCGCGGCTCAGGTTATGGAAAACCTCGGGCAGACATTGCGACA
The DNA here is from genome assembly GCF_016124105.1 of Aquamicrobium zhengzhouense. Taxonomy (GTDB): domain Bacteria; phylum Pseudomonadota; class Alphaproteobacteria; order Rhizobiales; family Rhizobiaceae; genus Aerobium; species Aerobium zhengzhouense. Next base: position 78,672 of record NZ_JADGMQ010000006.1, read on the forward strand.
ATTGCCGACGGACACTTTCGACGCCGTCGTGTCCTTGCTGGGCGACGAGAAGCGCCGCGTACACATTGTTGGCGGACGAATCACGCGCTCGCTGGCGGATTACCTCTTCACCCACCTGCAGGTCATTCGCAGCGGGGCAACCTTGATCGCGCCAAATGCGAACACCTGGCCGCACTATGTTCTCGACATGAAAGAGGGTGATGTTCTCGTCGCCTTCGATGTGAGGCGCTATGAGCAGGAGCTGTTGCGGCTTGCCGAGATGGCGCGGGCGAGAGGCGTTGTCGTCGTGCTCTTTACCGATCAATGGGGGTCGCCACTGGCGAAGCAAGCAACCCATTCGTTCCATTCACGCATCGAAGCGCCGTCTGCCTGGGACTCGTCCGCGGTGACGTTGTTTATCGTCGAGGCGGTGATTGCCGCAGTTCAGGACGCCGGCTGGGAGGAAACCAGCACTCGGGTAAAGATGCTGGAAGAACTGATCGATCAGACGAAGATGTTCCGCAAGTTCGTCTGATCTCGAGATTCAGTTTGAGACCGGCAGCATCTTGAGCGCCGAGGTGCCAATCGTTGACGGAAACGCCATTGCTCCGTCTTCGGTCAGCGTGGACGGCAGCACATCGCCTGGCTCTTCACTTGAAGCAAGTTCAGGCTCGGCTCGAAGCTGGCTGGTGTGCTCGGCAACGATGCGCCCGAGCTCGGCCAACTGGATAGCGGCCTCAATGTTGCGGTCTGTCGCGATCCGGACGCCACCCATCGTGTACTGGGCAAGTTGAATTGCCTCAATCGGGTGCTTCTCGGCACCTTTTTCGATCGTGTTGAGGTCGGATGTCACACGTTCCGCAAGCTTTTCTGCACGCCGCTGAAGATGTTGCGCTGCTTCCGAAATCTTGTTCGCCGTCTCGTCGATCTGGTTGCAGATCCGCGCATTGCCTTCCCGCTGATTTGCAGCTCCTTCGAGCCTTGCAGCAACGGAGTTGAAGTAGCTCGGAAACGCCCGATAAGGCTCAGGCAATTCGACGGTGATGCGAGAGGAATAGTTGCCGTCGGCAAGATGGCGAACTCCCGCTTCCATCAGCCGGGCGATGGCCGCGTGAGCGCGGGCAGCGCGCTGGCGCTCCTCGAGTTCGGCTTCGAAGCACTGGACGTTTGTTTCGAGGCGCTCGACCTCGTTGCCTCGAGGCTCAAGCTCCTTCCAGGCGAAATAGGCAGAAAGAGCTCCCATTGCGACCGTCGAAGCAAGGAAGACAGGGCCGATTATCAGCGCTGACCACAAGGTGCTCAAGCCCGACAGCGCCCACCACAAGGACAAGTTTACAATGAGCGTAACGCCAGTCGCAGCGAGTATGATCAGTGCAAAGCGAACCACCGGCGAAAGCTGGCGGGTCAAAAGGATGATTATGCGCTTCCCCATTTCGGACAAAGTCTTCTTGCTCCTGTTTGCTTCCGGAGCCTAGCAGCGCAAGCTTGCTCGAACTTTGCGGCGGGCAGGGATGTCGGCAGCTGCGGTTGACAATCGCCCACGCTTGTCTATCTCGCGGTGAAGATTTCATTCCTGCTAAAAGACTGGATCTCGCATGACCAATGTCGCCCTGACCGGGCTTGCCCGTGATCTCGCACAACGGGCTGCTGAGGGTCGCCCCATTCGCATCGGCGTTGTCGGATGCGGTGAGATGGGTACTGACATTGTTACGCAAGTGGCCCTCATGCAGGGCCTTGAAGTGGCTGCGATTGTGGACCGCCGTGGCGGGCGCGCGCAGGAGGCCATCGCCATTGCAGGGCGCGAGGCTGACAGTGCCGGCGAGGCTCAGAGTGAAGCACGGATGGCCGAGCTGATTGAGCGCGGCAAGACCGCGATCATCCCGGACGCTGACCTTCTAATGAACAGCCCGCATATCGACGTTGTCGTCGATGCCACCGGCAAGCCGGTCGCAGGAGCGGAGATCGGCCTCAAGACCATCGAGCACGGCAAGCACCTCGTCATGATGAATGTCGAGGCGGATGTCACGGTTGGCGCTTATCTCAAGCAGGCAGCTGACAAGGCAGGCGTCGTCTATACGGTCGGTGCCGGTGATGAGCCGTCCTCCTGCATGGAGCTGATCGAATTCGTTACGGCGATGGGCCACAAGGTCGTCGCGGCGGGCAAGGGCAAGAACAACCCGCTTAACCATGACGCGACACCGGACGAATATCGCGAAGAAGCCGAGCGCCGGAACATGAACCCGCGCATGCTGGTCGAGTTCGTCGACGGTTCGAAGACGATGGTCGAGATGACCGCGATCGCTAATGCGACCGGGCTTGTGCCGGATCTTCCGGGCATGCATGGCCCGGCAGCCTCGCTTGAGGACTTGCCGCGCGTTCTATGCCCGGTCGAGGATGGCGGTATCCTCTCCCGCAAGGGGGTTGTCGATTATTCGATCGGCAAGGGTGTTGCGCCAGGCGTCTTCGTCATCGCCGAGATGGCGCATCCGCGCCTTCGCGAGCGCATGAACGACCTCAAGCTGGGCGAGGGGCCATACTTCACCTTCTACCGCCCCTATCACCTGACCAGTCTCGAAGTGCCGCTCTCCTGCGCAAGGGCGGTACTTTACAACAAAGCCGACATGGTGCCGCTGATCAAGCCGGTGGCCGAGGTCTGCGCCGTTGCCAAACGCGACCTGAAGCCGGGCGATCATCTCGATGCGATCGGCGAGTACACATATCGGTCGTGGGCGATGTCGGTCGAGGATGCGCGGGCGGCCAGTGCCATTCCGTGCGGTCTTCTGGAAGGCGGAACGGTGATCGCGCCGATCGCAAAGGGCGAACTCATCACCTACGCGAACGCTGCACCGCAGCCGGATTCTCCGCTCGTTGCCCTGCGCCGCAAGCAGGACGAAATGGTCGCGGCGCTGGGCTGACTATTGGTCACTTGCCGAGTTCGATCGAACGCAGCCGGGCTGCGTCGACGGCCTCGGCAACCAGCTTCTTGAGGCGATCATCTCCCATCAGGACATCCAGCGCGGCAGCGGTAGTGCCGTTCGGGCTCGTCACCTGACGGCGCAGTTCGCCGGGCTCGGTGCCGCTTGTCGCGGCAAGCGATGCAGCACCGAACACAGTCTGCATCGCAAGAAGCTTTGCGGTTTCGCTCGCAAGACCTGCAGCCTCGCCAGCGGCGGTCAAACATTCGATGAAGTGAAACACGTAGGCAGGCCCGGACCCCGAAACGGCGGTGACGGCGTCCATCAGTGCCTCATCGTCCACCGAAGCCACCTCGCCATTGGTCGCCAGAAGTTCGCGGACAAATGCTGCTGCGTCCTGCGACACGTTGCCATTGGCAACGGTGACCATCATGCCCTTGCCGATCGCGGCAGGTGTGTTGGGCATGCAACGAATGACTGGTGCGTCATCGCCCAGAAGCTTTTCGAAGGCCGCAATCGGCGTGCCAGCTGCAACGCTCAGATAGGTGGCAGAGCTGGTGAAGCGGGCGTATTCAGGAACGATATCCAAAATGACCTGCGGCTTGACGGCAAAAATGATCAGCTGGGGCGCAGCGCCGGCCGCGATATCGCCGCTGTTTGCCAGCGCGTTGACGCCAAGTTGCGCGGCACGTTCCCGTAGCGTCTCGGCCGGTTCAACGACGATGGTCTCGGCGGCACGGATCAGCCCTGATTTGAGCCAGCCTTCCAGCATGGCGTAGCCCATATTGCCACATCCAACGAGAACCAGTTTCGCTGACATAATCATCTCTCCGTGAGTCGCGTGGAGGTGAGAACATCATTCCGTGCAAGCGGCGTCCAGTACCGCGCAGAGGATCGGCGGGCGATTAACCTTTTGTTACCCATCCTTCTTTAGCTTGGTTTAACGATTGCGGACATCCGTCCGTGACCATCCCGCAGACTTGCAGGCTTCGATGGGCGGTTTTGAACGACACGATAGGCAGGCTCGCTCACCCTCGCTTCTGACGATGGCATCGCGCTATGCCGAGCGCCCTTCACCGGAGCCGGTAGCGCCAATCGCGCTTGATGAGCAGCAGCATTCCCGGCCGCAAGCTTTAGAAACTCCAGAACCTTCAACAAGCGACTTTCAGGTTGAAGCTCTATCTGCGGACCCCGCTCAGCCTTTTGTGGTCGGTGCGGAAGAGCCCTCACTGCGCAGCAGGCTGGCGAGCCCGCTCGTGCTTGCCATGGCCGGTGCGCTTGCAGGAGCGGCGATCTCGCTGGCGTGGCCACAAAACTACACGGCCACCAGCGAGTTGCTGATCGACCAGGGTGAGGTGGAAAACCATCTGCATCTGCTGCGGTCCGGATCGTTGCTCTCAGCGGTCGCAGACAAGCTTAATCTTGTGGCTGATCCTGAATTCAATGGCGCGTCGACCGGTCCTCTGGCGCTTTTTTCCGCCGATGTAGCCTCGCAGGATCAGCGCCGCCGAAGCGCAATCAGGGCGCTGGGTAGCTCTCTGAGGATCGAGCAAAGTGGTGCATCTTCCGTCATCACTGTGTCGGCCTCAAGCGCCGAACCGCAAAAGGCGGCCCAAATCGCAAACACGATTGCAGCGGTCTTCGTCGAGAAGAACGGCGGCAGTGTTGTTGATGAAGCTCGCATTTCCGAGTTGCAAAGCGCGGTGGCGCAGGCCGAACATGCGATCGAGTCGTTCAAGGCGCGTCATGAACTTGTTGATGCGCAAGGCAGGCTCATCACAGACGATGAAATCCAGCGTCTGAGCGAAGAATTGTCTGCGGCGCGGGCACGAACGGTAGAGCTGAACGCGCGAGCATCCTCGACGCGTGACGCGAATGTGGATTCAATCGTGACGGGCTCGCTGCCAGAGCAGGTCGCGTCGCCGACGCTTGCGGAACTGCGCGCACGGTTTGCTGCGGCCCGTCAGCAGCTGGACCGGATTTCAGTCAAGCTAGGGCCGCGCCACCCAGAGCGCCTTGCCGCAGAAGCAGAGGTCGAAGCTGCGCGACAAGAAATCGCAGGCGAACTACGGCGTGTCGCCGGGGCGCTTCAGACTGACCTCAAGCGGGCGGTTGAACAGGAGCAGCAACTGGCAAGCCAGCTGGCTCAAATGAAGGTCCGTCAGGGTTCGATTGGCGGCGAACTCGTTGAATTGCGGGAGCTCGAGCGTCAGGCAGCAGCCAAACGCTCTGCCTATGAGCAGGCACTTCACGCAGCGCAGCCGGGAGCCATTCCGACAGGAACTCCAAGCATTATCTCGATGGCTGAGCCGCCGAGCCAGACAACTGCCCCCTCGCTTTGGCACCTCGCCGGTGCTGGCGGATTTGCGGGGTTGCTGCTCGGATTTGCACGCACAGCCCGCACCCGCAGGCGGGAGGACGACGACAATGCCGACATGAGCGCGGCGATCCCGGATGGAGTCGGCGTCACGCCAGAACCGAACGCAGTAACAGAGCCACCAGTGCAACACACAGGCGAAGGAACCGACGCCATGTATGCCTATCCGACATATCCGCATCCTTATCTTGCAGAGCCGCAGCCGTCGATGCAGCCACAGGGCATTCAGCATGCACATGCTGGCGTCGCGCCAACGACCGTGCCAGTCATGGCTCCGCAGGCCGCCGTTCCACCCATGTGGCCGCAGATGCACCCCGCGCACTATCCATATACCCCGATGGCGCCAATGCCTGCACCATACGACCCATGGGCCCATATGCGCGGCTGGCCGCAGATGATGCCGCCAGCGATGCCTCAGGCCCAGCCGGCCCCTCAAGTTTTCATCGTTCAATTGCCGCAGCAGCCGGTCAACGCAGCGCCTGCTGCAGCGTTTCAGCAGGCGCCTATGCCTACCCCCGCTGCTTCCGCTCCCCGGCAACAACAGGCGAGCGAGAACGCATGGACGGATCAATCTGCCTTCATCGACGAGCGCACCGACGCCGCGATTGAAGAGATCCGCCGCAGTCTGAGGGAGTTCCGCGAGGTGATCGAGGGTTTTGCGGAAGAACGATCTGTATACAATTTGCCGCAGCGCCGTCACGGCACTTGAGCTTATCGAGCCGTCCAGTAGTCTGAATCCCGTAACAGTGGGACATGGGTACACGGTCAGGGAGTGATACCTTGTACCGCCTTCGCACCCTGCGAAGTTGGATCCGAACTAATCGGGAAGAGAAATGGCCGAAATTATTGATGGTAAGAAGGTCGCCGAAGACGTTCTGGCGACGGTGAAGAATGCATCGGAGGCACTGACCGCGAAGGGCGTGACCCCTGGTCTGGCTGTGATCATCGTTGGCGAGGACCCTGCGAGCCAGGTTTATGTCGCCTCGAAGTCGAAAAAAGCGAACGAGTGCGGCTTTAAGTCCGTCCAACATACCCTGCCGGCTGAGACCAGCCAGGCCGATCTCGTCAAGCTGATTGATGAACTGAACGCGGACAGCACGATCCACGGGATCCTGGTGCAGCTTCCGCTGCCGGATCACATCGATTCAGGCGCGATCATCCAGGCTATCGCTCCCGAAAAGGACGTTGACGGTTTCACCTTCGCCAATGTCGGCAAGCTCGGCACCGGCGAAGTCAACACGGCGTTCGTCCCCTGCACGCCCGCTGGCTCGATGCTGCTGATCGAGCGCGTGCGTGGCTCCGACCTGTCGGGTCTCAACGCTGTTGTCGTTGGCCGTTCGAACATCGTTGGCAAGCCAATGGCAAACCTGCTGCTCGCAGCAAACTGCACCGTCACCGTCGCGCATTCGCGCACCAAGGACCTGCCGGCACTGTGCCGTAGCGCCGACATCGTCGTCGCGGCTGTTGGCCGTCCGGAAATGGTCAAGGGCGACTGGATCAAGGAAGGCGCGACCGTCATCGACGTCGGCATCAACCGTATTCCGGCTCCCGAAAAGGGCGAAGGCAAGTCACGCCTCGTCGGCGACGTCGATTTTGAAGGTGCGTCGAAGAACGCCGGCGCGATCACCCCGGTCCCAGGTGGCGTTGGCCCGATGACCATTGCGATGCTGATGGCCAATACTCTGGTGTCGGCAAGCCGGGTTGCAGGCGTCGAAGCGCCGAAGTTCTGATTACTTCATCATTTTCCAGAAGGGGTCGGTTTTCCGGCCCCTTTTGCTTTGCAAGTAGGGGGTTGCGAGCCTCAGTACGTCGTCTAGCTTCTCGCCGAAGGGCGGAAAAATAAACATCAGGAGGCAACACCCCCCGGGAGGACTACCCCGGAGCCTGCTGCGTCGTGCCGAACGAGGCGCTCTCGGAAGATTCGGTAGACATCCTGCGCGGCCCGACTTGGGAAATTTACAACGCCCGCCCCGATGGCGGCGCCGGCGAGCGCGTGAGAACCGAATATAACGCCTGGAAGGGCAATCTCGACCCCGGCAACTATTTTGTGACGGTGACGGTGAAGGCTGGCGAGCGTACGGAAGTCACTGTGCCTTGATGGGTGAGGCCGCCGCCCCCTCCGTCGCGTCGCGACACCCCCCCCCATGAATGGGGGAGTATCCCCGGAGATCCCGCGCCTCTGATCTTCCCCCGTTTACGAGGGAAGTGGCCCGGAGGGCCGATGGGGGCTTGCTGGTGTAATCCCGTACCTGCCTAAACCCTTATTCTCGCAATCACGTCATTTCTCCAAATGCCGACGCTCCCGCATCTGCCCTCAGTGCCAGCGCGCGCATGCCGGCGAAGAGTTCGCGGCCCATGCCGTGGTGGCTGGCGGTGAGGTCTTGGGTGACAAGAGGGCGGCTGGCGAACTCGGCTTCGTTGATCAGAACTTCGAGCGTGCCGGCATCGGCGTCGAGCCGAATGATATCGCCGGTCTGGATGCGGGCGATCGGGCCGCCGTCGAGGGCTTCGGGCGTGACGTGGATCGCCGCTGGCACCTTTCCGGAAGCACCTGACATGCGACCATCCGTGACGAGGGCAACTTTTAGCCCTCGATCCTGCAGCACGCCGAGCACCGTCGTCAGGCGATGAAGTTCCGGCATGCCGACGGCCTTCGGGCCCTGGAAGCGGACGACGGCGACGAAGTCGCTGGTGAGCTCGCCGGCCTTGAAGGCTGCGTTGAGTTCTTCCTGATCGTGGAACACGCGGGCAGGGGCCTCGATGAGGCGGCGCTCCGGCTTGACCGCGGACGTCTTGATGATCGCAGCGCCGAGATTGCCGTGCAGAACTTTCAGACCGCCGGTCAGCTGGAAAGGCGCGCTTGCTGGCGCGAGCACCTTGGCATCGCCGCTGACGGCAGCTGCCGGAATGCGCGTGACGGTGCCTTCGTCGCCAAGATGCGGTTCGATCGTGTAGCTGCGCAGGCCTTCACCCCAGACGGTCCTGACGTCCTCGTGCAGATAGCCCGCGTCGAGCAATTCGCGGATGAGGAAGCCCATGCCTCCTGCGGCGTGGAAATGGTTCACGTCGGCTAGGCCGTTTGGATAGACGCGGGCGAGAAGCGGCACGACGTCCGAAAGGTCGGAAATGTCCTGCCAGGTCAGCTTGATGCCGGCTGCTGCCGCCATTGCGATCAGGTGGATCGTATGATTGGTCGAGCCGCCCGTTGCGTGCAGGCCAATGACGCCGTTGACGATCGAGCGCTCGTCGATCATGCGGCCGACCGGCGTGAACTGGTTGCCGAGTGCGGTGATTTCCAGAGCCCGCTTGGTCGCTTCGCGCGTCAGCGCATCACGCAGAGGTGTGTTCGGGTTGATGAAGGACGCACCCGGCGTGTGGAGGCCCATGATCTCCATCAGCATCTGATTGGAGTTCGCCGTGCCGTAGAAGGTGCAGGTGCCGGGGCCGTGGTAGGACTTCGACTCAGCTTCCAGAAGCTCGGCGCGACCGACCTTGCCTTCGGCATAAAGCTGGCGCACGCGCGCCTTTTCATCGTTTGGCAGGCCGGTCGTCATTGGGCCTGCGGGGATAAAGACAGCCGGGAGATGGCCGAAGGTGAGCGCTGCGATGGTCAGCCCCGGCACGATTTTGTCGCAGACGCCAAGGAAAACGGCCGCATCGAACATGTTGTGCGACAGGCCGATCGCTGCCGACATCGCGATCACGTCGCGCGAAAACAGCGACAGTTCCATGCCCGGCATGCCTTGGGTGACGCCGTCACACATGGCCGGAACGCCGCCCGCGACCTGCGCCACGCCGCCGGCCTCTGCCGCGGCCTGTTTGATCAGGGCCGGATAGGTCTCGAACGGCTGATGCGCCGAGAGCATGTCATTGTAAGAGGTGATGATGCCAAGGTTTGGCACCCGGTCAGCCGCCAGAAGCGCCTTGTCGACGGGACCGCAGGCGGCAAAGCCGTGGGCGAGGTTTCCGCATGACAGCGTTGTACGGTGCGGACCCCTGTCGATCGCTGCGTCGATCCTTGCCAGATATTCTTCGCGCGTCGATCTGGAGCGCTCGACGATGCGGGCCGTGATTGCTGCAATTTCATGTCTGACGGTCATGGTCTCACCCGTCTGTTAGGCAGCCCAATAGACGGGCACCGGCTCGCGTGCGTTAACCAGGACTGCGCGGATCGGATGGATCGAATCCAGCAATGTCGCCTCTTCAAGCACGCGACGCTTTTCACTTCCTTCAATATGCAAGGCGACGAAACCAGCTTCGATCAGCCTCAGCAACGGCAAGGTCAAGCGCGGCTCGCCTCCGGCCACCGTGTCGACTCCCTCGACGATTGCATCATGCGCCGGGTCGATGAGGGTCGAAAGGTTGGCGGCGTCCGGGAAGAAGGACGCGGTGTGTCCATCCGTGCCCATGCCGAGGATTGCCACATCAAGAGGCCACTTTTGCGCGGAGAGTTCGGCGCTGGCCTGGCCGGCGGCGGCTGTTGCATCTGCTGCCTCGTGGTAGAGGCCAATGAAGCGGGCGCTTGCCGCCTCATTTTGCAGAAGATTGGCGCGAACCAGCGCGGCGTTTGAGCGGTCAGATGCTTCGTGAACGAACCGCTCATCAACGAGCGTGACTGTTACCTTCGACCAATCGAGCTTGCGCTGCGACAGTGCTGCGAAGAATTTCTTCGGCGTCGTCCCGCCTGAGACAGCCATGAAGGCTTCGCCGCGATTTGAAACGGCGTCACGGAGCTTGTCAGCCACCGTGTCGGCAAGACCCTCTGCGACCGCCTGTGAATCGGGATAGGTTTGCCAGTTCAAATTCATATCAGACACTTTCATGCCAAGTTCGGCCATCGCGCTCTATGAGGGCGATGGAGGAGGAGGGGCCCCAGGTGCCAGCGGTGTAGCCCTGGGCGCTCTGTTGGTTGTTTGCCCATGCTGCATGGATCGGGTCGATCCATTCCCATGCCGCCTCGATCTCGTCGCGCCGCATGAAGAGGGTCTGGTTACCGCGCACGACATCCATGATCAGCCTCTCGTAAGCGTCTGGATTTCGCACTTCGAAGGCGTCGGCGAAGGTCATGTCGAGGGGAATATGACGCAGGCGCATGCCGCCGGGGCCGGGGTCCTTGATCATGATCCACTGCTTCACGCCTTCATCCGGTTGTAGGCGAATGACGAGCTGGTTTGCGGTCATGGGACCGGCGCTTTCGTCGAACACCACATGCGGCACCGGCTTGAACTGGATGCAGATCTCGGAGACCCGCTCGGCGAGGCGCTTGCCGGTGCGCAGGTAGAACGGAACTCCCGCCCAGCGCCAGTTCGCAACTTCCGCCTTGATGGCCACAAACGTCTCGGTGTCGCTGCGGTCGCCAAGCTCCTCGGCATAGCCGCGGACCGCGCCGCTTGGTGAAGCACCTGCACGGTATTGGCCTCTGACGGTCAGCTTGCTGGCGTCGCTGTCGGTGATCCGGCGAAGCGAGCGCAGGATCTTCAGCTTCTCGTCACGAACGGCATCCGCTTCCATCGATGACGGAGGCTCCATTGCGGTGAGGCAAAGAAGCTGCAGCATGTGGTTTTGAACCATGTCGCGCAGGGCGCCCGCCTTGTCGTAATAGCTTACGCGGTCCTCGAGGCCGACGGTTTCAGCGACCGTGATCTGTACGTGATCGATGTGGGCGGAATTCCAGAGCGGCTCGTAGAGCGCGTTGGCAAAGCGCAATGCCATCACGTTCTGTACGGTTTCCTTGCCGAGATAATGGTCGATGCGGAAGATCTGCGTTTCGTCGAACACTTCCCCGATCGCGTCGTTCAGCTGCCGTGCGGACGCCTGATCGCGGCCGATCGGCTTCTCGACGACGATGCGCACATCTCCCTTGTTGAGGTCGTGCGCTGCAAGGTTCTTCGCGATGTCGCCGAAAAGATTGGGAGCAACGGCAAGGTAGAAGACCCGAACTGCCTTGCTCTCGCTCAGCGCTTCCTTGAGCCCCTCAAAGCCTTCGCCGCTCATCGCGTTGACTTGCCGGTACGAAAGGCGGGCCAGAAAGAGCTCGAGCTGGTCGTTGTCGATCTCTTCCTTCTTCACGAAGGACGTGATCGCGGCACGGGCGAAATCGCGATAGGCTTGGTCGCTCAGGGGTGAGCGCGAGGCTCCGATGATCCGGGTGAGCTCCTGGAACTGTCCTGCCATCTGGCGCTGATACAAGGCCGGGAGCAGCTTGCGCTCGGCAAGGTCACCGGTTCCGCCGAAAATGACGAAATCGAATGGATCGACGGGGATGATCTGGCTGCTCATGAGGGTAGGAAGTCCTGCTTGGCGTTGCTTCGCGGTATAATCTAATCGATTTAACAAGGCCAGAGTCAAATGATCGCAGCGCTTGTCGCGCTTGTATTACTTGACTCTGAAATCTCTGCTGGTTTTGTCACGAGTAGGAACTGGTCCATCGTCGGCAGCCTTTCAAGCCGTTATGGGCCGGTGAATGGGAGGAATTGCAATGGGTACAATCCTGTCACGGACGGTCGCTGAGGGCGTCGCGTTCATGAACCTAATCGACGGCGTTGCAGTTGACGCGCTTTCAGGGGAACGCATCGACGTCATCTGTCCCTCCGACGGCAAGGTCTTCTCTTCCATTCCGGCTTCCGCCACTGCTGATGTGGATCGGGCGGTTCGTGCTGCGCATAAAGCCTTTTATGAAGGCCCGTGGAGCAAAATGCCAGCGGTGGAGCGGGGCCGCTGCCTGACACAGCTCTTCCATCTTGTCGAAAAGCATGGCGATGAACTGGCAGCCCTTGAATCGCGCGACACCGGCAAGCCTGTGCGTCAGGGCAAGGGCGATGTCACTGCCACGATGCGGTACTACGAGTTTTATGGCGGCGCGGGCGACAAGATTCACGGTGACACGATCCCGTTTCTTGATGGTTATACGGCCCTCACGCTGCGAGAGCCTCATGGCGTGGTGGCAGGCATCATTCCGTGGAACTACCCGATGCAGATCCTTGCACGAGTTGCGGGGGCGGCTCTTGCCATGGGCAACACGCTGGTGGTCAAGCCGGCAGAGGACGCCTCGCTGACAGCAATCCGCATCGCTCAGCTGGCTCTTGAGGCCGGCATCCCTGAAGGCGTCTTCAACGTCGTTTGCGGATATGGGCGAGATGCGGGTGCAGCGCTGTCGTCTCATCCCCTGGTCGACTATGTGACCTTTACCGGTTCGACCCTTACCGGGACCGCGATCCAGCAGGCTGCTGCGATCAACAATCGCGGGGTGACGATGGAGCTGGGCGGCAAGTCCGCGCAGATCGTCTTCTCTGATGCAGATATCGAGACAGCGCTGCCGGTGCTGGTCAACGCGATCACGCAAAATGCCGGGCAGACCTGCTCCGCAGGTAGTCGCATCCTGATCGAGCGATCAGTTTACGAGCAAGTTGCCTCAGCTCTTGCAGACAGGTTCTCGAAACTGGTGGCCGGTCCTCACGAGGCAGATCTCGACCTCGGGCCGCTCATCAATGCCAGGCAGCGCGACCGCGTTGCCGGGATGGTGGCGGCGGCACGCGAGGCGGGGATTGAGGTGCTCGCCGAAGGTACGGTCCACCCGGACGCGCCTGCGGGCGGGTTTTATCATCCTGCCGTGTTGTTCGGTTCCGTCGATCCGGACGCGACGATCGCGCAGGAGGAAGTTTTCGGCCCGGTACTCTCGCTCTTTGCGTTTGAGGGAGAGGAGGAGGCCATACGTCTCGCCAACGGCACGGATTACGGCCTCGTTGCCGGGGTCTGGACGAAGGATGGCGCACGCCAGCATCGGGTGGCGAAAAGGGTTCGAGCCGGACAGGTTTTCGTCAACGGCTATGGCGCTGGCGGCGGCATCGAACTGCCGTTTGGCGGCTTCAAGAAATCGGGCTTCGGACGCGAAAAAGGGTTCGAAGCACTTTACGATATGAGCGCGACCAAGACGGTCGTCTTCAACCACGGATAGAGGTTTTACATGGCACGTCTGAAAGACAAGGTTGCGATCGTCACGGGCGCAGCGTCCGGATTCGGCGAAGGCATCGCACGACGCTACGCGGAAGAAGGCGCCAAAATTGTCGTCGCGGACCTCAACGCGAAGGGCGCAGAGCGCGTGGCGCGCGAGATCGGTGACAGCGCCGTCTGGATCCAGACGGATGTGTCGATGAAATCCGAGATCGACCAGATGGTCGAAAAGGCACTCCAGTCCTTCGGGCGCATCGACATCATGGTCAACAATGCGGGCTACACCCACCGCAATGGCGATCTGCTAGGTGTCAGCGAGGACACGTTCGACCTCATCGCCGCCGTCAATATGAAGGCGATTTACTATTCGACTCTGGCGGTGGTGCCGATCATGGAAAAGCAGGGTGGGGGATCGATCATTACCACGGCTTCGACCGCCGGTCTTCGCCCGCGCCCGGGCCTGACCTGGTACAATGCGTCAAAGGGCTGGGCGATCACGGCGACGAAATCGATGGCCGTCGAGCTTGCGCCAAAGAACGTTCGCGTCAATTGCCTGTGCCCCGTCGCGGGCGAGACGGGTATGCTGGCTCAGTTCATGGGCGAGGACACGCCGGAGCTGCGCGAGAAGTTCAAGGCGTCTATCCCGCTCGGTCGCCTTTCGACCCCGCTCGACATTGCCAATGCAGCCCTATGGCTGGCTTCCGATGAAGCCGCGTTCATTACGGGCGTAGCGCTCGAGGTGGATGGCGGTCGCTGCATCTGAGTTTGCGATATGGCGGGATGGGCCGTGCTTTGCGCGGCCCATCTTGCGTCTTGCCTCAGAAGCGGTCGCGCATGGCGTACCAGTTCAGGGCAAGGAACAGGAGTGGTGTACGCAGCTTCGTTCCGCCGGGGAATGGCGGGATCTTGAGCTCTTCAAATAGTCTCAGCCGCTCCCGGTTGCCGAGAACTGTCTCGGCGAAAAGCTTTCCGACGAAATTCGACAGCATCACCCCGTGGCCTGAATAGCCGCCAGCCGAGATGACATTCGGCATGACCTCGCGCACGAACGGGGTTCGCGGCATTGTGATGCCGACATAGCCGCCCCAGCTGTGGGTCAGCTCGACATCCTTCAGTTGCGGATAGACCTCAACAATTTGCCGCCTGATCGGGCCGTGCAAATCCTTGGGATCGCCCGGCGCGTAGATCTCGCGTCCCCCGAACAGCAGCCGCCCGTCCCTGGAGCGGCGGAAATAGCGGACGACAAAACGGGAATCGTCGACCGACTCGTAGCCAGGCAGAACCGGGCAATCGTCTCCGAGCGGGACAGTAGCGCCGATGAAAGATCCGATTGGCATGACGTGCGATGACGTGATCGGTTCGAGCTTGTCGTTGTAGGCGTTGACGGCGATCAGAGCTTTGGAAGCGGTGATCGTGCCTTTGGCTGTGGTCACTCGCACCTTGCCGCCTTGTGACGAGATCCCGGTCGCTCGTGTCCCTTCATGGAGCGTAGCACCTGCCTGGGCGGCTACGCGGGCGGTGCCGACGACCAGCTTGAGCGGGTGAATGTGCCCGGTCCCCGTGTCCCGTATTCCGCCATGATAGTGCGTCGAACCAAGCCTCTGCTCCGTCTCCTTCCGGTCCATGAAGGTGATGTGCGGATAATCATAGCGCGAGGCCATGATCTCCACGTGCTCCTGATAGTGTCGGACATAACGGGGCTTGTGCGCGACCGAAAGCTGACCCGGCATGAAGTCGATCTCGATGCCATTGGTCTTGGCGAAGGAGAGAAGGTGCGCCTTTGCCTCTTCTGCCAGATCGAAGAGGGCCTTGGCCCTCGTAAAGCCAAGCGAGGCTTCCGTCTCTTCTACCCACTCGCGTTGGCCGGTCCCCATCTGACCACCATTGCGGCCCGAGGCGCCGTCGCCAAAACGGTGCGCTTCTATGAGGACGACGCTGGTTCCGGCAGCTGCCAGATGTGCGGCAGCAGAAAGTCCGGTGAAGCCACCGCCGATGATCACGACATCAGCCGAGACATCGCCATCAAGCGGTGGATATTCAGGACGCTCGCCGACCGTGTCTTCGTACCAGGAGAGGCCAGGAGAAATCGGCGAAAGGTAGGTTGATGCTACTGAAGAATGAGACATGGAAGGTACCGGAGAACGGTTGTGTGTGAACCTTTGTGCGAGACGGCAAGCCTCACACGTTCAACAGCAGATATTCTCGTTCCCAGGGACTGATGACCTCCATGAACGTTTCGAATTCCGCCTTCTTGACCGCCGCATAGGTGGTGACGAAAGCCTCACCGAGAATTTCCCGTAGCGCGTCGTCCTGCTCGAACAGTTCAACCGCCTCAAGAAGCCCACGGGGAAGATCGATCGCATCTTCGTTTGCGGCGGTGTGGACCGGCTGTTCGCACTCCTCCTTTTGCACCATTCCGATCAGGCCGCAGGCCAGAGAGGCAGCCAGAGCAAGGTACGGGTTGGCATCGGAGGACGGGATACGGTTTTCGACACGGCGAGCTGCCGGATCCGAGCGCGGCACCCGGAACGCAACTGTGCGGTTGTCATAGCCCCACTTGGTGTTCACTGGTGCCGAAGCAGCCTGCGTCAGGCGACGGTATGAGTTAACATAAGGTGCAAGCATGATGAGGGCGCCCGGAACATGGCGCTGCATGCCGCCCAGGAAGTGGCGGAACGCCTCGGTCTCTTCACCATCTTCCCCGGTGAAGATGTTCTGGCCGGTCTTGATGTCGACGATCGACTGGTGGATGTGCATTGCCGATCCCGGCTGTCCCTGGATCGGCTTTGCCATAAAGGTGGCGTAGGTTCCGTGCTTCAGCGCGGCCTCGCGGATCGTGCGCTTGAACATGAATACTTGATCGGCGAGCTCGATCGGATCGCCGTGGCGCAAATTGATTTCGAGCTGACCGGCGCCTTCCTCATGGATCAGGGTGTCAATCTCGAGACCCTGACCTTCGGAGAAGTGGTAAATGTCGTCGATCAACTCGTCGAATTCGTTGACGCCGGCGATCGAATAGCCCTGTCCGCCGCCGATCGCCCGGCCGCTGCGACCCACTGGCGGCTCCAACGGATAGTCCGGGTCAGGGTTCTTGCGAACCAGATAAAACTCGATTTCGGGTGCCACGACAGGCTTGAGCCCGCGCTGGGCATAAGCTTCCACAACGCGGCGCAGGACGTTGCGCGGCGTGAACTCGACGAAGCGGCCATCCTGGTTGACGAGATCGCAGATTACCTGTGCGGTCGGGTCTGTTTCCCAAGGCACGACGGATAGCGTGGTCAGGTCGGGCATCAACTTCAGATCGCCATCGTCTTCAGGATAGACGAAGCCGTTGCCATCCTCTGGATAGCGTCCCGAAATGGTCGTCATGAAAACGGCTGACGGGAGAGCAAGAGATGTGTTCGAGGTGAATTTCTTCGACGGCATCATCTTGCCGCGAGCGACCCCTGCCTGATCGGGCGTGATGCACTCTATGTCTTCAATGCCTCGCCATTCGAGCCAGGCGGAGGCTTCCTGCCAGTTCTTAACGCCTCGCTGATTTTCGACGAAGGCGGGAATTCGATTGCGAGCGCCGCGGTTAGAGGAGCGGAGTTCCTTTTTCTGGACCGACATCAATCACCAATAGAGTTGGAATGTAGCGACTATAGCCATGACGTATTGGGAAAGGGAAGGGGTGGCTAATCTTTGCTATTGAAAGTCGAATGCGCTGAGACCAGTAACCATTTCATCGAGGCCCAAGGGTCGTGTCACAGGTGGTTCGGCGCGTGCGAGGCAACCGACGCGTTCGCACAGGCGGCAGGCAGGCCCGACGGGCGTCGCTGCTGAAAGGGCTGGCAAGGCGGAGGAATAAACGATCTCGGTCTTGTGCTCGAGATCGCAGCCAAGCAGCAGTGCAGTGCGCCTCGGTCTTTCATTATACGCGCCCTGCGGCCCTTCCAGCGTGCGCGCAAAGGTGAGGAATGCCGCGCCATCGGGCATCTCCACCGCCTCGACAAGGATTTGTCCAGGTTGTGCGAAAGCCGCATGGACGGGCAGCTTTGGACAACCGCCGCCGAACCGTCCATGAGGAAATCCATGCGCTCCCGCGCGGCGAAAGCGATTGCCGGCATTGTCCACTTCAAGCATAAAGAACGGGATGCCGGAGGCGCCGCGTCGCTGAAGGGTGGTCAGACGGTTGGCGGCCTGCTCGAAGGACACGCCAAACCGCGATCGCAATACGTCAATATCGTATCGAGCGCGCTGGGCGGCGGTGAGGAATGCCTGGTAGGGCATCATCAAGGCGTGAGCCGCGTAGCGGGCCAACTCAAACCGCGCGAGGCGGCGTGCTTCATCGCTTCCGAGGTCCAGTGCCTTCAGCTCGGCGGCGATCGCCACCTGCATGCGGATGAGACAGGCCTCCATCGCGACCTCCCGCAACTGGTCGAATGGTGACAGGCGCTCGGAGATGAACAGGCGCTGCGAGTGGCGGTCATAACGCCGTCGCCAGTTCGGCATGGTGGAGACCGGCAAGGTTCGAACTACGATCCCGTGCTCCCTGCGCAGCCAGCCTTTCAGCGCCCCGCTCAGATCGTCTCCGGGCTGGAGCAATTGAATGAACGCGTCCGCTTCATCCTCAATGAATTGAAAATAGTTTGGCCGGCGCTCTAACGTTTCTCTGACTTCATCCATTGGGAGCCGGGCGGATATAAGCGAGGTCGCCCGACCTTCACGCGCGAGCATTTCCGACAGGTCCGTAAGGCGCTCTGCCTGCTCCTTGTATGCGCGGAAGAGTTTGATCATCGCCGCAGATGCGTTGGGCGCGGTTTCGATGAGGTCGATGAGCTCCTGATCGCCCGGTAGTTCGCTGACCAAAAGCGGGTCGGCGAAGACTTCGCGCATCGCGGAAACGGTACCGCCAGCCTCGGCCTGCAATTCGTCGGGCTCAACGTCGTAGACCGAGGATAGCTTAAGAAGAAGCTGAACGGTCAAGGGGCGCTGATTGCGCTCAATCAGGTTCAGGTACGAAGCCGAGATGCCAAGGCCCTGCGCCATGGCGGTCTGGGTGAGGCCGAGCGCGTTCCGCACGCGGCGGATGCGTGGGCCAGCGAAGATCTTTTGCTCAGCCATGACGCCCCGTTTGTATGAGCATTTACAGATGTTCCCCCTTTACATTCTTTACAACTTTACACCCGTTTCTTGTTAACGCCAGTACAAATTCACCCGATTTTGGTGGCGATTATCCGCATAGTTCTCGGCTCTCTTCGCAGTGCAATGTAAATCAAGTCACGAGAGACGGCGCCTAGCGCAGGTACTGGAAACACATGCCACCGACGGAGTAATTTCATCATGACTGATTTTTACAACTTGATCCCGAGCGCTCCAGCCGGTCGTTTTGACGGCATCGAGAGGCCCTATTCGGTCGCTGATGTTGAGCGGCTGCGTGGATCGGTCCAGATCAAGTACACATTGGCCGAAAACGGTGCGAACCGTTTGTGGAAGCTCATCCACGAAGAGGACTTCGTCAACGCGCTGGGCGCACTTTCAGGTAACCAGGCGATGCAGATGGTACGCGCTGGTCTGAAGGCAATCTACCTGTCCGGCTGGCAGGTTGCAGCCGATGCCAACACGGCCTCCGCCATGTATCCGGATCAGTCGCTTTATCCGGCAAATGCCGCCCCGGAACTTGCCAAGCGCATTAACCGCACACTGCAGCGCGCAGATCAGATCGAGACATCGGAAGGCAATGGCCTGTCGGTCGAGACCTGGTTCGCCCCGATCGTTGCCGATGCCGAAGCCGGCTTCGGCGGTCCTTTGAACTCGTTTGAAATCATGAAAGCTTTCATCGAGGCGGGGGTTGCCGGTGTTCACTTTGAGGACCAGCTGGCTTCCGAAAAGAAGTGCGGCCACCTCGGCGGCAAGGTTCTGATCCCGACCGCGGCGCATATCCGCAACCTCAATGCGGCCCGGCTGGCAGCTGACATAATGGGTACCTCGACACTGATCGTTGCCCGTACGGATGCGGAAGCCGCAAAGCTTCTGACTTCGGACATTGATGAGCGCGACCAGCCGTTTGTTGACTATGATGCCGGACGCACGGTTGAAGGCTTCTATCAGGTGAAGAATGGCATTGAGCCATGCATCGCCCGCGCCATCGCCTATGCGCCTTATTGCGACCTCATCTGGATGGAAACCGGCAAGCCGGATCTGGAGCAGGCGCGCAAGTTCGCAGAGGCGGTTCACAAGGTGCATCCGGGCAAGAAGCTCGCCTACAATTGCTCGCCTTCCTTCAACTGGAAGAAGAACCTCGACGACGCCACCATAGCCAAGTTCCAGCGCGAACTCGGAGCCATGGGTTACAAGTTCCAGTTCATCACGCTCGCCGGCTTCCACCAGCTCAATTACGGCATGTTCGAATTGGCACGCGGTTACAAGGACCGCCAGATGGCGGCCTATTCCGAACTGCAGGAAGCCGAGTTTGCGGCGGAAGCCAACGGCTACACCGCGACCAAGCATCAGCGCGAAGTTGGCACCGGCTATTTCGATGCCGTGTCGCTTGCAATCACGGGCGGC
Organism: Aquamicrobium zhengzhouense; assembly: GCF_016124105.1. Lineage (GTDB taxonomy): Bacteria > Pseudomonadota > Alphaproteobacteria > Rhizobiales > Rhizobiaceae > Aerobium > Aerobium zhengzhouense. The sequence continues at coordinate 98,442 of NZ_JADGMQ010000006.1, forward strand.
CAGTCTTCGACGACTGCCATGAAGGAATCCACTGAAACGGAGCAGTTCCGCCCGGCAGCGGAATAGCAAGCAAGTCCCCAAAGCGAGGAGAGAACCATGACCCCCAAAACACGCGTCAAGGAAAGGGCAGAAGAACAAGCCTCTGCCATGAACGACGATCAGCAGGCCACGATCAGGATGCTCGCGAACGATTTGCATCGCTTGAACCAGTCTGTGATGCGGGCTGTCGAGGCGGGGGTTTCCGTCGAACTGGTTCGCTCGGCGCGGCATCATGGCGGAGATGGCAATTGGGGTGACCTGATGATCCCTGTCATTGTTACCCAGTCGCGTGATGCTGCCTGAGGGTAGAAGTAAACAAGAGGAAGACGGCCTTGAAATAGGTCGTCTTCTTCTTTTTTAGATGCAGTATCCGGACAGGTAGTCCGGCTCGACTATTGACTCTCATCTTGGATTGCAAGAGACACAGCAAGTTCGTGCGAGGTGGCAACTCGCGGGGGGCTTCCGGGGGAGAGATCTGCAATGCTGAATGGCAAGCCTGCCAGCTCCGACCGGCTGGAGCCGCAATTTCTGACGCCAGATACGAAGCTGGTGATGGTTGTCGGTCCCTCACGCATCAATCAGATCGTCATTTCAAAGATTGCCGAGCGGGCGGGACTGAAAGCGCTGGCAGAAGCACCGGGTACCGACGTTGATATTCTGAAGGCCAAAGAGCCGGCCATGATCATTGTCGATCACAGTCCGGATGATGCGGAGTGGGCGCGTCTGATCGAGCCGTTGGCCGAGCGCCGCAATGCCCGGGCAGAAAGGTTGCCCTTCGTCATCCTGCTATCGCACGCAAGTGGCAAGCTTTCCATCCCCGGTGCAGACAGTATCATCGACATCGTGCTTCAAAAGCCGATCATGCCGGATCGTCTCCAGCCAATCCTCCAGAAGCTGGCAGAGCAGATCGAAGTCTAGGCCGGGACGTCCCGGCGGGCCGATTGAAGTGGGTCAAAGGTGAGCTAATCAGCGGCTCAAACTGGACCACGCGGCGAGCGCGGAAACTGGATAGCGATCTTCTTGAGCAGAGCTTTCGGGAGATCGTGGTGGCCAGTGCAGTCAGCGTGAGTTCCCCTGCCGCCGCACCTGATGAGCGGCTTGGATTTGTTCTGGTCTTCGCCGCGGCTGTTTGCTGGAGCCTGGGTGGAATGTTCGCGCGTTTCATCGAGATAGATGACCCTTGGGCGGTCATCTTCTGGCGGTCGGTCTGGGCGGCGGCTATCCTCGTCATCTTCATGCTTGTCCGTGATGGCCTTCGAGGCACACTCGCCATGTTCCGCAGCATGGGCATTGCCGGGATCGTGGTGGCTGCGTGCCTTACGGTGTGCACCTCTGCCTTTGTCGTTGCGCTTGGTTACACGACCGTTGCGAATATCCTGCTGATACAGGCCGGCACACCGTTGGTCGCGGCGCTTCTCTCCTTCGTGCTGCTCGCGGAGCGGATTCCCCGTTTCACCTGGATCGCGATTTTCGCCGTCATCTTCGGGGTTGGCGTCATGGTCTCGGACTCGCTGGGTTCCAGTAGCTCACTCATCGGCAATTTGCTGGCGGTGCTGATCGTCATCATGTTCTCGATCGTCACGGTTACGACCCGGCGTTTTTCCCATGTCCGGATGACACCGGCCATGTGCCTTGGGACCCTGATGGCGGCGGGGTTCGCTGCAACGCAGGCTTCTTCTGTCCAGGTCTCTGTGACCGATATGGGCTTTCTGTTTGCTTTTGGAGCTGTCAATCTCGGGCTGGGGCTGGCGTTCTTCGCCACCGGCGCGCGGATGATCGCGGCTTCTTATGCCGCGCTGTTGGCAACCTTCGAGACGTTGCTGGGGCCCGTCTGGGTCTGGCTCGTCCATGCTGAGGTGCCGTCCACCAGCACGCTCATCGGCGGCGCGATCGTGTTCGCCGCGTTGCTGTCGCATATCGGCATGCAGCTTTCTCGTCTGTCACGCCCTCAGCGGCCGGGCACCTCCGGCATTGGCGCACTTCGCTAGGAGATTGGGTGAAGTCGCCCCCGTTGACAGTCCTACGGGCGCCGGGCACCTTGTAATAATCAGTAACAACAAAACAGGTCTACCTTGCGAGAAACACTATCGGGCGTTCTGGAGACCGGAAGCCTGCAAATAGCTGAAGTAGAGAGTGGAACTTTAGGTTTAGATCCAACTAATAATGGGGCCGAGTCGGGTGGAAGCGGTAACGCAGTGTCCGAGCATGACCACGAGTACCGCGCGTTTATGGAGGAGCATCCCGACCTTGAGGCGGTCGAATTTCTGCTCGTCGATCCAAACGGCGTCATGCGGGGGAAATGGGCCCCGGCTGATGCGCTGAAAAAAGCGTTCCGGGAAGGGGTCAATTTTCCGCTGTCGCTGCACGGCCTCGATGTCTGGGGCCGCGAGGTTTCCGAAACTGGTCTCCACATCGAATCCGGCGACAAGGACGGCTACTGCCGAGCCACTCGCGGGACACTCGCAATCGTTCCCTGGGCGAAACGAAAGACGGCTCAGGTTCTGCTTCAAACCTTCACGCCGGAAGGTGAGCCGTTTTTGGCCGATCCCCGGCAGGTCCTGAAGAAGAAGGTCGCCGAAATCCAGGCGAAGGGCTTCTTCCCGGTCGTTGCGTTTGAACTTGAATTCTACCTGCTCGACCCCGAGACCGACTGGGACGATGGCATGCCAGCGCCGGTGGGCGCCATGGCAGGGCCGGACCGCCTGCGGATGTATGGTCTCGATGATCTTGCAGAGCACGCCGACCTTTTCGACATGATCCGGGATGCGGCACATGCGCAAAAGCTGCCGATCGACACGATCATCAAAGAGGCTGCGCCGGGCCAGTTCGAGGTCAATCTCAAGCATCGCGCTGACCCGCTCAAGGCAGCCGACGATGTCATCCTGCTGCGCCGCATCGTGATGGGCTGCGCTCGCGCGCACGGTATGACGGCGACGTTCATGGCAAAGCCGTTTCTCGAATATGCCGGCAATGGCATGCACGTGCATGCTTCGGTGCTCGACGCAGATGGCCGCAATATATTCGGAGGCAGCGAAGGTCGTCCGGTTCTGGAGTCGGCGGTTGCTGGGTTGCTTCGCACCATGCCTGAATCTCTGCTTCTCTTCATCAATACCTGGAACGGGTTCCGCCGCATCACGCCGGGATCATATGCCCCGACCCGTGCCGTATGGGCGGAGAACAATCGATCGGTCGCGCTGCGCATCCCCGTGTCGAACGACGCGAACCGACGGGTTGAGCACCGTATTGCAGGAGCTGACGCCAATCCGTACCTCGTCATGAGCGCGATCATTCAGGGGATGATCGAGGGCATCGAGAACAAGGACGTGCCGCCTCCGCCCATTGAAGGTAATGCTTACGCTGATGAAGGGCTTTATCTGCCGGATGACATGGACGAGGCGCTCCAGCTCATGGAAAAGGGACGCTTTGCTGACCGCGCTCTCGGGCCGCTTCTGTCAAAGGTCTACAAGGACCTGAAGCGCGCGGAAATCATGGCATTTTGGGCTGAAATCACGCCGCTTGAAAGAACCACCTACCTTTAGGCTTGATTGGTGCTTTTACTGCTTGTCGCAGTTCAAAAACGTCAATAGGCTTTCAACAAAATGCAGCGGGAGGGCGCGGTGTCTGACCGGGGCAAAAACGGGTTTCAGAGGAGAACACAATGATCCGCAAGGCAATTTTGCTTTCGTCGGTCGGACTTGCCGCTGCTGCCTTCGCAGTCGGCGCTCAGGCACAGGATCGCGTCGTCAACGTCTACAACTGGTCAGACTATATCGACGAGTCCATCATCAGTGACTTCACCAAGGAAACCGGAATCCGCGTCATTTATGACGTGTTCGATTCCAACGAGCTTCTCGAAACGAAGCTATTGTCGGGCGGCTCAGGCTATGACGTTGTCGCACCGACAGGTTCGTTCCTTGCACGCCAGATCGAAGCTGGCGTGTTCCAGAAGCTGCAGAAGGACAAGCTGCCCAACATAAAGAATATGTGGGATGCCATCACGCAACGTACCGACATGTACGATCCGGGTGGCGAGTATTCCATCAACTACATGTGGGGCACGGTCGGTCTGGGCTACAATGTCCAGAAAATGGTGGAGATCATGGGCACCGAGAAGATCGACTCCTGGGATATCCTGTTCAAGCCTGAAAACGCTGCCAAATTTGCCGATTGTGGCATTCACGTCCTCGATTCTCCGAGCGACATGGTGCCGATCGCCCTGCAGTATCTGGGCCTTGATCCCAACAGCCATGAGGCTGAGGATTTCGCCAAGGTTGAGGAAATGTTCCTGGCGATCCGTCCTTACGTCCGCAAGTTCCACTCCTCGGAGTACATCAACGCGCTGGCAAACGGCGATATTTGTCTGTCAGTGGGCTGGTCGGGCGACGTTCTGCAGTCGCGAGATCGCGCAGCCGAAGCTGATCAGGGTGTGACCGTGGCCTATGTTGCGCCAAAGGAAGGCACCCAGATGTGGTTTGACCAGCTGGCGATCCCGGCTGACGCGCCGCATGTCGAGGAAGCACACGCATTCCTCAACTATCTGATGGAGCCTGAAGTGATCGCTCGCTCCACCAACTATGTCTACTACGCGAACGGCAACCTTGCGTCGCAGGAATTTGTGGATGAGGAAATCACCAGCGATCCTGCGATCTATCCGAATGAGGAAGCGCTGAGCCAGATGTTCACGCACCTTCCATACGACACCCGCACTCAGCGCGTTGTCACCCGCATGTGGACCAAGGTCGTCACCGGGCAGTAATGACATCAATTGCGACGCCGGGAACCATCCCGGCGTCGTGTCCCTGCTAGTTTAGTGATCGGGACGGGGATTCTTGGTAATGAAATCGCTCGGCAGCATTCGCAGAAGCTTTGCCCCCTGGAACGACCCGCAGGCACGGCCCTACATTTCCTTCCAGAACGTGACCAAGCGTTTCGCTGACTTCACGGCCGTCAACAACCTGTCCCTTGACATATACGAGCGCGAGTTCTTTGCGCTGCTGGGTGCATCGGGCTGTGGCAAGTCCACACTTTTGCGCATGCTGGCCGGCTTTGAGACGCCAACGTCGGGCCGCATCCTGCTCGACGGTCAGGACCTGTCGGGGATCCCGCCCTACAAGCGGCCCGTCAACATGATGTTCCAGTCCTATGCGTTGTTCCCGCATATGACGGTCGAGGCCAATATCGCATTTGGGCTCAAGCAGGACGGCATGCCGAAGGCTGCGATCGCGGAGCGCGTGGCGGAGATGCTCAAGCTCGCGCGGCTCGAACAATTCGCCAAGCGCAAGCCGCATCAGCTTTCCGGCGGACAGCGTCAGCGCGTGGCGCTCGCGCGGTCTGTTGCCAAGCGCCCAAAAGTTCTTCTGCTTGATGAGCCCCTGGGAGCTCTCGACAAGAAACTGCGCGAGGCGACCCAGTTCGAACTGATGGATCTGCAACAGGATCTCGGGCTGACCTTCGTGGTGGTGACCCACGACCAGGAGGAGGCCATGACGATGGCGGACCGGATCGCCATCATGGACAAGGGGCAGGTAATGCAGGTTGCAACGCCTGCAGAGATCTACGAAGCGCCGGCTTCCCGTTTCGTTGCCGACTTCGTCGGCAGTGTGAATCTGCTTGAAGGAAAGGTTGCCAGCCGCACCGGCAACAGCGTTGTCATCAGCGGTGGCAGCGGCGCGCAAATCTCCGTTGAAAATGCTGGCGAGGCTGCTCCAGGTGCTGAGGTCGCGTTTGCGATCCGTCCGGAAAAGATCCGGGTCTCGTCCAAGCCGCCTGCGGAAGGGCACCTCAATGCGATGCAGGGCGAGGTCTGGGACCTTGCATATCTCGGCGACATGACGGTCTATCACATCAAGCTGGATGACGGCCAAGTTGTCAAAGCCAGTGCCCTGAACAGCGCGCGGATCAGCGATGATCCACTTACATGGTCGGATCGTGCGTGGATTTCGTTTGCGCCGGATGCCGGCGTCGTCCTGACGCGCTAGCTGGAGAGGCTGATTATGTCCCAAGCGAGCGCTGCGACACGGGGCGGGAACGTTTCTGCCGGCCAGAAGACCAATGGCGGCACGATCTTGTCGGCCATTCTGAGCCGGCTAGTCATTATCGTGCCGTATCTGTGGCTGCTGGTATTATTCCTCGCGCCCTTCGCGATCGTCTTCAAGATCTCGATGTCGGAGACGACGATCGCGATGCCGCCATATCGTCCGGTTTTCGACTGGGCGGATGGCTTGGCGGCGTTTTGGGGAAACCTGAAGCAGCTCTCGCTTGAGAACTATCTGTGGCTGGTGGACGATCCGCTCTACTTCAACGCCTATATCTCCAGCGTCACGATTGCCGGGATTTCCACATTCTTCGCGCTGCTTGTCGGTTATCCGATGGCCTATGCGATGTCGCGCGCTCCAAGCTCGATGCGCATGGGCTTGCTCATGCTGGTGATCCTTCCGTTCTGGACCAGCTTCCTGATCCGCGTTTACGCGTGGATCGGTATCCTGAAGCCGGAAGGGCTTTTGAACCAGTTCCTGCTTTGGGTTGGCATTATAGACACGCCGCTGCAGATCATGAACACCAACACGGCAATCTATATCGGCATCGTCTATTCCTATCTGCCTTTCATGGTCCTGCCGCTTTATGCGACGCTGGAAAAGCTGGATTATTCCCTCATAGAGGCAGCGCAGGATCTTGGATCGCCGCCCATTGCAGCATTCTGGAAAATAACCTTCCCGCTGTCGCTGCCGGGTGTGGTTGCCGGCTGCCTTCTTGTCTTCATTCCGGCGGTTGGCGAATTTGTCATTCCAGATCTCCTCGGCGGTTCGACCACACTGATGATCGGCAAGACGCTCTGGACAGAGTTCTTCGGCAACCGGGACTGGCCGGTCGCCTCGGCGGTGGCGGTTATATTGCTTTTGATCCTGGTGGTGCCGATGATGTTCTTCCAGCGCGCACAGGCGCGGGCTCAGGAACAGGAGCGCTGAGATGCAGGGCCAACTCAGCCGCTTCAATATCGTCGCGCTCGTTCTGGGCTTCTCGTTTCTGTACCTGCCGATTGTCCTGCTGGTCATCTACTCGTTCAACGAGTCGCGCCTGGTCACGGTGTGGGGTGGGTTTTCGACGCGATGGTATTCATCGCTGTTCTCAAACCGCCTTTTGCTTGACGCGGCATGGGTGACCGCGCGCGTCGCATTCGTGTCGGCGACAGTCGCGACGGTGCTTGGAACGTTGGCAGCCTTGGCTCTGACGCGCTATACGCGCTTTCGGGGGCGGTTCCTTTTCTCCGGCATGGTGTTTGCGCCCTTGGTGATGCCCGAGGTGATTACCGGCCTTTCTCTACTTCTGCTTTTCGTGGCGATAGGGCTCGATCGTGGCTTTCTCACAATTGTGCTTGCCCACATCACCTTTTCGATGTGCTTCGTTGCCGTTGTCGTCCAATCACGCCTGATCAGCTTTGACAGGTCGCTGGAAGAAGCTGCGATGGACCTTGGGGCGACACCGTTCAGGACCTTCATCCACGTAACGCTCCCGGTCATCATGCCGGCTGTGGTATCCGGGTGGATGCTGGCGTTCACCCTGTCGCTGGATGACCTTGTGATAGCGAGCTTCGCCTCGGGGCCGGGGGCAACCACTTTGCCGATGCGCATTTACAGCCAGGTGCGACTTGGTGTGACGCCGGAGATCAACGCGGTTTGCACGCTTTTGATCGCTGTTGTCACCGTCGGGGTGTTAGCCGCTGCGATCGTCAACAAACGACGCGACATCCAGCGCCAGCGCGATGAGCAAGTTGCTCAGCGCGGATAGGTAATCTGGTTTTCGAAAGAGGGGACAACAGGTGCCACATATGGCGTATCCCAAGCCCCGCCGATGAAGAAAGGATATTCTGCAAGCCCGCGGGTGCCGCCCGGCAGGACGGGGACGAGGTGGCCTGACACCGCGAGCGCGCGGCCGAAATAGGGTATGATGCCGGAAAAGGAAAAGATGCGCTGATCTTCCAGAAGGAGGTCAGCCTTTTCGATACGCGCGACGCCGCCCGTCACCTTGGCGTTAAACGTACCGCCGCTGAGCGCGATGGGGCCTCCTGCAACTTCGGACAGCGCAAAAAAGCCGCCACCGCCCCAGCGTTCGCGAAACTTCGCCAAATCGAGACCGCCCAGCGATCCTGGACCGATTGTGGCTGCGACAGACCCTTCTGCAGACCCGAGAACGTCGTTCCAGTTGTTGCCCGAGCCCTTGAGCATGACAGAAATGTTGGCGCGTCCCTGCGGAAGCAGGCGTTCCGCACCTGCCGCCTTTGCAAGCGCCAGCGCTTCGACCTCCGTCGCAATGAGACGGATCTCGACCGCCTTGCGATCATCGATGGTGTCGATGCGCAGACCTGCTTGCAGCTCGCCCCCAAAGCCATCCGCGTGCGACAGATCAAGGACCATGAGTGGTCCCTTCACCTGCGTTGAAGCTGCAATTTCGGAAAGCGTTACATGTCCGAGGGTGGCTGTCGTTGCCGAAAGGCGAAGGTCCAGCGAGATCTGGTTGGCAATGCCGGTGTCGAGTGGAGCATAGAGGCTGCCGGAGCCAGATGCGATTGAGGTGAAACCGGCCAGATAGGTGCGCAAGTCCAGCGTGTCGAACGCAAGGGTTCCGGAGATCGCGGGAAACTCATCGACGAAGGCGATGTCGATGCCGCCAGTGCCGTTGTTGCTTCCCAATTTAAGCGAGGCATTGTCGAGACGAAGACGTTTGCCGCTGCCCTGTATCCGGCTGGATACCGAGACCGGGCCAATGGTCGAGCCCGGCGTGACCGGAACGCGCAGCCATTCCAGCATGCGCCGGAGGGCCGGGGTTGCCATGTTCGCCTCGCCATCGAAGAACCGTTCGCCCGAAAAGTTGGCGGTGCCGTTGAATGAGGCCTCGGAAAGCGGGGATTTGAGCGAGCCCATGACGGTTGCGTTTCCGCCGCCCATCAGGATGAGCGGATTTTCGGCGCTCGCTTCCAATTGTACCGCCTCGCCGCGCCAGACGCCGTTGGCGTTTATCCGCAAAGTACGGTTCAAAGCTGGCCACGTAATTTTGCCGGTCAGGTTGCTGAAGCCTTCAGTCTCGTCGCCTTCGACAATGACGATCTTGCCATCAACGAATTCGACATTGCCGAAAGCGTCACTTGGAAGCGCCTTCAGATCCGGGGTTTTGGGATTTTCCTGGACGAGGCGCGTGGCGGTGTTGATCGCCTGCATCATGCGTCCGCCACCAGGCGAGGCTGGCAGATCGAGCCCCACATCGGTGCGGTTCAGGCGCAGCAACGGGCGGTACATCGAGATCGACGACATCTCGACGCGCCCGCGCAGCGCGGCCAGGGGCGATAGCGAGACATCAAGACGGTCGGCTTCGAGTACGGCGGGAGACTCCTTCGCCCATTCGTGGAACGAAACATCCCGCAATGCCGCGCTGAATGTCGGCCAAACGTTCAGTTCGGGCGCTTCCCCGAGCGACACCCGGTACCCGCTCCAGAGGCTCAGTTCATAAGCAATGCGATCGCGCACGATCTTGGTGGATGCAATCCACGGCAAGACCGTCACGAAAAGCAGGGCGAGCAGAAGGAGCGCTGCCAGCGCAATGAGTCCCTTTCTGATCGTCAACAAGCCTGATCAACCTCACATTGAAGGTGGCTGAGCGTAATACGACGTCTCAATCGCACCTATAGGGAATTTCAGCCGCCAGCGGCTTCGCGTGATCGAGACACTTACGGCCAATTGCATTCCTAAAGCTTGCGAACATCGATGGCGGTGTGCTTACTCGCCGCGACATTGCATTTTGGAGGAGCCGTCTATGTCGCCAGCATCACCACTCTGGAAACCATCACCCGACTGGATCGCTGATGCTCCGATAACCGAATTCTCAGGGCTGGCACAAAACGTCGCCGGTAAAGAAATTGGTGACTACAACACACTCCATGAATGGTCCGTGAACGATCGCGAAGCGTTCTGGACCCTGGTCTGGGATTTCTGCGGGATCGTTGGTGAAAGGGGCGAGCGGGTCCTTCTGGATGGAGACAAGATGCCAGGCGCGCGTTTCTTCCCGGATGCGCGGCTGAACTTTGCTGAGAATCTTCTGCAAAAAAGCGGCAGCGGCGAGGCAATCGTCTTTCGCGGGGAAGATAAGGTAGAGCGCGTCCTTTCCTGGGATGAGCTGCGCTCTTTAGTATCACGGATGCAGCAGCTCTTTCGCGCTCACGGCGTTCAGGCAGGAGACCGGATCGCAGCCATGATGCCGAACATGCCGGAGACCGTTGCCGGAATGCTGGCAGCTGCGTCGATCGGCGCCATATGGTCCTCCTGCTCTCCGGACTTTGGCGAGCAGGGCGTTCTGGATCGTTTCGGCCAGATAGAGCCCGTCTTGTTCATCGCGCCCGATGGCTACTGGTACGCTGGAAAGCGCATTGAGGTAGGGGCAAAGATCGCCGCTGTTCTCGATCAGATGCCTTCGGTCCGAGCAGCGTTGATCGTCGATTATCTGGGAGATGCGCAAGAAGTTTCGGCTGAGATCGAGAAGGCAACGCCGCTCGCTGCAGCACTTGAGGGGTATCAGCCCGTGGAGCTGAACTTCACGCGCCTGCCTTTCGATCATCCGCTCTACATCCTGTTCTCATCTGGGACGACCGGCGTTCCAAAGTGCATCGTGCATTCGGCGGGCGGCGTGCTTCTGCAGCACGTCAAGGAACATCGCCTTCATGCCGGCATCAAGGACGGTGACCGCTTCTTCTACTTCACCACTTGTGGCTGGATGATGTGGAATTGGCTCGTTACCGGTCTCGCGTCAGGCGCAACCCTGCTTCTTTATGACGGGTCGCCATTCCATCCGGATGGAAACGTCATCTTCGACTACGCCCGCGACTGGAAGATGAGCTATTTCGGAACGTCGGCGAAATTCATCGACAGCGTGCGCAAGGCCGGGCTGCGACCGATCGAGACTCATGACCTCAGCTCGGTGCGGGTCATATCGTCAACCGGTTCGCCGCTTGCGCCAGAGTGCTTCCGCTTCGTCTACGAAGGCATCAAAGCAGATGTGCACCTCGCTTCCATTTCGGGAGGCACCGACATCGTGTCGTGCTTCGTGCTCGGAGTTCCGACGCTGCCGGTCTGGATGGGTGAGATTCAGGGGGCGGGCCTGGGCATGGCGGTCGACGTCTGGGATGATGAAGGCCGCTCGATCCGCCAGGAAAAGGGCGAGCTGGTCTGCACCAAGGCCTTTCCGTCCATGCCGATCATGTTCTGGAAGGATGCTGACGGCGCCAAATACCGCTCGGCATATTTCGAGCGCTTCGACAATGTCTGGTGCCACGGGGACTTCGCAGAATGGACCGAGCATGACGGCCTCATCATCCATGGCCGCTCGGACGCGACGCTGAACCCAGGTGGCGTGCGCATTGGCACCGCCGAAATTTATAATCAGGTTGAGCAACTGGACGAAATTCTTGAGGCGATCTGCATCGGGCAGGAATGGGAAGGCGATGTTCGTGTCGTTCTGTTCGTGCGCGTCGCCGAAGGTGTAGCACTCAACCCTCAGCTGGAGCAGAAGATCAGGACCCGTATCCGCACTGGCGCCAGCCCCCGTCACGTGCCGGCCAAGATTGTTGCCGTCAGCGACATACCCCGCACAAAATCGGGCAAGATCACCGAGCTCGTAGTGCGCGACGTGGTGCACGGGCGAGAGGTCAAGAACAAGGAAGCGCTGGCCAATCCCCAGGCGCTTGAACTGTATAGAGACATTCCTGAGCTGCAGTCCTGATGGTAAACAAGCCGTTGCTGCCAAATTTACCTAGATTTCAGGGAGGATATCGATTGGTAAATGTTGCGCTGCTCGGGCAAGGTTTTGTTAACGCCCACGGCGCGATAGTCGCACTCAACTTGAGGGACAGTTTTGTTCAGCCGCCTCGGCGTAGGGTCGCTCAAGCCCTTGTGTGACAGCCTTTTCTGACTTCTATACGCCCCTTCTGGGGCGTTTTTTTTATCAGACGGATCTTCCGCGAGCTCGGGATCCTTGTGAATTAAACTTGAACCTGATGCTCAGCTAATGTTACGGTCCGCGTGGGCATCCGTCTGGGAGGAACGCTGTCCGACAGCGGATGCTCAATGGTTTTTATTCTTCCAACCTTGAACTGGAACGAACATGAGAGCGCTGAAACTTCTCGCGGGCTGCGTTGCCCTTGCACTCGCTTTTCCTGCTGCGTCGCAGGCCGAGGAACTCACGATCTATTCGGGTCGTGGTGAGGCATTGATCGGTCCGATCATCAAGCAGTTCGAGGCTGACACCGGAATCAAGGCGAATGTCCGCTACGCTGGCACGTCCGAGCTCGCGACGCTGCTCCAGGAAGAAGGTGATCAGTCGCCAGCGGACGTGTTCTGGGCTCAGGATGGCGGCGCGCTTGGCGCGATCTCGGAACTTTTCGCGGACCTTCCGGCCGAGATGAATGAAGGCATTGCCGAGGCGTTCCGCAATGTGAACAACAAGTGGGTGCCGACCAGCGGTCGCTCGCGTGTCCTCGTCTACTCGAAGGAGCGCGTAAAGGAAGACGATCTTCCGGCGTCCATCAATGACCTGACTGACGAGAAGTATCGCGGCAAGGTCGCTTGGGCGCCAACGAACGGCTCGTTCCAAGCATTCGTGACCGCCTATCGCGTTGCTCATGGTGACGAGGCGACCAAAGCCTGGCTTGAAGGCATGATCGCCAACGACACCAAGGTCTACAAGAACAACGGTTCGCAGATCGAAGGTATTGCCAATGGCGAGATCGATTTCGGCCTCGTCAACAACTATTATCTCGGCCGTTATCTGGTGACAGATAAGGATTATCCGGTCGCAATGACGCACTTCGCTTCCGGAGATGTTGGCAATCTGCTGAACGTTGCGGGCGCAGGTATCGTCAGCGCAAGCGACAATCAGGAAACCGCTCGGAAATTCCTCGATTACCTTCTGTCGCCTGCCGCGCAGCAGTACATCACCCTTCAGGGCAACGAGTACCCGGTAATTCCGGGCCTAATCGTCAACACCACGCTGGAATCTTTCGCGACGATTCAGGACATCAGCCCGCGGATCGACATCGACCAGATCAGCGATCTTGAAGGAACGCTGGCTTTGTTGCGTGAAGTAGGCCTACTCTGACAACCATAATTGCATCCTGGCGGGCGTCGCGACAGCGGCGCCCGCATCTTCTTTTGCTGCTTCCGGCCGCCATTGTGGCGGCTGGAATGCTGTTGCCGTTCGTGTACCTTCTGGCTCGTGCGCTGGAAGGGGATTCAGCGTCTCTTTCGGAGATCGTCTTTCGCGAACGCAACTTCCTGCTGTTGCGCAATACGCTGGCGCTGACGGCGGGCGTTCTCATCATGACGACCTTGATCGCGCTGCCGCTTGCCTGGCTGGTGGTTCGCAGCGATCTTCGCTTCAAGAAATTCCACAGCATCATGGGCGTCTTGCCTCTGGCTGTACCCGGATACGTGATGGCCTACGCCCTCATCGGGATGTCCGGCTATTACGGTTTCGCGACCCACTTCTTCGGTATCCGCCTGCCGCGTCCGGAAGGTTGGTCAGGCTCCGTCCTTGCCCTCTCGCTTTATACATTTCCTTACCTCTTCCTGAACCTGCGGGCCTCGCTGCTCGGTCTTGATCCAAGTCTGGAGGAATCGGCTCGCAGCCTTGGCAGGACGCCGTGGCAGACGTTCTTTGCGGTTGTGGTTCCCCATCTCGTTCCGGCTCTGCTTTCGGGATGGCTGGTCATCGGCCTCTATGTGCTGGGTGATTTCGGGGTCATCGCGCTGATGCGCTATGAGGTCTTCAGCTACGCGATTTACACTCAGTATTCCGGTGCGTTTGACCGGGTCTACGCTGCTTGGCTGTCGCTGATGCTGATGGCAGTTACACTCTCCTTCATCATGATCGAGGCGCGCCTGCGCGGGCGGCGCTATGTGCGCACGGGGAAGGGGACAGCGCGCCCGGCTGCACCGGTTTCGCTCGGGCGCGCACGGCCGCTGGTTTGGTTGTTCCTCACCTGCGTGTACGTGGCGTCGATCGGCTTGCCATTGATGGTGCTGAGTTACTGGATCTGGCGTGCTGGCCCGCTCGTTGATCCGAGGGAAGTTCTGACCGCATTCTATCGCACGACGCTGGTCGCAGTTCCGGCAGCTGTAGCGGCGATCGTCCTCGCCGTGCCGGTCGTTTACCTCACGGTCCGCTACCCGTCGCGCGCTTCGTCGGCGCTCGATCGGCTGGTTTATCTCGGCTACGCCGTGCCGCCTCTGGCCTTCGCACTTTCAATGGCGTTCTTTGCTCTGCGCGCTGCGCCATGGCTATATCAGACCGCCACGTTGCTGATCTTTGCCTATGTAATGACGTTCCTCGCTCTTGCTGTAGGTCCTGTGCGGAGCAGGCTCCTGCAGATCGGGCCGCGCTATGAGGAGGTTTCGCGATCGCTTGGGCATGGCCATTTTGCATCGTTCATGTTGACGACGCTGCCATTGCTGCGGACCTCGATGCTGTCGGGGTCGCTGCTGGTGTTCATCATGATCGTCAAGGAATTGCCGATTACCTTCCTGCTCGCGCCTATCGGCTACAGCACGCTGGCAACGACCGTTTTCAGCCGCACGTCGGAAGGGATGATGGCGGAAGCAGCGCCGCACGCCTTGATGATTGTGTTGTTCTCAAGCTTGTTTGTCGGGCTGATCCTGCGCCACGAAGGCAACAAGTAGCGCAACTATTCGGCAAGAACCCGCGTCGAGGGAAACACCACCTCCACCATCGTGCCTTCGGCCGGGGTGGAGGTAATGGTGAAGCGGGCACGGTTTGCCTCAACCATTGCCTTCGTCAGTGGCAAACCAAGCCCCGTACCATCATGGCGTCCGCGCTTGAGGGCACTGATCTGCTTGAACGGTTTCAGAGCCTGATCGATCTCGGCGACGGACATTCCAATGCCGGTGTCCCGTACCCGCATCGCCACGTCGCCTGACGTTTCATATGAGGTGGAGACGATAACCTGCCCGCCAGCTTGCGTGTAGCGGATCGCATTGGACAACAGATTGAGAGCGATCTGGCGCACGCTGCGAAGGTCTGCGACCACTTCCGGCAGGTTCGAGGCGAGCGAGGAGCGGATGATGACTCGTTCCCGGTTCGCCTGCGGCTGCATCATTGCAACGGTTTCAGCCAGCGAGTCATTGAGCGACACAGCCTCGTAATTCATCTCCTGCTCGCCTGCCTCGATCTTGGAGATGTCGAGCAGGTCATTGACGAGATCGAGGACGTGGTTGCCGGAGCGGTTGATGTCGCGCAGATAATCGCGGTAACGATCCGAGCCAATCGGCCCGAACTTCTCGTCCATCATCAACTCGGAAAAGCCGATGATGGCATTGAGCGGGGTGCGGATCTCGTGGCTCACACGTGCCAGGAACTCGGTCTTTTGTGATGAAGCGCGCTCCGCCTGGGCACGGGCCTGAGTAAGCTGCTCCTCCGCACGCTTCCACTGTGTGATGTCCCGCAGCACAGCACAGAAGCCGCTGTCTTCGGGCAACTTGCCGATGGTCATGAACAGCGGGATGAAGCGTCCCTGCGCCTCACGCCCGATGACTTCACGTCCGTCATTCAAGATGCTCGCCACGCCATTGCCGGACAGGCCGGCAAGGTAATCCTGCGCGGATTTGCGGCTTTCGATCGCAAACAGCGTGTGGAAGGGCTTTCCTTCAACGGCCACGCTGTCGAAACCGAACAATGCTTCTGCGGGACGGCTGATGCTGCGAATGGTCGTGTCCGGGTTGATCAGAATGACGCCGTCGGTTGCCGTATCGAGAATGGTGCGCATCATCTCGATCTGGCGATCGGTATCTTCTTGTGTACGCTCGGAAATGATCGGCTCTTGCGGCGCCGGTTGATGAGGCTTTTCCTGCTCCTTGCGCCGAAGCGACAGAAGCAACGCCGAATGACCTTCCCAGCGCACGGACTGGAGATGCGCTTCAACCGCAATTTCCTCGCCGCCAAGTGTCCGTACGACGACCCGACCACTCTCGCGAGCCTCATCGTCGCAGTCGACGAACAGACGGTCGAGGCCACCTTCACGGCGGATCTGGTCGAGACTGGCATAGCCGGTCAGTTCCAGGAATTCCTGATTGGCAAAGTAGAGCTCATCGCCAGCGTGAACCAGAAGCGGAATCGGCAGGTGCGCAATAAGGTCTGGCTCGACGCTGGGCCGTCCGCCGGTCGCAAAGGCAGAGGGGAGATAATCCACGTCCCGCGGGGCGATGCCTGGCCCCTGCGCAGAGTGAACATCCGGTCGCTTAGTCTGGGGTGCGGACTGCTCCTCATTGGTCTGCGTTTCTGCAACAGGCGCTGAAGCCTCTTCGGCAACCGCTTCCACCGGCTGGTCGATAGCCGCCTCATCTTGGTCGGCCGGTACGGCCTCGCCTTGATCCGTGCTGTCGAGGTTTACGGCATCAAGGTCGCTGTCGCGCGTCTCCTGCGCCTCTCTTGCTGCCTTTTCTTCCTGGGCAGCCAAGAAGTCTCGCTGCAGGCGCGCGCGTATCTCCTCGAAGGCGGAGCGATCCGAGGGCGACAGATGGCGCTCCTGCCGCTGCTGCGGTCGATGCTCCGCAAGCCTGATGACCTTGTCGTCCTTTGGCGTCTCAAGATCTGGCTCGATCTCACCTTTGATGTCGTCGCCTTCCAGAGCTTCCACATCGACCGTGGGAATTTCGGCGTCTGGTGCTTCAGGAAGCGGAGCAGGAGCGCGAAGGCGCAGGCCGCGTGCATCCGGGTCTATGACAGAATCACCAATCCGGATGACACCGAAGCCACGGAAGCCTTCGAAGACGCGATCGCGATTGTAGACCGGCAATGCCGCAAGATCGACCGGGGCCGACCGGTTGCTGCCGGCAATTGGCCACAGAACGGTGCGACCGGACCAAGTATCACGCCTTTCAAGCAGCGCCGCAATCTCGCCTGACGGATCAAGCTTGAGCGTTTCGGCTACATCCCTGAAGGATCGGCCGATCACGTCGGCGGCTTCAACACCAACGGCCTGAACAAATTCGTCAGAGATCGAGCTGAACGCGTCGCTCGCGTCGGTGCGCCAGACAAAGCGCACCGGATCCGGCTTGGAGTTGGTGTTGGCAACTTCCAGTACGTCCGCCGGCATCGTGGCGTCCGACGAGCGCTTGTCGTCAGAAAAATACCAATGATCAGCATCGCCCTCCTGGTGATTCTCAGAAGGCGGCTCGACCGGTTCGAGCGTTACCTCGCTGACGAGGTCAGGCAGGTCGGCGTCGGATGGGATTGGCAGGAGATCATCCGGCTCTGGTCCGGTTTCCGCTTCTGCCAGGACCTCAACCGGATCGTGGGCCGTGATCAGAAGATGAATGGCCGGATCGTCTGTGAGCCGAGCCAAGCCCGCAGGGATCTGTCCGGCACGAGCAGGGATGAGACGCTTGATGAGCCGGTCGCTCTCGCTCGCAACGTCGGAGACCAGCGCACCCAGTGTTTCTGCAGAGATGCCGAGATTTTCGAAGCCGGGTGACGATGCGGCAACGTAGGCAGCCTCATCGAGCATGGCGGCAAAATAGCCAGCTTCGCTGAAGCCTTGAATGGCGCGTGCAGCTGCCTCGCTGATGTCCGATGCCGTGCTCGCCTTTGCGGGCTCGGCCAGGAGAATTGCCTGAAGGCCGCCCACGAGCGTTAGTTCGCTGGCGATAAAGGGAACCATCCGGCTGCGGGTGCCGCTGGCCAGCCTGACGGCAACGGGACGATCGCGCCCGATCCGTGGGAAGCCGGGAGTGGCTTCGATCTGGCGGCGGGCAGCATGCGGCAGATTTGGCGCGGCGCCCATCACCGTCTCGATGTCGGGATAGCCCAACAGGGCGGCTCCGGCACCGTTCGCCCAAATGACTTCGCTCAAATCGGTGCTGAGAATCGCCAGCGCATCGCCCGCGGCGAACCGCGTCCGTACATCCTCCAGGACGGCGATGTCGATAAACGAGACTGCAGCTGACGCCATTACAAACCTGAACTGCGCGGGACACGGCCCAACGATTTAACCGATTGTTAATAAAGCCACAGAGGCCTTGCGTCCATGTATTCACCCCTTCTGCCCCTTCAATTCTGGCAGCTTGGTTAACGTCACGAAATTGAGTTTGCTGCAATGCAACAATATTATTGCAACGCAGCAAAAACTTCCCTATATACGGTTCAACCAATCTGCGGCGCCTATCATGCTGTTGATAGAGATCTCCAGAAGGACAGAGCTATGAATCAAGCCAGTGCCCATACCGCCGAGACTATCGAATTCCCGACTTTCGACGCGGCCAAGACCACCGATCAGTTCCGCGTTTTTGCTGAGCATAGCGCCGAGCAGTCCAAGCAGGCCTACGCCAAGTTCAAGTCCGGTGCAGAGACCGCGCAGAAGGCGATCGAATCGACCTTCGAAACCGCGCGTGAGGCCAGCACCGAACTCTCGCTGAAGTCTCTCGCTGCGGCTCGTGCCAATGCCGAGGCGGGCTTCGCTCATCTTGAGGCGCTGTTTGGCGCGCGCACCTTTTCCGAAGTGATCGAGCTTCAGACTTCGTTCGTCCGCAAGGCTGCGGAGCAGGCTGCTGTGCAGGCGAAGGAATTCCAGTCGCTGACCTCGAAAGCTGCGACCGACGTCTCCAAGCCGATCAAGGATGCTTTTGAGAGCAGCTTGTCGGAACTAAAGTTGGCCTGACACGTTCATGCGTAGGTTCTCGTGCGAGGCGGATCCTCCTCCCTCCAAATCGCAGTAAAAGACCGACAATCCCTCCCGTCGGTCTGCCATAGGAAAAAGGCCGGGTCCTCCTCCCCCCGGCCTTTTTTCATTTCTCAACAATCTTATCGCGGAACGGGCTTGATATCTGATCCGATAGACCGTATTAGCCCACCCAGCCATGAGGCTGCCTTGTGCGGTTGTAGCTCAGTTGGTTAGAGCGCCGGATTGTGGATCCGGAGGTCGCTGGTTCGAACCCAGCCAACCGTACCACCATTTACTTCCCCCAATTTAGTTCAGAACATACTGAGCCCCGGACAATGTCCGCGGACGTGCAGGCCCGCACTCATTGCATGCTTCGTGTCAGGTGATTCGGGGTGCCAGGTGAGCCGTGCTTAAAACAGGCTGCCCTGTCCGCCTGATTGCGGCTTTGTGGTCGGTTTTGCCTTCGGCTTGGGTGCCTGGCCGCCGCTGGCTATGACGGGCAATTTTCCATCGCTGAATTCGAGGGAAAGCTCCTGGCCGCGCGCGACGTTGTGGGCGCGGCGGATGATGTCGCCGTCCGTCGTTGTCACCAGAGCGAAGCCACGGTCGAGAATTGATTGATAAGAGACGCTCCTCAGCAATCGCGTCGCCTGTTCGAGCCGGCGTTGGCGTTCGCGCAGTTGTGTCTCGATCGGCTCGATCCGCAGACGGAGCACAGCCCGGTGCAGGCGCTCCTGCGTGCGTTCAAGGCGCCGGTCGAGGCACGCATCTCCCTGGCGAAGCAGGGTTGCCAAAGCTTGCTCATGCTGGAGCACCCGGCGTGACAGGGCCTCCGGCGAAATACGTGCAGCGTCGCGTGCAAAGCGTCGGCGTGCCTCGCTGACGCGGCGTTCCAGCATTGCTGGCGAAAGGCGAAGGCCACGCAATTGCAGGCGTTTTGCCTCCGTGCTCGCAACAAGCGCACGTTCAAGGCGGCTGCCAGCTTCATCAAAGCGCCTGCGTGGCAGAGCGAGAAGCTGGTCGGGTGAGGGGAGAGCGCGCGCGGCGGCGCGGACCAGTTGCCGCTTGCGGTCGATACAACGCGATACCGCGCCCTTGAGCCGGGCTGAAAGGCTGGCGAGCGTTGCTTCCAGCTCGGCCTTGACTGGCACCGCAAGTTCAGCAGCGCCGGTTGGTGTTGGCGCACGCACATCGGCGGCATGGTCGATCAACGTCCAGTCGGTC
This sequence comes from Aquamicrobium zhengzhouense, assembly GCF_016124105.1. Lineage (GTDB taxonomy): Bacteria > Pseudomonadota > Alphaproteobacteria > Rhizobiales > Rhizobiaceae > Aerobium > Aerobium zhengzhouense. The sequence goes on from NZ_JADGMQ010000006.1 coordinate 118,417, forward strand.
TCGTGTCCGACGGCGGAGATGACCGGGATGCTGGAGGCGGCGACGGCACGCACCACGGCCTCGTCATTGAAGCCCCACAGATCTTCGAGGCTACCGCCGCCGCGCGCAACGATTAGGACGTCCGGGCGCGGGATCTGACCGTGGGGATCGAAGGCATTGAACCCGGCAATTGCGTTGGAAACCTCCGCGCCGGTGGTGTCGCCCTGTACGCGCACCGGCCAGACGAGCACGTGCAGCGGGAATCGGTCGGAGATGCGGTGGATGATGTCGCGGATGACGGCACCCGTCGGCGAAGTCACGACCCCTACGACCATAGGCATGAATGGCAGCAGCTGCTTGCGGGCATCATCAAAGAGCCCCTCGGAGGCGAGCTTGCGCCGACGCTCCTCCAGAAGAGCCATCAACGCGCCTGCGCCTGCCGGCTCGAGATTGTCTATGACGATCTGGTATTTGGAAGAGCCCGGATAGGTGGTCAGCTTGCCGTGGGCAATGACTTCCATCCCTTCTTCGGGCTTGAACTTCAGCCGTGAGAAGCTGCCTTTCCAGATGACGGCTTCCAGCCGGGAGCGTTCGTCTTTCAGCGCGAAATAAGCATGGCCTGATGAGTGGGGACCGCGATAGCCGGAGATCTCGCCGCGCACGCGCACATTGCCGAAAGTATCCTCGACCGTGCGCTTGAGCGCGCCAGAAATCTCGGTGACGGTATATTCCGCCGCGTTGGTCGGCGACGAATCGGTGCCCGGAAAGAAATCGCTCATGCCGCGATTGGGCAGAGGGTGGCTGGCGAGGTCAAGTCACCATCCCGGCAATAGCTGGGCGGAACGCACACGTTTGGAGCGGCCATAGCCTGATCCGTGGAAGTCGATCTGGCCGGTCTCGTCCGCCTGCGGCAACGATATGTTGTCGAGGCTTTCGCTGATGTGCCGGGCAAGCGCATCGACGAGCTCCGGATGGCTGGAATGTCCGCGCATGATCCCGATGCGAACGTCAGGGAGGAGGCCAAATCCGTCCGCTTCACCCAGGACCCGCATTCCCGGGCGCAGGGCGCATTCCGGCAGGATCGACACCGCCTGGCCAGAAAGTACGGCGGCGATGATGACGGTTGCGGACCAGCTCGTGAAGAGGATGCGATAGTCACGCCCCATGGAATCGAGCATGTCGCAGGCTGCCCGCCGCCACATGCAGGTGGTACGCCCCACCGCGATCGGCAGCACCTCTTCCTTGTAGATGGAATGATTTGCGGACGTCACCCACAGAAGTGGTTCGCGCCGCACCACTTCAGACGTGCCGCGATCGCTGTCATGCGTGACAATCGCGATATCCAGCTGTCCTCGTTTGATCTGCTCCTGAAGATTGATCGTCGGCTCGCAGGTGACGGAAAGTTCCACTCGGGGATTGGAACGCGCAAATCGTGCCATGATTTCAGGAAGGAAGCGATCTGCGTAATCGTCCGGGGTCCCGATCCGGATGCTGCCTTCAAGGCTTGCATCATCAAAGGCGGCAAGCACTTCCCGGTTAAGGCGGATCAAGCGACGTGCATAGGTCAGCAGCCGCTCACCATTTTCGGTAAGTCGGTTGGTGCGGCCTTCCTTGACGAATAGCTCCTTGCCAATCCGCTCCTCGAGACGGCGCATCTGCATGGAGACGGCAGATTGTGTTCGATGAACCTCGTCGGCTGCTTTCGTAAAGCTGCCTGAATCGGCAATCGCGATGAAGGTCTGCAACTGGTCGAGATCGAGCGGCGCGGGCATCAGGGTGATCCATCATGAACGCTGATCCTAATTATTAAAAACATTCGTTGGATTAATCAATGGCGGCGTGGGATGCCTACGTCGCACAACTTCAGGCATTGAGGGCTCTTGATGACTGCGTGAGGACGCAGCGGGCCAGCCTGGCCACTTTTAAGGAGAAAGACGATGATTGCCCTGGAAACCGCCCCGAAGGTGGCCGTCGCCCCTGCGCGCTCGGTTACGACCGTGGAGCAGGTGATCAAAGGCCTGCGCGCCATGGTTCGCGCGCTGTTCAATCGTCGTCATCTGGCCGAGCTGAATGACATGACCGACCGTGAATTGCTCGACATTGGGTTGGTCAGGGGTGACCTGACCACGGTGATGCACATGCCGCTTCACGTCGACCCGACAACACAGCTGGGCAAGCTTGCGCAGGAGCGCAGCCAGATCATGTCGGCAGCAAGGCACGTCTGCTGACGAAGAACTAACGCAGGCATTGCTCCCAAGCCCGCCAATCCCCGTCGGTCGCCTGCGACCTGCCCGGCCGTCCAAAAAGGACTGCCGGGCTTTTTTGCCGCCTTATCGGCGCTTCATTCCCTGAAGGAACTGGTCAAAGATCGATCCGACATTCTTTTCGTAATCGTCTCGATTCTTGCGACCGCTTTCGAACATGTCGCCGAAAAGATCGTCATAAGGCGAGCGGGCGCGACCGCTTGGGTTCGGCTCGCGTGTCTGGGTTCTCTGGGTGGCTTCGCCTGTTTGCTGGCCACCGCCTCCAAGCATCCCTTCAAAAATCTTGCCGAGCGGGTTTTCACCGAACGGATTCTGCCCGGATTGCGGCTGCTGGCGCGATTGCGGCTGGCTGGCCGCGCCGCCACCGCCAAACATCCCTTCCAGGATCTTGCCAAGCGGATTGTCGAACGGGGATTGCTGTTGAGCGCTTGAGTCTGACGCCCGACCTTGGGGCTGGGCCGCACCGCCGCCACCCGTCTGTCGCATCATCTGCTCGATGATTTCCTGCAACGGGTTCCCTTGGCCACCGAAACCGGCCGCAGCCTGGGTCTGCCCCGTGCTCTGCTTGAAGAGGCCACCCATGATCATCGACGCGACGGCCGGCAGCATCTGTTTCAGGATCTCCTGGCCGATGCCGGTAGCCTGTGAGGCTTGAGCCGCCACGGCGCGAGACAGGTCTTTGGAACCGAACAGGTGGCCAAGGATACCATTGCCCTCAGCCACGCCCTGAGGTGAGAACGCATTCGCGGCGTCCTCAAAATATTTGGCATGCTGACCGGATGAAAGCGCCTGGAGGAAGGAGCCAAGCCCGCCCGGATCCGACGCGTTCCGCTTCAGTCCCTGACTAAAGGCGGGCAGCAATGCTTCCAGCGCATCCTGCGTCTGCTGTTGCGACAGGCCGAACTGACGTGCCATCTGTTCGATGGCCTTGCCGTTCTGCGCGCTGGTCAGCATGTCGAATAAAGACGACATGGCGTTCTCCCTCAGTTGTTGATGAAGGAGAAACTAGCGCATTCAGCAGTGCGTCAATAGGCATATTCCAGGAATGCAGGCTCGATAGATCCGCCCCAGCGTGTGTTGTAGGCGTTGATCATCTCCTCGGCGCTGGTGGTGCCGCGGGCGACGACCTCTTCGAGCGGAGCAAGAAAGCCGGTCTCGTCATAGCCTTCGCGGTTCTTGCGGCCTCGCGCGACAAGTCCCGCCCTCGAAATCTCCAGCACCTCGCGTGCCACTTCGCGCAGTGTTCCGTTGCGAAGCGTGGTGGAAAGTCCCTCAGTGGGTACCGCATCGCGCATCTGGATGATTTCTTCAAAGGTCCAGTCGCGGGTGAGCTCTTCCGCAGCATCCAGTGCTGCGTCGTCATAAAGGAGGCCGACCCAGAATGCGGGTAGCGCGCAGATGCGACGCCATGGTCCTCCATCTGCACCACGCATTTCGAGGAAGCGTTTGAGACGCACATCCGGGAACAGCGTCGACAGATGGTTTGCCCAATCGCCCATGGTCGGCAGCCCGTCCGGAATTTCGTCCTTGAGCGCGCCGTTCATGAACTGGCGGAACGTGACGTGCGTTGCGTCGAAATAGCGATCGTCGCGGATAAGAAAATACATCGGCACGTCGAGAGCCCACTCGACATAATCGGCGAAGCCGAAATCAGGCGACAGGAAAAACTGCTTGATGCCCGAACGTGCATTGTCGGTGTCGCGCCAGATGTCGCCGCGCCAGCTCTGAAGGCCGTTGGGCTTGCCCTCGGTGAAAGGCGAGCTGGCGAACAATGCGGTGGCGAGCGGCTGCAGCTTTAGCGATGTCTGCATTTTGCGGCGCATGTCCGTCTCAGACGAGAAGTCGAGATTCACCTGAATGGTGCAGGTGCGATACATCATGTCGAGACCCTGCGTGCCGACTTTCGGCATATAGGCTGTCATGATGTCATAACGCGATTTTGGCATGCGCGGCGTTTCGGCAAGTGTCCATTTCGGGCTGCCGCCAAGGCCAAGGAAGCGGATGCCGAGCGGATCCGCAATCTCGCGCAGCTGCGCCAGATGCGCATTGCTCTCGCGGCAGGTCTGGTGCAGCGTCTCGACCGGCGCACCGGAAAGCTCGAACTGGCCACCCGGCTCAAGGCTGATCGCGCCCTGACCCGTCGGCTCTACCAGGCCAATGATGTGACCGGCGTCGATGATGGGCTCCCAGCCAAGGACGCGCTGCATTCCTTCAAGGAGTGCGCGAATGCCCTTGTCCCCGCCATAGGGAACCGGGCTGTTGCCGTCGACGTAGAAGGGAAACTTCTCGTGCTCGGTCCCGATGCGCCATTCGTCTTTCGGTTTGCAGCCGAGCGAAATGTAGGACACGAGTTCGTCCTTGCTTTCAATCGGCCGAAAGTCGGTCGTGTCACGCGCCATTCCGTTCCCTCAACTTCTTCCTGCCGACGTCTGTGGCAGCGGGGCGAGTGTTGATCGCAAGAGTGCCCCGCGATCAAGTGAAAAATCCTGACTGTTAGATGACAGGATGGTGAGCATTAGCGCCAGTCTCCCAACGTTGCCTGAACGACAGCCATCGCGGCAACAGCGGCCGTATCGGCGCGAAGGATGCGAGGACCGAGCGGGATCGCAGTCACGAAGGGCAGCCCTGAGAGCATCCGGCGCTCTTCATCAGAAAAGCCGCCTTCCGGTCCTACGAGCAGTCCGAGCTTCGTTTCCGTAATCGTCTGCAGGATCGGGAGCGGGTTGTCGCCGGCGGCGCTTTCATCGCAGAAAATCAGCCGCCGCTCCTTGTCCCACTCCGAAAGGAGGCGTTCGAGTTTGACGGGTTGCCGGACTGAAGGCACGGCCAGGACGCCGCATTGTTCAGCCGCCTCGATCACGTTGGCCTGGTATTTTTCAACAGCTACCTTAGGCGCTTGCGTGTGCTGCGTGAGGGTTGGTTGCAAAATTCCGGCCCCCATTTCGACAGCCTTTTGCACAAGGTAGTCGAGGCGTCCGACCTTTAGCGGCGCGAAGGCGTATACCATGTCTGGCGTCGCGGGTTGTTCGCGGGTCTGCTCCACGATCTCAAGCTGGACGGCTTTTTTGCCAATGGATTTCACACTGGCGGTCCACTCGCCGTCGCGGCCGTTAAATACAAGCAGTTGCGCGCCTTCCGCCATGCGCAGGACATGGGCGAGATAATGGCTCTGGCCCCTGTCCGTCTCGAACAGGGTACCGGCTGCCAGATCATGCGGTACGAAGAGCCGCTGTAGACGATAATTTGCACGCATATTTCGCGTGATGGGTGATCGCGAAGCGGCGGTCAAGTCGTCCAAAGGTGCCGCTCAGGCAATCCACCTTGGCAAGTAGCCCGAGCAAAGCGCGCCGATAGTGGCGATCGGTGTGATCAAGGACGCGGTTTCTGGCAAGGCAACTGGTGCGCCATAACCTGAAAAACTCCACGGTAAAGCACGACCGGAACGTAGCGCATAAGGTTGTCCGTCCGCGCAAATCATCGCCCCGTCAGGCAGCGCAGCTATGGAAGTGGCGTCCAGCTTCAAATGAGCTGCTTCGGGAATCATGCGTTGACGGTGAAGCATCGCGTCCATCTGCGGAGCAGTGGCGACTTCGTCGAACTCGCTAGAGAACGCGCAGGCAAAAGCGATGGCGTCATCGCGGCGACAATAGAAGCAGGGACGGTGGCCGGCTGCGAGCGCGGTAATTTCATCAAGGAAGAACAACTCGGTCCAACCGGCGCGGGAGTTTTTGCCATTGCGGCCCATTGGTTCGCGTAAAAGACCGCGCGGATGTTGCAGGGAGCAAATGATCCAGGCTTTCGTAGTCCATCTGCGTTTCAATAAAGTCTTGCTGGTCGGGCTGTGGATCACACCGCGATTGCCGGTGAACAGACCACGTTCCGGGGTCGCGTGGATTTCCCCGAACGGATCGACGCGATTTTGCAGTGGCACAGGCCATCTCCCTTTCTGTCCCGCACGGGCCATGCTATCGCTCAGCGCGCTTTTGGCCACCTTATGAACGAGGCTATGATGCGTGTCCTTGTTATCCAGAACTTTGACGGAACCGAACTTGGTCTTCTCGGGACCGCCCTGGATGAAGCGAATGCCACTATTGAAACGGTGCGTCCGTATCTGGGCGAGGCACTCCCGAAAGGTGCGTCTTCGCACGATGCGCTGATCGTGCTTGGCGGGGGCCAGAATGCACTCGCTGATGACACGCATCCCTATTTTCCCGAGCTGATGGCGCTGATGCGCTCCTTCACGGCTGCAGGGCGTTCGGTGTTGGGAATTTGCCTTGGCTGTCAGTTGCTGGCGCGTGCGCAGGGAGCAGAGAATATCATCGGCGGCGCGACCGAGTTCGGCTGGCAAAACGTTGAGTTGAACGATGACGGTGAGGCCGATCCGTTCTTCAAGGGCGTTGATCCATCGTTCCCGATCTTCCAGTGGCATGACGACACATTCATCCTGCCGCGCGGTGCGGTGCGTCTGGCGGGCAGCATAAAGGTTCATAACCAGGCATTCCGTCTTGGTCGCGCCACATACGGCGTCCAGTTTCACTTCGAAGCGGACCGCAAGGTCGTGGAGCGGTGGAACACCGAGTTTGCCGACTGGATTGCGGAGCGGCAGCCGGATTGGACCACCCGCCATCCAAGGGAAGCGGAACGTTACGGCGCCGTTGCCGACGCGATCGGGCTCAAGATCGCACGGAACTGGGTCTCCACCATTAGGCGGGCACAATCCCGGTAACCAAAAAGCCTCCGCGATATTGACTCACATTCGACGGGTTACTATCTCTTGAGGCATGTTAGCACTCACCGAGGGAGAGTGCTAATAACCATCGGTCAACGCCGATGGCATGGAACCCTTTCAATCCTATTTAGGGACACAAGAGAGATGGCACAGCTTAATTTCCGCCCGCTCCACGACCGCGTGGTTGTTCGTCGGGTTGAGTCCGAGGAAAAGACTTCCGGCGGCATCATCATTCCGGACACTGCCAAGGAAAAGCCGCAGGAAGGCGAAGTCGTCGCTGTCGGTTCGGGCGCTCGTGACGAGAGCGGCAAGCTGGTTGCGCTGGATGTCAAGGCTGGCGATCGCGTCCTGTTCGGCAAGTGGTCGGGCACGGAAGTCAAGCTCAATGGTCAGGACCTTCTGATTATGAAGGAATCCGACATCATGGGCATCATCGGCTGATTTCAGGCCGACCCGGAACTTTCAATTTCCACTTCCGGCAGTTCGACCTTTGAACGGCCGTGAAAACAGGAGCTGAACATGGCTGCTAAAGAAGTACGTTTCTCCCGTGATGCCCGCGAGCGTATGCTGCGTGGCGTCAACATCCTTGCAGACGCTGTCAAGGTAACGCTCGGCCCGAAGGGTCGCAACGTCGTCATCGACAAGTCCTTCGGCGCTCCGCGCATCACCAAGGACGGTGTTTCCGTCGCCAAGGAAATCGAGCTTGAGGACAAGTTCGAGAACATGGGTGCCCAGCTGGTCCGCGAAGTTGCTTCGAAGACCAACGACCTTGCTGGTGACGGCACCACCACCGCTACCGTTCTGGCCCAGGCAATCGTTCAGGAAGGCCACAAGGCTGTTGCCGCTGGCATGAACCCGATGGACCTGAAGCGCGGTATCGACCTCGCAGTTGCTGACGTCGTCAAGCAGCTCGCTGCTGCCACGAAGAAGATCAACACCTCGGAAGAGGTTGCTCAGGTCGGCACCATCTCGGCTAACGGCGAGAAGGAAATCGGCGAGATGATCGCCCACGCCATGCAGAAGGTCGGCAACGAGGGTGTCATCACCGTCGAGGAGGCCAAGACTGCTGAGACCGAGCTGGAAGTCGTCGAAGGCATGCAGTTCGACCGCGGCTACCTGTCGCCGTACTTCGTCACCAACCCGGACAAGATGATTGCCGAGCTGGAAGACGCCTACATCCTGCTCCACGAGAAGAAGCTCTCGAACCTTCAGGCGATGCTGCCGGTCCTCGAAGCTGTCGTTCAGACCTCGAAGCCGCTCGTCATCATCGCTGAGGACGTCGAAGGCGAAGCTCTTGCTACGCTCGTCGTCAACAAGCTGCGTGGCGGCCTCAAGATCGCTGCCGTCAAGGCTCCGGGCTTCGGCGACCGCCGCAAGGCAATGCTTGAGGACATCGCGATCCTGACCGGCGGTCAGGTCATCTCGGAAGACCTCGGCATCAAGCTCGAGAACGTTGGCCTCGAGATGCTCGGCCGCGCGAAGAAGGTGCAGATCTCCAAGGAGACCACCACCATCGTCGACGGTGCTGGCCAGAAGGCAGAGATCGAAGGCCGCGTCGCCCAGATCAAGCAGCAGATCGAAGAGACCACTTCGGACTACGACCGTGAGAAGCTCCAGGAGCGTCTTGCCAAGCTCGCAGGCGGCGTTGCCGTCATCCGCGTTGGCGGTGCGACTGAGGTTGAAGTCAAGGAGAAGAAGGACCGCGTCGACGACGCTCTCAACGCAACTCGCGCTGCTGTTGAAGAGGGTATCGTTCCTGGCGGTGGCACCGCGCTGCTGCGCGCTTCGGCCAACCTCACCGTCAAGGGCGTCAACGCTGACCAGGACGCTGGCGTCAACATCGTCCGTCGCGCTCTGCAGGCTCCGGCTCGCCAGATCGCAACGAACGCTGGCGACGAAGCTTCGGTCGTTGTTGGCAAGATCCTCGAAAACGCTTCGACCACCTACGGCTATAACGCGCAGACCGGTGAGTTCGGCGACATGATCGCCAACGGTATCGTCGACCCGACCAAGGTCGTCCGCACCGCTCTGCAGGACGCAGCTTCGGTTGCTGGTCTGCTGGTGACCACCGAGGCCATGATCGCTGAGGCTCCGAAGAAGGAGTCGGCTGCTCCGGCAATGCCGGGCGGCATGGGCGGTATGGGCGGCATGGACTTCTAAGAAGTCCATAAAGCTCGCCCATCACCTTGATGCTCAGGCCCTTTGCGGGCTTGAGTGGCGGCATGGACTTCCAAGAAGTCCGGCTACCAGGCTTTCAATGAAGGGCGGCAGCGATGCCGCCCTTTCTTTTTGTCTCGCGCAACCAATGCCAAGGCTGCTCGTTTACTGACGTAAATCACGCGCGGTCATGCGAAAAGGAACCAGCGAGATGGTGAATAAGGATCAGGTCAAGGGGGTAGCCAAGCAGGCCAAGGGCGCTGTCAAGGAAGCGGCAGGCAAGGTCACCGGGTCAGAAAAGATGGAAGCCGAGGGCAAAATCGAAAAAGCCGGCGGCAAGGTCCAGAAGAGCTTCGGCGACGCAAAGGATAAGGTCAAGAAGGCGCTCTAAGCGCACTATCAGGCAACACACACTCAAGGAGCAGCCTCGGCTGCTCCTTTTTCGATTCCGTGGTATCGTTGGGAGATGCGGCACCTAGGGGGAGGGCGCGCTTTGAACTTGTCAGATTGTTTCCGACACTTCGGGGCTAAGGGGCGTAACGCAAGGTGGAGTTGGTCTGCCCGAAGCGAAGACGGTCGTGTGATTGTGATCACCCTATGGAAAGATCGGGTCTCCGTCGTAGATGGCAACGTGATTTACAATGACGTCGACGTTGATACGTCGGCGTGGGTCCACCGCCCTGGCAATCGCGAGCGATTGGAGAACCTGTGTTGGGCTCGCGACAATTGTGATGGATTTTTCCGGGCGGTTGTGGTCGTTGCGGAGAACATTAAAGCTCAGCCTCGCCGCATTGTGCAATGCTATCCGCAGCCGAACTGGAACATGCGGATTCTTGATCTGAATGAAGGCACCGGTGGATTTCGCGCCGTGCACATTCGATGAGCCGTACGGGCGTCGGGCATGTCCGTTAGGTATCTACGATTTTTGACTCGACCCTAATTGGCTTGGCGATCTCGGCTTTCACGTCAGCAACTTTGTTGCCGGGAACGTCGGAAGCCGTTCTGGCTGCGATGCAGGTGGCGGGTGTTGCCACACCACTGACGCTGTTGGCTGTTGCCAGCATCGCCAATGTCATTGGCTCCTGCGTCAACTGGGCGTTGGGGCGGTACCTTTCTCATTTTGCGGACCGCAAATGGTTTCCGATCTCGCCGCAGCAGATGGAAAAGGCGAGCGCGTGGTACGCGCGGTTCGGCTGGCCGAGCCTGCTTTTTTCCTGGGTGCCGGTCGTCGGCGATCCGCTGACGGTCGTGGCCGGGTTGCTGCGCACGCGATTTGTCGTCTTCGTGATCGTGGTAGCCATGGCGAAGACGGCGCGTTATGCAGCTATTCTATGGTTGATCGACCTGATCTGACCAAAAATGAATCTGCCGGCCTCGCCAGCCAACGGACGAGCAAGCCACGGACGGCTCTGAACTGGAGACCGACATGAGCAGTACCCGCACAGAAACCGACACGTTTGGCCCCATCGAAGTTGCCTCTGACCGCTATTGGGGCGCACAGGCGCAGCGTTCGTTGGGCAATTTCAAGATTGGCTGGGAAAAGCAGCCACAGCCGATTATCCGGGCGCTCGGGATCGTCAAGCGAGCAGCTGCAGAAGCGAATCATGAGCTTGGCAAACTTGATCCGGGACTGGCCGATACGATCATTGCCGCGGCCCAGGAGGTGATCGATGGTCGCCTGGATCAACATTTTCCCCTCGTTGTCTGGCAGACCGGATCAGGCACGCAGTCGAACATGAATGCAAATGAGGTGATCTCGAACCGTGCGATCGAAATGCTCGGCGGAGCAATGGGCTCAAAGAAGCCGGTCCATCCAAACGACCACGTCAATATGAGCCAATCGTCGAACGACACCTATCCTACTGCGATGCACGTCGCATGCGCGGAAGAAATCGTTCACAGGCTGATGCCCGCGCTGAGGCAATTGCATGCGGCGCTGGATGAAAAGGCGAGAGCGTGGGATCACATCATCAAGATTGGCCGCACCCATACGCAGGATGCGACCCCGCTTACACTTGGTCAGGAGTTTTCTGGCTACGCGATGCAGGTTGCGAACGGGATCGCCCGGCTGGAGGCGACACTGCCCGGTCTGATGGAACTGGCGCAGGGCGGCACTGCAGTTGGTACCGGCCTCAACGCGCCAATCGGCTTTGCGGAGAAAGTTGCAGAAAAGATCGCTGACATTACCGGGCTGCCCTTCACCACGGCACCCAACAAATTTGAAGCACTGGCCGCGCATGATGCGATGGTGTTCTCGCATGGCGCGATAAATTCGCTTGCGGCCTCGCTGTTCAAGATCGCGAACGATATTCGGTTCCTCGGCTCCGGCCCGCGCGCGGGGCTGGGGGAATTGGCTCTGCCGGAAAACGAACCGGGTTCCTCCATCATGCCAGGCAAGGTGAACCCGACGCAATGCGAGGCGCTGACCCAGGTCTGCGTTCAGATCTTCGGCAACAACGCGGCAATCAGCTTTGCCGGCAGTCAGGGCCATTTCGAGCTCAATGTCTACAACCCGGTGATGGCTTACAACTTCCTCCAGTCAGTGCGCCTGATGGCGGATGCCGGAGTCTCCTTCACGGAAAATTGCGTTGTCGGTATCGAGCCGCGTGAAGACAACATTCGCGCAGCGGTTGAGCGATCGCTCATGCTGGTGACAGCTCTGGCACCGCGAATTGGGTACGATAATGCGGCGATGATCGCCAAGAATGCGCATCGGAACGGCACGACGCTGCGGGAAGAAGCGCTGGCAACGGGCCTGGTGAGCGAGGAAGAGTATGAGCAGCTCGTACGTCCGGAGGCGATGACCCGGCCGGGGTGATGACTCCTTTATGAACGATGGTATAAATGTCGTTCGATAATGGTGAACAATGAGTTCGGTGTTGAGTGACTTGTTGCGTTGAGAGAAATCTATATTTCAAGCCCACCAACTGAGAGGCTTCCTATGTCCAACGATTTTCTTCTCCTCGTTGCCCGCATCTTGCTGGCACTCATGTTCCTCGTCTCGGGCGTTCCGATGATCACGGGTTCGGCAGGATTTGCTGGTTACCTTGGTAGCCTCGGTCTGCCGATGCCGATGGTCCTCACCTGGCTGGTGATCATCCTCAAGGTGCTCGGCGGTATCGCGCTCGTCATCGGCTTCCAAACGCGTCTTGTCGCCTGGGCGTTCATCGCATTCTGTGTCGCGACCGCCTTTATCGGTCACTTCCCTGCCGACATGACCGGCTTCTGGAAGAACATCGCGCTCGTTGGCGGCTTCCTCGCCCTGATCGCGGCTGGCCCCGGTGCGCTGTCGGTCGACAAGCGCTAAGCACAGCAACGACAAACCGAAAAAGCCCGGAAGCGATCCGGGCTTTTTTGTGCCGTCGCCTTATTGGAGCGACAGGGGATTTAAGAGGAGCGGTTAAACCCGATCCATAAGGGATTGCTAGGCGTTCAGTGCCGCAAACACAGACGCGATTGCGGCCTCGTCTTGCGAACTGCGCGGCTTGAGCGACTGCACGAGGCAGGCTTCCGAGCGCAGGATGATGCCGTCATCAAGAATCTTCAGCTTGTTTGCCCGCAGGGTGGAACCGGTCGAGGTGATGTCTACGATGACGTCCGCAGATCCGGCCGCTGGTGCACCTTCGGTCGCGCCAAGGCTTTCGACTATGCGGTAGACTTGGATGCCGTGCTGGCTGGAAAAGAATTTCTGCGTCAGACGCCAGTATTTGGTGGCAATACGCAGGCGGCGGCCATGACGCTGGCGGAACTCCGCGGCAACATCATCAAGGTCGGCCATCGTGTCGACATCCAGCCAGGCTTCCGGCACTGCGACGATGACATCCGCACGGCCAAAGCCGAGACGCGCGCCAATCGCGACGCGGTTTTCCCAATCGGCGATCGTTTCCTGCACGAGATCTTCGCCGGTGACGCCAAGATCAAGCGTTCCTTCGCCCAACTCGCGAGCGATTTCGGAAGCCGACATATAGGCAATCTCAATCTCGTCGCGATTTTCGACCCTCGCGCGATAGCTGCGCGCATCGGACGGAGCGATGATCTTGAGGCCAGCACGCTCGAGTGCGGCGATCGAATCTTCCTTGAGGCGCCCCTTCGAGGGAAGGGCGATGGTGATCGTCATGCCGCGTCTCCTCTGAGGGCTGCGATCCGGTCGAGCCAAAGCGAGAAGCCAACGCCCGGAATAGGTTCCTCCGCTCCGAGCATCGTCAAGAGGCGGTCATATCGACCGCCACCGATCAGCGGACGGCCGTCACCAGACGAGATCTCGAAAACTAGACCCGTGTAATAATCGAGTGGCCGGCCAAATGCTGCGTCATAGATGACGCCGCCTTCAGGCAGGTCGTGCTCGGCTATAGCCTTCGCGCGTGCGCAAAAGAGCTCCATCGCGGAACCAAGAGAAATGCCGGATTGCTTCGCAAAGCTTTCGAGCGCTTCGGAAGCGCCCTCGAGCGGCGCGTCGATTGCAAGAAATGTTTTCAGCGCGGTCAGTGTGTCTTCGGAAAGACGAACGCTGCGAAGCTGTTGCTTCTCGGTGAGGCGCTGGGCAATTTCCTGGGCGGTGCGCCCGGCGGTCGCCGGCAGTCCTGCCTCGTTCATCTGCGCGGCGACATAGTCGACGAGCCCTGCCTGATCATCAGCGGCAATCAACTCAGCGGCACGCTGATCTGACGTCGCAGCGTGAGACGGGTTCGCAAGATCCTCAAGGGCGCTGGCAAGTTGTGACGCGGAGCCGAACGCGCGGGCGAGGCGCTTTTGCCATCCGCGCGGAAGTCCAAGGGCTGCGAGAACGGCCTCGAAGATGCGTTGATCACCGAGCGTCACCTGAAGCGGAACACCTGGCAGCGTCCGTGTCAGGAGCGCATGCGCATCGGCGACCGATCGAGCATCGGCCTTCGCGATGTCGTTCTCCCCGAGATCCTCGATGCCGGCCTGCAAGAATTCCGCCTCGCCATCGCGGCGCTGGCGGAAGACATTGCCGAGATAAGCATAGCGGCGCGGCGTGCCTGCCTGCGACGCGATGTGGTCGAGGCAGACGGGGATCGTGAATTCCGGGCGCAGGCACAGCGTCTGGCCGGTTTCGCTTTCGGTCAGAAAGATCCGGCGGCGCAGGTCTTCGCCGGCCATGTCGAGAAATGGATCGGCCGGCTGGAGCACCGCAACTTCCGTGGTGGGCGCTTCACGCTCTGCGAAAACAGCCAGGATTTCCGATGCAAAGGGAGGCAGACGCGAGTTCATTGCGCCTCGCTTTGCTCTGCCTTCTGCGCGTCGAGAACGCCCTGTACGGCCGAGACGAGTTCTTCTTCCTTGACGGAGAACTGGGCCGGGCGGCTGGCGCGCCATTCGGTGTTGTCGGTGATCTCGGCTGCAGCCTTTGCGCCTTCAATGAGGTCCTTGATCTGGACTTCGCCATTGGCGCGCTCGTCACCGCCCTGAATGATGACGCACGGCGCACCGCGACGGTCGGCATACTTCATCTGTGCCTTCATGCCCGAACCACCGAGATACATTTCGGCGCGGATGCCGGCCTTCCGCAGGTCCGACACCATCTTCTGGTATCGGCCGAGCGACTCGGTGTCCCTGTCCATGACGAGCACAACGACGGGAGCCGTCACGCTGGTGTTTTCGAGCTTGCCGAGGTTTTTCAGCGCTGCAGTCAGACGCGAGACGCCGATCGAGAAGCCCGTTGCCGGAACCGGCTCGCCACGGAAGCGCGAAACGAGGCCATCATAGCGCCCACCGCCAGCTACCGAACCGAAGCGAACGATTTCGCCCTGATCGTTCGGGACTTCAAACAGCAGTTCTGCTTCGTAGACCGGGCCGGTGTAATATTCGAGGCCACGCACGACCGACGGGTCGATCTTGATGCGACCATCGTCGTATCCGGCAGCAGCGACAAGCGCGCGGATCTGCGCGAGTTCCTCGACGCCCTCATTGCCTTCGACTTCGCCGGTCTCAATGTAGCGAAGCACGGTCTCGATCGCAGCCTCTTCAAGGCCAGCGCCTTTGGTGAAGTCGCCGCTTTCGTCGAGACGCCCCTTGCCGAGCAGGAGGCGAACGCCTTCCGGACCAAACTTGTCGAGCTTGTCGATAGCCCGCAGCACGGTGAGGCGGCGGCCAGCATTTTCTGCACCGCCAAGGCCGATGGCTTCGAGCACACCGTCGAGAACCTTGCGGTTGTTGACGCGGATGACGTAGTCGCCGCGCTTGATGCCAACGGCTTCGAGCGTGTCGGCCATCATCATCGCCATTTCGGCGTCGGCAGCGACGCCCGGCGTTCCGACGATATCGGCGTCGAACTGCATGAACTGGCGGAAGCGGCCCGGTCCCGGCTTTTCATTACGGAATACCCAGCCTGAGCGGTACGAGCGGAACGGCTTGGGGATCGCCTCAAAGTTTTCAGCCACGAAGCGCGCCAGCGGCGCGGTCAGGTCGTAGCGCAGCGACAGCCACTGCTCGTCATCGTCCTGGAATGAGAACACGCCTTCATTCGGGCGATCCTGGTCCGGCAGGAATTTTCCGAGTGCGTCGGTATATTCGATCATCGGCTGCTCGACAGGCTCGAAGCCGTAGAGCTCGTAGACCTCGCGAATCTTGCGGGTCATCGCATCGACGGCACGAATGTCGGCCGAATGGCGATCGACGAAGCCCCGCGGGAGCCGCGCCTTCATCTTTTCCGCCTTGTCAGCCATCGCTTTTTCCATCCGTGCTATGTTGGAGATCTTGTGCCGCAGGGGGCGCCGGTTTCCTAACCGATATGAAGAACAGCGGCAAGGCGAGGACGTCGTTGCATTTCCGCAACTTTGGAAATTATCCATGTGCAACTATCGGCGGCGGTCTGGCGTTTGACCCAAAGCAAGATTAATGCCCAAGCCACCGCGCCGTCCCTAACCGGATCGTAACGAAGGCGCACTAGATTTCGCCGAGTATCAATCGAGATGACCCCCGTGAAAGCCGTATTCCTTTCCCTGTTTATGTTGTCCGGCATTCTGATGTGGGGCGCAGCGATCTATTCTGCCGACGCAGCCAACGGTCATCCCGTTGTCGATGGCTACGGCGTCGCGCACGCGCGCTGATCTGCGTTGCTAGGTGCCGAGATCGGTTGAGATAAAGCGCTTCTCTGTATCTTCCATCACCAAGGCAGTCAGGCGACCGGTCGCGAATGCCTTTGTGTCGACATTAATGCGGTTCGGGCAGGTTTCGGGCTCGCGGCATGGCGTATGACCATGCACGATGACCTTGTCATAGAGCTGCTGATGATCAAGAAATTCGCGCCTGATCCAGCAAAGGTCATGCGCGGACTGCGCATCGAGCGCGGTGCCGGGGCGTATCCCCGCATGGCAGAAAAAGAAATCCCCGAACGAAACTGAGCGCGGCATATCGCGCAACAAGGCAAAATGGTGCTCTGGCACTGCCTCGATCAGCTGGCGGTGACTTTCAAAGAGCTCGCGTCGCGGCATCGTGCGCAATTCCACGCCGTAGGAGGCGGCGGTGTCGAAACCGCCAAAGTCGATGAATACATCGGCGTCAAGCGGATCCGCCAGGAACTTCAACATCCCTTCGTCGTGGTTGCCGAGCAGCGTTATGTTTCGCTCGTCCGCTGTCTGGGCGCGGGCGAGAAAGTCGAGAACCTCGCGCGACTGCGGCCCGCGATCGACATAATCTCCAAGGTGAATGATGCGCCAGTCAGCCGGACGATCACGGGCGATCTCGTCCGCGATCATTTTGTGCAGGGTGGTCAGGCAGTCGAAGCGGCCATGTACGTCGCCGATAGCATAAAGGCGCATGCCATCGGGAGCTGCCGATTCGGAAAAGTTGACGCCTGACCTGATCCTCATCCCGTTACACTAGCCGCGATCGCGCGGCTTGTAGAGAAGGTCTGGCCCGGCGTCCTGAACATCGCGCTTGCCGCACAGGGCAAGTGTGACGTCGAGCTCGCGACGGATGATCTCGAGCGCGCGTGTGACCCCCTGCTTGCCGCCCGCGCCAAGACCGTAGAGGAACGGGCGACCGATATAGGTGCCCTTCGCGCCAAGGCAGAGCGCTTTCAACACGTCCTGTCCCGAGCGGATTCCTCCGTCGATATGGACTTCGATCAAATCTCCCACGGCATCCGCAATTTCCGGCAAGACGGCGATGGAGGACGGGGCACCATCAAGCTGGCGTCCACCATGATTGGAGACCACGATTGCATCCGCGCCCGTCTTGGCAGCCATCTTTGCATCTTCGACGTCGAGGATGCCCTTGATGATCAGCTTGCCGCCCCAGCGCTCCTTGATCCACTCGACGTCCTTCCACGACAATTGCGGGTCAAACTGCTCGGCGGTCCATGAGGACAGGGAGGACAAATCGGTCACGTTCTTGGCGTGCCCGGCGATGTTGCGGAAGGTCCGACGCTGTGTGCCGAGCATGCCCATGCACCAGGATGGGCGCGTTGCCATCTGCCAGATGTGCTTTGGCGTGAACTTCGGCGGGGTCGACAGGCCGTTGCGCAGATCCTTGTGGCGCTGGCCGAGGATCTGGAGGTCAGCGGTCAGCACCAGTGCCGAACAATTCGCTGCCTTGGCGCGGTCGATGAGGCTGGCGACAAAGTCGCGATCCTTCATAACGTAAAGCTGAAACCAGAACGGCTTCTTCGTGACCGACGCGACGTCCTCGATCGAGCAGATGCTCATTGTTGAAAGAGTAAAAGGCACGCCGAACTCTTCGGCGGCCTGCGCGGCCAGCATTTCGCCATCGGCGTGCTGCATGCCAGTGAGGCCCGTGGGCGCCAGCGCAACCGGCATCGATACGTTCTGGCCAACCATGGTCGAGGCCAGCGAGCGGTTGGTCATGTCGACCAGCACCCGCTGGCGCAGCT
The DNA here is from genome assembly GCF_016124105.1 of Aquamicrobium zhengzhouense. Taxonomy (GTDB): domain Bacteria; phylum Pseudomonadota; class Alphaproteobacteria; order Rhizobiales; family Rhizobiaceae; genus Aerobium; species Aerobium zhengzhouense. Next base: position 136,400 of record NZ_JADGMQ010000006.1, read on the forward strand.
TGATCTTCTGAAAGTCTTCCTCGTTGGCCCGATAGGTGCCTTCGGTCCACGCGCCCGAATCGGCATAATCGAAGAACATCTTCGGCACGCGGCGGCGGGCGCGTTCTTTCAGGTCGGCGATGGTGAGAGCCGTGTTCATGGTTGCCTCTCCAGGGGTCGATGAGTGGATCTGGTTGTGCCGCCAATCGGCGGGGTGTCGTGCATGCCGGCGAGAAGCTCGGCGATATGGCGAACCTCAATCGCGGAACCGTCGCGCTTGAGCTTGCGGGCGAGCCCCATCAGGCATGAGAGGTCGCCGGATACAAGAATGCTGGAGCCGGCGGCTCGAATATCCTCGGTCATAGCGGGCGAAGTTTTCGCGCACCGATTCGAGCCGAAGCCGCAGCAGCCAGCTGTCTGCGCCATCTCTTTGAGGGAAAGGCCAGCGATCGCAGATAGAAGTACGCGCGGCTGCGGCTGAAAACGAGGCTCAGCACCACCTGCGCAGCTGTCGAAGAAAGTGACATTTGCATCAAGACGCACGGCAATCGGCCCGACATTCATGATATCGACCAGGAAGCTGGTGAGTTCATGGACTTTCTGGGAGAAAGCCCGGGCGCGAGCCTCCCATGCGGGATTTGAAGCAAACAGCGCCGCGTAATCCTTGAGCGAGGCGGCGCAAGAGGCGGAAGGAGCGACAACGAAGTCGAAGCTCTCAAATGCCTCGATTATCCGCGATGCCTGGTCCAGATGGTCGGGATCGTCGCTGTCATCCAGCGAAGGCTGTCCGCAGCATTGTTGGCCCTCGGGAATTTCGACGCGACAACCGGCATCCTCCAGCAGCATGATCGCTGCATAGCCAATGGCTGGGCGAAACGTCTCGATCAGACAAGTTGTAAAGAGGCCCACGCGAGGCCGAAACGGGCTGTATTGTTGCATGGGTCAGCCGCTGCGTTGACGCAGGCGAAGACGTGAAACGCGTTGCCATTCACCATTTCGCTCGGCTTCATTCATCGCCTTCTCGACATAGTCGATATGGGCTCGTGCCGCTTCGCGCGCTGCCTGCGGATTGCCGGCGGCAATCGCATCATAGATCGCCCGGTGCTGGGCAAGCAGCACTTCCTGCGTCGCTGGCGTCTTGTAAATCAGTGTCCGGCTCAGAAAGACACCGTCTGCCAGCAGTCGGTAGCAGGAGCGCAAGGTGTGAAGCAGCACGATGTTGTGGGCGCATTCGCCGACAGCGTTGTGGAACTCGACATCCATGGCAACTTCGTCATCGAAATTGCCACTGGCATTCGCGTCTTCCATCCGCTGCATGATGCCCGCGAGCAGTGCAAGGTCGTCCTCGGTCGCCCGCCGCGCGGCAAACTCCGCAGCTACGCCCTCGATTTCACGGCGATATTCCAGGTAATCTGCCGCTGCTTTCCGGTTCTGGCTGATGAGGTCCATGACTGGCGGCGTGAACACCTCGCCAATCACGTCGGCAACATGCGTGCCGCCACCCGGGCGCGTGATGACCAACCCCCGACTTTCAAGCTCTTTCAGCGCATCGCGAACGATAGGTCGTGAGATATCAAACTGGCGTGCAAGCTCTCGCTCTCCCGGCAGCCGGTCGCCCGGGCGCACCACACCCTCAAGGATCAGCATCTCCACCTGGTCGATGACGTCATCGGCAGTGCGGGACGGGTCTATGCGGGAGAAAATCTCGTTCACGATTCTGAGCGGTCAGCCTTTCGCTTAAGAGTAACCTCAGAGAGTCACTCTGGTCAATTTTATTATCCGCTTGAGTGCTGAAAGTAGCCAAATTGAGAAAATTGAATGCGAAAGATTGCTGATCCGGGCTACGGCTGGTAAAGAAATTTTACCAGTTAGGGAGGCTGCTATGTCGGGTCTTGTCATGCCCGCGCTCAATGCGGAAATACTCGCGCGCCGTGATGAGATCATCGCGGACATGAAAATCATTGTGCCTGGCGAAGGAGTCGTCCATTCCGAAAACGGTATGCGACCGTTCGAGACGGACGCCCTGACGGCCTATCGGCAGATGCCCATGGTGGTCGTGCTGCCCGAGACCGTGGCGCAGGTCTCGCGTATCCTGAAATATTGTTCGGACCGCAACATTCGCGTCGTGCCACGCGGAGCCGGTACGTCATTGTCCGGTGGCGCATTGCCTCTCGGAGATGCGGTTCTTCTGGTCATGACCCGGTTCAATCGCATCCTCGACATCGATTATGCGAACCGCACGGTCATCGCGCAGCCTGGGGTTACCAATCTCGGCATTACCAATGCGGTGCAGCACGAAGATTTCTATTACGCGCCGGACCCTTCGTCGCAGATCGCGTGCTCCATCGGTGGAAATGTCGCGGAGAACTCCGGCGGGGTGCATTCGCTCAAATACGGTCTGACCGCCAGCAATGTTCTCGGCATCGAGATGGTGATGATGGACGGCGAAATCGTCCGGATCGGCGGAAAGCATCTGGATGCGGAAGGATATGACCTTCTTGGCCTCATGACGGGGTCGGAAGGTCTGCTGGGGGTCGTCACGGAGGTGACGGTTCGCATCCTCAAAAAGCCCGAAACAGCACGCGCAGTGCTACTCGGCTTCCCGTCCAGCGAAGAAGCGGGCCAGTGTGTCGCAGACATCATCGGGGCAGGGATCATCCCGGGCGGAATGGAGATGATGGACAAGCTGGCGATCCAGGCGGCAGAGGACTTCGTCCATGCCGGCTATCCGCTCGACGTCGAAGCGCTGCTGATTGTCGAACTCGATGGTCCCGCCGCAGAGGTGGATCACCTGATCCAGCAGGTCGAAAGCATCGCGAAGGCGAACAATTCGACCACTTGTCTTGTCTCGACCTCCGAGGCAGAGCGTATGACCTTCTGGGCGGGCCGAAAGGCTGCATTTCCGGCGGTAGGCCGTATCTCACCCGACTATCTGTGCATGGATGGCACGATCCCCCGCAAGGAATTGCCAAAGGTTCTGGCGGGCATGCGGGAGTTGTCTGAAAAGCATCGCCTGCGTGTTGCCAACGTCTTCCACGCAGGGGACGGCAATTTGCACCCGCTGATCCTTTATGACGCAAACAAGGATGACGAGCTTGCACGCGCCGAAGCGTTTGGGGCCGATATCTTGCGGCTGTGCGTCAAGGTGGGTGGGGTGTTGACCGGTGAACATGGCGTCGGCGTTGAAAAGCGGGATCTGATGCCGGAAATGTTCTCCGAGGAGGATCTCAACCAACAGATCCGGGTCAAATGTGCGTTCGATCCAAATCATTTGCTCAACCCTGGCAAGGTGTTCCCGCAGCTGCACCGTTGCGCCGAGCTAGGTCGCATGCATGTCCATCGCGGACAGGTCGCATTTCCGGATATTCCGAGATTCTGATGACAAGTTTTACCCCCACTACGCCTGAAGAGGCGCTTGAGGCCGTTCGCTGGGCTGCTGCCGAGGAAACGCCGGTCGAGATCGTTGGCCACGGCTCCAAGCGGGCTATCGGCCATCTGGCGCCCACCGAACATGAGATCAACCTGTCCAAGCTGACCGGGGTGACGCTCTATGAGCCCGAGGAACTGGTGCTGTCCGCGCGCGCCGGCACTCCGGTTCAGGAAATCGAGGCGCTGCTGGTGTCGCATAATCAGGAGCTGCAATTCGAGCCGATCGACTACGGGCCACTTCTGGGAGGGCCTGAAGGACGGGGCACGATTGGCGGAGTCCTGGCCTCGAACCTTGCAGGGCCGCGACGGCTGAAAGTCGGCGCCGCTCGGGACCACATTCTCGGCATTCACGCGGTTTCCGGTCGCGGCGAGGCATTCAAATCGGGCGGACGCGTGGTGAAGAATGTTACCGGCTACGACCTTTCCAAGGCAATGGCCGGTTCGTGGGGCACGCTCGCGGTCCTGACAGATGTGACGTTCAAGGTGATGCCTCGCCCTGAAACCGAGACGACCCTCGTGCTGCGCGGGCTAACCGAAGAACAGGCCGCTGAGGCCATGTCGATCGCGATGGGATCGAGCGGCGAGGTCGCCAGTGCCGCGCATCTGCCCGAGAGCGTGACGGGAAGGGTGCTCGACGGCGCATTGCGGGGCAGGGGCTCCACTTTGCTGCGTCTTGAAGGTTTCGGTCCATCGGCAGATTACCGTTTCGAACGTCTCGCGGCCCTTCTGGATGGCAAGGCGGTGCAGGAGCGGGTCGACGGCGATCAATCTCGCGCGCTTTGGCGCGAAATCCGTGATTGCCGGCCATATGCGGATGGTTCACAGCGCCCGATCTGGCGCGTGTCGATGCCCCCTTCCAAGGGGCACCGCATGGTCATGGCGCTTCGTATGGAAGCGGCGGTCGATGCGTTCTACGACTGGCAAGGCGGACTGATATGGCTGCGAATGGAAGGCGATCCGGAGGTTGAGGCTGTGCGTCGGCTCGTCGCGCAGTATGGTGGCGGCCACGCAACGCTGGTGCGCGCGCACCCGTCTGTCCGCGCTTCGGCGCAGATATTCCAGCCGCAATCTCCGGCGCTTACGGCCCTGTCTGTGCGTCTCAAGGATCAATTCGACCCCAAGGGCATCCTCAATCCGGGCAGGATGGGTTTCTGATGCAGACCAATTTTTCGCTGGCTCAACTGGCCGACCCCCATGTCGCGGAAGCGGAATCGATCCTGCGCAAATGCGTGCATTGCGGCTTTTGCACCGCGACCTGCCCAACATTTGTGACGCTCGGCAACGAACTCGACAGCCCACGAGGCCGAATCTACCTCATCAAGGACATGCTGGAGAATGACAGGCCAGCCGACAAGGACACGGTCACGCACATTGATCGCTGCCTGTCCTGCCTGTCCTGCATGACGACCTGCCCGTCCGGCGTGAATTACATGCACCTGGTGGATCATGCCCGCGTCCACATCGAGAAGACCTACAAGCGTCCGCTGATGGACCGGGTAATCCGCAGCATGCTTGCGTCGATTTTGCCCTATCCGAACCGCTTTCGCACGGCGCTGAAGATGGCTGCGCTCGGCCGTCCCTTTGCGAAAATCTTCGACGGCATCAAGCCATTGCGACCGCTTGGGGCGATGCTGCGTCTTGCTCCGACAACTGTTCCAGCGACTTCCGCCATCTCTGCCCCCGCAACCCACCCGGCCGCCGGGGCAAAGCGCGGGCGTGTGGCGATCCTGACGGGTTGCGCGCAGTCGGTGCTGGAGCCTGGCATCAACGAGGCAACGGTCTCGCTCTTGAACCGTGTCGGCGTTGAGGTGGTTGTGCCACAGGGGGAAGGCTGTTGTGGCGCTCTGGTTCATCATATGGGGCGTGAGGAAGAATCACTTGCCTCGGCACGTCGAAACATCGATGTCTGGACGCGAGAGATTGAGGCAGGCGGCCTCGACGCGATCATCATCACGGCGTCCGGTTGTGGCACGACGATCAAAGATTACGGCTTTATGCTGCGCCTTGATCCGCAATATGCTGAAAAGGCCGCGCGGGTCTCTGCCCTCGCCAAGGACATCACCGAATATCTGGCCTCGATCGAATTGCCGGAGCCGGTCAACCGCCCGGGCCTGACGGTTGCATACCATTCCGCCTGCTCGATGCAGCACGGTCAGAAGATCATCAGGCAGCCGAAGGAACTGCTGCAAAAGGCGGGTTTTGTGGTGAAGGAGCCGGCGGAAGGTCACCTTTGCTGCGGTTCGGCTGGCACCTACAACATCATGCAACCGGAGATTTCGCAGCAGCTCAAGGCGCGAAAGGTTCGCAACATCGAGGCAACGGGCGCGGCACTGGTCGCTACTGGTAATATTGGTTGCATCACGCAGATCGCGTCGGCAGCGAGCATGCCCGTCGTTCATACTGTGAAGCTGCTGAACTGGGCATATGGCGGTGAACAGCCCGAAGGCGTTCCCTCGCTGCATTAGGCAACGACGCATCGGCCAGTGCTAGAAACGAGAGGGGACGGCTGGTTGATACCGCCGTCCCTTTTCGTTGCAGCTGAAGCTGCGATCCGGTCCGACCTGTCCCCTGGCCAGACCGGATCATCCCCTCTCCGGGATCAGATGACGATGACTTTTGCCCCAACCGGGACCCGGTCGTAAAGATCAATGACGTCTTCATTGCGCATCCGGATGCATCCGGACGAGACCGCGCCACCGATTGTGTGAGGCTGATTGGTGCCATGGATGCGATAAAGTGTCGAGCCGAGATAGAGGGCGCGCGCGCCCATCGGATTCTCGGGCCCGCCCTTCATGTGGACGGGGAGAATGCGGCCTTTCTTCTTCTCTCTCGTGATCATTTCTGCTGGCGGTCGCCAATCGGGCCATTCGGCCTTGCGTGTCACTTTATGGGTGCCTGCCCACTCAAAGCCGGGCTTGCCCGTACCAACGCCGTAGCGCCGGGCCTTTCCATCTTCCTCAACCAGATAAAGGAAATGCTCGCGTGTATCGATGACGATGGTGCCCGGCTTGTGCGGCCCGGTGTAGTCAACGACCTGCGGCAGATATTTCGGGTCGAACCGCGGAGCAATGGCGCGCGGAGCGCTCGGCACAGCAGCCGTCTGCACGCTGTCACGCTTGCGCTCGCGGTAGGTAATGCTCGGCGCTGGCGTTGCACGTTGGCGCAGGACGGGATCGGGCGACACGCGCACACGCATGGGAGCTGATGCGCGCGGCTGCGCCTGCCGGACCTGTCGCCCCTGAGGCGCACGCTGCAGCTGCATGACCCACGGCGCGGACAGATCCGGGCTGACGAGAAGCGGCGGGGCTTCCCGATAGCGGTCGCTTGCTGAGGCCGGCTGCATCGCAAGTCCGATGAGCACGGCTGCCAATATTGTAGATGTAATCAATCTCATGCGACGTACCCTCGACCCTTCGTCGTCACGCAAATTGTCATGAGAGGCAGCGCAAAAAGTGTGAACAACCTTCCCGCAAGCGCGGTCGATGGCGTAAACCTTTCCCTATGGTTACCGTCTGGTTGCGGGATCTGGTTAAAAAGGGGTTGCCTGCATGAGCATTTCGGAGGGGCTTGTTGTCGGGGAAGATGGGCAGGTGCGCTGCGCCTGGCATGGCAATCTGCCTGAATATCTGCGCTACCACGATGAGGAGTGGGGTCACCCCGTCGACAACGATATCCGCCTCTTCGAAAAGATCTGTCTGGAAGGCTTTCAATCCGGCCTCTCGTGGCTGACGATCCTGCGCAAGCGCGAGAATTTCCGCGCCGCGTTCCAGGGGTTCGACTTCCGCAAGCTGGCCCTTGAGGATGGGGAGAAGGCCCTCGAAATCCATCTGCAGGACGCAGGCATTGTTCGTCATCGCGGCAAGATCGCGTCAGTCTACAACAATGCCCGCCGAGCAGTTGAGCTTGTCGAAGAACAGGGCTCGCTCGCGAGATATTTCTGGTCGCATGAGCCAGGCGAAGATGAGCGACCAAAGATCATGGACTGGGCTTCGCTGCGTGCGATGGCGAGCACGCCAACGTCAGCCCGGATATCGAAGGACCTGAAGAAGCGCGGCTGGTCATTTGTCGGCCCGACAACGGTTTATGCATTCATGCAGGCGATGGGGCTCGTCAACGATCACGTTGACGGCTGTGTGTGCCGATCGCGCATTGACGCGGCACGACTTGCATTTGAACGTCCTCGATAGGCTCGAAATGAAAGCGGGTGACACCTGCGGCCGGTTGGGCTAATTCCGTGACGCCGGCGACGAGGCCGGTGCGGAATGGAGTGTAAGCAGGTTCATGGCGAATTTGATCGAGAGCTTGGACGAGGTCGCCAAGAACTATTCGGCCATTTTGTGTGACGTCTGGGGTGTCATCCATAACGGTGTAGCGGCATTTCCGACTGCGGTAGCAGCGCTTCAGCGCGCCCGCGATGCGGGTCTGCCGGTCGTGCTCATCACCAACGCGCCTCGTCCGAGCCCGGATGTGCGCGAGCAGATCGCGTCTCTCGGTGTTCCGGATGATGCCTGGGACCGGATCGTCACCTCGGGCGACGTGACGCGCGAACTGATCCGCTCCGCTCCGAACAAGATCTTCCACATTGGCCCGGACCGCGACTTGACGCTCTACGATGGTCTTGATGTTGAGCTCGTTGAGGAGTTCGAGGCCAACGCAGTCGTATGCACCGGTCTGGTGGACGACGACACCGAGACGCCGGAAGATTACGCCGAGATGCTGCAGCGCCTGCGTATGCGCAACTTGCCATTTATCTGCGCGAACCCGGACATCGTGGTTGAGCGCGGCGACCGTCTTCTGTGGTGTGCGGGAGCGCTGGCGCGTGACTACGGCCAGCTTGGCGGCCGCACTGAAATTGCGGGCAAGCCGCATCGCCCGATTTACGAGGCAGCTATGGCAGCCGCCAATGACCTGCTTGGCCGGAAGCTCGAGCTGGGTGACTTTCTCGCGATCGGCGACGGCGTTCTCACGGACGTTAAGGGTGGCGTGAACAACGGCATCGACGTGCTGTATGTTTCAGGTGGCATTCACGCGGCCGACTATGGCGACGCGCTGTCGCCCGATCCGGAGCGTCTTGCCAGCTTCCTGGACAAACACGGCTTCGCACCAGTGGCTGTCATTCCGCGGTTGAGGTAATCAATGACAGCCTCACGCATCAAGCGCATCCCTTCCACGACTGCGCTTCCCGCGGAGCTTCGCGGTGGCGTGGTGGCAATTGGCAACTTCGACGGTGTCCATCGCGGACACCAGGCGGTCCTTGAGCGCGCCTTGGAAGAGGCGCGCAGGAAGAATGTTCCGGCGCTGGTCCTGACGTTCGAGCCGCACCCGCGGGAGACGTTTCGTCCTGATTTGCCGTTGTTTCGGCTGACGACTGCTGCGGTTAGGGCGCGTTTGCTCGACGCGCTGGGGTTTGACGCCGTCATTGAGCAGCGCTTCGATCAGGATTTTTCGACGTGCAGTTCATCCGAGTTCGTTGAACGGGTTCTGTTGAGCGAACTTGGCATCAGCCACGTCGTCACAGGTTATGATTTCCACTTTGGCAGCGGGCGCCAGGGCTCGCCTGAGTTTCTGGTCGAGCAGGGGCGCGCCAGGCATTTTGGCGTCACACTGGTTGATGCTTTCTGCGATGAAGGGGCGGGGGTCATCTCCTCAAGCCGGATCCGCGGATTGCTGAGCGAGGGGGATGTCGCGCAATCTGCTGGTCTGCTTGGGTATCGCTATACGGTCATGGCCGAAATCACCCATGGCAAGAAGCTCGGACGTCAGCTCGGATTTCCAACCGCCAACATGTCCCTGCCTGCGAGCACCGGTCTTCTTCACGGCATCTACGCGGTGCGGCTGCGCCGACAAGACGGGTCTCTGCATGATGGTGTTGCCAGCTTCGGCCGGCGACCGACAGTGGATAGCGACGGCGCGCCTCTGCTTGAAACCTTCGTCTTTGATTTCTCCGACGGTCTCTATGGCGAGTGCTGCTCGGTTTCCTTTTTCGGGTACCTGCGGGGGGAGGTGAAGTTTGACGGTCTCGACCCCCTCATCGTTCAGATGAAAAAAGACGAGGAAGAGGCGCGTGCTCTTCTTTCTGGCGTTCGCCCGCTTTCCGAGCTTGACTTCAAAATCGCATTCTGACGGTAGTTTGATTCATTCAAACTTTACCTAAAACACGCAGTTCTAAACGTCTCCAATGTATTGCGTAGGCGGTTACACATGAAATTCGGAAAGCTAATCTGCACCGCGGCAGTTCTGGCGCTTGGCACAGCTCACGCCTCGGCTGAAAGCTGGTTTTCGGGTGACTGGTACCTGAAGGTGGGCGGAGCGGTCCTTTCAAAGCCAAAGTTCGACGGTGCATCCAAGAACAAGTTCGCTTTCCAGCCGATGATCTCGCTGGGCAAGGCAGGTCCGTCGGCCAAGTTCTCGTCACGCAATGACAACATCTCGTTCGCGCTGATCGACAATGGGATGATCCGCGCTGGTGCGGCCGGCAAGCTCATCTTCAAGCGCGATGAGGGAGACCATTACGATCTGCGTGGACTGTCGCCCGTCCGCTTTGGTGGTGAGCTTGGCGGCTTTGCCGAATTTTACCCCACCGATTTCGCGCGCATACGCGGTGAAGTCAGGCACGGGATTCGCACCCACGATGCGGTGGTGTTCGACGTTGCTGCCGATGCCTTCTTTGACATGACAGAGACGGTTCAGCTGTCAGCTGGCCCGCGCGTGTCATTTGCGACGAAGGATTATTTTGAGACCTACTACGGTGTGAACGCTGCCGAATCGGCTGCGTCAGGACTTTCAGAATACGCGCCAGGCGGCGGCATGAAGTCCGTAGGGGCGGGCGGCGCTATTACCTGGAAAACGACGAACGAGCTCACGACCAGTGTTTTTGCAGAGTATGAACGGTTGATGGGACCGGCTGCAAAGTCGAGCCTGGTGCGCGAGCGCGGCTCGAAAAACCAGGTCACGGTCGGAGCTTCAGCGACCTACCGCTTTGATTTTTCGTTCCGCTAGGTCCTGCTGCCGACGAATCGCCTCTTTATTCCCGGGTCAGGCTCGGCTAAAAGCGCGGGCCATGACCCAGCGCGCTTTTATTCTCGCGTCGATACGAATTACCGGCCCGGCTTTCTGGGCGGCCTGAACGCCGCCGGAAGGTCCGGGATTTTTGCGCGTGCTTAACGCGCCCTGCCGTTTGACCGAAGCCTTGCCCGAGAGCCATAGCCCGGGCTGACGATGCGACGAGACCATGACCACCGCCGAAAAGATCGACTACTCCAAGACCCTCAATCTGCCGCAGACGGATTTTCCGATGCGCGCTGGTCTGCCGCAGAACGAGCCCAAGCTCGTTGAGCGCTGGCAGAACATGAACCTCTATAAGAAGCTGCGCGAAAGTGCGGCTGGCCGTCCGCTCTATGTGCTGCATGACGGCCCTCCCTACGCCAACGGCAACATTCATATTGGCCACGCGCTGAACAAGGTGTTGAAGGACGTCATCACGCGCTCGTTCCAGATGCGCGGCTTCAACTCCAACTACGTGCCGGGCTGGGACTGCCACGGCCTTCCGATCGAGTGGAAGATCGAGGAAAAATATCGCGCCGAGGGCAAGAACAAGGACGAGGTTCCGGTCAACGAGTTCCGCCAGGAGTGCCGCGAATTCGCACAGCACTGGATTGACGTTCAGACGGCGGAGTTCAAGCGTCTCGGCATCGAGGGTGACTTCGAAAAGCCCTACACGACGATGAACTTCCACGCGGAAGCGCGTATTGCAGGTGAGCTTTTGAAGTTCGCCATGTCGGGCCAGCTCTATCGTGGCTCGAAGCCGGTGATGTGGTCCGTCGTCGAGCGCACCGCACTGGCCGAAGCCGAAGTCGAATACCACGACTACGAGAGCGATACGATCTGGGTGAAGTTCCCCATCGCATCGGGTGCAGAAGATCTTTCCGATGCCCATGTCGTTATCTGGACGACGACGCCGTGGACCATCCCGGGCAACCGCGCTGTCGCCTATTCGCCGCGCATCTCCTACGGCCTTTACGAAGTAACTGCCGCCGAGAACGACTTTGGTCCCCAGGCCGGGGAAAAACTGATCTTCGCTGACGCGCTTGCGGAAGAGTCCTTCACCAAGGCGAAGCTGCAATACAAGCGTCTGTGCGATGTCTCGTCCGACGACCTTGCGGCTATGACGCTCGCACACCCGCTCAAGGGCTTTGGCGGCGGCTATGAATTTGCCGTGCCGATGCTGGCCGGCGATCACGTCACCGACGATGCCGGTACCGGCTTCGTGCATACGGCACCGGGTCACGGCCGCGAAGACTTTGACGCCTGGATGGACGCTGCCAAGGACGTCGCTGCCAAGGGCATCGACACCCGCATCCCGTTCACCGTCGATGATGCTGGCTACTTCACCAAGGACGCGCCCGGCTTTGGTCCGGATCGCGAAGGCGGTGCCGCGCGCGTCATCGATGACAACGGCAAGAAGGGCGACGCCAACAAGGTCGTCATCGAAGCGCTGATCGGTGCGAATGCGCTGTTTGCGCGTGGTCGCCTCAAGCACCAGTACCCGCATTCCTGGCGCTCAAAGAAGCCCGTCATCTTCCGCAACACGCCGCAGTGGTTCGTCTACATGGACGAGGACCTCGGCGATGGCACAACGTTGCGTTCGCGCGCGCTGAAGGCGATTGATGACACCCGTTTCGTGCCGGGTGCCGGCCAGACGCGCTTGCGCGCCATGATCGAAGATCGTCCGGACTGGGTTCTGTCGCGCCAGCGCGCCTGGGGCGTGCCGATTTGCGTCTTCGCTGACGCTGATGGCGAAGTGCTGAAGGACGAGGCCGTCAACGCCCGCATTCTCGAAGCCTTTGAGGCAGAAGGTGCAGACGCATGGTTCGCTGAAGGCGCACGCGAGCGTTTCCTTGGCGACCGCGCCGGCGAGCCGTGGCAGATGGTCACCGACATTCTCGACGTCTGGTTCGACTCGGGATCGACCCACACCTTCACTCTGGAAGACCGTCCGGACCTGAAGTGGCCGGCTGACGTCTATCTCGAAGGGTCCGACCAGCATCGCGGCTGGTTCCACTCGTCGCTCCTCGAAAGCTGCGGCACGCGTGGCCGCGCGCCGTACGACGCTGTCATCACTCATGGCTTCACCATGGATGAAGACGGTCGCAAGATGTCGAAGTCGCTCGGCAACGTCGTGGTCCCGCAGGAAATCATCAAGCAGTCAGGTGCAGACATCCTGCGCCTGTGGGTCATGACGACCGATTACTGGGAAGATCAACGCCTCGGCAAGAACGTCATCCAGACCAATGTCGACGCCTATCGCAAGATGCGCAACACCATCCGCTGGATGCTGGGCACGCTCGCGCATGACGATGGCGAGGACGTCGCGCTGGCCGACATGCCAGAACTCGAGCGCCTGATGCTGCACCGTATCGCCGAGCTCGATGAGGTGGTGCGCAAGGGCTACGACGCCTTTGACTTCAAGCGCGTCACCCGCGCTCTGATCGACTTCATGGTGGTCGAGCTGTCGGCATTCTACTTCGACGTTCGCAAGGACGCGCTTTACTGCGATGCGCTGTCGAGCCAGAAGCGCAAGGCATCGCTCGTTGTCGTGCGTCACTTGTTCGACAATCTCGTGAAGTGGCTCGCACCCATTCTGCCGTTCACAACGGAAGAGGCATGGCTGGCGCGCTACCCCGATGCCGTGTCCGTCCATCTTGAGCAGTTCTGCGAAATTCCGGCTGAGTGGAAGAATGACGAGCTTGCTGCCAAGTGGCGCAAGGTTCGTCAGGTTCGCAGGGTCGTCACCGGCGCGCTCGAAATCGAACGTCGTGAAAAGCGGATCGGCTCCTCGCTGGAAGCCGCGCCGATCGTTCATGTTGCCGATGCAGAATTGCGTGCTGCGATTGCCGATGTCGACATGGCCGAGATCTCGATCACGAGCGACATCACGATTCTGGACAGCGAAGCTCCTGCCGGTGCGTTCGTTCTTGAGGACGTGAAGGGCGTCGGTGTGGTGCCGGCCATGGCGCAGGGTACCAAGTGTGCGCGCTCCTGGCGCTACACCAACGATGTCGGGTCCGATCCGGAATTCCCGGACGTCTCTGCACGTGATGCAGCGGCGCTGCGCGAGCTCAAGGCACTGGGACGTCTCTAAACAACGTCTCGGCGCATTGCTCGCTAACGCATGATGAGGTAAAAGGCGGCGCAAGAGTGCCGCCTTGTTGTCGCCGGAATGTCCGGTGAAAACGGGTCAGTTTGGCGATGAAGCCGGTATGAGAGGCTGGGTGAAGTGAAGATCGATCGCATTGAATCGCGCGGGCGCATCCCGCTGTTCGCAGGCCTTTCCGCTTCTTGTGCAGCAGTTTTCCTTGCGTCGTGCATGTCGACGCCGACCTACGGAACTGGAAAGACTGCCAATCAGCAGCTTGTCGAAGACATGACCGGCATTTTGGCTCTTGGTCCGCAGGATAAGCCGCAGATCAGCTACACGCCGCGCGGTGAACTGGTGCGTCCGTCCACGACAACGGTGCTGCCCGAGCCGCAGGAAGAGATTGCATCCGCAAGCAATTCTGCCTGGCCGGAATCACCTGAAGAGCGCCGCCGTCGCATCCGCGCCGAGGCTGACGAACATGGGGTAAGCCGTTCGGTGGTAGCCACGGCTCCACAGGATCAGCGCCTTGAGCTGCAGCGCCGCATTCGTGAGAACCAGCAGGGTGTCGCAACGAACCGCCGTTACCTCAGCGAGCCGCCGCTGACCTATCGCCAGCCGGAAGCTGGTGCGGTTGCAGGCGATCTTGGTGAGGAAGAGTGGAAAAAGGAGCGCGCGGCCAAGCGTGGAGCGGGCAAGTCGTCGTGGCGCGACTATGTTCCGTGGCTCTAGACGCGTCGCATAGACAGTAGGCTGAGCCCCACCGGCTCAGCGTTTTTCCTTGAAAAAGGCCTTCAGCATTTCTGCTGATCTGACCTCGCCAAAGCCCGAATAGACTTCGGGCGCGTGATGGCAGGTCGGCAAGTTGTAAAGCCGCGCGCCACTGACGACCGCTCCGCCTTTCTCGTCAGCCGCGCCGAAATAGAGCCGTCTTATCCTCGCAAAGGATATTGCAGCAGCGCACATCGGGCATGGTTCGAGAGTTACATAGAGGTCAGCGCCGGGCAGGCGCTCACTCATTTCCCTGGAACAGGCCTCACGGATCGCCAGAACTTCTGCATGAGCGGTCGGATCGTTCAACTCACGGGTGCGATTGCCGCCGCTACCGATAATGATGCCATCACGCACGACGACCGCGCCGATGGGTACTTCTCCCCGCATGGCTGCAGTTTCCGCCTCCGCAAAGGCGGCATCCATGAAGGACACAGGTTTCATAGACAAATTGTCGATGACATTTCACTCGCAAGGGCCACAGTGCTCTGATAGTTACCCGCGCTGAAAGGCGATTGCCACCATGGTTGATGACAAAAAGAAGCCCGCCGGCTCAGGCGGAAGAGGGCGTGGCCCAAACAAGCCGTTTGCCGGACGCGACGGAGGCGACAGGCCTGCCGGCGCGCGCAGCGGCGAGAAGAAGCCGTTCCAGCGCCAGGATGGCGCCAAGCGCGCTTTTGGCAGCAAGGACGGCAGCGCACCGCGACAGGCGCGTCCAGGTAAATGGGAGCGCCGCGAGGAAGGGGCTTCGGCTGGTGGCGGCGATCGTCCGCGCTTCGACAGGCCGCGCGAAGATCGCCCGTTCCGTGAACGCGACGGCGAGAAGCGTCCTTATGCGGCACGTGATGGCGATGCACCGCGCCCGCCGCGTGGAGACCGCCCGCAGGGTGATCGTCCGCGTTTCGAGAAGCGCGACGGCGATAAGGGCCCGTTCCGTGAACGCGACGGCGAGAAGCGACCTTATGCGGCACGTGACGGCGACGCGCCGCGCCCGCCGCGTGGAGACCGCCCGCAGGGTGATCGTCCGCGCTTCGACAGGCCGCGCGAAGATCGCCCGTTCCGTGAACGCGACGGCGAGAAGCGTCCTTATGCGGCACGTGGTGGCGATGCACCGCGCCCGCCGCGCGGAGACCGCCCGCAGGGTGATCGTCCACGCTTTGACAGGCCGCGCGAAGATCGTCCGTTCCGTGAACGCGACGGCGAGAAGCGTCCTTATGCAGCGCGTGACGGCGACGCGCCGCGCGCACCGCGTGGTGACCGGCCGCAAGGCGATCGTTCCCGCTTCGAGAAGCGCGATGGCGACAAGCGCCCGTTCCGCGCAAGGGACGATGAGAAGCGCCCGTTCCGGGGCCGCGATGGTGACAAACCTCGCCCCTTCAAGCGTGACGGCGATGATGCAGCAGTTGACGCCGAGGGCGAGCGGATCGCAAAGCGCCTGGCACGTGCCGGTGTTGCGTCGCGCCGCGATGCTGAGTCGCTGATTGCCGACGGCCGCATCAGGCTCAACGGCAAGGTTCTTACGACTCCGGCAGTGAACGTAAAGTCCACTGACAAAATCGAGCTCGACGGCAAGGAAATTCCCGCGATCGAACGCACGCGTCTCTTCCTGTTCCACAAGCCTGCGGGTGTTGTCACGACGAGCCGTGACCCTGAAGGCCGCAAAACCGTATTCGACGTGTTGCCGGCAGGCCTGCCGCGCTTGATGACGGTCGGCCGGCTCGACATTAACACCGAAGGGCTGCTTCTGCTGACCAATGATGGCGGTCTGGCGCGCGTTCTCGAATTGCCGACCACCGGCTGGCTCCGTCGCTACCGTGTGCGCGTACATGGCAAGGTCGATCCCAAGGCGCTGGAAGGCCTGAAGGACGGCATCGCCGTCGATGGCGTCTTCTATGGTTCGATCGAGGCAACTTTTGACCGCGAGCAGGGTTCCAATGCCTGGCTGACGGTCGGTTTCCGTGAAGGAAAGAACCGGGAGGTGAAGAACGTCCTCGGCGCATTGGGCCTTGACGTTAATCGCTTGATCCGCGTGTCCTACGGCCCGTTCCAGCTCGGAGAACTGGTCGAAGGTGAGGTCCGGGAGCTGAAGGGCAAGATGCTGCGCGATCAGCTCGGCGATCGTCTGATCGAAGAGTCCGGAGCAGATTTCGATGCCCCGATCATCAACGCCTTCTCGAACCAGCCTGTGTCGGCAAAGACCCAGCAGCGTGAAGAGGTCGCGGAAAATTTCGTGCGCCCGAACCGCAAGCGTGAGCGCGAGAAGAAGCGCGAGGACGCGCTTGGACGTCTCGATACGCGCAAGCCCTCTCGCGGTGGATTTGGCGGCTCAGGCAAGCCCGGTCGAGACCGCGAAGAACGTGTCGAGACGCCGCGTGCGCGTACGACCAATGTGTGGATGGCACCTGGTGCCCGTCCAGTTGGCGAGAAGAAGGCTGCCGAGCTTTCAGAGCGCCGCTTTGCCGGCAAACCACGGCCTCAGGGCAAACCAGGGAAGCCGAGCGGTGGACGGCCATTCAAGCCGGGCGCCGGACCGCGCAAGCCGCGCGGCGACAGATAGACGATCGTTAGCGGGGCAGGCGAATGCGAATTGTCGGTGGCGATCTACGAGGCCGCGCGCTTGAAACACCACGTTCAGGCGCGATCAGGCCGACAAGCGATCGTACGCGTGAGGCGGTGTTCAATGTCATCGCCCACAGCCACCCCGAGCACCTTCAAGGCCAGCGTGTCCTCGACCTGTTTGCAGGCACGGGCGCGCTGGGCCTCGAAGCACTGTCACGCGGGGCGTCCTACGCGATTTTCATCGAGGAAACTGCCGAAGGGCGCGGCCTGATCCGCACGAATGTTGAAGCGTTCGGTCTGCAGGGCCGCACCAAGATATTCCGGCGCGACGCAACAACTCTTGGCAATGCAGGGACGCTGCAGCCGTTCAAGCTGGTCTTCGCTGACCCGCCCTATGGCAAGGGGCTTGCAGAACTTGCGATTTCTGAAGCGATCAAGGGCGGGTGGCTTGCGCCCGATGCCCTGATCGTTGTGGAAGAAGCGGCATCGACACCCTTCCAGCCGGTCGCGGGCCTGACCCTTCTCGATCGTCGCGATTACGGTGATACCACCGTCGCATTCTGCCGCTACGCCTGAGTTTCGTCACTCTTCCTAGCGATGAGGGACTGTCGTGTGGGGATAGGCGCGCGGCAATGGAGGCGCTATGTCTCTTATGGCGTCAGCAGAAGGAAGATCAGATGAAATTCATTTCCGGCGCGGTGCGGCGATCCGCTATCGCAGCGGTTTTCATGACAGTGCCCGTCACTGCATTTTCCGAGCAGGCACCTACGATAGATCATTTCAGCCTCGACAATGGGCTCGAGGTTGTCGTTATCCCCGACCGGCGCGCGCCAGTTGTCACGCACATGTTGTGGTACAAGGTCGGCAGCGCGGATGAAGATCCCGGCAAGTCGGGCATCGCGCATTTCTTTGAGCACCTGATGTTCAAGGGTACGGCCAATCACGGCCCGGGTGAATTCTCCGCCCGCATCGCCGATGTCGGCGGTAGAGAGAACGCCTTCACCTCCTATGATTACACCGCTTATTTCCAGCAAGTGGCGCCGAGCGAACTCCGCACCATGATGGAGTTCGAAGCTGACCGCATGACCAATCTTGTCCTGACCGAGGAGGTCATCGGACCGGAGCGGGATGTCATCATCGAGGAGCGGAACTCTCGCGTCGAAAGCGATCCCTCCTCGCTGCTAAGCGAAGAAGTCAGCGCGACGCTCTATCAGAACCATCCTTATCGCATCCCCGTTATTGGCTGGATGCACGAGATCAAACAGCTCAATCGCGAAGACGCGATTGATTTCTACAAGCGCTATTACGCGCCGAACAATGCCGTGCTGGTGGTGGCAGGCGATGTCGATACCGCCGAAGTGCGTGAGATGGCGACCGACATTTACGGCGCGATCCCTCGCGGGCCTGACCTTGAAGAGCGCATCCGCCCGACAGAGCCTGAGCAGAACACCAAGCGCACTGTCGAACTCACCGATGCACGGGTGGCCGTGCCGAGCTTTTCGAAGCGCTGGGTGGTGCCTTCCTATCGGACCGCCGAGCCGGGCGAAGCCGAAGCTCTCGACATTCTGTCCGAAGTGCTGGGCGGCGGCATCCGCAGCCGGATCTATCAGGAGCTGATCGTCAAGCAGGGCATCGCCTCCTCGGCGGGGGCCTATTATCAGGGCACGTCGCTCGACGACACGAGCTTTGGCGTGTGGGGTTCACCACGCGGTGACGCCACCCTCGAACAGGTCGAGACAGCCATCGATGCCGAGATCGCCAAGATTGTGGCGGATGGCGTGACTGAAGAAGAAGTCGAAAAGGCGAAGAAACGCTATCTGCGCTCGATGATTTTTGCGCGCGACGACCAGTCAGGCATGGCTAGGATTTACGGCGCGGCACTCACCACCGGAAGCACGGTGGAAGACGTTGCCAACTGGACTGACAAGATCCGTGAGGTCACACCGGCAGCCGTTCAGCAGGCAGCAAAGAAATATCTCGACGAGCGACGTTCTGTTGCCGGGTATCTCCTGCCACAGGAGTCGAAATGATGGCTAGCACGAAGATGCAGATGAACTCCGGCCTCTCGCGCCTCTCCCAGTTTCTGGCGACGGTGCTACTGGCAGTGGCTTTCGTCACTATGCCCGCAATTCTGTCGGCGCGCGCTGCAGTCGACATTCAGGAAGTGAAATCGGACAGCGGCGTCACCGCCTGGCTGGTCGAGGATTACACGGTGCCGATCGTCACCGTCCGCTTTTCCTTCAAAGGAGGCAGCACGCAGGACCCTGCCGGGAAAGAGGGGCTCGCCAATCTGATGACCGGCCTGTTCGATGAGGGCGCGGGCGATCTTGATTCTGACGCGTTTCAAGAGCGTCTCGACGAGGTCGGGGCCGAGATGCGTTTCAGCGCTACTCGCGACTCCATCTACGGGGAGATGCGGATGCTGGCGGAAGAACGTGAAAACGCGTTCGAGCTTCTGCAATTGGCAGTGACCTCACCACGTTTTGATCAGGAGCCGGTGGATCGCATTCGCGGGCAGATCAACACCCGGATCCAGCGTGACATGCGCGACCCGAACTCTCTCGGGATGGAGAAGTTCGCTCAGGCGATCTATGGCGATCACCCCTATGCCCGGCGCTCCGACGGAACCATCGAGTCCCTCGGTTCGATCACGACCGATGATCTTCATGCGTTCCACAAGCGCATCTTCGCCCGCGGAAAGCTGAACGTTGCGGTTGTGGGTGCGATCGACGCGGAGACGCTTAAGAACGAGCTTGATCGTGTGTTCGGTTCGCTGCCCCAGGACCCGGACCTTACGAAGATCGATCGGATCCAGCCAAAGCTCGGTCAGCTGGTGAACTATCCCTACGATCTGCCGCAGGCGACGCTTCAATTCGTCTATCCGGGACTGGAGCGTGAAGATCCGGAATTCTTCCCGGCATTTATCATGAACCATGTTCTTGGCGGCGGCACATTCTCGTCCCGGCTGTTCAATGAGGTTCGTGAAAAGCGCGGGCTGGCTTATGGCGTCGGTTCCGGACTGCAGACTTCCGACTACGCCGACGCGCTGATCATCGGGACTTCCACGAGGGCGGACAGGGCTCAGGAGGCCCTTGATGTCCTGCGCGAAACGATCGCGAAGGTGGCAGACGAGGGCATTACTGATGAGGAACTTGCCACGGCAAAGACCTATCTGATCGGCGCGTATCCGATCAACAATCTCGACTCCTCAACTGCTGTCGCCAGCACCTTGCTTGAATTGCAACGGGACAAGCTTGGCATCGACTATATCGACCGCCGCGTCGGTTACATCGAGGGGGTGACGAAGCAGCAGGTCAAGGACGCAGCACAGCGGCTCCTGACCGCCGACCCGGCAATCCTCGTCGTCGGCCCCGAAATGCCGAAGGCGGAATGATGAGTGCGCAGGCGCACGATCCGACCTTCGCGGTTGCTTTTGGCGGGGGCGGCGCGCGTGGTCTTGCGCATATTCACATCGTTGAGGCGCTGGACGAACTTGGGATACGTCCAGTCGCCGTTGCAGGCTCGTCCATCGGTGCCATCATCGGAGCAGCGGTAGCTTCTGGTATGAGCGGCGTCGCCATCCGCGAGCACACGCTGGAAACGCTCGGCCATCCGACCGAGGTTGCGGCCCGGATGTGGCGCTCGCGACCTGAGCGAATGTCTGAAATGGTCACGAACGGCGGTCGGTTCGGGCAGTTCGATGTCGGGCGCATCCTGAAGGCGTTTCTGCCCGAGACCTTGCCAGAACGCTTTGAAGATTTGTTGATCCCGCTCGCGGTGACCGCGACGGATTTTTACGAGTATCAGGAGACAGTGTTTGAAAGCGGCGAATTGCTACCAGCAATAGCTGCTTCCGCGGCGGTGCCGGGTATCTTCAGCCCGGTAATTTGCGGCGATCAGCTTTTGATCGACGGCGGCATTTCAAACCCCGTGCCGTTCGACCTGCTGACAGAGAAGGCGGACATTGTCATCGCCATCGATGTGGTCGGAACGCCTTGTCGAGGAAAGAACGGAACGCCTGGCTCCATCGATCTTCTGCTTGGTGCAAGCCAGATCATGATGCAATCGATCACCGCGCTGAAATTGCGGCAGTCGCGTCCGCAGATCATGCTTCGACCGCCGGTTTCAAAGTTCAGGGTCATGGATTTCCTGAAGGTGCGTCAGGTCCTCGAAGAAACGCGAGAGCTCAGGGATGAGCTTAAATTCGCAGTCGAGAAAGCGGTCGCTCGGTTCGCTGGGGGAGAAGAGGCAGAGCCTTTGTCGCGGAGCTAGAAACAAGCTAGCCATTGCATCCCGAGGGACAGGGTCATAGATGGAGGGCATGTCCTGCCTGGCCCTTTTCGGGCGCAAATGAGAGTGACCATGAGCGGACCTATGAATTCAAGCAGCCTCGTTGATCTCGTGGCGCGTCTGGTCGAAGCTGGCCGCAAGGCAGGTGCCGACGCCTGTGATGCAGTTGCCATACGATCCCGCTCGACCAGTGTCTCTGTTCGCCTCGGCAAGGTGGAAGGCACCGAATCGTCGGAAAGCGATGACGTAGCTCTGCGCGTATTTGTTGGCCGCCGTGTCGCGAGCGTTTCTGCAAACGCATCTGCCGATGTCGACCGGCTCGCTGAGCGCGCTGTGGCAATGGCAGGTGCCTCACCCGAGGATCCTTTCCAGGGGCTGGCGGATGAAGCATTGCTGAGCCGCGCACCGAAGGACCTCGACCTGTTCGATTCAACGGAAGTTTCGGCAGAGCGACTGCGCGAGGACGCGCTCGAAATGGAAGACGCAGCGCTTTCTGTTTCCGGCGTTACCAATTCCGTTGGTGCCGGTGCGTCCGCAGGAATGGGCGGCCTGGTGCTCGCGACATCTCACGGTTTTCTCGGCCAGTACATGGCCACGCGCTTTACGCGTTCCGTCAGCGTCCTTGCAGGTGAGGGGACAGGCATGGAGCGCGATTACGATTATTCATCGCGCCTGCATTTTGCCGATCTGGATCAGGGCGCGGACATTGGCAAGCGGGCAGGCGAGCGGGCGGTCCGCCGGCTTGGCGCTCGCAAGGTCAAGACTGGCCCCGTAAACGTCATCTATGATCCACGTGTTGCCCGAGGCATTGCGGGACATCTGGCTGGTGCGATCAACGGCGCTTCCGTCGCGCGCAAGACGAGCTTCCTGCGCGATCGCATGGGGCAGCAAGTTACATCATCGGCAATCACCGTCACGGATGAGCCGCTCAAGGTTCGCGGCCAGTCCTCCCGGCCATTTGACGGCGAGGGCGTCGAGGGTCAGAAGCTGACGATGATCGACCGTGGGGTGCTAAACCACTGGTTCCTGTCCTCGTCCGCCGCGCGCGAACTCGGGCTTGTTACCAATGGTCGCGGTTCACGCTCAGCCTCATCGGTGTCGCCATCCTCGACCAACTTTACGATCGAGCCTGGCGATCAGTCGCCTGAGGACATGATCAAATCCCTGAAGACGGGCTTTTATGTCACCGAGGTTTTCGGCCAGGGTGTCGACATGGTCACTGGCGACTATTCCCGCGGCGCATCGGGTTTCTGGATCGAGAATGGCGAGCTTGCCTATCCGGTTGCGGAAGTCACCATCGCGGCCAATCTCAAGGACATGTTCCTGAACATGGTTCCGGCCAGCGATCTCGATCGGAACTTTGGCACCGCCGCTCCCACACTCCTGATTGAGGGCATGACGCTTGCCGGCGAATGACGCACTGACAGCTGATCTGGAAGCAGATCTGTGCCTTATACGTGACGCTGCGCGCGAAGGCGGCGAGATTGCGCTTCGCCATTTCCGCAACGATCCCGAGACCTGGCTGAAGGAGGGGGCGTCGCCGGTCAGCGAGGCGGACATTGCGGTCGATGATTTTCTGCGGCGCACGCTGCTTGAAGCGCGTCCCGACTATGGCTGGCTTTCGGAAGAAACCGCTGACAATCGCGAGCGCCTCCAGGCGCGCCGCACATTTGTGGTTGACCCCATCGACGGAACCCGCGCGTTTATCGAGGGCAAGATGACCTGGTGCGTGTCGATTGCCGTAGTTGAGAACGGGGTGTCGCTCGTTGGTGTTCTCGATTGTCCTGCCAAGCAGGAGATCTACGAAGCGTCGAAGGCTGGCGACGCCTTGTGCAACGGGAAGAAGATAAGCGTCTCGGTCCCGGGGCCAGCGCCGCGTGTAGCGGGGCCGAAGCCGATGATTTCGAATGCCCCTGGCTATATCCGCACCGGCCCGACCATGCCCTATGTTCCATCGCTCGCCTACCGTATCGCCATGGTGGCGAGCGGCGAGCTCGATGCGACCTTCGTAAAGCCCAATTCGCATGATTGGGATCTTGCGGCGGCGGATGTCATCTTGCGCCGCGCGGGCGGGCTTGTTCTCGATGCGGCTGGTGTGGCTCCGGCTTATGCGCGGGAAAATCCACGGCACGGCGCGCTGGTTGCCGGAAGTGGCAAGCTCCTGGCGGACATGGCGAACGTTATTTCCACCAAAACGCCTTAATGGTTTCAAATTAGGGCTATTTCTTCTAACTGGCTTCCAGCCTACAGGCACCGCCTGTATGGTCGGACAACTTTAACCACCTGACGGGCACGATTCATCATGGCCGATGAGACTGGTAACAAACAACTTCTGCATCTGGTTTTTGGCGGCGAACTTACGTCGCTTGCAGGCGTGAATTTTCGCGATCTGAAGGACCTCGATATTGTTGGCATCTTCCCGGACTACAAGTCTGCGGAAATTGCCTGGAAGGCGAAAGCGCAAGCCACTGTGGACAACGCGCATATGCGCTACTTCATCGTGCACTTGCATCGTCTGCTCGACCCGCAGACGGACTGAGGCAAGCACCTTCGGATGGATGAGACGAAACCGTCAACGGATGCGGCCGCGCTTTCGCAAAAGGAGCGCAGCAGCAAGCCGCGCCTTTTGAAACGCTTCTGGAAGAAGGTGCGGCATCCGCTGACCAAATCCAAGTTCGCACGAAATGTGCTGACTTATCTCATCATCTTCGCCGTCAAATTGGTCTACAAGACCAACCGTGTTGCCCCCGGCTCTGACAATGTCGAGCCGGTGATTGCGGCGCACACGCCTGCGATTGCGGCATTATGGCATGGGCAGCACCTTCTTGCGCCTGCATTCAACCCTCGCGAGAACAAGATGGTGGCGCTCTTCTCGCGCAGTGCCGATGCTGAATTGAATGCACGGGTCGCAGAGAAGCTGGGATTTGGCGTTGTGCGCGGATCTGGCGGTCGTCCCGACGCTGCGTCGGCAGGTAAAGGCGGAGCACGAGCGCTGATCGCGTTGAAGAGGACGCTCGATTCCGGGATGAATGTCGCGATGATCGCTGACATTCCGCATGGCACGCCTCGTTCTGCAGGGCTTGGCATTGTCACGCTGGCCAAGCACTCGGGCAGGCCAATCGTCCCGGTCGCCATCGCAACCAGTCGCCGCACGGTCCTTGAGAAGAGCTGGGACAAAACGACGATCAATCTACCATTCGGCAAGCAGGCGCTTGCACTTGGCGATCCGATATATGTGCCGGCAGAGGCCGATGAGGCGATGATGGAAGCTAAGCGCCTCGAGGTGACAGCTGCACTGAATGCGGCCACGACGCGTGCCTATCAACTGGTAGATGATCCACGATGAGCGAACGCTGGGCACGTTTCATTCTCTCCGCCTACCGGCTCGCGGGCGCCGCAGCCTATCCGATGATCGGCGGCTATGTGGCCTGGCGTGCTTCCAAAGGGAAGGAAGATCGCAGCCGCCGCCGTGAGCGCTATGGCCGGGCAGGTGTTGAGCGCCCGGAAGGACCGTTGATCTGGGTCCACGCGGCAAGCGTTGGCGAAACGATTGCGGTGACACCGCTGATCCGCGAAATCCGCAGTTTCGGCATCAACATCGTGCTGACGACAGGGACCGTGACCTCGGCGCAGGTCGTAGCCGAACGGCTCGGCGATACGGTCATCCATCAATACGTTCCGCTTGACCTCAAGCCGGCTATCAGCCGCTTCCTCGATCATTGGGCGCCGGATCTGGCGATCATTGCCGAATCCGAGATCTGGCCGATGACGATCATGGAACTGGGACGCCGTCGCGTTCCCCAGGTTCTTGTGAATGGACGCATGTCCGACAGGTCATTCGCCAGCTGGAGCCGCCGCGCTTATCTGGCCGAAGCACTTTTCGAAAACTTTGCGCATGTGATTGCGCAATCGGACACGGATGCGGAACGCTTCCGCGCCCTTGGTGCGCGGCCGGTTTCGGTGTCCGGAAACCTCAAGGTTGATACTGTGCCTCCGCCGGTAGACGAGGTTGAATTGCAGCGTTTCCGCCGGGCCATTGGCGCGCGCCGCGTCTGGGCCGCTGTCTCGACCCACGATGGCGAAGAAGATGCAGCGGCTGAGGTTCACCAGCGGGTCCGCTCGCGTCATCCCGACCTGTTGACAATCGTGGTGCCACGGCATCCGGATCGCGCAAACGCGCTTGCGGAGGCTTGGGCGGCCGGGGGGCTGACTGTTGCCCGCCGCAGCAAGGGTGACGAGATTACCGCTGACACCGACATCTTCCTTGGCGACACGATTGGCGAGATGGGGCTTTATCTGCGCCTGACGGAGATCGCTTTCGTCGGTCGTTCGCTGACGGGGCAGGGCGGGCAGAACCCGCTTGAACCGGCGATGTTGGGCACCGCAGTTCTGGCTGGCCGGAATGTCCAAAATTTCCGCGGGGCCTATCAGAAGCTGGCAGTGGCCGGTGCTGCGCGGTTTGTCCGCGACCAGGATGTTCTGGCCGGAGCGGTAAACTACCTCCTCATGAATGATGCCGAGCGCCAGAAGATGATGGCCGCCGGCATACAGGCAGTGGATGGCATGCGCGGCGCGTTAGCGAAGACGCTGCAGGCACTGCAGCCTTACATTGATCCCCTGATCGTCCAGTCCCGTCTGGGATCTGGCTCGAATGGACGCTAGCTGGCGATGGTGAGCGAAGCGCCGCCCTTCTGGTGGACCAAGGCCGATTGGCGCGCATGGGCGCTATGGCCGTTGTCGGCGATCTATGGTGCGGTTGCCCGTAAGCGCCTGCTCAATGCCAAGCGGGAGAAGGTTGCCGCCCCGGTTCTTTGCGTTGGCAATCTGACTGTCGGCGGGTCGGGTAAGACGCCGGTTGCAGTCGCGCTGGCGCTTGCCGCGCGGAACATGGGCCTTGAACCTGGAATCTTGTCGCGTGGACATGGCGGGTCGGTGGGGCAGCACCCCCATCTGGTCGATCCCGACCAGGACAGCGCCCGGTATGTGGGCGATGAGCCGTTGCTGCTGGCGCGCGCCGCGCCCGTAGCTGTCACCCCCGATCGCGCGGCGGGAGCTCGCCTGCTGATCAACCATGGCTGCAATTTCCTGATCATGGATGACGGCTTCCAGAGCGCGCGGATCCACATCGACTATGCATTGATCGTGATCGATGCACGGCGCGGCATTGGTAATGGGCACACCATTCCGGGAGGCCCGATGCGCGCACCGCTGATTGATCAGATGCGCTTTGCTGACGGCCTGTTGAAGATGGGCACGGGCAGTGCAGCTGATACGGTGGTTCGCAAGGCAGCCCGGGCAGGGCGTCCGTTCTTCCAGGCATCGGTACGCCCGCATTATCCCGAAGGGTTGTCGGGAACGCCTTGCCTTGCCTTTGCAGGGATCGGTGACCCGTCAAAATTCTTCGACACCGTTCGTGCGTCAGGCGCAGAACTGGTGGTCGAAAAGCCGTTCGGCGACCATCATTTCTTCAGCGAATTCGACGCTCAGGATCTGCTGTCGACCGCCGATGAAAAAGGGCTGCAGCTGGTTACGACAGCGAAGGACTACGTCCGTCTCGACCAATCCAGTCCGGCAATGCAGGCACTTCGCGAGCGAACCAAAGTGATCGAGATCGAGGCAGATTTCGAGCTGGAGAGAACGCCGCAGGCGATCATTCAGGCGACGCTCGATGCATGGCGTCGCCGCAGGTTGGCCGGATAAGCTCTCAGCCCTTGCGGCGCTGACGAAGCTCGGGGTTCATTTCGAGCTCGCGGTCGAGCGAAATTTCTGGCGTGGCGTAGGGCTCCTGCCGGGCGACGCTCCAATATTTCAACTCATCAAGCGGGATGATCTCGCCCGATACCGCACAGCGCACGAACGAACCGGGCGAGAGGACCTGAAAGTCGCCGTCCAGATAGCGGATTCGTGCTTCTTTGCCGCCGGGGCCTTCAAAACGGTTCATAGCTGCTCACCTTTCTGAGAGCCTTCCATCATCAAAGCGTCGCCTGGTCAAGCTTCGGCAGCAAACGTCTCCGTGTTACCGCCTGCCGAACAGCCGTTCGATGTCGGTCAGCTTGAGTTCAACATAGGTCGGCCTTCCGTGATTGCACGTGGCCGATCCCGGTGTCGCCTCCATCTGACGCAAAAGAGCGTTCATCTCCTCGGGGCGCAACCGCCGTCCGGACCGGACCGATCCATGGCAGGCCATGGTGGCAGCGATGGCGTTGAGGCGCTCGCTAAGTGTCTCGACTGTATCGTGCTCGGCGATCTCATCGGCCAGATCACGCACCAATTGCTGAACGTCGACTTCGCCAAGCATGGATGGGGTTTCGCGAACGGCTACCGCTCCGGGCCCGAACCGCTCGAGGCCGAGGCCGAATTTACGCAGCATCTCCGCATGGCCAGCCAGACGGTCGGCATCTTCCTCCGGCAGATCCACGATCTCAGGGAGCAGGAGCATCTGCGCAGGCATCGGGCGGGAAGCAAGCGCTTCCTTCAGCGCCTCATAGACGAGACGCTCATGTGCAGCATGCTGGTCGACGATGATGAGCGAATCTTCGGTTTGGGCGACGATGTAATTCTCGTGAACCTGAGCCCTCGCTGCTCCCAGCGGCAAGGACTTCACCTCAGCTGCAGGCTCGGCCATTCCGGCACGCGCGTCAGCTGTCGGTCGCATCGTCTCATCGAAGACGGCTTGCGCTGCTTCCGAAAACTCCATCGGGCGATGAAACGACGTCTGAGGATCAAAGCCAGGCGACGGCTGCGGCCTCCAGGCATAGCTGCTCGCTGTTCCCCCTGGACGGAAAGCGTCGACCATCGCGCTCGCTGCCGAGGTCGAGGGCCGTATGCCGGCCTGTGCCAAAGCCTGGCGGATCGACCCGACGAAGAGGCCGCGAATTAAGCCCGGATCGCGAAACCGGACATCGGCTTTGGCAGGGTGAACGTTAACGTCGACGAAGACCGGATCGACATTCAGAAAAAGCGCGGTGACCGCATGGCGATCGCGGGGGAGAACGTCCGCGTAGGCTCCGCGGATCGCTCCGGCCAGGGCCCGGTCGCGCACCGGGCGTCCGTTGACGTAAAGATACTGCATCAACGAATTGGCGCGGGTGAAGGAGGGGATCGATGCGAGGCCCGTTAGTTCGGCACCTTCTCGCATTGCCTCGATCCTCAGAGAGTTCTCGACGAATTCACGGCCCAGGATTTGCGCGACACGATCCTCGATCGTATCGCAAGCCGGCAGGTCGAGTGTCGACCTGTCAGTGCCCGAAAGCGTGAAGCGGACATGCGGAAAGGCGATAGCGATGCGTCGTACGAGTTCCGTGATCGCACCGGCTTCTGCCCGTTCTCCCTTCATGAACTTCAGCCGGGCGGGGGTCGCGTAAAACAGGTCCCTGACTTCGACCATGGTTCCACGATTTGCCGCCACAGGGCGAATCGCCGATACGCGGCCGCCCTCGATCACGATTTCATGGCCGCTGTCGGCTTCCGCCGTGCGGGATCGAATCGTCAGCTTGCCAACCGAACCGATCGACGGGAGGGCTTCGCCCCGGAAACCGAGCGACCGGATATCGTGGATGTCGTCGCCGAGCTTGGATGTGCAGTGGCGCTGAACCGACATTGCCAGATCGGTCTCATCCATGCCGCCGCCATTATCGGTGACCCGCAGCAGGGTGAGACCACCGCCCGCGGTCGCGATCTCGACACGGGTCGCCCCCGCATCAAGTGCGTTTTCCATGAGTTCCTTGACCACGCTGGCGGGGCGCTCGATGACCTCGCCAGCGGCGATCTGGTTGATGACGGTTTCGGAAAGGTGACGAATTTGCATTCGTCCATCCTAAGGGATTCGCCCGTTCGCGTCAGGCGTCTCGAAAGCTCATCAACCGCATCCTAGCCGCGCTTGGTGTAACCCTTCCCATAGTGCCGTTCGATCCGCGCCTGTATGAGTTCGAAACATATCGAGAGGGCCCAGTAGATGATCGCAGCCGCAATCAGCATTTCGAATACGCGGAAATCGCGGCGACCAATGATTTGCGCTGTGCGGGTGAGTTCCCAGACGCCCATGACCGAGACGAGCGATGAGTCCTTCAGCATGGCGATGAACTGGTTTCCCGTTGGCGGCACGATGAAGCGCATGGCCTGCGGGAAGATGATCTTGCGAAAGGTGAGCTTGCGATTGAGGCCGAGAGCGGCCGCCGCGTCATGCTGGCCCGGATGCACGCCGAGGATCCCGGCACGGAAGATCTCCGCGAGGTAGGCGCCGTAGCACAGGGACAATGCCAGAATACCGGATGGCACCGCGTTCAGGGCAAATTGCGGCCCAAGCTGCGGTAATCCGAGATAGATCACATAGACCTGCAAAAGCAGCGGCGTGCCACGGAAGAACGAGGTGTAGAAGGTGGATGCGGCATAGGCCAACCCGTTATCGGAAAGACGGGCAAGTGCTGCCGCCATTGCCAGAATGCAGGCAAAGGCGATGGAGATGAACGACACGTAAAGCGTCGTCACCGCACCGGTTGTGATCAGATAGACGAAGTTGGTTGTGCCATCCTGGCTGGTGGCGAACCATATGCCGAAGTCGCGGTCAAAGCTGCTGACGAAGGTGATGAACGCGACCAGCAATTCGACCCAGACGATCGGCACCTGAAACTTGAACGGCAACAGCCGAAGCAGAATGAGGTTGACCCAGAGCGCACCTGCAATTGCCAGCCCGGTTACTGCATGAAGGAAAAATCCGGGCTCGGTGCCTGGGCCGGTCGCACCTCCGGTCAGCGGAGCGATAAGTCCGCCAATGCGTGTACCCGCAAGCTGCATCCAGATGAGCAACGCGGCAAGGCAGGCGATGACCATGACTTCGGTTCTGGAAGGCTTGATGCGCTCCAGAATGGGGCGCGCGGGAATGTCCGCGCGCATCCCGTCTTCGACGGCTGTAGATGTCACGTTACTGAACCGTGGTCAGGTCAACGCCATACCACTTTTCAGACAGCGCCTTCAGCGTTCCGTCCTTGTGCATTTCGCCGACGATCTCTGCGATCTTGGCGTCGAATTCAGGATCACCCTTGTCGGTGGCAACCGCCAGCGGCTCGTAGAAAGCCGGTTCGCCGATGACTTTCATCGGGTAGCCGTTCTTGATCGCTTCCTGAATGGTAGGCAGTGCCGAGAATACCGCGTCGACGCGAACGCCGTCACCCAAGCGCAGATCATCAAACGCATTGGTGTCGGTTTCATAGGTCTTCAATTCGCCCGCCGTGACCTGATATTCGAAGGGAGGAGTTCCTTCCGCATCGATCACCAGATCCTTGAGGAGATAGGCGTCGTAGGTGCAGCCACCGCAGGTGCCGATAACTTTGCCGTTCAACTCTTCCAGCGAGGTGACGCTGGAATCGGTGTGAACCGCAAACGAGGCCGGGGTGTAATAGTAGATTGCGGGAAAGCTGAGCACCTGCGCGCGCGCCTTGGTCGGGGTTACCGAGCCAACGGAGATGTCCCAGCGACCAGACCAGCCGCCGGCGATGATGACTTCCCAAGCCGGCGTCTCAATGCCGAAATCAACGCCGAGGCGTTTGGCGATTTCCTTGCCCACATCGACGTCGAAACCATCCAATTCATTGGAGTCATTCAGGAAGGACTGTGGCGGATATTCGGGATCCGAGGACATTGTCAGCTTGCCGGTCTTCATGACCCGGTCAAGCGTCTCTCCCGCGAATGCAGGCGCGGCGAGCATTGCCACGGCCGCAGCGAGGACTGCCAGTTTGGTCTTCATCTGTTTAGCTCCCATTTTCCCGGGCTTCCCGCCCTTGTTGATTAATATTCCCCTGCGATTCTTATGTATGGCGGGCGCCTCCCGAGAGACGCCCGATTGTTCGATAAATTTTAGAAGAAGGCCTGCAGGCCGGTTTGTGCCCGGCCGAGGATCAGCGCATGGACGTCATGCGTGCCTTCGTAGGTGTTCACGGTTTCAAGGTTCTGCGCATGGCGCATGACCTGGTACTCGATCTGGATGCCGTTGCCGCCGTGCATGTCCCGGGCCATCCTGGCGATGTCCAGCGCCTTGCCGCAATTGTTGCGCTTCATGATGGAGATCATTTCCGGCGCGAACTTGCCTTCGTCCATGAGGCGGCCAAGACGCAGTGAACCCTGCAGGCCCAGTGCAATCTCCGTCTGCATGTCCGCCAGCTTCTTCTGGAAGAGCTGGGTCTGCGCGAGCGGGCGATTGAACTGCTTGCGGTCAAGGCCGTACTGGCGCGCGCGGAACCAGCAATCCTCGGCTGCGCCCATAACGCCCCAAGATATGCCGTAGCGTGCCCGGTTGAGGCAGCCGAACGGACCTTTGAGGCCGGAAACGTTCGGCAGGAGCGCGTCTTCTCCAACCTCGACATTGTCGAGCACGATCTCGCCGGTGATCGAAGCGCGCAGGCTGAGCTTGCCGCCGATCTTGGGCGCGGAAAGTCCCTTCAAGCCCTTGTCGAGGACAAAGCCCTTGATCTGGTTGTCGTGAGCCGCCGATTTTGCCCAGACGACGAAAACATCCGCGATCGGCGCGTTTGAGATCCACATCTTCGATCCGTGGAGGCGATAGCCGCCATCGATCTTCTCGGCGCGCGTCTTCATCCCGCCAGGATCGGAGCCTGCATCCGGTTCGGTCAGGCCAAAGCAGCCGATCCACTCACCCGACGCCAGCTTCGGCAGATATTTCTGACGCTGCTCCTCGGTGCCATAAGCGAAGATCGGGTGCATCACGAGCGATGACTGCACGCTCATCATTGAGCGATAGCCGGAATCGATACGCTCGACCTCACGGGCAACGAGGCCATAGGAAACGTATCCCGCGCCAACGCCGCCATACTCTTCCGGGATGGTGACGCCGAGCAGTCCGGATTCGCCCATCTCGCGGAAGATTTCCGGGTCGGTCCGTTCCTCAAGATAGGCTTCCTCGACGCGTGGGGCGAGCTTGTCCGCCGCAAATGCTGCCGCCGTATCACGGATCATGCGCTCGTCTTCGTTCAGCTGGTCGTCCAGCAGGAACGGATCTTCCCACGCAAAAGAGCCCATCTTGTCGTGGAACGCGGCATTCATGTTCATATACTCACCAGCAGAAAAGATAACTTCCGCCAGATTAAAGAGGTTGAGGCCGTTGGCAACCTGCTTGTTTGGCACAGACTGTCTTGAACCCGCTGGACCAGGCGTCTCAACCAACCATTAACCAGAGTTCATTCCGGTCGGCTCGTTGGGCTCGTCTTGTGCAGGCTATTAACCAGTAGCGGGCATTGTTCTCGCGGGCGTTGAAGCTGGGGCGAGGAAATGGCTGGGAAGAGACGTGAGCGGATCGGCTCCGATCAATTGATCACGTCGATCAAGGCCGCCTACTGGCTCGCGCTGATCATCATTGTGACCATGGCGATGGCAACCTATCTCATGCTGCAGGGCATGATGGCAGACCATCGACGTCAGGCTGAGGTCATCGCCCTTGTCGGGACACAAAAGGCGCTTTCACAGCGGATTGTGTTTCTCGCCAATTCGGCTTCGTTGAGGGAGCCGCAAAGGGCAGGTCCGGTAGTTGGCCTGCTGCGCGAAGCGACCACACAGTTTGATCGCAACAATGGCTGGCTGCTCAAGTGGCTGGAGACGAACAAGTCTCGTGCGATCGAAGACATATTCTACAATCGGCCGCACTTTCTTGAATTCTTCTCGGTAAATCTGGTCTCGAACAGCCAGAGGTTCATCGCGTCACTCGAAACGATGATGGGATTGCGGACCGGGCCATCAATTTACCATGGCGGCATTGAGAGAGCGCAATTGGACGAAGCCGGTGCCAGCGCCACCCTGAATGGTTTCGAGGCCTTGTTGTCCGAGCTGGAACTGCAATCGCAGGCCGGGCTTGATCGGATGCTGGCGATGCATCGCTACTTGTTTCTCGCGACCCTTGGCGTTGTCTGCCTGATTGCGCTTTTCATCTTCAAACCGATGACGGAGCTCATCCGCAAGCGAACGTCCGAACTGGTCGCAGCGCGGAATGCGATGGCTTATATTGCCGTGCATGATGGGCTTACGGGCCTGCACAATCGCAGCTTCATGCGCGAAAAGCTGGTGTCGCTCATAGATGATACTTTGAAGGGCGGGCGAACCCTTGCTGTCGTCCAGATAGACCTCGACCGCTTCAAGCAGGTCAACGATACGCTGGGGCATTCAGCCGGGGACTTTGTCCTTGCAACGACCGCCAGTCGCCTCAAGGCGAGGTGCCGTCCACAAGATCTGTGTGCCAGACTGGGAGGCGATGAGTTTCTGATTGCCCTGCCGGACGCGGGGAGCGCGGAAGATATAGAGCGCCAGGTTGGCCGGATACTGGAGGGAGTGAACCAGCCGATCATATTTGATGGCTCGACCATCCTTTGCCGTGCAAGCGCAGGTGTCGCGATCTGTCCGGCGCACGGTGCAAGTTCGGCTGATCTCGTCGTCCACGCAGATCTGGCGCTATATGCCGCGAAGAAGAATGACGGGGCTTCGGTCGAGTTTTTCTCCGACGAACTGCGTCGTGAACTTGAACACCGCCGTGCCCTTGAGGTCGATCTGGCTGATGCCGTCGCGCAAGATGCGTTTGAGGTCTATTTCCAGCCGCAGGTTTCGCTATCGACGGGACGCACGACCGGGGTCGAGGCCCTGGTGCGCTGGCAGCACCCAAAGCGCGGCCGGGTCTCGCCGGGAGAATTCATTCCTGTTGCTGAAAAAGCCGGCCTGATGCCCAGTCTCGGACGGATAGTCATGAGCAAGGCGATATTCCAGGCCGCGGCCTGGCATCGGGACGGGGTTGAATTCGGGCGCATCGCCATCAACGTTTCAGGGGCTGAACTGCGCCAGGCAGGCTTCACAAAGTTCTTGTTTTCGACCCTTGAGGCCGCGGGCTTGCCTGCCAATCGCGTGGCGCTCGAAATCGTCGAGTCGGTGATACTCGACGACGACAAGACCGGGCTGGGGGCGAAGCTGCGGGAGATCCGAATGGCGGGCGTAAGGCTTGAGCTTGATGACTTCGGGACCGGCTACGCATCACTGACGCATGTTGATCCAAAGGAAATCGACTGTCTGAAGATCGACAGGCGCTTTGTTCAAAAGATCGACGTCGACGCAGATCACGCCAAGATCGTCCGCGCGCTGACAGACCTTGCACGTTCGCTTGGTATTTCGGTCGTTGCAGAAGGCGCGGAAACGCAGGCCGAACTTTCGGCGCTCCTTTCACTTGGCTGCGATGAAGTTCAGGGCTTCGCGATCTCGTTCCCCATGCCCGCCGCAGAGGCGACCGAATGGCTGCAGTTGCGCCTGAAACGCAAGGGCGGAAAGAAGCGTCACCTGCTCGGATAAAGCGCCCGCTCAGTCCAGGCGGTACGGCACAGGCCCACGAAGGTTAGGATCGACGACCAGTCGGCGTTTCAGCGGCGGCACTGCGCGTTGCGGGCAGTTGACGCGCTCGCAGATGCGGCAGGAGATGCCGATCGGATCGAACGCCGCGCGGTTGTCGATGTCGAGATCATCTGCATAGACGAAGTCCCGCGCATGGGTGACCTCGCAGCCAACGGCGATCGCATAGCGTCGCTGCGGCGCTCGAAAACCGCCGCCGCCTTTGCTCAATTCAGTGGCAAGACAAAGATAGCGCACGCCGTCAGGTGTTTCGGCGAGCTGACGGATAATGCGGCCCGGTTGCTCGAAGGCCTGGTGGACGTTCCAGAGCGGACAGGCAGCGCCGAAGCGCGCAAATTGAAGCTTTGCGGCACTATGGCGCTTGGTGATGTTGCCGGCCCGGTCGATGCGCGCGAAGAAGATCGGAATTCCCTTGCGGCCGGGCCGTTGCAAGGTCGAGAGGCGATGGGAGATCTGCTCGATGCTGGCGCCGAACCGCATGGCGAGCAATTCCAGATCGTAGCGCAGGTCTTTAGCTGCTCCCATCAGCGCCTCGTAGGGCATCATCAATGCACCCGCGAAATAGTTCGCAAGCCCCATTTTGCAGATGTCTCTCGCCTCGGGCGTTCGAAATCCCGCCGTATCGGCAATTGTCTCAATGGTGGGCGCCAGCTCGATAGCTCCGATCTGAAACGCCGTCTGGAAGCTTCGGGTCGGGACCAGGGAGTAAGGATCGAGATGGAGCAGCTTCCGGTGCGGATCGTAGCGCCGCAGCGCCTGCTCGTCGGTGCTCGCGCGTGTGGTGCGTATGCCGTGCCGTTTCTCCAGATAGTCAGGCAACGCAACCGAGGGATCGCGCTCGGGTATCCCGAGTTTGGCGGCCAGATCTTCCGCAGCAACATCCAGTTCGTGAATGTAGTTGTCGACGAAATGGAAAAAGTCGCGCACTTCATCGTATGGGGTCGGTTCAGCGGCAGCGGACTTTCCCAGCGTGTCATCGACACTGGCAAGCTGTTCCGAATTTCGGCGGTAGGCTTCGTGTGCGGCGATCAGGGCGTGAGCGAAACCTGGCGCGTTC
Source organism: Aquamicrobium zhengzhouense (assembly GCF_016124105.1). Taxonomy (GTDB): domain Bacteria; phylum Pseudomonadota; class Alphaproteobacteria; order Rhizobiales; family Rhizobiaceae; genus Aerobium; species Aerobium zhengzhouense. The sequence goes on from NZ_JADGMQ010000006.1 coordinate 172,009, forward strand.
TGGACGACCAGTTTCAGTTCCTGAAGCGAGGGTCGCATCGTATCAAACAACGGATCGCTGATGGCCTCAGAAACCACGGAAAGCAGCCGCTCGCTCTCACCGGCGGAAAATTCTGTAATGTCGACGCGGAAATTTTCCGCGAGCGAAAGCAATACCCCCGCAGAAACCGAACGCTGATTGTTTTCGATCTGGTTGAGATAGCTGGTCGAGATCCCGATACGCTCAGCAAAGCGGGCTTGGGTCAGCCTGTTTGCCTCCCGCAGATCGCGTATTTTTCGTCCGATGAAGAGCTTGGGTCGTCGCATTTGCAAATTCGCATTTTACAATGTTGCGAATTGTACATTATGCAAGTGCGCCCGTTAAGGCTTTTCTCGCGCGTCTCCAAACGTTAATCGGGCTAGCCGGCTATTCATCCGATATAGTCGCAGTCGAATTTTCTATCTCGACTTTCCAGATGACCAATGACGAGGCTGCCCGCAATGCGTGAAATACTGGGACAACTGGCAGAGCGCCGCGCAAAGGCCTGGGAAGGCGGTGGAGAGAAGCGGATCGCCGCCCAGCATTCAAAGGGCAAGCTGACCGCTCGTGAGCGCATCGAGGTGCTGCTTGATGACGGTTCATTTGAAGAATTCGACATGTATGTCACGCATCGTGCCGTCGATTTCGGTATGGCCGCGCAGCAATATCCGGGCGATGGTGTCGTCACCGGCTGGGGCACGATCAACGGGCGCATGGTCTACGTCTTCTCGCAGGACTTCACCGTGCTCGGCGGCTCGCTGTCTGAGACTCACGCACAAAAGATTTGCAAGATCATGGACATGGCGATGCGCAACGGCGCGCCGGTTATCGGTCTGAACGATTCGGGCGGCGCACGCATTCAGGAGGGTGTCGCGTCACTGGCTGGCTACGCTGAAGTCTTCCGGCGCAATTCCGAAGCCTCGGGCGTCATTCCGCAGATTTCGGTGATCATGGGCCCCTGCGCCGGCGGTGCGGTCTATTCGCCGGCGCTGACCGACTTCATCTTCATGGTGCGCGACTCGTCCTACATGTTCGTGACCGGCCCCGACGTCGTGAAGACGGTGACCAACGAAATCGTCACCGCTGAAGAGCTCGGCGGCGCACGCACGCATACGCAAAAGTCATCGGTTGCGGACGGCGCATACGACGACGACGTCGAGACGCTGGAGCAGGTTCGGCGCCTGTTCGACTTCTTGCCACTGTCGAACCGCGAGAAGCCGCCGGTGCGTCCGTTCCATGACGATCCAGCGCGTGTCGACATGAAGCTCGACACGCTGATCCCGGATTCGGCCAACAAGCCGTACGACATGAAGGAACTGATCCTCGCACTGGCAGACGAGGGCGATTTCTTCGAAATCCAGGAAGCCTATGCGAAGAACATCATCACCGGCTTCATGCGCATGGAAGGACAGACGGTGGGCGTCGTCGCCAACCAGCCGATGGTTCTGGCGGGCTGCCTCGACATCGACTCGTCGCGCAAGGCCGCGCGCTTCGTGCGCTTCTGCGACGCGTTCAACATTCCGATCCTGACGCTGGTAGACGTGCCGGGGTTCCTGCCGGGGACCGCGCAGGAATATGGCGGCGTCATCAAGCATGGCGCAAAGCTGCTGTTTGCATATTCGCAGGCGACAGTGCCGATGGTGACGCTGATTACCCGCAAGGCCTATGGCGGCGCCTATGACGTGATGGCTTCGAAGCACATTGGCGCGGACATCAACTACGCCTGGCCGACCGCTGAGATCGCGGTGATGGGTGCCAAGGGCGCGACCGAAATTCTCTATCGCTCAGAACTGGGCGATCCGGAGAAGATCGCGGCGCGCACCAAGGAATATGAAGTCAATTTCGCCAACCCGTTCAAGGCGGCAGAGCGCGGCTTCATCGACGAGGTGATCATGCCGCATTCGTCCCGCCGCCGTATTGCCAGGGCCTTCGCTGCGCTTCGCACGAAGAAGCAGGAGCAGCCCTGGAAGAAGCACGATACGATGCCGCTTTAATCGGGAACGCATCGAATGAGAAAGCCCAAGCTAACCCCTGAAGCTGCTCGTGAGGATCATCGCCAGATGCTGATCCAGCTCGCGTTGAATGCGGCCGGAGGGGCGCTGATCGGCGTGCTGGCGGCGGTTGCGATCATATGGCTCGACATTGCGGGATTAGGCACACGCATCGGACGCGCCTCGAACCCGATCATCCCGGCGCTTTTGTTGATCATACCGTTCGCCTCGGTTTTCGGGGGTGTCGTGGCCGCCTCGTTCATCATCTCGCTGCCCTACAAGAAGAAGTTCAGGGATTGAGCCGGTGAGGAACGACCGCCTGCACGTTCGGAAGAACAGGCGCACGAAATGATGCCGGTATCTGGCCGACAAGACGATGCAATGTCCCCAACCAATTCAACATCGGCATGGGCTGAGGAAATTTGACTGATGGCTAAGCTGCCTGAGATGACGAAGCACCGCGGTTTTCCCTCCGGAATGCCGGGCACCGGTTACCAGTTCACCATCCGCCGTGCGAACCCGAAGGGGGTGACGCCGATCAAGGCGCTGCCGCGCAGGGCACGCAAGGGTTCGCCCGAATACATGGTCGACGCCGCGTTCCTGCATGCGCTCTGGCACCACTTTGGTGACGAGCCCTTCGAGCGTGGCAATCTTGATGCTGGCCGGTTGAACTATCTGTTTGGCCGCGAAGTCGTAGCGGCCGATCCCGATTTTGACCCGACCTCCTATGAAGCCATGCTTCGCATCGACGAAGCCGTTGGCCGCTCGACGATGCCCGAGGCGTTTGAGGACGTGATGGAGATCTGAGATGTTCAAGAAAATCCTCATCGCCAATCGCGGCGAAATCGCCTGCCGCGTTATCCGCACCGCCAAGAAGCTCGGCATCAAGACGGTGGCCGTCTATTCGGACGCGGACCGAGAAGCGCTGCATGTGAAGCAGGCCGACGAGGCGATCCATATCGGCCCCGCCCCGTCGAACCAGTCCTACATCGTCATCGACAAGATCATCGACGCGATCCGCCAGTCGGGCGCAGATGCGGTTCATCCGGGCTACGGCTTCCTGTCGGAAAACTCCAAGTTCGCCGAGGCGCTGGAGAAGGAAGGCGTTGCCTTCATCGGCCCACCGGTCGGCGCGATCGAGGCGATGGGCGACAAGATCACGTCGAAGAAGCTGGCGGCGGAAGCCGGCGTCTCAACCGTGCCAGGCCATATGGGCCTGATCGAAGATGCGGATGAAGCCGTGCGCATCGCTTCCTCGATCGGCTATCCGGTGATGATCAAGGCGTCCGCCGGCGGTGGCGGCAAGGGCATGCGCATTGCCTGGAACGACGAGGAAGCCCGCGAAGGGTTCCAGTCGTCGAAGAACGAAGCGAAGTCATCGTTTGGCGATGACCGCATTTTCATCGAAAAGTTCGTAACCCAGCCGCGCCACATTGAAATTCAGGTGCTGGGCGACAAGCACGGCAATGTGATCTATCTCGGCGAGCGCGAATGCTCGATCCAGCGCCGCAACCAGAAGGTCGTCGAAGAAGCGCCGTCGCCTTTCCTTGATGAAGCGACCCGCAAGGCGATGGGCGAACAGGCTGTGGCGCTCGCCAAGGCCGTTGGCTACCACTCGGCTGGTACGGTCGAGTTCATCGTCGATGGCGATCGCAATTTCTACTTCCTCGAGATGAACACGCGTCTGCAGGTTGAGCATCCGGTGACGGAACTCATTACCGGCATCGACCTCGTTGAAGAGATGATCCGCGTCGCTGCTGGCGAGAAGCTGAAGATTGCCCAAGACGACGTGAAGCTCGACGGCTGGGCGATCGAAAGCCGACTTTACGCCGAAGATCCGTATCGCAACTTCCTGCCGTCGATTGGCCGCCTGACGCGCTACAATCCGCCGGAAGAAGGCTCGCACGACAACGGCACGATCATCCGCAACGACACCGGCGTGTTCGAAGGCGGCGAGATCTCGATGTATTACGATCCGATGATCGCCAAGCTCTGCACCTGGGCCCCGACCCGGGACAAGGCGGTCGCGGCGATGTCGCAGGCGCTGGACGATTTCGAGGTCGAAGGCATCGGCCACAATTTGCCGTTCCTCTCCGCCGTCATGGAGCACCCGCGCTTCCAGGCTGGAACGATCACGACCGCCTTCATTGCAGAAGAGTGGCCGGAGGGTTTTGCGGGCGTCGAGCCGAATGCGGACCAGGCGAAGGTGCTGGCCGCCGTGGCGGCGCTGATCAACCATCGCCTGCAAAAGCGCGCTGTGCTGATTTCGGGCGTACTCGCCAACCACCCGCGCAAGGTCGGCCGCGATTGGTCGGTCAAGCTGAACGGGTCCGGCGATTTCCCGGTCACGGTCAAGGAAGACGGCAGCAAGCTCGTCGTCGGCTTTGACGATGACACGTCGCTCGCTATCTCTTCCGACTGGCTGCCGGGTCGTAGCCACGCACACTTCAACGTCGGCACCCATCGCGTTGGCGTAAAAGTGCAGCAGAACGGATCGTCGCTGCGCCTGCGCTGGCAGGGCATTGATGTGAAGGCCTATGTGCGCACGCCGCGCGTCGCTGAACTTGCCTGCCTGATGCCAGAAAAGCTGCCGCCAGACACGTCGAAGATGCTGCTCTGCCCGATGCCGGGTGTCATCACCTCGGTCGCGGTCAAGGAAGGCGACGAGGTCCAGGAAGGCCAGGCGCTCGCCACCGTCGAAGCGATGAAGATGGAAAACGTTCTTCGCGCCGAACGCCGCGGCACCGTCAAAAAAGTCGCCGTCGAACCAGGGGCAAGCCTTGCGGTTGATGAACTCATCATGGAGTTCGAATGATGCGTGGGGTCACCCCCACCCCTAACCCCTCCCCACAAGGGGGAGGGGAATTTTCTGTGCCGAGCGCCTGGCGCAAACAGTCCCAGATTTCGCGAGACATCAAGGTTTCCCTCCCCCTTGTGGGGAGGGCTAAGGGGTGGGGGTCTACAGCCGCCCAGCCGTCCAATCTGTAGGCTCGCAGGAGGTTTTCATGACCAATCCCGATATCGAAAAGTGGCGTGCGCTGGCTGAGAAGGAAGTGAAGCGCGATCCGGATAATTTGGTGTGGGAGACGCCGGAGGGTATTCCGGTCAAGCCGCTCTACACGGCGGATGATCTGCAGGGCATCGGCCATCTCGACAGTCTGCCGGGCTTGAAGCCGTTTGTGCGTGGGCCGCGTGCGACCATGTATACGGGCCGTCCGTGGACGATCCGCCAATATGCCGGTTTTTCCACCGCGGAAGCGTCGAATGCGTTTTATCGCAAGGCGCTGGCGGCTGGTCAGCAGGGCGTGTCGGTTGCCTTCGATCTTGCCACCCACCGCGGCTATGACAGCGACCATCCGCGCGTGGTTGGCGATGTCGGCAAGGCGGGCGTCGCGATCGATTCCGTCGAGGACATGAAGATCCTCTTCGATGGCATCCCGCTCGGCGACATCTCCGTCTCGATGACCATGAACGGCGCGGTGATCCCGATCCTCGCTTCGTTCATCGTCGCCGGTGAAGAGCAGGGCGTTTCGCGCGACAAGCTTTCGGGGACCATTCAGAACGACATTCTGAAGGAGTTCATGGTCCGCAACACCTACATCTACCCGCCAGAGCCTTCGATGCGCATCGTTGCCGATATCATCGAATATACGGCCAAGGAGATGCCAAAGTTCAACTCGATCTCGATCTCCGGCTATCACATGCAGGAGGCCGGGGCGACGCTGGTGCAGGAGCTGGCCTTCACGCTGGCGGACGGGCGCGAATATGTGCGCGCGGCGTTGAAGAAAGGCCTGAACGTCGACGAATTCGCTGGCCGCCTGTCGTTCTTCTTTGCCATTGGAATGAACTTCTTCATGGAAGCCGCAAAGCTGCGCGCGGCGCGTCTTCTGTGGACGCGCATCATGGAAGAGTTTGAGCCGAAGAAGCCGTCGTCGCTGATGCTGCGGACACACTGCCAGACCTCTGGCGTATCACTGCAGGAACAGGACCCGTACAACAACGTCATCCGCACCGCTTATGAAGCGCTGTCGGCGGCGCTCGGCGGAACCCAATCGCTGCACACCAATGCGCTCGACGAAGCGATTGCGCTGCCGACCGAATTCTCGGCGCGCATCGCTCGTAACACCCAGCTGATCCTGCAGCATGAGACGGGCGTGACCAAGGTTGTCGACCCGCTCGCCGGCTCCTACTATGTCGAGAGCCTGACCAACGAACTCGCCGAAAAGGCTTGGGCGCTGATGGAGGAAGTCGAGGCGATGGGCGGCATGACCAAGGCGGTCAATGACGGCCTGCCGAAGCGCCTGATCGAGGAAGCGGCAACGCGCAAGCAGGCTGCGATCGACCGTGGCGATGAGGTCATCGTCGGCGTCAACAAGTACCGCCTAGAGAACGAAGACGATCTCGACATTCTCGACATCGACAATGCCGCCGTGCGCAATGCGCAGATCGCGCGCATCGAAAAGGTGCGTCGCCAGCGCGATCCGAAGCGTTGGGAAGAAACGCTGAACGCGCTGCGCGAGGTTGCGCGCTCAGGCGAGGGCAACATTCTCGAAGCTGCCGTTGAGGCTGCGCGTGCCCGCGCGACGCTCGGCGAAATCTCGGATGCGCTGCGCGAAGCCTTTGGCGACCATGCGGCCGTGCCGAAGGTTGTCTCGAAGGTCTACGGCGCGGCCTATGAAGGCGAGCCGGAATACAAGACGCTGGTTGGCCGCCTCGATGAACTCGCAACCACTATGGGCGAGCGCCCCAAGATTCTGGTTGCGAAGCTTGGTCAGGACGGCCATGACCGCGGCGCGAAGATCATTGCGTCGGCATTCGGTGACATCGGCTTTGATGTTGTGGCAGGCCCGCTGTTCCAGACGCCGGACGAGGCGGCTGACCTTGCCGTTGAAAGCAAGGTTCATGTCGTCGGCATGTCCTCACTTGCAGCGGGTCACAAGACGCTTGCTCCCCAGCTTGTTGATGCACTGAAGTCGCGGGGCGCGACCGATGTCATCGTCGTCGTCGGCGGCGTCGTCCCACGGCAGGACTATCAGTACCTGCTGGACAAGGGCGTCGCCGCGGTATTCGGGCCAGGCACCAATGTGCTTGATGCCGCAAGAGCGGTGCTCGACCTGATGGAGGGCAAGCGCAGAAACGCGTAGGGCCGCCCGGTTGGGCGGCTTCATGCCGTGACGTTTGAATCTGAAGTGGCACGCTGAAGCGCGTGCAAAGCTGACGCTCGAATAATACCTCCAAGAGTTGCCTTTCGTCTGAACGGCGACAGATTACTCTCGCTACGAAACGAGGGAGTGATCGATATGAGCGCTGATGCGGAAATCCTGTTCGAAAAACGTGGACGGGCGGGGCTGATCACGCTCAATCGGCCCAAGGCGTTGAACGCGCTCAACGCCAATATGGTCGCGCTGATGCACCCCCGGCTGATTGAATGGGCGAACGATCCAGACGTAGAACTGGTGATCGTACAAGGCGCGGGTGAGAAGGCGTTTTGTGCCGGAGGCGACATCCGCCAATTGCACGACTGGGGCAGGGCCAACGATCCGGCGATGCGCGCATTTTATCGCGATGAGTACCGCCTCAACGCTTATATCAAAGCCTATCCGAAGCCCTATGTCGCCCTTCTAGATGGGATCGTGATGGGCGGCGGTGTGGGTCTGTCGGTTCATGGCAGCCACCGGGTTGGAAGCGAAAAACTCATGTTCGCCATGCCGGAGACTGGCATCGGCTTCTTCCCGGATGTGGGAGCCACCTACTTTCTTCCGCGCATGCCCGGGAAAGTCGGCACCTGGCTCGCTCTGACGGCTTCGCGTCTGGGGCAATCCGATGCCTTGTGGTCAGGCTTTGCAACCCACGCCGTTGCGTCGGCAGATATTCCTGCGCTGACCGAAGCGCTGTGCGAGGGAGGCGATCCGGATGAAACGATCCGGGCCTTCGTGATGGCGACATCCGAATCCGCAGTCCGGCAGAAGCGTGAGGTCATCGATAGGTGCTTTTCCGGCGTGATGGTGGAAGAAATTCTCGAGCGGCTGGATGATGAAGAGGGGGAGTGGGCGCAAAAGCAGGCTGCAACCATCCGCTCCAAGTCGCCAACCAGCGTGAAGATCGCGTTGCGCCAGATGCAGGAGGGGGCCAAGGTTGATTTCGATGAGTGCATGAAGATCGAGTTCCGCATCGTCTCACGCGTTGAGAAGGGCGTCGATTTTTACGAGGGCGTGCGCGCAGTCATCATCGACAAGGACCATTCAGCGAAGTGGCAGCCGGCAGAACTGACCGAGATCAGCAATGCTGACATCGACGCCTATTTTGCGCCGCTCGATGATGAGCTTGACCTGACCGACCTCGAGCGACCCAAAGAATCCACGCTGGCCGATTGACCGACAGAAGCGTTCGACCTACTCCCGAAGGACGCTTTTATTCGGAGATCTGGAATGGCTTTTGCGCGCGTAAACGGCGTCGTCCTTCATCACGAGGTTCGTGGCAAGGCGGATGGTCCGACGGTCGTGTTTTCGAACTCGCTCGGCACCGACTTCCGCATCTGGAACGAGGTCAGCGCGGCGCTTGAGCCGACGCACCGCGTCGTTCTCTACGACAAGCGCGGCCATGGCCTGTCGGAAGCAACGCCCCAGCCGTACCGTATGGACGATCACGTCAACGATCTTGCCGCGCTGCTCGACCATCTGGGCGTCACCAAGACCGTCGTCGTCGGCTTGTCGGTCGGCGGCCTGATCGCGCAGGGCATTGCGGCTGCTCGCCCCGAACTCGTTGAAGCGCTGATCCTTTGCGACACCGCGCACAAGATCGGCACGGCGGATGCGTGGAACACGCGCATCAACGCGGTCAATGCCAATGGCATCGCTTCGATCGGCGACGCGATCATGGAACGCTGGTTCACCGAGAGCTACCGCTCGCCGCAGAACCCGGATTTTGTCGGCTATACCGCGATGCTCACCCGCACGACCGTTGACGGCTATTCCGGCACCTGCGCAGCTTTGCGCGATGCAGACCTCACCGCCTCGACCTCGGCACTGAAGCTGCCGGTCCTCTGCGTCGTCGGCGATCAGGACGGCTCGACGCCGCCGGATCTCGTCCGCTCGACCGCAGACTTGATCGAAGGCGCGCGTTTCGAGATCATCGAAGGCTCGGGCCACATTCCGTGCGTTGAGCAACCAAAACAGACCATCGCGCTGATCACAGGTTTCCTGAAGGAAATCGGCTGGCAATAAGTCGCCGCATTCGCGACTGGGGAGGAGAAGCGAATGGACACCTGCGTAACAATCGAGCGCGACGGCAATATTGCCGTCGTCACCATCGATAATCCGCCGGTCAATGCGCTCAGCTTTCGCATGCGCGGGCCGCTGCATGATGCGCTCGCCGAGCTGGATGGTGACGCATCCATTCAGGCGATCGTCCTCGCCTGCGCCGGACGCACATTTGTCTCCGGTGCCGACATCAGCGAGTTCGGCACCGAGGTCGCCCTGGCAAAGCCGACCTTGCTGGACCTCTGTGCGCAGCTTGAAAACCTCTTCAAACCAGCCATCGCTGCGATCCACGGCTCGGCGCTGGGCGGCGGGCTGGAACTGGCGCTAGCTTGCCACTACCGCGTCGCCGATGATGCGGCGAAAGTTGGCTTTCCCGAGGTCAAGCTGGGCCTCATTCCAGGCTCCGGCGGCACCGTCCGCCTGCCGCGCCTGACAGGCCCCGAAAAGGCGGTCGAACTGATTGTCTCCGGCGCACCGGTCGGTGCGCAAAAGGCGCTTGATCTTGGCATGATCGACGCCGTCGCAAATGGCGATCTGGTCGCCAGCGCCAAGGCGTTGGCTCGCAGCAAGGCGACAGAGACCGACCATCCTCCCGTCCGTGTGCGCAACGATCTTTTGACCGGCACCGACCTCACCGCCTTCGATGCAGCCGCATCCGCCCTGACGAAGAAGTCGCGCGGACTGGAAGCACCGCTTGCTGCTGTAGCGGCGGTGCGCAACGCGATCACGCTCCCCTTCGATGAAGCGCTCGTCGCTGAGCGCGCGACATTTTTGAAACTCGTCGCAGGCGATCAATCGCGCGCCCAGCGCCATCTGTTCTTCGCCGAGCGCGAGGCTGGCAAGGTGGCCGGCATCGGCAAGGACACGCTTATCCGCACCGTGAGAAAAGTCGGCGTCATAGGCGCTGGCCTGATGGGCGGCGGCATTGCCATGGCTTTCGCCAATGGCGGCTTCGAGGTCGTGCTGCTCGACATGAGCGATGCCGCCATCGAGCGCGGTTTTGCCACTATCGAAAAGACCTATGCGTCGTCGGTCGCGCGGGGTTCGCTCAGCGAGGATGACTGCGCACGCCGGCTCAAGCGCTTTTCGACCAGCACGGATTATGCGGTACTTGCCGATTGCGACCTCATTATCGAGGCCGTGTTTGAGGACATGGCGGTCAAGCACGATGTGTTTGCCAAGCTCGATAGCGTCGCCAAGCAAGGCGCGATCCTGGCCACCAACACATCCTATCTCGACGTCAACGAGATTGCGGCTGCAACGTCGCGTCCGAGCGATGTGCTCGGCCTCCACTTCTTCTCGCCAGCCAATGTGATGAAGCTTCTGGAGATTGTCCGCACTGATCAGACCTCGCCGGAGTTGATCGCCACCGCCCTCGATGTCGCGCGCAAGATCGGCAAAGTCTCGGTCGTCGTTGGCGTCTGCCACGGCTTTGTCGGCAATCGCATGCTGACCGCGCGTGGCAACCAGATCGAACCGCTCCTGCTCGAAGGCGCAACGCCGCAGCAGGTCGACCGCGTGCTCACCGAATTCGGCTTCCCGATGGGGCCGTTTGCCATGCTCGACATGGCTGGGCTCGATATCGGCTGGCGCAAGCGCAAGGCACTCGGCCAGCGCAATCTGATCGCCGACGCCCTCGCCGAAGACGGCCATTACGGCCAGAAGACCGGGCGTGGCTATTATCGCTACGAGGAAGGCTCGCGCACGCCGCTGCCCGACGCCGAGGTCGCGCGGCTGATCGACGAGACGGCCCGAGAAAATGGCATCGAGCGGCGCGAGATATCAGATCAGGAAATTCTGGAGCGCACGCTTTATCCGCTGGTCAATGAAGGCGCACGTATTCTCGAAGAAGGCATAGCTGCGCGCGCGTCCGACATCGATATCGTCTGGATCAACGGCTACGGCTTTTCGATCGGAAAGGGCGGGCCAATGTTCTGGGCGGGGCTGGAAGGGCTTGGCAAGATCGTCGAACGTCTCGAATATTGGCATCAGAAGACAGGCGAGACTGTCTTTGAGCCCGCGCCACTGCTGCGCCGTCTGGCGGCCGAAGGTGGAAGCTTCACGGGCTAACTCTTCCGTTGCATCGTTTTGGAATGATTTTCTCCTGAGCGGAACATCGGACGACGCCGTTCACTTGGCAAAATGCCCACGCGCCACTAGATGGAGCCCAACCGAATTCAAAGGAAGAGCTATGGAAATCCGTCAGATCACCGAAGACTATTTTGTCTCACCGCAAATCGCAATTGAGCACGTGGCGAAGATCAAGGAAGCGGGTTTCAAGAGCATTATCGCCAACCGTCCGGACACCGAAGACGGTGCGGTGCCGCACGACGAAATCGCGGCGGCAGCACAAGAGGCCGGGCTTGAGTTCCGCTACATCCCGGTTGTTAGCGGCGCGATCACGCACGAAAATGTCGTTGAGCAGAACGCTGCGCTTGCCGAACTGCCAAAGCCGATCCTGGCCTATTGTCGCTCCGGTGGTCGCTGCACCAACCTCTACGCACTCGTGCAGCAGCTTCAGGCATAAGTCGTGAGCGCGCTGCCAATGGGGCAGCGCGTAACACCACGCCGCGCTCCTATCGAGCGGCCTTCATTCCGCTATGCTTCGTTTTCGCTTTTGGCTAAGCTGCGCCGAAACGAAAGCTGAGGGAGCCGAATGTATCTGCCGCCGCGCCATTCAGAGATCATCCAACTGGCCAAGGAAAATGGCCGTGTGCTGGTTGAGGAGCTTTCGTCTCACTTCGGTGTGACGCCGCAGACGATCCGCAAGGATCTCAACGATCTGTGCGATCGCCGGCTTCTGTCGCGCATCCATGGTGGCGCGCTGTTTCCGTCCGGGATCGAAAACGTCCAGTACGAGGCACGGCGCAAGATCGCGGCCGACGAGAAAGATGCAATCGGCAAGGCTGCGGCGGGCCTCATTCCCGACAACGCCTCGCTCTTCGTCAATATCGGCACGACCACCGAGGCTGTCTCTAACGCCCTTCTTGATCACAAGGGCCTGATGGTCATCACCAACAACATCAATGTCGCCAACCGCATGCGGGTTTACCCCTCGATTGAGGTGGTCATCGCGGGCGGCGTCGTGCGTGGATCGGATGGCGGCATCGTCGGCGAAGCGGCAGTCGATTTCATCCGCCAGTTCAAGGTAGATTATGCCGTCATCGGCACCTCCGCGATCGACCCCGATGGCGCTCTGCTCGATTACGATTTTCGCGAAGTGAAGGTCGCGCAGGCGATTCTTGCCAATGCTCGCCACGTCATCCTTGTCGCTGACTCGACCAAATTTGAGCGCACGGCGCCGGTTCGCATCGGCCACATCTCTCAGGTCAACACGTTCATCACGGATGAATGTGCGGTGGATGCGGTGCGCAAGGTTTGTCAGGACGCGGAGGTGCAACTGATCGAAACCCGCAAGCTGGGCTCCGAAGCAGCTTCCTGAGCATTTCCCTTTTCTTCAAATAATTTTCGGATTGCTTTCGATTTGGATGGCGATAACGTTGGTCATTATGCTTGCGAGGATAGGTTGACGCCCGCCAAGGTGGGCCAGGGAGGAAAAATGGGCGGATACATTCTCGCCATTGATCAGGGCACGACCTCGAGCCGAGCGATCATCTTTGATGCCCAGATGCATATCGTGGCGGTCGGCCAAAAAGAATTCGAACAACATTATCCCGCCTCTGGCTGGGTCGAGCATGATCCGGAGGAGATCTGGTCAACGACGGTCTGGTCGGTGAAAAAGGCGCTGAGCGAGGCCAAACTCAGCGCGTCCGAGATCGCCGCCATCGGCATCACCAACCAGCGCGAGACAATTGTGCTCTGGGACAAGAAGACCGGCGAGCCAATCCAGAATGCGGTTGTCTGGCAGGATCGCCGCACGGCGCGAATGTGCGACGAGCTGAAAAAGCAGGGCCTCGAAGAGAAGTTCTCGCGCAAGACGGGCCTGCTTCTCGACCCTTATTTCTCAGGCACCAAGATCGCCTGGCTGCTCGACAATGTTCAAGGTGCCAGGAAGCGAGCCGAGAATGGCGAGATCATCGCGGGCACCATCGACAGTTACCTTATCTGGAAGCTGACAGGCGGCAGGGAGCATGTGACGGATGCGACCAACGCGTCCCGAACGCTTGTCTACAACATCGAGGCGAATGACTGGGACGACGAACTCCTGGAAATCCTGAACATTCCGCGAAGCCTGCTGCCGGAAGTGAAGGATTGCGCGGCCGACTTCGGGGTCACGGATGCCTCACTGTTTGGCGCGGAAATCAAGATCCTCGGTGTGGCTGGAGATCAGCAGGCGGCGACAATTGGTCAAGCTTGCTTCAAGCCGGGCATGATGAAATCGACCTATGGAACTGGCTGCTTCGCGCTTCTCAATACGGGTGAAAAGCTGGTGCGGTCGAAGAATCGCCTCCTCACGACGATTGCCTACCGCCTGAATGGAAAGACGACATACGCGCTTGAAGGTTCGATCTTTATAGCGGGCGCAGCCGTTCAGTGGCTGCGGGATGGCATCAAGGTGATCGGCAAGGCGTCGCAGAGCGGGGAACTGGCAGCTGAGGCAGACGAAACGCAACATGTCTATTTCGTACCCGCCTTTGTCGGGCTCGGCGCGCCGCACTGGGATGCTGACGCGCGCGGCGCGATCTTCGGCCTGACGCGAAACACTGGCCCTGCCGAATTTGCCCGAGCAGCGCTGGAATCGGTTGCCTACCAGACGAACGATCTTCTGGTCGCGATGCACAAGGACTGGAAGGCGAAGGCGTCGGATACCGTGCTGCGAGTAGATGGAGGCATGGTCGCCTCTGACTGGACGATGCAGCGCCTTGCAGATCTTCTCAATGCACCCGTCGATCGCCCGATCATTCTGGAGACGACCGCGCTTGGAGCGGCCTGGCTGGCAGGCTCCCGGGCAGGTGTTTGGCCGGATGCGGGCGAGTTCGCACAGCAGTGGAAACTTGATCGACGTTTCGATCCAGCAATGGAGGCGACACTGCGCAAGAAGAAGCTTGCTGGTTGGGCGGATGCAGTGAGCCGAACACTTTCTGCATAGCTTATCTCTTTTATCGCCGCTTTTCTTTCTTTCGTGCGCGTGTTACCAGCCACTGCCATCCTGAGAGGGAAAATCGGAGTCGCCGTTGACCGAAGTGTCACGGGCTCCTCCCGCGCATCCGCAAATAAGAGGATCGGCAATGGCAAAGATCATCGAAACTGCAACCGGTGCACTGGCGCTAACCTTCGACGACGTGCTGTTGCAGCCCGCCCACTCGGAAGTCATGCCCGGGCAGACCAATGTGGCAACAACAATTGCTCGTGATATCGAGCTGAACATCCCAATCCTGTCTGCAGCCATGGACACGGTAACGGACGCACGCCTTGCCATCGCCATGGCTCAGGCTGGCGGTATCGGCGTCGTTCACCGCAACTTCTCGCCCGAAGAACAGGCCGAGCAGGTCCGCCAGGTGAAGAAGTTCGAAAGCGGCATGGTCGTCAACCCGCTGACCATTGGTCCGGAGGCGACCTTGGGCGACGCGAGAGCGCTTATGCGCGACCATGGGATCTCGGGTGTTCCGGTGGTCGAAAATGGCGGTACAGGCGGTCACCAGACCGGCAAGCTCGTTGGCATCCTCACCAATCGTGACGTGCGCTTCGCCTCGGATGCGAACCAGCGCGTGAGCGAACTGATGACGCATCAGAACCTCGTCACTGTGCGAGAGAACGTTCATCAGGACGAAGCCAAGCGCCTGCTGCACCAGCACCGCATTGAAAAGCTCCTTGTCGTTGACGATGCCGGTCAGTGCGTCGGACTCATTACCGTCAAGGATATGGAAAAATCTCAGCTGAATCCGAATGCGGCCAAAGACGCACAGGGCCGTCTGCGGGTCGCAGCTGCCACCAGCGTTGGCAATGACGGGTTTGAGCGGGCAGAGCGCCTGATCGATGCAGGCGTGGACCTTCTCGTGATCGACACTGCGCACGGCCATTCACAGGCCGTGCTCGATGCGGTCACGCGGGCCAAGAAGATCTCCAATTCGGTTCGCATTCTCGCGGGCAACGTTGCGACCGCTGAAGGCACTCGCGCGCTGATCGATGCGGGTGCGGACGCGGTGAAGGTCGGTATTGGTCCGGGATCGATCTGCACGACCCGTATCGTGGCCGGCGTTGGTGTCCCACAGCTGTCGGCGATCATGTCTGCCGTGGAAGTCGCGGACAAGATGGGCATCGGCATCGTTGCCGATGGTGGCATCAAGTTCTCTGGCGACCTGGCCAAGGCACTGGCTGCCGGTGCGGTGGCCGCGATGGTCGGTTCGCTTCTTGCCGGCACTGAGGAGAGCCCGGGTGAGGTCTACCTCCACCAGGGACGCTCCTACAAGTCGTATCGTGGTATGGGCTCGGTTGGCGCGATGGCGCGTGGCTCGGCTGACCGATACTTCCAGGCCGAGGTTCGTGACACGTTGAAACTGGTGCCGGAAGGCATTGAAGGGCAGGTGCCCTACAAGGGCCCGGTCGGAAATGTGTTGCACCAGCTCGTTGGCGGCCTCAAGGCGGCAATGGGCTATGTCGGTGCGGCTGACCTTGCCGAGCTTCGTGCCCGTGCCACTTTCGTTCGCATCTCGAATGCGGGGCTTCGTGAAAGCCACGCGCATAACGTGACCATCACTCGCGAAAGCCCAAACTATCCGGGTTCTGTCTGACCATCGGATAGATACTTTGCCAATAGGTGCGGCGTGACTTGTCATGCCGCACCGTTAGGGTACAACCGCCAGGGCGCCTGGCCGAGAAACAGACGTCGGTGTTGTGGCTAAGTTCGGACTGCCTTCCGCTTATGTTCTGAAGCGTACTGCGCAGGTGACATTGATCGCCGCGACGATCTCCATCAGCATCTCTACAGGAATACGCTGGCTCATCGGCGCAGAAGCAGACGGCATCACGATTGCTGTACGGATCGTCCTGCCTTTCCTGATCGCCATTCCCCTAGGGCTCGTCTGGTTCAGCCGGCTCGAGGCGCTCGAGATGTCGTACCGGTTGCTGCTGAAGCAAACCAGCCAACTCGCACGCAAGGCAAATACCGATCCGATGACGGGGCTGCTCAATCGCCGCAGCTTCATCGAGCAATTCGAAACAGCGCGCGCCCACAAGGTGACCGGCAGTTTCATTATGGCGGACGTCGATGATCTGAAGATGATCAACGATCAATACGGTCATCTAGCGGGCGATGATGCCATCATTTCGGTGGCCGAAGCGTTGAAGACAGTGCTCGGAGAGGAGAGCCTCATCGCACGCGTGGGGGGCGACGAATTTTGTGCGTTTGTTCCCGGCGGGGTTTGGGACGTTGAAGGAATGAGAACGGCAGTAAACGTCGAAGCGGCCAGGTTTTTTCAGCAGAGAGGCGGTACCTCCCACCTCCATCCGTCTGTCTCCATCGGACATCAGGCCTGCAAGCAGAACCTCTCCTTTCGCGAGCTGGTCGAGAAAACGGATGGCAGCCTCTATAGCAAGAAGCGCAGCCGAAGCGTTGTCGCCGAGGATATTCCCACTCGTTCCTGAACCTCTTTGCTCAACACCGCGTTGCCGGAACGCGCGTTTCCCCTAGTTTATCGATATTGCGGAACGTTGGGACGTTGCGCTTTCGAGAGGGACCTCATGGAACAGACCGCGATTTTCTGGCCGATGATTGCGCATTTCGCGCTCGTCATTGGCCTCTACGGACTGCTTGGTATCCGCCGCAAACAGGCCGTCGAGGAGGGTGCCGTCAAGATTTCCCAGTTCAGGGAAAATCAGGATGAGCCTGCACAAAGCCTGTTCGTCCGCAACAGCCTTGCCAACCAGACCGAGTTGCCGCCACTTTTTCACATCGTCTGTATCGCTCTCTTCGTGACACAAGGCGTGGGATTGATTGCACTGAGCCTTGCGTGGCTGTTCGTGCTCTCGCGCTATGTCCACGCTGGCATCCATGTCACGTCAAACCGGATACGTTATCGCCAGCCCGCGTTCCTTATAGGTTTCGTTTCGGTCGTCCTGCTTTGGGGAGCCTTGGCGATCCATCTTATGTAGCAAAACCTGACAGGCGAAATTTCGTCCCTACCGTCACGATAAAGATTTGGTTAACCATAAATCACTAGGAATTGCCTAAATTTGGGAGGACGGGCCGGATGGCGATTTCACGCAGAGGTTTCTTGATTGGGCTGCCGCTTTTTGCAGCAGGCTGTTCGGTCAGCGAGTATGGCAACGACATCCGCAATTACGCGGCTGTCTCGCATCCTCAGTTCCCGCTCGCCGCATTGTCTCCCGACAAGATCAAGCCTGAACTTCGTCGGCGCGAGGTCGAGTACAAATCAAACCACAAGCCTGACACCATCGTCGTTAACACGCCGGAGCGTCGCCTTTACTATGTCCTCGGCGACAACAAGGCGATCCGATATGGGATCGGTGTCGGGAAGGAAGGCCTCGCGCTTCGCGGCAACGCAACCATTGGCCGAAAGGCCGAATGGCCTAGTTGGACGCCCACCGGAAACATGATTGCGCGTGACCCGCGCAATCGGCAGTACGCGGGCGGTGTTCCAGGCGGTCTCAACAATCCGTTGGGTGCTCGCGCGCTGTACCTTTATCGTGGTGGAAAAGACACGATGTTCCGTATCCACGGAACGAACCAGCCACAGTCGATCGGCTTGGCGATGTCGAGCGGCTGCATCCGCATGCTGAATCACGACATCATCGATCTGTATAACCGGACTTTGGTCGGCACGAACGTCGTCGTTATCCAGGCCTGACCATACGTCCGCTTGTCATCGCTTCTTGAGCCCGGTAGCTAGTGGCTATTCGGGCAACCGGCGAGAAGTGGACAAATTATGCGACTGGGCGGGCGACTTGCAGCAGCGATCGAGGTTCTCAGCGATATTGAGAGCCGCCATCGGCCAGCGGCTGACGCGCTGAAGGATTGGGGTCAGTCTCATCGCTTCGCAGGCTCCGGTGACAGAGCAGTAATCGGCAATATCGTTTATGACGCGCTGCGCCGGAAGCGATCCGCCACCTGGATTTTCGACTCCAGCGAGCCGCGGGCTCTCGCCGTGGGGGCGCTTCTCCTCCAATGGGGGATGAGCCCTGAAGCAATCAACGAAGCGCTCGAAGGTGACCGCTTCGCCCCTGCGCCCCTTAGTGAGACCGAACTTTCCCTGTTGAGCTCCCGCTCCCTGTCGGACGCGCCGGACGAAATTCGCGCCGACTGCCCTGACTGGTGCGTGCCCCTCGCGCAAGAGGCATTTGGCGAGGATTGGGTGTCCGAGTTGCAGGCCTTGTCGGGCCGGCCACCGCTTGATCTGCGGGCCAACACGCTCCTGTCCTCGCGTGAACGCGTGCTTGAAGCCATATCCTCGACTGGCGCTGCTCCCGGTGATTATTTGGTGGATGCCATCCGCATTCCGCCGATCGACGGCGATGGGCGGCACCCTAATGTTCAGACGTCCGACGAGTTCAAGAGCGGCTGGTTTGAGGTGCAGGATATCGGTTCACAGATGGCCGCAGCCCTCGCTTGTGTGTCCCATGGGATGCAGGTGCTGGACTATTGCGCCGGGGCTGGCGGCAAGACCTTGGCGCTGTCAGCAGCGATGAAGAATTCAGGCCAGATCTTTGCCCATGATGCGGAGCGTCAGCGCCTTTCACCGATCTTCGAACGACTTCGCCGTGCAGGATGTCGAAACGTTCAGGCGGTGACGGACGATGAGGCGTTGCGTGCGCTTGAAGGGCAGATGGATCTGGTTCTGGTGGATGCACCTTGTACCGGCTCAGGCACTTGGCGGCGGCGGCCGGATGCCAAATGGCGTCTGACGGAAAAGCAGCTCGACACCCGCGTGAGCGAACAGTCGTCCATCCTCGAAACGGTCAAGCGCTTCCTGAAACCTGGCGGACGTATCGCCTACATCACCTGCTCTTTCTTCCCGCAGGAGAACGCGCACCGTGTGGCCTCCTTCCTTGAGGCTAACCCGGATTTTACGAGCATGGATCCGGCCACGCTTTGGCAACAGACGTTCAGGGAAGGGAGTGAACGTGCCCGCTTGAGCTCTGAAGGAATGACCTTGAGCCCCGCTCGTACGGGCACTGACGGGTTCTTTTTCGCTGCTCTGCAAAAGCGTAGCTGACGGCTCCAAGGAACCAAGCATTCCCGACCCCGTTCACATGAACTTGTTTGTGAAGGGGTCTCATGACACGTTTCGTTCCGCTTATTCTATTCCTGGTACTCGTTGTCGGCGGAGGCTGGCTCATCGGCGCAAATACCGCGCCCGGGGAATGGTATGACTCACTCGAAAAGCCGGCGTTCAATCCTCCTGGCTGGCTGTTCGCGCCGGTATGGACGGTCCTCTACATCCTGATCGCCGTAGCGGGATGGCGCACATGGATGCGAAAAGACACCGGCGGTGCGATGACGATCTGGTGGGCTCAGCTGGGGCTTAACTTTCTTTGGTCGCCGCTCTTCTTTGCGCTGCAGATGCCGGTGGCGGCGCTAATTGTGATCATCGCACTTCTTCTGACGATCATCATGTTCATCCGCACTACGTGGCACCCAGATCGTGTTTCGGCGTTTTTGTTCGTGCCTTATCTGGCTTGGGTAGCCTTCGCGAGCCTCCTCAACGCATCGATCGTCGTGCTGAACTGACCTTCCACCACCTGCCAAAATCTGCAATTGCTGAGGTCTGTTTTTTGTCGCCCGAACGGGGGAATGGATGTCGGTCAGGTTCGAACCATTTGGCGATTACGAGGAGCGCGTCAGGAATTCCTTCGCGCGCCAGAAGGTCATGGAAGCCATCGGCGTCGAGCTCACCCGGGTGGAAGCCGGCACGGTGGAACTGGAAATGGCCCACCGTGCTGACCTCACGCAGCAGCACGGGTTCCTGCATGCGGGGATCATCTCGACTGCTCTGGATTCAGCTTGCGGGTACGCGGCTTATTCCCTGATGCCTGAGGACGCGGCAGTTCTGACCATCGAGTTCAAGGTCAACCTGCTGTCGCCTGGCAAGGGAGAGCGCTTTCTCTTTCGCAGTACGGTGACCAAGCCTGGGCGCACGATTATCGTCGCCGATGGGCAAGCCTACGCCTATGACGGCGATGGAAATGCCAAGATGATCGCGACGATGACCGCGACGATTATGGTGGTGAGTGGACGAGATGACATTGCCGGCTGAGATCAAGACGCTTGGCGGAAAGCGCGTGCTCTTCGTCATGGCCGCGGAAGCGGAGTATGGCCCTCATCTCAAATCCCGCTTCTCGCCGCTGATCACCGGAATAGGCCCGGTCGAAGCGGCGGTGGTGCTTGCGTCGGAACTTTCACGCCTAAAGGGCGAGGGGGCCTTGCCCGACCTTGTAATCTCGCTCGGTTCGGCTGGAAGCCGGACGCTTGAGCAAGCGCAGGTCTATCAGGTGGCTTCCGTCGCATATCGCGACATGGACGCATCGGCGCTGGGTTTTCCAAAGGGGCAGACGCCCTTCCTCGACATTCCAATCATTCTCGAACTGCCCTTGCGCATTGACGGGATCCCGGCGGCAACGCTCTCGACAGGCGCGAACATCGTGTCCGGTGCTGCGTATGACGAAATTGACGCCCAGATGGTCGACATGGAAACCTTCGCAGTGCTGCCGCCTGCCAGCGCTTTGCCGTCCCGGTGATCGGATTGCGCGGCATTTCCGATGGAGCGGAGGAATTACGCCATGTCGGAGACTGGACCGAGTATCTTCATGTCATCGACGAGAGGCTTGCGAATGCGGTGGATATTGTCGCCTTTCAGCTGGCGCAGGGCAGCCTTGCGATCTGACGCCTTGCGTATTTCTCTGGTTTTCTCTATGCGCTCGCCATGAACTCTACCGCTCATCCCGACACAGTCCTCATTATCGATTTCGGCAGCCAGGTCACGCAGCTCATCGCGCGCCGGGTTCGCGAGGCTGGTGTTTACTCAGAAATCGTTCCGTTCCAGCTTGCTGAAGACGCGTTCAATCGCATCCAGCCTAAGGCTGTAATCCTCTCTGGCGGCCCGGCCTCCACCACCGACATTGGCAGCCCGCGCGCGCCGCAGGCAGTGTTTGAAGCCGGTATCCCGGTTCTCGGCATCTGCTACGGCGAGCAAACTATGTGCGAGCAGTTAGGCGGCAAGGTCGAGACCGGAGATCACCGCGAGTTCGGCCGTGCCTTCCTGGAGATTGAGGAAGACAGCGCGCTGTTCGAGGGGGTCTGGGCCAAGGGCACGCGCCACCAGGTGTGGATGAGCCATGGCGATCGCGTTGCTGCGATCCCCGAAGGCTTCCGCGTGATCGGCACGTCGACCGGCGCGCCATATGCGGCAATTGCTGACGAGAAGCGCCGATTCTACGCCGTTCAGTTCCACCCGGAAGTGGTGCACACACCGGATGGCGCGAAGCTCTTGTCGAATTTCGTTCACAAGATCGCGGGCCTCGCCGGTGACTGGACGATGGCCGCCTATCGCGAGCAGGCCATCGAGGCGATCCGCAAGCAGGTCGGCGACGGTCGTGTGCTCTGCGCGCTTTCGGGCGGTGTCGATTCGTCGGTTGCAGCCGTCCTGATCCACGAAGCGATCGGCGATCGCCTCACCTGCATCTTCGTCGACCACGGCCTGATGCGTAAGGGCGAGGGCGAGCAAGTCGTTTCCATGTACCGCGAGCACTTCAACATTCCGCTGGTGCATGTGCAGGCGCAGGATCTCTTCCTGTCGCAGCTGGAGGGCGTTTCGGACCCTGAGGTCAAGCGAAAGACGATTGGCCGCCTGTTCATTGAAGTCTTCGAGGCTGAGGCCAAGAAGCTTGCGGACGCTGGCAAGCCAGCAGACTTCCTCGCGCAAGGCACGCTCTATCCGGATGTGATCGAGAGCGTCTCCTTCACGGGCGGCCCGTCGGTTACGATCAAGTCGCACCACAATGTGGGCGGCCTGCCAGAGCGCATGAACATGAAGCTCGTCGAGCCGCTGCGCGAATTGTTCAAGGACGAAGTGCGTGCGCTCGGTCGCGAGCTTGGCCTGCCGGACCAGTTCATCGAGCGCCACCCGTTCCCGGGGCCGGGCCTTGCGATCCGCTGCCCAGGTGTGATTACCCGCGAGAAGCTGGATATCCTGCGCGAAGCAGACGCGATCTATCTCGATGAGATCCGCAAGGCTGGCCTCTACAACACCATCTGGCAGGCATTCGCCGTGCTGCTCCCGGTTCAAACCGTGGGCGTGATGGGCGATAGCCGTACCTATGAATTCGTCTGCGCCCTGCGTGCAGTCACCTCGGTCGACGGCATGACCGCCGATTTTTACCACTACGACATGGAATTCCTTGGTCGTGCGGCCACCCGCATCATCAACGAAGTTCGCGGCATCAACCGCGTCGTCTACGACGTGACCTCGAAGCCGCCGGGCACCATCGAGTGGGAATGATTCCGCGTCTGGCACAGCCAGGCACCTGATGGCATGAAATGCCGCTAAGCCCGCGTAATTGCGGGCTTTTTTTTGTTTGTGTTTGGCACGATCTGGCAACGGGAGGAAGCGCCAAGCACCGTTTGAGCATGGCATTAAAGCTGGTATTATGGTTTGGCGATGCCATGATTGATGCCGATACCATGCTGCGTTCTTTTGTGTGTTCATGGTATTAATATTCTATAAGTTACTGTTTCGTAAGAAAAAATACGATAAATTCGAGATTTTTTCAGCATGGTATCGGAGACGAAGAAGGACAAGGTACATGCTGACCGATACCAAGCTGCGCAATCTCAAGCCCAGGGACAAACTCTACAAAGTGAATGACCGGGAAGGTCTCTATGTGGCAGTGACTCCAGCCGGCTCCATCTCGTTCCGTTACAACTACTCAATCAACGGTCGGCAGGAGACCATCACCTTTGGGCGTTATGGTGTCGGTGGCATCACCCTGGCCGAAGCCCGCGAGCTGTTGGGTGACGCCAAGAAGATGGTTGCGGCGGGCAAGTCGCCGGCCAAGGAGAAAGCCCGAGACAAGGCGCGGGTGAAAGATGCAGAGACGTTCGGTGCCTGGGCGGAGAAGTGGCTGCGTGGCTACCAGATGGCCGACTCCACCCGCGATATGCGCCGCTCGGTTTATGAGCGTGAGCTGAAGCCGAAATTCAGCAATCAGAAGCTGGTGGAGATCACCCACGAAGACTTGCGGGCGCTGGCTGATGCCATTGTTGAGCGAGGCGCACCGGCCACCGCCGTTCATGTGCGTGAAATCGTGTTGCAGGTATTTCGCTGGGCCATCGAGCGTGGGCAGAAGGTCGAAAACCCGGCAGAACTGGTGCGCCCAACAAGCATCGCTCGATTCGAGCCACGTGACCGAGCGTTGACGCCAGAAGAAATTGGGCTGATGTACCAGTACATGGAGCGAGTGGGCACAAGCCCAACAAACCGTGCGGCGGCCAAGCTGTTATTGCTGACGATGGTGCGCAAGAGCGAGCTGACCAATGCGACCTGGAGCGAGATCAATTTCAGCGAAGCGTTGTGGACGATTCCAAAGGAGCGGATGAAACGCCGTAACCCGCACCTGGTATTTCTGTCCCAGCAGGCTCTGGATATTTTCATTGCCATGAAAACCTTTGCCGGTGGTTCCGACTTCGTTTTGCCATCACGGTACGACTCGGATGCGCCGATGAGCGCTGCCACACTTAACCAGGTGCTGACGCTGACTTACAAGGCGGCGCAGAAAGATGGGAAGTCACTTACCAAGTTCGGACCGCATGATTTGCGGCGCACAGCCAGCACGCTGTTGCATGAGGCCGGCTACAACACCGACTGGATCGAGAAGTGCCTGGCGCACGAGCAGAAGGGCGTGAGGGCTGTCTACAACAAGGCTGAGTACCGCGAGCAGCGGGCGGCGATGTTGCAGGATTGGGCCGATATGATTGATGAGTGGACTTCGGGAGGCAGTAAGGGTTGATGTTTTTGCTATCTTTGATAGCATTGAAGTTGATGCCGTGAATTTATAAATAAGGCCGCCATTGGCATCGGGCAGGTCAATTACCGATTAGCTGCTTCGCGCAGCTACTCGATGAATAGCAACTATTCATTTGAGAGGTATTGACCCATGCAAAATATAAAGACCCTCATCAACAGGAAGAAGCTCCTGGAGATGATCCCGCTTTCGACACGAACAATTTATAACCTGGAGCAGCGAGGGGATTTTCCACGCCGTATCGCGTTAACCAGTAGAAATGTCGCCTGGGATTTGTCAGAGGTCGAAGAGTGGATTGAGGCACGTAAATCATCGGGTGATCAAGCTGCGCGACCTGGCCCTATAGAGGGCTAGTTATATGGCTCTTGATCTTATGGCGGCTTTCACGGAATTGCCGCCACCCATTGATTATGTTCTGCCTAATATGGTTGCTGGCACTGTTGGTGCTCTTGTGTCGCCTGGTGGGGCTGGTAAATCCATGTTGGCCCTTCAATTGGCTGCACAGATTGCAGGCGGGCCTGATTTACTTGAAATAGGCGAGTTTCCCACCGGGCAAGTGGTCTATCTGCCTGCTGAAGATCCACCGGCCGCTATTCACCATCGTCTGCACGCCCTTGGGGCACACCTCAGCGCAGCGGAACGGCAAGCCGTGGCTGATGGTTTGCTCATTGAACCCTTGATCGGTAAATGCCCAAACATCATGGCTGCTAGCTGGTTCGATGCTCTCAAACGAGCCGCTGAAGGTCGTCGCTTGATGATCTTGGACACTTTGCGGCGCTTCCACATTGAGGAGGAGAACGCTAGCGGGCCGATGGCGCAGGTTGTTGGGCACATGGAGGCCATAGCCGCTGATACAGGCTGCTCCATTGTGTTTCTGCACCACGCGAGTAAAAGCGCAGCCATGATGGGGTCGGGCGATCAACAGCAGGCCAGTCGTGGATCGTCCGTACTGGTTGAT
Source organism: Aquamicrobium zhengzhouense (assembly GCF_016124105.1). Classification (GTDB taxonomy): domain Bacteria; phylum Pseudomonadota; class Alphaproteobacteria; order Rhizobiales; family Rhizobiaceae; genus Aerobium; species Aerobium zhengzhouense. The sequence continues at coordinate 197,172 of NZ_JADGMQ010000006.1, forward strand.
AACATCCGTTGGCAATCGTACCTATCCGGCATGACGCAAGGCGAGGCCGAGATACTGGGGGTCGATGATTGTCAGCGTGGGTATTTTGTCCGCTTTGGCGTCAGCAAGGCCAACTATGGCGCACCTTTTCAAGAACTCTGGTTTAGACGGCACGACGGCGGCGTGTTGAAGCCTGCTGTACTGGAGCGGCAGTGCAAGGTGAAAAGGAGACAGCGTGAAGAAGCCTAAGCATGACCTGACCCACGTCCGACATGATCCCGCGCACTGTTTGGCACCTGGCCTGTTCCGCAGCCTCAAGCGTGGCGATCGCAAACGCTGCAAGCTGGACGTGACCTACACCTTTGGCGAGGACGAATCCATGCGTTTCGTCGGATTCGAACCTCTCGGGGCCGATGATATGCGTCTTTTGCAAGGCATCGTGGCCCTTGGCGGCCCGAACGGCATCTTGCTAACCCCGGAACCGACCAGTGAGACGGGGCGACAGCTACGGCTATTCCTTGAACCCCGTTTCGAAGCCATTGAGCAAGACGGCTTGGTGGTTCGTGAGAGCCTGACCAAACTGCTCTCAGAAACGGGCATGACGGATAGCGGCGACAACATCAAGGCGCTCAAAGCCAGCCTGCTGCGCATGTCGAACGTCACCATCCTTGTGACGAAGGGACGGCGGCAAGCCGCGTTCCACCTGATGAGTCATGCTTTTGACGAGACGGACGGCAGGCTATGGGTTGCCCTGAATCCGCGTATTGCCGAAGCGATCCTGGGGCATCGTCCATATGCCCGTATCGACATGGCGGAAGTGCGGGTGCTACAGACTGATCCGGCACGGCTGATGCACCAACGGCTATGCGGCTGGATCGACCCCGGCAAATCCGGGCGCGTGGAACTGGACACGCTTTGCGGCTATGTCTGGCCAGATGAAGCCAATGCCGAAGCTATGAAAAAACGCCGTCAGACTGCCCGGAAGGCACTGGCCGAACTTGCCGCCGTGGGTTGGGTAGTGAACGAATACGCCAAGGGAAAATGGGAGATCAAGAGGCCTGGCCCCACGGCAACTGCACCCGTTTACCGTCGTAACGTTCCCTTGTTACCGTCGTAACGCTCCCCTTCTGCCGTCGTAACGTTCCCCGTCCCAATTTGGAAAACCCAGACGGTGCGCTGCTTTGCGGGCAGTTTGGGAAATCCATCCAAGATTATCTAAAGATAATCCATCATGCGCGGTGCAGCTCGCGCCTTGAGGGCGCGTTCTGACCTTGCCAATAAAGCCCTGGCGGGCTTTATCAATCGGCCATAGGCCGATGGTTTAACGCCAAGAAGAGAAGGCGGCTTCAGTGGCCGCTGAAACGCCTTGTGAGAGGGGAAAACAACCCGGAGTCCCTTATTCCATGAGCTGAAGCAGAATCTGCGTCTAACGGTGCTGGAGGGCCGCTGTGTGCACTTGTAGTTATCTGTACTGAAACCTTGGCTCGAAACGTGAAATGGCTAAGCAGTGCCCATTCGTTCGGTAAGAATAATAAGAAGATTATTATTCTTATTATTACCAAGCAGGAATGAGCCGTGTGTGTTGGACGCCCATAACCAGTAACCTGCGTGAAGGTGTCAACATCAGGAAAGGTTGCCCCTCAAGTATCAATACGTCGCCTTAGTGGTATGACGGGAGGGGAGGCAAATTTCTTGTGTTCATTGACACTTGAGGGGCGGGTTATGCCCTTCTTTTTTGGCGTCCAACTCGCCCCATCGGGGCGAATGGTTTGTGTCGATTGTTGGCATTTTAGGTTCCGATTTAAAGCCGATTGAGCAGCGATTTTGAAGCGACTATGTCGATTGCAGGCCGATTTGGTGACGATTACGGTTATGTTGCCAAGAATCGGTGTTTGTTTGACGATAAAACGCTTTACGTTCGATATGCGCTAGATTTTCAATAGTGGGTGAAATGCGGGCAGGATGGGTGAAGTTAGCTAACCGGCAAGCCGGTTATCTATCTTCACTGTCCCTTATTCGCGCCGGGGGCACTCAACGGGAATCCTGCCCTGCGGGGCTGATCGGCTACCGCCGGTTGCAAGAGTATAGGTCTTGCTATTTTTAATATCTTTGATAGCATGGTTGTCGGGTACACCAAAAGGGTATTGATATGGCAAATGTGCTTATCAGGAATTTACCCGCCGAGGTGCACCGTGCGTTGAAAGTTCGAGCAGCGCTCAACGATAGGAGCACCGACGCGGAAATACGCGAAATACTGACGGCGGCAGTACAGCCGCTAGAGCTTGAAGAGATTGGCCGGGAAGTTGGCTTGTCCGAAAGCGATAAAAAAACAGAGTAGTTTTACGTTTGTAAGTCCGGGCCTCAGCGCCAAGGGCAATACCGATCAGCTAGTGGCGTAGCTCTTCGATGAAACGTTGCCGAGAACAAGCACAACGCTTGGTCAAGGCAATGCCTTCTTTTCATCGACGGAGTACGACCATGAAGTCCAAAATTTTAGCGGCTAAAAAAACCGCTCTAGCCGTTGCACTCGCAACCGGCTTTATCACCACTACCACCGCCCCTGTGCAAGCTGGTATCCCCGTCATCGACGGCGGCAACCTGGCCCAGAACATCATGACGGCCATCGAGTCGGTGGCGCAGACGCTCAAGCAGATTGAGCAGTACCAGACCCAGTTGCAGCAGTACGAAAATCAGCTCCAGAACACGATGGCCCCAGCCGCGTATATCTGGGATCAGGCGCAGACTACGATCAACCGGCTGATTGCCGCGCAAAACACGCTGGCCTATTACGAGAACCAGCTAGGCAGCCTGGATCGTTACCTGGCCAAGTTTCAGGACGTGGCCTATTACCGCAGCTCGCCATGCTTCAACGGCAGCGGCGGATGCACGCCGGCCGAAAAGGCAGCGATGGAAGAGAACCGCCGCCTGGCGTCAGAGTCGCAAAAGAAGGCCAACGATGCCCTGTTCCAGACCGTTGCCGACCAGCAAAAGGCTTTGAAGGATGACGCCCGTACCCTGGAGCGGCTGCAAGGCGCGGCCCAGGGTGCAACTGGCCAGCTACAGGCCATCGGCTACGCCAACCAGCTCGCCAGCCAGCAGGCCAATCAGCTCTTGCAGATTCGCACCATGTTGACCGCCCAACACAACGCGGAGGCAGCCCGGATTGCAGCAGAACTCGATGCCGAGGCGCGAGGTGATGCCAGGGCCGAGCAAATGCGTACCTGGACGTTTCGCCCGAGTCCGGCAGACAACTACTAGGGAGGCGGTGAGATGAAAAAAATCTTTTTTACTACCGCGGCTACGTTGCTGTTGTTGGCTGGATGTGAACAGGAAAGGATGCCCGAACCAAATGCGGCGACGTGTGCCCCCGATGCGTTCCAGGCAGCACTGAATGAAATGCGCAGCGAAGCGAACCGAGAGGCCTTTACCGAGGAATGCAGAGCATTCCAGAAGGCCAAGCAGATGCGTCAGTGGGAGTTCAAGCCCAGCCCTAAAGATGATTATTGAGGTGGTCGCCATGAGAAAGAAAATTGCTCTAGGTGGCTTGATGATGGTCGCCACAATGGTGCTGGCTGAACCTGCAATGGCGCAGGAGCTAAGTAGCAGCGGTGTTATGAATGATGTGCTCAAGCGTTTTCATGATGCTGCCGCAACATGGGGGCCAGCTATTGAGTCCGCTGCATCGCGTTTGTTCTGGACGCTGGTTGTGATTTCGATGGTCTGGACATTCGGCATGATGGCTTTGCGCAAGGCCGACATTGGCGAGTTCTTCGCGGAGTTCGTTCGCTTCACGATCTTCACCGGCTTTTTCTGGTGGTTGCTGACGAATGCGAACCAGGGCATGAATATCGCCGGTACGATTGTTCAGTCATTGCAAACTCTGGGCGCGCAGGCGGGGGGACTTTCCAATAGCAATCTTGGGCCCTCCAGCATCCTTGATCTTGGTTTCGAGTTATACAACCGCACAGTACAGGCCACCTCGGAGCTGGGATGGCGGCAGATGGCAACTGCTCTGGTCATGGAGCTAATGGCCCTGGCTGTTTTGTTTGTCCTGGCGTTGATTGCGGTCAACCTGTTGCTGTTGCTCGCATCAGCCTGGATTCTGTTGTATGCCGGTGTGTTCTTCCTTGGCTTTGGTGGAAGTCGTTGGACTTCCGACATGGCGATCAATTACTACAAGACCGTGCTGGGCCTGGCCGCACAGCTTATGGCAATGGTGCTTCTGGTTGCGATTGGCAAAGAGTTCATCAATCACTACTACACGCAAATCAGCGAGAACATGGCATCCCAGGAACTGGCCGTGATGTTGGTTATATCGGTCATCTTGCTTTTCTTGGTCAACAAAGTTCCGCCGATGATTTCTGGTCTTGTGTCTGGTGGTGGTATTGGCGCAGCCGGTGGAATTGGAAACTTCGGTGCGGGTGCGGCAGTTGGGGCGGCGGTGACGGCGGCCAGTATGGCAACTGGCGGCGCTGCCCTGGCAGGTAAAGCGGTTATGGGTGCCGCAGCCGGTGCAGCCGGAGGTGCAAGTGCACTCCAAGCGGCTTTTCAGAAAGCATCAGCGAGTATGGAAACCGGCGGTGACATGTCCAGCATGGGGTCAGTTGTCAGCAGTGGCGGAAACGGTGGTGGTGAAGCGGGTACTGCTGGCAGTAGCCCATTCGCCCAAGCGGCTGGCTTTGGTGACAGCGGCAGTAGCTCAAGCGGTGGCGGCTTTGCCAAGGCCGCGAAGCTGGCCACAGGCACGGCCTCCGAGTTAGCCAAGGGTGTCGGCTCTCAAGTGAAGCAGGGATTCCAGGAGCGAGTGAGCGAAACCACAGGCGGAAAACTGGCTGCTTCGATACGCGAAAGCATGGAGCCGAAAGAAGCAAGCCAATCTGGCCAGTTCGAGGGCAATAGCTTGGGCGCCGATTCTGGCCCAGATAGTAACGAAGTCAGGAGTTAGCACGATGACGACATCAACATACATGGCCGCATTGGCGGCCCTGGATGAAGCGCCAAGGGAAGAAGTCAGCCAGGTATTTATTTCGCCGCTGGGTGATCAATCGACCGAGGTCGATGCAGAGACAGAAACAGCCGCTTTTGTATCACGGCCAGACCCTATGAGAGAGAGCGAAACTAAGCCGATAAGTATTGAGGTTAATGGCGGCAGGAATGAGCGGTCAGCATTCGCGGAGGCGGCGGGGCTGTACCTGTAGGCGCACCGGGCTGGCCACAACCAGCCCGGCACTTTCAATCAACACCTACTGGAGAGGTGAATTATGACAACACAACATATTATCGAACCAGGGCAAGCAGTGCATCAAGCAGCGGCTATTCTTTCTTCTTTGGAGTACATCAACCAAGCGGAAGCGCGGAGCCTTGGGCCATTGGCCGAAGCCGTCGCTAATGCTTTTATGGTGGTGTACTACCAAGCTGAAACGGGCCGGGCGACACAGGCTGATTTTCAAGAAGCAATGAACGCCTTGCGCCAAGCGTGCAGCTAATGACGAAAGGGCGGCCACTCGAACTGGCCGCCTTTTTCAATCTTCACTGTTTGGCCATTCCCGACCCACAGACGGCGCATCCATCCATTCGCGTTCCTCCGGCGGCAGCGGGTAAGCCCCGGATGCTTCCGCGTCGGCCAGTAGTTCGGCCAGTGTGTAGCGCACCCGACCAGTGGAAACGGCGCGGGCCGGGTCGGCCTTCTCATGCAGCCTGTTCTCTAGGTTCTTTGGGTCTGTCATCGGGCGACCTCAGCAAGCATGGATACTAGGTGTTCCAGGTCAGTGATCGAATGCGCCAGGAAGCGGCCGGCGCGGCAATCTGCAATCATTTCCTCAGTTTTTTCCTACTCATGTTCAACCTCGTTCGTACCAGCTCTTCGAGCGATTCACCACGCGCACGACCAGCAGCATCACCGGCACTTCGACCAGGACGCCGACCACGGTTGCCAATGCAGCGCCGGAGTGCAGACCGAACAAGCTGATGGCGGCCGCCACGGCCAGCTCGAAGAAGTTGCTGGCACCGATCAGGGCCGAAGGACAGGCGACAGAGTGCTTTTCCCCCGCCCGCTTGTTCAGCCAGTAGGCTAACCCGGAATTGAAGAACACTTGAATCAAGATCGGCACGGCTAGCATGGCGATCACTAACGGCTGCCGGATGATGGCCTCGCCCTGGAAGGCGAACAGTAGAACCAACGTCAGCAGCAGCGCGGCCATCGACCACGGCCCGATCTTCTGCATGGCCCGTTCAAAGGCGGCCTGTCCTTGCTTGAGCAGATGCCGCCGCAAGAGCTGCGCCAGGATCACCGGCACGATGATGTAGAGCACGACCGAAATCAGCAGCGTGTCCCAAGGCACCGAGATCGAGGACATGCCCAGCAGCAGGCCGACGATGGGCGCGAAGGCCACGATCATGATGGCGTCGTTCAGAGCCACTTGCGAGAGCGTGAAAAGCGGGTCGCCGTTGGTAAGGCGGCTCCACACGAACACCATTGCCGTGCAGGGCGCGGCGGCCAGCAAGATCAAGCCCGCGATGTAGCTGTCCAGTTGATCGGCCGGCAGGAACGGAGCGAACACTTGTCGGATGAACAGCCACCCCAGCAGGGCCATCGAGAATGGCTTGACGGCCCAATTCACGAACAGCGTGACGCCGATGCCGCGCCAATGCTCTTTGACCTGGTGCAGCGCCCCGAAGTCGATCTTGACCAGCATCGGGACGATCATTACCCAAATCAGCAGGCCCACCGGCAAATTGACCTGGGCCACTTCCATGCGGCCTATGGCCTGGAACACGTCAGGAAGGCCCTGGCCGAGCGCAACACCGGCGACGATGCACAGGGCCACCCACAGCGTCAGGTAACGCTCGAAGCCGCTCATCGGGGCCTGGCGCGGCTTCGCGGCGATGGCCTGTGCGCCGGCGCTCATGCTTCCTGCTCGGTCTTGCCGATGTTCGCCAGCTCGCGCTTGATGGCCGTCTGGTCAAGCATTTTGAGAGGCAGATTCACGAACAGGCGGACGCGGTTCATCATGTGCCGGAAGGTTTGTTCGAAGGCCCGGCGCTTCTCGGCGTCAGTGCCTTCGACGGCGGCCGGGTCTTCAAATCCCCAATGCGCCGAGATCGGCTGACCAGGCCACACCGGACACATTTCGCCGGCGGCGTTGTCGCAGACGGTGATGATGAAGTCCATCTTCGGTGCGTCGGGCGTGGCGTACTCGTCCCAGCTCTTGCTGCGCAGATTCTCGGTCGGGTAATTCACCGACTCCACCTTTTCGACGGCGAAGGGATTGACCTTGCCGGTTGGGTGACTGCCGGCGCTGTAGGCGCGGAAGCGCCCTTGCCCCATCGTGTTGATGAGAGCTTCGGCCATGATGCTGCGCGCCGAATTGCCGGTGCAGAGGATGAGGACGTTATAGATTCTTTCGGTCATGATGTTTCGCTTTCTGGTAGTGGCTGGGGAGCAATGGCGATGGATGAAAGATCGGTGGCCTCGTCGATGACGTGGCCGGCCGCTTTCCGTTCGGAATAGCGGTCTGTCAGTGCTTCACGGTGCGGCCGTACCAGCGCCGTGAAGCGCACCAGTTCTTCCATCACATCGGCTATTCGGTCGTAGTACGGCGAGGGCTTCATGCGGCCCGCCGCGTCGAACTCTTGGAACGCTTTGGCGATACTCGACTGGTTCGGAATGGTGAACATTCGCATCCAGCGGCCGAGCAGACGCAAGGTGTTCACGGCGTTGAAGCTCTGCGAGCCGCCGGATACCTGCATCACGGCCAGGGTGCGGCCTTGGGTCGGCCGGATGCCGGCCATTTCAAGCGGCAGATGGTCAATCTGCGCCTTCATGACACTGGTAATCTGACCGTGGCGTTCCGGGCTGCACCAGACTTGTCCCTCTGACCACTCGGACAGGGCGCGCAGCTCCTTGACGGCCGGGTGATCGTCGCTTTGCACTTGATCGGGCAACGGCAAATCGGACGGGTCGAAGATGCGTGTTTCTGCGCCAAAGAATTGCAGCAGCCGGGCCGCTTCCTCGACGGCCAGCCGTGAGAACGAGCGGGCGCGCAGCGAGCCATACAGCAGCAGGATACGCACCGGCGGGGCGTCGGGTGCCAGCCCGAGCGCCGGGCGCTCGATGGCAAAGGATTTGTCCAAAGCGGGCAAAGAATCGGGGTCGGAAAGATGGCGAAGTCTCATGCCAACACCTTCCCGGCTTCCGTGGTGCAAGACAGGTTGCACACCTGGCCGCCGCAGCAGTTTTCCGTGAGAAAGGCCACCAGGTTAGTGGCCGTCGAAAAGTTCGCCTCGTAGATCACAAATCGGCCTTCTTGCCGCGACGTGACCATGCCGGCGTGTGCCAGCTCTTTCAGGTGGAAGGATAGCGAAGACGGCGGGATGCCGGCCGCTTCGCTGATTTTTCCGGCGGCCATGCCGGCGGGGCCGGCCTGGACGAGAAGCCGGAACACCGCGAGGCGCGATTCTTGAGCGATGGCCGCCAGGGCGGCTACAGCATTTATCGTTTCCATGTTTCAATAATAGTCGTGTCATTTTCAGAAGACGACTGCACCAGTTGATTGGGCGTAATGGCTGTTGTGCAGCCAGCTCCTGACAGTTCAATATCAGAAGTGATCTGCACCAATCTCGACTATGCTCAATACTCGTGTGCACCAAAGCGAGGTGAGCATGGCGACGGACACCCCACGGATTCCAGAACAAGGCGTGGCCACTCTGCCTGATGAGGCTTGGGAGCGTGCGCGCCGTCGTGCGGAGATCATCAGTCCGTTGGCGCAGTCGGAGACGGTCGGGCACGAAGCGGCCGATATGGCGGCTCAGGCGCTGGGCTTGTCTCGGCGCCAGGTATACGTTCTGATCCGGCGTGCCCGGCAAGGCAGCGGCCTCGTGACGGATCTGGTGCCCGGCCAGTCCGGTGGAGGTAAAGGTAAGGGGCGCTTGCCGGAACCGGTCGAGCGCGTCATCCACGAGCTACTGCAAAAGCGGTTCCTGACCAAGCAGAAGCGCAGCCTAGCGGCCTTTCACCGCGAAGTCACTCAGGTGTGCAAGGCTCAAAAACTGCGAGTGCCGGCGCGCAATACCGTGGCCTTACGGATCGCTAGCCTTGACCCGCGCAAGGTCATCCGCCGGCGGGAAGGCCAGGATGCCGCTCGTGACCTACAAGGTGTGGGCGGCGAGCCTCCTGCCGTGACCGCGCCGCTGGAGCAGGTGCAGATAGACCATACGGTCATCGACCTGATCGTGGTCGATGACCGCGACCGGCAACCTATTGGCCGCCCGTACCTGACCCTCGCCATCGACGTGTTCACCCGCTGCGTGCTCGGCATGGTCGTCACGCTGGAAGCGCCGTCTGCCGTTTCGGTTGGCCTGTGCCTCGTGCATGTCGCCTGCGACAAGCGCCCTTGGCTGGAAGGACTGAACGTGGAAATGGATTGGCAGATGAGCGGCAAGCCCTTGCTGCTCTACCTAGACAACGCGGCCGAGTTCAAGAGCGAGGCCCTGCGCCGGGGTTGCGAGCAGCATGGCATCCGGCTGGACTATCGCCCGCTGGGACAGCCGCACTATGGCGGCATCGTGGAACGGATCATCGGCACGGCGATGCAGATGATTCACGACGAACTGCCGGGAACGACCTTCTCCAACCCTGACCAGCGCGGCGACTACGATTCCGAAAACAAGGCCGCCCTGACGCTGCGCGAGCTAGAGCGCTGGCTCACATTGGCGGTCGGCACCTACCACGGTTCGGTGCACAACGGCCTGCTCCAACCGCCGGCCGCGCGCTGGGCCGAGGCCGTGGCGCGTGTCGGCGTACCGGCCGTCGTCACACGCGCTACTTCGTTCCTGGTCGATTTTCTGCCGATCCTCCGGCGCACGCTGACCCGCACCGGCTTTGTCATCGACCACATCCACTACTACGCCGATGCGCTCAAGCCGTGGATTGCGCGGCGTGAACGCTGGCCGTCCTTTCTGATCCGGCGCGATCCGCGCGACATCAGCCGTATCTGGGTCCTGGAACCGGAGGGACAGCATTACCTGGAAATTCCCTACCGTACCTTGTCGCATCCGGCTGTCACCCTCTGGGAACAACGGCAGGCGCTGGCGAAACTGCGGCAGCAAGGGCGCGAACAGGTGGATGAGTCGGCGCTGTTCCGCATGATCGGCCAGATGCGTGAGATTGTGACCAGCGCGCAGAAGGCCACACGCAAGGCGCGGCGTGACGCGGATCGCCGCCAGCACCTCAAGACATCAGCTCGGCCGGACAAGCCCGTTCCGCCGGATACGGATATTGCCGACCCGCAGGCAGACAACTTGCCACCCGCCAAACCGTTCGACCAGATTGAGGAGTGGTAGCCGTGGACGAATATCCCATCATCGACCTGTCCCACCTGCTGCCGGCGGCCCAGGGCTTGGCCCGTCTTCCGGCGGACGAGCGCATCCAGCGCCTTCGCGCCGACCGCTGGATCGGCTATCCGCGCGCAGTCGAGGCGCTGAACCGGCTGGAAGCCCTTTATGCGTGGCCAAACAAGCAACGCATGCCCAACCTGCTGCTGGTTGGCCCGACCAACAATGGCAAGTCGATGATCGTCGAGAAGTTCCGCCGCACCCACCCGGCCAGCTCCGACGCCGACCAGGAGCACATCCCGGTGTTGGTCGTGCAGATGCCGTCCGAGCCGTCCGTGATCCGCTTCTACGTCGCGCTGCTCGCCGCGATGGGCGCGCCGCTGCGCCCACGCCCACGGTTGCCGGAAATGGAGCAACTGGCTCTGGCACTGCTGCGCAAGGTCGGCGTGCGCATGCTGGTGATCGACGAGCTGCACAACGTGCTGGCCGGCAACAGCGTCAACCGCCGGGAATTCCTCAACCTGCTGCGCTTCCTCGGCAACGAACTGCGCATCCCGTTGGTTGGGGTAGGCACGCGCGACGCCTACCTAGCCATCCGCTCCGATGACCAGTTGGAAAATCGCTTCGAGCCGATGATGCTGCCGGTATGGGAGGCCAACGACGATTGCTGCTCACTGCTGGCCAGCTTCGCCGCTTCGCTCCCGCTGCGCCGGCCTTCCCCAATTGCCACGCTGGACATGGCTCGCTACCTGCTCACACGCAGCGAGGGCACCATAGGGGAACTGGCGCACTTGCTGATGGCGGCGGCCATCGTCGCCGTGGAGAGCGGCGAGGAAGCGATCAACCATCGCACACTCAGCATGGCCTGTCGACAACCTCTCGCGCAACCAAGACATCGCGGTCGGACTGCAAGTGATCTTGAAGCCACGGGCCCGTCCCACCCCGACATGGACCTCGATGCCCGAACGGACGTTAGATTTCGAGTTCTAGGCGTTCTGCGATGAAGGTTGGATCCCAGCCGGGATTGAAAGTGTCGACGTGGGTGAATCCGAGCCGCTCGTATAGGCCACGCAGGTTCGGGTGGCAGTCGAGCCGCAGCTTGGCGCACCCCTGCGTTCGCGCGGCATGGCGGCAAGCCTCGATCAGCGCGGAGCTGACACCCCGGCCCGCATGTGTCCGTCGCACCGCGAGCTTGTGCAGATATGCGGCCTCCCCCTTGAGGGCGTCGGGCCAGAACTCGGGATCCTCGGCCGACAAGGTGCAACAGCCGACGATGCCGTCGCTGCAACTCGCGACTAGGAGCTCGGATCTCAGGACGAAGGTCTCCGCGAATGTCCGGTCGATCCGCGCGACGTCCCAGGCGGGCGTTCCCTTGGCGGACATCCACGCCGCAGCGTCGTGCATCAGCCGCACAACCTCGTCGATATCACCCGAGCAGGCGACCCGAACGTTCGGAGGCTCCTCGCTGTCCATTCGCTCCCCTGGCGCGGTATGAACCGCCGCCTCATAGTGCAGTTTGATCCTGACGAGCCCAGCATGTCTGCGCCCACCTTCGCGGAACCTGACCAGGGTCCGCTAGCGGGCGGCCGGAAGGTGAATGCTAGGCATGATCTAACCCTCGGTCTCTGGCGTCGCGACTGCGAAATTTCGCGAGGGTTTCCGAGAAGGTGATTGCGCTTCGCAGATCTCCAGGCGCGTGGGTGCGGACGTAGTCAGCGCCATTGCCGATCGCGTGAAGTTCCGCCGCAAGGCTCGCTGGACCCAGATCCTTTACAGGAAGGCCAACGGTGGCGCCCAAGAAGGATTTCCGCGACACCGAGACCAATAGCGGAAGCCCCAACGCCGACTTCAGCTTTTGAAGGTTCGACAGCACGTGCAGCGATGTTTCCGGTGCGGGGCTCAAGAAAAATCCCATCCCCGGATCGAGGATGAGCCGGTCGGCAGCGACCCCGCTCCGTCGCAAGGCGGAAACCCGCGCCTCGAAGAACCGCACAATCTCGTCGAGCGCGT
>NZ_JADGMQ010000007.1 GCF_016124105.1 Aquamicrobium zhengzhouense
GACGATTTCGCCTCGCTCGGCGACACCTCAACGCTTGCCGATCCGGCGGTTGTCACCGACCTCATCGACAACCGCCAGAACAAGAGCGCCTGAGGCAGCAGCCCGACCAACCAACCAGCACCGCGCCTATCCCGCGCGGTGCTTTTGTTTATGTAGCGCCTGCTTCCTAAAACGACAGCCGCGCGCTTTCCTTCACTTCCTTCATGACGAAGAAGGTTCGCGTCTGTCGCACGCCCGGCAATGCAATCAGCAACTGCCCGTGCAACTTGTTGAAATCAGCGATGTCCCGGACCCGTATTTTCAGCAGATAGTCAAAATCGCCAGCGACGAGGTTGCAATCGAGGACCTCCTTGATTTCGAGCACCGCCGCTTCGAATTCGGTGAAACTTTCCGGCGTCGAACGATCCAGCACCACGCCGACCATCACCAGAGCGCCCAAACCGACCGAGGCCGGTGCGATCTCTGCCCGCACACCAAGGATATGGCCTTCATCGAACAGGCGCTGCGTCCGGCGATGACAGGTGGCAGCGCTGACGTTCACCCGATTGGCGAGTTCCGCATTTGTCAGCCGTCCGTCAGCCTGCAACGCGCGCATGATCTTCACGTCGATACGATCCAGAACCGGTCCGGAAGAAACTTTCATTTTATTCGCTCCTTTGCTGCGGAAGCGCGAGTTAAGTCTGGATGCTGTGCTTCAGAGATTATTTCAAGCCGTGATAATTGAAAGCACCTTCCATCTGCATTTCGCTAGGATCTTTGCGAAGAAACGGGAGGCATCCATGTCTTTGCTTACGAAATTCGAACGCTATCCTCTTACTTTCGGCCCAACGCCGATCGAGCATCTGCCGCGCCTGACGGAAGCCCTGGGCGGTGACGTCGAAATCTACGCCAAGCGCGACGACTGCAATTCGGGCCTCGCCATGGGCGGCAACAAGCTGCGCAAGCTTGAATATATTGTCCCGGACGCGATTGCTTCCGGGGCGGACACGCTGGTGTCCATTGGCGGTGTCCAGTCCAACCACACCCGCATGGTGGCGGCGACGGCGGCCAAGATCGGCATGAAATGCGTCGTCATCCAGGAAAAGTGGGTTCCCCATTATGACGCTGTCTATGATCGGGTCGGCAACATCATGATGACCCGTTTGATGGGCGCGGACAGCCGGCTGGTTGATGACGGCTTCGACATCGGTATCCGCAAGAGCTGGGAAGATGCCATTCGATCGGTGGAAGAGGCCGGGGGCAAGCCATACGCTATTCCGGCAGGTGCCTCCGTCCATAAATACGGTGCGCTTGGCTATATCGGCTTTGCCGAGGAAGTCGCCGAACAGGAAAAAGAACTCGGTTTCCGCTTTGACTACATCGTCGTTTGTGTTGTGACCGGGTCCACACAGGGCGGCATGATCGTCGGCTTTGCCGCGCAGGACCGAGCGGATCGCGTCATCGGCATCGATGCGTCAGGCACTCCGGAGCAGACCCGAGCGCAGGTTCGCGGCATCGTCGACAACACGGCAGAACTGGTTGGCCTTGGCCGCGCAATTCGCGAGGACGAGATCGTCATCAACAATGATTATGCCTATCCTGCCTATGGCGTTCCGTCAGAGGAGACGAACGAAGCGATCCGCCTTGCCGCGCGCACCGAAGCGATGATCACCGACCCTGTCTATGAGGGCAAATCGATGCAGGGTATGATCGACCTGACGCGCAAGGGTTTTTTCCCCAAGGGGTCGCGCGTCCTTTACGCCCATCTCGGCGGCGCACCCGCGCTCAACGGCTATAGCTATTACTATCGCGAGGGCTGACGCCGTCCGCTTAGGGAAGGTGCAGGGCGAAGGGTGGAACGATGGACCATCCTCCCGCATTGACAGGCGTTGCTCCTGCCATGGTCACTGCAAATGCTTCGCGCCTTCCCGTTCCATTCCTTCTTCCAACGACACGCGACCAATGTCGCACAGGATCTCATCGGCGCAGAGATTGAGTTGGGCGAGGCCGCCGGGATCATCGTCGAGACGGAAGCCTACACGCAAGACGATCCCGCCTCTCACAGCTTTCGTGGCAAGACCCCGCGCAACGCCGCGATGTTCGGCGAACCGGGCACGGCCTATATCTACCGCTCATACGGGCTGCATTGGTGCCTCAATATCGTTTGCAAGCCGGGCAGCGCAGTCCTCATCCGGGCACTTGAGCCGACGCGCGGGATTGCGAAGATGCGCGAGCGCCGCGGCCTGGATGCGGTCCGTCTGCTTGCCGCCGGTCCGGGCCGAATGAGCCAGGCACTCGGGGTTGACCACACGCTGAACGGCATCCCGATCTATGAGGAGCCATTCGCCCTCAATTTTGCGGAAGGTGAAGTTCCGCTGATTTGCGGACCGCGCATTGGCATCAGCAAAGCGACAGAGCGACCCTGGCGCTACGGCCTTGCCGGCTCGGCTTTCCTGTCCAGATCATTCCCGCCACCTTCTTCGCCCGTGCAGGCCGGATCCGACCTGATCATTGCCTGACAAGGGGCTACCTCGACCGTCTCCATCAACCGAAAGGACATTGCATGACCGCAGGCGTTGGAAGCTCGAGCCTTGATCTTGGGGTTGTCGGCAATGCCGCCGCCGCGGCGCTCGTTGACCGGAATGCGAATATCGTCTGGATGTGCGCGCCGCGCATGGATGGAGATCCCGTGTTCTGCAGCCTCTTGCGCGGTGAGCAGACCGGCGAAGGAGCCTGGTCGGTGGCGCTTGAAGATGCGGTCAGCAGTCAGCAGACCTATTTGCGCAACACGGCAATCATCGAGACGATCCTGACCGACAGCGACGGCAACCGTCTCCGGATCACCGATTTTGCGCCGCGTTTCAAATCCGCAGGCCGGATTTTTCGACCGCAGATGATCGTGCGGCTGGTTGAGCCTGTGGAAGGTTCCCCACGGATGCGGATGGGTCTTCAGCCGCTTTACGATTACGGCGCATCAATTCCACAAACCACCAGAGGGTCCAGCCATATACGCTACCTGCTGGGCGAGCAGGTCCTGCGCTTGACCACCAATGCGCCGGTGGAGTTCATCGAGCGGGGAAGGCCGTTTCTTGTCGACCGCGCCTACGCCTTCATCCTCGGACCCGATGAACGACTGGCGCAGGGGCCGGTTTCGCTGGCACGCGATTTCCTTGAGCAGACGCGGGATTATTGGTCCGAATGGGTCCGCTACCTCTCCGTCCCGATCGATTATCAGGAGGTGGTGATCCGCTCGGCAATAACCCTCAAGCTGTGCTCACATGAGGAGACGGGCGGTATTGTTGCGGCGCTGACGACGTCGATTCCCGAATATGGCTCGAGCGGGCGCACCTGGGATTATCGCTTCTGCTGGCTCAGAGATTCCTATTTCACCGTGAAGGCGCTCAATCTGTTGGGCGCAACCAAGACGATGGAGGATTACCTCTCCTATGTCTCAAACATCGCGGCAAGTTCACAGGATGGGTACTTGCAGCCCTTGTTCGGTCTCGGGCTTGAGCGGCGAGTTGATGAGGTGATCGTTGGCTCGCTTGCAGGCTATCGCGGTTTCGGGCCGGTGCGTCGCGGCAATGCGGCATATACGCAGGTGCAAAATGACGGCTACGGCTCCGTCATCCTGGCCATCACCCAGTGCTTCTTCGATGAACGCCTGCCTACCATGGGTGGCCCTGCGCTCTATGAACGACTGGAATTGCTGGGCAGGCAGGCGGTGGAACGCTGGGACCAGCCCGATGCCGGGATCTGGGAGTTTCGCACGCGAGGAGCAATACACACCCACTCGGCGCTGATGTGCTGGGCGGCTTGCGACCGGCTGGCGAAGATCGGTGCCAGACTTGGGTTGCCCGAGCGCGCCGCATTCTGGCGAACGCACGCAGATCACATTCACGCCGGCATCGTGAGTAGCGCATGGAATGAGGAACTGAAGAGCTTTGTGTCCGCCTTTGGCGGCTCAGATCTTGATGCTAGCCTGCTGATGATCGCTGAACTTGGCTTCCTCCCCGCCGATGACAAGCGCTTCCTCAGCACCTTGTCTGCCTGCGAGAACCATCTTCGGTTCGGCAATCACCTCTACCGCTACCGAACCGCAGACGATTTCGGCGAACCGGAAACGGCCTTCACCGCGTGCACCTTCTGGCTGATCGACGCGCTTTCGCGTGCAGGACGCTATGACGACGCCCGTGTCGTCTTTGAAGACGTTCTCGCCCACCGCAATCACCTGGGCCTGCTTTCAGAAGGGCTGCATGTGGAGAGCGGCGAATTGTGGGGAAATTTCCCGCAGACCTATTCGATGGTGGGGCTCATCTACGCCGCCATGCATCTGTCGCGACGTTGGGAAGACGTGCTTTAGGGCGTCCCGGCCCGTTGAGATCGAGGGGCGATCTCATCCGAAGAGCGTGCCGGCTCGTCGTTCGATCCGCCTCCTGCTTGCTCAAGGACCGCCATGAAATTGTTCAGCCATGATCTGGCATCGTCCTGGAAAACCTTCCGGCGCAGCGCTGAATGTCGCTCGCGCCGTTCCTCCAGCGGCATCACCAGTGCACGATGCAGCTGCCTCGCCATTTCATCGATGTCGTAGGGATTGACGATCAGCGCTTCAGTCAGTTCCTCGGCGGCTCCGGCAAATTGCGACAGGACGAGGACGCCTGGATCGTTCGGCCTTTGCGCAGCGATGTACTCCTTGGCGACAAGGTTCATTCCATCGCGCAACGGCGTTACGAAGCCGACCTGGCTGCCGCGAAACAGCGGTGCGAGAATTTCGCGCGCAACGGCGCGGTTGATGTAGCGCAACGGTGTCCAGTTGAAATCGGCGAACTTGCCATTGATGGAGCCGGCAAGGGTTTCAAGTTCGGTGCGAATGTCTGCATAGGCATCGACCGCTTCTCGGGTAGGCGACGCGACCTGAAGGAAACTGACCTTTTTCGACAGTTCCGGATGCTGTTCGACCAGGCGGCCAAAGGCCTTGAACCGCTCTGGCAGCCCTTTGGAATAATCAAGCCGATCAACGCCAATGATCTGCCGCCGCCCCAGAACCTTGAGCCGCATGAGATCCATCTCGACTTCATCATTCGAGTCCGTCGCCATCTCGGCGAAGGAAGCCGCGTCTATGCCGATCGGGAATCGATCGATCAGGACTGAGCGGCCGTCGACAACAAACTCATTGTCACCGTGCTGCACGGCGCCGGTGCTTTCAGTGAGGTAGTGCTTGAGATTGTTTACGTCGGTCTGGGTCTGGAACCCGATGAGGTCGAACTGCAGCAAGGCCTCGACCAGACGCGTATGTTCGGGCGCGGCCGAGAACAGATCGCTGGGCGGAAAGGGGATGTGCAGAAAGAAGCCGATCTTCTGCTTACAGCCCATTGTTCTCAGGCAGCTCGCAAGCGGGATGAGATGGTAATCATGGATCCAGACAATATCGTCGGGCCGCAAGAAGCCGTTGAGCTGGCGCGCGAAGGTTTCGTTGACGCGCCAATAGCTTTCGGAGAATTCAGGGCGATAATCAACGAGATCCAGCCGATAGTGAAACATCGGCCATAGAACGCTGTTGGCGTAGCCGAGATAGTAATTGGCAAGGTCTTCGGCGGAAAGGGGAGCGGCGATCCTGACGACGTTGCCGATTGTCTCGACCTGCGGGGCCGCGCCGGTGACGCCGTCATCGGCACCATCCCAACCGAACCAGATACCGCCTCTTTCTTTCAGCGCATCGGCAAGTGCCACTGCCAATCCGCCCGACTGCGTACCCGTCTTGAGGTCAGCAACGCGATTTGAAACGATAACAAGTCTGCTCATGGTTTTTCGGCTCTCGAGAAGAATGCTTCCTTGCGCAGTGCGCCCAACAGCATGCCAACCAACTCGAAGCGTGCCTGTTCCCCCGCTCAGCTTTTGAGGACCATCTGGATATATCGGGTGACGTCGCGAACCCCCTCCAGGCGATAATTCGCGTGCGTGAGGCCGGGGCCGACCTTCACCGAAACGCCAAGCATGCTGTTGACGACGTCGAAGCCCGCCTCATCGGTCACATCGTCGCCGATAAAGAGTGGCACCCGTCCTGCAAAAGGCCGCAGCGTCATGAACTCGGCAATTGCATCGCCCTTGGTCAGACTGCCAAGGGTAAGCTCGATCACCATCTTGCCGGGCATGAGCCGGATGCGGCGATCCCGATTGGCGAGCGTGGCGGCGAAGGCTCGGCATGTTGTTTCAAGCTCGGGCCGCTTGCGATAATGAAGCGCGACAGAGCCGGACTTCGCTTCGGTAAGCAGGCCGCGCTGCCGGGAGGTGAAATCGACGACGTCAGTGACAAGATCGGCAAGCAGGTCGGAATCCACCTCGGCCCTGCGAACATAGCCGTCGCTTTCCCGGCGCTCGAACCCATGGACACCTGCAAGCGGAAGGTGAAGAGGATGGAGCATCGTTTCCAACTGCACGAGGCTGCGGCCGGAAACAACGGCGAGTGCGCCCTGCGTCGCTTCCTGTAGACGCGCAAGAGCCTCTAGCGTCTCTGGTGCGACACGAGCTTCAAGCGGATCGGCAACAATTTCCGCCAGTGTTCCATCGAGGTCCAGAAAAAAAGCCGTTCCGGTTGGAGACAACACAGGCGGTGCGGGTAACACTGTTTGATTGGTCATTTCCAACCAAATGCGTGTGGGCCGGACTTCGTTCCCGGCTTGCTCAGATGAGTTTTGTTGGCAGCGAAAGGGTGAAGCAAACGCCTGGATCTCGCGGTGACATGGTCAGCCAACCTCCCGCTGCCTCGGCAATGTCCTTTGCGATGGACAAGCCAAATCCGGTGCCGTTGCTGCTCTGATCAAGGCGCATGCCGCGCTGGGCAAGATCAACGAGATCCTTGTTCGCCGGGCCCTCGCCATCATCGATGATGTGGAGTTCAACGAACTCATCCGCGTCGCCCGCGCGAATGGTGACAGCAGAGACCGCATGGCGCATGGCGTTCTCGGCAAGGGCACCGACCGCCTCGGCAAGGTCGGCAGGGTCGAGCGCTGCGGACAGGTGATCGGGAACATCCAGATGCCAATCGATCTCTTTGCCGCGCGGCGTGCGCTTCAGCACCCCGAGAACCCGGTCGACAACGTCAGCGATTTCAGCCCTTGCGTGTCCCGGCGACAGGGCGGCGCGAGCCCGCGCAAGCTCACGTTCGACATGCGCCTGCATCGCCTCGGTCACGCCTTCGATTGCATTGGCGGGATCGTCTTCACCGCGCTGGCGCAAACGGCTTGCCTCGCCCATCAGCGCCTGAAGCGGTGTTTTCAAGCCATGGGCGAGGTCGGCGGCGCGAAAGCGCGCCTTTTCGATTGCTGCTTCGCGCGCCTCGAGCAGCCCGTCAATCTCGCGTGCAAGCGGTTTCATCTCTTGCGGCCAGTCGTCGCCCATCCGCTTCTCATCACCAGATCGAAGCGCGGCAATGTGGGAGCCGATGCGGCGAAGGGGTCGCAGCCCGTATGTCAGCTGGAAGAGCTGCCCGACGATCAAAAACGCGCCGAGAAGGATGATGTAGGGATAAAGATCCTGGCTGAACTCGCGTCGGGCCTGCGAAAGTTCTGTGGCGTTCATCGCCGTGCTGACGACGGCCTTCGCGCCAGATGGAAACTGCACATGACGGCGAAGGGCGAGCAGCTGCTCTCCGTCAGGCCCCGGCAAATTTGTGGTCTGGATCGATCCCGGCTGCAGATCGGTGCGGGGCAGCTCGTAGTCCCACAGCGAGCGCGACCTCAATGTCTGGTTGTTCGCATCCACCTGCCAGTATCGGCCGCCATAGGGTCTGGCGAAACGCGGATCATTCAGCGGTTGGGCGGCAAAGTGAAAACCGTCCTCTTGTTCCTGTATTGCAGCAATGACCTGCTCAAGCTGAAACTCCATCTCCGCCAGTGCCTGGCGCTCGACATGGATGGAGAACAGATGAACGAGGACGTAGCCTGCAGCCGTAAGCGAGAGGATGACGGCCAGCGCGCCAAGCGCTGCGAGCCGGAAGCGAAGCGAGGAACCCCTCACCGCTCTGCGCCACAATTGATCGCGTAGCCAAAGCCGCGCCGCGTGGTGATCTTCTCCGAACCGATCTTGCGGCGCAGCCGTGCGATCAAAGCCTCGACGGCATTGGCTTCCCTCGCATCATCGTCGCCGTAAAGGTGCTCGCGCAGTTCGCTGGTGGAGACGGCGCGTTCCTGATTGAGCGCCAGATAGGCAAGGGCGCGATATTCCAGCCCGGTCAGCGTCACCGGCACTCCGTTCAGCGAAACGCTCATGCGGTTCATGTCGATGGACAGCGATCCGATTTCATGGATCGATCCGCTCTTGCCTGCAGAACGCCGAACGAGTGCGCGCACCCGCGCGACGACTTCCTCCATCCGGAAGGGCTTTGGCAGATAGTCGTCTGCGCCCGCATCGATGCCCTCGACACGTTCCTGCCAGGTGCCACGGGCGGAAAGGACGATGACCGGCATTTCGCGGCCAGCAGCGCGCCAGCGCTTGAGGACCGACAGCCCATCCATCTTCGGAAGCCCGAGGTCGAGCATGATCAGTGCGTAATCTTCGGTATCGCCAAGAAACCAGGCTTCTTCCCCATCTCGCGCTTCTTCAACGAGAAAACCGGCGGAACTCAGCGCCGCCACCAGATCCGCGAGGAGCCGCGGATCGTCCTCAACTGCAAGTATACGCATCAGTCGTCGATCTCACGCTCCAGAACCCGGCCATTCGCGGCGTCGAGCTTCATCTCGATAACGCGACCGCGCGAATCCAGCAGCTCTATTTCATAGACAAATCGATCATCGTCATCATCAAGTTCGACGTCGATGATCTTGCCGGGCGTGTCTTTTCTCGCAATCTCGATGATCCGGCTGAGCGGCAATATCTGGCCACGTTCCAGCGCTCTGCGTGCGCGGTCATGGTCATCATCGGCCATGGCGGGTGCGAGCGCCGCAAGAAGCGCGAATGCTATGAGCGAACTCCTGATCATCCCCTCTCCATAGCAGATCGAAGCTGACAGGAAGCTGACAGACGGCGTCAGGATGCTGTCAGAGGCGATGTGCCAAAACCGGTTTCAGGCAGCGAGGACAGCCCGCCGCCATGAACTGAAAGGAACACGTCATGAAAATCGCCGCAATCGCATCGTCCGCTGCAATCTTCCTCGGTCTGGCAGCAGGGGCAGCATTTGCAGACAGCGCGAAGGCCGGGAACTGGCTCAACATCGGTGAACTCAACAACCGCCTTGAAGCACAGGGCTACACCGTGCTGGAGGTCGAGCGTGACGACGGCCGCTATGAGGTGGAGCTTCTGGGCCAGGATGGCGTGCGCTATGAAGCCAAGGTCGATCGCACATCCGGCGAGATTCTTTCCCGCGAACGGGACGACTGATTTCGCGAGTTACCCGATCCCACAAAGAAACGGCCCGGTGAAATTCACCGGGCCGTTCTGCAATCAGAACTCGAGGGCGCGGTCGCCGTTCTCGTCCTTGATCCGGGTCGGAAGACCGATCTTGTTGAGAAGGCCGAGGAATGGCTGCGCCGGCAGCTCTTCGACGTTTGCCATCTTCTTCACATCCCACTCGCCCGTCGCGACCAGCATGGCTGCAGCCACGGCCGGTACGCCGGCGGTGTAGGAAATGCCCTGCGAGCCGACTTCTTCGTAGGCTTCCTTGTGGTCGGCCACGTTGTAGATGAAGACTTCGCGCTCCTTGCCATCCTTGGTGCCTTTGACGAAGTCACCGATGCAGGTCTTGCCGGTGTAGTTCGGTGCGAGCGAGCCCGGATCCGGGAGCACTGCCTTGACGACCTTGAGCGGCACCACTTCCACGCCTTCTGCGGTCTTCACCGGCTGCTCGGAAAGCAGGCCAAGGTTCTTCAGAACGGTGAAGACGTTGATGTAGTGGTCGCCAAAACCCATCCAGAAGCGGACGTTCGGAACGCCGAGGATCTGCGACAGCGAATGAACCTCGTCGTGGCCGGTCATGTAGGCTTTCTGCTTGCCGACGACAGGCAGGTCCCACTCCTTGCCGATCTCGAACATCTTGTTCGAGATCCACTCATTGTTCTGCCATGACCAGACCTGGCCGGTGAACTCGCGGAAGTTGATCTCCGGGTCGAAATTGGTCGCAAAGTAGCGGCCGTGGTTGCCAGCATTGATATCGACGATGTCGATGGAATCGATCTTGTCGAAATACTCGTCATAGGCGAGCTTGGCATAGGCATTGACGACGCCGGGGTCGAAGCCCGCACCGAGGATCACGGTCGCGCCAGCCTTCTCGGCCTCTTCGCGGCGCTTCCACTCGTAGTTCGCGTACCATGGCGGCGTCTCGCAGATCTTCATCGGATCTTCGTGGATCGCGGTGTCGATGTAGGCTGCGCCGGTTTCGATGCAAGCCGACATGACCGACATGTTCAGGAATGCAGAACCGACATTGATGACGATCTGAGCGCCGGTCTTTTCGATCAGCGCCTTTGTCGCGTCCACATCCATCGCGTCGAGCGCATGGGCTTCCAGCTTGCCGTCAGTCTTCAGAGCGTTTTTCTCTTTGACGGAAGCGATGATGGCCTCGCACTTGGCCAGCGTGCGCGAAGCGATATGGATATCGCCAAGCACATCGTTGTTTTGCGCACATTTATGCGCGACGACCTGCGCCACGCCTCCGGCGCCGATGATGAGGACGTTCTTTTTCATTCCGTGGGTAGTCTCCATGCAAGAGGGGGAGGGGATAGGTAACTCTCAGGAGAGGCTCGACTCGTAATCGTCGTAGCCAAATTCACGAACGGTGCGGATCGATCCGTCCAGCTCGCGAATAGCGATTGCGGGCATTGCCACGCCATTGAACCAGTTCTTCTTGACCATCGTGTAACCGGCCGCATCCTGAACGGAGATGCGGTCGCCCACCTTCAGCGGCTGCGGGAAGCGGAAGGTGCCGAAGACGTCGCCGGCAAGGCACGACTTGCCGCAGACCATGATTTCGTGATCGCCCTGATCCGGCTCGATCTTCGCGTCTTCGCGGTAGATCAGAAGGTCGAGCATATGCGCCTCGATCGATGAATCGACCACGGCCAGATGCTTGCCGTTGAAGAGCGTGTCGAGGACCGTCACTTCCAGTGTGGTCGACTTGGTGATCGAGGCTTCGCCCGGTTCCAGATAGACCTGTACGTCGAACTTGTTCGAAAACGCCTTGAGGCGGGCGCAGAACTCGTCGATCGGATAGTCGTCGCCGGTGAAATGGATGCCGCCGCCAAGGCTGACCCACTCGGCGCGCTTGAGCAATTCGCCGAACCGCTCCTCGATCTGCGCAAGCATGCGATCAAACAGGCCGAAGTCGCTGTTTTCGCAATTGTTATGGATCATGAAGCCCGTGATCTTGTCCATCACCGGCAGAACTTTCTCCTGATCCCACTCACCAAGACGCGAGAAGGGGCGCGCCGGGTCGGCAAGGTCGAACGAAGATGAGGATATCCCAGGGTTCAGGCGCAGGCCGCGAACGATACCCGACGCATTGCCGGAAAAGCGCTCAAGCTGCTGGATCGAGTTGAAGATGATCTTGTCGGCATAGGAAACCGCCTCATCGATCTCGTGGTCGGCCCATGCCACTGAATAAGCATGCGTCTCGCCGCCAAAGCGCTGCCGGCCAAGCCGAACCTCGTTGAGCGAGGATGAGGTGGTTCCGTCCATATGCTCGCGCATCAGGTCGAACACGGACCAGGTTGCAAAGCACTTCAGCGCCAGCAAGGCCTTTGCGCCGGACTGTTCGCGGACGCGATCAATCTTCTGCATGTTGGCCAGAAGTCTGGACTTGTCGATCAGATAATAGGGCGTGCGCGGTTCGCGTGTGGCGGACATGAGTAACCTGCTGGTTTTTGCGCGGCAGTAGCCGAAGGGCGGAGAAAAAAGGGGCGTCAGGCGGTTCGTTCCACCGCTGACATGGTGCGAAATGCGGGAAAGCCAACCCCTCAGGAGGTTGACCTGCATCGTCTATGCCGAAGTAAGGAGCGCTTTCGCGCTGTTACCTCTTGGACGGTAAGTTGATTTTTGCGGAAAAGACGCGCGCAAAGGCAGCGTTATACCGGCATCGGTATCACGGAGACTGGCATCGCACGCTCGACGGAGCGGCATGCTCATAGGTTCTTCCGTTTGGGTGGCTTCCAGAACGACTGGACCCATCCCCAATTGGAAGAGGGCGTCGCACATCATGGCGTCCTCTCCAACCAGTAGATGAAGGTGCATCATCAGCAGGCGCGCCTTATAGCACCATCGAAGCAGCGATCAATGTTTTCTTGATCGCCACACCGAAATGTCATCGTCATTCGTCAGGATACCGGCAGGATCCGTTCCCTTGGATGTTTCGTCAGGCGCTCGGGATCATCGACCAGAGCTTCAAAATATTCAGCAAGTTCCGGCTCGGAAACCATTTTTGCCGCTTCACTGACGTTGAACCAGCGGCGCTTGCGTTTGCCGGCATCCTTCCAATGGGTCAGGGTTCCGCGAACCTGGAATCCGAACAGGGAAACGAGGCATGGCAGATCCGAACCGTCCTTCAGTTCCTTGAAATATCGGTACTCGGTCAGGATCTGCGGGCCGATATCCCCGATGACGCCAGCTTCCTCGAATGCTTCGATGGCGGCTGACATGAACGGCGCCTGGCCCTTTTCAGGCCAGCCCTTCGGGACGATCCAGCGCCTGCTGGTCATCGAGGTGATGAGCAGGATCTGCAGATGCCCTTCATTGGAAATGCGCCAGGGAAGCACGCCATACTGGCGCGCGACCTCGCCGGAGACCGGTTCACGATCCCAATCCTCAGCCAGATTGCTAAAGTGAGTCATCGCTGTTCTCCTTCGCCATCGCGGGAAGGGACAACGCCCGGCAGCTTACACCAGGGGCAACGCGCAGCCGCCCTGGGCAGGGTTCGATTGCAAGAAGGACACACCGCACGATGGCGATGAAAATACATGGGCACGCTCCAATCTTCGGATGCCGAGAAGCATCGCATTGTTGAACCGCATTTTTATGAAGCTGTGCCCGGAGCGTTCGGACTATGTGCGGCGTTCAGGTTCGGAAACGACGCCCCGGGCTGAAGAACGTGCTTCGCCTGCGAGCCTCGAGATCCTGATGAACGTTTTCATGCACATGTCTCTAATGTGGAGATTTTTTCCGCACTTTCAAGGGGTTAAACAGGCCTGTTGATTGCGACCTTTGGCGCTCGCTGCCACAGCCGACAATCGTTAGAAATCTGCATTCGCTGCCGTTATGGTGCCCCGTTCTTTTGATTCCGTGTGAGTTATGGCTACAGACATCAAACAGCTCGCCGCCCGCATCTCGCAAGAGATCGGGTCCCGTCCTCAACAGGCTGAGGCCGCAATCGGGCTGCTGGATGAAGGCGCAACGGTTCCCTTCATCGCGCGCTACCGCAAGGAAGTCACCGGCGGTCTCGATGATACCCAGCTGCGGCTTCTGTCCGAACGGCTGATCTATCTTCGTGAACTGGAAGCTCGCCGCACCACCATCGTCAATTCGATCCGCGAACAGGGAAAGCTGACCCCCGAACTGGAAGCGACGATTGCCGCCGCTGAGACCAAGGCTGACCTTGAGGACATCTACCTTCCCTATAAACCGAAGCGGCGCACCAAGGCGCAGATCGCCATTGAGCGCGGACTTCTGCCGCTGGCTGAAGCAATCCTCGCTGATCGCGCATCCCTGCCTGGCGAGCTTGCGGCCGCTTACGTCACGGATGAAGTTGCCGACATCAAGAGCGCCCTTGAAGGCGCACGCGATATTATCGCCGAGCGCATTTCGGAAAATGCGGAGCTGATAGGCAAGCTTCGCAACTATATGAAGGAACACGCTTATCTTCGCTCGCGCGTCATTGACGGCAAGCAGGAGGCGGGCGCCAAGTTCTCCGATTATTTCGATCATGTCGAGCGCTGGGCAAACGTGCCGAGCCATCGTGCCCTGGCAATGCTACGCGGGCGCAACGAAGACATTCTGGCGTTGGACATCGAGATCGACGCCGCTGATATCGGTCCAATCAAGCCCGTTGTTCGCCTGATTGCCGACGCTTACCAGATCGGATCTTCGCTGCCCGGCGATGCCTGGCTTCTGGAGGTCGCGGGCTGGACCTGGCGCGTCAAGCTTTCGCTTTCTCTCTCCCTCGACCTCATGCGCGACATGAGAGAGCGGGCGGATGAGGAAGCGATCAACGTCTTTGCCCGCAATTTGAAGGATCTGCTCCTCGCGGCACCCGCAGGTTCGCGGCCCACCATGGGGCTTGATCCCGGCATCCGCACGGGCGTCAAGGTCGCGGTGGTCGACGGCACCGGCAAAGTGCTTGCGACGACGACGGTCTACCCGTTCCCGCCAAGAAATGATCTTCGCGGAACCCAGGCGGAGCTTGCTTCGCTGATCAGGAAGCACGACGTCGAATTGATCGCGATTGGCAACGGCACTGGCAGCCGCGAGACGGAAAAGCTTGTCGCCGACATGCTTTCGGACATGCCTGCACCCAAGCCTTTGAAGGTCATCGTCTCCGAGGCTGGCGCATCAGTCTATTCGGCGTCGGAAACGGCGGCTGCGGAATTCCCTGACCTCGACGTGTCGCTCCGCGGTGCCGTCTCGATCGCGCGCCGTCTGCAGGACCCACTGGCGGAACTCGTCAAGATCGAACCGAAGTCGATCGGTGTTGGCCAGTACCAGCACGATGTCGACCAGTATCGACTGGCGCGCTCGCTCGATGCGGTGGTTGAAGATGCGGTGAACGCGGTTGGAGTTGATCTCAACACCGCCTCCGCGTCGCTTCTGGCGCGCGTTTCGGGACTCGGCGCGTCGCTTGCCGAGGCCATCGTGGCACACCGCAACGCGAACGGTCCTTTCAAGAGCCGCAAGGAGTTGCTCAAGGTGACACGGCTTGGCCAGAGGACCTTTGAGCAAAGCGCGGGCTTCCTGCGCATTCGTGATGGCGATGAGCCGCTCGATGCTTCGGCAGTTCACCCGGAAGCCTATGGCGTTGCTCGCAAGATCGTCAGCGCATGTGGCCGCGATGTCCGGGCGCTGATGAACGATCCCGCCGCGATCAAGGCGCTAGACCCTCGAATCTTCGTCGATGACCGTTTCGGTCTGCCGACGGTGAAGGACATCATTTCGGAGCTTGAAAAGCCGGGCCGCGACCCGCGCCCTGCGTTCAAGACCGCAACCTTCGCCGACGGTATTGACGACATCAAGGATCTGAAGCCTGGAATGGTGCTTGAAGGGACGGTCACCAACGTCGCAGCCTTCGGCGCATTCGTTGATGTCGGCGTCCATCAGGACGGCCTCGTCCACGTCTCCCAGCTGGCGGACCGCTTCATCAAGGATCCGCATGAAGTCGTGAAGGCAGGCGATGTCGTCAAGGTCACCGTCACCGAGGTCGATATCAAGCGCAAACGCATCGGCCTTACGATGCGAAAGGATGGCGGTGCAGGCACGCCTGCGCGATCAAATGACCGTGGACCGGCTAATTCGCGCCAGAACTTCTCGTCTCAGGGCAAGGGGGGCAAAGGCAGCCGAGACCGTGACAGCGGAGGAAGCCAGGGCGCGCTTGGTGCGGCTCTCGCTGCCGCGTTGAAGAAGAAGTAGCGTATTCGATGGGCGATCCTCTGGGTCGCCCATCATGCCTGATGACCGACATCACTTGTCTTTTGAGACGTGCTCCGGCTTGCCCTTGCGTTTGGTCGAGGCGAATTCGTCGAGCTGCTTTTCGCTCATCGACTCGTACATTTCGCGTGATGCGCCCTTGAGGTCGCTCTTTTTGGCGTCGCCACGTTTGGCCGCGAGGGCGGCACCTTCCGCCTTCTGCTGTGCCTTGGATTTTGCAGGCATCGGACTTCTCCTCTTTCAGCCGCAACCACCGAACGCGGAAAGAGGAGAAATGTTCGGACTGCCGCTTTACGGAAGGACGTGAAGCGAGGCTTGTGAGGGCGAAACGAATATGCGCGAGCCGCGCTCGTGCAGGCCGACCTCGCCGGGGTTGGAGACATCGACGAGCCATTCGCCAATGCCATCCACCTCAAGCAGATATTCCGCCACATTGCCGAGGAACATCGCTCGCTTGACGGTCGCGGCGAACACACCGCTATCCGCAGACAAGGCTACGGCCTCAGGGCGCAATACGAGTTCGACATCAGAGCCGTTCGGCTGATCGGTCGGGTGGGCGAGCGAGAATTTCTGCCCCGCAATCTCGACGCCGCCATCGACCACCTTGCCGGGAACGAAATTTGCCTTGCCGATGAAATCTGCAACGAACCGGGTTGCGGGCCGAGCATAGACTTCCCACGGCGCGCCGACCTGCTCAACGACGCCACCGTTCATCACGACGATGCGGTCGGAGATGCTCATGGCCTCGATCTGATCGTGGGTCACGTAAAGCGCAGTGATGCCGAGACGCTGCTGCAATTCGCGGATCTCGACGCGCATTGTCTCGCGCAGCTTGGCGTCGAGGTTCGAAAGCGGCTCGTCGAACAGAAGCACCTTCGGCTCCATGACGATTGCGCGGGCAAGCGCGACGCGCTGCTGCTGGCCGCCCGAAAGCTGGTTCGGCGAGCGGTTCTGCATCGCGGTCAGCCCGGTGATTTCCAGAATGCGATCCGCCTTCGCCTTAAGGTCGGCTGCCGGCAGCGACTTCAAGCGCAGCCCGAAGACGACGTTTTCGTAGACGGAAAGGTGCGGGAAAATGGCGTAGGACTGGAACACCATCGCAGCATCACGCCGGTTCGGCGCTACATCGTTCATCCGGCGATCGCCGAACATGATGTCGCCCGAGGTCGGTTCTTCAAAGCCTGCGATCATGCGCAGCAACGTGGTCTTGCCGCAGCCCGATGGCCCAAGCAGCGTTACCAGCTGACCCGGTTCCACCGTCAGATTGACGTCGCGCACCGCATGGACGGTCCGGTCCGGTGAATCAGGGCTTGAGAACTGCTTGTTCAATCCCCGGATGACGACAGCCTCAGCCATCAGAACCTCACCATGTTTGTATGTCGCGTCATTCGATTGACGAAGGCGTTGATGACGCCGATTGCCACGAGGACGATCAGGATCACGAGGATCGAATATGCGGCGGCCACACCAAGACGTCCCGATCCGACCTGGTTCAGAATCTGCACCGTCATCAGGTTCCAGTTGGCCGAGACGAGGAAGATCGCTGCGCTGATTGCGGTCATTGCCCGCACAAACGCGTAGACGAGGCCGGAGAAGAACGCAGGTGCAATAAGCGGCAGCGTCACCTTCCGGAACGTCGTCAGCGAGCTTGCACCAAGATTTTGCGCCGCTTCCTCAATCGAGGGATCGATCTGTCGCAGCACCGCGATGCCCGACTGGATGCCAACCGGGACATAGCGGAAGACGAAGCAGAGGACGAGGATCGTCAGCGTGCCCGTCAGGACGATTGGGTAATCGTTGAAGGCGAGAATGTAGCCGATACCGACGACCGTACCCGGCACCGCGTAAGACAGGATCGAGCCGAACTCCATCGCGCTTTTGCCCGGGAATGTCTTGCGCACCACCAGATACGCGATGAGCATGCCGAGAATGCCGCTGATCGGGGTGGTGATGATCGCGATGATCAGCGTGTCGATGACCGTCTTGAAGCCGACATTGAAGACATAGGCGAAGTGCGCCAGCGTCGGCGTATAGTCGAAGCCCCAGACTTGGGTGAATGCGCCGACGATGATGACAGCGTAGAACATCACGACGATCAGGGCGAAAAGCAGCACAAAGGCATAGAGCAGCCATTTGACCGGATCGCTGACGATCTTCGAGGTCGAAGCGGTCGGTTTGCCGGTGACGGTCACATATTGGCGCTTGGCCAGCCAGTAGCGTTGGATCGCAAATGCGGTGATCGAGGGGATGATCAGGATGACCGCGAGCATCGCGCCGCGCGGAAGATTGAACGAGCCTGTGATTTCCAGATAGGCCTGCGGCGCAAGCATCGGGAATGCAGCGCCTGCAAGGACAAGCGGGTTGCCGAAATCGGCGAGCGACTCGATGAAGACGATAAGGAAAGCGCTGGCAATGCCGGGCAGGGTGAGCGGGAAGGTCACCTTCCAGAACGTCTGCCACCTTGTCGCGCCAATATTGAGCGCCGCGTCCTCAAGCGTCGGAGAGATTGAAGCAAGGACACCGCGCAGGGAAAGGTAGGCGATTGGCGCGAAGGTAAAGACCTGCGACCACACTACGCCATGGAAGCCGTAAATGCTGAAATCCTGCAGGCCCAGCATCTGCTTGGTGATCAGCCCGTTGAAGCCGAACAGGAAAAGGATCGACACCGCAGAGACAAAGGGCGGGGAGATGATCGGCAGGATCGTGATTAGATGCAGCAGTTTCTTGAACGGCACGTCGAGCCGCGTCAGGACGAATGCCGCAATATAGCCGATCACGACGCCGAGAAATCCGACCATCGCGCCAACGGACAAGCTGTTGGCCAGAGCGTTCTTGTAAAGGCGGCGCTCCGCCAGCAATCCGTAATGGTCCAGTGTCCACTGGCCGCGGTCCTGGAAGCTGGTGATGAACACCATCGCCAGCGGATAGACGACGAACACGAGGATTGCTGCGAAGATGACCCCGACCAGCGCGAGAAGAATAGGATCCCGCGCCAGAATCCGGAGCTGCGACCTGGCGTTCGTCAGCACGATCAATACTCGCCTTGTTTACTGGCCAAGCACTTCATCGACCCAACGGTCGACGAGACGCTGACGGTTTTCCGACGCGAAACTGGCGTCGTACGGCACGAGCTTGATGTCGGCGAGCGTCGGAATGCCCTCGCCAGCCGACACGTCCGAACGGATCGGCAGGAAGTAGGTCTTGTTCTCGGAAAGCTTGGCCTGGCCGGAGGCCGAAGTCATCCAGTCGACCAGCTTCTTGGCGTCGTCGAGATTTGCCGCATCCTTCAGGATCGACATGGCCGCAACTTCGTAGCCGACGCCCTCGCTCGGGAACATCACCTGAACAGGGAAGCCTTCATCGACAAGCTTGAGGAAGCCCGGCGAGAACTGCAGCGCGATCGGCGTTTCGCCAACGCCGAGTGCTCCCGACGGCGCGGTGCCGCTCTGGGTGTAGGTCTGGACGTTCGGGTTGAGCGCCTTCATGTACTCGTACGCCTTGTCTTCACCCCAAAGCTCGTTGAGCGTCAGGATGACGGCATAGGCGGTGCCCGACGATTGCGGCGACGGCATCTGGATCAGGCCGCGATAGGCCTCGTTGGTCAGATCTTCCCAGGAAGACGGGATCGGCGCGCCGCGGCTCTCGAGGATGTCG
Organism: Aquamicrobium zhengzhouense; assembly: GCF_016124105.1. GTDB lineage: Bacteria > Pseudomonadota > Alphaproteobacteria > Rhizobiales > Rhizobiaceae > Aerobium > Aerobium zhengzhouense. The sequence continues at coordinate 19,252 of NZ_JADGMQ010000007.1, forward strand.
GTGCGAACGCCGACTGCCAGCGGGTTGGTGTAGATGGCGTGCCAATAGCCGTCCGCGTCCTTCATATTGTCGGCGAGGTCACCCGCGCTTGCCGAAACGTAAGGCTGCGTCAGGTTACGTTCCTTGGCGAGGATGTGGTTTTCGCTCGGCGCACCGAACCAGACGTCGGCCTGCGGGCGGTTCGCCTCTGCCTCGATGCGCGACAGCGCCGGGCCGGACGACAGGAAAACCATCTGCACATCAACGCCGGTATCGGCCTTGAACGCGTCAAGGATCTTGGTCGCGTTCTCCTCGTCCACGCTGGTGTAGACGACCAGCGCGTGAGCCGAACTTGCGGCCATCAGGGTTGCAAAAGATGCGGCGATAATCTGGGTAAAGGGAAACTTCAATCTTACCTCCCAAGGTTCGAGCCGATGTCAGGCGGCCGGGCGTAAATTCGCCGGCAAACTATCCGCCGCCCCATGGCCCGTCAACGAGTGCTAGAATGTCCGAAAAGGAACGGTGGATAAACATTATTCGGCGGCCTGAAAAAGGTCTGCCCGTCAGCGGTAAATGACGCTTGAAAGTGAAGGGTCGTGCGGCCCCGCAGGGCAGGGCCGCACGACGCGTCCTGCTAGGTGTGATCCCGCGCAATCTGGGCGGTACGGGTGCGGTCGAACACCGGGTCTCCGTCGTGGAAGGCCTCTATACGCTCGGACATCAGCCAGTCATCGGCGGTGCATGAGAGCGTCATCGTGCTGCGCGTCAGGGTCTCCCAGCCTTCGCGGGCGGTGAGGCATGTCGAGATGATCTGCCCTTTCACGGACAATGGATCATCTGCGTCGATGGACCACTCGATTTCGGTCGTATCGCGAGAGATCAGTCCATTTTCCGGGTGACGGCTCAGGCCGGTATCGTCGCTGACGCGATAGCGGGTTACGCCGTTCTGAAGATCCCGCTCGAGGCTGCGCGCGGCCGTTCCTTCTTCCAGCACGTCATAGTGCGGCAGAGGATCTGGATTGCTTGGCTCCGGGATATCGATTTTCTGATGGTCGCCAAGAAGCGGCAACGCAATTTCGATTGAGCCCGTGTCGATTGCGAATGTGGCGTCGGCGGGCGGCGGCACGATTGTCGGCCAATAGGCGTTCGACAGAGACAGGCGGATGCGGTGACCGGGATTGAAGCGATAGCCGCAGGCGTCCAGATCGAGTTCCACCTCGGTCATCTTGCCGGTTTCCATGGGGACAGGATCTGCATTTCCCGCCCTGTGGGCCAGGTTGAGGACACCGAGGCTGACGCGGGTTCCGCAGCCGTCCGGATGGACGTCCACCAGACGCGCGATCAGGTTCGCGACCGGTGCATCGCTGGAAAGGCGCAGCTTCAGCCGTGGCTGGCCGAGCAACGTGCATTCTTCGGACAAAATCTCGCTGTCGAAGGTCACGGATCCGGCATCATCCAGTCTCTGATCGCCCGGCATCTCCGTGTCAGGCTTGAGCGTAAACCACTCTCCGGCAGCGGTTCCCGTGTCGAGTGGCGAGCGCAATATCGCGGTGCCGGACGCCTTTTGGCCGGGCGCGGTCTCAAGATGGCCGGAGGCGCTGAGGCGAAGGTTTTGCGTTTCAGGAGATGTCCAGCGTTCCTTGGCTACCCAGAAACCCGGATCGGTCTCGCGCCAGCGTGACGGACGCGGTCCATCAAGGATGAAGGCGCGCATTTCCGGCACATCCTTTGCGCCGGTTTCTTCGCCGCACAGCCATTGCTTCCACCAGGCAATTGCTTCCTGATGGAAATCAGCGCGAGGTTTCGGATAGGCGAAATGCGGATATTTGTGGATCCAGGGGCCAATCAGCGCCCTGGCCTTGCCCGGCATGCCTTCAACCGCTTTCAGCGGTGTGTTGCGATAGCCGTCCGCCCAGCCTGCAATGACCAGGGCAGGGATCGGAAAGCCCTCGAAATCCTCGCAGATCGAACCGTGCTGCCAAAACTCGTCGCGGCGTTGGTGCCTGAGCCAATCCTCGAGGAAGAAGGGCTCTTGTTCCAGTCGCTCCAGCCACATGCTTTTCCAGCGGTCCCCGACAATTTCCGGGTCCGGGGCACGGGTCTGGTAGATGCTCATCGTGGCAGCCCAGGTAAACTGCGCCGATAGATGCGCCCCATTCTTGTAGTGGATGTCGTCATTGTAGCGATCGACCGTCGAGGCGATGGAAATGACCGCCTTGAGGGCGGGAGGCTTGAGTGCAGCGACCTGCAGAGAATTGAACCCGCCCCAGGAAATTCCCATCATGCCGACGCTGCCATTCGACCATGGCTGGGCGGCGATCCATTCGATGACCTCAACCGCGTCGGAAAGCTCGCGCGGGGTGTACTCCCCGTCGATAACTCCCTCCGACTCGCCGCAGCCACGAATATCGACGCGCACGCCGACGATTCCTGCTGCCGCGAATATTGGATAGGTGGATTCATCGCGCGGCGCGGTTCCGTTTCGCTTGCGATAGGGGAGTATCTCCAGAACGGCAGGAGCAGGAACGGCGGGCGCATTGTCCGGCATCCAGATACGCGCGGCCAGGCGCGTTCCATCCTTGAGGGTGATCCATTCGTTCTCGATGACGTGGAAGGTTGTGCTTGTCATGGAATCCGTCGAAAGCCTGATGATTGGTCAGGGCAAGGGGAACGCCTTGCCCTGAAAATGAGGGGGTATCTGGCGACCGGATCAGCCTTCGAGCCACACCCTGCTGGCGATACGTCCGTTGGAGATGTCGTTGCCGATGTCGTGCACGTAGCCCTTGAGCCTGCGCGAACCGGCGTTCACATAGTCGTTGAACACCGGCAGGATCAGCCCACCTTCATTGTGGATCATCAGCGCCATGTCGCGATAAAGGGCGCGGCGCTTTTCCTCATCAAGTTCTCCGCGCGCCTCGACCGCCATCCGGTCGAAATCGGGCCGCATGAACCTCGTGTCGTTCCATTCCGCGTTGGAGACGTAGGACGTCGAATAGCGGGAATCCTGGGTTGGACGTCCGCCCCAGTAAGATGCGCAAAATGGCTGCTTGTTCCACACTTCGGACCAGTAGCCATCTGCAGGCTCGCGCCGCACCTCGAGCTGAATGCCAGCCTGGGCCGCGCTCTGCTGGAACAATTGTGCTGCATCTACCGCGCCCGGGAAGGCTGCGTCCGACGTTCGAAGGAGGATCGGTCCGTCATGTCCCGATTTCTTGAAGTGGAATGCAGCCTTGTCCGGATCAAAGACGCGCTGCTCGATCTCGGTGGGAGCAAGTGCGTAGTTGGCGTTGACCGGATAGTCGTTGCCGATGGTGCCGAAACCGCCGAGCACCTGTGTGAGGATGGCCTCGCGATCGATCGCGTATTTCAGGGCCATACGCAGGTCGTTGTTGTCGAATGGCGCCGTGTCGCAGTGCATCAGGAAGGAGTAGAAGCCCTTGCCCGAAGTTTGCAGGATCTCGACATTGCCGCGCGACAGAAGCGGGACAACCTTGGGATCCACCAGATTGATAAAATCGACCTGACCCGCGCTGAGGGCACTCATGCGCGCTGTCGTGTCATTCATGACGATGATCTCGACGCTGTCGACGAAACCACGGTCGTCGCGCCAGTCATCCGCATTCCGTTCAAATGCCGCGCGAATGCCTGGCTCGAACGCCACCAGCTTGTAGGGGCCAGTGCCAATCGCGGCATTGGGGTCGCCGGTGCCGCCATCGGGCTGGATCTGGAGGTGGTAGTCGGTGAGGACCAGCGGAAGGTCGGCATTGGCCTCCTTCAGCGTAATCACAAGGTCGCCGCCTCGATCTTCAATCGCGGAGACACCCGAAAAGAGCCCGAGAGCACCCGACTGAGAGCCTTCGTCGGCATGGCGGCGCAAAGTGGCGACCACGTCGGCGATCGTCATCGGCTTGCCATTATGGAAACTGACGTCCTGGCGAATCTTGAAAGTCCATTCGGTCGCGTCCGCCGAAGGTGTCCACGATTCCGCAAGGGATGGCAGTGGTTCGCCCGTTTCGGGATCGGATTCGACAAGCGTATCGCCCCAGCAATGGCAAATCGTGAACATGACGCTGGCCGAGGCGAGCGCCGGGTCCAGCGTGTCCGCCGAAGCGCCGCCCGCAAGTCCCATTCGCAATGTTCCACCATGCACCGGTGTCTGCGCGCGTGCTGGTGATGCGCTGAGGAGGCCAGTCGCAGCCGTTGCTCCAACTAGGGCGCTGCCATACAGGAAGCCACGCCTGGTTACGGAAAATGGATCAGAAAATCTGCTCATCGGATTTGCCTCCTCGGATTGTTTTGCGAGGTAGTAAGGACCTTATCCGATATTGGCGCAATTTCGCTTCTTGACGCGAATTTAAGCATCTTTACGCTATGGCGGATGAAACACGACAGATCCAGTTTCCAGGAAAATCTGAAGCTCGCCTGCGCCACGCGCCGATCAATATCCCAGCTTTGCCGCGAGATCGGCATTAACCGGCAGCAGTTCAATCGCTACATCAATGGCGAGACGCAGCCCTCGGCAAACAACCGGTTGAGGATAGCCAACGGTTTCGACCTGGCACCTGCGGACTTCGATCTTCCGGCAACAGTGTTCCGGCGCAAGCTGGAGGGAAGAAAACAGTCGCGGATCGTCAGCACACCGCTTGAGGGCGCGTTTCCGGGCGATCTGCATGCTCTCACGCCGTATCTGGGCTTTTACCAGACCTGGCACATGTCCCTTTCGTGGCCGGGATGGGTGGTATGCTCATGTGCGCATCTGCGGGTGCAAGGCGATCAGGTCATCGCCACCTCGCGAGAGCGCATAATTGATGGCGAGAGCGGTGTTCGCCAGCGTTCGCGATATGTGGGGCTGGCGGGGATCCAGCGTCAGCGCATCTTCATAACGGAGTTGACGAGCGGTCAGATGCCTACATTCGGCCAGACGGTACTGTTGCCGTTTGAAGTGCACCAACGCGAATATCTGCGTGGGCTCACCATGGGACTGTCATGGCGCTGCGATAACCGCCCTTATGCGACCCGCACCATGTGGCGCTACCGGGGAAGGGATACCGACAAGCGCGCCCTGATCCGGAACTGCGGAATTTACCGCCTGGATTCCGCTGACGTACCTTCAGTGGTCGTATCATTCCTAAAGACTGTTGAACCGCTCGATGTGACGTAAGGTCTGTCGCAAACAGAGGCGGGGCTTTTCTTCCGTACCGGGTCATCATCTCATTGCTCAGCCGCTAACCGTCAGAATTTGCTCACTGACATGGCATGCCTTAAGGGAAGGGTCGATGTGCCCAGCTATGGGCCCGCTATAGGATTCCCGCGGCAGGAAGAGTCTCAAATTGCAGCCTCAGAAAGCGTCAGAAACGATTTCGAGTCTTGGACGGGGGCTCGAAGTACTGTCACTACTGGAAAAGGGCGGTGGAGTTAGTCTCGCAAATCTTCATCGAGCGACGGGCTTTTCAAAATCGAGCCTGGTGCGCATTCTAAACACGCTGGCCGAACATGGGTTCATCCGGCGGCGCGGCGATGGGACCTGGTGGTTGTGCTGGCGCGCCGGGCGTAATGCGGCCGCTCAGCGCAAGATGCTGCTTGCGGATCGCGCTCTCGAATTGCTGCCTGCTCTGACGAAGCTGATCGGCTGGCCAATCGATGTTTTCGTCTATGACCGCGGCATGATGGAACTGATCGAGACCACGCGGGATAATCTGAATTTCGAAGTCGTCTCTGTCGGACATAGAGTGCCGGTGCTCGCATCGGCGGTCGGGCGATGCTGGCTCGGGCTCTGTTCCGATGAGGAGCGTGCGCAGATGATCGAGCGGTTGCGTCGCTCGGCATCGGGATATGACAGGCCCGCGCATAATGAGGACTATTGCCGGGAACTCGTCGAGACCGTCCGCGCCGAGGGCCACGCGACCAGGATTCGTGGTTACCACAGCGCGATTACCCGGCCCGGTAACTCGAATATGGCGATGGCCGTACCCGTCCTTACGTCGGCCGGCATTGCGGCCTGCCTCAACGTGGTCTGGGATACGCGGTTTGCTGCAATCCCCGACTTTGCAGAAAAATGGCTCTCGACCCTGCAAGATGCCGCGTCCCGGTTGGGACAGCGAATTGCCGACGACGTCTAGGCCATCATTTTGGCCGGAATATCCGCCGAAATCCGATATGCGATGTGGCAAAATCAATGGTCTGGGACGAGCGCGCTGCCGGGCGATAGCGAAAGCAATAATTGGGGGCGCAGAGATGAGATCCGCCCTTGAGCACCACCTTCGTTTCGGTTGAGTTGGAAAGACCGCAGCAACCAGCGCCACCCTCAATGGTTGAGGTCAGCTCCCACACATTGCCAACAATGTCGAAAAGTCCGTAGCCGTTGGCGGGGAATGCTTTGACGGGCGATGTGTATTCATACCCGTCTTCCCGGCTATTGAGCGTCGGGAAGTGTCCTTGCCATGTGTTTGCCAGCGGACGGTTCTTTGCATCGCGTTCGCGGTTCCCCCATGCAAAGATCGCACCATCAAGGCCGCCGCGAGCGGCAAACTCCCACTCTTCTTCGGTTGGCAGCTGCGTGTTCGACCATGCACAGAATGCAAGTGCATCTTCATAGGTGATTTGCACGACCGGATGCAGCGCCAGGCGAGTAATGTCGCTTTTGATCCCGCGAGGATGACGCCAGCTGGCTTTTTCGAGGCTCCACCATGCGCGGGGATCATCGAGCGAGACTTCGCCGCGCAGCTTCCGAAACACAGCCGTGGTGGGTACTTCAGCAGCCTCGGCTGCCGTGACATAGCCGGTTTCCTTGACGAACTGGGCAAATTGCCGGTTTGTTACCGGCGTCTCGTCCATCCAGAAGCCTTTGACCGACGCGGTGCGGACCGGCTTTTCTTCGGGATAAAAGTGTTCACACCCCATATTGAACTCGCCGCCGGGGATCCAGACCATCCCGGCGAGGGCCTCTCCAATCGGCGCGGATTGGTCCAAATATTCTTGGCGTCGATCAGTGAAGGGTTGTGGTCTTATGAGCATGATGAATTAGGGGGCGAGCAAAAGCCCGCCCCGTTTCTCCTATCGTCTTGCCGAGGCAGGTCGCAGCTGGTCGTCGACTTCGACGTTGTTGCTCTTAACGAATGCCTTCCACAGACGCATCATCTCGCGCGCCTTGTCAGGGTTTTCCTCCATCCTGTCCTTCCACTCGCCCTCGGGGCTGCTGAGGTCGAAGAGTTGGAACTGATCGGAGACTGCCGGCACAAATGCCAGCTTCCAGTCGCCCTTGCGCAACGAAGAGAAAAGGTTCAGCTCCCAGCCAAATGCAGCGTCATCATCATGGATGGTGTCATCTTCCCCGAAGAGATGCGGCACCATCGAGCTTCCGGAGATCGGGAAAATGTCCCGCTCCTTGAACTTGATGCCAGGATGTCCGGTGCCGGCAAGTTCCAGGAAGGTCGGCAGAAGATCCCGGACCGTTGCAATGGCGTCAGTACGGCCTGGCGCAATGTTCTTCGGGAAATGGGCGATGGCTGGCACGTGATTGCCGCCCTCGAATGCGGTGTACTTCACCGACCGGAACGGAGTGGAGCTGACCTGCGCCCATTCCGGTCCCATCTCGATGAAGGAGTTCTTGCGTCCGACATTCTCGAGGCTGTTGTCGAAATTCTGAGCGGCGATCCAATCGGGGCGGCCTCGAGCAACACCTTCGGCGCCATTGTCCGACAGGACCATGATGAAGGTGTTGTCATACTGGTCGGTCGACTTCAGATGGTCGATGAGCCTGCCGATCTCATGGTCGAGATTGGCAACCATCGCCGCATAGGCTTCCATCTTCCTTGCGGAGAATGCCTTTTTTTCATCCGTCAGCGTGTCCCATGGGCGATGGCCATCCATGAAGCGCCGGGGCTCATCTGACTGCGGGGCGAGCCCCAGTTCGCGCTGGCGATCAAGCCTTTGATTGGCGATGACGTCATAGCCTGCATCATAATTGCCGCGCTGGGCTTCAAGGAAGCTGTCCGGTGCCTGGACCGGCCAGTGTGGCGACGTATACGCGGCATAGGCGAAGAAAGGCTCTTCACCACCTTCGCCGATGGTGTTGATCAGATAATCAGTGAAATAGGTGGTCGTATAGAAATCTTCTGGGAGTTCGACAGGCTTGCCATTCTCGAGGAAGGTGAAGCCGTAGCCCTGAAGGACGCCCATCTGCTTCTGGTTGAAGTGCGCGGAACCAGCTTCAAGGATTGCCAAAGATTCGTCAAAGCCGCGTTTGTGCGGCTGGCGCGATGGCTCCGATCCCAGATGCCATTTGCCTGCCATGATGGTCCGATAGCCGGCGTCCTGCAGAAGTTCCGGCATCGTCGCGATGCGATGATTGAGCTTGGCTTCGTAGCCAGGCCGCATCTCGACGTGGATCGGAATCGGGGACTGCTGACCTACCCCCACCAGATGGTTGTCCAGGCCCGACATCAGCATCGCGCGCGTCGGTGCACATGAAGCCTGGGTGTAGAAGTTGGTAAACATCATGCCGTCGGCGGCCAGGGCATCCATGTTCGGGGTGCTGATCTCGCCGCCATAAGCGCCGATATCCGAATAGCCAAGGTCGTCAGCCAGGATCAGCAAAACGTTGGGGCGTTGCGCTTCCTGGGCGCTCACCATAGCCACGCTGCTGGCAGTAGCCAAAGCAGCTGCAAAGAATGTCGTAAGCCGCATTCTCATTGTGTTTTCTCCTCTCACTTGCGCAAGGCGCGGCATCTAACTGACATCGATAAACATGTTCACCAACCCGGAAATGGAGAGCGTACCGCTGTGCGGTACGCGGGGAAAATCTGTTTGGTGTTGATTCTAGCTGCTTCTGCTACTGCCGAAAATTCGTGCTGTTTCAGCAGGTTGTATCGATTCGCGTCTGGTGCACCCGGCAGAATTGCAGCGTATCAGCCCTCGGCTGACGCACGGCCGCGCTTGACACAATATGTCATCGCCGGATTATTATGAACCATACGCATATTGTGCGTGGGAGGGATTTATGAATTTTCTGAAGCAGCTCCAAAAGCTGGCATTTGGTGTCGCACTGGCCTCAACTTTGACCGTGCCTGCCTTTGCGCAGGAAGTGTGGTCCATGGGATCGGCCAAGCGTGCACCCGATATCGGCGCAACCTTTGATGAGGAGACCGTTGCGGCGCTTCTCGGCGCGACCGACGCCGTCGAAAATGTTGAGATCCAGTTCATCGGCAACGAGCAGGAGATGATCCAGCAGGTCATCCGCGGCCGGTTGAACATGGGCGGATCGACCCCGCTCGGCCTCGCGGCGGCATTCCCTGATATCTCGGTTCTCAACGTTCCCTATCTGTGGGACGACGCCGAGCAGCGTCAGTACGTTTACGAGAACCACGTCATCCCGCAGCTGAATGAGACGTTCGCTTCCAGCGGCCTGGTCGTGCTGAGCGTTCAGGAGGCGGGCTTCAATGGCGTGTTCTGCACCTTTGACTGCTCCGATCCGGCGACGCTGAAGGAAAAGCGCATTCGCGTTTCGGCCAGCGCCAGCAGTCGCCTGTTTTGGGATTCGCTCGGGTCAATGGCAATCCAGCTTCCGCTTCCGGACACCTGGTCGGCGTTGGAGCAGGGCCTCGTTGTCGCGGGCGAATTGCCGATCGCCTATTTTGCGACCACACCGGCTGCAGCAACCGCAAAGCATTTCGTTTACACCGACCACACCCACAGCCCGTGGATCTACTTCGTCAACAAGCGTAGCTGGAGCAAGCTGAGCGAAGAGGATCAGAAGGCGGTTCTCGAGGCAATGCCGGGAGCATTCTCGACCTCGGAACGCTTCTTTGCGGACAATGACGCCCGTGCAACCAGCTTCACCGACAATGGCGGTACTCTCTACAAGCTGGATGATGCACAGCGTAAGGCCTGGGCTGATCTTGTGGTCCCGAATATCGGCAAGCTCGTAGAAGAAATGTCGCCCGGCGCGCGTAAGCTCTACGAAGCTATCGAAGCCGGAAAGAAGGAATACGCTGCGCGCTGACGCAGCTGTTCCTGCGGAGGCCTCTGCGCCTCCGCCTTCTCTTAAGATACATCAAACCAGGAGCATCTGGGTGGCCAATTCCCTTTTCTCGCCGCTCACCCTGCGGTCGGTTGTCTTGCCGAACCGCATCGCCATGTCGCCGATGTGCCAGTACATGGCGCTTGATGGTGTCGCGAGCGCGTGGCACATGGCGCATCTCGGCGCGCGGGCAATCGGGGGCACCGGGCTCATTACTGTAGAGGCAACGGCGGTCGAGCCGGCTGGGCGCCTGACCCTCGGCTGCGTCGGTCTATGGAATGATGCGCAGGCGGATGCCTTGCGCCCGGTAACCGATTTCATCCGCAGTCAGGGCTCAGTCTCTGCCGTCCAGCTTGCACACTCCGGTCGAAAGGGAGCCCGCACGCGCCCTTGGGAAGAGGGAGGTCGTGCATTGCGCTCCGACGAAGGCGGATGGGAGCTACTGGCGCCAAGTGCAATTCCCTTCGGCGATTACGCCATGCCGAGGGAGATGAACGCGGAAGACCTTGAGGCGGTTGAGGCAGCGTTTGCCAATGCGGCTCGCCTTGCGCTGCGCGCCGGGTTCGACGCGATCAACCTGCATTTCGCCCACGGGTACCTTCTCCATTCATTTTTGTCTCCGCTGACGAACCAGCGCGGGGATGAATATGGCGGGTCCCTCGAAAACCGAGCCCGCTTTCCGCGCCGGATCGTGCGCGCCGTCCGATCTGCGTGGCCGGATCATCTTCCGATCATTGTTCGCCTGAGCTGCAGCGATTGGGCCGATGGCGGCTTCGAGATCGACGAGGCGATCACCGTCGCGCGGTGGTTTGCTGAAGACGGTGCAGATCTGATCGATTGCTCGAGCAGCGGTCTCGTCGATTGGGAAAAGGTGACAACGGGCCTGAATTATCAGGTTGAATTTGCCCGCCGGATCGGCGCTGAAACCGGTTTGCCGACCGGCGCCGTGGGGATGATCGTCGATCCTGCCCAAGCCGAGAACATTATCAGCTCCGGCGACGCGGCTCTCGTTTTTCTGGGTCGCGCGCTTCTTGATGATCCCAACTGGGCGCATCACGCAGCAGACACCCTGTCCACCCAGAACAGCTGGCCGTTGCCATATCGGCGCGCCGTCGGTCGCCTGAAGAATATCCGCGCTTTGCTGCCTGCAGAAGGTCACTGAGCATGAACGCCACCGCCGCATTTTTGCGTGGCTTGACGAAATTTGAGAGCATCGTCGCGGTCACGGCACTTTTCATCTCCGCCGCCGCCCTTCTGGCGGACATTTTCGCCCGCGAGTTCTTCAAGGTCGGATTGTTCGGATCTTTCCGCGTTGCGGTCTACGCAACAGCTGCCAGCGCTCTGGTCGGTTTTTGCGTGTGCATTTCGCACGGGTCGCATCTGCGGATCAGCTTCCTCGACAACGCAGCACCCGCAGCGTTCCGCCCTCTCGTCCAGCGGATCGGGCACCTGATCTCGTTCTCGATCTGCGTGTTTTTCGCATATTGGGCGATCTTCTACGTCCGCCAGACCGCAGAACTTGGCGAAACCGATCCGTCGCTGCAGGTGGTTGTATGGCCGATGCAGCTGTTCATGCCCTGGATGTTTATCTCCGGTGCCGTCCGCTACTTTGCCTATTTCATGTTTCCGATGATTGCGGCTCAAGACGAGGAGATCGTCCAATGAGCGGCATGCTGCTGATCCCGATTTTTCTTCTCCTGACCTTCTTCCGCCAGAACGTGATCCTGACCCTGGCGGTCATCATCGGTCTCGTTCACAGCTATATCGCCCGCAACAGTTCGGTCGAATATCTGGTCCAGGACCTGTGGTTCACGCTCGATCGCGAACTTCTGCTCTCGATCCCGATGTTCATCTTCGCCGGGGTGATCATGTCGAGCGGTTCGATTTCCGCGCGGCTGGTCCGGCTGATGAAAGCGCTCACCTCTCCATTTCGTGGTGGTCTGGCGATCGCGACCATCCTCGCCATGGCGGTGTTCTCTTCAATCTCCGGCTCGGCGATCGTGACGATGATGGCCGTGGGCACGCTGATGTATCCTGCCCTCATCCAGAGTGGATACAGCGTGCGGTTCACACTTGGCCTGCTCTGCACTGGGGGAACGCTCGGGGTTATCATTCCGCCCAGCATCCTGATGATCCTCTATGGACTGTCGACTGATGTTTCGGTCACCAACATGTTCATGGCGGGCTGGGGGCCGGGCCTCCTGATGGTGCTGGTGCTCTGCGTCTATTCGGTGATCTGCAACCGCAGTGCCGAAACCAGCCCCTTCGACATTGCCGAGGTTTGGGCGGCGCTCAAACATGGAATTACCGCGCTTTTGATGCCGGTCATCCTCATGGGCGGTATCTATTCCGGTATTTTCACGGTTACCGAGGCAGCCGCTGTCTCGCTCCTCTATGCCCTGCTGATCGAGGTGGTGCTCTTTCGCAATCTCGGCGCGAAGGATGTGTTCCGGCTGGGCCTCGATACTGTGAAGCTGCTTGGCACCCTGATGCCGCTCGTTGCGTTTGCGGGCAGCCTCAACGTCATCCTCCAATATGAGGGCGTTCCTCAGGCATTGGTTGCCTGGACGCAGGAAACCTTCACCGCTGACTGGCAGATGTTGATCATGGTCAACCTCATGCTGCTGGTGGCAGGCGCGCTGATGGATGAATCGTCCGCGATCATCATCCTCGCACCATTGCTTGCACCGCTGGGCCTCGCCTACGGGTACGACCCGGTCCATTTCGCGATCATGGTGATTGTCAATCTCCAGATCGGTTATGTGATGCCGCCCGTCGCACTCAGCGTCATCGTGGCGACGAGCGTGTTCCGTCAGACTTTCCTGACGGTCAGCCGCGCTGTCCTCCCTTTTGTGGCGCTGATGTTGATGGTGCTGTTGATCACCATCATGGTGCCCCAGCTCAGCCTGATGTTCATCCGATGATTGGAGGTGCCCGATGACGACTTCGGATGAACGCCCTCCTTCGGCCGAGAAGTCGAGGAAGGCGGCGGGCGAGGTTAACCCGCTCGACCGTATCGTCGGTTTTCAGCTTCGCCGCGCGCAGCTGAAAACTTTCAACGAACTGATCAGGCTGTTCGACAAACTGGATCTGAAGCCGCCGCAATTTGCCGTGCTGAAGGTCCTGGAAACCCATCCGGGGATCAACCAGACCCGCGCCGCGAAGATGCTCGCGATCAAGCGCACCAATTTCGTCACGCTGGTCGACGGGCTTGAACAGCGTGGGCTGGCCGAGCGGCGTGTCTCCGCAAAAGACAGGCGCGGACGTCCTTTGTTTTTGACCGAAGCCGGCACGAAGCTGATGGCCAAGGCTGGCTCAATCCAGGCAAAACACGAGCGCGATCTGATGCACCGGCTGGGAGGGGCAGAAGAGCTCGAAACGTTCCTGAGACTGCTGCATCGGCTGATCGCCGGAACGAATGCTGATGAATAATTGTGGAGGAGAGTAGCAAATGCGGCCGATGAGTTCGGACATTCCTGAGATTCAATATTTGCTGGACAGGCAGGCGATCCTCGACTGCGTCAACAAATATGCGCGGGCCATCGATCGTCATGATGTCGATCTGATGATGGAAGTCTATCATGAGGATGCGCTCGACGAGCACGGTCACTTCCGGGGCAATCCGATCCCGTTCGCCGAGTGGGCCAACGACTTCCATGCCAAGGGTTTCGCCGCGCACACCCACAACATCACCACGCATAATTGCGAAATCAACGGTGATGAGGCGCATGCCGAATCCTACTGCCTCTATGTGCTGCGCCGTCGTGAACCTGCCCAGGTCATTCTTGGCGGCGGGCGATATATGGACCGGCTGGAAAAGCGCGATGGCGTGTGGCGCATTTCTCTTCGCAAGCTGTATATCGACTGGCGCGCCGAGGCCGACGCAACGATCTTCCTGACACCGAACGGCTATCCCGAAGGAGCGCGCGACCGCACGGATCCTTCCTACGATCGTCCGCTCAAGCCGTCTGAATAACTGAAACCATACTCCAAAAAACGAATGCCGCGGCTCTTGCGAGCCACGGCATCGATCGATCAGTGTACGTAAGCGAGAAGCTTACTGTAGGCCCATCAACTGATAGATCTTTTCGGACGCCGCCATGGCGTCAGCTGGTTCGATGTTGACGATCTGCGGCATCTCGCGGGTGTTCTCGATGCCTTCGATCGGCGCGAAGCCATCGAAATTATTGATCGTCTGCGCTTCCCTGGTCATCAGGAAGGCGACGAAAAGCTTGGCTGCGTCGGCATGCGGTGCCTTGGCGACAAGGCTGGCGACGTTGTTGGAGGAGATTGACGGCTCCGGGAAGCTTTCGCCGAGCGGCGCGCCATTGGCGGCAAGGCCGGTGACGACCTGGTGGATGCCCGGTGCGTAGATCGCCTGTGCGCCAGCAGCAACCTGCTGAATGCCCGGAACCGCGCTTGGCGAATAGGTCGCGTGGGTGCCGAGCTTTTCCAGGAACTCGTCACCGTAAAGGTCGTGCAGCATCTTGTAGAACTGGTTCGAGGTCACGCTTGAGCGTGGGTCGGTCAGGATGACCTGGCCCTCGAATTCCGGATCGTTCAGCTGCTCCCAGCTCGTCAGGCCTTCCGGCACCAAATCGGTGTTCCAGACCAGCGAGTAGGGGTTGTAACCGATGGTGATTGTGCCTTCGGACTTGGCTTCTTCCGGCCACTGCGCATAGCCCGGCACGTCTTCCACCTTTGAGAACAGACCTTTGGCGAAGAGGTCGTCATGGAAGGCGCGGTCGGTCGAGTAATAGACGTCAGCGATGGTGTTGTCCGTGTCGTTCTCGGCCATGAAGCGCTGTGCGAGCGCGGACGAGGACTGACGCTGGATGTCGACATTGATGCCGTGGGCAGCGGTGAAGGCCGAGGAGAGCTTCTCCATCAGCGCCGGGTCAATATTGGTGTAGACGGTCAGCGAACCGTCTGCCTTCGCGGCTTCCACGAGTTCGGCCGGTATCTCGGCCTGCGCTCCAACCAGCGAAGCCGACAACGCCAGCGCGGCAGCCGAGACCAGCATGGTCAGGCGTGATTTGATCTTTGCAGTTTCAGTCATTGCATTCCTCCCGTTAAACTTTGCAGGCGGTATTCCAATCTGGTTCACGACGTCGTCACGCGCTGGCTGCGGCGGGTGACATAGAGCATGAGGCCGACCAGCGACGTCGAAATCGCAGTGACCACGAGCGCCAATGCGGCGACTTGCGGGAAATTGCCGAAATTCCACAAATCGAGCAGGACGCGGCCAATGACCGGATTGTGCGTGCCCGACAGGAACGCCGAGGCGGTCACTTCGCCAACGGTGTGAACGAAGACCATGATCCACCCGGCGACGAGGCCAGGCATGGCCAGCGGCAGCGAAATCCTGAACAGGGTGCGCAGGTCAGACGCCTTGGCGACACGCGATGCTTCCGACAATTCGCCACCGATAGAGGCTGCGGCAGAGGCGGCAGCGCGCGCGGCATAGCTGAGTGTCATGACGATATAGGCCAGCAGCAGGATCGTCGTCGTACCGTAGATGCGCAGCGGCTCACGGCTGAAGGCGAGGATAAACGCAACGCCAATCACCGTGTGCGGGATTGTTGCGGGCAATCCCGTCAGGATATCGGCCAGCTTGCGCGCCTTGCCATTGCGGGCAAAGTGCAGAGCAAACGTGCCGGTCACCAGCATGTTGAAGGAGGCGACAATGAAGCCGAGCGTCACGCTGTTGATCAGTGCGCTCACCGTCTGGCGGTTTTCAAACAGGACGAAGTTGAAATTCGCGAGCGTCAGGGTCGAGAAGTTGACAGCTGGCGTCCAGAACGGCTGCAGCGAAACGAGAAGCAGGCCAAGGATCGGCAGCACCGCGGTCGCGAGCAGATAGAAGACCGCCAGCGCATAGGCGAACCAGCGCAATTTGCCGAGACGCACGGGCGTCGCACGGAAACCCTTGCCCGAAATTGCAGCGTTGCGGCCGGGGCGGGCGACCATGTTTTGCACGACCAGCAGGACCTGAACGAGGACGAGGAGGCCGATCGACAGGGTGATCGCGGGTCCAGTCTGGGCCGGATAGGCCTGAAGCAGGCGGAAGATATAGACCGAGATCACGTCAATCCGCGCGCCTGCGCCGAGGACCGCCGGAACCGAGAAGAGGCTGAGGCCGGAGATGACGCCAAGCAGCACCGAAGCGGCGAGCGCCGGACGGATCGCCGGCAAGGTGATGCGCATCATGGTCTTGAGGGGGCCGGCGCCGCCCGTGCGCGAGGCTTCTTCCATTGCCGGATCGACACGCTGAAGCGCTGCCGAGACGACGAGGAAGACGTAAGGCACGGTGTAGAGGCTGGTGATGATCACCAGACCCCACATCGAATAGATATTGAACGGCCCCGTGCGCATGGTGATCCCGAAGACATCGAGGACGTTGCGCAGCGCGAAATTGGCAAGTCCGGCGCGCGGGTCGAGCAGAACCGCCCAGCCAATCACGCCGGCGACGGGCGGCACGATCAGTGCGCAAAGCGGCAGAAGCTGCCCCATGAAGCCAAGGCTGGCATCGCTGCGCTCATTGATCCAGGCAAGAAACGAGCCGATCAAAAGCGCGATCGTGGTTGCGCCGAAAACGACGATCAGCGTGTTGAGAATGACAGTCGGTACGGTGCGCGATAGCGGCCCATCCAGGCGCGAATGGAAACTCGCGACGATGTTGTCGTACTCATAGACGATCGCGAGACCGAGCGGATAGATGATCAGGAGCGCGATGAGCGCGAGGACCAGCCAGAGCGCGAGTGAAAAGGGCGTCAGACCTGATCTGGTCCACCAGCTGAAGCCGGTCCCGGCTTTCGGGTTGACGCTCATCTCAAGCACCTTGCGCGAAGACATGGACGCGGTGCGAGGCGCAGGTCACGGTCAGCGTGCCATCAGAATCTGCCGTCACGGGTGCCTGCGTCGTAATCAGCAACTCGCCGCCATCGGTTTCAAGGAAGTGCTGACGAACTGCGCCGAGATAAAGCGAGCGGGTGAGGCGGCCCGTTATGAGGTTTTCGCTCTCGCCGAGAGCGGCAACGTTGCAGTGCTCCGGGCGGATCATGACGGCAACTTTCTGGCCGACGGACATGGATGCGGGGAAGTTGGCGGATTCGATCTCGCCAAAGGCAGTCTTCACCAGCAATTTGGCTCCTACTGAGAGGACAATGCCCTCAAGCTCATTGGCCGAGCCGACGAAGTCCGCAACATAGCGCGATGCCGGATGATCATAGATTTGTTCAGGTGCCCCGATCTGCGCGACCGTGCCGACATCCATGACGGCAATGCGGTCGGCAAGTGCCAGTGCTTCGACCTGATCATGGGTCACGTAGACAGCGGCAAAGCCGATCTGCGTCTGCAGCGACAGCAATTCGAGGCGGAGCCGTTCACGCACCTTGGCGTCAAGGTTTGACAGCGGCTCGTCGAAGAGAACGAGGCCGTCGCCGGAAACAATCGCGCGGGCGAGGGCGACGCGCTGCTGCTGGCCACCGGAAAGCTGGCCGGGATAGGCGGCAGAAAACTTGCCAAGGCCGACCTTTTCCAGCGCTTCCTGTGCGAGCGGTGCAGCCTCACGCTGCGACTTTCCCGAATTGCGGATCGGATAGATGACGTTTTCCAGAACGCTGAGGTGCGGCCACAGCGCATAGGACTGGAAAACCATCGACAGGTTGCGCTTTTCCGGCGGCACATAGATGCCGTCCCTGGATGAAAACACCACCTTGCCGTCGATGAGAATTTCGCCGGAATCAGGCTCTTCCAGACCCGCGATGCAACGCAGGAGCGTCGTCTTTCCGCAGCCGCTTGGCCCCAGAAGAACGACAAATTCGGCGGGATCAATATCCAGAGAAACGTTGTCCAGCGCCACGTGCGAGCCACGACGGGTCCGATAGACCTTCGTCAGATTGCGCACAGATACGCGTGGTGCAGCTGTCATCGCCCCTCACTCCCGATCGAGCCCTTGAGCCCGCTCATCCGAATTCCTCTTGCATATGTTTCTCAGAAAGTATCATGTTATGCAATAAAAAATCACATTGTGATAATTCGTCGACTGCAACATCGGCGATTGAAGGCTGGAGGAAATTCATGGCGGGTGCGATGCAGGGCATGAAGGTGCTCGATATGACCCACGTTATGGCGGGGCCATTCTGCACGCGGCAGCTGGTGCTGCTTGGCGCGGATGTCATCAAGATCGAGCGGCCGGGTGAAGGCGACGTGATGCGCTATTACGGCCACGACCCGCGCTTTGGCCGCAACTCGCCGAACTTTGTCGGCTACAATGCTGGCAAGAAATCCGTTGCGCTCGACTGGACCACGGAACTTGGCGCTGAAGCGTTGCGCCGGCTTGTCGCCGAAGCGGACGTCATTGTCGAAAACTTTCGCCCAGGTGTTCTCCAGGCGCGTGGCTTTGGCTACGAGGCCTGCAAGGCGATCAAGCCGGACATCATCTACTGCTCGATCTCAGGCTACGGGCAGGAATCCATCCTTCGCGACAACCCGGCCTATGATCACATCGCGCAGGCGATGTCCGGGCTGATGTCGCTGCAGGGCACCGAGCAGGACCCGCCGATGAAGGTCGGCTTCCCGCTGGTCGACACCTTCTCCGGTCACATGGCCGCATTCGCGATCGTCTCAGCTCTGCTGCGCCGCGCGCAGACCGGCGAAGGCCAGCGTCTTGACGTGTCGATGCTGGATGCCTCGATGGTGCTCATGTCGGCGATGATCCTGAAATACAACGCGACCGGCGACGTTCCAAAGCGCGTTGGCAACAAGGGGTTCAGCCTGTCGGCAACCGCCGACATGTTCCCGACCAAGGATCGTCCGATCTCGATCGGTGCCAACACCGACAAGCAATTTGCAGCCCTGTGCAAGGTGCTGGGCGTTGAAGAACTTGTCGCTGACCCGCGCTATCAGGATGCGTCAGGCCGCTGGGAGCATGCCGATACGCTTCGCCCTGTCGTTTCGGCCAAGATCGCCGAATGGGAAGCCGAAGTTCTGGAGGTCGAGCTCAACAAGGCGAGCGTTCCGGCGGCAGTCGTTCGCGATCTCAAGGGCATCGTCGCCCATCCGCACTTTGAGGGCCGCCCGACGTTCCAGTCGATCGACGTTCCGGCTTGGGGCCGTGAAATGAAGGTCCTGAACGGCGGCTTCATTGCCAATGAGGACACGCCGCAATCGACCGTTACGTCGCCGGACCTTGGGGAGCACACGGAAGAGGTCCTGCGCTCGCTCGGCTTCGAAGGTGAGAAGCTCGAGAGCCTGATCGCGGGAGCTCAACTGTCATGAGCCTCGAATCTGCAATGCAGCGGCTAGATGCTGCCTGGGAAAACCCGGAAGGAACCGCGCGCAAGATGCATGCGGATGGCTGCAAGGTCGTCGGCTTCCTTGGCGCAACCGTACCGGTCGAATTGATCGCGGCCTCTGGTGCCTATCCGTTTCGCCTCAAGGGATCCGCACCCGGCGTCGATTACGGAGCAACCGATCTTTCCGACACGCTGATGGAGCCGGTGCGCGAAACCTATCTGCGTCAGCTTTTTGACCGGATGCTCAAGGGCGATCTGGAGTGGATTGACCTTCTCGTCATCCCGCGCACCTCCGAGGGGCTGCTGCAGCTCTACTATCTGATCGACTATGCACGCAGCCTCGACATCGGGCAGAGGATGCCGAGGGTATATCTTCTCGATCTCCTGCAAACCCAGCACGACTACAGCATTCGCTATAACCGTAAGGTGCTTTCGGATTTCGCGGAGCGACTTGGCGAAATCACCGGCACATTGCCGGATGAGGCAGCGATCACGCTGGAAATTGCCGCGACAAATGAAACGCGCCGGGCATTTCGCGATCTTTGCACCTCCGGAAAACTCACCGGAATCCAGCGCCTGAAGCTTTCCGCCTTTGGCCAGCACGAGCCACGCGCCGAGTTCAAGGCGCTGATTGGCGAGTTTCAGAAGGCCGAGCCGAAGGCCGTTTCAAAGGCTATCGCTCTCTCCGGCTCGACCCAGGAGAATGCAGCCGTCTACGACGCATTCGCTGCCCATGGCGTCGACATCGCGATCGAAGATCACGATTGGGGCGCAGCCATTTACGAGCACGATGCAAGTCTCGAAGATGACCCGATTGCAGCGCTCGAAGCACGCTATCGCGTTCACGGATTAAGCTTGCGCCAGTTTGTGCGCCGGCAGCCTGAGCTTGGCGTCGATGGCAAGCCAACTCAAATCAGCGCCGTCGCCTTCTTCTTTGAGGAAAATGACGACACGCTCGGCTGGGAATATCCCGACGAGAAAACACGTCTTGAACGCGTCAATTTGAAGAGCATCGTATTGCGCGGCCCGGTCGGCAGCGAGGCATGCCAAAAGGCGATTTCAGATTTTGCCGCACAGCTTCCGGTCAGAGCAGGGGGAACGGCCAATGACTGACATGGTCTTTCAATCGGTCGCTGATGAGCCGCTGGCAACCACAGCGCTCGCCAAGGAAAAGCAGAAGAACTGGTTCAAGGATTTCCGCACCCGCTCGATGGAGCAGGGCGAGCCCTATGTGATCGCGGCGGCGGTCAGCCCACACGAGATTTTCCATACGATGGACGTGCCGGTGGTGACCAACACCTGGTATTCGTCGATCATCTCCGCCAAGCGCCAGTCGCCCTACTATTTCGACCTCATGGAAAAACTCGGCTTTCACGGCGACTTGCCGCGATATCTGAGCCTGCCCATGATGACGACGCTCGACAATGATCCAGAGCGCGCACCCTATGGCGGGCTGCCGAAGCCAGCGCTGATCCTTGACCGGCTACGCGGTGACTACGCCCAGCGCATCTCGACGAAATGGGCAGCGGCCTTCGACACCGAAACCTTCTTCCTTGACGTTCCGGCACAAAAGAAGCTGATCCCGAATTGGTGGGAACTGGCGCAGTGCGACTGGGAAACGCTCTATGAAAGCCATCGCCTCGACTATCAGGTCGAGCAGATCAAGGCGCTGATCGAGGTCGCAGAACGCACCTGCGGCCGCCGCTTCGACATGGACCATTTTGAAGGCGAGATGCACCGCATCAACCAGGCTGGCGAGAATGTCGCCCGCGCCCGCGATGCGATTGCTTCGGCTGAAAAGTGCCCGGTCAGCCTGCCCGACCAGCTCACCAATGTGATGGCCGCAACCTGGAACCGTGGTTCCCAATGGTCGGTCGATCACACGGCTGCCTATGCCGGCGAGATCGAAGCGCGTGTCGCCAACAAGCAGGCCATCTGCCCTGGCGAGAAGACCCGTCTTTTGTGGCTCAACACCGGTCTGTGGTTCAACACCGGCTTCTACCGAGCCTTTGAAGAGAGCCATAACGCAACCTTCGTCTGGTCAATGTATTCGAACTATTTCTCGGACGGCTACCGGAAATATTTTGACGGCGATCCACTGCGGGCGCTTGCCGCACGTTCGATCTCGATGAACGAGCAATTGCACCTGCCGCCATGGATGGCAGGCTGGATCTTGAAGCAGGCAGAAGAGTTCCGCGCTTCTGGGGCCGTCATGCTGACACCGATCGGCGATCGGCTGTCATCCTATGGCACCCGTGCCTGCATCGACATGCTGGAGCGTGCTGGCCTTCCGGTGCTTGAACTCAGCGCCAGCATGGTTGATGCCCGATTGTGGGACAATGACGCGATGATCGCCAGGGTTGGCGACTTCATCGATCAACGCGTAAAGGCCTGACCTGACAGGCAAGGAGAATGAAGATGGCGATGATGCAAGCTATCGAGATCAGCGAAGCTGGTGGCCCCGAAGTTCTGCGCCTTTGCGAGCGCCCGGTGCCGCAGGCTGCTGCTGGCGAGGTTCTGATCAAAGTTGCAGCCGCGGGCCTTAACGGCGCGGACCTTGCGCAGCGCCGCGGCGTCTACCCGCCGCCGAAGGGCGCATCGGACATTCCGGGTCTTGAAGTGTCCGGTACCATCGAAGCGCTCGGCGAAGGCGTCGATGGTTTCGCCGTTGGCGACCGTGTCGTCGCGCTTCTAGCTGGCGGCGGCTATGCGCAATATTGCAATGTCCCCGCAAGCCAGGTTCTGCCGCTTCCCGACCATCTGAGCTTCGTTGAGGGCGCAGGCCTGATGGAGACGATCGTCACGGTTTGGGCGAACGTTTTCGACATTGGGGGACTGCGTGAGGGCGAAACCCTGCTCGTGCACGGCGGCACCAGCGGCATCGGCACCACGGCGATCCAGCTGGCCAAGGCGTTTGGTGCGCGCGTTGCAGCCACCAGCGGCAGCGAAGGGAAGGCAGAACTTTGCCGCCAGATCGGAGCCGAAACCGCGATCAACTATAAAACCGAGGAGTTCGCCTCAATCGTGCGCGAACGTCACGGTGGCGCAAATGTTGTGCTCGACATCATTGGCGGGCCGTATCTTGAAGGCAACATCCGCGCCATGGCACCCAAGGGCCGGCTGGTCTTCATTGCCTTCAATCAGGGACGCATGGGCCAGCTCGACATTGCCCGCGTCATGATGAATGGGCTGACGGTGACGGGGTCAACACTGCGCAGCCGTCCGTTGGCGGAAAAGGCACGCCTCGTGTCGGAAGTTCGCGAGAAGGTCTGGCCGCTGGTTGAATCCGGATCGTTCAAGCCGGTCATCGATCAGGTTTTCCCGCTTGCCGAAGCCACTGCCGCGCATGTGCGGATGGAAAGCGGCTCGCACATGGGTAAAATCATCCTCACGCTCGATTAGAGTTGGGGAGGAACCATGGCCAGCGAGATTGATGAGGATGAAGGCGGTGCGCGCCAGTACAAGGTCAACGTGCTTGACCGCGCCGTGTCGATCCTCGATGCGCTCTCGCGCTATGGCCCAAGCCTGACGCAGACCGAACTGGCAAAGCTGACCGGTCTGCATGTCAGCACCTGCATGCGCCTTCTGATGAATTTGCGCCACCACGGCTTCGTCACCAAGGACGAAGACAGTGGGCGCTATCGTCTCGGCTATCGCCTGGTGGCGCTGGCCGAGGATGCGCGCGGCAATGCCGGCCTCGTCGAAGTCGCCCGTCCGGTCATGCGCGACCTGTGCCGCGCGTTCAATGAGACCGTGGTGCTGAGCGTCACCTCCGGCGATTTTCGCGTCGATCTGGAGCAGGTCGTCGGGCGGCAGTCGATCCGCCGCGTCGTTGCGCTTGGCGTAGAAAAGCCGCTCTATGCCGGCGCTGCCAGCCGGCTTCTTCTGGCAGGGTTTTCGGACGTGGAGTTCGAGAGCTATTTGAAGCGGGTTCAGCTCGAGCCATTGGCTCCGCACACGATCACGGAACCTGAAGCGTTGCGAAGCTCCATTGAGGACATCCGCAAGAACGGTTTCTCCGAGGGGAGCCAGGAACAATATGCCGATAGCGGCTACGGCATCGTCGCGCCGGTGAAGGGGCTGCGTGGTGAGACCATCGCGGTTCTTGGCGTCTCCGTTCCTCGCTTTCGGTTCACGGACGAACTGCGCGAACAGCTTCTACCCGCTGTGATTTCGGCTGCCGACGATGTGTCGCGGCGCATGCGCGGAAAATAGGGGCGCATCTTGCTTCTCGACATCACCTCCTGACTGAGCGGAACAAGCCCCCGTCTTGAAGGTTGGGGCGCGTGCCTTGAGCACGAGAAACCTATCAGGAGGAAGCCATGTCCATGAAATATGCTTCTCAACCTGCAGCCTTGGCTGCAGCCATCGCGCTAGCGCTGGGCTCCAGCGCTTTTGCTCAGACGATGGTCGGTAGCCAGGAAGTGAGCGAACAGGATTTGCCACGCGTCACAGAGCATTGCGCATCACTGTCAAAGGCGGACGAAGGCGCGGCCGATGCCGATGCTGGCGGTCCGGCAACCGATGATATCGAAGCTGACGATTACGCTGCCGACGTTGACACCGAGGCGATGGACGATGCTGCTGACGATAAGGGTGCAGCCGAGGGCGCGACCGCCGAAAACGCGCAGGACAATGCGAGTGGCGAACTGGACCTCGACGCGATTACTGCTGCCGATTGCAGTGAAGCAGGTCTGGCCACGAATTAAATTGTAACTGCGGGTATCATGCAAGCTCGCCGCAGTCAGAGAGGAAAGAGCTCAGGCGGAAATGCTGGGGTTCTTTTTCCGTCGCCTTTTGCGGAGCTTCTTTCTGCTGGCGAAACATTAGATTACGGCGCGACCACTTCCAATATTTAGCGTCTGCGTCTCGTGCCGATTGACCCAGCGGCACCAGTCAATAGCTTCCATTTGATCCGGCATCAGCTGGGTTCGTCAGCGCTCCAGGAGGTTGGGCCTGACGGAAATTGGGAGAGTCAGCATGAAGATTGGGTACATTTCGTTATTGGGCGGCCTGTTGGTCTCTACGGCCCTTCCTGCCGCTGCCGCTGGTATTGCCTGCGATGAACTGGCAAGCGCGTCGATTGAGGGGCTGAGCATCGTCTCCGCAGCCAAGGTGGATGCCACCGAAGCAATGCCGGCTCATTGCGAGGTCATGGCCGAAGTGCCGCAGAAGTCGGAAGATGGCTGGCCGATCAAGATGCGCGTTGTGTTGCCTGAAGACTGGAACGGCAATTCGATCCAGTTCGGCGGTGGCGGCTTTAATGGCGTGATCCCGCCTCAGATCGGAGGCCGCTGGCAGACAGACGCAGCCGCACAGGAATTCCCGCACAAGGGTTACGCAACTTTCTCAGGCGATTCCGGGCATGATCTGAACGATCTGCCTTTCGGGCCGGAGGATGATCCTCGCCGGGCCTCGTTTGCCCTGCAGAAAGAGGCATTCGAACGCTATGCCCGCAAGTCGGTCAACGAGACCTATGTTGCGGCAATGTCGATCATTGAGACGCGTTATGGCGCTGCGCCGAAGCTCCGGCATTTTGTGGGCTTCTCGCAGGGCGGCAAGGAAGCCATGGTCGCGGCACGGATCATCCTGAAGATTACGATGGCATCCTGGTCGGTGATCCGGTCTCCAACCTGACCGGCCTGAAACTTGCGCACCTGCAGTCATCCGGTGGCTTCTACAAGGATGGTGGTGCAGGCTGGGTGTCGCCCGAGCTTGCCGTGATCGTTACCAAGGAGGTCTATGCACAGTGCGACCCGCTGGATGGCGTGGAAGATGGCTGGATCGCCAATTTCGAAGGCTGCAGTCCGGATCTGTCGAGCCTGCTGTGCGAAGCGGACAATCAGGAAAACTGCCTGACGCAGGCGCAGATCGATGCGGTCAACAATGTCGCTCGCCCTGTCGAGCTTGAATATGAGATCGCCAACGGCCTGACAGGTCATTCCGGCTATCCGTGGGGTAACGTCGCCTGGCAGGGAAGCTTTGCCGGATCGCGCCCGCAGCCTTCAACGCCTGCGCCAAATGTGGGTGGCAATGACAGCTATGTTTACGGTTTGGGTGACGGCTACCATCGCTTCATGATCGCTCAGGACGCCGAGGCGGTGTCGCTTGGCTTTGACCCCAATGACGAGAGCGTGCGCGACCGGATTGTAGAAGTCTCAAGCATCCTCGACGCCACCAACCCTGATCTGTCGCCGCTCCACGCCAGGAACGGAAAGCTCATCCTCTACGCGGGCGGCGCTTCGGAAGTCCCTCCGGCTGAGGTCGCGGCCTATTGGAAGCGGGTGCTCGAGACTGTCGGCGAAGATAAGGTTGCCGAATTTTCTCGCTTCTACATCTTTCCGTCGATCAACCATGGCGGGGTAGGGCCGGAAGGCATGCCGAACCAGTCCGACCTTTTCAGCGCGCTGGAAGCATGGGTCGAGACCGGCGAAGCGCCGGGGGAGCTGATCAACCAGTCGAAGTCTGGTGAGATCACACGTCCACTCTGCCAGTACCCGACCTGGCCGCAATATCAGTCGGGCGACGTCAACGCGGCGTCCAGCTTCAAATGCGTTAACTGATCTGCGAGGCACGGGGCGGCGATGGTCGCCCCGTATTTTGCTTGAATTCGCGCCCACTCAATCCCAGCTGAGCGCGCCGCCACTCTGATATTCGATGACCCTTGTTTCGAAGAAGTTCTTTTCCTTCTTCAAATCCATCGCTTCCGACATCCACGGGAACGGGTTCTCGACATCTGCAAATACCGGCTTCAGGCCAAGCTGCGCGCAGCGGCGATTGGCGATGAAGTGCATATATTGTTCGCACAGCGCAGCATTGAGCCCAAGGAAGCCGCGCGGCATCGTATCGCGCCCGTAAGCCGCCTCAAGCTCCGCCGCTTCGAGGATCATGCCGCGAATTTCATCCTGAAATTCCGGGGTCCAGAGGTCAGGGTTCTCGATCTTGATCTGGTTGATGACATCGATGCCGAAATTGAGGTGGATCGATTCATCGCGCAAGATGTACTGGTACTGTTCGGCGATGCCGACCATCTTGTTGCGGCGGCCAAGCGAGAGGATCTGAGCGAAGCCGGTGTAGAACCACATCCCTTCAAAGATGACGTAGAACGCGACCAGATCGCGCATGAACGCCTGATCCGCCTCGGGCGTGCCTGTCTTGAAATCCGGGTCGTCGAGGTTCTGGGTGTATTTCAACGCCCACGCCGCCTTGTCGGTGATCGACGGCACCTCCCGGTACATGTTGAACAACTCGCCCTCGTCCAGAGCGAGGCTTTCGACGATATATTGGAAGGTATGCGTGTGGATCGCTTCTTCGAATGCCTGGCGCAGCAAATATTGGCGGCATTCCGGGTTCGTCAGATGGCGATAGATCGCCAGAACGATGTTGTTGGCGACCAAAGATTCCGAAGCGGCGAAGAAGCCGAGATTGCGCTTGAGCATCCGGCGTTCATCTTCGGTCAGCCCGTCCTTTGATTTCCACAAGGCAATGTCGGCCTGCATCGACACTTCGGTCGGCATCCAGTGATTGTTGCAACCGGCGAGATATTTTTCCCAGGCCCAGCGGTATTTCAGGGGCAATAGCTGGTTCACGTCCGCGCGGGCATTGATCATCCGCTTGTCGTCAACCGAAACGCGGGCACCGCCGCGTTCGATTTCACCAAGTCCGGTGGCGTCAGCTTCGCCGCTGTCGGTCGAAGCCGCCAGTGAAGACGGCTTGGTTTCTGACCAATCGAGCATGTTCTTACTCCAGATTTCGATGTGAGGTGCGTTTTTGGCAGGCCTATTGGCAGGCCTCGCAATCCGGATCGTCGATGGAACAGGCCTTTGCCCAGGCGCCGTTCTGATCAATCGTGATCGAAGACGCGGCAACAGACGCCGACACCGCATTCAGCTTGCCATCGGTGCCTTTCAGTGTCGATTTTTCGACATGCGTCGCGGAGCGCGAGCGCAGATAGTAGGTGGTCTTCAGGCCCTTGTTCCACGCCAGCCGGTACAGCTCATCGAGCTTCTTGCCGCTCGGGTTGGCGATGTAGAGATTGAGTGACTGCGATTGGTCGATCCATTTCTGCCGACGGGATGCGGCCTCGATCAGCCAGCTCGATTCCAGTTCGAATGCGGTTGCGTAGAGCGCTTTCAAATCGTCCGGAATGCGATCGATCTGGCCGACAGAACCATCAAAATATTTGAGGTCCGAGACCATCACCTCATCCCACAGACCGCGAGCTTTCAGGTCGTGAACCAGCTGGGCATTCACCACGGTGAAGTCGCCGGACATGTTCGATTTGACGAAGAGGTTCTGATAGGCGGGCTCGATTGACTGCGAGACGCCGCAGATGTTGGAAATCGTCGCGGTTGGGGCAATCGCCATCGTGTTGGAGTTGCGCATGCCAACGGTTATGACGCGGCTGCGCAACGCCTCCCAGTCGAGCGTCATGCTTTCATCCATGTCGACGCTTGGACGTGCCTCTTTCATCAGCCGGATCGAGTCGATCGGCAGGATGCCCTGCGACCACAGCGACCCATCAAAGCTGCCATAGCGACCGCGCTCGGCGGCAAGATCTACCGATGCTGAAATCGCGTGGTAGCTGATCGCTTCCATTGACAGATCGGCAAATTCCACCGCAGCTGCCGAGGCATAAGGGATCCGCAGTTTCTGCAGCGCGTCCTGGAAGCCCATGAGCCCAAGGCCGACCGGGCGATGACGCAAATTCGACGCGCGTGCTTCCGGGATGGTGTAGAAATTGATGTCAACGACATTATCCAGCATCCGCATCGCGGTTTTCACCGTCGCGGCAAGCCGGTCGAAGTCGAGACCGTTCTCGCCCAGATGATTGACGAGATTGACGGAACCGAGATTGCAGACCGCGACCTCGTCCTTCGAGGTGTTGAGCGTGATCTCGGTGCACAGATTTGACGAGTGGACGACGCCGACATGGCCTTGGGGCGAGCGGATGTTGCACGGATCCTTGAAGGTAATCCACGGATGTCCGGTCTCGAACAGCATGGTCAGCATCTTGCGCCACAGATCGAGTGCCCGAACGGTGCGGTGCACACGCATCTCGCCACGCTCGGCCTTGGCCTCATAGGCCTCGTAAGCTGCGCGAAATTTCGCGCCGTAGAGGTCGTGCAGATCAGGCGTTTCATCTGGAGAGAACAGCGTCCAGTCGCTGTCCATTGAAACCCGCTCCATGAAGAGGTCCGGAACCCAGTTGGCCGTGTTCATGTCATGGGTGCGGCGCCGGTCATCGCCGGTGTTCTTGCGAAGATCGAGGAATTCCTCGATGTCGATGTGCCAGGTCTCGAGATAGGCGCACACCGCACCCTTGCGCTTGCCACCCTGATTGACCGCAATCGCGGTGTCATTGGCGACCTTCAGGAACGGCACCACGCCCTGGCTCTCGCCATTGGTGCCTTTGATATGCGCACCAAGACCGCGAACCGGCGTCCAGTCATTGCCAAGGCCGCCGGAGTATTTCGCCAGAAGCGCGTTGTCCTTGATGCCCTTGAAGATCGCCTCGAGATCATCGCCAATGGTGGTCAGGAAGCAGGATGACAGCTGCGGCCGGGTCGTTCCCGAGTTGAACAGTGTCGGCGTGGAGGCCATGAAATCGAACGAGGACAAAAGATTGTAGAACTCGATCGCGCGGTTCTCGCGGTCGATCTCGCGCAGAGCCAGTCCCATCGCCACCCGCATGAAGAATGCCTGCGGCAGCTCGAACCGCTTGCCGTCGCGATGCAGGAAGTAGCGATCATAGAGGGTCTGCAAGCCGAGATACTGGAAATTGAGATCGCGCTCCGGCTTGAGAGCCGCGCTTATCCGTTGCAGGTCGAAGCGCTCCAGCTCCGAATCGATCAGGCCTGCCTTGATGCCGGTCGCGATGAACTGAGGAAAATAGCTGGCGTAACGCGATGCCATCTCCGACTGCGTCGCCTGTTCGGCACGACCGGAAACGAGGCTCAGTGCCTCACGGCGCAGTTTGTCCATCAGGAGACGAGCGGCAACGAACGCATAGTTCGGCTCCTGCTCGATCAGCGTGCGCGCAGCCATGATCGGTGCCAGTGACAGCTCGTCCTGCGTGATGCCATCGTAGAGGTTTCTGCGGGTCTCTGTCAGGATGGGCGACGCCGAAACCGCGTCCAGCCCATTGCATGCTTCTTCAACGATACGCGTCAGCCGCGTTTCATCGAGCGCAACAAGCTCTCCGTCTTCCGAAGTCATTTTCAATGCGGGGGCTGACGGAGCGGTTGCAAATTCCTTCTCCGCCGTACGTTCACGCGCACGCTCCTCGCGATAAAGCACGTATGCCCGCGCAATCTTGTGGTGTTCGCCGCGCATCAGCGCGAGTTCCACCTGATCCTGCACGTCTTCGATGTGGAACAGGCGGCCTTCGCCAACGCGGCGGGTAAGCGCCGAAACGACTTGTCCGGTCAGTTCTTCGACTGCCTCGTGTACCCGGCGGGAACCGGCGGCAGTTGACCCTTCCACGGCCAGAAAGGCCTTGGTCAGCGCGATGCTGATTTTGCGCGCGTCAAAGGGCGTGACGGCACCATTGCGGCGCAAAAGCTGATAGCCCGGAGCCGCGGTTGCTTCTGACGAAATTCCAAGTGGAACGAAGCTCGCTCCGTCCGTGCGGTGGGTTGCAGTCGCCGACATCATATCCCCGTGTCGTTGACGAACGGGGAAGGGTGGGAACACCGGCTGAACGCAATTGTCCAACCGCTGCGCACCACCGGGACACCCCGCCCGAGGTTCGAAACAATGCGTCACGGCAGGTCTCCTGGCTCACAGGTCATTGTTTCTGCCAGCCTTCCCAGTGAACCCACCAGTGGCAAAATCGACAGAAACTCGCTGCTTACAGTTGCGGGGGCAGCGCCGGAGTTCCCTTTCAGGTCACCGGCTTCCCTCTTAGCTCTCGCACCAAGGCACGAGAGACCGTAACGGCTAGATATTGCGCGTCAGGGTGCGAGGATGTCAATTGATAGTAGAGGGGCGGCTCGTCAAAGCTGTGTATGGACGAGCCGGCTGAAAAGCGTGGGGCAGTTAAACGGTCACATCAGCCAGAGGCGAATGATGTAACCGACCGTCGCAACGCAAGCGACGCCTCCCGCCCACAACAGGACGAACCAGAGAAGCCGCTGCCAGACAGGTCCAGGTGCAGACATGCTCAATGGTAGCCTTCATGCCCGACTTTTCCGCGAAACACCCAATAGCTGTAGGCGGTATAGGCAAGGATGATCGGGATAAGGATCCCCGCACCTACCAGCATGAATATCAGGCTGGATTCGGGTGATGCGGCTTCATGAATGGTGATCCGGCCGGGGATGACGTCGGGAAACACACTGATCCCAAGCCCCAGCATGCTGAGCGCGAACAGCCCGAGAGCCAGGAGGAATGGGAAGATCTCCCAGCGGCGGTGGAGGCTGTAGAAATACGCTGCCGCGGCGATCGTCACCAGCAAGGGCACCTGCGCAGTGAAGAGGATGTTTGGCCAGGCGAACCAGCGCTCGTAGAAGGCTTCTTCAAGGAACGGCGTTGCAAGGCTTACCGCGGCCACGCACGCAACCGTCGCGAGTCCACACGTCTTCGCGTAGTAAAACGCCTTGTCCTGCAATGCTCCTTCAGTCTTCATGATCAGCCAGGTGGAGCCGAGTAGCGCATAGCCGATGACGAGGCTGACGCCGGTCAGAAGGCTGAATGGCGAGAGCCAGTCCCACCATCCGCCGCCATAGGCCCGCCCATCGACATTGATACCCTGGAGCAATGCGCCCAGCGTCACCCCTTGCGCGAAGGCGGCGACCAGTGATCCACCCGCAAATGACATGTCCCAGAACCATTCGTGAGCAGGATCGCGCCACCGAAATTCGAACGCGACCCCGCGAAAGACCAGAGCCAGAAGCATTGCAATGATCGGTGCGTAAAGCGCGGGCATGATGATGGCATAGGCGAGCGGGAAGGCGGCCATGAGTCCGCCTCCGCCCATGATCAGCCAAGTCTCGTTTCCGTCCCAGACCGGAGCCACGGAATTCATCGCCTGGCTGCGCTGAGAGCCTGCCTCCAGGGTTGGGAACAAGATGCCGACCCCAAGATCAAACCCGTCCAGCACCACATAGGCGAAGACTGCAAAGGCGAGGATGAAGGCCCACAAGACTGGTAGATCCATCTCATTCTCCCTTGGAATCAGAGCCGATGGCAAGATCAGGCCGGACTGCTGCAGCGGGTGTAATGCCCGCCGTCCGGATCGGTGCCGTGCCGCCCTCAAGGCCCGACTCTGCCGGCATGGGCGCGTGCGCCATCAGTCGCAAAATGTACCAGATGCCGACCGAGAACACCGCGAAATAGACAATGATGAAGGCGATGAGCGAGGCAGCGACAGCGGGCGCATCAAGCGGAGAGACAGAATCTGCCGTCCGCAACAGGCCGTAAATCGTGTAGGGCTGTCGCCCGACCTCCGTCGTCACCCAACCGGCGATGACGGCAACAAACCCTGCTGGCCCCATCACAATCGCGAAACGGTGCAGGAGGGGCCAGTCGTAAAGTCGCCCTCGCAGATGGGCCAGCAGCGAAATCCCGCCCAGCGCCAGCATCAGCATTCCAAGCCCGACCATGATGCGGAAAGACCAGAAGATGATGGCAACGGGCGGCCACTCTTCCCGAGCAACGGTTTCGAGCCCATCCATCGGCGCCGTGAGGCTGTGCTTGAGAATGAGCGAGCCAAGATTTGGAATCGCAATCGGATAGCGAAGGGTGGCGTTCTCCTCGTCAGGAATTCCGAACAGGTAAAGCGGAGCACCGTCGGGATGGCTGTCGAAATGCCCCTCCATAGCCATGATCTTGACCGGCTGATTCTCAAGCGTGTTGAGCCCGTGCAGATCACCGACAAAGATTTGGATCGGCGCGGTCACGACGATCATCCCCATCGCCATCGTAAACATGACCCGCGTGCCGTGCGTGTTGTGCTTGCGCAAGAGGTGCCACGCAGCCACCGCTCCCACCACCAGTGCGGTGGTGAGATACGAGCCGAGCACCGTGTGAACGAGCCGATAGGGGAAGGAGGGTGTGAAGATGATCGCCCACCAGTCTTCCGGAACAAACTGCCCGACCTCATTGAAGGTATGTCCGGCTGGCGTCTGCATCCAGGAATTTGCGGCGATGATCCAGAATGAGGAAAGGAGCGTACCGAATGCGACGGCGAGCGTTGCCGCAAAGTGCAACCCCTTGCCGACCCGGCTGAGCCCGAAAAGCATGATGCCGAGGAAGCCGGCCTCAAGGAAGAAAGCGGTGAGCACCTCATAAGCCATCAAGGGACCGACAATGGGCCCTGCAAGATCAGAGAAGACCGACCAGTTGGTGCCGAACTGGTAGGAAAGCACGATACCGGAGACGACGCCCATGCCAAAATTGATGGCGAATATCTTGATCCAGTAGCGGAAGAGATCGAGGTAGACCGATTTTCCGGTCCATAGCCACAGACCTTCCAGAACCGCCAGATAACTTGCCAGGCCGATCGTGAGAGCGGGAAAGATGAAGTGGAAGGAGACGGTGAATGCGAACTGGATGCGAGCCAGAAGCAGGGCATCAAAGCCTTCGAACATACGATCCTCCGATCACATGAGCGGAAATTAGCGCACGAATCCCGCCGACTGGCAAACTGCAAATTCGTCTCTCAACTCATGAGGCGTGTTTTCGATCCTTCTTCTTCCCTCATTTCAGTGACCGGGGCTTTCGCGCTGTTCAGGAATTTTCCGCAAAAGCGCGGCGAATGCGGGCATAGCTGAGCGCGATGTGCACGCGCCTGACATAAGCCGCCGCCGCGACATCGCCATGCTCCACCGCCTCGGCAATATCGGCGACCTCGCGTTGAAAGGTGCGGAACTCGTTGTCGAGAAGCTCCTGATAGTCCCGAATCTGCAATGCGGTTTTCATCCAGATGCGGCTGGTCTGATAGTAGAGACGCTCGCTGAGTTCACGCAGCGGCTCGTTCCTCGTCAGGCTGGTGAAGAGATGGAAGAACTCCATATTCAGCCACGCGAATTGCCGGACATCGCTGCCTTCTGTCAGCTGCTCGCAACGCGCGCGTATGTCGCGAAATTTCTCGATCAGCTCTTCATTGACTTCAACCGGCGAGAGCTTGCCGATCAGTTCCGCCAGTTCGACGCGGATTTCGTAGACCTGCGCCAATTCCTCGGCATCGATATCGGTAACGATGGTCCCGACGCCGTGGACGGAACGCAGCAGCCCCTCGGCTTCCAGCTTGACGAGAACCCGGCGCACCGGCGTGCGCGACACCCCGAATTCCTCCGCAAGGTCCTCCTCTCGCAAACGTTTGCCGGGTGGATAGTCGAGAAGGCAGATACGCGAGCGAAGCGCCTGATAGATGCGCGCAAAGCGTCCTCGGGCGCTGTCATCGGCCGGCGCTTGTTCCTCTGCGACAGTCTGCGCCACAATATCCCCCTCAAGCAAAAGAGGCCCCCTGATCACCAAGCTTCAGCACCAGCTTGTCGAGCATTTCCAGGCAGGCAGCAAGCTGGCTGATCTCGATGAATTCATCCGGTTTGTGGGCCTGGGCAATTGAACCCGGCCCGCAGATTATGGACGAGATACCGGCGGTCTGAAAAAGGCCCGCTTCGGTGCCGAACGGCACGACATCGGCGTGGCGACAGCCTGTAAGTTCGAAGACGATTTCACGTGCTTCCGAAGCCTCCACCACCTGAAGCCCCTCGACCTCGCCAACGGTACGGGTGATGATCGCGCAATCCGACGAGACTCTGCGCATCAAGGGCAGAAGCACGCTGTCCGCATAATTTCCCAGATCGCGTTTGACGAAATTTGCGTCGTCGATGTTGATGGGGCGCATTTCCCATTCGACGGAACAGTTCCCGGCAATCACGTTGCGCGCGGTGCCACCTTCGATGCGTCCGACCTGAAGCGTCGTCCAGGGTGGATCGAAACGGCTTGCCTGCGGCGCGCGCGCCTTCATCTGTTCGCCAAGTTCGAGCATCCGCGAGATGTAACGCGTTGCATATTCGATGGCGTTGACACCCTTGTCGGGCTGCGAGCCATGGCCCTCGATGCCGGAAAATTCGGTGGTGTATTCGTAGCAGCCCTTGTGTCCCTCGATCACCCTCATCTCGGTCGGTTCGCCGATGATCGCAACTGAAGGACGAATGCCAGCCCGCTCCAGTTCCTGGACGAGGGCGCGTGCGCCGAAGCAGCCAACCTCCTCGTCATAGGTCAAGGCAAAGTGGAGCGGTCGGGCAAGATCCACATCAGCAAAGCGCGGCGCCATCGCGATTGCAGCGGCGATGAAGCCCTTCATGTCGCAGGTGCCACGTCCATAAAGGCGATCACCGCGCCGCGTCATTTCAAACGGATCGCTCGACCACTCCTCGGGATTTGCCGGCACGACATCCGAATGGCCGGAAAGGACGATCCCGCCATCGCCCGCCGGGCCAAGTGTGGCGAACAGATTTGCCTTGGTGCCGGTTTCGTCGCGAGAGAGCGAGATCGTTGCCCCTGCATCCGACAAGAGGTCCGCAGCATAGGTGATCAGCTCAAGGTTGCTGTCGGATGAGACCGTCGGAAAGGCGATCAGATCGCCAAGGATCTGGCTGGTGCGGGCGAGCATGTCCATGAAGGGATCTCAATCCTTGATGTAGAGCTTGCGCGGGCGATCGCAGAAGCACTCTGCGGGGCCGCTTTCACGGATCAGGATGCTCTCGGTGATTTCCAGACCCCAGTCTTCCATCCACAGCCCCGGCATGAAGTGGAAGGTCATGCCTGGCTCCAGAATGGTCTCCTCTTCCTTGCGGAACGAGATCGTGCGCTCGCCCCAGTCTGGCGGGTAGGAAATGCCGATCGGATAGCCGCAGCGGCTGTCCTTCTTGATGCCGGCGCGCTCGAGCGAGCCGAACAGAGCCTTGGCGACTTCACCGGCAGGACCCCCAGGCCGTGCGGCGTCTAGCCCGGCTTCCAGCCCTTCGACCAGAGCCTTTTCGGCATCGACCATCTCCTGCGGCGGCTTTCCAAGGAAAAGCGTGCGGCAGAACGGCACGTGATAGCGGCGATAGCAGCCAGCAATTTCGAAGAAGGTTGCCTCGCCCTTTTGGAAGGGACGGCCATCCCAGGTCAGGTGCGGCGCGGCTGCGTCGGTGCCGGAAGGCAGCAGCGGAACGATGGACGCGTAGTCTCCCCACGCACCATCCACGCCCCGGATCGCATCGCCATAAATTTCCGCGACAATCTCGTTCTTTGGCCGGCCCGGCTCAACGCGCTCCATGACGCCATCGATCATGTTCTCCACAATCCTGGCAGCCTTGCGCATGAAGGCGATTTCTTCGTCAGATTTGACGCCGCGCTGCCAGTTGACGAGCGCCGTCGCATCCACCAGTTCGGCCTCGGCAAGCTCTTCGCGCAGGACGAGGTAGGCTTTCGCTGAGAAGTAGTAATTTTCCAGCTCAACGCCGATGCGCTTGTTGGCGTAACCCTTCTCGCGCAGGATCGAGGCAAGGTCTTGCATCGGGTGGCGTACGGTAGACTGGACGTAATTGTCCGCGTAGCCGAACACGCGATCATCGCTCATCCAGACCGTGCGTACTGCGCCATTTGCATCCTGGCTGCGGCCCCACCAGATCGGATCAGCATCATGGAACACCAGCACGCCCTGATGCACGTAAAACGACCAGCCATCATAGCCGGTCAGCCACGCCATGTTCGACGGATCCTCGACGAAAAGAACGTCGAGACCCTGCTTTTCCATGGCCTTGCGGACCTTGGTCAGGCGGCGAGTGTACTCGTTTCTGGTGAATGGCAGATCAACGGCCGGCATATGCTCCTCCCGGAAGCGCTCTCAGGCAAACTCACCTAATGTGTACATCTAGCGAGAAGGAAAGCAACACGCGATGCGTGACGAGCAAAAATACCGGAAAAACCGTTGACATGGCCGCGCAGTACATGATGTTGTGCACAACATAAGAAGAAAGCACATCGGTGGAACACAGGAGAGAGCCATGAAGAGCAAGTTTTTCAAAAGCGTTGCCGCGGCCAGCATGGCCGTCTTGGTCGTGGGCGCGACAGCCGGATCGAGCCTTGCGCAGTCCTTGCTGGAAAAGGCGGAAGCGGGCGAAGCGATCCGGATCGGCTTCGCGAACGAGATCCCGTTTGCCTATCCGGGTGACGACGGCAGCCCCAAAGGTTTCGTCAACGTGATGACGATCGGCATTCTCAAGCAGATGGGCTACGAGAACATCGAGGCTGTGCAGACGGAGTGGGGCGGGCTGATCCCCGGGCTCAACGCCAACCGCTTCGATATCGTTACCGGCGGCATGAACATCCTTGCCAGCCGCTGTGAGAACATCGCCTTCTCCGAACCAATCGCGACGGTGGGCGACGGTTTCATCGTGGCACCTGGAAATCCGAAGAACATCGGCAATTACGAGAGCCTGAACGAAGCCAGCGCCATCATGGTCACCGGAGCGGGTTACTCGAACATTGAAGCCGCCAAGGGTGCTGGCGTTCCGGAAGCTAGCATCATGCAGGTGCCCGGACCAACGGAAATCCTTGCAGCGGTCAGGGCAGGACGCGCTGACGCTGGAGCCGGCACCTATTTCACCATGAAGCAGCTTGCGGACAGTTCCAACGGAACAGTTGAGGCAACTGATCCGACCGCGATGCCGGAAGAATCCTTCAACTGGGCAGGCATCGGTTTCCGCAAGTCCGACCAGGAATTCCTCGACAAGTTCAACGCGGCGCTGAAGGAATATGTCGGGTCGGAAGGCATGATGTCGGCCGTTGCCGAATATGGCTACGCCGAAGCATCGTTGCCGGGCGATCAGACCACCGAATGGGTCTGCGCCAACCGATAACAGCACGACCTTGCGCGGGCCGCGTCGCCGGCCCGCCGCTCCTTGCTGAACCTGGCAACAGGTGACTGCCTCCGCCCTCGTGGCGCTGTCGGAAAAGGCCGAGCGGCATGTCCTACTTCGAATTCCTCAGCCAGTACGGCGACCGGATCATCAGCGGCACGCTGGTCACCATCGTCCTGACCGTCCTTGCTGCGCTGCTTGCCATGGCCATCGCGCTTGCCGCCGGGCTAATGCGCATGGCACCGAATGCCCTCGTTCGCGGGGTGGCGGTCGTCTATATCGAGATTTTCCGGGGAACGTCCCTTCTGGTCCAGCTCTACTGGATCTTCTTTGTTCTGCCGCTCTTTGGCATTTCGCTTGAGAAGTTTACCGCTGGCTTCGTCGCGGTCGGCATGAACCTTGGCGCCTATGGCGCGGAACTCGTGCGCGGTGCCATCTTGTCCGTGCCCAAAGGGCAATGGGAAGCATCACTCGCTCTCAACATGTCGCCGGCCAAGCGAATGGTGCGGGTGATCTTGCCGCAAGCCCTGCTGATCATGCTGCCGTCCTGGGGCAACCTCCTGATCGAGCTGTTGAAGGGCACGGCGCTCGTTGCGCTGATCGCGGTCGCCGATCTCATGTTCCAGGTCAAGCAGATCAACGGCACCACCTTCCTGTCCGCTGAAACCTTCGGCACGGCGCTCGTCATCTACTACATCATCGCCCGCTTCATGATCACGCCCTTCATGCGCTGGTTGGAGCGGGTCATGCAGCGCAAGCTGGGGAGGGCGTAGCGATGCTTGACTGGCGCTGGGATTTTACCTTCGACATCCTGCCCCGGCTTCTTGTTGCCACCGGCAATACGCTGATGGCTGCCGGTTTCGGCTATGCGATTGCGGTGGTGCTGGGGCTCGTCTTTGCTCTGGCCCAACGCACGCCATCGCGCGTTCTCACCGTGCTCGTGCGCGAGATTGTCGAGTTCATCCGCTCGACGCCGCTCGTCTTGCAGATCTTCTTCGTCTTCTATGTCGGGCCGCAATTCGGGCTCAGGCTGTCACCCTGGACAGCCGGCATGATCGCGATCGGATTGCACTACGCGGCCTATCTTTCCGAGGTCTATCGCGGTGGTCTCGACAGTGTGCCGAAGGGCCAGTGGGAAGCCGCCACATCCCTGAACCTCTCGACCGCACGCACCTATTTTCGCGTCATCATTCCGCAGGCGATGCCACCGTCACTGGCGGGCATGGGCAATTACCTCGTCGGCATTCTCAAGGATACGCCGATGCTTTCCGTCATCGGCGTTGCCGAACTCATGCACACCGCCAATGCGATCGGCTCCGAGACCTATCGCTTCCTTGAGCCCTACACGCTGGTCGGGATCATCTTCCTGGCCCTGTCACTACCGACCGCAGCCGCCATCCGCATTTTCGAAAGCTGGCTGCGCAAGAAACTGGGAATGATTTGATGAGCGAAAAGCACCTGAGCGGCTTTCCCCTGAGCCTGGACGGACCGGACCGGCCAATGGTCAGCTTTCGCAAGGTCACCAAGAGCTATGGCAGCCTGACCGTGCTGGACTCGCTGGATCTCGATGTTGCCGAGGGAGAGATGGTGACGATCATCGGCCCCTCCGGGTCGGGGAAGACAACCGTCTTGCGCATGTTGATGACGCTCGAAAGCATTAATGGCGGGGTGATCTATGTCGACGGTGAGCCGCTGACCCACATGCCAAAGGGCGACCATCTCGTACCGGCAAACAGCCGCCATGTACGCCAGATCCGGTCGAAGATCGGCATGTGTTTCCAGCAGTTCAATCTGTTCCCGCACATGACGGCGCTGGAGAACTGCATGGAAGGCCCGGTGCACGTCCTTGGCATGTCCAAAAAGGACGCGCGTGAGCGTGCCGAAGACCTTCTCGCCATGGTTGGCATGGCGGATAAGCGCGATCAGCATCCTTCGCGGCTGTCTGGCGGGCAGCAGCAGCGGGTTGCAATTGCCCGTGCGCTGGCGATGCGACCAAAGGTGATGCTGTTTGACGAGGTCACCTCCGCGCTTGATCCGGAAGTCATCGGCGAGGTCACCAACGTCATCCGCAAGCTCGTGTCGGAGTACAACCTTACCATGCTGATGGTCACCCATCAGATGGGTTTCGCCAAGGACATTTCCGACCGTATCTGCTTCTTCTACGGCGGCAAGATCGAAGAGCAGGGCTCTCCGGATCAGCTTTTCAGCAATCCGCAAAAAGAACGTACGCAGCAGTTTCTCAGCGCCGTGAAGGAGGCGATGTGAAACTTCAGATCGCTCATGTACTTTCAGCGCGGCAGACCATCGAAAAGAGCGTCATTCGCACGCCGCTGATCCCTTCGCCGTATATGAGTGGCGTTGCGGGCCAGGATTTCCTGCTGAAACTGGAGAACACCCAGCCAAGTGGCGCATTCAAGCTGCGTGGTGCAGCCAATGCGCTCGCCAACCTTCCCGCAGGCGCCTTTGGCGTTACATGCTGCTCGACCGGCAATCATGGACGCGCAATTGCTTACGCAGCCCGAGCGCGGGGACTTCGCGCCGTCATCTGCATGTCGGAACTGGTCCCGCAGGCCAAGGTGGACGGCATCAAGGCGCTTGGCGCAGAGGTGCGCATCGTTGGCAGAAGCCAGGACGATGCACTTCTGGAAAGCAGGCGACTGGCGCGGGACGAAAACCTCGTTGAAGTCCCGCCATTCGATGATCCGCTGGTCATTGCGGGGCAGGGCACGATCGGTCTCGAACTCCTCGAAGACTGTCCGGACCTTTCGGCAATTCTGGTCCCTCTCTCGGGGGGCGGTCTTGCAGCCGGCATTGCGCTCGCCGCCAAGGAGATCAAGCCCTGGATCAAGGTCATTGGCGTGTCGATGAATCGCGGCGCGGCGATGCACGGCTCCATTCGTGCCGGACGCCCGATAGAGGTCGAGGAAGTTGCCAGCCTCGCCGACTCGCTTGGCGGGGGTATCGGCGTGGACAACAGTTTCACCTTCGCGATGTGCCGCGACCTTCTCGACGATGTCATTCTCGTCTCGGAAGGCGAGATCTATGACGCGATGCAGACGCTTTATTTCGAAGACCGGCTGGTTGCCGAGGGAGCGAGCGTTGTCGGTATCGCTGCCATGAAGGCGGGCAGGATCGCTTCTCTTCGCGGTCCCGTCGCGACGATCATCACCGGACGCAACCTCGATATGGCAGCGTTCACCGATGTGGTTACCGGGAAGAGGGTGACGCTGGGCTCCGTGACGGTGGAGGGGCGAGCCTATGGCGCATGAGATCAAGATCCTCACCGAGACTGAACTGCGCGCGCTGGTGAAGCTCGACCTTGAGGCGATTGACGTGGTTGAACGTGCGTTTCGCGCTCTCGGCTCCGGCGACGTCGTCATGCCGCCGATCCTGTCCATGGCGATCCCGGAAGCAAATGGCGAGGTCGATGTAAAAACGGCCTATATTCGCGGCTTCGACGGCTTCGCCATCAAGGTCAGCCCCGGCTTCTTCAACAATCCGGCGCTCGGGCTTCCCAGCCTCAACGGGCTGATGATCCTTTTTTCGGCGAAGACAGGTCTGGTCGAGGCGCTGCTGCTCGATAACGGTTATCTCACGGACATCCGCACCGCTGCGGCAGGTGCCGTTGCAGCCCGCCATCTCGCACCCCGCGAGGTCACGACGGCAGGCGTAATTGGCACCGGTGTTCAGGCACGGTTGCAAATCGAGGCGGCACATCTCGTTCGCCCGTTCAGCCGTGTGCTTGTGTGGGGACGGGATGCGCAAAAGGCGCAACGCTGTGCCGACGATATAGGTAGGAAGCTTGGGATCGAAGCGTTCGCGGTTGCTGATGCTGAGGAAGTCGTTGCCCAAAGCCAGCTGGTGGTGACAACGACACCGGCAGAGG
This sequence comes from Aquamicrobium zhengzhouense, assembly GCF_016124105.1. GTDB lineage: Bacteria > Pseudomonadota > Alphaproteobacteria > Rhizobiales > Rhizobiaceae > Aerobium > Aerobium zhengzhouense. The sequence goes on from NZ_JADGMQ010000007.1 coordinate 60,295, forward strand.
AGCCCGTCCTGAAAGCGGGCTGGCTTCACCCCGGCCTGCACATCACCGCGATGGGCTCGGATCAGACAGGGAAGAACGAGATCGACCCTGCCGCGCTTGCCGCTGCAGATCTTTATGTCTGCGACCGGCTCAGCCAGGTTGAAGTGCTGGGCGAACTACGTGCCGCGATCAGTTCCGGTGTCTGGCAGAAGGGCACACCCCCTGAACTTGGCGACATCCTTTCCGGCAAGCATCGCGCGAGAACCTCCGACGACGAAATCACGATCTGCGACCTGACCGGAACCGGCGCGCAAGACACCGCGATCGCGACTTTCGCAATCGAGATGGCACGCCAAAAGCGTTCCGGAACGGCAATCATCACCTGAGAAGATGCCAGGGCATGCTGAAGCTGGATGACCGCGACCTCAAGATATTAGCCATCCTCAGCCGGGAAGGTCGGATTTCCAAGGCGGAACTGGCCAAGCGCGTCAACCTTTCGGCAGCGCCAGCCTGGGAGCGCCTGAAGCGGCTCGAAGATGCCGGCATCATCACGGGCTATCGGGCCGATATTCAGCTGCGAAAACTGTCGCCGCACGTAACCGTCTTCATGGCGGCTGAACTGGAGACACATCGCGTTCAGGACTTTCAGCTCTTCGAGCGAGCCATCGCGCCGCTGGACGAAGTTGTCTTCTGCTGGGCCGTAGGCGGTGGCTTTGACTACATATTGCAGATCGTTACCCGCGATATCGACAGCTACCAGCGTCTCGTTGACCATTTGCTGGAGGCCCGTGTCGGCCTTGCGCGCTACTTCACCTATGTCGTCACCAAGGCTGTCAAAAGCGCATCGCTGCCCCTGGAACAGCTGCTTGAAGGGCAGGCAAAGGAATGAACCCTGCTGGCCTCACATACCGAAGAAAATTCGGCGCGCGCTCCTTCGAACCCAACAATCATCGGCACCGGGCAGGGCATGATCGTAGCAGATCATCCTTGGGAGGACCTGCCGTGACTTCACTCGCCATATTCGAAAAGGCCAATCTCTCGGCCTTGAAAGACCCGCGACTGTTTCGCGAATTCGCCTATGTCGGCGGGGCATGGACCCAGGGCTCGAGCGAACAGACGATCAACGTTACGAATCCGGCAGACGGCTCACGCGTCGGGACGGTGCCAGCGCTCAATAAGGTCGATACGCAAGCCGCGATCGAAATGGCGCAAGAGGCCTTCGCCGATTGGTCGAATGAGAGCCCCGGCACGCGGTCGAAATTGCTTCGCCATTGGCATGATCAGATCGTCGCTGCGCGCGATGATCTTGCTCGCCTGATGGTGCAGGAGCAGGGAAAGCCGCTCTCCGAAGCTCTCGGCGAGATCGACTATGCCGCATCCTTCGTCGAATTCTATGCTGAGGAAGCGAAGCGTCTCAATGTCGAGAGCGTAACATCGCATCTTGCCGGCGCGGATATGCGTATCACCCGCCAGCCACTCGGCGTCGCCGCGCTGGTCACACCGTGGAACTTTCCTTCGGCGATGCTGACGCGCAAGGCAGCGGCTGCGATTGCTGCGGGCTGCACGATCGTGGCTCATCCATCGTCGGAAACGCCGTTCTCGGCGCTCGCCCTTGCCGAGCTTGCGGAGCGGGCTGGTTTCCCGCCCGGCGTGTTCAACGTTGTGACCGGTCATGCACCGCAGATCGGCGAAGTTCTCACCGCTTCGCCTATAGTGCGGATCGTTTCGTTCACCGGGTCAACCGAAGTGGGACGCCTCCTTTACGGCCAGTCCGCCCCGACGATTAAGCGCCTCGTCATGGAGCTTGGCGGGCACGCCCCGTTCATCGCTTTTGCCGATTGCGATCTTGAGCGCACCGTGGAGCATGCGATAGCGGCAAAGTTTGCTACCTCGGGCCAGGATTGCCTTGCCGCAAACCGCCTCTACATCGAGCGGCCCATCTATGATCGTTTCGTCGAGGCCTTCGCCGACAAGGTCAGAGCCATGCGGATCGGGCCGGGGCTCAGTGATCCCGATATCGGCCCCCTCATCAATGGCCGAGCCATCGAAAAGCAGATCGAACATGTGACGGATGCGATGGCACGCGGTGCAAGGCTCATCGCAGGCGGCAAGGTTCATCAAGCTGGCCCGCTCTATTTTGAACCTTCAGTTCTGGCGGACGTTCCTGAAGACGCTGCCATTTTCCGCCAGGAGACGTTCGGACCCATCGCCGCTTTCGCGCCGTTTGATGATGAAACCGAAGTGCTTGCGAAAGCCAACAGCACGGAAACTGCGCTTGTTGCCTATCTGCACACGGCAGACGCTGGCAGGATTGAGCGCATGACACGCCAACTGGATTTCGGAATGGTTGCGGTCAACCGCACCAAGATCACCGGTGCGCCGGTGCCGTTTGGTGGCTTCAAGCAGGCTGGCATCGGCCGCGAAGGCTCCCGCCACGGCATCGAAGCCTACACCGACCTCAAATATGTCTGCCGCTCGAATTCTTGATGCGGGAATTGCAGGAGGAATACCAATGCTGACCAACGACGTTCTGGACCAGTGGGATCGCGAGAACTTTTTCCACCCATCCACCCATCTTGCCCAGCATGCGCGCGGTGAAACTCCGACCCGCATCATCTCGGGCGGTGAGGGCGTCTATATCGAAGATCGCGACGGCAAGAGGCTGCTCGACGCATTTGCGGGCCTCTACTGCGTCAATGTCGGGTATGGCCGGCAGGAAATCGCCGAAGCAATTGCCGCGCAGGCAAAGGAGCTCGCCTATTATCACGCCTATGTCGGTCATGGCACCGAAGTCTCCATCACCCTTGCCAAGATGGTTCTGGAGCGCGCGCCGAAGAACATGTCGAAGGTCTATTTTGGCCTTGGCGGGTCCGACGCGAATGAAACCAACGTCAAGCTGATCTGGTATTACAACAACATTCTAGGACGGCCGAAAAAGAAGAAGATCATCTCGCGCTGGCGGGGCTATCACGGATCCGGTCTCGTCACTGGCTCGCTGACCGGGCTGAAGCTCTTCCATGACAAGTTTGACCTGCCGCTGGAGGGCATCCTCCATACCGAGGCGCCGTATTTTTTCCGCAGGCCGGATCTTGGAATGAGCGAGGCTGACTTCGTCGCCTATTGCGTCGACGAGCTTGAAAAGATGATCGCGCGCGAAGGGGCCGACACCATCGCGGCCTTCATCGCTGAGCCGGTTCTGGGCACGGGCGGCATCGTTCCGCCACCCGCCGGTTACTGGCCTGCGATCCAGAAAGTTCTGAACCGGCACGACATTTTGCTGATCGCCGATGAGGTCGTCACCGGCTTCGGACGCCTTGGCTCGATGTTCGGCTCGGACCATTACGGCATCGAGCCCGATATCATCACCATCGCTAAGGGACTGACGTCGGCCTACGCGCCATTGTCAGGATCGATCATATCGAAGCGCATGTGGAGCGTTCTTGAGCGTGGAACGGATGAAAATGGCGCGATCGGCCATGGCTGGACCTATTCTGCCCATCCGATTGGCGCAGCAGCCGGGATTGCCAACCTCAAGCTCGTCGATTCACTCGGGCTGGTGAAGAATGCAGGCGAGACCGGCGCGTTCTTCAACGAAGCGATGAAGGCAGCGCTTGGCGATCATCCGCATGTCGGCGAGATCCGCGGAGAGGGCATGCTGTGCGCAATCGAGTTTGTCGAAGATCGCGAGCAGCGTCGCTTCTTCGGCGCTGAAAAGAAGGTCGGGCCAAGTGTGACTGCGGCCCTCCTCAAACGCGGCATTATCGGCAGAGCCATGCCGCAGGGTGATATTCTGGGCTTTGCTCCGCCGCTTTGCCTGACGAGGGCAGAGGCCGAAGAAGTCGTCGGCAAGACGGCGGAAGCTGTTCGGGAAGTGCTGGGCTAGGGGGCACACACTTCTCGTCAGGGGGGCGGGGCGATCCATCGTCTCGCCCTTTTTCGTCTTCAGGCAGGCGCTGAACTGTTCGGCCCCCCGCTTTGATGAAGCGTTGGTCGGCTCACTTCACCGAGAGTTGAAGCGATGCGGGCTTTAACCGATTGCCGATCTTACCCTCATGCCGCATGACATGCCGCAATCGACCGGACCTCGCCTGTTGGTCAGGCTCAACTCATTCCAGCCATCAGGCTGTCGCGCCATCCAGTGCTGCGCGTGTCGCAAAAGACGGTCGGTTCATCTCAATATTGGAGAGCATACAATATGACAGCTTCGTCCAGTGCCTACCAAAATCTGCATCAGCTCTTTATCGAGGGCCAGTGGGTGGCAGGTGAATCCGACCGCGTTAACACCGACATAAATCCTTATGACGGCGAGACCCTGCTGGAGATTCAACAAGCCACCAGGGCGCAATTGGATCAGGCCTATCAGGCGGCGCTAGCTGCGCAGAAAAGCTGGGGCAAGTCGCTGCCGCAGGGACGCGCCGAATTGATGATGCGCGTTGTGCAGGTTCTGGACAGCCGCGCAGAAGAGATCATCAGCTGGATCATTCGCGAATCCGGCAGCACACGTCTCAAGGCGACCATCGAACTGATGAGCGCGAAAGGGATCGTGCTCGAGGCCGCAAGCTTCCCCTCCCGTATGCAGGGCGAAATCCTGCCATCGATTTTCCCCGGCCAGTCGAGCCGGGTCTACCGTGCGCCCTTGGGCGTGATCGGTGTCATCAGCCCGTGGAACTTCCCGTTCCACCTGAGCATGCGTTCTGTCGCTCCGGCTCTGGCAACGGGCAATACGGTGGTGCTCAAGCCTGCAAGCGACACGCCGGTGTCTGGCGGCACGCTTCTCGCCGCTATCTTTGAAGAGGCAGGCGCGCCAGCCGGTACCATGAATGTCGTCGTCGGCGCAGGCAGCGAGATCGGCGACGCCTTCGTGGAACATGAAATTCCGCGCTTCATCTCCTTCACCGGCTCGACCCCGGTAGGACAGGGCATTGGCCGGATCGCCACCGGCGGCAAGTCCATCAAGCGCGTCGCTCTCGAACTTGGCGGCAATGCTCCAATCGTTGTTCTGGACGATGCAGATATTGAGGATGCCGCCGCTGGTGCCGTTGCGGGGCGCTTCTTGCACCAGGGCCAGATCTGCATGAGCACCAACCGGGCGATCGTCGACGAGAAGGTGCATGACCAGTTCGTTGCCGCCGTCGAAAAGCGCGTCAAGGCGCTGAAATGGGGCAATCCGGACCTGATGGAAAACGTGATCGGCCCGATCATCAACGAAAAGCAGCTTGCCGACGTGCAAGGCCGCATCGAGCGCGCCCTCAAGGACGGCGCCCGCGAGATCGTTGGCGGCGAAGCAGAAGGCAATGTCCTGCCTCCGCACGTGCTCGTCGATGTCGATCCTGAATGGTCGATCGCCAAGGATGAGACGTTCGGTCCTGTCCTGCCGATCATCAAGGCGCGTGACGAGGCGCATGCGCTGGAACTTGCCAATGCGACCGAGTTTGGCCTGTCGAGTTGCGTCTACACCCGCGATCTCGAGCGCGGCGTGCGCTTTGCGCGCGGGATCGAGGCCGGCATGACCCACGTCAACAACATGTCGGTCGGTGACCAGCCGAACGCACCATTTGGCGGCGAGAAGAACTCGGGCCTTGGCCGCTTCAACGGAAACTGGATCCTGGAAGAGTTCACCCGCACCCACTGGATCACGGTGCAGGAAGACGGCGTTGCCCAATACCCGCTATAAGCCGCAAGGCTGGCAGCATCATCGCTGAGAAACAAAAAAACGGGGCCGATCTGGCCCCGTTTTTCATGTTCTGTCAGAACGCAGCGCGATAGATCGCTTCTACGTCTTCAAGCGTGAATGCTCGTGGATTGTTGTCGATCAGACGTTTGATGGCGAAGGCTTCTTCGGCCCACAGACCCAATTCTTCGGCCTTCGCGCCATGCTTTTCGAGGCTCATCTCGACGCCGAGCTGGCGGCAATAGTTGACGCTGGAAGCAAGCAGGGCCTCCGGGCTTGAATTGTCGAAGCCAAGCCAGGTCGCGATTTCCTGCGTTTTTTCCGGCCGCGCCTGCGCATTATAGGCAAGAACATGCGGGAAGATGATCGCATTGGCGAGGCCATGCGGCAATTTCAGCCTGGTGCCGAGCGGATAGGAAAGGGCGTGACCGCCGGCAGTGTTCACCGGGCCAAGGCAGATGCCGCCATAATAGGAGGCCAGCATCATGCCCGCGCGGGCTTCAGTATCCGTTCCGTCGGCGACCGCGCGTGCCAGATAACGTCCGACAAGCTCGATGCCCTGACGCGCATAGCCGTCGATCAGCGGATGCGCCTTGATGTTCGTGAACGCCTCGACGCAGTGTGCCATGGCATCAACGCCGGTTGCGGCAGTGACGGGACCTGGAACCGAATAGGTGAGCTCCGGATCAAGGATCGCGATGTCGGCAAGCATGTGCGTGCTCTCGACCGCCATCTTCGCCAGTGTCTGCGGATCGGTGACGAGCGCGCGGATGCCGGCTTCAGAGCCGGTGCCTGCGGTGGTCGGGATCTGGGCAAGGGCCGTCTGTCTGCCGGGAATCTTGCCCGCGCCAACGACGTCGGGGAGCGCGAGATCCTTGTCCCAAAGCGCGGCGATCAGCTTGGCCACATCCATCACCGAGCCCCCGCCAAGACCGACAACGAGGTCTGGCTTGAAGGAGCGCGCTGCATCAAGTGCCAGATCGAACGACGGCAGATCCGGCTCCGGTGGCAGGTCGCTGTAGATCGTCAGCTCGCTTTTGAGGTTCAGCCGCTCGACGAAGTCGACGGTAGGGCCCATCGCGATGACGAAGACCCGCTTGTAAGCGGCAGCCCATTCGCCGAGGCGCGAAATTGAACCGGCCCCGATCTCCAGCCGCGGTGGCTGAACGACGGTGATGGCTCTTGCAAGAGTGAGGGACGTATCAGCCATTGTCTTCCGCCTCCAGCCGATCCATCTGCGCCCAGACATTTGCCAGTTCGGCTTCGTTCAGTTCGACGAGCGGCGGGCGTACACGCGTCCAGCCGGCATGACTGCGGCGGCGCGCAAGCATTCCCTTGATCGTCGGCAGCTGAACATAGGCGTTGGACAAATCGCGCCATGCGTTGATCCGGCCCTGCGCCTTCTCGACTTTCTCCGCCTGGCTCTCATCGAAGAAATTGTCGAAGACGTCGCGCAGGTGCTTGCCGATGAGGTTGGAGCTCGAGGTGATGCAGCCCGCACCGCCAGCCTTCAGGAGCGGCAGCATGAGCGGATCAGCGCCGGCCAGAACCGAGAAGTTCTCGAAGGCCTGCGTGAATGCCTGCATGCTCTCGAGCTTGCCGGAGCTGTCCTTGACGCCAACGAAAATGCCGGGGAAGGCGTCGCGCAGGCGTGCGGTCAGTTCCAGCGAGATGCCAACCTGTGCGATCGGCGGGATGTGGTAGAGAATGACACGCAGATCGTTGCTGCCAACGCCCTCGACCAGTTCTGCATAGAAGCGGAACAGGCCTTCATCGCTGACGCCTTTGTAATAGAAGGGCGGCAGGACAACGCAGGCTTTGACGCCCGCATCAACCGCGTGGCGCACCAGCTTGACGCTGTCGGCCACGTTGGTCTGTGATGTGCCCGGCAGCAGCCGGTCAGCCTCGACGCCCGACGAGATCAGGTTTTCGAGGATCGCCATGCGCTGGTCGATGCTGAACGAATTGGCTTCGCCGGTCGTCCCGAGCAGGGCAACGCCGTGGCACCCTTCTTCGATCAGCGCCTTGCAGTGCTGCGAGAATGCGCCGTGATCGGGCGTTCCATCTTCGAGAACCGGGGTAGCTGCGGCGCAGAATACGCCATGGACGGGTAGGTTCAGGGCAGGGTTCATGCTGATGCTCCCGCAACAAGGCGCCGCGCATAGGCGATCGCGGATTTCATGTTGACGTGGTTTGCCTTGCCGGTGCCGGCAATGTCGAAAGCGGTGCCATGGTCGACCGAGGTACGGTCGATTGGCAGGCCGAGCGAGACGTTGACGGCGGTGTCGAAGGCAACCAGCTTGATCGGGATGTGCCCCTGATCGTGATACTGGGCGATCACCAGATCAAACGCGCCGGAGTAGGCACGGTGATAGACGGTGTCCGCCGAGATCGGGCCGACAACATTGATGCCTTCCGCCTGAGCCATGGCAACAGCCGGGGCGACCTGGAGATCGTCCTCGTTGCCGAACAGGCCCGATTCACCGCAGTGCGGGTTGATGCCAGCCACCGCAATGCGCGGGTTCTCGTAGCCAATCCGCTTGAGGTGATCATTGCCGGCGCGGATCGTCGCGAGGATCCGCTCGGGCGTTGCACGGTCAATAGCGGTTTTAAGCGAAACGTGGGTCGAGACGTGAATGACCTTCAGCCGCTCGGAGGCCAGCAGCATGAATGCCGACTTCTGCCCGGTCAGGGCAGCGAGCATCCCGGTGTGCCCGTCATAGTGGTGACCGGCAAGGTTCAGCGCTTCCTTGTTGATCGGTGCTGTCACGATGCAGCCGATTTCGCCTGCCTGTGCATCGCGCACGGCCTTTTCGATGAAGCGGAAAGCTGCATCGCCGCCGCGCGGGTCGAGCTTGCCCCACTCCAGTTCCGGGCCTTCGATCGGCAGGTCAACTGCGATCTCATCCAGATTGATGGCCGCACCGGTCACCGCGCAAGCCTTTTCCAGAATTGCGCGATTGCCATAGATGCGCGTCAGGGCGCGCTCTTCCGGCGACATTTCGGCTACCGCCTTGACCGAGATTTCAGGGCCGACCCCAGCGGGGTCGCCCATGGTTATTCCGATGATCTGCGTCACGAATTGCCTCCGTCGATCCATCCCGCGGGGAGACGGACATATTTGATCGCGCGCCGGAAGTAGGTGTAGGCGATGTGCAATTCGCCGTCCTTGCCTTCCAGAATATAGGGGTAGGACAGTTCCTGGTTGCGGCCGTCTTCCGAATTGTTGGACAGGCAGGCTCCCGAGCTGGTGTCAACGATGCGGCGCGTTCCCCAGCTGATGCCGGTGTCATCCGACACGCACAGCGTCAAGGGTGCGCGCGGAACGCCCCAGATCGGGTTGCAGCCGCCGATTGCGTCTGGTCGATCGTCGCCTTCTTCGATCTCGTCATAGAGCGAGACGCGACGAGCATCCGAAGTCGCTGCCGAGGCCGGGTTGCAGATCATTGCCAGCCGGCCATCCTTGAGGCGGATGACGTTGATCGAGGAATTATTGTTCGGGACATCCGTTGGCTGCGGCTCTGACCAGGTCATGCCGCCATCGAGGCTTTCCGAACGATGCACAAAGTCCGACTGCCGCCGGCGGTAGAAGGCGACCATGTGATCGCCGTCCATTGGAACGATCGTCATGTGGACAGAACCGATCGAACCCGGCACTTCGTGAAGCGTCCAGGTCGCGCCTTCGTCATGGCTGATGCCGACAGCGGCAGTGTCGTGGCTGCCATTCCAGCGCTGGCCCGGACGCGAGACGCACCGGAAAATGGGCATCATCCACGCGCCGTCCTTGCGGCGCACGAAGCGTCCGCGAATGAAGCAGCCGCGCGGCAGGTCGATCACGCGAGGCTCGTCACCTGACAGGAGACCGTCGTGGAACGAAATCTTCCGTGCACGCAGAATGCATTCGTCCTGGTTTCCGGAAGGCTGCGCCGTGTGCAGCAGCTGCCATACGCCGTTGCCGTTTTTCCAGAGCACCGGGTTCTGCTCCGAGCGGTCCGGGTCGTCGCTCAGCTGGCTATAGGTGCTCCATGCCTTCGCTCCGGGTGCGAGCGTCGAGGCGTAGATCGAGATGTCCGACTTCCCTTCGAGCGTACCGCCAAACCACAGGCAGACGACGGACCCGTCATCGAGGGTCTCCAGGAAGGCGGCGTGATTCTGAACCATGGGGGAGGGCAGAAATGCCTCCAACCGCTGGTCCGCACCCTCATGCAACTGCCCGTTCATAAGAGCTGCAATTTCATCCGGCAGCATATCCCCTCCTGAGGCTGAAAATTCGCTGCAAATTCTCGCGTACGAAACATGTTGTCAAGTTTGCAAATTTGTCACTCACCCTATCTCCGCCTTTGTCGATTAAATTAATAACGTAAAATCAATATTTTATAATGTCTCCCGCGGTGGCTGTTCGCTGTGTAAGGATTTGTAATTGACAACATTGGGTGGTTTTTGGATAGTGGCGACCAGCGCCGGGAGAGCGGCTCACGAGTGCGATCAGCATGAGTCGACCGCAGCGGCGCATGTTGAAATCGGCAACTGCGACGGGAGGCGAATGTGAATCTCAAGCCTATTTTCTTTGGCGCCTTGATGGCGACCACATCCATCGTTCCGGCGTTGGCGCAGGCCAATACCGACATCACCGTGGTGCTCAGCGAGGAGCTGGATCTCGTCGAGCCGTGCATGGCGACCCGCTCCAATATCGGTCGTGTCATCATGCAGAACATCAGCGAGACGCTGACCGAGCTGGACGTTCGTGGCGACAAGGGTCTGACCGGTCGACTGGCGGAGAGCTGGGAAGATCTCGGCGACGGCACCTGGCAGTTCAAGCTTCGTCAGAACGTCAAATTCTCTGACGGCAGCGACTTTGATGCGAACGACGTCAAGCACTCGTTCGGCCGCGTTTTCAGCGATCAGATCACCTGCGAGAGCAAGCGTTATTTCGCTGACACGCAGCTGACCCTCGACGTTGTCGATCCGCACACCATCAACATCAAGGCAGAGCCGGCGCAGCCGATTCTTCCGCTCCTGATGTCGCTGGTGACGATCGTGCCGTCCGAGACCCCGGTCGAATTCGTTCGTGAGCCAATCGGCACCGGTCCATACGCAATGACTGACTGGACCGCCGGTCAGCAGATCGTTCTTGAGCGTCGTGATGACTATTGGGGCGAATTGCCTGCCGTCACCAAGGCGACCTACGTATTCCGTTCCGAGCCTGCCGTCCGCGCGGCAATGGTTGAAACCGGCGAGGCAGACATTGCTCCGCAGATCACCGAGCTTGAGGCGACGAACCCGGAAACCGACTTCACCTATCCGAACTCGGAAACCGTCTATCTGCGCATCGACCAGACCGTTGAGCCGATGGGCGACATCCGCGTCCGCAAGGCGCTTAACGCTGCGATCGATCGTGAGGCGTTCATCGGGACCGTTCTGGCTGAAGGCACCGAGCTTGCAACGGCAATGACCCCGCCGACCACCCTCGGCTGGAACCCGGACCTCAAGCCGCACGCTTTTGATCCGGAGCAGGCCAAGGCATGGCTTGCCGAGGCGGAAGCCGATGGCGTCAACGTCAAGGCGCCGGTTGAGGTGATTGCGCGTACCGAGAACTTCCCGCACGTCGCTGAAGTTGGCGAGGCGCTGGTGCAGATGCTGAACGATGTCGGCTTCAACGCAAGCCTGCGCATGGTCGAAGTTGCCGAGCATGAGCAGTACTATTCCAAGCCGTATCCGGAAGGCCGTCCGGCGCAGCTCGTCGTCGCACAGCACGACAATTCGCGTGGTGACCCGGTGTTCTCAATGTACTTCAAGTACCACAGCCAGGGCACGCAGTCGGGCGTCAACGATCCGAAGGCCGATGAGCTGATCGAAGCAGCAACCGCTGCAACCGGCGAAGAGCGCGCAGCTCGCTGGTCCGAGCTGTTTGCCTATGTCCACGACGAGATCGTCGCTGACGCTCTGCTCTTCCATATGGTTGGTCACAGCCGTGTTGGCGAACGTCTGGACTTCAAGCCGACCATCGCGACAAATCAGCAGCTTCAGCTGAGTGAAATCGGCTTCAAATAAGCCGCATACAGGCGATGCCGGGTCCGCCCGGCATCGCTTCCCGTCCAAGGACTATGCAAATGATCAAGATGATCGGGCAACGCGCCATCGCGAGCATCCTTTCGCTGCTCGTCTTGATGGTGCTTGTTTTCTTTCTGTCGCGACTGACCGGCGATCCGGCCGTACTGTTCCTGCCCATCGATGCTACGGAGCAGATGAAGGAAGAGTTCCGGCGCTTGCACGGGCTCGATCTGCCAATCATTCAACAGTTCTGGCATTACATCGTAGATCTGACCCAGCTGGATTTTGGCGACAGCCTGCGCAAGGCACGCCCGGCTCTGGACGTTGTTCTTGAAGCTTACGCCTGGACCCTGCCGCTGGCCCTGATCACGATGAGCCTCGTCGTGGTGGCCGCGATTGTCCTTGGCTCGCTCGCTGCCTTCAATGTGGGCGGGTTTTTCGACCGTCTTGTCTCGATCATCTCCCTTATCGGCGCCTCGGCTCCGGATTTCTGGATCGCGATTGTTGCGATTGTCGTATTTTCGATCGGCCTTGGCTGGGTGCCGACTTCCGGTGTCGGCACGCCCTGGCACTGGATTTTGCCGATCGCTGTTCTCTTCATCCGCCCGTTCGGTCTTGTGGTGCAGGTCGTGCGCGGCTCGATGCTCTCGGCGCTGTCGTCGCTCTACGTGAAGACCGCGCGCGCCAAGGGCGTGAAGAACACCCGCCTGATTTTTGTGCACACGCTGCGCAACGGCATGCTGCCGGTGATCACGGTCATTGGTGACCAGGCAGCCGCGATGTTGAACGGTGCTGTCATTGTCGAGACGATCTTTGGCTTCCCCGGCATCGGCAAGCTCATGATCGACTCCATCCTGCAGCGCGACTTCAACGTCGTCCTGGCGGCAATCATGATCACGGCGCTGGCAATTTTCGTCATGAATATCCTGATTGATATCGCCTACAGCGTGCTCGATCCGCGCATTCGGAATTAGGATAAACCGATGGCTGAAGTGATTTCTGGACCGCAGTCGACGGTCGCTGATAAAGGCCCATCGCTCTTGTCGATGCTGTGGCGGGACAAGCTGGCTTTTTCTTCCGCGATCATCCTTCTGGTGATCATCGTTGCGGCGCTGATCGGCCCAACGCTGCTGGGCGACATTGCAACCCAGCAGAACCTGCGCGGGCGTAACTTCCCCCCGTTCAGCCTTGATCGGGGCTGGGCCTTCTTCCTCGGGGGAGACTCGCTTGGCCGCTCGATGCTCGCGCGCCTCATCGTTGCGGCACACAGCACGATCCTCATCGCGCTTGGTACCGTGGCGGTTGCCCTGACCATTGGCGCGACGCTTGGCCTGGTGGCTGGCTATGCGGGCAAGCACGTCTCACAAATCATCATGCGGCTTGCCGACGTCATCATGTCGTTCCCGTCGCTGCTGATCGCGGTCGTGGTGCTCTACGTGCTGGGGCCATCCATCCCGAACATGATCCTGGTCCTCGCGATCACGCGTATCCCGATCTATCTGCGCACCACGCGCGCCGAAGTGCTTGAAGTGCGCGAACGCATGTTCGTTCAGGCCGCAAAGGTCATGGGCGCAACGCACACACGCATCATCCTCAAGCACATCCTGCCGGTGGTCACCCCAACCCTGGTGACGATTGCGACGCTCGATTTCGCGTTCGTCATGCTCGCCGAATCCTCGCTGTCCTTCCTTGGTATCGGCGTTCAGCCTCCGGGCATTACCTGGGGCCTGATGGTCAGCCAGGGCCGGCCTTACCTGAACACCGCGTGGTGGCTCGCTTTCTGGCCCGGTCTGATGATCGTCCTCACCGCGCTGTCGCTGAACCTTCTGTCGAGCTGGATGCGCGTTGCTCTTGATCCCGCCCAGCGCTGGCGCCTGGAAACCAAGAGGAAGAAGAATGTCTGACGCCCTGCTGACCGTCAAAAACCTCACGGTGGATTTCCATACCGCTCGCGGCACCGTTCACGCGGTGCGCAATGTGAGCTGGTCGGTGTCGCGCGGCGAGACGCTGGCGATCCTTGGCGAGAGCGGATCCGGCAAATCCGTTTCCGCGAGCGCCGTGATGAATTTGCTCGACATTCCCCCGGCGGAAATCGTCTCCGGCGAGATCCTTTATGAAGGCAAGGACCTTCTCAAGGTCAGCCCCGAGGAACACCGTGCGCTCAATGGCAAGAAGATTGCCATGATCTTTCAGGATCCGCTCGGGCATCTCAACCCGGTCTATTCGGTGGGCTGGCAGATCATCGAGATGATGACGGCTCATGGCCGGCCGAAGGATCTTGCGCGCAAGCGCGCGCTGGAGCTGATCGCCCGCGTTGGTATTCCTGAGCCCGAAAAGGCGATGAAGAAGTACCCGCACCAGTTTTCTGGCGGCCAGAGGCAGCGGCTGATGATCGCCATGGCGCTGATGCTGAAGCCGGATATCCTCATCGCTGACGAGCCGACCACGGCTTTGGATGTGACCATTCAGGCCGAAGTCCTCGCTCTTCTGAAGGAGCTTCAGGCTGAGACCGGCATGGCGATGGTCCTCATTACCCACGACCTTGGCGTGGTGGCCGAGATTGCCGACCGGGTCGTCGTCATGAACAAGGGCGTGATTGTCGAGACGGGAACCCCGCGCGAGGTCTATCACGCGCCCAAGCATCCCTATACGCAGCGCCTTATCTCGGCGGCGCCTGGCAAGGGCGAGATCAAGCTTCTCGATGAAACCTCACCTGTTCTGCTGCGGGTTGAGAAGCTGCAGAAGACCTACGGCAATTTCGATGCGTTGAAGGGCGTTTCTTTCAACCTTACACGCGGCCAGAGCCTTGCCGTCGTTGGCGAAAGCGGCTCCGGCAAGTCGACGCTTGCACGCACGCTTTTGCGGCTCGAAGACGCCGATAGCGGCCACGCCTACTGGAAAGACAAGGATCTCATCACGATCGGCCAGCGGGAATTGCTCACCGTCCGCCGCGAGATCCAGATGGTCTTTCAGGACCCTACCCAGTCGCTCAACCCGCGCATGTCGGTTTACGATCTGATCGCGGAAGGCTGGGACATTCACAAGCTGATGCCCAACAAGGCCGAACGCCGCAAGCGGGTCATCGAGCTTCTTGAGCAGGTCGGGCTCGCAGCAGAGCATGTCGATCGCTATCCGCACCAATTCTCGGGTGGTCAGCGACAGCGCATCGCCATTGCAAGGGCGCTTGCTCTCGAGCCGGAACTAATCATCTGTGACGAAGCGGTCTCTGCGCTGGACGTGTCGATCCAGGCGCAGGTCGTTGCCCTGCTTGATGGCCTGCGGCAGCGCCTGGGCATTTCCTTCATCTTCATCGCGCACGATCTTGGCGTCGTCCGTGACTTTGCCGACACGGTCATCGTGATGAAGTCGGGTGAAATCGTCGAGATGGGCCCCACGGAGCAGATCTTTGATGCGCCCCGCGAGCCCTACACGCAAAGGTTGCTCGCGGCTAACCTTGACCCTGATCCCGACGTCCAGGCCGAGCGTCGCGCAGCTTTGACCGATGCTTGAACTTGCGATCATTGCAGATGATCTGACGGGCGCGCTGGATTCAGCCGCGCCCTTCGCGATGCGAGGTATCGCAACGCATGCAGCATTGGGGCTTGAAGGCCTCGAAGCTGCGCTTGCCGCACGCCCGCGAATCCTTGCCATTTCCTCCGACAGCCGAGAAATCGATGCTGGCTCGGCACGAGCGCGCGTGGCAGCGCTTGTCAGCGCTTTGCCAGACGGAACCAGAATTTTCAAAAAGGTGGATTCTCGCCTCAAGGGCAATATCTCCGCCGAACTTGACGCATTGCCGCATACTCGCAGCTTGGTTGTCCCTGCCATCCCCGACTTTGGCCGCTTCGTCGAGAACGGGAACGTCACGGGTTTCGGCGTGGACGAGCCAATTTCGGTCGCCGGAGCACTTGGCGCTCATGCCGCAAATGCAATCATCCCTGACACGGGCAGCCAGGCGGACATTGAGGCCGCGCTGAGTGAGGGCGCGGACCTTTACATCGGCGCTCGTGGCCTTGCAGAAGCGCTTGCCAGGCGACTTTGCTCCGATCAGGAAGCGCGTCCGGATTACCCGCTGAAGCCTGCCTGCTTCGTGATCGGCTCGACGGATCCGATAACCCTGGCGCAAATCGATGCGTTGCGTGCGGCGCAACCGGAACTGGCCTATTTTCCCGCCCCGAACGGCGAAGTCGCATCTGACGCGCAAAGTGATGCAGATATCATCTTGATAC
Source organism: Aquamicrobium zhengzhouense (assembly GCF_016124105.1). GTDB lineage: Bacteria > Pseudomonadota > Alphaproteobacteria > Rhizobiales > Rhizobiaceae > Aerobium > Aerobium zhengzhouense. The sequence goes on from NZ_JADGMQ010000007.1 coordinate 76,225, forward strand.
AGGCAACGCCGGGTGCATCAAAGCGCAGCGGGGAAGAGGTGGCGTCGGCACTTGCTGCCAGCCTCGACCGGCTTTCTCCTGCTCAAGATGGTCTGCTGGTGCTGTCGGGGGGAGCAACCGCGCAGTCGATCCTTCGCCATATGGGTATCACCTCGCTGGAGGTGCTGGGTGAGGCACTTCCGGGACTTCCCGTATCGCGTGCACGGAACGGCTTGACTGTTGTGTCCAAATCAGGCGGTTTTGGCCAATCCGCAACCTTAGTTGATCTTGTTATTCCGTCATCTTCAGGAGCCAGGTAGACGCATGTCGGAAAGTCTGTCCGGTCGGCGAAGTCTCGCAGATACTGTCTTCGAGCGGATACAGAAATCGATCAAGTCCGGCGCTTATTCGGTCGATGAGCGCCTGCCGACCGAACACGCGCTTGCAGCCGAATTCCAGGTCTCGCGCCCTGTTGTGCGCGAGGCACTGCAACGGCTGCGCGATCAGGGCCTGATATATTCGCGGCGGGGAGCTGGCAGCTTTGTCCGTGAACAAGGCATCCGCGAGCCGCTTGGCTTCGGTCAGATGGAGAATTTGGCTGATCTTCAGCATTGCTTTGATTTCCGCCTGACCATCGAGCCGGAAGCGGCAGCAATGGCCGCGCAGCGCCGCAGCCCCGACGCACTGGAGAAGATCCGGGCGGCCCTCAAACTTCTACGCGAAGCGACGAATCGTCAGGCTCACCGCGCGGACGCGGATTTCATGTTTCATCTGTCGATCGCCCAGGCCTCGGCCAATCCGTACTTCGTAACGGCGATGCAGGCGCTTGAAGAGCATATTGCAGTTGGCATGCGTCTTCACGGGCTTTCGCTGCGGCGGACTGCGGACGGCCTCGAACATGTCTTTGTCGAGCACACTGCGATCACCGATGCGATCGCGAATGGCGATTCCGATCAGGCACGCGCGCTGATGCAAGCGCACCTTGCCAGCTCGCGTGACCGCCTCTTTGCGCCCTCGCACTGACCTAAAACGGTCAGCCCATCTGGTCGAGGTAAGGCAAAGGATCGGGCAGCGCGCCTTGCGCAATCAGGTCGATACGCTCAATTGCGCGCTCGCGTGAAATTCGCAGATGCGCCTCCAGTACCGACTTCGCCTCCGCGACCTTTCCTGCGGCTAGACGATCAATGATGTCCAGATGCTCGGGCAGGAACGGTTCGCGTTCGTAAAGGAGCGCTGTCCAGCGATAGAGGAAGCGGTGAGCAACCAGCAGCGATTGCGGGTAGGTGATGGCCTGCATCAGCGCGCGGTTGCCGCAATAGCCAAGCAACTCCTTGTGCAGATCATGTTCGAGGGCATCCAGTATTCCGCCGCCGATCTGATCGCCCATCGCGATTGCGCGCACCAGATTGTCACGCAGACGTGGCAGTAAGTCTGCCGGCAGATTCGGAACCGCCTTCTCAAGCGCGACAGGTTCAAGAACCCAGCGCAGCTCGTAAAGTTCGCCGACGTGATCGGCTGCGAGCGCCGGCGCATACCAACGCGAACGGTCGTCTTTTTGTACAAGGCCACTTTGTTGCAGCCTGCCAATGACGTCACGCGCCACCGTCCGACTCACCTTGTAGTATCGAGCCAGTTCCGCCTCATTGACCCGCCACGTCGCGAACGAGATGCGCGCGATGAGTTCGGCTTCGACCTCGCCGTAGATGCGCTCCCATGTGGGAAGCGAAACGAGCTTGTCGTCTGAAAGCTGGTCTGATGCGGCGTTGGTGGTGTCTGCAGCCTTCCAGCCGCCACTTCTGGCCGTGTAGCCTCGCGTTTCGTTCCTGCCGACATGTCCGGACGCCTCCAGTTCGGACAATGCGCGGCGGGCAGGCGCGCGGCTGATGCCAAACCGGGTGGCAATCCCAGTTTCGGTGATTGGATCGTCAGGGGTCAGCACACCGTTTTCGATCTCTTGTGAAAGGATCGAATAGACGCGCTGGTAAAGGCGCGGCGTTGATCCGGGCTCAGCCGGCTCATCGCCAGTCATTTCAACAGTTTCACGCTGCACGACCTACTCCATCGACCGCGAGAAGATGCCGCCGAAAGCCATTGCGCGCAATGGCGACTATCCACATCCGTCTTGCGCGATCCTGCCACATGTGTCTAGTGTACACAAAAGACGGTATAGTGTAGACAGAGGACGGAATCGTCATCTGGATATTGGGAGATTGGAATGACAGGTCGCCTTGCGGGTAAGCGCGCCTTTGTCACCGGAGCCGGTCAGGGCATTGGTCGCGCGGTTGCGCTTGCCTTTGCCAGGGAAGGAGCCAGTGTCGTTGCTGCGAGCCGCACCCTCTCCAAGATGGCTGATCTTCCGCAGCTCGCTCCTTCGATCCAGCCGATAGCGCTCGACGTGACGGACGCTGCGGGAGTGCGCAAAGCAATCGAGGCGGCAAGCGAGGTCGATATCCTCTTCAACTGCGCCGGATTTGTTCATTCCGGCACCATTCTCGATGCAAGCGAGGACGACTGGCAGAAGAGCTTCGACCAGAACGTTACCTCCATCTACCATACGATCCGCGCGGTCCTGCCCGGCATGCTCGAGCGCAAAAAAGGTTCGATCATCAACGTCGCCTCAGTCGCCTCGTCGATCACCGGCGTTGCAAATCGCGCTGCCTACGGCATGAGCAAGGCGGCTGTCATTGGCCTGACGAAAGCGGTTGCGCGCGACGTGATCCAGTCTGGCGTACGGGTCAATGCACTTGCACCCGGAACCACTCTTTCGCCGTCCCTTGAAGAGCGCATTCAGGCGACAGCTGATCCGGAAACCACGCGCCGCAGCTTCGTGGAGCGGCAGCCGATGGGGCGGCTCGGCACCGTCGAGGAGATGGCCGCTGCCGCCCTTTACCTTGCTGGCGATGAATCAGCCTTCACCACCGGAACCGTAATTGTGGTCGATGGAGGCCAGACACTTTGACCGATCAAGTCAACTCCACCCGGGTCGACGCAGCTGCCCTTGACGCGTTCTGCCGTGCGATTTTTGTTGGCTGCGGCGCTGATGAAGCAACTGCCAACGCCGCCACTGATGCGATGATGCACGGGTCGCGCCATGGCATTGACAGCCACGGCGTGCGGCTCCTGGATCATTACGTCACCGCGCTTGAAGGTGGACGGATCAAAAAGCAGCCGGTGATCCGCTTCGCGGCACAGCTCGGTGCTGTTGGTACGCTGGATGCCGACGCGGCTCATGGCGCGCTGGCCGCCTATGAAGGCATGCATCACGCCATGGAATTTGCCGGCAAGTTCGGCATCGGCGCCGTCGCCATCCGCAATTCCTCGCATTTCGGTCCAGCCGGAGCGTTCGCGACCGAGGCTGCAAAGGCCGGGTTCATCGGCCTTGCTTTCTGCAACTCCGACAGTTTTGTGCGCCTTCATGACGGCGCGATGCGGTTCCACGGCACCAATCCGATTTCGTGCGCAGTTCCGCTGGCAGGGGAGCGCCCGTGGCTGCTCGATATGGCCACCAGCGCCATCCCCTATAACCGCGTGCAACTCTACAAGAGCCTCGGCCTCTCGCTGCCAGACGGTACGGCCTCGGATAGTCGCGGTATTGACGTCGCCGATCCGGCCCTGGCCGACATGCTGGCTCCGCTGGGAGCCGCGTTCGGCTTCAAGGGTGCGGGCCTTGCCGGACTTGTCGAAATTTTCAGCGCCGTTCTTTCGGGTGCAACGCTTTCATTCGATATCGCACCGATGCCGGGGCCGGATTTTTCGACGCCCCGCGACCTTGGCGCATTCGTCATGGCGATCAACCCGGAAGCGTTCATCAGCCGCACGGACTTTGACGACGGCATGCGTCGCTACGTCGACACGCTGCGCAACTCGCCGGCGCGAGAAGGGCAAAAAGTGCTCGCTCCCGGCGATCGGGAATGGGCGGAAGCGGACCTGCGCGCAATCAAGGGAATTCCGATTGATCCGGTCACCGAACAGTCGTTCCGCACGCTGTCCGGCCGGTTTGGAGTGGGCCTGCCTTTCGCATGAGGCGAGGGCAGAAGGTGAAGGAAGACAGGAGGAAATTATGAAACTGGGCAAACGCATTGGAATGGCAGCTGCAGCTCTCGCTGCCGCACTGCTTTGCGGCACCGCCGCAAACGCGCAGCAGAACACGCTGCGGTTCAACCACGTTCTCGGACCGTCCGAGCCGTATCACGAGGGCTTCCTCGAATGGGCCAAGCGCGTCGAGGAGCGCACCAATGGCGGGCTGAAGATCGAAGTGTTCCACAGCGCCCAGCTCGGTGTTGAGGAAGACATCATCGAGCAGATGCGTCAGGGCGCGAACATCGGCCAGAACACCGACTCCGCTCGCCTCGGCTCCTATGTGCCGGCCATGGCCGTCATGAACGGACCTTACTTCGCCGAGACGCTGGAAGACGTGTGGAAGCTCGTCGACTCCCCGACTGTGAAGGCATGGCAGGATGAGCTGGCAGCTCAGCACGGCCTGAAGGTGGTCTGCTTCGACTGGGTTCAGGGCGAGCGCCACTTCTTCACCAACAAGCCGATCCGCTCGCCAGAGGATCTGTCAGGTCTGCGCATCCGGACCCCACCGGCACCGATCTGGCAGGAGTCGGTCCGCGCGCTTGGCGCAGCGCCGACTGCAATGGCCTTCGGTGACATGTATCCCGGGCTGCAGCAGCAGGCGATCGACGGCGTCGAACTGGTCTACGCCAACATTCCAGGCGGCCGCTTCTACGAAGTGCTGAAATACGCCAACGAGACGGGGCACATCCTGCTGATCAACTTCCAGGTTGTTTCCTCGGAGTGGTTCAACGGCCTGCCGCAAGACCAGCAGACAGCACTTGTTGAAGAGTGCCAGGCAGCCGGTCGCTCAACCTCGGCGAAAATCGCCAAGATGAACGAGGAGATCAAGGCTGACCTGCAGTCGAAGGGCATGGAAGTGATCAGCGACGTTGATCTCGACGCCTTCCGCGAAGCCGGAAAGACCGCATACGAGGTCCTCGGCATCACCGAAGCCAAAGCGGCTGTAGACGCAGAATAAAGCCAATTGGGCGGGGAAGCGCGGTGGTCCATACGGGCCGCCGCGCTTTAATCTTTTGAGCTTGGAAGAAAGTGGGAGCGCCATGATACGCGAGTTTCACAGGCGGCTGGGCAAGGTGGAGGCCGTCGTCGCCGCGACGTTCCTGCTCATCATGGTCGGCCTGATCTTTTTCGCTGGCATCGCGCGATTGATGGCAATGCCGCAGAACTGGACCATCGACTTTGCGACCTGCCTGTTTGCCTGGGCCTGCTTCTTGTGCGCAGACATCGCCTGGCGCCGCGATGGCCTGATGTCGATAGATCTCTTCACCGAGCGTCTGTCCGACAAAAGCAAGCGCGTCCTGAAACACGTCAATTATGTGCTGATCTGCGCGTTCCTTGGCTACATCATCTATGCAGGACTTTGGGTCTCCTGGGTGAGCCGCGCGCGCGCTTTCCAGGGCATTCCGTGGATCAGCTATTCCTGGATTTCCATGAGCCTTCCGGTCGGCGCGTTCTTCCTACTGCTGACGACGCTCATAAAGATCGCTGACGATTTGAAATCGGGCGGCCAGCCGGTCGCTAAGGAAGGCTGAGTCATGCTGCTCGTCGCCATTGCTTTTACGATATTCCTGATCATCGGCATGCCGGTGGCTTTTGCCATCGGAATTTCCGGCATCATCTTCTTCCTGCAGCATCCGGAGTTGCCGTTCACCATTCCTGCGCAGCAGACAGTGTCGCAGACTCAGAACTTTGCGCTGCTCGCGATCCCGCTCTTCATCATGGCGGGCAATGTGATGAACAAGTCCGGCATCACCACTCAGCTGCTCAATCTCGCGACGGTGATTGCGGGGCGCCTGAAAGGTGGTCTGGCTCAGGTTTCAATTGCTCTTTCGGTGCTCATGGGCGGTGTTTCCGGCTCGGCCATCGCGGATGCGGCGATGCAAAGCCGTATGCTCGGCAGCGAGATGATCAAGCGCGGCATGTCGCGCGGCTTCACTGCGGGCGTCCTGTCCTTCTCGTCAATTCTGACGCCGATCATTCCTCCGGGGCTTGGTTTCATCATCTACGGAACCATCGGGCAGGTCTCGATTGGCCGCCTTTTCGCAGCAGGTCTCGTTACTGCGATCCTTCTGTGGGTCGGGCTCGCCGCGACCGTCGCGGTCATCTCGCGCCGTCGCGGGTATCCGGCTGCTCGCGAAAAGCGCGCTACCGTCGCTGAGGTCGGAACGGCGCTAAGGGGCGGCATCTGGGCGCTGCTCTTCCCCATCATTCTTCTGGCGGGCCTGCGCATGGGTGTCTTCACACCCTCCGAGATTGGCGCGTTCGCGGTCATCTATGCTGCCTTCATCGGCGTTGCGGTCTATCGCCAGCTGAAGGCCAAGCCCTTCATGGAAGCGCTTGAGGGAAGCCTCGCGGACATCGGCGCGGTGATGTTCCTGATCGTGCTGTCGGCCATGTTCAGCTACGGCATTGTTCTGGAACGCATTCCAGACTTGATTGCGGGATCTATTCTGGGCCTGACGGACAACCTCAATTTCGTCATGATCCTGATCGTGCTCTTCATCCTGATTGGCGGCTTCTTCATCGATGCGACCGTGATGATCATCATGCTGACCCCGATCTTCCTGCCACTGGTGCGGCAGCTTGGCGGCGATCCGGTTCATTTTGGCGTCGTGTTCGTGGTTGCGGCGACGATCGGCAATTTCACGCCCCCGGTTGGCGCGGCAATGTATGCGGTGTGCTCGATTCTCAAGGTTCCGGTGAGCGAGTACACCAAGGAGTCGATCCCGCTCTTCCTTGCGGTCAGCGTGGTTGCGCTGGTGCTGATCTTCTTCCCCGCGGTTGTTCTTTGGCTTCCGAATCTCCTGTTCAACAGGTGGTAGGCGGTACAGAACGCATCATTTTGATGGGGCGCCGAGGCAACTTGGCGCCCCAACTGGTCTGGCAAGCGATGCGGCGATGGTCTAAATGACCCCGACCTCATGACAATCATCTAGGGAAATCGACATGGCAGAGCAGATCCGGATCGCCATTGCCGGACACGGTAATCTTGGACGCGGCTTAGAGGCTGCGATCGCTAAAAATCCGGATATGAGCCTGGTCGGCATCTATAGCCGCCGTCCGCCAGAACAGATCAAGCCGCAGGACGCGGCAACTCCGGTATATGAAATTGCCGCGCTCAAGGACCACACCGATGCGATCGACGTGCTGATCCTTTGCGGTGGCTCAAAGGAAGACCTGCCGCAGCAGGGCCCGGAATACGCAGCGCTCTACAACACCGTCGACAGCTTCGACACCCATGCTCGTATCCCGGATTATTTCGCCACCGTCGACGAACCGGCAAAGGCAAACAACCGAACGGCGCTGATCTCCGCGGGTTGGGATCCGGGCATGTTCTCGATCAACCGCGTCATCGGCGAAGCGCTTTTGCCTGACGGTGCGACTTACACCTTCTGGGGCGACGGCCTCAGTCAGGGGCACTCGGATGCGGTGCGCCGCGTTCCGGGCGTTGCGGGCGCGGTCCAATATACGCGCCCGGTCAAGGAAGCCGTCGATCAGGTTCGCAGCGGCGCAAGGCCGACGCTGACCACCCGCGAAAAGCACAAGCGCGAATGCTTCGTCGTGCTTGAAGAGGGCGCCGACGCCAACAAGGTGCGTGAGGCCATCGTGACGATGCCTCACTATTTCGATGAATATGACACGACGGTGAACTTCATCACCGCAGAAGAACTTGCCCGCGATCATCATGCGATGGTCCATGGCGGCTTTGTCATTCGCAGCGGCAACACTTCCCCTGCCAACACCCAGGTCATCGAATATGCGCTGCGCCTCGGCAGCAACCCGGAATTCACGTCGAGCGTGCTGGTTGCCTATGCGCGCGCCGTCTACCGCCTCAACAAGATGGGACAGTACGGTGCGGTGACGGTATTCGATGTCGCGCCGGGACTTCTGTCGCCAAAGAGCGCTGCCGAGCTTCGCGCCGAGCTTCTCTGATCCTGATCAGGATTTTATCTCAGGCTCGTGCCGAAGGGCGAGCCTGAGCTTCAGCTTGGAGGAGCTGCGACGGAGCGGCTGGCATAGGCTGCGCCTGATCCGCTAGGCGCTGCATCGCCCGGGCGAAAACTTCGCCGCCCCAGACGGATGCAATGGAAGTTGTGACGGTTCTTCTGGTCGATCGGCAGCACGTTGCGGAAGTCAAACAGATAGCGCCCGCGCATCATTCCGGCGATACGTGCCATATCGAGCACGGCATAATCTTCCCACTCGGTCAGCACCACCAGCGCATCCGCCCCACGGACTGCCTCGTATGGCGTTGGCGCAAGTTCGATAGCGGGGTTTTGACGTAGGGCGTTTTCGCCGGCCTGCGGGTCATGTGCTGTTACGTGCACTCCCGCGCGCTGCAGATGTTCGATGATTGGCAGCGCTGGAGATTCGCGCGCATCGTCGGTCCCTGCCTTGAAGGCCAGTCCGAGCACTGCGACCCGCGATCCGCGCCGCAAGCCTGCCTCCGCCACAATCCGTTCGGCAAGACGCCGTTTGCGCAGTTCGTTCCGTTCGATCAGAAGTTCGACCAATGCCTGACGCGTGCCGTGGCGGCGCCCCGCTGCTGCAAAAGCGCGTGTGTCCTTCGGAAAACAGGAGCCACCAAAGCCGGGTCCCGGAGTCAAGAAATTCTGCCCGATCCGCTTGTCGAGGCCAATTCCGCGCGCCACCGCGGTAACATCACCGCCGCTGCGCTCGCATAGATCGGAGACCTCGTTGATAAAGCCGATCTTCAGGGCAAGAAACGCATTAGCGGCGTGCTTGATGAGTTCGGCGTTCGTGGTGGTCGTGGCGAGGATGGGCACGCCCTGTTCGCTCAGAGAAGCGTAAATCTCGCGCATGATCGCCGCCGCGCGCGCATCATCGGTGCCGAAGACAATACGGTCCGGGCACATGAAGTCGTCAACCGCGCTTCCCTCACGCAAGAATTCCGGATTGGAAGCCACGCTGAAATCGAGGGACCGCCGCGTTTCGGCAATGACCTCACGGATGCGCGAAGACGTGCCCGCCGTAACAGTCGACTTCACGATCACCACCGCACCGCCTTTCAGATGCGGTGCGATCCCGCGGCTGGCATTTTCCAACTGGCCAAGATCAATGTCGCCATTGGGAAGACTTGGCGTTCCCACCGCGAGAAAGATCGCGTCTGCATCCGCGACGCATTCGCGGCCGCAGGAGGTGAAGGTCAGATCGCCGCTCGCGATCCCTTCTTTCAGCAGGTCTTCAAGGCCCGGTTCATAGATAGGCACTCGCCCGTGCCGCAATTTTTCAATGCGATCTTCCAGAGCGTCGCAGCACGTCACCTTGTGCCCCAGCTTGACCAGACACGCGCTGGTTGTGAGTCCAACATATCCCGCACCGACGATGGCTATGCGCATCTGGTTCTCCTTTGCAGACGCGCCCTAACCACCACTTCCGGATCATGTTCCTGAGGCTGCAGAGGAACAAGATGATCCCGTCTGCGGTTAGGGGCGCCTTCCCCGAAAGCGTCAGAGACAGGAGACACGATGACCATTCTGCTGCCGGATCGGCAAAGAACGAACTGCACCAAGCCCGAACTCATGCTGGCGGCTGTCGTCGCTGGCCCCGGCGAAGTGCGGATCGAGGAGGTGCCGAAGCCGGAGCCAGGACCGGGTCAAGTTCGGGTCAGGATGTTGGGCTGCGGGGTATGTGCGTCCAATCTCGGCCCGTGGGCGGGCCCGGAATGGATGAGTTTCCCAACCGCGCCCGGCGATCTTGGACATGAGGGGTGGGGCTTCGTTGATGCAGTGGGAGAGGGTGTGCCCAGCATCCGCGAGGGCGACGAAGTCGCGACCCTGTTTTACCGCAGCTATGCGCAATACGATGTCGGCCCCGCCGAAGCCGTCATGAAGCTGCCGCGTTTTCTTGAGGGGACGGAGTTTCCCGGCGAGCCACTGGCATGTGCGATGAATATTTTCCGGCGCGCCGCCATCCGGCCTGGCCAGCGTGTCGCGATCATCGGCATCGGATTTCTCGGTGCAATTCTGACACGGCTTGCAAGCCTTGCAGGGGCAGAGACGATCGCGATTTCCCGCCGCCAGTTTTCGCTGAAGGTGGCGCAGCGGATGGGGGCGCACGAAACCTTCGCCCTTGAAGAGCGGCATCGGACGAGGGAGGAGATCGCCGACCGCCTGTCCGGCCAGATGTTCGACCGCGTCATCGAAGCGACTGGCAAGCAGGTGCCGCTTGATCTTGCAGGTGACATCATTGGCGAACGGGGCCGGCTCATCATCGCCGGGTACCATCAGGACGGACCCCGCATGGTGGATATGCAGCAGTGGAACTGGCGCGGCATCGACGTGATCAACGCCCATGAGCGAGATCAGCGCATCTATTATCGCGGTCTTCGCGAAGCGATTCAGGCCGTTGAGGATGGCCGCATTCAACTCAGATCGCTGTTGACCCACAGTTTTCCGCTCGAGCGACTGGGCGATGCGCTCAATGCGACCCGAGACCGCGAAGACGGGTTCCTCAAGGCAACGGTGTCGATCTCATGACCACGGCAGCGCGTCTTCCCAAGATCGGCTTTCTCGGCGTGGGCTGGATCGGCCTGAACCGCCTGCAAGCGCTATCAGCTTCGGGGTTTGTTGAAATTTGCGCCGTCGCTGATCCCAACCCGGAAATGGTTGCAGCTGCGCTGATTGAAGCGCCGCAGGCGACACCGATGATGGCGCTTGAAGATCTGCTTGCGGCTGATCTTGATGGCATCGTCATCGCAACGCCAAGTGCGCTTCATGCCGAGCAATCGATCAGCGCGCTCGAGGCAGGTCTTGCCGTCTTCTGCCAAAAGCCGCTGGGCCGTTCGGAAAAAGAGGCTCAAGCGGTTATCGACGCGGCTCGCCGGGCGGACCGTCTTCTCGGCGTCGATCTTTCCTACCGCGAGACCTGCGGGATGAAGGAAATCCGCACCCTGATCCAAGGCAACGAAATCGGTCGTGTGTTCGCTGCCGACCTGACGTTCCACAACGCCTATGGCCCCGACAAGGCATGGTTTCACGACCGCCAGCTTGCAGGCGGCGGGTGTCTGATGGATCTCGGCACCCACCTTGTCGACCTCTCGCTCTGGGCCCTGGGTTTTCCCGAAATCGGAACTGTCAGCGGCAGGCTTTACGCCAAGGCGCAAATCGCAGGCCCGAACGACGTCGAGGACTACGCGACCGTGCGGCTTTTGCTGAAGACGGGCGCTGAGGTGATCATCGCGTGTTCGTGGAACCTGAATGCCGGCCAGGACGCGGATATCTCGGCCACCTTCTATGGCGATAAGGGAGCTGCCCGCTTCCGCAACATCAACGGTTCGTTCTACGATTTTCAGGCCGAGCATCTGGTTGGCACTGAGCGCCGTGTCTTGTGCGGACCGCCAGATGATTGGGGAGGCCGGACCATTGTTGAATGGGGAAGGCAATTGGCGAGCGGAAGCCGCTTTGATCCTCAAATTGAACAGCACCTGAGCACGGCCCGGGTTCTCGATCAGGTCTACCGCGCCCACGCAAGATGAAGAAGAAGCCCCAGACCAGCCGGAACAATTCCACGCAAGTCTGGTTCGGAGGCTTCTTCAACCCCTCCCGGGAGCTATCCGTGAACAAACGAGTATTGGTAACCGGCGGCTGTGGTTTCATCGGTCGCTACGTGACCAGCGAACTTCTCGAGAACGGCTATCAGGTCCGTGTCCTCGACAGTTTCGTTGAACAGGTTCACGGGCAAGGCGATGCCTCGATTGACCCGAGAATAGAACTTCTTCGCGGCGATGTTCGCGATGCGATGGCGATGCGCCAGGCGCTTGATGGCATCGACATGGTGGTCCATCTGGCAGCCGAAGTTGGTGTCGGCCAATCCATGTACGAGATCGCCCGCTATGTGGGCGCAAACGATCTCGGAACTGCGGTACTTCTGGAGGAAATCGCCCGAACGCAAATCCAGCGGATCGTCGTTGCATCATCCATGAGCGTGTACGGCGAGGGTCTTTACGAAGATCAGGGCGGACGCCTGCATAACAATGTTCGGCGCAACCTCTCCCGTCTCGGACCTTCCGCCTGGGAGCCTCTGGATTCTCAGGGACATCCACTCTCACCGATTGCGACCGACGAGGAAAAGCCGGTCGATCTTGCCTCCATCTACGCGCTGACAAAATATGCGCAGGAACGTTCGGTGCTGATTTTTGCGGAAGCCTATCGCCGCGAGGCGGTGGCGCTACGGCTCTTCAATGTGTTCGGGCCGGGCCAGGCGCTCTCGAACCCCTACACCGGTGTTCTGGCGAATTTCGCATCGCGCCTTGCCGCTGGCCAAGCCCCGATGATCTTCGAAGATGGCCGCCAGCGGCGCGATTTCGTGCATGTGCGAGACGTTGCCCGCGCGTTCCGGCAGGCGCTGGAGAAGCCGCAGGCATCCGGCCATGTCATCAACATCGGAAGTGGCGTCTCATGGTCGGTTGAGGAGGTCGCCCGCCTGCTCGCCGAGGCGATGGGTGTCTCGGAGATAGCGCCGGAAATTTTGCAGAAGGCGAGGGCGGGCGATATCCGAAACTGCTTCGCCGACATTTCGAAGGCTCGCGAACTGCTCGGCTACCAGCCGCAATTTCCGCTTGATCAAAGCCTTGGGGAACTCGCCGCATGGGTACGCGAGGCGGGCAGCGTCGACCGTGGCCCTGAAATGCGCCGCCAGCTTGAGGAGCGGGGATTGGTCTCATGATCGACAATCCGCGCTTCGGCTTCGTCGAGTGGTTCCGCCCCGGAGAATACGAACGAACCGAGGCGATCCTGCCCGAGATCGTAGCATCCGGCGCCTCGTGGCTGAGAACGCATCTGTCGTGGGCGGAGTATCTTTCGCCCGGTGGCGAGGAATGGTTCGACTGGCTGCTGCCGAAGCTGGCGGAAAACCTCGAAGTCCTCCCCTGTGTTCATTACACACCGCCCTCCCTGTCGAGAACGGGAAAGACTTCCGGCGCACCGCAGCGGCTGCAGGATTATGCCGATTTCATCGATCACGTCCTAACGCGTTACGGGAAGCACTTCCGGGATATTGAACTGTGGAACGAGCCGAACAATCTTCTCGATTGGGACTGGCGAGAGGACACGGACTTCAACCTCTTTTGCGAGATGGTAGGCGGGGCGGCCTATTGGGTGAAGAAGCGCGGATGGCGCGCGGTGCTGGGTGGTCCTTGCCCGTTCGATCCTTACTGGGTCGATCTGATGGGTGAACGCGGCGTCCTCGCCGAATGCGGTGCGGTCGGATTTCATGGTTTTCCCGGAACCTGGGACAGTGAAATGGGGAGCTGGGGTGGCTGGGATCTCCACCTTGGCGAAATGCGGAGGATCCTCGACCAGTACAATCCGGATGCCGAATTATGGGTCACGGAAACCGGCTACTCAACGTGGCGCAACGATGAGTTCCAGCAGGCAAGAAGGTTTGCGGCTGCGCTCGCCGTGCCAGCCGACCGCGTCTACTGGTATTCCTGGCGCGACGTTCCGCATGACGTTCCCGTGCAGGAAGGCTTCTGGTTCGACGCGAGGCATTATCATCTGGGCGCGGTCGAAGCCGGCGGGCGCAAAAAGCTGCTCGCCCGTCTCCTGATCGACGGCGGGGTCAAGGAAGTTCAGGCCTTTTCTCAGATCGCCTCCCCCAGCCTCATCACTGGCGCATCTCCTGCACTGATCACCGGAGGCGCGGGCTTCATCGGCAGCAATCTGGCAGCATCGCTTCTCGCTGATGGCGAAGAGGTCATCATTCTCGATAATCTCTCACGGCCCGGCGTTCACGAGAACCTTGCATGGCTGAAGGACGAGTTCGGCGACCGGCTCCACCCCTTTCTTGCCGATATCCGCGACCTTCCAATGATCGAGCCCGCCTTTGCCGACGCTTCCTCGGTGTTTCACCTTGCAGCGCAGACCGCCGTGACGACCAGCCTTGATCAGCCGATCGATGATTTTGAAGTCAATGCGCGTGGGACACTTAACGTGGTCGAGGCCGTGCGCCGCGCAGGAGGCCTTGCCCCCCTCATCTTCGCTTCGACCAACAAGGTCTATGGCTCGCTCGACGACCTTGAGATGATCGAGCTCGAGGATCGCTACATTCCGGCGGACGAGGCTACACGCAAGCATGGAATCGGCGAGGCGCGCCCCCTTGATCTTTGCACGCCCTATGGCTGCTCCAAGGGCACCGCCGATCAATATGTGCTCGACTATTCAAGGTCCTTTGGCCTGCGCTCTGCTGTGCTTCGCATGAGCTGTATCTACGGGCCCCGCCAGTTCGGCACCGAAGATCAGGGCTGGGTTGCCCACTTCCTCATTCAGGCACTGAAGGGTGAACCGATCACCGTCTATGGCGACGGCAAGCAGGTTCGCGATGTCCTTCACGTCAACGATGCGGTCGCAGCTTATCGGATGCTGAGAGCCCGGATCGCGGATGTGAACGGCGAGGCTTTCAATCTGGGAGGAGGGCCGGGGAACGCGGTCAGTCTCCAAACGGTGTTGCAGCAGATCGGCGTCCTCTCCAACCAGCGCCCGAAGCTGAACTTCGACAACTGGCGCCAAGGGGATCAACCCTACTTCGTGGCTGATACGACCAAGCTGCGGGAGCGCATTGGCTGGCAGGCAAAGATCGGCTGGAAGGCAGGGCTGGCGGATCTTGCCGCGTGGCTTCGGGAACACCGCGACCTTGAGGGCAGCGCCGAACATTTTCGTGGGCGGGCGAGCGCATGATGATCGATGCCCGGCCACGTCGTATTCTGATGACTGTCGACGCAGTCGGAGGCGTCTGGCGCTACGCAATGGAGCTCGCTGCTTCGCTCAAGGCCGTGAATTACGAAACGCTGTTCGTCGGCTTCGGCCCCGAACCGAGCCCTGCGCAAAGACATGAGGCGGAATGCATCGGTGAGATCGTCTGGCAGAAGCAGCCGCTCGACTGGATGGCAGAGTCGGAGCATCAACTCGGTGGCGTCGGGGAAGTGCTTGAGACGCTTGCCGACACGCATCAGATCGACCTTCTTCACCTGAACCTGCCGTCTCAGGCAGCGCAGATCCGGTCAGGTCGCCGGATTGTCACCGTGTCGCATTCCTGTGTCGTGACCTGGTGGCAGGCAATGCGTTCAGAGCCATTGCCTGTCGATTGGCAGTGGAAGAGGGCACTCAACCAGAAGGGGTTTGAGGCGGCTGACGCGATCATCTCCCCAAGCGCGAGCCATGCGGCTCTCCTTCGTGCCTGTTACGAGATTGATGAGGTGTCGATCGTTCACAATGCGATGGCATGTGATCTGAACAGCGCGGCGAAAGAGCCCTATGCCTTTGCCGCAGGGCGCTGGTGGGATGAGAGCAAGAACGCCCGCATCCTCGATATGGCTGCGCCGCTGAGCCCATGGGAGATCAAGGTTGCAGGAAGCACGCGAAGCCCCTCGGGCGGAGAGGTTTTCCTGTCGAATGTCACCCAGCTGGGCGAGCTTTCCCACGTCGAGCTTATCGATAAGCTGCGGCGCGCGGCTATCGTGGTTTCGCCGTCGATCTACGAGCCGTTCGGCCTTCTGGCCCTTGAAGGGGCGAGGGCAAGCGCAGCCCTCGTTTTGGCTGACATCCCGACTTACCGGGAATTATGGGCTGAGTGTGCTTTGTTTTTCGATCCGCATGACGCGGATGCGCTGGCAACCGTTCTTGCCCGGCTCTCTCGGGATCGTGAGCTGCGCCAAGAGATGGGCCGCAGCGCTCTGGCGCGCTCCTTGACCTACAGCCCCGAGCGCCAAGCAGGCGCCATGGCGGCTCTTTACGAGAATCTGCTGGCGGAGGCAAAAAGCCCGATGGCGAGGAGAGCCTGATGCGTTTCGTCTTCTATACCCACTCCCTCGTCTCCGACTGGAACCACGGCAACGCGCATTTCCTGCGCGGGATTATGCGCGAATTGATCGCGGAAGGGCATCAGGCAGTTGCGCTTGAACCAGCGAACAGCTGGAGCCGGGCCAATCTGGTCGCAAATGAAGGCAGGGAAGCCGAGCAGCGTTTTGCCGGTGACTTTCCGCAGCTTGAGGCGATCACCTACGCCGAGAATTTCGATCATGACGCAGCTCTGGCTGACGCCGATGTCGTTGTTGTGCATGAATGGACCGACCCCGCCCTTGCCGCACGGATTGGGCTGATGAGACGGCAGGGCGCCAGGTTCAAGCTGCTATTCCACGATACGCACCACCGCGCGGTCTCTGCCAATGCCGAGATCGCGGCGTTTGATCTGAGAGATTATGACCTGGTTCTCGCCTTCGGTGAGGCGCTGCGGGAAGAATATTTGCGGGCTGGCTGGGGGCGTCAGGTGGTAACCTGGCACGAGGCGGCGGACACCGCTCTTTTCCGGCCCTTTGCGGATCCGGAGAAGGAGGGCGACCTTGTCTGGATCGGCAATTGGGGCGATGGCGAACGGACGCGCGAGATCAACCATTTCCTGATCGAGCCGGTCAAAAAACTTGGCCTCACAGCAAAGATCCACGGCGTCCGCTACCCGGATGATGCCCTCGAAGCGTTGAAGGATGCCGGGATCACCTACGGCAGCTGGGTTGCCAATGCCGAGGTGCCGAAGGTGTTCTCAAGGTACCGGGCAACGGTCCATATCCCGCGCCGGCCCTATGTCGAATCTCTGCCCGGCATTCCCACGATCCGCGTCTTTGAAGCGCTCGCATGCAGCATTCCTCTTGTTTCCGCGCCATGGCGCGACAGCGAGAGCCTGTTCCGACCCGGCACCGATTTTCTGGTTGCGAACAATGGAAGTGAGATGGAAGCGCAACTTGCGATGCTCCTCAATGAGCCTTCCGCCGCGCAGGAGATCGCGGCATCGGGGCTTGAGACCGTTCTTTCCCGTCACACGTGCCGCCACCGGGTGAAAGAGCTTTTGGGGCACCTCGCAACTCTCGGCTTGGTGCAGCCGCCATCCCGATCCCCAGCAACAAAGGAAGCTGCAGAATGAAGATCGCCTTCTATGGATCGAGCCTCCTTTCTTCCTATTGGAACGGGGCGGCGACCTATTATCGGGGCCTGCTGCATGCACTGTCGCGCCGCGGCTATCACATTACCTTCTACGAGCCTGACGTTTACGAGCGCCAGCAGAACCGCGACATGGATGAGCCGGACTGGTGCCGTGTGGTGGTTTATCCCGGAACCTCAGCGGCTGTTCAGGCAGTGACCCGCCATGCGGCTGACGCAGATATCGTGGTTGTTGCCAGCGGCATAGGTTTTGAGGACGATACGATCCGCCGCCTCGTCTATGGCAATGCGCGGCCGGGTGCCGCGCGCATCTTCTGGGATGTCGATGCCCCGGCAACCTTGCAGCAACTGGCTGCAGAACCTGACCATCAGCTTCATACGGATTTGCGTCAGATCGACATGGTCCTGACCTATGGCGGTGGTGAACCGGTCATTGAAGGATATCGGGCGTTCGGGGCGCGCGACTGCATCCCAATCTACAATGCGCTCGACCCGGATACGCATCACCCTGTGCCACCCACTGCACGTTTCAATGCCGACCTTTCCTTCCTCGGAAACCGCCTTCCCGACCGCGAGGCACGGGTCGATGAGTTTTTCTTCGAAGCCGCTCGCGCTGCGCCGCAGAAAGCATTCCTGCTTGGTGGCTCGGGATGGGGCGACAAGGTTATGCCGCGCAATGTGCATCTGGTTGGCCACGTTCGAACGGTGGATCACAACGCGTTCAACGTCTCGCCGCTGGCGGTGCTCAATATCAACCGCGAAAGCATGGCGAGGAACGGCTTTTCTCCTGCTACCCGCGTCTTTGAAGCGGCTGGCGCAGGAGCCTGCCTCATCACGGATGACTGGGTTGGGCTAGACCTGTTTCTGAAGGATGGGGAAGAAGTGTTCGCAGCGCGAGATGGCAAGGATGTTGCGGACATTCTGCAAGGTCTAACGCCAGATATTGCGCGAGCTGTCGGCCAAAAGGCGCTCGAACGCGTGCGTCGTGAACACACCTATGAGCAGCGGGCAGAGAAGGCTGACACGATCTTTCGTCGCTTCTTCGAAAAAGAGCGGGAGGTGGCCGTCGGATGAGAAAGCGCCTCAAGCTCGTCTTTGTCGGGCTGTCCCTGTCATCGTCCTGGGGAAATGGTCACGCGACCACCTACCGTGCCTTGATCAAGGGTCTGAGGGCGCTGGGGCATGAGGTCGTGTTCCTCGAGCGCGACGTTGAGTGGTATGCGGCCCATCGCGACCTGCCTCATCCGGATTTTTGCACACTGACGCTGTACCGCGACGTTGATGAGTTGCGCCGCCTTCTGTCGGCACACCAGGATGCCGATGCCGTGATCGTCGGTTCATATGTTCCGGAAGGCGTGATGATCATTGACATGATCGCTGCCGAGAAGCCCGACATCTTCGGCTTCTACGACATTGACACGCCCGTGACGCTTGCAAAGCTTTCGCGAGGGGATGAGGAGTTCCTCGCGCGGCGGCAGGTTTCAATGTTCGATCTCTACTTTTCCTTCGCTGGCGGGCGCGCCCTTCAGCAACTGGAGCGAGATTTTGGGGCAGCAAAGGCTGTTCCTCTCTATTGCTCGGTGGACCCGGCACATTATTCTGCAACGGGCGACGCGGTTCATTGGGATCTTGGCTATCTTGGAACCTACACTCCGGACCGGCAGCCTGCCCTTGAACGTCTGCTGCTCGAGCCAGCCCGGCAATTGCCGCATCTGAATTTCGTTGTCGCCGGTCCTCAATATCCGGACGACATTGAATGGCCCGATAATGTGGAGCGGATAGAGCATCTGCCTCCTTCGCAACACGCATCCTTCTATAGCCGCCAGCGCTTCACGCTGAACGTCACCCGTGCCGACATGATCGAGCTTGGGCACTCGCCCAGCGTCCGGCTGTTCGAGGCGGCAGCGTGCGGCGTACCGATCATCAGCGACCGGTGGGATGGGCTGGACGAATTGCTTCCCGACGGTGATGCAATCCTCATTGCCGACAGGGCCGATCAGGTGGTCGACGTACTCCAGCGCACCTCCGCAGAGCGCAGCAGGGAAATTGCCGAAACCGCGCGCAGCATCGTTCTTGCAACGCATACAGGGGAAGGGCGTGCGCGCGAACTCACTGCTGCTATCGACGCCCTGCTGGACGAGCGAGGTTTGCAGAAACGCATCGCGTAACGCCTACGCGACTTCGCTTGCCTGCCGAAACCAGTTGATTGTCTGCGGCAGGCCTTGCTCCAGATGCACCTGCGGCTCCCAACCAAGGAGCTCTACAGCGCGCGTAATGTCAGGCCGACGCATGCGAGGATCGTCCTGAGGCAGCGGCATATGGACGATCGAGACATTCCGCTCGGTGTAACGCGCGACCAGTTTGACCAGTTCGTTGATGGTGAACTCACGCGGATTGCCAAGATTGACCGGGTGACCCGGATTTTCCGAGATGCGCAGGAGGCGGATCATGCCCTCGATCAGGTCGCTGACATAGCAGAAGGAGCGCGTCTGCTCCCCATCGCCATAGATTGTAAGCGCTTCACCGTTGAGGGCCTGGTTCACGAGATTGGAGACGATACGGCCATCATCGGCCTGCATGCGCGGCCCGTAAGTGTTGAAGATGCGCACGATCCGCGCATCGACGCGACCTAGCCGCAGATAGTCGAAGCAAAGTGCTTCCGCCGCCCGCTTGCCCTCATCATAGCAGGCGCGTGGACCGGTGCAGTTGACGTGCCCGAGATAGGTTTCCTTCTGCGGATGAACCTCAGGGTCGCCATAGACCTCGCTGGTTGAAGCCTGCAAGAAGCGGGCGTCGTGCCGCTGCGCCAGATCCAGCAGATTGCGCGTGCCGAGCACGCTGGTCATCATGGTGTGGATCGGATCTGCCTGATAGCGGGGAGGCGATGCGGCGCAGGCCAGATTGATCACATCATCCAAAGGCTCTTCGACTTCCAGAACCTCGCATATGTCGTGCCGTACCAGGCGAAAGCGCGGATGATTGGCGAAGCTGATGATGTTGTTGCGCGAGCCGGTGAGGAAACTGTCGACGCAGATGACGCGGTCCCCTCGGTCAAGAAGCGCCTCGCAAAAGTGGGAGCCTAGAAAGCCCGCTCCGCCGGCCAGAAGTACCGTTCGTCGACCGCTCAGATCCTGAAAATTCATCTAACGTCCGATCTCGTGTTGAACATGATGTTCCGAGGTCGAACCGCAGGGGCGGCGGAATGTTCCTCCCGCAATCTGAGGCAAACGCCACCGGCAGCTTTTCTGTTCGGGCCTTTGTATTGCCGCCGGAAAGGCAAGGAACAGCTACTTTCATATCAGTACATTGCTGATCAGCCCTTTCGCATTGCTTCTGTGTGTGCGAACTGTGCCAATCCACAAGGGCTTTCCCATGCACGACAACTTGATTCGACTGAGCTACGTCTCGACCCTGCGCACCGTACTGCCCGCTGCCGAAATTGATGCGATGGTTGCTGATGCGGCCCGTTTCAACAAGGCGAACACTATCACCGGCTTGCTCGCTATCGACGGCCAGCGGATCTGCCAGATTCTGGAAGGCCCCGCCGAAGCGGTGGGTTCTCTCTACGCGTCGATCGAGAAAGATGAACGCCATTATGGGGTGGCAAAGATCGTGCATCAGCCGATCGCAAAAACCTCGTTCGAGGACTGGGGAATGGTGAGACGCGACATGGTCGATATCGCCATCTACGCGCTCTCAAGCTGACGCATCCGGGAGACGTCACATCCGCTGACGAGCGCTCTGAACTCCGACGTAATCCGGTCGACGCCGGGAACATGCGCCTGCCATCTGCGCTTTAGAAATGTGCAGGCGCCGGCGCGAAAACGTTGCGCGCTTCGCTATCGATCCTGATCAAGAAGGAAACGGTGCGATGAAAACAGCCAAGAACACCATATGCCTGTGGTTCGACAAGGAAGCTGAAGCGGCGGCCCGCTTCTATGTCAGTACGTTTCCTGACAGTTCTCTAGGTGCGGTCCACCGCGCGCCGAGCGACTTTCCGGCGGGAAAGGCAGGCGAGGTGCTGACGGTCGAATTCACCGTCGCCGGCATTCCCTGCATCGGCCTAAACGGCGGTCCCATCTTCAAGCACAGCGAGGCCGTCTCGTTCCAGATCGCAACCGACGATCAGGAGGAAACGGATCGCTACTGGAACGCGATCGTCAACAATGGTGGCGAGGAAAGTGTGTGTGGCTGGTGCAAGGATAGATGGGGAATTTCCTGGCAGATCACACCGCGCGCACTGACTGAGGCAATGGCGGCTGGAGGTGACGAGGCAAAGCGCGCCTTCGATGCGATGATGGACATGAAGAAGATCGATGTCGCCACGATCGAAGCCGCGCGTCGGGGCGAAGATATAAACGCGCCCTGAAAGATCAGCGTTCAGGAGGGTTCCTGGAGCTGAATCTTCTGTCGATCGCTGCCGCCTGGGACAAAGCGGCAGCAATCGCTGGCTAATGAATTAAGCGGCCAGAGCCAATTCTTTGGTGCGCTGCTGGGCTGCGGCGATGGCCTTTTCCGCTGCCTCGGCCCCAAAGGCGATGCCTTCGACATAGATGACTTCGATGTCGGTCATGCCCATGAAGCCGAGGACGGTCTTCAGATAGGGCACGGCGTGGTCCATGCTGGTCGCAGCGCCGCTGGAGTAGATGCCGCCGGCAGCAACGATGAGGTAGACCTTCTTGCCGCTTGCCAGTCCGATCGGACCTTCTTCAGTGTAGCGGAACGTCTGGCCGGCGCGCGCCACATTGTCGATCCAGCTTTTCAGCGTGGAGTAGATGTTGAAGTTGATGAGGCCGGTGCCGATGATAACCGTGTCAGCTGCCAGCAACTCTGAGACCAGAAGGTCGGAATGTTCGGCAGCAGCCTGTTCTTCGTTGGTGCGCTCTTCTGCAGGCTTGCGAATAGCTGCGGTGGTGACTTCGTCGAGATGGCGGATCGGTGACTTGCCAAGATCGCGGTGAACGATTGACGCGCCGCTGTTCGACTTCAGGCTCTCGGCAAGGTCGGTCGCGACCTTGGTGGAGACCGACTCATTGCCACGGGGGCTGGAGGTGATGAGCAAGATGGAGGACATGGGTACTTCCTTGAATTGGGGAGGGGGCAGGGCCCCCGACCAGCCCTAGATAGTCGTGGTGATCCATCAGGAAAACCTGTAAAAGATCGAAGGATTATATCGAAAATCTGGATGGATTGATTGGACGCAAATCCGACCCTCGACCAGCTTCAGGTCTTTCTGAAGGTGGCGGAAACCGGCAGCTTTTCCTCCGCTGCCCGCGCCCTCAACCGCGCGCAATCAGTGATCAGCTATACGATTGCCAACCTTGAAGCCCAGCTTCAGGTGGAGCTCTTCGACCGCAAGGGTGCGCGCCAGCCAAAGCTGACGCAGGCGGGTGAGGCGCTGCTGACGGATGCACGTCGCCTGATCGCCGACCTTGAAGCGTTGCGGGCAAAGGTGAACAGCATCAAGAGCGGCGTCGAAGCGGAAATCTCGCTCGCCATCAGCGTCATGGTGCCATCCGACGCGGTGGTCGTTACGCTGCGCGCCTTTCGCGAAAGCTTCCCGTCGGTCTCGCTGAATTTGACCGTTGGCGAACTTGGCATGGTGAATGACTGGGTGCGCAATGGCTTGGCGGATGTTGGCTTCAGCGGATCGCTGCTCCTCCAGGACGACCGGGTTTTTTCCGAGAAGATCGGCGAATCCGTCATGGTGCCGGTCGCGGCCGGAGACCATCCGCTGGTAAAGCTCGGACGCCCATTGACGATCAGGGATGTGCGTGAAGAAGTTCAGATTGTCGTGATGGATTCAAGTGGTCTGACCAAAGGCCGCGACTTTAACGTTCATTCCTACAGGACATGGCGCGTCGGCGACATTGCGACCAAGCATCAGCTTATCCGAGGCGGGCTCGGCTGGGGCGGCCTGCCCATCTCCCTCGTTCGTGAGGACCTTTCCTCGGGGCGGCTGGTTGCCCTTGATCTTGATGCGTATAAAGCGGCGGAATATCCGATCTATGTGTTGCGTCGCAACTCTTACGCGCCGGGGCCTGCCACCAGCTGGTTGATCCAAAAACTGCGAAATGAGATTTCAAAGGTTGATGAGGCGTGGGCAGGCTGAGGTCGCCTAGCTCTGGATCGTCTCGGGGTATCTTCTGCTCATCTCCTCGATGAAGGGCGTGATCGCGCTTGCAGTTCGCTGGCTTCGCGGGAGCGGTACGTCCACCTCGGCAATGACGCGAGCCGGCTGCCCGTTCATCAGCAGCAACCGGTCAGCCATCTGCGCGGCCTCGCGGACATTATGCGTGACCATGAGGACCGTCACTTTGTGAGCTTCGCAAAGCTGAAGCAGCTGGTTGCGCAGGCGGCTCGCCGTATGCTCGTCGAGCGAAACGAACGGCTCGTCCAGAAAAAGGATCGACGGCTTCACCGCGAAAGCACGCGCAAGCGCCACCCGCCGCTCCATGCCCAGCGACAGTTCGCCGGGATAGCGCTGCGTGATTGTTTCTAGACCCAGCGTCGTCAAAAGTCCGGTTAGATCGTCAGCCTGCTCCCCCTTTGGCAGAGCAAGGGTGATGTTTTGTTCCACCGTCTGCCAAGGCAGCAGCCTTGGCTCCTGGAACACCGCCGCGATGCGCTTCTCTCCGTTACCAATATTCACCCAGCCCTCGAAATCGCGCTCAAGGCCCATCAGGATGCGCAATGTTGTCGTCTTGCCGATGCCGGACGGGCCGATGAGGCAGGTGAAGGATCCCGCCGCGAGGTTGAATGTGACGTCGCGCAGCACCTCCGTCGTCCGGCCATCGGCTGACGTGAAGGATTTGCTGCTGATCTTGAGGTCAAGCAGGCCGCTTGCGCCAGATGTTAAGACGGTTTTCAAGAGGCTGCACCATTGCGTACTCGATCACGAGCATGACGATCACGAATGCGAAGGCGTATCCAAGGATCGCCGTCACATTGAAGAGTTGGAAATAAAGGTGGATCTGGAAGCCGACGCCGTTCGACCGCCCCAAAAACTCGACCACCAGGACGATCTTCCAGATGAGCGCGAGCCCGGAGCGGCCTGCGGCGGCAAGATAGGGCTGCAATTGCGGCAAGACGACATTCCACGCGACACGAAAGCGGGAAAACCGGAAGACTTGCGCCATCTCCATCAGCTTCGGGTCAAGCGACCTTGCCCCTTCGCGAAGCGTCACGACGACATTCGGGATCTTGTTCAGGGCAACGGCAGTGATGGCGGCTGTCTCGGTCAGGCCGATCCAGATGTAGCAAAGGACGATCATCACCAAGGCTGGCATGTTGATCGTGAGCACTAGCCAGGGGTCAAGCAATTGGTTGGCGCTGCGGCTGCGGCCCATGGCGATGCCAATGGCCGAGCCAATCAACATGGCAATGATGAAGGCAGCGAGAACCCTGGCAAGGGTCGCGCCGAGATGATGAAAAAGCGGTCCGGATGAAGCTTCCGAAACAATGAAGCTTGCAACGGCGAGGGGGCTCGGAACGGTCCTTGAATCCGCCAGAAATGCAGCCAGCGCCCAGATCAACAGGAAGCCGAGGGTCGACAGGACCGGGAGATAAACCCGCGACTGGGACGACAGTTTTGTGCGCACGGTCAGAAGCCGTCGACAAGAACCGTCCAGAACGTTCCAGGTGCCATCGTCTTTGACGGCCCGACCAGCTCCTCGCCACCGAGCTCCGCCAGAAGCGCATAAACCGTAGCGGTGTCCTCGACCTCTTCACTTAGCGGGCGCGTGGGAATGCCCTCGCGAAACCGGTCGCGCAAAGCGGCAAGCTCGGCATCGTTTTCGGCGCCGGTCATCTCGCGCAACTGCTCCCATTCCTCATCGGAGGTTGCGAGGATCTCCTTGGCGTCCCGTGCTGCCTCGAAGAAGGAAATGGCGAGATCCTTGTTGGCGTCCGCCCATTTCTCGTCGAAAACGTAGCCGATGGCCGATATCGGACCTTTCGCGCCGAGAGCGATCGCACCCTCATTGGAGTCGATTATGCGCTTGAAACCGGCCGCTTCAAGCCGCGCGCTGTGATGCCAGTAGTTCAGGATTGCGTCGACTTCCCCTTGCAGTGCTTTTTGCACGAGAAGCGGGGGAGCACCGAACAGCACCTCGTTTTCGCCGCTCAGATCCAGATCGTATTCCCGCTCGGCGAGGCCGCGCAGCAGCAGCCAGCCCTTGTCGAGCGGACCGCCCGCAACGGCAATCTTTTTGCCGCGCAGATCGCCAAGTGCAGCGATGTCGGAATCTGCCGGCACCATGATTGCGCCGACTGATGAGGAGAAGGGCACGAACGTGAAATCCTGGCCTTCGGCACGCTGGCGCGACACCCAGAGCCAATCGGAGACGATCAGGTCAACTTCGCCGGACTGAAGCGCAATGGTCGTCGCCTGGGTGCCAGCCAAGGGAACAATGTCCAGCTCGATGTCATGCTTTTGATCGAGCTTGTTGCGCTGGATCGTATCCAGCTCCCAACTGGCGGTGCCAAATTGAAGTATGCCGATTCGGATGGTTCTTTCAGCCGCGGCAACGGAAGCCGTCATAAGGGCTGTAAGCGCTATGGCCCCAACAAAGAGTTTCAGGCGCATCGTATCCTCCCCTGATCCCGTATCATGCACGAGCCTTTCCGCCACTCTATTTGTGGCAGCTCCTCGGGGGAATAGTACCATTGAAGGATGCTCTGCGCGGGGGCCGACGGATCAAGCGGATGCACCGCTAAAATCTCGTCGGCCCCGTGGTCTTGGCTCGGGAGCGCGTCTTGTCAGGCCGCGACGGGATCGCCGCTGGCGGCCCAGCCCGGATGGCGAGGCAGTCCATCATCCGGAATTGTCACAAGCGGATGCTTCGAATTGACGAACACCCAGCGATCCGGCTTCACGCCAACATCGCTATCTCGATCCAGTGTCGGAACGTGGATCAGCAGGTGATCGGGGAAAGCATCTACATAGAGGAACATGTGACAGCCGCAATCTTGGCAGAAGCGGCGGTGGCAGGTTGGCTTGGTATCATAATTGGCGATCTTGTCTTCGCCCTGGGTAATCGTGAACGCGCTTCGCTCGACCACGGCAATCAGGGCAACGGCGCCACCCGAAATATCGGTGCAGTCCGTGCACAGGCAATAATGAACTTCAGCCGGAGCCTTGTTGTAACTGAAACGAACAGGATTTGTATCGCATCGACATCCGCCTTTGGCCAGTACAGTCATGTCTGATCCCTCCGATCAATCGGTGACGTAACTCATGGACTAGATGGCTACAGCAGGATCATTCCACTGGCCGCGTTCGGGTTAAATTGAACTTACGTCGCATGAGCTCAAAATGTTGGCGTCTCCTCGACTGGCACTTTTGTCGAATTTTGAGTCTTATGAGGATTTGCAAGAACTGCTGTAGCAGGCGGTTATTTGCCGCGAGCTTGGCGACGAGGAGGAATTATGCGCATTCGTACGTTTGTATCCGCTGCAGTGGGGATCATGTTCTTGACCGGCGGAGTGCACGCGGAAGGTGATCCCGCGAAGGGAAAGCGAGCATTCGCGCAGTGTGTCGCCTGCCACAGCATTGACGAGGGCAAGCATCGGGTCGGGCCTTCGCTGCACGCCATCATGGGCAAGCCCGCCGGGGCCGCCGAGGGCTACGATTATTCGCCGGCCATGCGCGATTCAGGGCTGACTTGGGACGATGCAACCATGGCGGAGTTCCTGGCCAAACCCCGCGACAAGATCGCCGGAACGAAGATGGCTTTCGCCGGAATTCGGGATGACAAGCGCATGGCGGATATCATTGCCTATCTTCATACGCTTTCGGCGGATTGACCGGCGGGTCCAGTTCGCTCGCAGGGCTTAATCACGCCGAGGATGACGGGCTGATCCCCCGGCATTCGGGTCTTTCGATCATAGGCGGATGAGCCAGGCGAGCTTCTGAGGGTTGCGATCGCAGTGATGTTGAAAGTAACGGGCATGTCCGATGCAGATGAGGGTACTGCCACCAGACCAGCAGTCCTGGCGCGAGGGTGGTCTGCCGCAAGCGAACCTTCACAGATTTTGAAGGATCTGATGTCGGGCATTGCCGGTTGCGACAATCCCTCGCTCCTGGCCGTCTTCGTCTCATCCCACCTGCCCGCCGACGAGATCGTCAAGCCGCTTGCGGCGGCCTATCCAAACGCCATCCTCGTCGGCTGCACCACAGCGGGAAGCCTTGCCCCCGAGCTTTACCATGCCGAAGGTGCAGTTCTCATCGCTTTCGACAGCGAGGAGTTCAGCTTTGAAACCTGCCTTCTGACAGACCTGCATGAGTTCTCAGCGGTGGATGCGCGTGAAGCGATCGAGAACGCCTATCTTCAGCTATTGCGCAAGAGCGAGCCGGAGCAGGAGAACTTTTTTGCCATGCTCCTCCTCGACGGCCTTGCGCGCCGCGAAGAGCAGGTGGCCGCGAGCGCCTATACGGCACTTGAGGAAGTGCCGATCTTTGGCGCATCGGCGGGCGACAATCTCAACTTCGATGCGACCCAGATCTTTTACCGCGGCGCGGTCCTTGAAGGTGCTGCCCTTGTGGCGATAGGCGCCTCGCGTCGCCGGATCGAGGTCTTCAAGATCGAGCATTTTCGGCCGACCGCGCGTCGGGTGGTGGTAACGTCGGCAGATCCGGAACTGCGCGTAGTTCAGACGCTGGATGCGGAGCCGGCGGCGGAGGAATATGCCCGACTGATCGGCATTCCAGTTTCTGAACTCACCCCCGAGGTTTATGCCGGACATCCGCTTCTCGTGCGAATAGGCGGCGACTACCACATCCGCGCTGTCCAGAAGGTCGATGCGCAGGGAGCGCTGCACTTCTACTGCGCCATCGACACAGGCAGCGTGCTCACCCTGGCCGAGCCCGAGGACATGCGAGACAATCTCATTGAGAACATGGACCGCCTCAACGAGCGGCTGGGCGGACTTGAAGGGGTCGTCTGCTTCGACTGCATCCTCAGACGGCTTGAAGCCGAACGCCGGGGCATCAAGCCCGATCTTCTGGACATATTTGATCGATACGGCATGGTTGGCTTCAGCACCTACGGAGAGCAATTCCAGTTTCTGCACCTCAGCCAGACACTGACCGGCCTAGCGATTGGACGCGCATGATGACCGCGTCATTCGATGGAAGAGACGAATTAGGGTTATCCCAGCAGCTTGAGGCGCTGCAACGCGAGAACCACAAGCTGCGCACCATCCGCGACGCGCTGATGCAACGCGCGGACGGCGAGAACGACCTCGGTCGCGCAGGCTATATGCTGGTGCAGCCCGTCATCGACGTCGAGACCGGCGTGGAGCGGCGCATCAAGAAGCTCGCCCGGGCGGTGAGCGAGGCCAAGATCGCCCGCCGCCAGCTCCAGCAAGCCGTGGATGCGATCGCAGAAGGCTTCATCCTCTACGACGCTGAAGACCGGATCGTCCTGTGCAACCGGCACTACCGGGCCATCTTCCCGGAGCTCGGGCTTCTGCTGCATTCGGGCACACGGTTTGCGGATCTGATCCGCGCAGCCGCGGAAACCGGTGTGATTGCGGAAGCCGTCACAGACCCTGAAGCGTGGATTGCCATGCGCCAGGAACTGCATGGCCGCGAAAATGGCCAGTTCCAGCAGATGCTGAGCGACGGTCGCTGGATCCAGATCAGCGACCGGCGCACCGATGATGGCGGCCATGTAACGACCGTGAGCGACATCACCCACTTCAAGCGGCTGGAGGAAAGCCAGCTTGAAGGGATGAGCGGGCCTGCCGGCCTTCTGGCGCGCACGGTGGCGAGCGTTGCCCACGGCGTTGCGGTGTTTGACCAGCAATCGCGGCTGGTCACCTGGAATTCGCAGGCGGCAACGCTGTTGAAGGTGCCCTATTTCGAGGTGCAGCCCGGCCAGAGCGTTGGCGAGCTTTTGCGAAAGGTCTGGGCGCAGCGCGCTGCCCTGCCGGCCAAGTTGCGTCAGGAAGTCCGCAGCTGGATCAGCGACAAGAACAGCCGCACGCCATTGCGCGTCGAACTGATTTTCCCCGGCGATCGCTGCGTTGTCCTCAACTTCCGCGACATGCCCCATGACGGCTTCGTCGTGACGATGACCGACGTTTCCAAGCAATTGCGCGCCGCGCGCCTCTTGGAACAGAGCAAGGAGCAGCTCGAAATCCACGTCGAGCAGCGGACACAACAGCTGCTCAAGCTGAACGGTGTGCTGCAGGACGAGGTTCGCCGACATCGTGAAACGACGGCGGACCTTGAGCGGATGCGGGCAACGGCGGAAGCGGCGAATCTCAGCAAGACGCGCTTCCTCGCCGCTGCGAGCCACGACCTTCTCCAGCCACTGAACTCCGCACGGCTGTATCTGTCGGCGCTTGAAACGTCGCCCTATGTCGAACCGGGCGGCCGGGAGCTGATCGATAACATCGCCAAGTCGTTTGCTTCGATCGAAACGCTGCTGAATGCGCTGCTCGAGATCTCGAAGATGGACGCCGGCGGCTATCGCACCAAGCTGTCGCTGGTCTCGCTGGGAGATCTCTTCGACACCCTGCAGACCGAATTTTCAGCACAGGCGCGCCAGAAGGGCGTCGAGCTTCGCGTCGTGCCTTCATCGGTATCGATCTATTCCGACACGCGGCTGCTGCGCAGCATCGTTCAGAACCTTCTCAGCAATGCGATCAAATATTCCGACCGGGGAGGGCGGGTTCTCGTCGGCGTGCGCCATCGGAAGGCTGGAATTACCGTCGAGATCATCGACAACGGTCCGGGCATCGCCATTGAAGATCAGGCCGTGGTCTTCGAAGAATTCCGCAGGTTGCGACAGCCAACCGGTGTCCAGCCACCGGGGCTCGGCCTCGGGTTGGCGACGGCCAGGCGGGCTGCCTCATTGCTGGGCTGCAAGCTTTCGGTTCATTCCGCCGTTGGGCGCGGATCAAGGTTCATCCTTTCGGTGCCGTCGGGCCAGCTTCACACGCGCTGGAACGCTCTGGACGGCGCAAATGACGATGCCCCTGTCAGGCTCGCCACCACGCCGGGCGATGATCGTTACATGCTGATTCTGGAGAACGACGAAGCCGTTGCGGGGGCAATGGGCATGCTTTTCGATCAGTGGCGCCACCGCAGTATCGTTGCTCCCTCCTATTCCAGAATGCTCGGTGCTGTCCTCGGGACCGGGATCATGCCGAAGATGATCATCGCCGATCTTCATCTGGATGAAGATGTCGATGGCATCGACGCGGTTGTGCGCCTGCGGAACGATCTGAAGATGGACATACCGGCGGCCCTGGTAACTGCAGAGCAGTCGCGAGAGATTCAGGAGCGCGCCAAGGCCAACAACATCGAGTACTTCTCAAAGCCGCTAAAGCCGGCACAGTTGCGCGCCTATCTCCTTCATCTGGAGCTTTGAGCGGGCCTTACTCTGCGGCGGCGAAGTGCGGCGCGTTGTTGAACATGCCGCCTTGCGCGATCAGCACGGCTTGGGTGCGCGACGATACCTCCAGCTTGCCAAGGATCGCCGAGACATGCGCCTTTACCGTCGATTCGCTGATCGAAAGCTCATAGGCGATCTGCTTGTTGAGCTTGCCTTCGCCAAGCATTGAAAGAACGGTCAGCTGTTGCGGCGTCAGACGACAGATGAGCTTTGGTACCCGGTTACTGTCGTGCGCTGATCCGTCGTCCGGCATTTCCGGGAACGCTGTATCACCAGCCAGCACCTTGCGCACCGCATTGATGACCTCTGCCGCGCTCGCCTTTTTGCTGATGAAGCCCATAGCGCCATAGCCGCGCACGAACTGAACGATCCTTCCGTCTTCCAGGCCGGAAATGACGAGGATGGGCAGCTTCGGAGCCTGCTTACGCAGCTGGGAAAGCCCGTCGAAGCCTTCGACGTCGGGAAGCTTCAGATCCAGAAGGACAAGATCGATGTCTGGCAGCAGCTCGACAGTCTTGAGCGCTTCCGCCGCAGAATGTGCATACATCACCCGGCACGAGAGCGCGTTCGTCAGCGTCGCTTCCAGGGCTGAACAGACAATCGGGTGATCGTCGACAATCAGCACCAACAATGCCCTACCTCCCAATTAACAATGATGTATTCCCCCGTCGTCGATCATATCAATCGAGACGAAACGCGCAACACGAACCGAAATATTTCGGTGCGGGCTATTAAAATCGATTAATGATGCGCCGCAATATAAAATGCTGCGCTGCGAATACATGCGCGACGGGCGGAACGACAGGATCTATGCTCGCGCGTTGTACCAAGGTGCTATCGACAACCACTTCCTGCAGCGTCAGTCTTTCGCCGCGTACACCTTTTTGCGCACGACTTGGCTGGTCCTACGCGCCGACAGCCTCTCCGATCGGCTTCTGAAGGTCAGCGTCTTGGGAGGATGAGAAATGAAATTTTCTACCGTGCTTTCTGCTACGGCAGGATTGCTCGCTGCGACCTGCGCCTATGCAAATGACGGTCTGCTGGAACTGCAGAAAAATCCTGATCTTTGGCCGACGCAGCTCGGCAATTACCAGGGCCAGCGATACAGCGAGCTCGATCAAATCAACAAGGACAACGTCGGTAACCTTCAGGTCGCCTGGCAGTTTTCGACCGGCGTGCTGCGCGGTCACGAAGGCGGCCCGCTCTACATCGGCGATGGCCGCATCTTCATTCATACGCCGTTCCCGAACAAGGTTTTTGCGCTCGATATCGACACCGGGCGCATGCTGTGGAAGTACGAGCCGGATCAGGACCCGCGCGCAATTGCGGTGATGTGCTGTGATACCGTCAACCGCGGTGTCGCCTACGCTGACGGCAAGATCTTCATTGCACAGGCGGCTGGCGAACTCGTTGCGCTCAACGCGGACAATGGCGAGGTTCTCTGGAGCGTTCAGAACGCCGATCACACCATTGGCGAAACCCAGACCATGTCTCCGCTCGTCGTTGGTGACAAGGTCATCGTCGGCATCTCCGGCGGTGAATATGGCGTGCGTGCGCACATGACCGCGTACAACATTGAAACCGGCGAAATGGAATGGCGCGGCTATTCACAGGGCCCGGACTCCGAGGTGCTGCTCGATCCGAACACCACCACGATGATGGGCAAGCCGATTGGCGAAGCCGACAAGGGCGTGTCCACCTGGCCTGAAGGCGAGTGGAAGCTGGGTGGTGGCGCCCCATGGGGCTGGATCACCTATGACCCGGATCTGAACCTGATCTATTATGGGACCGGTAACCCGGGCAGCTGGAACCCGGCGCAGCGCGCGGTCGACGGGAAACCTGCCGACAATCTGTGGTCGATTTCGGTGATGGCCCGTGACGCAGATACCGGCCAGGTCAAGTGGGTCTACCAGAAGGTTCCGTTTGACGAGTGGGACTATGACGGCGTCAACGAAAACGTCCTCGTTGATCTGGAGATCGACGGTGAGCAGCGCAAGGCGCTCCACATCATCGACCGCACCGGCTTCGCATTCCTGATCGATCGTGAAACGGGCGTGCCGATCAAGATCGAGAAGTTTGCTCCGGAGACCAACTGGGCGACGAGCTATGATCTTGAGACCGGTCGTCCGGTGCTTGATCCGAAGTTCAGCACCTTCACTCAGGGCGTAGACGTAAACACCACTGGCATCTGCCCGACCGCGATGGGTGCCAAGAACATGCAGCCATCTTCCTATTCGCAGAAGACGGGTCTGATCTACGCCGGCATCAACCGCATCTGCATGGACTATGAGCCATGGGAAGTCGAATATGTTGCCGGTCAGCCTTACGTCGGCGCGACCCTGGCCATGCATCCGTCTCCGACTGAGTTGGGCGGCCATGGCGGTCTGGGCAGCTTCATTGCCTGGGATCCGGTCGAGATGAAGACCGTCTGGGAGATCGACGAGCCGTTCGCAGTTTGGAGTGGTGCGCTGACCACGGGTGGCGACGTTGCCTTCTACGGAACGCTCGAAGGCTACGTGAAGGCAGTCGACCAGGAAACTGGCAAGGAGCTTTGGAGCTTCAAGACCCCGTCGGGCGTCATCGGCAACGTCAACACGTTCCAGCATGAAGGCCGTCAGTATATCGGCGTTCTCTCGGGCGTCGGAGGCTGGGCAGGTATCGGTCTGGCCGCTGGCCTGACGGAGTCCGACGAAGGTCTCGGCGCGGTTGGCGTCTTCGGGCAGCTGTCCGACTACACCAATCTCGGTGGCGTTCTCACGCTCTTTGCTCTTCCGGAAAGCTAAACCGAAAGCCAGGCAGGCCGCTTCATGCGGCCTGCCTTCGGCCATTTCGTGACACTGCGAACAGTTTTCGATGAAAGCCCAAAGTATGAAAAAAACCGCCCTGTTTGGCGTCGCTATATTCTCAGCGCTGGCCATCGGCATCAATTTCGCCGCTGCTCAGGAAGAAGACAGCGCCGAAAGCAAGTTCAATTACACGGTTGTAGACGGCAAGAAAGTCGATGAGAGCACCCTGACGGGTTACAACATTTATGGCGGCTCATGCATGGCCTGCCACGGCCCGGACGGTCTCGGCTCCAGTTTTGCCCCAAGCCTTGTGAGGGCTGTCCAGCGCCGCACTTTCGAAGATTTTGCGCAGACCATCGCCGGTGGCCGCTCCTTGCAGCCGGGAATGGTGATGCCATCCTTTGGCGAAGACATGCGCGTGATGAGCCACATTGAAGATCTGTGGAACTATCTTGGCGCGCGCGCCGAAGGCGGTCTGGGTCGAGGGCGGCCACGTGCGCTTGACGCCGACAATGGAGAAGCGGCGGCAGACAAGAAGGGCTGATGATCTCGCTGCGGTTCCCTGTCAGCGGGGGGCTCGTTGAGACGAGGAAAATACGGGTAGGAGTTGGCGCTGACATGAGCTTTTTCAGAACGAAAATCTTACTGTGTGGTTTCGCTGCAATTTCGATCGGCATGTTGTCGGCAGCGAGCGCCAACCCGCCCGAGTTGATAGAGCGCGGTGCTTTGCGGGTCTGCGCGGACGGAAACAACCTTCCCTTTTCAAATCAGGCCGGCGAGGGGTTCGAAAACAAGATCGCCGAACTGATGGCTGAAGATCTTGATCTTCCGCTGACTTATGTCTGGGCTCCCCAGGTCATGGGCTTTGTCCGCAATACGCTTGAATTGCGGATCTGCGACGTGATCATCGGCATTGTCGCGGGGTATGGGCTGGTTCAGAACACAAATTCCTACTACCGCTCGACTTACTCCGTCGTGCTCCCTGCAGATTCCACCTTCGAGCCGAACAGCCTCAAGGATGACGGCTTTCGCGGGCTGAGGGTCGGCGTGGTGCATGACACGCCAGCCATGATGCCGCTGCGTAGGTCCGGCGCGAACATCGAGCTCTACCGTGCTCACACAGATACGCGAACCGTCCACCCCGTCCGCGACGCGATCAAGGACGTTGCAGCAGGGGAAACGGATGCCGCGGTGATCTGGGGACCGATCGCCGGTTATTTCGCGGCACGTCAGGATCCGCCTCTCAAGGTCTATTCGATCGCGCCTGCCGAGGCCGGCGATGCGCGTCTGGACTATCGTATCACGATGGGCATCCGGCGAAACGAGCCCCAGTGGAAAGACTGGATCAACGATTTCATCAGCCGGTACCAGAACGAAATCAACGATATTCTACATGAGTATGAAGTGCCGTTGCTCGATGAGCGAGGCAATTTCATTCAGGCCTCCAGCGATGATGGCAAGGGCTAGGGGAGGTTCGAATGAGCATGCGTAATTGGATATTTGCCGGCGTCGCGATCTTCTCGATCGCTGCGCCGGGTGCGGCGCTTGCACAAAGAGCGGCTGGAGGGCCGCCGGATTGGCCATGTGTGCAACGGCTTGTCCCCGAGCTTTCCGCAAGCGCCATCTGGCGGGGCCCGGCAATCGACTCCCTCGACAAGAAGTGGTGGAGCGACAGCGAGATTGGCCCGCTGGTCCGCTTCGCCGTAGCGCGTGCGACCTCGCAGGAAGATGCGCTCGCGCGCGTGTCCGCGTTTGCGCAGCAGATGCCGGAGGAGGAAAAGGATACTCGGCTAACGATGCTGTTTTCCGGCCTCTTCGAGAAGATCAGCACGGAGCGAACGCGCACCATCGACAAGATCAGGAGCTATTCCCGCGGCCAGGTCCGGCAGCTCGAGGCGATCGGCACCATCGTGGACGATCTGGAAGCAGCGCGCAGTGCTGAGGATGCCGAAAAGATCGCCCGGCTTGAGCAGGAGATTTTCTGGGAGAAGCGGCTGTTCGACAGCCGCCAGGCTTCGCTGCGGGCGCTATGTGAACAGCCTTACCTTTTGGAAGAGCGGCTGAGCCGTCTGGTTCGGGCGATGCAGCCTGCCAAGAAGTGATCAAATGCTGGTGGTTTTGATCGGCGCCAGAATTTTTAGAACGAAAGCAACAAGGAGGAATGCATGCGGATTTTCAAAGCAGCGACCTTGGCGGTCGGCCTTTTGGTCAGCGGAGGCATTGCAGCTCAGGCGCAGACCCTTGACCCGGCCTATCACGGCCTTGAACGCCTTGAACCTCTGGTTCTCGGATCGGAAGACAACGACTTCTACATGGAGCCGAAGGAGTACCGGCTCAAGGTCGGTCAGGGTTATCGCTGGGTTCTGAAGGCAGCAGCAGACTTTGAATACGGCGTGGTGGCGCCTGAGTTCTTCCGCAATATCTGGATCCGCAAGATCGAAGTCGGTGATGCCGAGATCAAGACCTCCAGTCTCGATGAGATCGAGTTCGAGGATGAAGGCGAAGCGGAACTGTTCTTCGTTATGGTCCGTCCTGGAACTTACGAGTTCAAGGTACGCGGCATGGAATCGCGCGGCATGGTCGGCAAGATCATCGTCGAATAATTCCAGCTTTGCATTGATGCGTGCGTGCCGCCGAAAGGCGGCGCGGGTGAGGAGCGCGAACCATGTATTTGAACGATTCTCACGAACAGTCGCGAGAACGCCGGTTTTTTTCATCAAATGTCTGCAGCCGACTTGTCGGGACGGCTGCAGGGCTTCTGATGGCGACGGCATTGGCAGCAGCCAACGATCAGGTGCGCATCGGCTTCATCGGGCTTGAACCTGACGGGCAGGAGCCTGTTTCGCTGCTTGATGTCGTTGCGGAAGATGACGGTCTTGCGGGTGCCCGTCTTGCGATCGAGGATAACAACGCGACTGGCACCTTCATGGGCCAGGAGTTCATCCTCGAGGAAAAAATCCTGCCGCGTGATGGCGACGTTGCCGCTGCCGCCGTCGAACTCGTGAACGGTGACGTCAAGTGGATACTGAGCGCGCTGCCACGCGAAAAGCTGAACACGCTTCTCGACGCGGCAGGCGATGCCACGGTGTTCAACGTTGCAGCACCAGATAATGTCCTGCGCAATGAGGAATGCCGGGCGAACCTTTACCACACCGTTGCGAGCCGCC
The DNA here is from genome assembly GCF_016124105.1 of Aquamicrobium zhengzhouense. Taxonomy (GTDB): domain Bacteria; phylum Pseudomonadota; class Alphaproteobacteria; order Rhizobiales; family Rhizobiaceae; genus Aerobium; species Aerobium zhengzhouense. The sequence goes on from NZ_JADGMQ010000007.1 coordinate 112,593, forward strand.
GGATGCTGACGGACGCGCTGGCCCAGTTCCTCATCTACAAGCGGTGGACTCGCTGGGCGCTCGTCGTTGGCAATACGCCAGAGGACGAGCAGGGTGCCGAAGCATTGAAGCAATCTGCCGAGCGTTTCGGAGCCGAGATTGTCAGTGAGAAAAAGTGGCCACACACACCGCTAGCGCGCCGCTCGGAAGGCGGCTTCCATGCGATCCAGCGTGAAGTGCCGGTCTTCCTCCAGGACCTCGAGGATCACGACATCCTTCTGGTGATCGATGAGACCGACTATTTCGGCGAGTACATCCCGCATCAGACATGGGTGCCGCGCCCGGTCGGCGGCACGCAAGGACTGACGGCGGCGGCTTGGCATCGCGCCCATGAATCTTGGGGGGCGGTACAACTTCACCGCCGCTTTGAGCGGCGTGCCAACCGATGGATGTCGCCAGTCGACTATGCGGCATGGGTGGCCGTACGCTCTCTTGGAGAGGCGGCGACACGCGCGGGTTCTGTCGAGGAAGGGCCGATGCTCGACTATCTCAAGGGCGAGAGCTTCCAGCTCGGCGCCTATATGGGTGAACCCGTCACGTTCCGGTCGTGGGATCGCCAGCTACGCCAGCCGATCCTTGTTGCAGGCCCGCGCATGGTTGTCTCTGTGTCCCCACAGGAAGGCTTTTTGCACCCCCGAACGTTGCTGGACACGCTGGGTGATGACGAAGCCGAGACCGGTTGCAAGAACTAATCGATTTTTTGGGAGGATTATTGATGGCCTACAGGTTGAAAACAGCGACGGCCTTGATCGGCGCCCTTGTGTTGGCGATGGCGGTTCCAGCGCATGCGGAGAAGATCTTCGTTTCCAACGAACAGGACAACACTGTCTCGGTCATTGATGGCGACAGCCTTGAGGTGGTTGATACGATCAATGTCAGCCGTCGGCCTCGCGCCATGGCGCTCAGCAACGACAAGAAGTACCTGTTCGTTGCAGGCGGTGATGACGAAGCGGTCGATATGATCGACATTGCGACGCACGAACTGGTGCAGACCCTCAGCTCCGGTCCAGATCCGGAGGTGATCCGCGTCGATCCGAACCGGCCTTACATCTATATCTCCAACGAGGACGATAACATCGTCACCGTCATCGACTATGAAAAGCGCACCCGCGTGACCGAAATTCCGGTCGGGGTCGAGCCGGAAGGCATCGGCATTAGCCCGGACGGGCGCTGGGTCGTCAACACCACCGAGACGACTAACATGGCGCATTTCATCGACACCGAAGAAATGCGTGTGACGCAGAACGTCCTCGTCGATGCCCGTCCGCGTCATGCCGAGTTCAAGCATGATGGCAGCGAGGTCTGGGTCTCCTCCGAGATCGGCGCGACGGTTTCGGTCATCGACATGGACAAGTTCGAGATCAAGCACACGATCAACTTTGACGTGCCTGGCGTGACACGCGAGTCCGTTCAGGCGGTGGGCGTGGAGCTGTCTTCCGACGGCAAGCGCGCCTATGTGGCGCTCGGGCCTTCGAACCGCGTTGCCGTGGTTGATCAGGAAACCTACGAGGTGCTCGACTACGTCCTCGTCGGTCAGCGCGTCTGGCACCTCGCGCTCGATACCGCCGAGAAACGCCTGTTCACGACGAACGGCGTCAGTGGCGACGTGACGGTGATCGATGTTGAGACAAACGAGCCGCAGGTTTCGATCCCGGTCGGCCGCTTCCCGTGGGGGGTGATCGTCGTCGAGTGATCCCAGCGTCCCCAACACCCTCGGCGCTCTGCGTCGAGGGTCTCACATTCAGCTATTCCGGCAAGCCGGTTTTGGAGGATGTGAGCTTCAAGATCGAACCGGGTGAATTCACTGTCTTGCTGGGGCCAAATGGTGCCGGCAAGACGACGCTGTTTTCATTGATCACGCGGCTTTACGACAGCCGTGTCGGCAAAATCAGCATCAATGGCGCGGAAGTACGGGCCGCGCCGGGGGCGGCTTTGTCACGGCTTGGCGTTGTTTTCCAGCAGCCGACCCTCGATCTTGATCTGACTGTCCGGCAAAACCTTCTCTACCACGCGGCCCTGCATGGCCTGTCACGACGCACGGCAGCGGAACGAATGGAGGAGAAGCTGCTTCGCGTCGGAATGCAGGATCAGGTCCGAGCAAGGGTCCGCCAGCTTTCCGGAGGCCAGAGGCGCCGGATCGAGATTGCCCGTGCGCTGTTGCACGAGCCAGCCCTCCTGCTTCTAGATGAGCCGACGGTCGGCCTTGATATTGCGAGCCGCAGGGTTCTGGTGGATCACACACACAGCCTTTGCGAAGAGCAGGGTGTCGCGGTTCTATGGGCAACCCACCTTATTGATGAGGTGGAAGATAGGGATACGGTCATCATCCTTCACCGTGGCAAGATACGCGCCCATGGCGATGTCGCGACGGTCACCGCTGCGGCTGGTTCGGCCTCATTGGGCGGGACTTTTCAAGCTCTGACGGAAGGCAGACAATGAGTGCGGCAGCATATTTGCGATGCTTTCTCGGGATCGTCTATCGCGAGCTACTGCGCTTCGTTCACCAGCGCGGCCGTTTCATTGCGGCGCTCGTGCGGCCTCTCGTCTGGCTGATCGTCTTTGCGGCCGGCTTTCGCATGGCGCTCGGTGTGGCAATCTCGCCGCCCTACAAAACCTACATTCTCTACGAGATTTACATCGTGCCGGGCCTGATCGGTATGATCCAGCTTTTCAACGGCATGCAGAGTTCGCTTTCCATGGTTTATGACCGCGAATTGGGAAGCATGCGCGTTTTGCTGGTCAGTCCGTTACCTCGCTGGTTCCTGCTTTTGAGCCGCCTTGCTGCAAGCACGCTGGTCTCAATCGTGCAGGTCTATGCGTTTCTTTTCCTCGCCTGGGCTTACGGCATCAGGCTGCCCTATGGAAACGCCTTGCTTTTGCTGCCTGCCCTGTTCCTGACCGGCCTGATGCTGGGCTCGATGGGCCTGCTGCTGTCATCCCTGATCAAGCAGCTGGAAAACTTCGCGGGCGTGATGAACTTCGTCATCTTCCCGATGTTCTTCCTGTCGTCCGCGCTCTACCCGATCTGGCGGATCAAGGAAGGATCGCCGCTGCTGGCTCAACTCGCAACGTTCAATCCGTTCACCTATGCGGTCGAGATGATCCGGTTCTCGTTCTACGGCCAAGTGAACGTTCACGCCGTCGCCGTCACACTTGGCGTGACAGCGATACTCCTCGCTCTTGCCATATTGGGTTACAATCCGGCGCGCGGGATGATGGCACGAAAGCGAACGACCGAGGCCTGAACCGTTCAGGCAGGGCTTGTCAGCTTGCGGTAGACCAGTTCGGTTTCTTGCGAGGCCGCATCACGCTCTGCCGCAGCGACCAGATCGAGATGCAGGGGCGATAGCGAGCAGGCAGGGTCGGTCGCCCGCGCATCGCCTGCCAGCGCCATCGCCTGACAGCGGCATCCTCCGAAGTCGACATGCTTGCGCTCGCAGGAGCGGCAGGGCTCCTGCATCCACTCATTTCCGCGAAACGCATTGAAGGACTCGCTCGCCTCCCAGATATCGCGCAAGCTGCGCTCCTGGACGTTCTCGAATACGAGCCCCGGGATCGTATGTGCGGCATGGCACGGCAGAACCGCACCATCCGGCGCAACATTCATGCTGGTTGCGCCCCATCCTCCCATGCAGGCCTTGGGGAAGCGGGCATAATAATCTGCCGGCACATAATCGATGACCAGAATGCCGCGCAGGCGTTCACGCGCGGCGCGAACGATCTCGCCGGCTTGCCGCACCTGCTCGCGTGTCGGCATCAGCGCGCCGCGGTTCTGCTCGGCCCAGCCATGAAACTGCACCGTCGCCACTTCAAGGCGTCGCGCGCCGAGTTGCACGGCAAGTTCAATGGTGTCTTCCAGCCGATCAAGATTCTGCCGGTGCATCACGGCATTGAGCGTCAGCGGTATGTCGAGGCGGGCCACCCATTCGGCAACCGCGAGCTTGCGCGCGAGGCTGTTCTTGTAGCCGGAGAACTTGTCGGCGGTCGCATGGTCCACGCCTTGAATGGAAAGCTGGACGTGATCGAGGCCACGCCGTTTCAATTCACCCAGCCGCTGCTCCGTCAGGCCGACACCCGACGTGATCAGATTGCTGTAGAGCCCATGCTCGCCGGCTGCCGAGACAAGTTCTTCCAGATCACGCCGCGAGGCCGGTTCGCCGCCGGATAGATGAAGGTGCAAGATGCCAAGTTCCGCTGCCTGTCGAAACACATCGACCCAGATCTCGGTCGGCAATTCCGAACTGCGTCCGCTCATTGAAAGCGGGTTCGAGCAATAGGGGCAGGCCAGCGGACAGCGATATGTCAGCTCTGCGAGCATTGCGATTGGAAGCAAGGGTGATGTGTTCTGCGGCACAGCGTTCATCAGACGAACTCCATCAACCGGCGGTCCTCCAGAGAAAGGAAGAAGGCTCGTACGTCCTGCTCAATCTGCTCCCTGGGTGCCGCGAACTTCGCTGCAAGAGCCGAAATCACGTTCTCCAACGATGTCTGGCCGTCAACTTCTGCAAGAATATGCATCGCGATCGCGTCGAGTTCGAGCGCCCGTTCAGGTGCAAGCAGAACCCACCGATCACGAGCCTTGTCAAAATGGGTCCGCACGCCGCTAAGGAGCCTTGGTCGGGCCGATGGCGTGATGGCGGTGGTCATTTTGCCATGCCTTCGCCTGGCCGCCATGCGCCCGGCGGGATGCGGCCTGGCTCGACATAAGCGCTGTGAAGCGCGTCAAGCTGAGCCCATAGAACATCAGTCTTGAAGGTCAGTGCGGCGGCTGCGGCGTCCTGTTTTTCGCGTGTATCCGCATGGTCGAGAACATATTGCAGGCCAAAGGCCACATCTTTTGGTGCCTCAACCAGCCGGTTGCGGAAATAGCTGAGGCTGTTTTCGTCGGCAAAATCGTAGTGCTGGAGCAATCCCTCGATCCGCTCGGAGTGGATCTTGGGCGCAAACAGTTCAGTGAGCGACGACGCGATCGCCTCAAGGAGCGTGCGATCGCGCACAAAGCGGACATAAGCCTCGACCGCAAAGCGCGATGCGGGCAGTGCGCCTTGCATCGAAGCGACATAGTCGCGATCCAGCCCGACGGCTGTTGCGAGGCGCAGCCAGCGCTCAATGCCGCCCGGCGCTTCCTCCGATCCATCGTGATCCTCGATCCGCGAGCGCCAGATGCGGCGCAGGACCGGATCGTCGCAGCGCGACATCAGGGCCGCATCCTTCATCGGGATATGCGCCTGGTAAACGAAGCGGTTCAGCACCCAGGCCTGGACCTGATCGGGAGTGCACTGGCCTGAATGGAGCATATGATGGAAGGGATGCTTGTCGTGATAACGCTCTTCGCCTATTCGCCGCAGCCGCTTTTCGAATTCGTCACGGCTATGCGCCACCCCGCCCCCGGTCATAGCCTTACCTCCATCTGATCGACGGCGACTTCCCAACCTGCCTCGTTCACAGCCCGGAACGCGCCGGAAGCAGGATCAAGGATAGGATTGGTGTTGTTGATGTGCACGTAGATCTTCCGTTTCACGTCAAGGTCCCGGAACGCCTCAAGCGATCCGTCTGGTCCGCCGATCACCATATGTCCCATGCGGGCGCTGGTCTTGGTGCCGACGCCGTTCTCTTTCAATTCGTCCTGTGACCAGAACGAGCCGTCGAAGAAGACGAGTGAGGCACCGCGGACCCGCTCGGCGAGCGCCGGGGTCATCTTCGCGCAGCCCGGAATGTAGAACATCGTTCCGCTATCGCTTTTCAGTTCGACGCCGACTGTCTGCTCGCCCTCGACATCCGTCGCCACCTCACCATCTTCCGCATAGAGCGGCACCTTGCCGGGAACCGGGAACATCACGGCACGCAGGCCTTGAGCCAACTCGAATTCTTCGTTGACCTGAACGGATCTTCGCTCGACAAACTGCGGATCGAGAACCCGGAAGATGGGATTTTCGTCCAGAATGGAGGCTATCCCGGCGGTCAAGTGAAGGCGAAAGGGCTGTTTTTCGCGCAGGATCAGCAGCCCCGCGACGTGATCGAGATCGCCATTCGTCACCAGAACCGACGAGATCGGACTTTCCCGCAACCCGGTCGGGTGCAGGGCAGGGGTTTGATTGATCTGGTCGCGGATGTCAGGTGAGGCGTTGAGGATCGCCCAATGGCGACCATCGCCGGTCACGGCAATCGAGGACTGCGACCGCGGAACAAACCCAGGAAGTTTCTGGCGGACAGCGCAGCAGTTGCGGCAACCGCAATTCCATTGCGGAAAGCCGCCGCCCGCTGCCGCGCCAAGCACGACAGCGCGCATTGGATACGTGTTTTCTCAGGCGTAAAATTAAGTCGTTGCGTTCACGCTGTTAGAACAGCGGATCCTCTTCGGCAGGAACGTAACGGCAAATTTCCATGCCGCATGCATATTCTGCAATTTTGGGTGCGGACCAAGCCATGACAATCTCCTCCACAGCTGTTCAGCTCATCTACGAGCGGCGGTGAGCATACTCACCATAGGTCTCATTAGTGGGCGCGGGCGGTGCACGGTCAACACTCCTTGCGTAATACTTTGGTGCCAGAGGCAGTCTAAAACGTTGTTTCAACACGGTGTTGGTGCCAATCTTTCGCGACGCGAAGGAGGATGCCTCTCGAGACTTTCTTGGGGCAGTTTGCCAGCGGGAGGAGATTGGCTTGATGAGAGACTGGCTTCGACGCCATGCGACGCTTGTTGCCATTGCCGGATTTCTCGGCGTTGCCTCGGGAACCCCAGGGGCCATGGCCGCTACCAATGACTACCCAACGGTAGCGCGCGTCGACTATGTCGTTGCCTGCATGGCGGTGAACGGCAAAGACTATCTGGTGATGCAGAAATGCTCCTGCAGCCTGGATTACATCGCCGAGCGCATCCCTTACGAGACCTATGAGCGGATCGAGACCATCATGCGGATGAGGGAAGGGCGAGGGGAACTTGCCTTGATGTTCCGCACCTCGCGCGCGCTTGAGGACGAAGTGCAGTCTTTCCGTCGCGCGCAGGTTGAAGCCGATCTTCAGTGCTTCTGATCATGCCGCGCATCCTACTGGCTTTATCTGCCAGCGCACTTTTTCTTGCCGCGGTTTTGCCTGCGCAAAGCGATCCGGCGCAGATACGCGCCGGTGAACGCGTTTTTCGCAATCAATGCCTCGGCTGCCACTCGATAAAAGAAAATGATCACCGCGCCGGGCCGACGCTGCATCAGCTTTTTGGCCGGCAGTCAGGCTCTATGGAGGGTTTCGATTACTCTCCCGCCATGCGTGAGGCCGGCATTGAATGGTCGCCGGAAACCCTCGATGTCTTCCTGGCCGCGCCGAAAGAAACGGTGCCGGGCACCAAGATGGTCTTTTGGGGGCTTGATGAGCGCCAACGCGGACGCGTCATTGCCTATCTGCAAAGTCAGCAAGACTGACGGATACATTTACTCCGCGAAAATTTGCGCCGTCTACATCCTTAAGTTGGATCAGGCGGGAACAAAGCCGCCGGCTCAAAGGTTAAGCCTCGAACCACGCATCGAGGCGGCCTGACATGTCTTCCAGAACCGCAGTTTGGTTAGTCGCAATCGCTGTCGTCGCCCTTGCGATCTTTTTCTTCACGTCTGACGGAGGAAACCCGGACCGCCCGGGGGCGCCTTCGCCACATGCCATCGACCAAGACCAATGACGGCCGCGCGTTTGCGCGTCACCGCTGCAACGGGAAATGACATGGCCATCAAAATCACAATCGGACTTCTCTTCCTCCTCGGTATCGCTCTGGTCGGGGGAGGGATCTGGCTGGTGCTGCTTGGGGGCAGCCTCTTCTATCTGATCGCCGGCTTGGTGATGCTGGTGGTGGCCGGTCTGTTATATCGACGGCGCGAGATGGCCCTCTTGCTCTACGCCGTGTTCGTGATTGGCGCGTTGGCCTGGGCGGTGTGGGAAGTCGGGTTTGACTGGTGGCAGCTTGCGCCGCGTGGCGGCATCATTGTCCTTCTCGGCCTATGGCTGCTGACGCCCTGGGTCCGGCGGCCTCTGGCCTCTCCAGGCGCTGGCGCCATGCCGACTGTGGCGCTTGGCGTCGCGATGCTGCTTGCGGTTGCGGTCGCCGCCTATTCGATGCTCTCCGACACAATCGGCATTAAGGGCCAATTGCCCGAGGAGCGTGTTGCCGAGGCGGGAAATGACAATTCGGTCCCCGCTGGCGAATGGCATCAATATGGCCGCACTGCGCTGGGCCAGCGCTATTCGCCGCTCGACCAGATCAATGTCGAGAATGTCGGAAGTCTTCAAGTCGCGTGGCAATACCAGACGGGCGACGTGAAGCTGCCAGAAGATGTCGGTGAAACTACCTATCAGGTCACGCCGCTCAAGATCGACAACACGCTCTACCTCTGCACCCCGCACAACTGGGCCATTGCGCTCGACGCAACCACCGGCGAAGAGAAGTGGAAGTTCGACCCGAATGCGGGCCTCAATCCTGACCGCCAGCACCAGACCTGCCGCGGCGTGACCTATTGGGACGATCCGGCAACCGGGCCCGAGACAGAGTGCGGGCGCCGGGTCTATCTTCCAACATCGGACGCCAGGCTAATCGCGCTCGATGCGGAAACCGGTGAAGTCTGCACGAGCTTTGCCGACAATGGCGAACTGCATCTGGAACAGGGGATGCGGTACAATCCGGCTGGCTATTATTATTCGACCTCGCCACCCGTCATTACAGCGGGAAAAATCATCATCGGCGGGGCCGTGAATGACAATTACTCGACGCAGTCGCAGTCCGGCGTCATCCGCGCCTTTGATGTGCGCACCGGCGAACTCCTCTGGAACTGGGATTCTGGCAATCCGGACAAGACCGAGCCGATAGGCGAGGGGGAATTCTACACGACCAACTCGCCAAACAGCTGGTCGATCTTCAGCTATGACCCGGATCTTGGCCTCGTCTACATACCCCTCGGCAATCAGGTGCCGGATCAGCTTGGCATGGGCCGCAGCGAACATGTCGAACGCTATTCCTCTTCGATAGTCGCGCTCGATATCGAAACCGGACAAGTGCGGTGGGTGATGCAGACGGTGCATCATGACCTTTGGGATATGGACGTGCCGGCACAACCGGTGCTGGTCGATCTGACGCTTGATGAGGGCACGGTACCTGCTCTGGTCGGGCCAACCAAGCAGGGCGACATTTACGTTCTCGACCGTCGAACCGGCGATCCTATCATCCCGGTTCGTGAGGTCCCGGCACCGACCGGCGCGATTCCTGAAGATTTCACCGCGCCGACCCAGCCGGTCTCGGACCTTTCATTCGAGCCTCCGGCGATGCGCGAACAGGACATGTGGGGGCTGACCCTCTTTGACCAGCTTGCCTGCCGGATCCAGTTCCATCGCTATCGCTATGAGGGGCGTTACACGCCGCCATCACTGGAAGGCACGATCGTCTATCCCGGCAATTTCGGCACCTTCAATTGGGGAAGCGTGGCGGTAGACCCGGAGCGGCAGATCATGTTCGGCATGCCGACTTATCTCGCCTTCACCTCGACGCTGGTGCCGCGTGACCAGATACCGCCGAAGGGCGAAGATGAGAAGGCGAGCGAGCAGGGGCTGAACCGCAATGAAGGCGCGCCCTATGGCGTCTTTATGGGGCCGTTCCTCGGCCCCCTCGGTATCCCGTGTCAGGCTCCCCCATGGGGCTATGTCAGCGGTGTTGATCTGCGAACGGGCGAGATTGCCTACAAGCATCGCAACGGCACCGTTTATGACATGACGCCGCTTCCGCTGCCCTTCAAGCTCGGCGTACCAGGCATTGGCGGACCGATCATCACCCGGGGCGGCGTGGCATTCCTGGCGGCGGCGGTTGACAATTACCTTCGCGCCTACAATGTCACGAACGGTGAGCAGCTGTGGCAAGCGAGACTACCCGCCGGCGGGCAGGCGACGCCGATGAGCTACACCGGCGAGGACGGCAAACAATATGTCCTGATCGTCGCCGGTGGACACGGCTCGATCGGCACCAAGGCGGGCGACTACGTGATCGCTTATACGCTTCCGTAGCTGCCCGGTGGCACGCGGCGCTAAACCGACGGGGCCGCGTCCAAAGTCTCGGCAATCTCCTGCCACGCTTCATAGGCAGCAAGAACCGTTTCGCACTGCGCCGTGTGGCCGGCCACGAACGCATCGCCATAGATGGTTTCGTCCGGATATTCGGTGATCAGCGTGACGGGGATCCGGTTTCTCTCGTCCAGCGAGACAAGGCACGGGAACCCATTGATCATCTCGAAACCGGTCTCTCCGGCATGCTGCTCGAACAGCTTTATCTGCCTTGCGTTCATATCGAGCAATCCCGGCAACTTGGCCAGACGGCGTGTCACGGCCTCTGTCAATTTGCGGGCCGGAATGTCCCATCCCTGATGGTGGCGCACTATCAGGAAAAAGCCCTTCGGCAGCGTCCACATCGCAAAATTGCGCGGGATGTAGCCTGAAAGGGGCCGGGTCCACTCATGGGCCGGATAGCCGTGCAGATTGACATGCAGCCTTGCGCCACTTCGCTTCTCGGCCTCGATCCTGATGGCGGTTTCAAACAGGAGAGGGCCAGCGTTGTCCGGGTCCCGATATTCGAGGTCATCGCCCAGCGCCGTGTAGCGCGCCGCATGCGACATGTGACGCGGGTTGTCTTGGCGGAGCCGCTGATGCAGCGCATATCCGTCCGGATTTTCGCCGGGAGCGAGCGTAAAGTTTGCGCTCTCGCGGCGGGAGAGGATGCGGGCGGCGCGCAGCGCGCCAACAATTCCGGTCGTCTCATTGGCGTGCTGACCACCGCTGATCATCACTGGCGCATCTGCACCCTCGACATGCACTGCCTGCACCTTGCGTCCCGAGCGGGCAGATGCGGTGAAAAGGGATCCACCGATACCCTCCAGCTCTGACGCGATCTGCTCTGCCGACAGGGGAGCAATTGCCTCGTCAAGCGGTTGGACGGGTGTTGGAAGGAAGCTGGTGGTAAAAGCCCGCTCCTCGATCCGCAGCGTAACCTTGCCAGAGCCTTTAACGACTTCGGGAACGATCTGGCCGGGGCGCAGGGTCCGATCGGTGAAGGCCCGCCCGGTCTTGCGGGTGAAGAACTCGATGGCCGAAAAATACAGATCTTCGTGGAGCGCTTCCTTCAGGCTGATGACCTCATCGCCGTAATCCAGCGGCTCGTCCTGGGCCGGATATTCAACGCGAAGGTTCAACTCTTCAAAGAACGGCTCTGTCTTGCCCCAATCATGCGCGGCAATCGCTGCAAGTGCGGCCTGATAAACCTGCTCGTAATCGGTGATGAGCCGCTCGCCCACAGGCTCACCCCCGCGCTTGATCCAACCGGTCGGCGACAGTGCAGGTTCGCCTGCTGCATCGTCATGCAGATGGTTTGGCGCAAAGACCCTGAGATCTTCAATGCGCCCATCGGAATGGCTCAGGCGCACGTCATAGTGCAGGGCATCGTCGTGACGCTCGATGAAATTGACCGGGCGCTCCCCGACCAGCGCGACCAGCGGATAGCATTCAAGGCGGAAGCGGTTTTGTGGCGCCGCCTCATGCGTTGGATAGCTAATCTCGATGGCCTGAACTCCATCGAGATTAATCTCTTCGAGAAACGCATGGAGAAGCGGCTTGTAGGCCGAACGAAGTCGTGCCTTCACACCCTTTTCGGCAAGAAGGCGCTGCGCCGCAAGCCGTCTCGCTCGATCATCGAACAGCCAGGCTTCCAGTTCATCGCCTTCTTTGGCCCCGGCGATAATCCGGTCGAGGGTCCGTTCAAAACTCTGTTCAAGCAACATTGTCAGTATCACGGTCTGGAGCTGCGTCCGCTCGGGTCAAGGCTGTCCCGCAGCCAGTCGCCGAGGAGGTTGAGGCCGAGCACGGTCAGAAGGATCGCCAGACCGGGAAAAACACTGACCCACCAGGCGGTTTGCAAATAAGTCCGGCCATCGGCCAGCATTCCGCCCCAGCTCGGCGTGCTCGGATCAATACCAAGACCAAGGAAGGTCAGGCTGCTCTCGAGCAGAATGTTGTTCGCGACATTGAGGGTCATCAGCACGATGACCGGGCCCAACAGATTTGGCAAAAGGTGCTGGAAGATGATCCGCCAGTTGGTGACGCCGATTGCGCGCGCCGACAGCACGAACTCGCGTTCGCGCAGGGTCAGAACCTGTCCCCGGACGAGACGGGCATATTTCACCCACTCCGACACGATCAGCAGGATGATCGTGTTGGTCAGGCTGGGGCCGACAATGGCGACAAAGGTCATCGCCAACAGGATGAAGGGCAGGGCGAGCTGGATGTCGGCAAAGCGCATCAGCAGCATATCCCAGAAGCCGCGATAATAGCCCGCGACTAGGCCGAGTACGACGCCAAGCAGCACCGCACCAATCACCGAAACAACGCCGACGAGGAGCGAAACCTTGCCGCCTGCGAGCACGCGGGCAAGAACGTCACGGCCAAGCGGATCGGTGCCGAACGGATGTGTCCAGTTGGTGAACGGGGCGGTGAGGCGCGCGGCCAGATCCACCTTCGTTGCCCCGCCGGGGAAAAGCACCTCGGAGAAAAGAACGCCGAAACAGATGATCGCGGTCAGCGAGGCGCCGATGATGAATTCGAGGTTGTAGAACCTGCTTCGACGGGCTGTGGTCGTGGCCATGGTGCTACTCCAACCGGATACGCGGATCGACGAGGCCGTAAGCGATGTCGACAATGAGATTGACCGCCACGATCAGCAGCGCAAGGACAGTGATCACGGCCTGAAGAACCGGATAGTCGCGCGCATTGACCGCATCGAAGGCGAGGGTGCCAAGGCCCGGCCAGCTGAAGACCTTCTCGATGACTACGAGGCCGCCGAGCATGCCGCCAAACTGCAGGCCGAAATAGGTGATGAGCGGGATCGCGCAGTTCCTCAGCGCATGCTTGTAGAGAACCTTGCTCTCGCTCAGCCCTTTTGCCCGGGCGACCATCACATATTGCGACTGCAGAGTTTCGAGCATGGCCGTTCGCACCAGCCGCACATTGGTCGCAGTCAGGATGATGCCCATGGTCAGCGTCGGCATGATGTAGCTTTCGAAGCTTCCCATCCCGCTTGGTGGCAACAGGCCAAGGGCGATCGAGAACAACAGGACCAGCATCGTGGCCAGCCAGAAGTTCGGGAAGGATACGCCGACCAGCGAGAAGATGCGGATCATCTGATCCGCTGCCTTGCCGCGAGAGACAGCCGCCCAGATACCGAGCGGGATCGACATGACAATCGAGACCAGCATCGAGACGAAAGCGAGCTTCAGGGTCGATGGTGCTGCTGCCGCAATCAGGCCGGAAACCGGCGCGCCGCCAGCGAAACTGCGGCCGAGGTCAAACGTCACCAGCCCTTTCAGGAACTCGAAATACTGCAGGTAGAAGGGTTTGTCGGTGCCGAGCGCTGCGCGCACGCGTTCCAGGTCGGCTTCCGACATGGAACCGCCGCCGCCGGCAAACATCATCACAGCCGGGTCGCCTGTCAGGCGGACGGCATAGGATACGAACAGCGTAATGACGATGACGACGAAGATCGCCTGCAATATTCGCTTGAAGAGATAGGTTGCCACGATCCGACCCCGGAGTGGGGAGCGCCGCACAATTGCGGCGCTCCGATTGACATTACTCGACGGTGATTTCGTTGAGCTTCAGACGGTTGTCCGGTGCTGCGACGAAATTCTTGACGCGCTTGCTGACACCGTAAATCGCGTTGGTGTTGTACAGCGGAAGCTCAAGTGCCTGATCGGCGACGTACTTGCCGATCTCCTTCAGAACCTTCTCGCGCTCGTTGCGGTCGGTGAGCGGGCGCTGCGACTCCAGCAGACGATCGAGTTCCGGATCGTTGCCGTACGGGTTCCACTGTTCGCCGGTGTGGTACATGGCGTAGGCAGTGTTGTCGTAGTCGAACGTCCAGCCACCCCACTTCTGCTGGAACATCGCACCGGTCTTGCCCTGCGGGATGATGTCCGAGATGAGCGTGCTGGTCTCATACGGCTTGATGGTCGGGTTGAGCCCAACCGCCTGCAGGTAGCTGACGATCACCTGAGCGACTTCATTCATCGAAGCGTCATTGCTCCGAATGTCGATCTGCAGCGGGGCACCTTGCGGGATACCTGCTTCTGCAAGCAGCTTCTTCGCGCCTTCCGGATCGTAGGGCAGGCCTTGCAGCTCCGGATCGTGGCCGAAGGAGAGCGCGCTCTGGAAGCTGACGATCTCCGACGCCTGACCGGCAAGGATGGCTTCAACGATGGTCGCGCGGTCCACCGACATGATGATCGCCTGACGGACCTTGAGGTCCGTGGTGATGCCATCACGCGTGTTGAAGCGAAGTGCATCGACCGTTGGCCCGGGGACGCTGACGACCTCAAGGTTCGACGCACCCTCGATGACCGGAATCATCGCAATCGGAATGGTCGGCGGAACCACGATGTCGATGCGGCCGGCCTGAAGCTCGGCAACCGCGGTCGACGGCTCGGAGATGAAGCGGTAGTTCAGCTCGGAGATCTTGGGAGCACCGCCCCAATAATCCGGATTGGCTTCAAGCTTGATGTCGACCTTCGGATTGTAGGAGACGAACTTGAATGCGCCGGTTCCGACCGGGTTCAGGTTGAACGCTTCGCCCTGTTCCTGGACATATTTCGGGGGGACGATCATCGCGCCATAGCCGGCAAGCTTCGTCAGAAGCACCGGGTCGGGAGCGTTCAGCTTGAAGTCGACCGTGAAGGGATCGATGATCTCGACACTTTCGATCGAGGTGTAGTTCGAGCGCTGGGGACCCTTCGCACCTTCATCGCCAAGGAGACGGTCGAAGGTGAACTTGACCGCTTCAGCGTTGAACTCTTCGCCATTGTGGAACTTCACATTCTGGCGAAGTTTGAAGCGGATGCGCTTGCCATCATCCAGCTCTTCCCAGGACTCGGCGAGACCCGGAACGATCTCCATGTCGGGACCGCGATAGGTCAGGCCGTCATAAATGTTGGTCGCGACCGCTGCCCAGGCGACAAGGAAGGTGTCGATCGGATCCCAGCTTGCTGGATCCTGCGGGACCGAAACCGTGACCGTGCCTTCGGCATAAGCAGGCACTGTTGCGAAGGAGACGCCACCAAGCGCAACGGCTGTCAGGCCTGCCAGAATTCCCCGTCTTATGATTTTCATCTGCATCACTCCTCTACGCGATTTGGTCAGGCACCCCGCGCCACAAAGTGGCCGGGGGATATTTCGTCGTGGCCGAGAATGGCCGGCTCATCGCCCACCCGGCGCACGGGATTGGGAATCTCGCCCTCGATCCGGATCTCGGCGCGGTCAAAAGCCGGGTCGGCAATCGGCACCGCGGAAAGTAGTCGCTTGGTGTAGGGATGAGACGTCTGTTCGAAGATTTGCTGGCGGCTGCCCATTTCCATGATCTGTCCAAGATAGAGCACGGCAACGCGATGGCTCATCTGCTCGACGACAGCCAGATCATGACTGATGAACAGGTAGGACAGGCCAAGATCAGCCTGCAGATCCATGAACAAATTGATGATCTGCGCCTGGATCGAGACATCGAGCGCCGAAAGCGCTTCATCGGCGATGATCAGCTTGGGGTTCGAGGCAAGGGCTCTGGCAATACAGATGCGCTGGCGCTGGCCACCGGAGAACTCGTGCGGGTAGCGTGAGGCGACCGCCGAGGGCAGCCCGACGCGCTCGAGCAATTCGTGGACGCGCTTCGTCACCTGCTTGCGGTCGCCGATGAGCCCGTGCGTGTGGATCGGCTCGGCAATTGAAAAGCCGACTGTCTTGCGCGGGTCCAGCGAGGCGAACGGATCCTGGAAGATGTATTGCACTTCCTGCCGCATCTTGAAGAGTTCAGCTGACGACATGTCGGCAAAACTCTTGCCTCGGACGCGGATCACGCCCGACTGTGCCCGTTGCAATTGCTGGATGGTGCGGCCGATCGTTGATTTTCCGGAGCCGGATTCGCCCACAAGCGCCAGGGTTTCGCCCGGATAAACGTCAAAGCTGACCTTGGAGACGGCGCTGAGACGGTGGGTGACCTTGCCGAAGAAGTTCTTGCGGATGTCGAACCGCACCAGCATGTCTTCGACAGACAGAAGCGGCTCGTCAGTACGCACCGTGTCCTGCACACGCTCCTCGCCGACAACTTTCGGCTGGCCATCTTCGAGGACGGTGAGAGGACGGCGCTTGGGCAGGCGCTCGCCTTTCATGCTGCCAAGGCGGGGAACCGCTGACAGCAGGGTGCGCGTATATGGATGCTGGGGATTGGCGAAGATCTCGCGGACCGGACCTTCCTCGACCTTGCGGCCCTTCCACATCACAACGACATGGTCGGCCATCTCGGCGACCACACCCATATCGTGCGTGATGAAGATCATCCCCATGCCGAGCTCGCGCTGCAGATCGCGCATGATGGTGAGGATCTGCGCCTGAATCGTAACATCGAGCGCGGTTGTCGGCTCGTCCGCGATCAGCAGCTTTGGCCGGCAGGCCAGCGCCATCGCGATCATCGCACGCTGGCGCATGCCGCCTGAAAGCTGATGCGGGTAGCGCTTCATCAGATTGGCGGCATCCGGCAGACGCACCATTTCCAGCAGCTGGCGAACCTTGTCCTCAGCCACAGCGCGCGAGACGTTTTCGTGCAGCAGGATGGCTTCGCTGATCTGATCGCCCACGGTGAAGACCGGGTTCAGCGAGGTCATTGGCTCCTGGAAGATCATGGCGATCTCATTGCCGCGAATGGACCGCATTTCCTTTTGCGTCGCCTGGGCAAGGTCGCGGCCCTCGAACATGATCTTGCCGCTCTTGAAGTGAGCACCAAGATTGTCCGTCAGGCGCATGATCGACAGCGAGGTCATCGACTTGCCGGAGCCGGATTCGCCGACGACGGCAACGGTCTGGCCGGCTTCAACCGTAAAGCTCAGATTCTCGACCACGCGGTTTTCGCCAAATGCGACGGTCAGGTCTTCAACAGAGAGAAGAGGAGTTTGGGTCGTCATTCTGTCGGCTTCTCCGGTTCGGCGGACGCTTGGGTCGACCGAACTTCTCCAAGAATATCCCCAGCACTGACCGATGTTCCTTCGGCCACAGATATTGAAAGCACGCCGGCGCATCCCGCAAGGATCGGCGTCTCCATTTTCATTGCTTCGATGATGGCCAGCACATCGCCTTGCTGAACGGGCAAGCGCGCCGCCGCCCGCCACGCGACAAGCGTACCGGACATCGGAGCGCGGACCTGGCCGGGAGAATCATCGGTAGTCGCGTCGAGTTCTTCGGCGACGTCTGCGTCACCTGAACCGAAAACCGTCCAATAGGCACGCGGTACATTGACGTCAACCATCTCGCCTTCGATCTCGATCCGTGCCTGCCGGGTTTGGGGCGTGCGCGCGGGTTTCGCGCGGGCATCGGCCTCGATGATAGCGGCGAATTCCGTCTCGATCCATCTTGTATGGACATTGAACTCGGGGCCGGCGAAATCCGGCTGCTCAAGCACCTCACGATGGAACGGCAGGACGGTCGGAACGCCCTCGATCTTGAATTCGGCCAGCGCTCTTCTTGCTCGCCGAATGGCGTGATCGCGGGTCTGACCGGTCACGATCAGCTTCGACGTCAACGAGTCGAAATGGCTTGGGATGACCGATCCGCTTTCGACGCCGGTATCGAGGCGCACGCCCGGCCCGGACGGCGGATCAAACCGCTTGATTTCGCCAAAGGCGGGAAGGAAGCCGCGTCCCGGATCTTCCGCATTGATACGAAATTCGAGCGAGTGACCGCGAGGAGCTGGCGTCTCGCTGATCGACAAGGGCAGACCGTCAGCAATGCGCAGCTGTTCGATGACGAGGTCGATGCCCGCCGTCTCTTCGGTGATCGGATGCTCGACTTGAAGCCGCGTATTGACTTCGAGGAACGACAAAACGCCAGCGGAGCTGAGCAGGTATTCGACGGTGCCTGCACCGACGTACCCTGCTTCCCGGCAGATTGCGGCAGCGGATTCGTGGATCGTGGCGCGCTGCGCGTCGGATATGAAGGGAGCCGGAGCTTCCTCAACCAGCTTCTGGTTGCGCCGCTGCAGCGAGCAATCTCTCGTGCCGACCACAACGACATTGCCATGGGTGTCGGCAATGACCTGCGCCTCAATGTGGCGCGGACGATCAAGATATTGTTCGATGAAGCATTCGCCACGACCGAAAGCGACAAGTGCCTCGCGCCGCGCAGACTCAAAGAGTTCCTCAACTTCAGCCAGATCGTGGGCGATCTTCAGGCCGCGTCCGCCGCCGCCATGCGCAGCCTTGATTGCGATCGGCATCCCGATCTGGCGGGCAAAAGCCAACGCATCCGCCGCGCTGTCGAGAGCGTTTTCACTGCCCTTGGCGAGGGGAGCGCCAATGCGAGCCGCGGTACGCCGCGCCTCGAGCTTGTCGCCGAGCGAGCGAATGACATCTGCGGACGGGCCGATCCAAATGAGCCCGGCATCGACCACTGCCTCGGCAAATTCCGCGCTTTCCGACAGGAAGCCATAGCCCGGATGCACGGCATCCGCGCCGCTACGCTTCGCGAGGCCGATCAGCTTCTCGATGTCGAGATAGGTGTCTTTCGGGCCATTGCCGCCCAGCGCGAAGGCTTCGTCAGCATGGCGGACGAACAGAGCGTTCGCATCGTCGTCAGCGTAGACCGCGACCGACTTGACCCCATAATCGCGACACGCCCTGACAATGCGCAGGGCGATCTCACCGCGATTGGCGATCAGGACCTTCTTCATGTTCTGCCGTTCATGTTCGTGCTGCCGATGGCATTGAAGCGAATGCGCGCTCCGGCGGGAATCTGGCTCGCTAAACCGAGTTGTTCGGCGCGAAGCGTTGCGATGACAGGATAACCGCCCGTCACGGGGTGATCTTTCAGGAAGAGAACCGGCTGGCCATTTGCGGGCACCTGGATTGCGCCGGCAAGGGTCGCCTCGCTAGGCAATTCGCCTTGAACCAGACGCTCAAGCGCATCGCCCGTTAGCCGCATGCCGACCCGGTTGCTCTGCTGGCCCACAACCCACTCCTGGCTCAGGAATTGGCCCACCGCGTCTTGCGTGAACCAGTCGTGACGCGGCCCGAGATAGACATCAAGCGCGACAGTGTCACCCGCGCGCGGCATCGCAAAGGCAGGTTCGGCCGTTGGCTGTACGGCAAGCCGCGTCTTCGTCGGGTTCAGCGGCACCAGATCACCAGCCTTGACCGGTTCGGGACCAAGTTGCGCCAAAGTATCGGCAGACGCGCTGCCGAGGACCAGTGTGAAATCAAAGCCGCCGCGTACTGCAAGATAAGACCGGACGCCTGCGCTCGGCGCTTCAATCGTGACGACATCACCATCATCGAGCGCGAGAGCTGTCCACGATTTCAGGCTTGTCCTAGCCCCATCAGAGTCGAGGACAGCTATGCTTTCGGCCGCTCCGGTGACCGCCGCAACGATTTTACCGTTGACCCTGAACGTGAACGGCGCAGGCGGAATTTCCAGCGCGACTGCCGAACGTGCATTCCCAACAATGCGATTGGCCGAAAGGTAGGAAGCGCTATCTGCTGCACCGGAAAGGCTGATCCCATGTTGAGACAGGCCGGGACGGCCAAGATCTTGCGCCAGGACCGGCAAAGGTGCGGAAATCACCTCGATTGAGCAGGCGGCGTCAGCCTTGCGGACTGCGGAGACTGCGGTGTTTTCGCGAAGGGTCTCAAAGCTCTGCACAGCCCGGAAACGCACCCGAAGTCCCGGCCGCAACAGGGCAGCGGGCTCGCGGTTGATGTCGAACATCGCCAGATCCGTGCGACCGATCAGCTGCCATCCGCCGGGGCTCGCCTTCGGATAAACGCCGGTAAATTCACCGGCCAGACCGACAGCTCCTTCCGGAACAATCGTTCGCGGCGAGGAGCGGCGCGGGACATGAAGGTTTGTTGTTCCGCCGGACAGATAGGCAAAGCCCGGCGCAAACCCGGTGAATGCGACCGAGAAAATCGTTTCCGTGTGGCGGCGGATGACTTCATCGACATCGCAGCCGAGGATTTGGGCTACGTCGGTGAGATCTTCTCCGTCGTAGACTACCGGGATCTCGACGATTTCGCCTGCCTGACCGAGATCTGTGTCAGCGCTGCGCGCCAGAACCTGCTCAACAATCTCGTTGCGATTCGTAATTTGCGCGTCATGGCGAACGAGCAGGGTGCGAGCGCCGGGCACGAATTCTTCGATACCGGCTACCGGATCAGCCGTCAGTCCGGCACTTGCCGACATCACCTCGGCGAGCGTGTCAAACTCGATGAGGAACGCGCCCGGCCGCATGGGCAGAACTCGCGCTCGAGAAGATGATGACGGCGAATTTTGCATGTCAGATGGCCGGGGCGAAGGGTTCGATCCTCAGACCCGCAGCGTCGAAGGCCTGACGAACAGTACGCGCGAGGGCAACCGCATTCGGGGAGTCGCCGTGCACACAGATCGACTGTGCGTTGAGCTTGATCGTCTGCCCGTCGATGGATTTGACCACGCCGTCCCGCGCCATTGCCAGCGCGCGCGATGCAACCTCGTTCACGTCGTGGACGACAGCGCCCGGCTGGGTACGCGAAACCAACTGACCATCGGCAGTGTAGGCGCGGTCGGCAAAGACTTCTTCGACCACTGTCAGGCCTGCCGCACGCGCCTGTTCCACGACAGGAGCTCCGGCAAGCGCCAGCAAGACGAGTTCAGGATCAATCGCCTTGATCGCGCGGATGACGTCGTCAGCCTGCCGCTGATTGTGGGCAATCGTGTTATAGAGGGCGCCGTGCGGCTTGACGTAGGTAACCTTGGCCTTGGCTGCGGCAGCGAGGCCTTTGAGGGCACCGATCTGATAGATCACGTCCCCGAAAAGCTCTTCGCTGGTCGGCTCCATGTTCCTTCGGCCAAAGCCGGCAAGATCTCGATATCCGACATGGGCGCCGATGGCGATGTTGCGTTCGACGGCCGCCTTTATGGTGCGCAGAATTCCCGCGGGGTCACCAGCATGAAACCCACAGGCGATATTCGCGCTGCTGACAATGTCGAGCATGGCGACGTCGTCGCCCATCGGCCAAGGCCCGAAGCTCTCGCCCAGATCGCTGTTTAGATCACAAACCAATCTTACCTCACCCGGACAAACAGATGTCAGACGGACTGATAATGACCCCGAAGGCTAACAACATCCGACAACCCTGTCCATAATGTTGAACAATCTTTCCTGTTTATACCACGTGACGACACGTCATTGCTGTGTATGTTAAGCGCAGCGTTGGGCTGGTCCCTATCGGGCCTTGCCACCATCCGGCCCGCGCGTCACAGGCAGTCTTGCGCAGTCACTGAGAGAAACATGGCACTGATCGAGAACACTACCGCCCCGGTTTCGGGTCCCGCCCAGCTTCTGGCTGAGATGGTGGCGGACCGAATTCGCCAGAAGGTAGTGTCTGGTGAGTTGTCACCGGGCGAGCATCTTTCCGAGGTCGCGCTCAGCGAGGAATTGCAGGTTTCGCGCAATACATTGCGGGAAGTGTTCCGCCTGCTGACGAAGGAGGGCATTCTACGTCACGAGGCCAATCGCGGGGTCTTTGTCGCAACACCGAGCATTTCGACAATCATCGACATTTACCGCATCCGGCGTCTGATCGAGTGCCAGGCGCTGGCCGAGGGATATCCGAACCATCCGGCGATCGCCAGGATGAAGAAGGCGGTCGAGGCCGCGAGACAGGCGCGCGAGGAAGGCAAGTGGCTTTCCGTAGGCAGTGCGGACATTGCGTTTCATGCTGCGATCGTGGAACTCGCAGACAGTTCCCGCTTGTCATCATTCTTTGCGCAGATCCTGCTGGAACTGCGTCTCGTCTTCGGTCTCCTGCAAGATCCCGAATATCTGCACGCGCCCTTTGTCGACCAGAACCAGAAGCTCCTGGAGCAGGTTGAACTCGGAAATTTCCGCACAGCGGCTGAAATGCTGGACAGCTATCTCTTGCAGGCGGAGCGTTTCATCATGCTCGCTTACGCCCGCGCGATCGAAGGCTGATCCGTTTCCGCGCCTGCGATTTTTCGCCCTCGGTTTAACGAAATTTCGTCAGAGCTGCGACAATCGTTATCATCATATCGTTTTGATCGCGAATAATTTGAATTCACGAATGTGATCGCGCTTGTTATAGGCCGCCTCGTATCAAGTAAGGCGGCTTAGCGCTTGTCGCGGCCAGACCTTGCGAGTGCACGCGCGTGACCCGGCTAGCCAGGCCGGCCTGTCTCCTCCCAAGCGCGCATCGTACGAGGTATCGCCTGGCTATGGAGTGAATTGAATGTCCACCACCGTTTCCGCCGCGCCACCTGATAGCGCGCCAGCGAACTCACGGACGCAAGTTCTGTTTGCAAGTCTTGTCGGCACGACAATCGAGTTCTACGACTTTTACGTTTACGCAACGGCAGCTGTTCTTGTCTTCCCGCACCTGTTCTTTCCGTCGGGGAACGAGACGGTCGCACTTCTTGCGTCCTTCGCTGTCTTCGGCGCAGCGATGATTGCCCGCCCGCTGGGCGCGATCTTCTTCGGGCATCTCGGCGACAAGCGCGGCCGCAAGATCACCCTTGTTGCCGCCTTGCTTACCATGGGTATCGCCACCTTCCTCATCGGTCTGCTTCCGACCTATGCGACAGCTGGCTGGATTGCCCCGTTCCTGCTCGTCGTCATGCGCCTTGCCCAAGGGTTTGCGCTCGGTGGTGAATGGAGCGGCGCGGCGTTGGTCGCGACGGAAAATGCGCCTCCCGGAAAGCGCGCCATCTATGGCACTTTCCCGCAGCTCGGCGCTCCGCTTGGGTTCATCCTCGCCAACGGTCTGTTCCTGATTATTGCAGCGCTTCTGCCGTCTGAAGATCCGTCCCGCCCATCCGAGGCCTTCCTCAGCTGGGGCTGGCGCATTCCCTTCCTGTTCTCTGCCGTCATGGTGGTCGTCGGCCTGTGGGTTCGTCTGAACCTGGTTGAGAGCAACGCGTTCGAAAACGCGGTCAAAAAGGGTCGCGTTCGCAAGCTGCCAATGGCTGAAGCCTTCAAGAAGCACTGGCTCGAGCTGATCCTCGGCACGTTCTACATGCTTGCGACCTATGTGCTGTTCTATCTGATGACGACCTTCTCGCTCAGCTATGGGCGCGCATCAGAGACAGGCGCACTTCCGGGCCTCGGCTACGACTACACGGATTTCGTGCTGATGATGATTGTCGGCGTCGTCTTCTTTGGCATCTTCACCATGGTCTCGGGACCGTGGGCTGATCGCTGGGGACGCCGCAAGACGCTGATCTGGGTGACGCTCGCCATTGCTGTCTTTGGCATGGTCTGGGTGCCGATGCTCAGCTCGGGCTTCGTGGGCGTCATGGCGTGGCTCATCATTGGCTTCACCTTGATGGGGCTGACCTTCGGGCCGATGGGCGCACTCTTGCCGGAACTCTTCCCGGCAAATGTCCGCTACACGGGCTCGGGCATTTCCTACAACGTCTCGTCCATCCTTGGTGCCGCGGTCGCACCGTTCATTGCGGTTGCGCTGTGGAGCTACGGCGATGGCAGCCCTTACTGGGTTGGCGTGTACCTCTCCATCATGGCGCTGGTGACCCTCGTCGCGCTGCTGGTCGGTACCGAGACCAAGGACGTCGATATCGACGAGTAATCGCAGCTCAAGGCGAGAAATAGTGAAGGGCCGGGCGGCACAAGCAGCCCGGCCCTATTCATTTGTGTCGCGCAGCTGATAGTGCTTTACCTCTCCTACGGAGAGATTGTGCCGGATCCGGCACATGGAGACGGGGGACAGTAAACTTGTCGATTGAAGAAAAATTTGCCCGCCTTGGCACCGACAATGCGCCCGGTCAGGAAGTGCGCCAGGCCGCCGACGGCATCGAAAAGCTGATGCGCGGCGACACGCTCGAAGGCACGCCAGTCGACTTTTCGCATGGCGATGTCGACGCGTTCCTGCCGACGCCGGGCTCGTTGGAGGTGTTTTCGGCTGGCTACGCCATGGGGGCCAAGCAGGCCTACACCGAATATCGCGGCGATATCGGCATTCGCGAGATGGTTGCCGAGCGCCTCTCCGCCTTCACCGGCGCCCCGGTCGACGCGCGCGACGGCCTCATCATCACGCCGGGCACGCAGGGCGCACTGTTCCTCGCTATCGCCACGACCACGGCGCGCGGCGACAAGGTTGCGATCATGCAGCCGGACTATTTTGCCAACCGCAAGCTCGTCGAGTTCTTCGAAGGCGAGATGATCCCGGTTCAGCTCGACTATGTGAACGCCGGGAACAATGCCGGCATCAACCTCAACGAGTTGGAGCAGGCATTCAAGGACGGCGCAAAGGTCTTCCTGTTCTCGAATCCGAATAATCCGGCCGGCGTGGTCTACTCCGCCGACGAGATTGCAGCGATTGCCGAGCTTGCAAGCCGTTATGGTGCGACCGTCATCGTCGACCAGCTTTATTCGCGCCTGCTCTATTCGGGCCTGGCCTACACCCACCTTCGCGCCAGCAAGATCGATCCGGAAAACGTCATCACCATCATGGGCCCGTCGAAGACGGAATCGCTCAGCGGCTATCGTCTTGGGGTCGCCTTCGGCTCAAAGAAGCTGATCGACCGCATGGAAAAGCTGCAGGCGATCGTGTCGCTGCGCGCCGGTGGCTACAGCCAGGCCGTGCTGCGCACCTGGTTCGCCGAGGAAGCTGGCTGGATGGATGAGCGCATTCGCCTCCATCAGGCAATCCGCGATGACCTTCTGACGGTCCTGCGTGGCTGTGACGGCGTCTTTGCCCGCACGCCGCAGGCTGGCAGCTATCTCTTCCCGCGCCTGCCGAAGCTTGCCGTCTCCTACGCTGACTTCATCAAGATCCTGCGCTTGCAGGCTGGCGTCAGCGTCACGCCGGGCACCGAGTTCAGCCCGCACTGTGCCGATAGCATCCGCTTCAACTTCTCGCAGGACCACAAGGCAGCCGTCGCCGCGGTCGAGCGCCTCGTCACGCTTGTCGACCGATACCGCGCATAATTAACGCGCTGTTGCGTTGATTAATCCGCGAGTCGCGAAGAAACTGAGATGAGAGGTGCCCCAACAGGCACTGCCTCATCCGGTTCGGCGAGAGGCCTTGAGTGCGGAGACAAAGGAAAACGCGATGACTGAACGCCCGATCAGCAGATTTCCGGTTCCAGCTCTCGATGGACTGCCTGCCGACATCAAGGAACGTATCGAGGCGGTGCAGGAAAAATCGGGCTTCGTGCCGAATGTGTTTCTTGCGCTCGCCCACAGGCCAGATGAGTTTCGCGCGTTCTTTGCCTATCACGATGCACTGATGGACAAGCCCGGCAACCTCACCAAGGCCGAGCGCGAGATGGTCGTGGTTGCGACCAGCAGCGCCAATCAGTGTCATTATTGCGTGATTGCGCACGGGGCGATCTTGCGCATCCGGGCGAAAGATCCGCTGATCGCCGACCAGATTGCCGTCAATTACCGCAAGGCAGACATCACGCCAAAGCAGAAGGCGATGCTCGACTTTGCGATGAAGGTCTCGACGCGCGCGCACGAAGTCGATGAGGCCGACACGGATACGCTTGCGGCCCATGGCTTTACCGAGGACGACATCTGGGACATCACCGCAATTACTGCCTTCTTCGGAATGTCCAACCGTCTCGCCAACGTCTCCAGCATGCGGCCCAATGACGAATTCTATTCGCTGGGCCGTTAGGAGCTGAGGTCAGGGCCTTAGAATTCAGCGACTGAGGCGCTGCTCGTCATCGATCAGCGCAAGCTTCGCGGGTGGCGTGTCTCCCCAGCGCCAAAGGACGATGTTGAGATCCTCATCGCCTGCGCCCTTGGCGAAACTTTTCACCAGAAGTCCGTGATGACCGGCCTCGAAGAGGCGTCTGGCAAGCTCCTGCGTAGCAGAAGCGCCGCGCTCTCTCATTTCGTCGCGCCAGTTGTTCATGGCCAGCGCATCCGCGCTCATGTCGAATGCGGCCAGAGCCTGAGCGTCCCGCGTATCGAAAATGTTCTCGATGTCGGCGTCGTACGAAACCAGTGTCGTCGGCTGGAGGCTGCCCGCCTGATTTGCCTCGCGAAGGGCCGTCATGATGCTGAGGGAAAGATAGAGCGCCGGGGTTCCCTTGCAGTTGAACCGCCCGCCATATAGCTCGGCCCCGCGGCCCGACATTGGTTCACGCGCATAGACCGGGTTGAGCGCCCGGTAGAGGATGCCGCGATAGTGCAAGACTTCGCTCAGGCGTGAACGCCAGCGTCGACGGCATCGATATAATCGAGCACATCCATCGCGCGGCCATCACGAACAAGCTGCATCGCCGTCATGCCCGAAAAGCCGGGCAGGGGCTCTGAACGATACCAGGCGTAAGCCATCAAGGCCGAGCCAAAGCGGGGCTCTACCTTGTTGATGATCTCGGTCACCTCGCGCAGGCGGCGCTGCGTCTTGTCCGAGTGAAGCCGTTCCTTGCGCTGGATGGCGTCACGGCCCAGCCCCGCCGACCGCGCGATTTCCTCGCTCGTCGTGCGTAGGGCTGCAGCTATCTTGCGAGGGGAAAAAAACCCATCGTCAGCATATTGCGCCAGACCCATCTCGACACCCTAAAGTTGCCACTATCTCTGACGCAATATAGCGTCAGAACCAGTGGCTTTCAAGGTGAGGGCTATCAGGTCGCGGCGCTCAGATCCGCCGCCCGCTTGCCGCATCGAAGATGTGCACCATGCTGGGGTCGATTGACAGCGGCAGGAGATCTCCGTCGCGCACGCGGACGCTTCCCGGGAGCCGTGCGACCAGTTCACTGGAGCGCGACTCGCCATTGGCGGGATGGCCGTGTGCCAGAGTGTCTGCTCCAAGCGTTTCGACCGCGGTGACCTTGAGCTGTAAATCTGGCGCTGCGCCATTTTCGATCAATGTCAGATGTTCCGGGCGGATACCGAGCAGAACCTCGCGTCCGCTGTCCGGCAGCGTCGCTCCGCTGATTGCGATTTCCGTCCCATCGGCCAATATATGCCCGCTCTGGCTGGACTTTGCAGCAAGGAGGTTCATCGCAGGTGAGCCAATGAAGCCGGCGACGAAGACGCTGGCCGGCCGTTCATAGATGGCCATTGGCGTATCAATCTGCTCGGCAAGGCCCTGGTTCATGACCACCAGCGTATCGGCAAGCGTCATTGCCTCGACCTGATCGTGGGTCACGTAAACGCTGGTGACGCCGAGCGTCTTTTGCAGGTTCTTGATCTCGATGCGCATCTGGCCGCGCAGCTTGGCATCGAGGTTGGACAGCGGTTCATCAAACAGGAACGCTTTCGGGCTGCGCACGATGGCGCGGCCCATTGCGACGCGCTGACGCTGGCCGCCCGAGAGTTCGCGCGGCCTGCGCTCGAGGAAATCGGCAAGGCCGAGCGTGGCGGCAGCTTCCCGCACACGCTTGTCGATCTCGTCCTTGGCCATGCCACGATTGCGCAGGCCATAGGCCATGTTGTCGTAGACCTTCATGTGCGGATAGAGCGCGTAGTTCTGGAACACCATCGCGATGTCGCGTTCTGCGGGACCTCGGTCATTGACGACCTCGCCGCCGATCTCGACCGTGCCGGAGGTGATCTCCTCAAGCCCCGCAATCATGCGCAGGAGCGTCGACTTTCCGCAGCCGGACGGGCCGACGAGCACGCACATTGCACCATCGGGAATGGAGATCGACACGCCCTTCACGGCTTCGACGCGGCCGCCATAGACCTTGCGAACGTCTTTCAAATCAACGGTTGCCATCAGTCGGCCTTCTCACTTCTCGGTTTCAACCAGGCCCTTCACGAACCAGCGCTGCATCAGCACCACCACCAGGATCGGCGGCAGGATTGCGAGCACGCAGGTGACCATGACGAGGTGCCACTGGGTGTCTGCATCGGCGAAGGAGACCATTTTCCTCAGCGCGATGACGATGGTGTTCATGTCGTTGCGGTTGGTGACGAGCAGCGGCCAAAGGTACTGCGTCCAGCCGTAGATGAAGAGGATCACGAACAGAGCCGCGATGTTGGTCTTCGACAGCGGAAGCAGAATATCCTTGAAGAACCGCCATGGTCCGGCCCCGTCAACACGCGCCGCTTCAACCAGTTCGCCCGGAATGGTGAGGAAGAACTGACGGAAGAGAAGCGTCGCCGTGGCCGATGCCATCAAGGGCAGCGTCAGGCCGGTATAGGTGTCGATCAGACCCAGATCGACCATCACCTTGTAGGTCGGCAGGATACGCACCTCGACCGGGAGCATCAGCGTGATGAAGATCACCCAGAAGAAGAACATGCGCCCCGGAAACCGGAAGAACACGATCGCAAAGGCCGACAGGATCGAGATGAAGATCTTGCCGATGGCGATCGCGAGCGCGACGACCGTGGTGTTGAACAAAAGCGTCGAGACGTCGACACCGCCGATACGCCCGATCCCGCCGAAGAGCGCCGTCGAATAGTTCTCCCAGAACTGGTCACCCGGCAAGAGCGGCAGCGGCGGACGCAGAATCGTCTGCAGCGAATGGGTCGAGGCGACGAAGGTGTAATAGATCGGGAAGGCAACGATGAAGATGCCGATGATCAGGATCGCGTGTGCCGTGTAGCGCGACGAGCGGGAGAGGCCGATCATGCCTCCATGCTCCTTTCGGCCGAGTGCGGCGGCGCGGGTGGGTGCCGTGGACGTATCAGCCATAGTGCACCTTCTTTTCAACATACCGGAACTGGAACGCCGTCAGCGCGATGACGATGACCATCAGGATCACCGACTGCGCGGCAGAATCGCCAAAGTTCAGGTTCACGAAGCCATCATTGTAGACCTTGTAGACGAGTGTCTCGGTCCACTTGCCGGGTCCACCGCCGGTCACCGCATGGATGATGCCGAACGTGTCGAAGAAGGCGTAGGTCGTGTTGATGACGAGCAGGAAGAAGGTTGTCGGTGCGAGCAGCGGGAAGATGATCGTCCAGAAACGCTTCGTCTCGCCCGCGCCATCAATGGCGGCAGCCTCGATCAGCGTCTTCGGGATCGCTTGCAGCCCGGCAACGAAAAACAGGAAATTGTAGCTGATCTGCTTCCACGCAGCCGCCGCGATGACGAGCGACATGGCCTGCGGGCCATTGAGCAGCGGATCCCACGGATAGCCGGCCGCGCGCAGCATGTAAGCGAACGTTCCCATGGTGGGATTGAACATGAAAAGCCACAAAAGGCCGGCGATTGCAGGCGCAACCGCATAGGGCCAGATCATCAGCGTGCGGTAAAAGCCACGACCCTTGATGATCTTGTCGGCCATCACCGCCAGAAGCAGCGCAAGTACTATCGCGATGAAAGCGGTGGCGACGGAGAAGATCACCGTGGTCTGGACGCTGGCAATGTAACTTGGCTGGCTCAGCACCTTCTTGAAATTGGCGAGACCGACGAAAGTGGTCTTCAAGCCAAAGGCGTCTTCACGCAGGACCGATTGATACAGCGCCTGGCTTGCGGGCCAGTAGAAGAAGACGAGGGTGATCGCGAGCTGGGGGGCCAGCAAAAGATAGGGTAGGATCTTGTTCGGAAAGACGACGCGCGGGGACAAATGGTCTCCTCATGCTTTCTCGTGAGCACAAAACCATCCGCGCGAACCGGCGCGGATGGTGACTTGAAGCGGTGAAGCGACGATTAGTTACCGATGGCTTCCTGGATGGCCGCGTTGCCGCGTTCCACGGATTTGTCGAGCGCTTCCTTCGCCGACTGGTCGCCAGCAAGCATCTTCTCGAACTCTTCGTTCTGGATGTCGCGGACCTGCGGCAGGTTGACGAGGCGAACACCCTTGGAATTCGGGGTCGGTTCCTTGCCCATCATCTGCTGGATCGGAATTTCACGACCCGGGTTCTTCTCGTAGAAGCCCGATGCCTTGGTGGCTTCGTAAGCTTCAAGCGTCACCGGCAGGTAGCCCGAAACTTCGTGCAGGCGCTGCTGGATGTCGGTCTGCGACAGGAAGTTGAAGAAGGCAGCAACAGCCTTGTACTCTTCATCGCTCTTGCCACCGAAGACCCAGAGCGAAGCACCGCCCGGAATGGTGTTCTGCGGCGCACCTTCGAGATCGTCGTAGTAAGGCAGCTGGCCAAGGCCATAGTTCATGCCCGACTTCAGGACGTCACCCAGACCACCCGAAGATTCCGTCATGATCGCGCATTCGCCCGACAGGAACAGCTGCTTGGCTTCCGAGGTACGGCCGCCGTAGCGGAAAGTGTCATCCTTGGCGAGGTCGGCGAAGTTCTGGAAGTGACGCACGAACGGCTCGGAATTGTAGGTCAGCTCGACGTCGGTCGAAGCCAGGCCGTTTTCCTGCGTTCCGTACTGCAGATTGTTCCAGGCAGCGAAGTTTTCGAGGCCGATCCAGGTCAGCCAGGTCGAGGTCAGGCCGCAGGATCCTGCGCCGCTCGACTTGATTTTCTTGGCAGCTTCGAACACTTCCGGCCAGGTTTTTGGCGGGTTGTCGGCGTCGAGGCCAGCCTTCTCGAAAAGATCCTTGTTGTAATAGAGGATCGGCGAGGAGGAGTTGTACGGGAACGACAGCATGGTGCCGTCCGGCTTCGAGTAATAGGCAACGATGCCCGGCAGGTACTTGCTCTTGTCGAACTCGGCGCCACCCATGGAGATGACTTCGGCGACCGGCTTGACCGCGCCTTCGGCGCCCATCATGACGCCGGTGCCAACGTCGAACACCTGCATGATGTGCGGCGCCTGACCCGCACGGAACGCGGCGATGCCTGCGTTCAGGGTTTCCGGATAGGTTCCCTTGAATACAGGGCTGACTTTGTAGTCGCTTTGGCTCTCGTTGAACTCCTTGGACAGAGTCTCCACGACTTCATTATTCGCGCCTGTCATTGCGTGCCACCAGGAAATCTCGGTGACCGCAAATGCAGCCGAAGACGACAGAATGGTAAAGGATGCGGCGATACCCGCCGCGAAGCCCAGAGTCTTCATATTTGCTCGCTCCCATCAGTTGGCGAAGGTCGGCCCACAGGCAGAGATTTTCTCCCCACTGTGCCCGTTCCGCGTGCTCTAGTATTGTCCTGATGTGACAGTTTCACAACCGTTTTGATTTTCTGCTTACAGTTTCACTTTTGGTCCACAGGACGGGAAAGCGAAACTAAGCGAACCAGGATGGGTGCTGTCAATCTCCGCTTTCCACCTTTCCGTCCACAACCTTGATCTGTCTTCTGCACGCGGCAGCAATTTTCTCATCGTGGGTGGAGATAAGGAAAGTAGTCTTTTCGACTGTGTTGATCTCGCGAATCAGGTCCATGACCTGCTCTGCAGATTGCCGGTCAAGGTTTCCGGTCGGCTCGTCCGCAAGGACAAGCTCCGGCTGGTTCATCAGCGCTCTGGCGATTGCGACGCGCTGTTTCTGGCCGCCGGAAAGTTGCGTCGCTTTAAAGTGGATGCGTTCTTCAAGACCAACACGTTGCAACAGTTCTTCGCCGCGCTGACGCGCCTTGCGGGTCTCGCGGCCTGCGCTGACCGCCGTGGGAAAGATCACGTTCTCCAGCGCCGTGAAGTCCGGCAACAGATGATGAAACTGGAAGACGAAACCGATATGGCGGTTACGGAACTCCGTTAGTGCCGCGTCGCTCGCCTGGGTCATGTCCTCGCCAAGCATGCGGTGTTCACCCGATGTCGGCCGCATCAAGGTGCCCAAAATGGTGAGAAGCGTGCTCTTGCCCGAACCCGACGGCCCGAGCAGAGCGGCAAGATCGCCCTCGTGAAGAACCATGGAAAGATCGCGAAGAACCCGGGTCGCAGTGTCGCCTTCGCCGAAGGTTTTCACCAGATCACTGACTTCGACGAGCACGCTCATTGGCCGATCACCTCGACCGGATCCACCTTGGCAGCGGCGCGTGCGGGCAAGATGGAAGCAATGATCGCGCCTATTACGGTCAGGACGATGGCGAGGAGATAATCTCCCTGGCGAACGTCAATCGGAAAGCCGCCGGAGGCGGCCTCCTCAGGCACCGGAAATGGCGACATGACGAGATAGCCGGCTCCTGCGCCGAGGACGCCGCCGATAAGACCGACGAGCATGCCCTGAAAGACGAAGACGCTGACGACGAACATGCGGCTCGCGCCAAATGCGCGCATGATTCCGATTTCCGGGCGGCGGCGGTAGGTCGAAAGCAGGAGCGCGCTGGCAACGCCAATGACGATCGTGATCAGCGAGAACGCCTTGATGAGGTCTCCGGAGTTCGCCTGAGCCCGCAGTCCATCCAGTAATTGGGCGTTGTTCTCGGTCCAGGGTGTTGCCTCAAGCCCCGTTGCAGCAGCAATGCGGTCTGCGAACAATTCCGCTGAATTGAGGTCGTTCAGCTTGATCTCTATCCTGCTGATGCCCTGGTCGAGATCAAAGAGGGATCTCGCCGCCGCGATGCTGACGAAAGCCGATCTTGCATCGAGCGTTTCCACGCCGAGTGAAAAGATGCCCGCGATCATCAAGGAACGCTCGACGTCGCGGTCCGATTGAAGAGTGATGATCTGGCCGACCCCGACGCCCAGATCTGAGGCGAGCGAGGCCCCGATCAAAATGCTGGAATTGGTCAGGCGGTCACTGCCGCTCACCAGCTTGCCGCGAATGTCGGCAATTGCCGAAACCTTTCCGGGCTCCACGCCGGTGACGTAGACGGGTGCGCGGGACTGGCCGCGTATGACGAACCCGTTACCAACAATTTGGGGAGAGGCGGCCTTCACCCCCTCCATTTCCTCGATCAGAGGAAGGAAAATGTCGCCGGTCCGCAGGACCTCCCGTTGCGCGGTCGCCTTCTGGAAGACAACGGCCGAACCATTCGGCTCTCCGGAAATGAGGGTAGCATCACGCTTGGGGGCCTCCAGCGTGACATGTGCGATATCGCCGACTGTGCGGTCAACGAGATAGCTTCCAAGACCACCGATCAGCGCGCTGATGAAGACGAACACAAAGACGCCGATCGCGACGCCAAGAACGAGCAATCCCGTTTGCAGCTTGCTTGAGGCGAGGTAGCGAAGGGCAAACTTCAGGACGTAGAGCATCGGTTACCCTGCCGTCGCCTTGACGCCAGGTTTGACGCGTGCCGGGTCGAGGATAACGCTGTCTCCTTCACCAAGACCTTCGGTGACGATCACCCGCTCAGACGGCCAGTCCGCGAATTGTACGACCCGCTTTTCAACGATCCTGTCGCCGAGCACCATCACATAAGTCTCCCGGCCCTCAGAAGCGATGGCGCTGCGCGGAAGCGAAAGCGCCGCATCGAATTCCTTGATGATGACATTGGCATTGACCGTGAGGCCAATCGGCAGCGTTCCGTCGCTGTCGAACGCGATCTTGATCTTGCGTCCGCCCGTCGAGGGATCAACTTTGGGGGCCGTGAAGGTGACGGTCCCTTCCAGCGGCACGCTGACGCCAATCGGTAAAAGCTGCGCCTTCAAGCCCTCGCTGATATGCGCAGAATAAAGTTCATCTACGTCAGTTTCGACGATCAGTTCGCTGGTGTCAGCGATCACAAACAGCTCGCTTTGCGTGTCGACAAGCTGGCCAAGATCGACACCGCGCGTCAGGACGACGCCGGAGATCGGCGCTCGGACGAGATATTGGAACGCTTGCTCCTTGGCTTGCTCAAGAACAGCTTCCAGCCGTGCCGTTTCGGTAATCGCGCTTTCCAGAGCAAGCTCGGCATCTTCAAGGGCGGAACGTGGACTGTTCGCACCAAGGGCCCTTGCGCGTGCCACGGTCACTTCCGCCTGGCGTTGCTTGCTGCGCTGTCCTTCGAGCGCGGCGGTGGCCTCATCGACCTGCGCCTGGACAATCGCCATGTCGAGAGACACCAGAATATCGCCAGCCTCGACGACGTCGCCTTCATCGACATGCAGTTCGAGCGCCTTCGCGGAAACCGGAGCGCGTACGGTTACGCTGTTGCGGGCAGCCACCCGCCCATTGACCGCCAACACCTGCGAAATCGGTCCAGAAGTGGCAATTTCGACAGCGACCTCGATCGGCTTTTCCGCCCAGGGCTGGAAGTATCCTACGAATACGGCGGCTGCGAAAAGGACGACAACAACAAGCCACCGTTTGGACAAAACTCACCGCCTGATTTTGTGGAACCGAGCGAAAAAGCTGCCGATCCCGCCACCAACTCCGCCGCAATATAAGGTCGCGCCGACCTGCGGCAAACATTGACGAACCAGTTTCTCGTTCGATCCGCGCGCGTTGCTACGTCGCACTATCTGCGCGCTACCACTTAAGAACAGGTTCTTTTCGGCCGGACGACGTCTTTATGTTCGCTACCCAGGTAGCAGTTGACGCACATGCAAACATCTCAGCAACAACACCGCCAGGCGATGTCGACAGCGGCGAGCCCGATTGCACGCGAGCGTCCGCCTAAGGGTGCCAGGCGGTCAAAACCCAATTCATCGAGGCTAAATGCCGCTTCAGGTGAGCTCGACGCGACGCGGCAAAGGCTGCCGCTGCCTGTCATTCTTCTTCTGGTCTCGCTCCAGATCCCGTGGATCATCAATCTTGGCGCGCTGCGCCTGACGCCCTACCGCCTCGTCCTCCTCATTCTCGTTCCATTGTTGTTGGTGCGATGGGCAAGAGGCGGGGCAGGCAAGGTCCGCCTCACTGATTTTGCGCTGTTCGGTCTTTGCGTCTGGTGCACCCTTGCCATTCTCGTCATTCATGGCCTTGGCGAGACGATCGAGCCTGCAGGGATCTACTTCATCGAGACGATGGGCGGTTTTCTGGTCGCCCGATGTTACATTCGCGATGAACACGCCTTCTTCCAGATGGCGAAGCTGCTCTTCATCATCACCCTCGTCCTTTTGCCCTTTGCCATGCACGAGACCTTCACGGGCGGCAAAGTGCTGCTGCAGACATTGCAGCTGGTGATGCCGACTTATGAAATGATCGCGATGCCCCAGCGGTGGGGGCTTGATCGCGCGCAGGTCAATTACATCCATCCGATCCATTTCGGCCTGAATATTGGCTGCACGCTGACGCTTGCCTGGATGGTTGTGGGCTACGGGAAACCGCTGATAAAGCGCCTTGTCGCCGCGGGGCTGGTGTTCTTCACCTCGTTCCTGTCCCTGTCATCTGGACCATTGTCCTCAATGGTGGGGCAGATCGGCTTGATGGGCTGGGGCGGGGTCCTGCAGCGCTTTCCGCTGAAATGGAGCCTCATGGCGGCGGGCGGCATTACCCTCTTCGTCCTCACGGAGTTGTTCGCCAACCGGTCGATGGCCGTGATCCTCCTTTCCATGTTCGCGTTCGATGCTGATTCTGCCTACATCAGAACGCTGACCTGGGAGTACGGGACGCAGTCGATCATGAACAATCCGCTGTTCGGGGTCGGCTTCAACATGTGGGACAAGCCTGCATGGCTGACTGAAAGCATCGACATGCACTGGATCATCGATGCTGTGCGCCACGGCATTCCCGCAGGTGTCCTCACCTTCCTCGCGCTCGGAAGCGCGCTGTGGACAATCGGACGGGTCTCCCTGACGGACGACAAGCTGCGCACCTTCCGCGCCGCCTACATGTTCACGATCGCAGGTTTCTTCATGACTGGGTGGGCGGTCTATTTCTGGGAATCGACCTATGTTCTCTTCACCTTCCTTCTCGGCAGCGGCTTCTGGCTGCTGGATCGAGAGGAAGAGCCGCTCCGAAAACGCTTCAAGGCGCGACCAAATCAAGCCGATCGGATCGCGGAGAGACGGCGCTCAAGAGCATAGAGCGCATCGTGGATCAGGACCGCCATCATCGCGACCACCACCGCCCCTTGAAGCACATAGGCGAAATTGTTGGATTGCAGCCCCGCGATGATGACTTCGCCAAGTGTCGGCGCAGCGACGGTGGAACCAATCGTCGCCGTCGAAAGGCTGATGACGACCGCCACGCGAATTCCCGCGAGGATGAGCGGCAAGCATAGGGGCAGCTCGACCGAAAACAGCCGCTGCGTTCCCGTCATGCCGACGCCCTTGGCCGCCTCCTGGACATCCCGCGGCAGAGTGGAGAGCCCGGTCAGAGTGTTCTCGAAAATTGGCAGCATCGCGTAGAGGAACAGGGCCAGGAAGGTCGGCACGACGCCAAATCCCGTGGCGGGAACTGCCAGCGCGAGAACGGCCACCGGCGGGAATGTCTGGCCGATATTGACGACACTGCGCGCCAGAGGCAGCAGCTCGGTGCCGGATCTGCGGGTAACGAATATCGCCATCGCAACGGCAATCGCGCTGGCAACGATGGTCGCCGCAAAGACGATGCCAAGATGCTGAAGCGCCAGCACCCAAAGGCTCTGGCGTTCATAGATGACAGGTCCATTTCCCTGCGCCGCCATCGACAAAAGTGGCGCGAAACTCGTCGGAGAGATCAGGAACGCGAGCAGGCAGACAAAGGCTAGAATACGCAGCAGTGCCGGCAGCCGCTTCATGGCGTGCCAGATCCGTTGCGCACCAAGCTGTCCAGCGTGATCTGGCCGACAATCCTGGCGTTCTCATCTTTGACGGGAAGGCTGGTTTTCCCCTGCGCCACGAATTCCGCGAGAGCGTCGCGCAAGGAGAGCTGCCCTGAAATCGGAGAGCCTGATGCTTCGCCTGGCTCGATCAGATCTTCAACGCTGGCAAAGGCCAGCAGCCGGAACGGCTTCTCGCCCTTGCCAACGAGGGACTCGACAAACTCGCTCGCGGGATTGCGCAGCACATCTGCCGGTTCGGCAAACTGGACGAGTTCGCCGCCGTCCATGATCGCGATGCGGTGGCCAAGCGCCAGCGCCTCTTCCATGTCATGCGTGACCATGACGATGGTCGTTCCCAATTGCTGCTGAATTTTCTGGAGGTCCTCGCGCGCCTTGTTCCGGATCACCGGGTCGAGCGCGCCGAAAGGCTCATCCATGAGGAGGATGTTTGGTCGTGCAGCAAGAGCCCGTGCAACGCCTACGCGCTGCTGCTGTCCGCCCGACAATTCGTGCGGGTAGCGGTCTCGGTAGATTGCCGGGTCAAGCTGGAAAAGGCTCAGCAGCTCGTCCACGCGCTCGCCGGTCTTCTCTACCGTCCAGCCGAGCAGTCCTGGCACTGTGCCGATGTTCTCGGCGACGCTGCGATGAGGGAACAGGCCATGCTGCTGGATCGCATAGCCGATGGATCGGCGCAGCTGCGGCCCGGAGACATCGCGATTATCGACCCCGTCGATCTTGATCGTACCCTCATCGACTTCCACCAGCCGGTTGATCATCCGCAGTAATGTCGTCTTGCCCGAACCGGACATGCCGACAATGGTGACGAATTCATGGGCCCGAATTGTCATCGAGACGTTCTTGACCGCCGGAAGGCCATTATACCTCTTGCTGACGTTCTCGATTTCGATCATTCGGCTTTTCCCTGTGCGCCGGGCGATGATGCGGCTTCGATCACCGCATCAAGAACCACCGCGGCCGAGACGGCGAGAAGTACGGTCGGCAGTGCGCCAAGCAGTACCAGATCCGTTGCCATCTGTCCGAGCCCCTGAAACACGAAGACCCCATATCCGCCGCCGCCGATCAGGGCGGCGATGGTGACCAGCCCGATATTCTGAACAAGAACGATCCGAATGCCGGTCAGGATGGTCGGCAGCGCCAGCGGAAAATCGACCCTTGCGAGCCGCTGCCATGCGGTCATTCCCGTGCCGCGCGCCGCATCCCGGACGTTGTGCGGAACGCCAGCCAGCCCCGCGACGGTGTTGGCGACAACCGGCAGAAGCGAATAGAGAAACAGCGCAACGAAAGCCGGGGCGGTGCCGATCCCGCGGATCCCCAATTCGCTGGCACCCGGAATATTTGTTGCGATCCAGCCCAAGGGCGCGATGAGCAAGGTGAACATCGCCATCGATGGAATGGTCTGGATGGTATTCAGGATGTTTAGGATTGCGCTGCGCGTGGCGGGCAGGGCGTAACACACGAGACCGATCGGGATACCTGCCAGGATCGCCGCTGCCATCGAGCCCATTGCGAGCACGAGATGGTTGCGGCCTTCCGCCCAGAAGGATGCCGCGCGGGTGGAATATTCCTTCAGGAGCGACAGGTCATCCCAAAGACCAGCTGCCAGCCCGAGGCCAAAGACAAGATAGAAGGCGGCAAGTATCACCAGCCGCACCAGCGGTTTGACGGACAGTCGCGACAGCGCGTCGATGATGAGAAGCGCAAACGCAATCACCAGAAGCCAGAAGCCGGCGGCTGGCGAGACGCGTGCAAGTTTGTCGCCCTCGGAAGTCAGGTAACCCGCAGCAGTGCCGATGAGAAGGAGGACGACGATCAGGCCCGCAAGACCTGATGCCAGGCGCAGAAGATGCGACCGTCCAAGCGCACCTGCCGCTGCCGCCGCGACGATCCCCAGCATCGCGGCCAAGGCGAGACTGGAGGGCAGCGCGTTCCAGAACTCGACCGCGCTTCCCTGCACGATCCGGTTTGCGCGAAACGTCGCAAAGGAGGCGCCACCAAGCCCCCAACCCGTCAGCAAGGCGACCAGCAGACCAAGCTTATCGACATGCAGCGCCGCAATGCCCCTGGGCGAAGTGGCGGGGTTGGCCACCGGCGGCACCTACTTCATGAAGCCGTTTTCGGACAGAAAATCCTCGGCAACAGAACTGGCTGCCTCGCCGCCAACCTGAACGCGACCGTTAAGATCCTGAAGCGTGACGAGATCGAGTTTTTCGAACACCGGTTTCAGCAGATCCGCAATCTGCGGATATTGCTGCAAAACGTCCTCACGGATGATCGGCGCGGGCTGATAGACGGGCTGAACGTGCTTGTCGTCTTCAAGAACCACCAGTCCGGAGGAGGCAATGCCGCCATCCGTGCCATAGACCATGGCCGAATTGGCCCCGCTCGTCTGGTTCGCGGCCGCCGCGATGGTCGCGGCGGTATCACCGCCGGAGAGCGTGATGAGCTGATCGGCGGCAAGCTCGAACCCGTAGGCGCTCTGGAAGGCAGGCAGCGCCGCCGCTGAATTCACAAATTCGGACGACGCTGCGAGAACCACCCCGCCGCCATCCTTCACGAACTTGCCGAAATCCGAAAGCGATTTCAGATTGTTGGCATCCGCAACGTCCTGCCGGATCGCAATGCCCCAAGTGTTGTTGGCGGGCGAGGGTGTCAGCCAGACGATCTTGTTGGCTTCAAGGTCGAGCTTGCTGGCCTCTTCATATGCCTGTGCGGCATCAGTCCAGATCGGCTCATCTGCCTTGTCGAAGAAGTAGGCCGCATTGCCAGTATATTCGGGATAGATGTGGATCTCGCCGGCAATGATCGCGTTGCGGACCACAGGGGTGGCACCCAGCTGGATGCGATCCACGGTCGGAATGTCGCCATTTTCGAGGACGAGCCGGATGATGTTGCCAAGCACGCCGCCTTCCGTGTCGATCTTCGAGCCGACTATGACCTGAGCGTGAGACAGACCGGTTGTGATCAGGAGCGCCATCGTCGCCCCCAGAATGGATTCCCACGTTTTCATCACCCACTCCATGGATTTCGCGATAGTCCTAACGCATGCGGGGTCACCCGGTTGCATTCCGAGCGTAAACAGGTGCTATCAACACCACAAACAGATTCGGAATTGATCTTGAGTCAGCCCCAGAACCGCTCTTCCAACAACCGTACCGGCATGTTGTACATGACCGCGTCCTGCGCAATTTTTGCGGCGCAGGATGGCATCTCGCGCCATCTGGCGGAGAACATCAGCGTCTACATGATCGTGATGGTTCGGTTCTGGGTGTTCGGGGCGCTGGCCCTTGCATGGGCAGCCCGAACGAGCGGCGGCTTCAGGGCTGCGATTACCAGCGCCTATCCAGGCCTTCAGTTTCTGCGGGCCCTGATCATGATCGCGGAAATCTGCGTGATCATGTTCTCGTTCGTGAAGCTCGGCCTCATTGCCACCCACGCGGTATTCATCTGCTATCCGCTGATCATCGCTGCGTTGTCGGTACCTATTCTTGGAGAAAAGGTCGGCTGGCGACGGTGGCTCGCAATCTTCGTGGGCTTCATTGGTGTGCTGGTCATTATCAATCCCGGCTCAGGTGTTCTCAGCTTCTGGACCCTGGTTCCGCTTGCGGCGGCCCTGATGTTTGCGGTCTACAGCGTGCTGACACGCTATGTCGCGCAAGGCGACAGCGCCTCGGTCAGCTTCTTCTGGACAGGTGTTCTAGGCGCGATCTTGATCACCCCCTTCGGCATCATGCATTGGGGGCCAGTATCCGGCGAGGAAGCTATCTGGCTTGGAGCCCTCTGTGTGCTGGCGATTGCAGGGCACTGGATGCTGATCAAAGCCTATGACACTGCCGACGCGTCCAGCATCCAGCCTTTTGCCTATCTGCAATTCCCGTTCGTCTCGATCGTTGGGCTGCTCGTGTTCAGCGAGGCGCTGAGCGTAAACGTGATCGTCGGAGCCGCTATCGTCGTCGGAGCGGGATTGTTCACGCTCTGGCGCGAGCGTGTAAGGCGGCTCGCTGCGCTGAAGAGCTAGGCAGGGTCTTGATCTTCCGGCTCCGGGCCGGGTTCAAGTACGCCGAAATCGCCGGATTTTGATCCCGGCCTGGCAACGAGCTTGCCTTCCGCAGCCAATCCCCGCCGCAGAAGTTCGCGAACAGCAGCCGCGCGGCTGGGCATCCTTTGCTCGAAGCGCCAATCCTCCAGCGCTGCAAGCTCTTCCACGGACAGCATGATCTGCAGTCGTTCCTGTCGCTCGAGGTCTGACACGTGGCCCCTCTGAAGATGAGTAAGTTCTGCCTTTGGATCAAAATTAGGCAGGGCCCCAATCAGCGTCAAGTACATCAACTAGATGCGCCGAGCATTAGATGTAATCACATCAAGGATCGGGTAGTGCTAACTTGGCTAACTTTTTGAAAACAAACGATAATTCTACGGAATTGCTTGCGTGACGCGATCAGGTGGGCTAAGGTTGTTCATCAAAGGAAAGGAGCCGATCATGATGAAGAGGCTCGACTTGCCTGAACTGAAAGCAGACCTGGCGATCATGGTGCAACAGGCAATGGCCAGGAACCGTGTCGTCAACGTCCCGGTGGTGGCAGAACGTCTCAGGCGCAAGCATGAGCATCTGAATATCGCACTGGAAGACCTCGAAGAACTTGTTCTTCGGTCAGCGAGCATGCTGCCCTATCCCATCGAGTTCGATAGCAACGGGGAACTTAACGGATAGCCTGAGAGGACCTGTCTCCTGCTGGCCGATGACGCGCAAGCGCCATCGGCTCTCAGCAGATGCCGAGTTATCTAATGGTTGTCGCGTGGCAGACCACTGGTTTGCGCGATACGCTGATACTCGACAGCGGGCTTTAGCACCGCACCATTTCCGAGCTGGTCCACCATAGAGCGTTGGATTTCCTGCCATGGTGTCTGATGCGCGGGGAACTGATATCCGCCGTTAGCCGCAAGCTCGGCACGCCGGCTCGCCAGCTCTTCCTCCGGGACCAGCATGTTTGCCTCGCCCTTGCGCAGGTCGATGCGTACCCGGTCTCCGGTCTTCAGCAGCGCAAGTCCGCCGCCTGCAGCAGCTTCAGGAGAAGCGTTCAGGATCGAGGGCGAGCCAGATGTTCCTGACTGGCGACCGTCCCCGATGCAGGCCAGCGAGTGTACACCCTGCTTGATGAGGTAGTCCGGCGGGCGCATGTTGACGACTTCGGCCGCTCCCGGATAGCCGATCGGGCCTGTTCCCCGCATGAAGAGCAGGCAGTGCTCGTCAATCGCAAGTTCGGGATCATCGATGCGGTGGTGGTAATCTTCCGGGCCGTCGAAGACGATCGCACGGCCCTCGAACGCTTCCGGGTCGTCCGGGTTTGACAGATAACGCGCGCGAAACTCCTCGCTGATCACGCTGGTCTTCATGATCGCATTGTCGAAGAGGTTGCCGCGAAGGACGAGGAAGCCGGCGCTCTTTCGCAAGGCGTTATCGAAGTCGCGAATGACGTCCTTGTTCTTGCTGGTCGCGCCGTCGCAGTTCTCGCCGATCGTCTTGCCGTTGACGGTCATCGCGTCGGTGTTGATGAGATTGTGCCGGATCAGTTCGCCGACCACGGCTGGAACGCCGCCCGCCCGGTGATAATCCTCCGCAAGGTAGTCGCCGGCAGGCTGCAGATTGACGAGCAGCGGCACATCGATACCGATTGTCTGCCAGTCCTGGAGGGGAAGATCGACGCCCATATGCCGGGCAATTGCGCCGATATGGATCGGCGCATTGGTTGAGCCGCCAATCGCTGAATTGACGACGATGGCGTTTTCAAATGCCTTTCGCGTCATGATGTCCGACGGCTTCAGATCTTCATGAACCATCTCGACGATGCGCTTTCCGGTGCGCCAGGCAATTTCCGCCCGGTCACGGTGCGGCGCAGGGATCGCTGCAGAACCCGGAAGTTGCATGCCTAAGGCTTCTGCAAGCGAATTCATGGTCGAGGCGGTGCCCATCGTGTTGCAATAACCGACGGAGGGCGCAGAACTTGCAACAAGGTCGAGGAATTCCTCATAGCCGATCTCGCCCGCAGCCATCATTTCTCGGGCTTTCCAGACAATGGTGCCGGAGCCAGTGCGCTCGCCACGGTGCCAGCCATTCAGCATCGGGCCGACAGACAAGGCGATGGAGGGGATGTTGACCGTCGCAGCGGCCATGAGCAGGGCAGGCGTTGTCTTATCGCAGCCGATCGTCAGGACGACCCCATCGATCGGATAGCCGTAAAGAACTTCGACCAGCCCGAGATAGGCAAGGTTGCGGTCGAGGCCGGCGGTCGGGCGCTTGCCCGTTTCCTGGATCGGATGAACCGGAAACTCGAATGCGATGCCGCCGGCCTCCCGGATCCCGTCGCGAACGCGCTGGGCAAGGACGGTATGATGGCGGTTGCAAGGCGACAGGTCAGAACCCGTCTGCGCAATGCCGATGATCGGCTTGCCGGATTGCAGTTCTTCGCGTGAAAGCCCGTAGTTCATGTATCGCTCAAGGTAGAGCGCTGTCATGTCAGGGTTTTCAGGGGTGTCGAACCACGCGCGGGAGCGCAGCTTCTTCATGGGATATCTCCGGAAAGAGGATCAGTGGCGGCCGAAATTTCACGTTGTTGCTTGCGCTCGCGCACATAGATGATGAGGCCGGACAAGGTGATGATCGCGGCTCCGATCAGCATGACCGGCCGCGGCAGATCGTCGAAGAACAGCCAGCCGAGGAT
Organism: Aquamicrobium zhengzhouense; assembly: GCF_016124105.1. GTDB lineage: Bacteria > Pseudomonadota > Alphaproteobacteria > Rhizobiales > Rhizobiaceae > Aerobium > Aerobium zhengzhouense. The sequence goes on from NZ_JADGMQ010000007.1 coordinate 155,832, forward strand.
GATTCCCCATGGCAGCATGGTGTATTGGAAGGGGGCAACGATCGCAGCGTCGGCAAGCTTTACTGCGCGGTTGACGCAGATATGGGCGAACATCGCCACGACGCCCAATGCGCCGAGCAGTAGAAAATCAGGTGCCGTTGGCGTGACCCAGCCAATGGGCGCAAGCACCAGTCCGGCGACCAGAGATCCGGCCAACTGGAAGGTAACCAGTGTCTTGTCCGGCGTTCCGCGCAGCGTGCGCCCCGTTACCACCATGAGCGCGAAGGCAAGGGTTCCGATGATCGCTGCCAGGATCGCAAGCGGTTCGATCTCACCCGATGGAGTGAGAGCAATGACAACACCGATAAATCCAAGCGCGATAGCTGCCCAGCGGACCGGTCCGACACGCTCTCCAAGCAGGAAGGGCGACATGGCGGCAACGTAGATCGGCGCGGCAAGCCAATAGGTAACGACATCCGCCAATGGCAGGTAGGACACCGCAAAGTAGAAGCAGAACACCTCGACCGTGGAGCAAACCACACGAGCAAATTGCTGCCAGGGTCGCTCCACCTTGATCAGGGAAGAAAGCCCGGCCTGCCAGACGAAAGGCAGAAGGATCGCAAGCGCCACCGCCGATCTGATCAGGAGAACCTGACCGACCGTGTACGTAACCACCAGCCACTTCCCCATCGCATCATTGAGCGAGAAGAGGAAAATGGCGAGCACCATGATCAGCATGCCGCGTGCGGTATCGGACATGCCTTGCCGCCCGCTTCCCGTCGTTACCGATGTCATCGCGCGGCTCCGGGAGTGGATGCTAAGGTCAGAGCGTCGCGAGCGACAATCAGATTTATCGGGATGGGTAGGGGGGCCATGTCACTTCTTTGCCAGGATGGTGGCGAGGCGTGAACACCCCGCCACCAAGTCTCAATTGATTACTGCTTTCTGATCGCCGTCAGGGCAGCCTGCATCCGCTCGACCACTTCCTTGCCGATGCTTTCAGCGTGCTTGTCGTAGACGACCTGAGCCTTGTCCACCATACGCTGATACTCCTCCGGAGTGACCTCGTTCACCTGGAGGCCTGCCTCCATCACGCTCTCCAGAGACTTGTTCGACAGCTCGCGGCTGACGCGGCGCTGCTCGTCACGACCGACAATGGCGCATTCCTGAAGAGCAGCCTGTTCGTCCGCGCCGAGCGTGTCCCAGATCGGCTTGGAGAACAGAAGCATGAACGGCGTATAGGCGTGACGCGTGACCGACAGATAGTCCTGAACTTCGTAGAACTTCGAGGTGTCGATGGTGACGAACGGGTTTTCCTGCGCGTCAATCGTCTTGGTCTCAAGTGCCGAGTACACCTCGCCGAAGCTCATGGGCATCGCGTTTGCGCCCATATTGGCGAAGGTGTCGAGGAAGATGTTGTTCTGCATCACGCGGACGCGCATGCCTTCAAGATCTTCCCACTTTTCAACCGGCTTGCTCGAATTGGTCAGGTTGCGGAAGCCGTTCTCCCAATAGGCAAGGTTCACGACACCGTATTCCGGCAGCATGTCGGAAAGATACTGGCCAAACTCGCCGTCGAGCACAGCATCTGCTTCCTCCTCATTGGCGAACAGGAAGGGCAGGTCGAAAACGCCGAGTGCCGGGATGATGCCAACGAGTGGCGAAGATGAGGTGACAACCATCTCCTGCGTGCCCGAGCGAAGGGCCTGCGTCGCCTGAAGGTCTCCGCCCAGTGCGCCGCCCCAGAAGTCGGCGATCTTCATCTTGCCGCCGGACTTCTCGGTCAGGCAGGCGCGCATTGCTTCAACACCGTTGCCAACCGGGTGGTCCTGGTTGATGCCGTTCGACAGGCGAAGCACCCGATCTGCGAACTCGGCATGGGCGGGAAGGGTCGATGCAATCGCCATGGCGGCTGCAACTGTTCCCAAAAGGATCGATTTCAGTTTCATTTCATTCTCCTCCGTTAATTGTTGTTTTTTGAAGCTGTCATCCTAGCGCAACCATGCGAGCGGCACGGTCACGATCTGAGGGAAGAACACGAGCAGGAACATCACAATTGTGTGCGCCAGCAGGAAGGGCAGGACGCCGATGATGACCTTGCCCATCGGCACTCTGGCGACGCCACTGACCACATTGAGCACTACGCCCACCGGCGGCGTGATCAGGCCGATGCAGTTGTTCATGATGAAAAGGACGCCGAAATAGACCGGGTCAATTCCTGCCTGGCGAACGATCGGCATCAAAACCGGCGTCATGATCAGGATCGTCGGGGTGAGGTCCAATGCGGTGCCAACGACGAAAACCAGCACCATGATCACGATCAGCAGCAGAGTTGGGTGATCCATCAATGGACGCAGCACGCCGCTGATTTCTGCCGGAATGTTGGCGCTCGTGATCAACCAGGCCGACACGAGGGCCGACGCAACCAGGAACAGCACGACCGCCGTGGTCTTGGCTGCCCGCAGAAATACGCCGTAGAGCTGGCTGAACTTGAGTTCGCGGTAGACGAACAGGCCGACGAAAAGGGCGTAGACGGCCGCGACGACTCCTGCCTCGGTCGGTGTAAAGATGCCGAAGCGGATGCCGCCCATGATGATGACCGGCATCAGAAGCGCCCAACCCGCCCGCGCGGTTGCTCGCCCGCGTTCGGCCCAGCTTTGCTTTGGCAACACCGCAACCTTGTCACGGCGAACGACGATCTGCCACGCGATGAGCAGCGCGACGCCCATCAGGATGCCCGGCACGATGCCTGCCAAAAAGAGCTGGGTGATCGATACGTTAGCAGCCACGCCGAAGACGATGAACGCTACGGACGGCGGGATAACAGGGGCAATAATGCCGCCAGCAGCGATCAGGCCTGCCGATCGGGGAACGTCATAACCGGCAGTGCGCATCATCGGGATCAGAATCGCGGCCAATGCAGCCGTGTCTGCAGCGGCAGAGCCCGAAAGCGAGGCCATGATCAGGGCCGCGACGATGGCGACGACGCCAAGTCCGCCGCGACGATGGCCAACCATAGCGATCGCAAAGTCGATGATGCGCTTGGACAGGCCGCCCGCATTCATCAATTCGCCTGCGAGAATGAAGAATGGAATGGCGAGGAGGATGAAGCTGTTGGCCCCCTCGATCATGTTTTGCGCAACGATCTGTGTGTTGAAGATGCCCATATAGGTCATCAGGGCAACGCCGCAGAACATCAATGCGAAGGCAATGGGCGTGCCGATTGCCATGGCGCCAAGAAGCGAGACGAGAAATACTACGATTGTCATTCGCCGCGCCCCGTCAAAGCGTCCATGTCATCATAATCGCCAACGAACTGCGCGATTTCGTATTCCGTCACACGGCCGAGAAGGATCCTGATCAGCCGTACCGTCGCGATCAGGCCGATACCGATTGCGGTGAAGAAGCTGACGCCGAAGACGCCGATCATCGGCATGCCGCTGACTGGCGCTTTCATCGATGCGTTGATGGGCATCTGCAGCCAGGTGCCCCAGAACAGGATGGCGCAGCAGAAGATGATCATCGCGTTGCTGAGGCCCATGCAGATGACACGGCCGGGCCGGCCAAAGGTCCGCACCAGGGTCTCGACGCCCAGATGGCCGTGCTCATGAAAGGTCACGACCGCGCCGATGAAGGTGAGCCAGATGAAGAAGAAGCGGGCCATCTCCTCGGAAATGGCGATGCCGGAATTGAAGCCGTACCGCAGCACGACATTGACAAACACCATCAGCGCCATGCCGGCAATCAGCGCCACCATGACGAACTCGATGATGCGTGTGACAGTGGTGGCCGCTCTATGCATGAGCCAACTCCACCGCTGAGACTAGCGGTTCAGCAGAGTGCAAGTTTATTCCTCCCTTGGGGTCGCGCATTGATAGCAACGCACGATCCTCTCCCCGACATCGGCTGGGTATATTTATCGGCCGACTAGACAAATGGTTAAATGACAGCGTATGTCATTGTCAATATCCGCCTCAGACAATAAAAAGCGGATTGGGGGAGGACTTGAGTAAAAAGACCAATACTTACAAGGCCGTAACTCTCAAAGATGTTGCAGATGCTGCCGGTGTAAGCGTTATCACCGCATCGCGGGCATTGCGGACGCCCGATATCGTTTCCGACAAGATGCGGGCACGGGTGACGCAGGCCGTCGACCAGCTGGGATATGCCCCAAACCAGGCGGCAAGGGCCCTTGCGTCAGCGACCACCCCGACGATCGGGGTGATCATCCCGTCTGTTACCAACCAGGTGTTTTCTGACGTGCTTCGCGGGGTTTATGACGCCGTGGAAGGCACGTCCCATCAGGTCCAGCTCGGCAACTCGCGCTACACCTTTCGCAAGGAAGAAGAGCTGCTCAAGGTCTTCGCTTCGCAAAGACCTGCCGGGCTGATTGTGTCCGGTGTCGATCAGACCCCGGCAGCGCGGGCGCTTCTGTCCGGTCTCGGATGCCCGGTGGTTCAGATCATGGATTACGGCAACGATCCGATCGACATGATGATCGGGTTCGACCATCGGGAAGGGGGACGCGCCGCCACCCGCCACCTGATCGAGCAAGGCTATCGGCGCATCGGCTTCATCGGCGCACGGATGGACCCACGTGCCCGCAGGCGCCTTGAAGGCTATGAAGAGGTGATGCGAGACGCGGACCTTTATGACGAGCGCCTCGTCCTGACGACGCCAATGCCATCCTCGGTGACACTGGGTAGCCAGATCTTCGCCGACTTCCTCGGCCTCGTTCCCACCGCTGACGCGGTGTTCTGCAACAATGACGACATGGCGCTGGGCGCGCTGTTCGAATGCCAGCGCAGGCGCATCCGCGTGCCAGATCAGTTCGGAATCATGGGCTACAACGACCTTGAATATGCAGCCGCCAGCGTTCCCTCCATCTCGTCGATCCGCACCTTTCGCTACGATGTCGGCCGCCGCGCCGTGGAAATGGTGCTGGCCGCCGCCAGAGGTGAGCGACCGGAGCCAGCTGCGATCAATATTGGCTACGAACTGAAAGTCCGCGAAAGCACCAACAGAGGAACGCCGCGAACATGAATATCCTGATCATTGGTGCCACAGGAATGCTGGGCCGCAAGCTGACCCAGGCGCTCGTTTCAAGCCGACAGATCGACGGCAAGGAAATCACCCGGATAAAGCTTGCAGATGTGGTTCCCGCAGATCTCCCTGTCAGCGACAGCATCGAATTTGACAGCGTTGCGGTCGATATCTCCGATCCCGAGAGTGCGGGCCAACTGATTGCGGACCGGCCAGACGTGATCTTCCATCTGGCGGCAATCGTTTCGGGAGAGGCGGAGCTCGACTTCGAAAAGGGCTATTCGATTAATCTGGACGGGACGCGCTATCTTCTTGAGGCGATCCGCCATGCCGGGCAGGACGAGCCTTACTGTCCGCGACTGGTCTTCACCTCATCAATCGCGGTTTTCGGCGCACCGTTCCCCGACAAGATCGGCGATGAATTCTTCACGACGCCGCGCACGAGCTATGGCACGCAAAAGGCAATCGGCGAACTGCTGCTATCCGACTATTCACGACGCGGCTTCGTGGATGGCGTCGGCATCCGCATGCCGACCGTCTGCATCCGCCCCGGCAAGCCCAACAAAGCCGCCTCCGGTTTCTTTTCCTCGATTTTGCGCGAACCTTTGGCGGGGCAGGAAGCGGTTCTGCCGGTCGATGAAAGCGTCCGCCACTGGCATGTTAGCCCCCGCAGTGCCGTGCGGTTCCTGATCAAGGCAGCGGAGATCGACACGGATCTGCTCGGCGCGCGGCGCAATCTCAACATGCCCGGCCTGTCGGCCACCGTCGGCGAGCAGATTGAAGCATTGCGCAGGGTGGCAGGGGAGGGAGCCGTCAAGCTTATCCGCCGCGAGCCTGACCAGATGATCATCGAGATGGTCGATGGCTGGGCGAAGGACTTTGACGCGAGCCGGGCGCTGGAGCTCGGCTTTGCGGCAGAATCTTCATTCGACGAGATCATCCGCGTCCATGTGGAAGATGAGCTGGGTGGAAAGACAGGCGCCTGAGGGGGCCAAGTACGGGGAGGAATTCATGGACGTTTTCAACGAAGGCGTATTTCTGGGACGGGCGCAATTGCCGGGGGTGCAACATCCGAGCGTCGTCACCATACGCGATGGCCATATTGTCGAAATCACGTCGAGGGCAGCACCCACTGTCCGCGACATATGCGAGATGGATGACCCTGCCGGATATGTCCACTCTGCTGAGGGAAAATCTGCCGGAACGCTCGACGATGTTTTGAGCAACAGTCTTGGCGCGCGCGACAGTGGGAAGCCGCTGCTCCTTTCGCCTATCGATCTTCAGGCGGTTAAGGCCTCGGGCGTGACTTTTGTCGTCAGCCTGCTTGAGCGGGTGATCGAGGAACAGGCAAAGGGCGATCCTGCGCGTGCCGACATTCTTCGCGGCGACATTCTGGAGCTGATCGGCGAAGATCTATCAGCCCTCGTCCCCGGCTCCGAAACCGCAGCTGCGGTGAAGCAGAGGTTGATCGAGCGCGGGGTGTGGAGCCAGTATCTTGAGGTCGGCATCGGTCCGGACGCCGAGATCTTCACGAAGTGCCAGCCCATGGCGAGCGTCGGCTACGGCGCGGATGTCGGCCTTCACCCGGATTCAAGCTGGAACAATCCGGAGCCGGAAGTTGCTCTGGTCGTCTCATCAGCACGGAAAATCGTTGGAGCGACGCTTGGTAACGACGTGAACCTTCGCGACGTCGAGGGACGTTCCGCGCTCCTGCTCGGCAAAGCCAAGGACAACAACGCTTCCGCCGCCTTGGGGCCGTTCATCCGACTGTTCGACGGCAATTTTTCTCTCGACGCGGTGAAGCAGATGGATATCGCCCTGGAGGTAAAGGGCGAGGACGGATTTGTCCTGAAGGGTTCGTCATCCATGAGCCAGATTTCTCGCGAACCCGAATTGCTTGTCGAGGCAGCAATCGGCGATCACCATCACTACCCTGATGGGTTGGTCCTTTATCTCGGCACCATGTTCGCGCCCATTCAGGATCGGGACGGGAAAGGCAAGGGTTTCACCCATCACCTAGATGATATCGTAACGATCTCGACGCCGACGCTCGGCGAGTTGGTCAACCGCGTCCGGCTGTCGACACAATGCGCGCCATGGACCTACGGTCCAAGCCATCTGATGCGTGATCTGGCAAAAGCGGAATTGCTCTAACCTTCCCGGCTACACTCACCGCAGCAAACGCAGCGGTGAGCCGACGCGTCGCCAGAAGCAGTTTCATAACGCATATTATGGAACGTCAGGTGATGCCAGTCTCGAGTTTATGCTTGCTCAGCGTCAGTCGCATTGGCGATCTGCTTGATCTCGGTCGGAGCCGGCTCGAGCAGAAGGCGAATTAAAGCCGTCAGCCTGCTCGACTTCGCACCTCTGCCAGCGTGTCGCTTGCCATTCTTAGTTTGGCAACGAATGATCAGGTCGCGCTCGATCATCTTGGGGAGATGACTGCGCAATGTGCCGGCAACATGTCGTTGTCTCACGCTAACATCGGGAGGAAACAGATGTACCAGAATATTCTCATTGCAACCGACGGGTCCGAACTGGCAGATCGCGGCCTTGAGCACGGCATGAAGCTTGCGCATGCACTCGGTGCCAAAGTCACCGTTCTCAGCGTGACCGAACCGCTTGATGATCGCGCGCGGCATGCCGCGAGCCTTGCTGGCGTTGAGGATCCGACCGCTTCGTATGATGCCTCGGTAGACGAAATGATGAAGGAACGCTTTGCCGACATTCAAAGGCGCGCAACAGAGAAGAAGGTTCCCGTGGAGCTGGCTCACGAGATCGATCGCCATCCGGCAGAAGCGATCGTCCGTTTCGCGGAGGAGGCGAAATGCGATTTGATCGTGATGTCGTCTCATGGAAGGCGCGGCATCCGACGGTTCGTGATCGGTAGCCAGACGGCAGAGGTCGTCACGACAACCACAATACCGGTGCTCGTCGTCAGGTAGCCCGCAAAAGAAGCGAAAAGTGCCTATGACCGCTACCAGCGATGGTTGCGGTCATTGTCTGGTTTCCAGATCGCGCCCGGTCCCAATAGCCCCTGCGCTTCGAGGGCTGTCGATGCTGCAACAGGAGCATCGGGCGATTATTCCAAACAGTCCAACGTGCAGTCATCGCGCTGACCGCTCAGATCGGCGCAGATAACGAAAAAGGCCGGGTAAACCCGACCTTCCTCTAAACGCTTTAATGGTCAGTGCCAGTACATCCGTGGTCAAAGACCGGAAGCGCGATCAGTTAGGCAGCCTGAATATTCTCGGCCGCAAACTTGCCATTGCGGTTGTCCTTCACCAGGTCAAAGCTGAGCTTCTGGCCTTCGACAAGGCCATGCATGCCTGCACGCTCGACAGCTGAGATGTGGACGAACACGTCACCGGCGCCACCATCCTGCTCGATGAAGCCAAAACCTTTGGTGGAGTTGAAGAACTTTACGGTTCCAGTATTCATGACGATTTCCTTTCAAATCGGCAAATATAACCAGTCGCCTGCCCGAATGGCAGTCGCTGAAAGACACGAAGTTGATAAGGAAGATCGAAGAAGCGCCGCAGCGCGAAAACAAAGTTCGAAAGCAAGATCGATAAAGACACCTTACGCGGCAATTGCGTCCAACGCAAGGCACCGAGAATTATTCTTCTCTTGAGGGGCCGATCGTTTGAAACACGCTGCTTTAGACGTGGCGGAAAGTGACGCCTCGTGGCACTTGCTCCAGGGACTAAAGCGTGTCGCGATCCTTCGGATTCGCTCCGCACGCTTTAAGTCTTTGTTTCTTGCGTGTCTCCCGAAACCGGTTCCCACTTTCGGGAGACATGCTCTAGCGGGAGCGGCGGCTAGAAATACGGACCGTTGCTCTGTCTTTCCCCGAAGACCAAGTGCGGAGCTGGGGAGGGGTAGTGAGGAGAAGTAATTCTATGGCCTTCGCAGCAAATCATTCAAGGAGCGCAAGAATAGATGCGACATCCTTTCTGCGCCCTTTCGGGCGACGCTGTGGCGCAACGTCGCGATACCTTGTTTAACGAAAACAAATACTTATCTTGGTAATGCAACAAAGGAGATAAGCAACATGATGAGAGAAGGACCAGAGCGCCGCGAATCAAGACTTGAACGATCGGACCGTATTGCACGGCAGATTCTTCATGAAGAACGCCGCAAGAGAGACAGCAAGACCGCCCGGCTGCGCGAAATGCGCATGAAGATTGAACGGGTGGCCGCATGATGACGATTGGCTATGAGGAGCTCGGGCGTCCGGTTGTTGCCGGTCAGTATCCCTTTCAAGACCGGCTGATCGACGTCGGTCCATCGCAGATATCGATCTGGGAGAGCGATCCGAATATACGCTTCACCCTCAGTCAGAGTTACAACAACCGCTTCACGCTCGGCGCCCCGGTCGACGCAGCCATAGAGGCGTGATGCGCATTCCCAGGGCCGGCCTCTCCGGCCCTTGTGGGCATCGGGCACCCATTATTCCCCGACATTTCCTCTTTTTTTAGGCTGCAACCGGAATCTCCGGTGCTCGGCGCGTTTCCAGCGGTGGATGACCTAGCCGCTTACGTTACCTGCTGATCTTGGCGCTGCCTTCATCGCCAGAAGCAGACCCGATGGTGCCGGGGTTGCCTGAAATTCAGCCGCCTCGTCACCGACCGTTTGCGGCACCTTGTAAATGAAGGCTCGCCGTGAACGCTCTGCTCATGATCATTCTTGGCCCGGCGATCGCCAAGGGCCTCTCGGTGCCGCGCAAATACTCAGGCCCGCCCTGCCCTCGCCTAACCGCCGTATTGCTACCCCTCCCCAGCTTCAACTCGCTCCTGCAGCGCGGCTCTGCCTGACAGCGGGCTGTCACGTCACGAACCAAAAATGAGTTCACGAGGTAAAGATATAAACATTTCCTTATATCTGCTTGACACCCACGGCTCTTGTTTTTTATCACTGGGCCACCAGGGTCCTTCGGGCACATGTCCGGAGGCTAAGAGGGAAGTCGGTGTGAGGCCGAGGCTGCCCCCGCACCTGTAAGCGGTGAGCTGATGTCCGATTGTCACTGGGTGTTTCCGGGGAGCGGACGACGGCGAGGATCCGCGAGCCAGGAGACCTGCCTTGGTGAATGTACGTCGACGGGAGGAGTGTCCCGGTGTCTTAGCAGGGCCGCGTTGCGGCTTGACGCTGCTATGTGCCGGGCCCCCTTCCCCAACATATCGCGGTGAAGCATGTCCCAGACCAAAAATCCGGTTGTGCCGTCAGGCCCGCAACCTCTCGATGGCCAGCACGCGGCCAATCAGGCCGACTTTGCGTTTCACATCGACAGCATCCGGTTCGATGAGAACTATCAGCCCGGCGACGCAACGCGCCTGACCACCAATTTTGCCAACCTTGCAAGGGGAGCGAACCGACGGGACAATTTGCGCAAAGCGCTGCGAATGATCGATAACCGGTTCAACGCCTTGGCGAGCTGGGACAATCCGCAAGGTGATCGCTATTCCGTCGAGATCGAAATCATCTCGGCGAAGTTGCAGATCGGCGGGGCTAGCTCGGCCGACGCCATTCCCCTGATCGAGATGCTCAACACGACGATTGTGGATCGAAAGACCTCAAGACGCATAGAAGGCGTCGCGGGCAACAATTTCTCGTCCTACATTCGTGATTACGACTTCAGTGTCTTGCTGCCGTCTCATAACGCGAATGGTTCCGGGTTCAGCACACCTGCGGGCTTCGGAGACTTGCACGGCAATCTGTTCAAGTTGTTCGTGCGCTCCAGCGCGTACAAACAGCGCTTTGCCAAGGCCCCGGTCATCTGCATCAGCGCATCCAGCAGCAGAACCTACAGCCGGACCGACAATCTGCATCCAATCCTTGGCTGGGAATACGTGCAGGATCAGCCGTCGGCGACGGACGAGTATTTCGCCAAGATGGGTCTCACTGTCCGCTTTTTCATGCCGCCGGATAGCGCAGCTCCGCTGGCGTTCTATTTCTCAGGCGACCTGCCAACCGACTACACCAATCTTGAGCTGACCAGCGTCATCAGCACGATGGAGACGTTCCAGAAGATCTATCGCCCCGAGATCTACAACGCCAACTCCTCCGCCGGGGCCTGCTATCAGCCAGACCTGAAGCATCAGGACTATTCCCTGACGCAGATCGTCTACGACCGCGAGGAGCGTAGCCGCCTTGGCGTCGAGCAGGGACGGTTCGCGGAAGAGCACTTCATAAGCCCCTACAAAAGCATTCTTGAGAAGTGGTCTTCCAGTTCCGCTCTCTGACCAACCGACGAACAAGGTCCTTCGCGATGAATAAAATTTTGCCCACATCGACAGCAGGCAGCCTGCCCAAGCCTTCCTGGCTCGCGGAACCGGAAAAGCTCTGGTCGCCCTGGAAGCTGGAAGGTGAGGAACTGGCCGGTGGCAAGCGGGATGCTCTGCTATTGTCTCTTCACGATCAGCTGCATGCAGGAATAGACATCGTCAGCGATGGCGAGCAGACGCGTCAGCACTTCGTCACAACGTTTATCGAGCACCTCAGCGGCGTCGATTTCGAGAAGCGTGAAACCGTCAGAATCCGCAATCGCTACGACGCGAGCGTGCCCACAATTGTCGGCGAAGTGTCCCGCCAGAAGCCCGTCTTCGTGGAAGACGCCAAATTTCTGCGCCAGCATACGAAGCAACCGATCAAATGGGCTCTGCCCGGCCCGATGACGATGATCGATACGCTCTATGACAGCCATTACAAAAGCCGCGAAAAGCTCGCCTGGGAGTTTGCCAAGATCCTCAACGAGGAAGCCAGGGAGCTCGAGGCGGCCGGGGTCGATATCATCCAGTTCGACGAGCCGGCGTTCAATGTCTTCTTTGATGAGGTGAATGACTGGGGCGTCGCCACTCTCGAACGGGCGATCGAAGGTCTCAAATGCGAGACGGCGGTCCACATTTGCTACGGCTACGGCATCAAGGCGAACACGGACTGGAAACAGACGCTTGGGTCAGAGTGGCGGCAGTATGAGGAAAGTTTCCCCAAGCTGCAGAGATCCAAGATCGATCTGATCTCCCTGGAGTGCCACAACTCCCATGTGCCGATGGACCTGATCGAACTCATCCGTGGCAAGAAAGTCATGGTGGGCGCCATCGACGTTGCGAGCAAAACGGTCGAAACGCCGGAAGAGGTGGCAAATACGCTCCGAAACGCGCTTCGGTTCGTTGATGCGGACAAGCTTTGCCCCTGCACCAACTGTGGAATGGCACCGCTGCCACGCGATGTTGCAACTGGAAAGCTGAAAGCTCTGAGCGCGGGCGCAGAAATCGTCCGCCGAGAACTCGGGGCCTAGCATCGGGCCACGTGATGTTGCGCGGCGTCGCTAATCGCCGCGCCGCATCGCGCCAGTCAAAAGGGGATCGAGATGGGTCTTATGGGTCACCACTTCGACATCGTGGACCAGTCCACCTTTCGCAATGGCATGTCGCGGCTCGGCGCGGCAGTCAGCGTCGTCACGACGCGTTCCGCGAACCAGCGCTATGGCTTCACCGCTTCGGCAGTGTGCAGCGTGAGCGATACGCCGCCGACGTTGCTCGTGTGCATCAATCGTTCCAGCTCGTGCTTCCCTGCCTTCGCAAACGCGCGTCATTTCTGCGTCAATACGCTGATGCCGGGTCAGGAGGACCTCTCAAGACATTTCGGTGGCAAGACGCCGATGGAAGAGCGTTTCGATTACGGCGACTGGACGGAAGGCCTCAATGGCGTCCCATTCCTCTCAACGGCTTCCGTGAGTTTCGAATGCGAACTGACGAATGCCGTGGATGAAGCGACACATCGCATCCTCTTTGGCCGGGTGATGAGAATTCGGGAAAACGAAGAGCAGGCGACGCTGCTCTATTGCTCTCGCCGTTATCTCAACGGTTAGGTTGCCTGCTTCTTCATCGATCAGGCACGCCCCATTGAGCCTTGGCGTCCCCACCGTTCGCTACAGCAAGGAGCATCAGGCGCAATTGCTGCACGGATGGATGCAGCGACATCATCGAGCGGTCAATGACCTCGATCTGCCGGCGCGCAGCCGCCTCCAGACAGGCTTCGGATTGTGCCGAGATGAGCCAGTCGGCGAATACTTCCTCGGGCGGCGGCAGGGGGGAAGTAGTCGCCATCTTTGCGCTATCGCGACCTCGTCTTCCCACCGTGCGCAAACCATCGCGTGGAGGAACAGTCATGCGTCCACCTCGACCGGAGACAAGGGCCGGGAGCAGCAGGCGAGCACGTAGCCAGCTGAGATGTCCTGCTGGCTGATGCCGCCATTGTGACGCATATCCACATTCCCGGAACGCTTCAAAACCCTGCACGTACCGCAAATGCCGGACTGGCATGCGGAAGGAATTCTCACACCTGCATGACGCGCAGCTTCCAAGATCGTCTGGCCTGGCAGGCAATCCGCATCCTTGCCAGCGCCGAGGAATGTGACCGTAAGTCCGGACGAAGTTCGTTCGACGCCACTTTCCTCGACTTCCTTTTGTATTGGCTCAGCAAAGGAGGAAGCGCCAAAACTCTCCTGGTGGAAACGCCCCATATCAAATCCTTCCGACCTGACAATCGAGCTTACTGCGGCCATGAACGGTTCGGGGCCGCAGCAGAATATCTCCCGGCTCATGAAGTCGGGGGCGAAGAGAGCGAATTTGTGTCGATCGATGCGGCCCGTAATTCCGCCCCAAGGCGACGCCCTCGATCGTATTTCAGGTAAGAGGCAAAGCGTTAGGTTCGGCATGCGGCAGGCTAGCATTTCGAGCTCCTCGCGGAAGATAAAGTCTTCCGGCCGCCGTGACGAGTTCACGAAAGTAACGTCTGCGGCGGGATCGCAATCGGACAGCCAGCGCAGCATGGACATCATCGGCGTGATGCCGGACCCGGCGGATATGAAGAGATATTTCTTTGCCGGATGCCGCATCAGCGTGAAATGACCGTTCGGCCCGTAGGCGCGAATGCGCGAACCGGGCCGAATGCTCTCGAACATCCAGCGCGTCCCGATCGAGTTCGGCTGCGCCTTGACAGTGATCGAGATGGAGTAGGGACGCGACGGCGATGACGAGACCGTATATGTCCGGTGCAAATCGCCGTCCTTTGCGCGCAATTCGACGGTTATGAACTGGCCGGGCAGGTAGCGGAACCACCCGCCGTTCTCGACCACAAAGGTGAAGGTCTTCACATGCGGTGCCTCATCGACAACGCTGGTGCAGACCAGCATCTGGCGGGTGGCGTTCCACGGTTTGATCTCGTCTAATGGAAGCGGGACTGGCACCGTACCTGTCATCATCAGCGACATGGCATTCGCTCCGTTCAGGCGACAGATCGCAGGGCCGGCCGGCCGCGGTCAGACAAGCGTTTTTCCATGAAACCAGCGTACCAGTCGATGAACTGCATCACGCCCCCTTCATGTATCGGCGAATAAGGGCCTGGTTCGTAGGCCGGCGACTGGATGCCTCTCGCATTGTCCTCAACGATCCTGCGATCCTGATCGTTGGTCTCGGTCCAAACATGAATCAGTTCTTCGAGACGATAGTCGATGCCCTCCACCGCATCCTTGTGCACCAGCCATTTTGTGGTGACGGCGGTCTCTGTAGCGCTGAGCGGCAGGACGCGGAACGTAACGGCGTGATCCGACAGAACATGGTTCCATGTCGTCGGATAGTGATAAAGCAACAGCGAGCCGATGCGGTCCATGTTGACGTTGTCCGATAGCCGTATCTGCACGGCCTTGCGGCCCGAGATCGTGTAGCTGATCGCATCCCGCAGGAGTGGCACACGCGTAGCCCGATACTGCCCGTTCTCGTCCATCGTGAATGCACTCGGCAGGCCCGCGGCCTCGCATTTTTGCCAATGCGCTGCGATTTCAGGATCGTCCTGCGCGCCGGATACGCCCGTGACGTTCGGCGCTTCGGGGAAGGTCTTGCAGAGCTCTGGATGGTTCCCCGCGCAGTGATAGCACTCGCGGTTGTTCTCCCAGACCAGTTTCCAGTTGCCCTTCTCGATGATCGTGGATTCGTAGGCGACCTTGGCATCGCGAAGACGGTGCGGCAGGAAGAACGGCTCCATTATTGCGCGGAATGGCGCGAAGTCCATCGGCTCTTCGGCCAGCGAAATGAAGATGTAACCACCAGCCGTCTCGCAAGCGACTGACTTCAGACCGAAAGCTGACGTATCGAACCCCTCGCCCATCTGACGAGCGAATAGGAGCGAACCGTCCAGATCATAGGTCCACTGGTGGTAGGGGCAAACCAGTTTTGCGGCGGACCCCCTGTGCTCCAGGCATACCCGGCTGCCGCGATGGCGGCAGGAATTATGCATTGCGCGTATTGCACCGTCTTCTCCGCGCACAATGATGACCGAGTAGGCCCCGACCTGAACCGTGAAATAGTTTCCGGCGCTGGGAATTTCGCAGTCGTGACCCGCGAACAGCCAGTCCTTGTACCAGATTTGCTCCAGGTCCTGCTGATGGTACGCAGGGTCGATATAAAATGGCTGATCCAGGCTGTAGCCAGGCTTCCGGTTCCGGAGCCGCGATACCATTTCTTCGTGTATGTCCATGTCCGTCCTCGCATTCCAACAAGGACTGAACTGGTGGCTGGGGTGGAGGAGTTGGACCGGCACGCGTCAACAGACGCCGCCCGAGCGCTCTGCCACTTGACCGCCCACCGCGATCAGTCGTTTCAGATGTCCGAGGCTGGTTTCCGGGCTCCGAAGCTGGCCTTGTTGGCCTCCCCAACACCTTCCCAGGCTTGCGCCAAGTGGTGTCACGTCAGGTCTCTCGCTTCGCTACCGTTGCGGGGGCAGCGCCGGCTTTCCTCTGTCGAGGGCACCGGCTTCCCAATTCTCCTCCCGACTGTTCGGCGGAAGGCACCTTGAACATGCTCATCAGATCACACGTTCAATCGCTTGGTGAGCGAGAAAGCGACATGCCACGCTCAAGAAAGCGACAGATACAACGTCTCTGCCAGAACGCTGATCGCCCCTAATTGGCATCGTCGCTCCCGCGCCCCCACCACTGTCAGCAGCTTGTCACCGGGCCGTCATGTAGGCGCGATAGATCGCGGCGATATCGAAGACACCTGGATACAAATGTCTGGCACCGTCACACAAACGACAACCGTCGCGACCCGTGGGCTGCATCTTTCTTTCGGGAAGACGCCGATCCTGCGTGGGATAGACATTTCACTCAGCGCCGGGGAAACGCTGGCGCTGCTTGGGCCGTCAGGGTGCGGGAAGACGACGCTCCTGCGCCTGATCGCGGGCCTCCTGTCACCCACTTCGGGCGAGGTCTGGAGCGACGGGCGCATGGTTGCAGGACCGGGCGTTTTCGTTCCACCGGAAAAGCGCGGTCTTGGCATGGTCTTCCAGGATTATGCGCTGTGGCCGCATATGACGGTTGCGGAGAACGTTGCTTTTCCGTTGGAACTCGCCGGCGTTTCAAAGCCGGATCGGGCCCGACGGACCAGGGAAGCTCTTGACCGGGTGGGGCTTGCCGGGTTGGCGGATCGCAGTCCCGACGCGCTATCGGGCGGCCAGCAGCAACGCGTTGCCATAGCCCGCGCCATTGTCGGAGAGCCGAAGATTGTTCTTTTCGACGAGCCTCTCTCGAACCTCGACCGCGAATTGCGGGAAACCATGGTCGATGAACTCGGCTCATTGATCCGCGGACTGGGTCTCACAGCAGTCTACGTCACTCATGACCAGTCAGAGGCTCTGACATTGGCCGACCATGTGGCGGTCATGGATAGCGGCATGGTCGCGCAGCTCGCCGCACCCCACACGCTGGTTGAACAGCCCGCAACTGCCAAGGTCGCGGAGTTCCTGCGCCTTGGCTCGGTCCTGCCTTTGACCCGTCAGGGTGAAGATTGGCTTCTGGGCGGCGTTTCCCTTGGTCCAATCAAGGGGCCGGAATCTGATGCGGCGGAATTGCTTTTGACGCCACGCGCAATGCGCATCGTCGATGCAGGCGATGCACCGCTTACCGGGGAAGTGTCTGCGGTCCACTATCGAGACGCTGCCTATGCCGTAGCCGTCCGGCTCAACAACAAGGACGGACATTCCGTTCAGCTTTCAAGCAAAATCCGACCGCGCATTGGGGAGCGCCTCGGGTTGGAGATCATTTCCGATCGCCTCCACTGGTTCCCTGCACGGGCTCAGGCCCTGACTTCTTGAGGTATAATATGTTGAAGTCCGTCTTCCGGGTTGCTTTCTGTGCCGCAGCTCTTGTTTCTGCAAGCGCTGCCAGCGCCGAAGTCACTGTCTACACCGCTGGCCCGGCGGCTTTGATCGAGAAGCTTGCCGCGGGCTTCACGGCTGAAACCGGCATCAAGGTCAATTTCTTCCAGGCCACGACCGGCAAAGTCATGGCGCGTATCGAGGCCGAAGCTGCGAACCCGGTCGTTGACGTCCTGATCTCCGCTTCATGGGACACAGCCACCGATTTTGCCAAGCGTGACTGGCTTCTTCCTTACGCCAGCCCGAACGCGGATAAGGTGCCGGACTTCCTCAAGACCGACACGGCTGTTGCGCAGGGCGTGTCGGCTCTCGCAATCGCGTGGAACCCGTCCTCGGGCACCCCGAAACCGTCAGAATGGTCCGATCTTGCAAAGCCGGAATACAAGGATCTGGTAAACCTGCCTGATCCGGCGCAGTCCGGGGCGACCTTTGAGCTGGTCGCGGCGCTTTCAGCCTCACAAGGCTGGGCCCTGTTTGACAGCCTCTCCGCCAACGGCGCGATCGTCGCCGGCGCCAATGCTGAGGCCCTGAACCCGGTCCTGCAGGGTGCAAAAGCAGCCGTTTTCGGCGCGGTCGACTACATCTCATTTAACGGCAAGGCCAAGGGAGAGAACATTGAGGTCATCTTCCCCGCATCAGGCACTGTCATCGCGCCGCGACCGGTCATGATCCTCAACTGGTCCAAGAAGCAGGACGAGGCGAAGAAGTTCGTTGACTACGTGCTGTCAGACGACGGGCAGGCTATCGTGGCATCACAGAACTTGATGCCGGCTCGCGCCGACATCAAGGCAGAGCGTCCGCTGATTGCTGACCTCAAGATCCTACCCGTCGATGCGGAAGCCGTTTATGGCAAGCGCGCCGAGACCCTGGCGGACTTCGCGAAGATTTTCGCAAAGTAAAGGAAGGTCTGGACGTGGCACGCCTGCGCGGGGGGCTGAACCCCGTAACAATCGTGGCGATGACGGGGCTTGTCTTCGTCGTCGTCATACCCTTTGTATTCATTGTAGCGCAGGCGATTTTTCCGCATCTTGGGCGCGGCTCTCTGGCCGCGCCATTCTCCGCAATGGTCGGGGCTCTGTCAGACCCGAGGCTGATCGGAATGACCATGAACACGCTCCTGTTGGGAGCGCTCGTCGTGGGCCTTTCGGCCTTGATCGCCGTCCCGCTGGCAGTCCTTCGCGGCTTGTTCAGGGTGCCACTGGCGGTGCTCTGGGACGTGCTTTTTCTCATCCCTTTCATGATCCCGCCTTACATCGCGACACTAGGGTGGATCATGACCCTGCAGCCGCGTGGCTATCTCACTCAGCTTTTTGGCGTTGATCTCGCGACCTTCCTGTTCTCGGTCCCGGGGATCGCCTTCGTCATGTCCCTCAACACGTTTCCCGTCGTCTATTTTGCGGTATCACGGACAATCGAGACGGTGGGCTCGCGCTACGCCGATGTCGGGCGCGTGTTTGGAGCGAGCCCTGCGAAGGCGTTCTGGCGCATAACGCTTCCTCTGGCGACGCCAGGTCTTGTCGCCAGCCTCCTCCTTGTCTTTGCCATGGCTATCGAAGAGTACGGCACACCTGCAGCGCTGGGAACGCGAGCCGGCTTTGAGGTTCTCGTCACGGCAATCGACTTGCGCGTCTCTGACTGGCCGATCGACCTTCCCGGGGCGGCGATCCTGTCGCTGGTTCTCGTTATCCTCTCATTCGCAGCTTTCCTGCTGCAACGATGGATTCTGACCCGCAGATCGTACCAGACGACGACTGGCAAGCCACAGGCAGGCGCAAGGCGCGAACTTGGCCGCTGGCGCTATCCCGTCATTGCGCTCTTTGCCCTGGTTGCATTCGTTGCAGCAGCTATTCCCATCCTCGCCATTCTCGCAACCGCCTTGTCCCGAACGATTTCGGGTGGTCTGTCGCTCGCGAATCTGGGTCTCGACAATTTCGCTGCGATCCTCGGTGATACATCGGGCGCTCTGCGCGCTCTGGGCACAAGCTTGGGGCTTGGCATTGCAGCCGCCATCACGACGGGGTTCCTCGGTGCGCTGTCGGCCTACACAATCGTGAAGACCAAGGTGCGGGGGCGCGGATTGCTGGATGTTCTGACGATCCTGCCGAATGCATTGCCGGGCATCGTCGTCGCGGTCGGTCTGATCCTTGCCTGGAATCAGCCCTGGCTTCCGATCACCCCCTACAACACGACCCTCATCCTGCTTCTTGCCTATTGCTGTATCCTGTTGCCGCAGCCTGTCCGTTATGCAACCGCAGCCTTCCACCAGATTGGTGATAATCTTGAGGCGGCAGCCCGCGTCGCTGGTGCAAGCCCGCTGATCGTTTTCCGACGGATCATGCTACCGCTGATCATGCCTGGAATGATCGCCTCGATGCTGCTTGTTTTCGCCGTTGCAACACGCGAACTCGTTGCCTCGATCGTAATTGCGCCAGTCGGCGTCTCAACGATCTCAACCTATATCTGGCGACAGTTCGAACAAGGATCCGTGGGGCAGGGAATGGCGATGGCATTCCTCACGATCCTCATTTCGACCGCGTTCCCTCTGATGGTGTTGCAGCTCATGCGCCGTCGCAAAGGCTCGCCGATGCTCTGAGGCTGGTGGGCGCGCCCGCATTCACCGCCCACTCGAGAACCAAAGGCAGCCCGGCCGATGGCGCAGCCTGTCACGCAACGCAGGGCGGTCCTTCTTTCAAAAGCATCCGCCAATTTGCGGGGCCGGCATTTGGTGAAGCGGTTGTCCGACGGGTGTATGCTGCCTCTCGCCCAGCTGAGCTTCGGCGGCACCACCCAGCTGGCAAACTGATATGTGACCAGGTGGCGACATTACCATCTTTTGGAACATCGATTTTTTATATTGATAATTTAACGCCGACGAACTAGACGGTGGCGTGTGGGGTGGAGTGCAGTTCAGACCGAGGTTCTGACGACTCCCATGGCTTGGCTAACCGTGTTGAGGAGAGAATGGTGCTCAACATTCGCATGTCACAGGACATGCTGGCTGGCGTCATCTTCATGGCGATCGGTGCAGCGGCATATTGGTTCGGGTCCGATCTCGACACCGGAAACGCGGCGGATATGGGCGCAGGCTATGTCCCGCACGCTCTGGCCGGGATCATCTTTGGCATGGGCGCTTTCATGAGTCTGCGGTCCATTTGGCTCTCCAGCCCCGCTGTCGGGTCTGTGAATTTGCGGCCCATCGTCTTCGTCCTCGCATCCTGCGCGGCCTTCGCTCTCCTGTTGATGAAGTCGGATTCGTGCTCGCCAGCGCGATATCGGTTCTCATCTCGCTGTTTGGAATGCGGGGTGCCAGCCTTGTCTACGTGATCGGCATGGTCGTGATCCTGCCAATCGCTCTTGCCCTCGTCTTCATCGTCGGCCTCGGCCTTCCATTTGACCTGTGGTGGTTCTGAGCATGGATCTCCTGATCAGCAATCTCGTCCTTGGTTTTTCCGGCGCCGCGACGCTCGAAAACATCGGTTACGCCTTTGTCGGCTGCCTTCTCGGCACGCTTGTCGGCGTCCTTCCGGGTATTGGCGTCGTGCCGACCGTGGCGATGCTCTTGCCATTGACCTTCGGCATCGATCCGCTTTCCGGTCTCATCATGCTCGCAGGCATCTATTATGGTGCCCAATATGGCGGCTCGACCGCAGCGATCCTCGTGCGCATGCCGGGTGAAGCCGGCTCGATTGTCACGGCGCTCGACGGCTACGAAATGGCTCGCAAGGGTCGCGGCGGCGCAGCTCTCGCAATCGCTGCGCTGGCGTCCTTCTTCGCCGGCACCGTCGCCACGCTTCTGATCGCCGCCTTCGGCTCTTCGCTGGCATCCGTGGCGATGCAGTTCCATTCGGCTGACTATTTCTCGCTGATGGTTCTGGGCCTGACCATGTCGATCGTTCTTGCACAAGGATCGATCTTCAAGGCCATCGCAGTGATGCTGGCTGGTTTCCTGTTCGGTCTGATCGGACTCGATCTCAATTCGGGCGCCCAGCGCTACACCTTCGGTGTTCCGGACCTTTATGAGGGCGTCAGCTTCCTGGCGATCTCGATCGGCCTGTTCGGCCTGGTTGAAGTTGTGCGCAACCTCGAATTCCCGGAAGCGCGCGGCGAAAACCCGAAGATGCGCATCCGCGACCTTTATCCCAACAAGCAGGAATTTCGGGATTCTGCGCCCGCCGCTGCGCGCGGCACGCTGATCGGCTCGGTCCTTGGCATCCTTCCCGGCGGTGGTGCGGTCCTTGCTTCGTTTGCCAGCTACACGCTTGAAAAGAAGCTTTCGAGCAAGCCTGAGACCTTTGGCAATGGCGCACCTGCGGGCGTTGCCGCGCCGGAGGCTGCCAACAATGCCGGCGCGCAGACGAGCTTCATTCCGCTGCTGACCTTGGGTCTGCCATCGAACCCGATCATGGCGCTCCTGATGGGCGCGATGATGATCCACGGCATTGCGCCGGGCACCGCTGTCATTTCCGAGCGGCCAGACCTTTTCTGGGGTCTGATCGCTTCCATGTGGATCGGCAATCTGTTGCTCGTCGTCCTGAACCTGCCGCTGGTTGGTCTTTGGGTGCGCCTGCTGACGATTTCCTATCGAATGCTTTTCCCGGCCATCATGATGTTCTGCCTGATCGGCGTTTATTCCGAGGGCGGCAGCGCGTTCCAGATCTTCCTGCTCGCCGGCTTCACGCTGCTCGGCTACCTGCTGATGCGCTGCGGCTGCGAGCCAGCACCGATGATCCTTGGCTTCATTCTCGGGCCGATGATGGAAGAAAATCTGCGGCGTGCCCTGACGGTTTCCGGCGGCGATTACGGTGTCTTCATCGACCGCCCGATCTCGGCAACGCTCCTCGGTGCGGCGGCCCTCCTGCTCCTCGTCATGGCTCTGCCGGGACTTCGCAACTCGCGCGCCAAGGCCTTTGAGGAATAGGCGCGCCCTTCACAAAAATTCCCAAAAACACGCAATGATCACTGGAGGTCCTGTCATGGCCAATCTCGTCGGCCTCGCCGCAATGTCCCATTCGCCGTCCTGGGATCTGTCCCGCGATCTGGTTGGTCCGGGTCAGGAATTCGTCGCTGCGATTGAGCGTTTGCGCAAGTTCAACGGCCAGAAGGTCGATGCCATTGTCCTGTTCGGACCAGACCACTACCGCAACTTCTTCTATGACCAGATGCCGCAGTTCTGCATCGGCATCGAGAAGCTTGAGGGCTATGGCGACTATGACAGCCCGAAGGGCCAGATGCCGGTCCAGCAGGAACTCGGCCGCCACATTCTCGGCAATTTGATGGACAACGGCTTCGACCCGGCCGTCTCGCTCAACATGTGCCTCGACCATGGCCACACCTAGCCTTACGCCGCGGTCAATCCGGAACTTGATATCCCGGTCGTTCCGATCATGATCAACTGCCAGGGTGGGCCGCGTCCGAGCTACCGCCGCGTGGCTGATTTCGGTCGTGCCGTGGGTGATGCGATCCGCTCCTTCCCGGCTGACATCAACGTGATCGTCATGGGTTCGGGCGGCCTGTCTCACTTCCTGCCGAAAATGTCGGCGGACGACGAGGGGACCCCGGAAGAGACGCGCGACTACATCATCAACGGTCGTGAGCGTTCGCGCGAATTCAACGCCGAGAAGGAGCGTGTTTCCAAGGAGCGTCGCTCTGAAGGGCGCACCGGCACGATCTCCGAGGAGTGGGATGCCTGGTTCCTTGAAATGATCACGACCAACAATTTCGAGCCACTGCACAAGTGCACCGACGCCGAGATCGAAGCTGCAGCGGGCAACGGCGCGCACGAACTGCGTAGCTGGGTTGCTGCAGCTGCCGCATGGGGCCGCGACATTGAGGTCGTCGGCTACGAACCGGTTCCGACCTGGATCACCGGCATGGGCGTCGTCGGTGGCGGCATCTGCGCGCCGCAGGACAAGTAAGGAAAGGAAACGCGATGAGCGAGCAAATCCAAGACTACCGTTCCATCTGGACCGGCCTGCGCGACACCATTTTTGAGCAGGGCTTCGTCGACGTCAACGGCATTAACACCCGCTATGCCCGTTCAGGCACACGCGGAAAGCCGGTGATCGTCATGCTTCATGGCACGGCGGGTCATTGGGAAGCGTTCTCGTCGAACTTCAAGGCGCACAGCGCAGACTTCGACATTCTCGCCCTCGACATGATCGGTTGCGGTTTCACCGACAAGACCGACCATGCACTCGAGATCAAGCACTATATGGAGCACGTGCTCGGCTTCCTCGATGTCATGGGCGTCGAGAAGGCACACTTCATGGGCTGCTCGCTTGGCGCGTGGATCTCGGCAGCGATTGCAAGCCGTCACCCGGAGCGCGTTGGCAAGCTGGTGCTCCTCTCCGCATCGGGCTACTTCTCAAGCGCCGAGAACCGCGGCCGCATCATCTCCCAGCGCACCAAGGCGGTAGATGATCCGTCCTGGGAGAACATCAAGGCGATCTTCAACAAGCTGCTTGCCGAGGAAAAGAGCCGCGTCAACGATCTCGTGGCGCACCGCCAGGCCATCTACCGCATGCCGGAGATGAAGCAGGGCATGCTCAACATTCTCGCCCTGCAGGATCCGGAGATCCGCGAGCGCAACCTGCTCAAGGACGACGAGTGGCGCGCGATCAAGGCCGAGGCCCTCGTCGTTGGTTCGCTGGCAGATGCTGACGAATATCTACGCACCGCGCAGGTTGTTTCGAAGCTGATCCCGAACGCCCGTTACGTCGAGATGGAAGGCGTTGGCCACTGGCCGCAGTGGGAAGATCCGGAGACCTTCAACGCACTCAGCGTCGAATTTCTTCGCGGCTAAGCGTTTGCGGGGCTGATAAATCGGTCTCGCGAGCCTTCGAGGTTGAAGAACCCCGTCACGTTGTGGCGGGGTTTCTTTTTGGACTTGCTGTGGGGCAGCATGGGCGGGATGCGCTTGTTTGGGCGCTCATCCCCACGACCAATCGCGCCCTCCCAGCACCGCTCGGTTTTGGCTAAAGTTCGTACTTCGCCAATTCCGCCGTGATGGCTTCAACAGCTTCGGTGATCTGCTGGGTCATTTGAGCGAGATTGTTGCCGACAAAGCGGAAGGAGGGCCCGCCGAGCGCAATGCAATATGCGAGGCGACCGCCAGAAAATATCGGTGCCGCAACACCGCTGACGCCCTCATCTCGCTCTTCGTTTGAAAGCGCGTAGCCCTGCCGTCGGATCCGCACGAGTTCGTTCTCAAGCAGTTTGCGCTCCGTGATCGTGTTGGGCGTATAGGCGACGGGTGTGAAGAGCTTGAACATCTCCTCAAGCTCGCGCGGGCTGGAGAATGCGAGCATGACCTTGGCTCCTGCCGTGGCTGGCCATGGCAGGGTTGTGTTGCGCAAATAGGGGATGCGCACATGATGGCGGCAATCAATGCGGTCGACCGGCACGAGTTCCGGCCCGATCAATTCGCGCAAAGACGTGAATTCGCCGAAATTCTCCGCCAGACGCTCCAGATGAGGCCTCGCTATCCGCATCACCGTCGTCGTGCTCTTGGCGACACGCGCCAGCTCCACGATCTTGGCGGAAAGCTGGAAGCCGCCGTCGCGGTCCTCGATGATGAGGCCGTAATGTTTCAGACTGTTGAAGTAGCGGTAGATCGTCGATCGCGGCATCTCCAGATGCTGCGCGAGAGCGGTCGGTGTCCAGACCGGATTGGCCGCATCGAATGCAAGCAGAATCTCGATTGCCCGGTCCGCCGTCGAATTGGCGCTCACCGCCTTGTCAACCGACTTAGTCTTGCCCGCCATTCTTGCTCCTCGCTCAAATCCCGAAAAAACTCATATCAAATTGCGGGTATCACCAGCAAGTTCTCTTGTAATTAGGCGCTGCTTCGCATATTGCCAGCAAAATATCTCTCTTTGTGATAAGTGATGTATCACAGAATGAGGACAACTTGGAGGAGTCGTCGTGACCAATAGCCTTTCTTTCACCCGCCGTGCCCTGCTGGGCGCTGCAGTTGCTGTTTCCGCACTCATGGGCTCCGCGCAGGCTGGGGAAAAATACCCCTCGGGCCCCGTCAGCATCGTCGTCCCGTTCTCCGCTGGCGGTACCACGGACGCAATCGCCCGTCTCGTAGCAGAAGAACTGCAGACCCGCTGGGGCTCCGCGGTTGTGGTTGAGAATAAGCCCGGTGCCGGCGGCGTCATCGCCACGCAGGCCGTAGCCCGTGCCAAGCCGGATGGTCGCCAGATCCTGTTCAACGACATCGGAATCGCCCTGAACGAAGTCACCATGCCGAGCCGGCCATATGATCTTGCCAAGGATCTGCGCCCGGTTGTGACCGTTGGCGAATGGCCGCTTGCATTCCTTGCCGGCTCCAGCACCGGCATCAAGACGATGTCCGACCTGATTGAACGCGCCAAGACCGAAAGCCTTGCATTCGGTACGTTTGGCCCGGCTTCCTCGCCGCATCTGGCTGCCGAGCTGCTAAAGTCGGTCGCCGGCATTGACCTGAAGATCGTTCACTTCAAGGGCGTCAGCCCGGTTATCCAGGCGATGGCATCGGGCGAGGTTCAGCTCGGCGTCTTCGGTGCAGGTGCTGCTGCCGGTGAAGTCGCCAAGGGCACGATGAACCTGCTGGCTCTTGACTACAAGTCGCCGCTGGTTCCGGAGGCTCCGACCTTTGCCGAGGCTGGCGTTGAAGGTCTGCGCGCAATTGCGTGGTGGGGCGTGTTCGTTCAGAGCGAGACGCCGGACGAAATCGTCAACGAGATCAACGCGGCTGTCAACGAGGCGCTTGGCTCGGAGCGTGTCGTTAATTACCTCGACACCAACGGTTACACCTCGGTTGGCGGGGAGCCGGCAGCATTGCAGCAGCGCGTCGATGAGGCGATCAACCTCTGGGGTCCCCTGGTTGAGAAGGCTGGCATCGCCGCCAAGTAATCCGCTTTTCACACCATACGATATGCGAAAGGCCGTCCGGTTTCGGGCGGCCTTTTCGCATTTGGGGAAGTCATCAAAAAAACGAGACTTTTGTTATTGCATTTCGGGATTGGCTTTATCACAAAGCGGAAAACGAATTGTGAGCGACAGCTCGTACAGATCGGGAGATGACCATGGCCCAAAGTGAATTCGACGCGGACGTCATCATCGTCGGCGCTGGCCCAGCAGGCACGACCCTTGCAAACCTGCTTGGAACCTACGGCGTCAGGACGCTGGTGCTGGAGCGCGAGCCGGACATCATCGACTACCCGCGTGCTGTCGGCATGGACGACGAGGCGCTACGCGCCTTCCAGACGACGGGCCTGGCAGAGCCGCTCCTGAAGGACATGATCCAGAACACGCTGCTGCGCTACCATCATTCCAACGGCAAGATGTTTGCCGAGGTAGGGCCAAAGGCGAAGCCGTTCGGCTGGCCGCGCCGCAACCTCTTCATCCAGCCATTGTCGGAAAAGGTCATCCGCTCGGGCATTGAACGGTTCCCGCACGTCAAGGTTCTGACCGGGCACGAGTTAGAATCCTTTACCGAGGATGACGCGGGTGTAACCCTCAGCGTCAAAACCGCTGACGGCAACAAGACGCTGCGCGCGCCTTACGTCGTTGGCTGCGACGGCGGCAAGTCAACCGTCCGCAAGGGGCTCGGTATCGCGCTTCTTGGCGACACCCATCCGTGGCGCTGGCTGGTTGTCGACCTCAAGAACGACGACCGCTTCGAACCATATTCGGCGATCTATTGCGATCCGAAGAACCCGTTCATCGTCATCGATCTGCCCTACGGTCATCGCCGCTTTGAATTCCGCCTTCGCCCCGAAGACACGGATGAGAAGATGTCAGACCCGGATGAGATTGCTCGCCTCCTGCGCAAGCGCCTTGGGCCGGATGAGAAGCCGGAGGTCATCCGCGCGCGCATCTACACCCACCACTCACGCATTGCCGCTTCCTTCCGCAAGGGCCGGATCTTCATCGCTGGTGATGCCGCGCATTTGCAGCCGCCGTTCTTCGGCCAAGGTCTCAACTCGGGCCTCCGCGACGTGATGAACCTGTCGTGGAAGCTGGCCATGGTTGTCCAGGGCAAGGCCGAGCCAAAAATCCTCGACAGCTACGAGCAGGAGCGCAAGCACCACGCCGAACAGATGGTGAAATTCGCGACCGGCATCGGCAAGTTCTACGCCCCCTACTCCCACTTCACCGAATACTTCCGCAAGGCGTTCTTCTGGTGCGTCCATCGCCTGCCGTCGCTGCGCGACTACGTGCTGCAGATGAAGTTCAAGCCGATGCCGTTCTATGAACAGGGTGTGGTTGATCACTCCAACGCGGGCGGCAAGTCGATGGTCGGTCGTATGATCGTCCAGCCGAAAGTCGCGGACGCTGAAGATCGTCCGATGCTGCTCGACGACGCGATCGGCAAGGGCTTTGCTGTCATCGGCATCAATGAGGACCCTGCAGCCCAGCTCTCGACTGAGGATCGCGCGTACCTGCAGTCGATTGGCTCGATCGTCCAGATTAACCGCTCGCGGCGCGGCAAGGTGGGCTGGAGCGCACATCCGGAGACACTGGTGCTCGACGACCTCGACGGCGTCTTCCGCGACATGCTGTTGAAGCACCCGAACCAGAAGTTCTATATCCTGCGCCCGGATCGCTACGTCTTCGCGGTGTGCAACCGTCACGAACTGGCCGGTGCTGTTTCACGCCTGCGCGCTCAGCTTGGCGAACAGCGCCAGGAGCCGAACCTCATCGCTGCGGAGTAAGACCATGGCAGGCATGACACCCCAGGATAATCAGGACTGCGGCATCGCGCTTTTCGAGGCCGAACAGTCCGGCAAGCAGATCGGACTGCTTTCGCAGCGCTTCCCCGATATGGATCTGGACGACGCTTATGCCGTCCAGGACGCGATGCTGGCGGCGCGAGACGCTGCCGGCTTTCGCCGCATCGGCTGGAAAATCGGGCTTACCTCCCGGGCCATGCAGGAAGCCCTGCAGATCACGACCCCGGATTCGGGCGTGCTCTATGACGATATGCTGTTTGAAAACGGCGCGTCGATCCCGGCCGGACGCTTCATCCAGCCGCGTGTTGAAGCTGAGATCGCGTTCGTGCTCAAGGCGGATCTTGAGGGCGCAAACCTCACACGCGAAGCCGTCATCGCCGCAACGGACTATGTTGCCCCGGCGCTTGAACTTCTGGATACCCGCATCCTGCGCAAGGACCCGGAAACCGGCGCGATCCGAAAGGTCACCGACACGATTTCCGACAACGCTGCCAATGGCGGGCTTGTGCTCGGCGAAGGCCGTTTCGATCCTTCGACAACCGACCTTCGCTGGATGGGCTGCATCCTCAAGCGCGACGGGATTGTTGAAGAGACCGGGCTCGGTGCCGGTGTGCTCGATGATCCGGTTACCGGCATTATCTGGCTCGCAGAGCGCATCGCCCAGTATGGCGGCAAGCTCTCCGCCGGTGACATCGTCCTCTCCGGTTCGTTCATCCGTCCGGTAGAGGCGCCTTCCGGCAGCCATTTTGTTGCCGATTACGGGCCATTTGGTGAGGTGCGCTGTGACTTCCTCTGAGATGCTGAACGGTGCGCCCCTTAATGAATTTCGCGCGGCCCTGAAGCGCGGCGAGGTGCTGACCGGCTTCTGGCAAGGATTGACCTCGGCTGAAACGGCCGAGATCAGCGCGAAGGCCGGTTTCGACTGGCTGCTGTTCGATGGCGAGCACGCGCCGAACGACATGGCGATGCTGCGCGACCAACTGCGCGCTTCACAAGGTGGTACGGCCCATCCGGTGGTCCGCGTCGTTTCCGGCGAAGACTGGATGCTGAAGCAGGTGCTCGATGTCGGCTTCCAGACTGTTCTGGTGCCGATGATCGACACGGCCGAACAGGCGGAAGCGGCCGTTCGTGCCTGCCTCTACGCGCCCGACGGAAAGCGCTGCGTTGGCGCCGCTCTTGCCCGGGCCTCGGATTTTGGCCGCCGCTCGCAGTACCTTGCCAATGCCAATGACGAGATATGCATTCTCCTGCAGATCGAAAGCGCCACCGCGATCGACAATCTCGACGAAATCCTGAAGATCGAGCGCGTCGACGGGCTTTTCATCGGGCCTGCTGATCTTTCCGCGGACATGGGATATCGCGGGCAGCCGACGCATCCGGAGGTGCGCAAGATCATCCGCGAAACGACGCGCAAGATCCGCGCCGCCGGAAAGGCACCGGGCATCCTGCTTGGCTCGCCCGAACACGTTGCAATAGCGCGCGAGGACGGTGCCCAGTTCATCGCAGTTGGCTCGGATGTCGGCGTCTTCATGCGCGCAGTCACCCAGCTTGCCGACCAGTATCGCAGCCGCTAAGGGCGGCTGACTTTCTTTTTCAAGCGAGAACCACATGCTTCCCCTGAAAGATCCCAGCCTCCTGATCGACAAGTGCCTCGTCAACGGGGAATGGGTTGAGGCGCGGTCCGGCAACAAGATCGACGTCACCAATCCGGCGACCGGCGAGTTGATTGCCCGCGTACCGTCCCTCTCGGCCGACGAGGTTGAGGAAGCGATCGCTCACGCCGATACGGCATTCCGGCCCTGGGCGAAGCGGTCGGCCAAGGAACGCTCGGTGATCTTGCGCAAATGGTTCGACCTGATGGTCGAAAATGCCGATGACCTTGCCGTGATCCTTACGAGCGAACAGGGCAAGCCGGTTGCCGAGGCTCGCGGCGAGATCATTTACGCGGCCTCCTTCATTGAGTGGTTCGCCGAGGAAGCAAAGCGCATTTACGGCGATACCATCCCTGCCCCGCAGGCCGACAAGCGGATCACGGTCATCCGCCAGCCGGTGGGCGTAACGGCCGCCATCACGCCGTGGAACTTCCCCGCCGCAATGATCACCCGCAAGGCAGCACCTGCCCTTGCCGCTGGCTGCACGATGATTGTGCGTCCTGCGGATCTGACACCGCTGACCGCTCTTGCGCTCGGAGTTTTGGCCGAACGCGCAGGCGTTCCGGCTGGCGCCCTGCAGTTCGTCACGGGCTCAAGCCGCGTCATCGGCAAGGTGCTCACCGACTCCGATACCGTGCGCAAGCTCTCTTTCACGGGCTCAACCGAGGTTGGCCGCGTGCTGATGGAGCAGAGCGCGGCAACCATCAAGCGCCTGTCGCTGGAGCTCGGCGGCAATGCGCCTTTCATCGTCTTTGACGATGCGGATCTTGATGCCGCCGTCGAGGGCGCGATGATTGCCAAGTTCCGCAATGCCGGCCAGACCTGCGTTTGCGCCAATCGCATCTACGTTCAGCGCGGCGTCTATGATGCGTTCGCCGAAAAGCTTGCCGCGCGTGTTAGCGCGCTGAAGGTCGGCAACGGCCTTGAGCCCGGCACCGAGATCGGCCCGCTGATCGAGGAAAAGGCGATCCACAAGGTCGAGGCGCACATTGAAGACGCGCTCTCCAAGGGCGCAAAGCTCGTTGCGGGCGGCACGCGTCTGGGCGGGCTGATGCTGCAGCCGGCCGTGCTGACGGGCGTGACCAGCGACATGGCCGTTACCCAGGAAGAAACCTTCGGCCCGCTCGCCCCGCTCTATGCCTTCGAGACCGAAGACGAGGTCGTGGCCCTTGCAAACGACACGATCTACGGCCTAGCCGCCTATTTCTACACTAAGGATCACGCCCGCGCGGTGCGCGTCTCGGAAGGCCTTGAATACGGCATGGTCGGCCACAACACCGGCCTGATCTCAAACGAGATGTCGCCCTTTGGCGGCGTCAAGCAGTCCGGCCTCGGCCGCGAAGGCTCCAAATACGGCATCGATGAATATCTCGAGATCAAATATATCTGCTCGGCCATCTGAGGCAGGTGCAAGCTAGCCGTCCCCGCAATCAGGAGCGCTGAAGGAACGACAATCCTTCAGCGCTTTTTGATCATGGCGTTGCGGTCGCAATCGACAGGAGGTTGAGGTCGGACCCTCGTCAATCGCACAAGACGCGCGAGCGGCAACACTGAACCACGTTGCCCTCCCACCTTCCAGTCAAGAACGTAAGCTAAGCCGTTGACCTCCAGGCGGTTCGCAATTCTGCGCAATCGGCCACCTGGATCGGTGTAAACCTAACTGGGAAGTGTCCGTTCGCTGCGCAAAGCACAGGCTGCGTTCGATCGCTTCTGGCGCGTCATAATGCGAACCGAGAGATCCGCGCGGCTTCTTTGATGATCTGGACGAATTCCTCACCCGCCTGCTCGATGGTTCCGGAGTTCTCGATCATCCGGCATTCGGGAACAATTGCGCCGATGTTCGCGCTGCGGGAGAGACGCGCCTCGATTTGGGAGGCACTTTCGCGTCCGCGCGCGGCGAGGCGCTGGGCGAGAATGTCACGAGGGACCGTGATCAGGATAGGCACGACGTTGGCGTATCGTTGTGTCGCCTCATCGATCGACCCGCGGGAAATGTTTGCAATCACCGTGCCGCCATCGCGAATGACGTCATTGATGGCGTTGGGAATGCCATAGTGCAATCCATGTGAGGTCCAAGACAGCGCAAACGCGCCTCGGTCCTCGAGAGCGAAAAATTCGTCTTCGCTCAGCGTGTCGTGATCTTCGTCGTCAGGCGACACGGGGCGGGTGATAACACGTCGCGCAAACACGACCTGATGGTCGGTGGCAATGGCCCCCCGTGCATAATTCATGACGGAGTCCTTGCCGGCTCCGCTTGGTCCGACGACCGGAACAAATAGGCCCGGTCCAATCTTCATGCCACGCGCTGTCCCTGACGCCAGACCGAGCGAACGACGGGAACGCTGCCATCCCAGCGCACCCGCAGCAGATCGGCACGCTTGCCTGCAGCAATGGAGCCACGATCCGTCAGACCAACGGTCCGCGCCGGAGTGTCGGTTACCATGGAGATTGCCTTTGGCAGGCTGATGGTCTCGACGTCATCGGCGAGCTTGAATGCACCGTAAAGCAGGCTGCCAGGGACATAGTCCGACGAAAGGACATTGAGAATGCCGTGCGCGGCAAGATCGCGGGCAGCAATATTGCCGGAATGCGAGCCGCCCCGGACAATGTTCGGCGCGCCCATCAGCACGCTGAGACCGGCCTTATGTGAAGCGCGCGCCGCTTCGATCGAAGTGGGAAACTCGGCCAGTCGCACACCATCCTCGATCGCCTCTGCGACATGTTCCAGCGTTGCATCGTCATGGCTCGCGATGGTGACGCCAGACTGCCGGCAATGCTCTGCGATCTCCTTGCGGTGCATGCTTGAATATTTGGCCGACTGCTCCTGACGCATCGCCACGTACCTGGCAAACGCCTCATCGCTGAGGCCACGCTTCGTCTTGTAGTAGAGGGTATAGGCATCCATCGTCTGGAACTGCCGCTGCCCCGGCGCGTGATCCATGAGCGAAGCCAGGCGGACGCGCGGGTCATTACGAAAGTCTTCGAGATGTTCGACCACGTCGGGCGCAGAGACTTCGCAGCGCAGATGCAGCAGATGTTCGGAGCGGAGACGCCCTTCGCTTTCCGCCTGTTCGATGGCGTCGGCGAGAGCGCGCATTTCTCCTGGACGAAAACCGTCATCCTCTTCAGCACCAAGGCGCAGGCAGTCGAACACC
Organism: Aquamicrobium zhengzhouense; assembly: GCF_016124105.1. Lineage (GTDB taxonomy): Bacteria > Pseudomonadota > Alphaproteobacteria > Rhizobiales > Rhizobiaceae > Aerobium > Aerobium zhengzhouense. The sequence continues at coordinate 188,595 of NZ_JADGMQ010000007.1, forward strand.
GTTGTGATGCCTGACGTTGCCATCTGCGCGTCATGCGCCTGAATCGCCGAGATGGCATTCCAGCGTACGCCTGGACGCGGAGAATAGTGGGTTTCGAGGTGGTCGGTGTGAAGCTCGACAAGGCCGGGGATCAGATAATCGCCCTCGAAGTCTTCGCCAACGGTCCCGTTAGCGGCGTCGACGGAAGCGATCAGGTCGTCTCTGATTGAGATCGAGCCTTCGATGACCTCATCGGTGAGGACAATGCGTGCGTTGCGAATATTGAGATCGGACGTCATTTATGCGGTCTTTCGGGCGGCCTGTGGCACAACTTCGTGGAATGAGCGGATGACGAAGGGCGCTCCGGGTTCCGCTTCCTGGAAGAGCGCCAAAGCGTCGATCTCGAGCGGGGCGCCGATCAGCGATCCAAAGTGGTCGATAATGGCAGCCTCTACCGACGGCGCTGCACTGTCTGGAACGCGTCCTGTCAGGGTCATGTGAAAACGGAAGTCGTCAAAGACGTAGGGATAACCCCACTGGACGAGGTTCTGACGCTGCGAGGCTGTCTTCACGCTGGCGAGGCGACGCTGCATCTCGCTTTCGCTCAGCGGCGCCCCGAACGCGTTAAATTTGCGCACGATGTCCCCGGCGAATTCAGCCAGCTCGGAACTTTGGTGGTCCGGCATCAGTGCGAAAAAGCCGTCGAGGCGTTTGAGAACGAGGCGCGGGATGACGAGACCCTGCGCTTGGCCCGCATAGTTTGATAGCGCCGCGATGAGGCTGTCCTCGGTTTCGTCAGGCGAGAGCGTGAACGGTGCAACGATCGTCGCGTGGAAGCCGTACCGCCGGGCCGCGGCGGTGTGATAGGCGGCTTCCGCCGCCGTGAGGTGCTTGGACGCTGGACCGGCAATGACGTTGCCAGAGAAGGCACAACGCCCCAGCCACGAGACCGCTGCTCGGTTCAGCCTGCTCTCTTCCGGTGGGGCAAAGTAGATCGCGTAGCGCATGAGGTCTGCATCCGGCTCTGTTTACGGCTTTCTAGGAGAGTCGCATGACAAGCAAACGACGGTCAGTGGCGTGTTTCGCCGATGAACTTTTCGCGGATCTTTTTCGACAGCCAGTCGATGACAAAGATGCAGACGAGCACGTTCAAGACAACGAAGGTGACCTGATCGAAGAGATTGGCCCGGAAACGCTCGATGATGATCATCCCCACGCCACCCGCGCCGACGAGACCGAGAATTGTTGCGCTTCGGGTCGAGGATTCAAAGAAATACAATGACTGCGAGATGAAGACGGGCATCACCTGCGGAAGGTAGCCGTAGCGGACGGTCTTGATCGGACCTGCGCCGGTCGCGCGGATGCCTTCGACCTGCTTGCGATCGATGTTCTCAATCGCCTCAGAATAGAGTTTTGACAGCGTGCCGGTGTCGGAAACAAAGATTGCAAGGACACCCGCAAGCGGGCCAAGACCAACGGCGCGGACAAAGACCAGACCCCAGACCAGCTGATCGACACCACGCAGAACATCGAGCATACGCCGAACCAGATGGCGGATAGGCGAAATCGGCATCGTGTTTCGGGCGGCGAGGAAGCCAATGAAAAGCGCTGCGATCGTCGCGAGGATGGTGCCGAGAAACGCCATCGCAAGGGTCTGCGCGATACCGGAATAGATCTGCGCATATTGCCAGTTCGCCATGTCCTGCCAGTTGAACATAGCGCTGATGAGACGCCATGCCCGGTCGGAGGCGGAGGCAAGACGCCAGACCTCGAAGTACCAGAGCGACGCGACTGTGTAGGCGACAAGGGAGACAACGACGAGCGTTCGGATCAGCTGCTTTGAAGTTGCGCCGAATGCGCCCGGATACTGATTTCGCAAGGAAAGCAGCGTCTTGTCATCGATGTTAGGGAGTGAGTTGGCCATCATCGGAAATTCTCCTTGCCGATGAACGCGAGGCGCAGGCGCTCGGAAAAGACGTCGATCAACGTGACAAGCACGACGATCATCAGCAGCACGGCGACGACACGATCGTCCGAATAGAGGCTGATGACGCGGTTGAGTTCTTGGCCAATGCCGCCAGCGCCGACGAAGCCAACGATGGAGGACGAGCGAACGTTGATCTCAAAACGCAGCAATGTGTAGGAGGCAAAGTTTGGCAGAACCTGCGGAACTACCCCGTAGCGCATCTCTTCGAACCAATTGCCGCCCACGCCGCGAATACCCTCGACAGGGCGCATCGATGCGTTCTCGTTGACCTCGGAGAAGAGCTTGCCGAGCGCACCAGCCGAATGGATTGCGATTGCGATGACGCCGGCCAAGGGGCCAATGCCGATCGCGAAGACGAAGATCAGCGCGTAGAGGATTTCGGGCACCCCACGGCAGATTTCCATGAAGCGTCGGGACAGGTGATAGACGACGCTGTTGGGTGCGAGATTGCGCGACGCGGGAAAGCACAGGAGGAATGCGGCGACCGCGCCAAGGATTGTCGCCGTCAATGCCATCGCGACCGTCTCGGCGATAAGGCGCAGATAGGTCCAGAAGTCAGAATACCAGTATGCGATCGAACCGGGGACGGCCTTGCCGTTGTCTCCACGTGGGAGGAACAGCTTGTCCAATTCGAGGTTCGGCATGATGGTGCCGAAATACTCGAAAATGCGCGGCAGACCCGAGGCGAGCCTCTCCGGATAAAAGCGAGAGACGTAGACCGAAGCGACAACGGCAGCGGCAAACAGCGCGAGGAACAAAAGGTTCATCGCCCGTTTCGAACGTGCCAGTTCCCGGCGACGCTGCTCGAACAGCTGGACCGGATCATCGGCGGCAAGTGAAGAGTCGACTGTCAGGCTGGCCATGGGGTCAGCTCATGCTCATGTCGGAGTGGCGCTGAAGGTCGCGCTCGGTGAGGCGCTCCTTGGCAGGGACACCTGCCAGCGCCGTCGAGGTCATGCCTTCCGAAAAGGCTTCTTCAGCCTCTGCGCCATAGATTTCACGGGCCATTTCCAGCGTGAGTTTTTCTGGTGGGCCGTCAAAGACGAGAACGCCGTCCTGCAAGCCGATGATGCGGTCGCAATAGGTACGCGCAGTGTCGAGCGTATGCAGATTGGCGAGAACGGTGATGCCATCTTCGCGGTTGATGGTGCGCAGCGCATCCATGACGATCTTGGCATTCAGCGGATCGAGAGATGCGATCGGCTCGTCCGCTAGGAGGATCTTCGGCTGCTGAACCAGAGCGCGGGCAATTGCGACACGCTGCATCTGTCCGCCGGAAAGGGTGTCGGCCTGCTGAAGCGCGGTATGCGCCATGCCCAAACGGTCGAGCGCCTTGATCGCGAATGCACGTTCTGAGGCGGAGAACATCTGCAACATCGAGCTCATAATGCCGTGATGGTAGAGACGGCCGGTGAGCACATTGGTGAGAACGTCGAGACGACCGACCAGATTGAACTGCTGGAACACCATCGCGCAGCTTGCGCGCCACTCGTAGAGCGCTTTTCCGGACAGCTTTGCGATGTCGCGGTTCTCGAAATAGATACTGCCGCTCGTTGGATCTGCGAGGCGGTTCAACATACGCAAGAGCGTGGATTTACCCGCACCGGAGCGCCCTATGATCCCGACCATCTGGCCCTGCGGGATGGACAGAGAGATGTCCGACACGGCGTTTCTGGTCGCGAAGCTCTTGGTAAGGTGTTCGATCTTCAGCATGAGATGCTCCTGGCGGGCATGAAAAAGCCGCCGGTCCCTAAGGAACCGGCGGCTTGCGTCATCTGATTAGCGCGAGCCTTCCAGCTCTCGCTTGCGCATCTCGACGATGTTGTCGAAGAACGCGTGCTCGACGCGCTTGAAGCCCTTGCCTTCGCCCTGCGAGACGTTGACGTAGCACTCGTAGTCGGTCTCGTAGAGGGCCTCCATCCAGTCGATGGCAATCTGCTTCGGCTCTGCAGGCAGAGCCTTGCGGACGACCCACGGACCATTCGGGATGAGGTTCGACTTCCAGATGATGCGCAGGTCGTCCATGTTGAGGAGACCCTTGCCAACCATCGAGTTCAGGGCGCCACGCGAATAGCCGTCCTTGACTTCGCCAACGCCCGACGTCCAGGTCACGCCTGCATCGTACTGGCCGTTGAGAACCGCGACGACAGCCTGCTCATGACCGCCGCCAAAACCGGTCGAGGAGAAGTACTCGTCCGGGTTGATGCCCTGCATTTCCAGCTCTGCCTTCGGCACGAGGTAACCCGAGGTCGAGTTCGGATCGGCGAAAGCAAGCGACTTGTCCTTCATGCCTTCGAGGTTCTCGATGCCGGCATCAGCGCGGGCATACATCATGGCGTAGTAGCCATCAGAACCGTCGTTTTCGAGTGCGACGAAGATCGGCTCAACGGCTTCAGGGTCCTGAAGGTAGATGCCTGCATAGCCCGATGCGCCAAGCTGCGCTGCATCAAGCTGGCCCGCCAGGAGACCCTGCATGACGCCTGCATAGTCCGAAGCCGGGAAGAGTTCGACCTTCACGCCGAGCTTTTCACCAAGCTGCTGCACCATGCAGTCGTTCTTGCGCAAACGGTCGGCTTCGTTTTCGCCACCGAGAAGACCAACGCGGAATACCGGCAGTTCTGCCTTCCAGTCGTTGGCGAGAGCCGGGGACGCGAATGCGGAGACAGCAATCGCTGCCGCAGCAGCGGAATTGACGAAGCGAGTAAACATGTTGGCTCCATGAGCTGCAAATTAAAACCTGAAGGCCTCGGGAGCGTTTCGCCGAGCCAGCGGCAACAGATCTACGGAGTTTGTGCGACAGCGGATTGAAGGTTCTGATTCCGTTTTGTGACGTAGCGTCTTCCGGCACTCGCGCATGGTTTGGCAGGATCGCAGCTTAAGCTGCGACCTTGCCTGCGGCGAAAGAGGTGACGTCGAGAATGCTGTCGGCGACAGCATCACGGACATCGTGATCATGAAAAATGCCAAGCATCGCGACACCTGCCGCCTTTTTCTCCGCGATCAGATTGATAACGACCTGACGGTTGTTTACGTCCAGCGACGCGGTTGGCTCATCAAGAAGCAGGATCGGGTGATCTGTGATGAAGCCGCGGGCGATATTGACGCGCTGCTGTTCGCCACCGGAGAAGGTGGCAGGCGGCAAGAGCCAAAGACGCTCTGGCAGGTTCAGCCGTGCGAGCATCTCTTGCGCTCTTGGACGTGCCGCCGACGCATCTTCACCGCGCGAAATAAGCGGCTCCGCCACCACGTCCAGCGCCGACACTCGAGGCACCACGCGCAAGAACTGGCTGACATAACCAATCGTGTCGCGGCGCACGCCGAGCACGACGCGCGGGGTAGCAGTCGCGACATCTACAAACTGCCCGCGATGGGCGACCATGATTGAGCCGCGATCGACGGAGTAGTTGCCATATACCATCTTGAGGATCGAGCTCTTGCCCGCTCCTGAGGGGCCGCCAAGCACGGCGCAGCGACCGGCTTCCAGCGTGAAGGTCACACCCTGCACGACAGGCAGTTCAACGCCATCCTGCAGATGCATGGTGAAGGATTTGGATAGACCGGTAACGACGAGTGGGCTTGTCATGGCTCACACCTGAAGGATCGAGGAAACGAGAAGCTGGGTGTAAGGCGCATGCGGATCATCCAGCACCCGATCGGTCAGCCCGTGCTCGATGACACGGCCGTCCTTCATCACCATCATGCGATGGGAGATGAGGCGAGCAACCGCAAGATCGTGCGTTACGACGATCGCGGAAAGGCCAAGCTCGGCTACCAGCGAGCGCAGGAGATCAAGAAGTCGAGCTTGCACCGACACGTCGAGGCCGCCCGTTGGCTCGTCCATGAAGACCAGGCGTGGATGGGTGACGAGATTTCGTGCGATCTGCAAGCGCTGGCGCATGCCGCCCGAAAAGGCGCGTGGCTGATCGTCAACGCGATCAGACGCGATTTCCACACGTCCCAGCCAGTCGATCGCCTTGCCACGGATATCGCCATAATGCCGTTCACCAACGGCCATCAGACGTTCGCCTACATTGGCACCCGCCGAAACCGTCATCCGCAGCCCATCGGCAGGGTTCTGGTGCACGAAGCCCCAATCGGTCCGCATGAGGAAGCGGCGTTCCGCCTCTCGCATCTGGTAGACATCGCGCATTTCGCCGCCGCGCGTGCGGTAGCAGATTGAGCCTGCATCGGGCTCAAGGCGGGTGGAAAGGCAGTTCAGGAGCGTCGTCTTGCCTGAGCCGGACTCGCCAACGATCGCCAGAACCTCGCCAGGCCAAAGATCGAAGGAGACGTCGGCGCAGCCGATACGGTTGCCATAACGCTTGCCAACACCGTTCACCGTCAGCAACGGCGCATCATCATCAATGTTCATTGCGCTGCTCCTCGCAGAAATCGGTGTCCGAGCAGACAAACATGTGGCCGCCTCGGTCATCGAGGATCACCTCATCGAGATAGATGCCGCGCGAGCCGCAGATCGCACATGGCTCGCTGAATTTTTGCACCTCGAAGGGGTGGTCTTCGAAATCGAGGCTTACGACCTTGGTGTGCGGCGGGATCGCGTAGATGCGCTTTTCGCGGCCAGCGCCAAAGAGCTGCAGCGCTTCCGACATGTGCATCTTCGGATTGTCGAACTTCGGGATCGGCGACGGGTCCATGACGTAACGGTCCTCGACCTTGACCGGGTAAGCATAGGTCTTGGCGATATAGCCGTGACGGGCGATGTCCTCGTATAGCTTCACATGCATGAGTCCGTATTCTTCGAGCGCGTGCATCGTACGGGTTTCGGTCTCGCGCGGCTCGAGGAAGCGAAGCGGCTCTGGGATCGGCACCTGATAGACGAGCACCTGTCCAGACTTCAGCGGTGTCTCCGGGATACGGTGGCGCGTCTGGATGATTGTTGCTTCATGGGTCCGGGTGGTCACCGCAACATTCGCAACCTTCTGGAAGAATGCGCGGATCGAGACGGCATTGGTCGTGTCGTCGGCCCCCTGGTCGATGACCTTGAGAACGTCATCGGGACCAATGATCGACGCCGTCACCTGAACGCCGCCGGTGCCCCAGCCGTAAGGCATTGGCATCTCGCGGCTGGCGAACGGAACCTGATAGCCGGGGATCGCGATCGCCTTGAGGATGGCGCGGCGGATCATGCGCTTGGTCTGCTCATCCAGATAGGCAAAATTATAGGTAGCGCCTGCCATCGTGGGCGCGCCCTCGTGTGTGAGGTTATTGCTGGCGGTCATGACGACTGCTTTCTCATGTCAGGAAGGGCGATCATTCGGCGGCCAGATCAAAGGCGTCGCTGGCAGCTTTTGCCTGCTCAGCCCGCATCTTGCGGACGAGTTCCAACTCGGCCTGGAAGTCGACGTAGTGGGGCAGTTTGAGGTGCTCGACGAAGCCGGTGGCCTGCACATTGTCCGCATGCGAGATCACGAACTCTTCGTCTTGTGCTGGTGCCGTCCGGTCTTCGCCAAGTTCACCGGCGCGCAGGGCACGGTCACATAGCGCCATCGCCATTGCCTTGCGCTCAGACTGACCGAACACCAACCCGTAGCCGCGGGTGAACTGCGGCGGTACCTTGGCCGAACCCTTGAACTTGTTGACCATCTGGCATTCGGTCACCTGCACCGTGCCAAGCGGGATGGCGAAATCGATTTCCGGCACTTCGAATTCGAGCTCGACCTCACCGATGCGGACCTCGCCGACAAACGGATGGTTCATGCCGTAACCGCGCTGGGTCGAGTAAGCGAGCGCGAGCAGAAAGCCTTCATCGCCGCGCGCGAGCGCCTGCAGACGGGTGTCGCGCTCCATTGGAAACTCCATCGGATCACGGGTGATATCGCCCGGCACCCGACCTTCCGGCATCTCGCCATCGGCCTCGATCAGACCTTCCTGCGCGAGGATCGATGAGACGCGCACGACCTTCTCATGCTCACCTTCGCGCGTGACCGGCTTGTCCACCTGCTTGTCATGTGCCAGCTCGGGATCAAGCAGGCGATGGGTGTAATCGAAAGTCGGCCCAAGGAGTTGTCCGCCGGGCAGATCCTTGTAAGTCGCCGAAACACGACGTTCGACGAGCATGTCCTCGGTATCGATCGGCTGCGTGTAGCCAAAGCGGGGAAGCGTTGTCCGATAGGCGCGGACAAGGAAGATCGCCTCGATCAGGTCGCCCCTCGCCTGCTTGATCGCAAGCGCTGCCAGTTCCTTGTCGTAAAGTGAGCCTTCGGCCATGACGCGATCAACGCCGACTGACAATTGCTCGGCGATCTGGTCGATGCGCAGGTCCGGCACGTCGCGATCGCCACGTCGGCGATCAGCCAGCAGACGATGCGCATTGCTGATGGCGGCTTCACCGCCCTTGACGGCAACATACATGGCTCAGCCCTCTTGAACGTGGATGCGGGTGGTGCGGGGAAGGCAAGCGATTGCATCTGGCGCCGCCAGAATGAGATCAACACCGCAGGGAAACTGCGCGTTGTTCTCGCTCCACTGACGGACGAATTCGTCCGGCATTGGCTGCGGCGACAAGGGCGTCTCACCTTTGATGCCCGGCCCGCTCAGGGTGAGTTGATGCCCGCTGTCGAGCGAGACAACCTGCAGGATAATCGTCGTTGAGCGATCGGGATATTCCTGCGTTCCCTGCGCGAGCGACCCAAACGCAGGCAGCTTTGCGGGATCTGCGACGACGAGGAATTGCGCTTGCGCAGGGTCGGACGTGACCGTTGCGCCCGAGTGGAACGACAGCCAGACGTCGATGCCCTTGGTGTTCGCGAGACCTGCGTCGAGCCAAACCAGCGTTTCCTGATCGCACAAGGAGAGTGCGACAGCGGCTGCGGCTGGATTGAGCGCGGCGGGCGGGCTAACCTCGCGATCAACCGCCTGGATCGTTCCTGGCTCCGCCATCGCCCGCATCACCGCGTTGAACGTTGCTTGCGAGTCGAGGACAGGCGATGCAAAGCCGCCTTCAATATCTGCCGCGCGCATCAATGCTCTCCTCTGACCATGGTAAAGAAGTCGACGCGCGTCGCTGCCGTCTCGTCCCGCTTTCGTTTTGAGCGTGAGGCATTTCTTTGCCGGAGCGGGCCAAGCAGTTCGCGCTCGATGCGCTGGGCATTTCCATCTTGTTGGATCAGTGCGTCGATTGTCGCCGCGATCCGGACACGTTCGGCATCCCGGCCAAGGTGATAGGCATGCCCAACCTCACCCGTTGCGAGCCTCACCGTGACGCGCGTGACCGTCGCCTCGCCGACGTTAAAGGCGGCACCGCCGCCGCCCATGCGTCCGCGCAGAGTGACAAGACCCGTTTCCGGCCCACGCAAGACGCTAGCCTCGACAGACATTCCCATATCCGCATAGATCTGCCGAAGTTCGTCGGCAGAGGCGTTCGCTAGAACCCGCATTGCGTCTTGCCGGCGCGCTTGGACCTCGCTGCCAGCGGCTGAACCACTCATACCCATCTCCTTGTCTATTTATCTAGACAACCATACCTCTGGGGATTAGATCTAACCCTGCACCGTAACAGCGCGATGACAGTGAGGGTTTTGTGCGAGAAAATACGATCGAGCGTGGAAGTGGCGTCGCTCTATGGCGGCAGATCGCCGACCGCATCCGTCTCGGTATCGCCGATGGCTCCCTCGCAGTTGATGGAAAACTGCTTCCAGAAACGCGGCTTGCGGCCATGTTTGGCGCAAATCGCCATACCGTTCGGAGTGCGATCGCCGCACTTGAGCAGGAAGGCGTGGTTCAGGCTAAGCAGGGGCGCGGCACCTTCATCAGGCGAACGCGCCGCATCTCCTACGCGCTCGGATCACGAACGCGCTTCTCGTCCAATCTCGAGGGACAGGCGAAGGAAGTTCTGTCCACATTGTTAAAGGCGGATACGATCAAGGCCGACGCGAGTTTCGCCGAAGTGCTTGGCATAAGCTTAGGCGCACCATTGATCCGGCTCGATATTCTTGGGCAGGCAGATGGCCAGTCGGTATCCTGTGCAACGCACTGGTTTGACGGCGAGCGGTTCAAGGATTTCGAAAGTCATTATGCGCAGACGCGATCGATCACCGCTACGCTCCGGCACTATGGCATCAGCGACTATGTGCGACGCCAGACGAGCGTGACGGCACGTCACGCCGAAGGCGAGGTCCTGTCTCAACTGGGGCTCGCACCGGGCGCAATCGTGCTGGTCGCCAAAGCGATCAATGAAACGCCGGATAGCATCGCCTTCCAACTTTCAGAGACATTATTCCCGGCAGATAGGGTTGAACTGACAGTCAACCGCTATCCGAAATAGCCTGTTTTCCATGATCTGAAACGGCCGTACATCTTGCCGTGCTGATGTTTCTCGACAAGGTGCCAAGTTCCAAACCACCACCGCGAGTGTGCGCTGCCTTCATAGCTATTGTCAGTTGCTTTGTAGCGATGGAAAGCCTCAGGCAGCTATCTCGGCGCTGAAACAGGAAATTCGAGGACATAGAGGCGATCAACCTGAATCCTCCGGGGCGTTGCCGGGCCATGTTCGCCCCCGAAAACGCCCGGGGTTCATCGCCACGGCACTGCACGAGTGGATCGTAGCTGTCGACGCAAAGACCGCACTCATACCTCGGATATAAACGGCCGGCAGCAGAGGCCATCATCTGGTCCGCGCCAACGCGCGGATTGGAGCCATCATCTACACAGACGATCGTCGTATAGCCGATCATTCACTGAGGCTGAGACCGGACCACCATATGGGGCCATGCCTAGATAGTGGCCTTGCGGATGCTGGAGGAGATCGCTTCGCTGCACAACACTGTCGCGAGGATCAACAGCACGATCAGGAGCACCTGCGGCCAAGCCAGCATGTTCAGGCTTGACTGCAACTGCATGCCAATGCCGCCCGCGCCGACGAGCCCGAGAATGGTGCTCTCGCGGATATTGATGTCCCAGCGAAACACTGAAATTCCGACGAAAGCCGGCAGCACCTGAGGCCAGATCCCAAAATTGAGGATCTGCGCCTTGCTAGCGCCGGTCGCGGTGATCGCCTCGACCTGTTTCAGGTCGGTTTCCTCAATGGCTTCATAAAGCAATTTTCCGACGAAACCGATCGAGCGAAAAGCGATTGCAATGATGCCTGCCAGAAGGCCCGGCCCGAGGATCGAGACCAGCAACAGGGCCCAGATCAGCGAGTTGATCGAGCGCGAGGCAACGATGCAGAAAAGCGCGAGGGGCCGCAGGATCAGGCGCGACGGCGTCGTATTCGAAGCGGCCAGAAACGCCAGCGGCACGGCAAGCGCGGTTCCGAGCAGCGTGCCCAGAGTTGCGATGTTGAGCGTGTCCCACAGCGGTGACCACAGCTGATCCATATAGCTCCAGCGGGGCGGCCAAGACCTGCTCGCAATGTCGGCAGCCGCCTGAGGCGCGTCCCACACGAACGACCAGATCGTGCGCTGGGTCATCTCTTCGCAGCACCATACAAACAGCGCCACGATACCAAGCCATAAAGCCCAGATGGCAAGCTGCGCCGTAGGCGTACGGCGGCGCCAGACGGGAACTGAAGTTTCCACCGGGCTCATTTCAACCATCCCCGCATCTGCGATGACGCATATTCCGACAGCATGACGATGGCGATGATGATGAGAAGGATCGCTCCCGCACTGCCGTATTCGTAACGCGACAGCGCCGTATCCAGCGTGCCGCCGATGCCCCCTGCCCCGACAATGCCGATCACCGCGCTTTCGCGAAAATTGATGTCCAGCCGGTAGACCGAGAGTCCGATCATGCGCGGCATCACCTGCGGCTGAACCGCATAGCTGACCAATTGCAGCCATGACGCACCCGTGGCGCGGATCGCCTCGATCTGCCGAGGGTCGCACTCCTCAATATCGTCGGCGAGCAGCTTGCCTATGAAACCGATGGTGGCAAAAGTCAGCGTCAGGAAGCCCGCAAAAGCGCCAAAGCCAAAAAACGCGACCAAGAGGATGGCGACGATGATCTCCTGCAACGAGCGCGAGACCGCGATGATGCTGCGGCAGAGGCCATAGGCCCAGCCCGGGGAAATGTTGCGCGCCGCGCCAACGCCGATGGGGATCGAGATCAAAACGCCCGCGACGGTCGAGGTAAATGTCATCGTCAGGCTTTCCATCAAGCCCTGCGATATGTCGCGCCAGCGCGTCGTGAAGTCCGGAGCCAAAAAGCCCTTAATAAAGCGAGAGCCGCGTTCCATCCCATCGGCTACCCGGGTCCAATCGACGTCTACCGAACCGATGCCGACGACCAGATAGGCGAGAGCTAGAAAGAAGATCACATATCGCCAGGTCCGTGAGCGGATCAGCAGCGGCGGTCGACGCCAGCTCCTCGGATAATCACCAAGCGTCGTAGAGGGCGTTGCGCTGCTCATGTGGTCTCGAAAAGTCTTGTCGCCTGCGCTCTCGCATCGGCTTCGTCTTCGGCGGATTCCATTGCGCCATTGCGCATAGCCTGCCAGTCCTCGGCGCCATAGATTTCGGTCAGGACGTTTTCCGTCAGCTCTTCCGGGCGACCGTCGAACACCACCTTGCCGGCACGCAGGCCGATAATGCGATCGGTGAATTGCTTGGCCAGCAGGACGTCGTGGATATTCACGATCGCCGGCAGCTCGTTCTCGCGGCAGATCTCGGTCAGGAGCCGCATGATCTGGCGCGAGGTGCGCGGGTCAAGGCTGGCGGTTGGCTCATCGACAAGAAGGAGTTCCGGCTCCTGCTCCAGCGCTCGGGCGATTCCTACCCGCTGCCGTTGACCTCCCGAAAGCGCATCGGCGCGCTTGTCGACATGATCAGACAGACCGACGCGTTCGAGAAGCTGGTAGGCGCGCGCTATGTCGCGCCCGGGAAAGCGGCGGGTAAAGCTGCGCCAGAAGGAGACATATCCAAGCCGACCCGACAGGACGTTCTCCATGACGGTCAGACGTTCGACCAATGCGTATTCCTGGAAAATCATGCCGATCCGTCGTCGCGCTTGGCGCAGGCCTTGCCCGCTGAGACTCGTCAGCGCGGTGCCATTCAGTCGAACCTCACCTGCGCTTGGCTCGACCAGACGGTTGATGCATCGGATGAGTGTCGATTTCCCAGCCCCGGACGGGCCAATCAGCCCGACGACCTGACCTTTCGGCAAGGTCAGAGACACGTCGTCAAGGGCCCGATCGCCCGTGCGATAGGTCTTGTTGAGTGCGATGATGTCCAGCATCGGAGCCTCCTCGACAATGCGAAAATGGCGGGCCGTAACGGTCCCGCCATTTCAGGCCGGATCTCGAAGGATCAGTTACAGGTATATTTTACGCCGAGTGCGGCATCGATCTGGCGGATCACCGACCAGTCTTCCTTGAAGGTAATCGGGACGAACTTGGTCTCGCCCTGGGCCTCGAACTCTTTCTGAAGGGCGCTGCCCTCCCAGTTGAAGCTGAAGAACGCTTCCTTGATCTTGGCCTGCAGGTCGGGCGCGAGGTTGTGAGCTAGACCATAACCCGTCGTCGGGAAGGTTGCCGACTTGTAGATCGTCTGCAGCGCATCGGAACTGACCACTTCGCGAGCGATCATTCGCTTCAGCACTGAATTGGCGACCGCAGCGGCCTGATAATCCTTGTTCGCCACGCCCAAGATCGAATTGTCGTGCGCGCCGGAGAAGGCGGGCGTGTAGTCTTCGTTTGCCTTGAGGCCGAATTCCGATTCCAGCAGCGCCTGAGGTGCCTTAAACCCCGAGTTCGAGGTTTCCGACGTGAAGGCGAGTTGCTTGCCGGCGAGATCTTCGGGCTTCTCGATGCCTGAACCTGGATGGGTGATGATCTCCATCTCATAGCCGAAGCTGTCATCGGCACGCGCCATCATCGCGAAGGGACGGAAGCCCGAGCAGGCGACAGCTATTGGATTGCCGCCGGTGTTGACGCCGGCAATGTGCAGACGGCCAGCGCGCAGCGCCTCATATTGAGCGGCATTCGACTGGACCGGGAAGAACTCCACCTTCTTGCCTGTGACGTCGGCAAGATGGTCAAGGAAACCCTGCCACACATCGACGTAAACCGACGGGTCTTCCACCGGCGTATACGCAAAGATCAGGGTCTCTGGATCAACTAGCTGGGCCGGATCGGACGGTATATCCGCGACTAGGTCGCCGTCCGCATCGGTATAGCGCGCGTCCAGCGTGAATTCCTGTGCAGCGGCGGGAAGTGCAGCCATCAGAGCGATGGTTGCGGCAGCAAGCATGTGACGAGTCATCTATTGCTCCAAGAGGGTCATTTGGGAGAAGTATAATTTTGCTCTATGACGCCCGTATGCAGGTTCCGTGACGGTCCTGCGACGCTGTCTGTGAGTCAGCGTTCACTTGGGGAATAGGTTTCCAAAGCTCAGAGTGCTCTCCTGGAACTGAAGCGGTGGATCGATGTAAATAACCCTAGATTTGTGGGTGCCTTTCTTCCCTAAATTTGAGGCAAGGAGGTCCTGATGCGGTCTAGCAATTTCACCTGGCTCTTCGAGATGCCGCTCATGCTCATCGCCTTAACCAGATCGTCGACAGAACGCGTCGAGATGCCTTGGATATAGGCCTCCTGGATCACGGCCGTCAGCGCCTTCTCGGCCATGCGGCGTCGCTCCAGAAAGCCGGGGAAGTAGCTTTCCTTCCGGAGCTTGGGAATGCGCAGCTCGACCGTGCTCGCCCTCGTCTCCCAATCACGGTCCCGGTCGCCATTGTGGCCTGACCCCATAGGGTGGTCCAGTTTCAGTCTTAATGCATGATCGGCTTTTGGGCCATCGCCTGTGCCGAGGATGGAGCCGATCCGCGCGCTGGCGCAGGCCAGATGATGGCCTGCGGTGCCGGCGGCTTGTAGCCGAGCGATGAGTGAGGCCGCTCGGTATTGTAGTAGTGCCGCCATGCCTCGATGATGACCTTTGCCTCGGCGAGGCTGTAGAAGATCTCACCGTTGAGGTCGATGACTTCATGCGCTTGATCGCGATCTTGCGGGAATACGGCCTGCCAGTGCGTATCGGTTTTGAAGCCACAGGCAATTACCATCGGGTTCTGATGTATCACCTTGGCGTCGCCGCCAGATCGTATTAACCGCATTCACGCGAATAATGACCGGCAGCGCTGTGAAAACGCTGCGCAAATGATTGCGCGCTGTGTCCTTGGCTGCAACCGAGACGGCATCCTCGAGATCGAGGATGATCGCGTCTGCGCCCGATGCAGCCGCCTTTTCGAACCGATCTGGTCGATCGCCCGGAACAAAGAGTGGGCAGGTGAAGTCAAATTTCGTGATCATCAGAAAACAGCTTTCGCCGACATGGCGACCGGTCCACAAGGCCGCGCTGTCCAAAGGTCTACTCCGTCGTCCTTGATCGAGGCGTTAGAACAGCAGGATGCATGTCGAACAGCGGCGACAGCGTGCGAAACGCAAAACTGCGTGGCTGGCGTCCCATGATCTCTGCTGCGAAATGCAGCAGCATTGTCGCTTGTAACGGACCATGGAAGACGTGACCCGGATAGAGTTCCTCCTCGATGGCATAGACGCGATCGTAGTGGCCTTGCGCCAACGGCAAGAGATGAACTGCGTCACCCCCGATCGAACGAACCGCTTCGGCGAGCGAGTGGCCTTGTAACAACAAAACATGGACTTAGCGCAGCTTCGCAACAATCTCTTCAGGTTCATGTTTCTTCTGAGACATTTCAATATTCTCTCTCAGGCTCGACAGCCCACTTCACGGAGAACAACTTTTCCGGGAGCAGACCACAGCCTCAACAACAAGGGAAAGGAGAATCATTGTGAGGTGGTGCCGGTTTTTGAGACAGGGGCATAAGGTGGATCGCCCAATGGAAAGGACGATCCAGCATGAAGACACGCAGACGGTTTACTGCCGAGTTC
>NZ_JADGMQ010000008.1:0-116289 GCF_016124105.1 Aquamicrobium zhengzhouense
CCAACATCAGGCGGCCTTGTCATATCCAGAACACGCAAGGTAAGCTCACGCTTGCTTTGGACGCCAGTCCAAAATGGTGACGCGGGGTGGAGCAGCCCGTTCGGCCTGAAATTGATCCACAGGATCAATTCCTTGACGGCCTCACCTCATCAGGCTACGCCTGACTTCGCTCCCGGGCCACAAACGCCCGGTTCAAATGGTGACGCGGGGTGGAGCAGCCCGGTAGCTCGTCAGGCTCATAACCTGAAGGTCGTTGGTTCAAATCCAACCCCCGCAACCAACTTCAAACTTCTCAGCAATCAACATTCAACGCCGCGCACTTCAGGGTCAGCTGGCGGGACGCATGCGTCCCTGGCCGAGGTAGCTCCTCGTCCTGCGGACCATAAGCTGAAGGTCGTTGGTTCAAATCCAACCCCCGCAACCAACAAATCCCCTCAATCGATAGATGCAGGACGCCAGATGTACCCCGATCTGGCGCGCCAGACTTTTATTCTCCTGGCGGAATTGGTTCGTCGCCGATGCTTGAGCATGAAAACGACGGGGAACTAGTTCAGGCTTTGCGGCATGGCATCGTCATGATGATTGGTCGAAAGGGCCATATTGCGCGTTACAGACGCGAGCATGTGCGCTTGCCAAGAGACGCTAGCAAAATGGTGATCCCGACAGGATTCGAACCTGTGACCCCCAGATTAGGAATCTGGTGCTCTATCCTGCTGAGCTACGGGACCGCCAATGCGGATATAAACGGTTCCATTGGCTTAGCCAACCGTTTTGGTGATATTCATGCGCGGCTTGCAGCGGTTTCCGCGATGCGGATCCAATAGGCTATGCCGTGGGGGAGGGCATCGTCGTTGAAGTCGTAAGCAGGATTGTGGAGGCTGGCCGTATCGCCATTGCCTGTAAAGATGAATGCTCCCGGCCGCGCGATCAGCATGTAAGAGAAGTCTTCACTGGCCATGAGAGGACGAAGCTCGGTATCGACCTTTGAAGTGCCGGCGACTTCCTGTGCGACCTGGATCGCGAAATCTGTCTCCGCGTCATGGTTGACGGTCACGGGGTAATTGATCTTGATCTCGACGTCAGCGCGCACGCCAAGTGCAGCTGCAACACCCTCTGCGATCTCCTTGATGCGCTTGTAGGTGTTGTCGCTGACCTCCTGTCGCAGGGTACGTATCGTTCCGCCAAGGAATGCGCTTTGCGGGATGATGTTGTGGGTGTCGCCGGCGTGGAACTGGGTCACAGAAACTACCACAGCGTCGAGTGGATCTGTGTTGCGGGACGCGATTGTCTGCAAGGCCTGTACGATCTGACTTCCGGCGATGATCGGATCTGCGCCCGTATGCGGCATGGCAGCATGTGCGCCTTTGCCGTGCAGGGTAATCTGAAATTCGGCGGTCGCCGCCATGATCGGGCCGGGGCAGATGGCAAATTGCCCAACTGGGAGACCAGGCATGTTGTGCATGCCATAGACCTGATCGATCCCGAAGCGCTCCATCATGCCATCGTCAACCATGGCCTTTCCTCCGGCACCGCCCTCTTCGGCTGGCTGGAAGATCGTGACGACCGAACCTGAAAAATTACGCGTCTGCGCGAGATATTTGGCGGCACCGAGCAACATGGTGGTGTGGCCGTCGTGCCCGCAAGCGTGCATCTTTCCCGGCTTGGTTGATGCGTAAGGCGTGCCGGTCACTTCGGTGAGGGGAAGGGCATCCATATCCGCCCGCAGACCGATGGTCGGACCATCACCCTGCGAGCCGCGAATGACGGCAACGACCCCTGTTCGACCAATTCCGGTAACCACCTCGTCGCAACCGAATTCCCGAAGTTTGGTCGCCACGAATTCAGCGGTCTCGTGCACGTCGTACAGGAGTTCGGGTATCGAGTGGAGATGACGGCGCCAGGCGGTTACTTCATCGTGCATAGTGGTGACCCGGCTTAGAATCGGCATTATACAGTCCTCGTCATACTCCAGCGTATGCCTGTTGCTCGTATCGGCGACAGGCCCTACGGGTTCTTTGCCTTCTTGGCGTCACATAGATTAAATAGCAAGATCGGACTTTCGATACAGGGACAGCTGCGGCGTTGGCGCGTTTCTTACCGCCGGCAATTTGGTGTCCCACGGTACGGCAAGGGCGGTTCACGATGAAGTTCAGGTCTACGATTATCGCAGGATTGCTGCTGTCTTTCGCGTCAGGAAGCGCCGCGGCGGGGCCGGCGATATTGTTGGACCTTGATAGCGGCAAGGTGCTCGAACACGAGGATGTGTTTGCGCCCTGGTATCCGGCTTCTCTTACCAAGCTCATGACGACCCTGGTGGTTTTCCGGGCTGTAAAGGCCGGTGAAATTACCCTTCAATCACCCGTACGCATTTCTGAGCGGGCTGCCAAAGAGCCGCCGAGCAAGATGGGTTACAAACCCGGTACCGTTATTACCTATGAAAATGCGATCCGCATCCTGATGGTGAAATCTGCAAATGATGTCGCCACCGCGATCGCAGAGAGCTTGACCGGCACACGTCAGGCGTTTGCGGCGCGTATGAATGAAGAGGCCAAGCGCCTCGGAATGACGTCTACACGCTTCGTCAATGCACATGGCCTTCATGCTGATGAGCAGGTGACGACCGCGCGAGATCTTGCCATTCTCGCCATGGCGGTCTGGAACGAGTTTCCGGAGTATCACGAATATTACGGGATCGAGGCGTTAAAGGCGGGAACGCAAACCCTCGACAATCACAACGATCTCATCATGCGCTTCGATGGCGCGAACGGTATGAAGACGGGCTACACATGCCCGTCCGGATTCAATCTGATTGCCACTGCGGAACGGCAGGGCAGGTCCCTCATGGCCGTGGTGATCGGTGAGCCGACAGTAGAGGCGCGCGCCGACAAGGCTGCCAACATGCTGGCGCGAGGATTTGAAACGATGGGGGATTCCTCTCCGTTCATTGGTCAGCTGCGCGCTTCGGGGAAGGAGGCTGCAAGCCCTCCCAATCTGCGTCCCGTTATCTGTACCCAGGAACATTGGAAGGCGGTGGAAGCGGCGCGCGGCCCAAGCGGCAAGCCCAAATACACCTCGCCGCATCTGAAGGACCTGCCGCAGCGCGAGCGTGTGGCTGTTGCGATCAGTACGGGAGCCACGGGACCAGAGTCGAAAGCTCCGCGCTATGCTAATGTGCCACTTCCGACCCCGCGTCCTGAATACACTCCAACAAGCGTCGCGGAAGGCGGCTGATTTATGCACAATACTCCTATTGCGGTATCGGTCCTGACGGGGTTTCTCGGTGCGGGCAAGACGACTTTGCTCAACCGGCTTCTGAAAGATCCAGCGCTCGAAAATACCGCTGTCATCATCAATGAGTTTGGCGAGGTCTCGGTCGATCACATGCTGGTCGAACAGGCCTCCGATGGGATCATTCAGCTCGCCGATGGTTGCCTTTGCTGCACCGTTCGCGGCGAGCTGGTCGATACGCTGGCTGAGCTGATCGAAAAATCGCAGACCGGCAAGATCCAGCCATTGAAGCGGATCGTCGTCGAGACGACGGGTCTTGCGGATCCTGTTCCGGTCTTGCAATCGATTATGGGCGATCCGGTTCTCGCGCGGATGCTGCGCCTTGACGGCGTTATCTGTGTCGTGGACGCGGTGAATGGTGCGGCAACGCTCAGCGCGCATGAGCAGGCTGTCAGGCAGGCAGCCGTTGCCGATCGGATCGTCATTTCAAAGGCAGAGCTTGCGGAGCCGCACGAAGAGGCCTCGCTGCGGGCACGGCTATCCGTTATCAATCCATCCGCAGAGGTACTGGATGCCGGGCGCGGCGAAGCGGGTGTGAGCCAGTTGTTTGAATGCGGTCTTTACAATCCGCAGACAAAGACAGCGGACGTCCGGCGCTGGCTGGGTGAAGATCAGGCCCATAACCATCAGCACCATGATCATCACGATCATGATTGCGAGGGGCATGGATGCACTCACCACCACCACCATCACCATGATGAGCGGGTAAAGAGCATTTCGCTGGTGCACGACAAGCCGGTCTCCTACTCGACGGTCGAGATGTTCCTTGATCTGCTGCGTTCAACGCAAGGAGAGCATCTACTGCGCATGAAGGGCGTGATCGAGGTGGTTGAGGACATGGACCGCCCGCTCGTTATCCATGGCGTGCAGAAATTGCTGCACCCGCCCGCATGGCTGCCAGAATGGCCGGAGGGACCGCGTGGTACGCGGCTCGTGCTAATCGGTTATGATCTTTCGGAAGACTATACCCGCAAGCTCTTCTCAGCTTTCGTGGGGGAGCCAATGATTGATACCGCCGATGGTGCGGCACTGTCCGACAATCCACTGGCAATAGCAGGCTTCAAGGCCTGAGACACAGGCTTGTCTGACGCGGAGGCCGGGGTATCGCACTCCGGCTTTTTTCTATCGTCAACAGCGCTCGATTAGGAAGCGATGAGAGCCATCGGCAGCGGTTTCGCTGCTGATGAGGCGGTGCCCGCTGTCGTTGCAGAAGGCGGGAATATCGATGACCGCCAGCGGATCTGTGGTTTCCACCCAGATGCGGGAGCCGCGCGGCATCCCTGCCAGTCTCTTGCGCGTGCGCAGGACAGGCAGCGGACAGTTAAGTCCCTTCAAATCATAAACGTCATGACTTCGCGGCTGCACGACTTATCCGCCAAACATGCCGAGCAGGCGGCTGCGAAGCCCGGGCTTCTCCGAAACAACCGTCTCGGCCTGTGCGGCTCCCGTAGCTTCGGCAATGCCGCTTTCTGCGCGGGCAGTCGCTGCAGGCGTAGGGACCTCTGCAACGGTGGCTGGAGCTTGAGCCGGGGCGGTGGTCTGTGCGGGACGCTGCTGCTCCGCGAGCATCACCTGGGGCCGCTCCAAGGTTGGGGGCTCGCGTGAAACGCGTTCTCCGCGTGCGCGTCTGCGTGACCAGTCAGCAACGAGGCTCGCTTCCTTGAAGCCGGCGATCGTAGGGGCAGGGCTCTTGTTGCTCTTCTTGCCGAGCGCTGCCTGGAATGCGCTGTCATAGGTCTTCAGATAGCTGCGGTAGGCGATCTCAAGCGACTGCGGCTTTGCCAGAGACGGGCATGCGGCAACCGGATTGAGCGGACGTCCATCAGTCGCAACCGAGTTGAAGACGTAACGCTTGCCACAAACGTCTACCTTGGGCGGGACCTTTGTGATTTCGAAGTGGTCATAGCCTTCCTTCAGCATGGTCCAGAACTCGTAGTTCGGATCATCCTTGTAACGCGCCATATTTGCCGGCGTCATGCGGAAGGGAAACGCCTGGATCTGGAACGATTGCTGGCCGCCTTTGAAGGCGTCGCGCGCAAATGCGTAGATTTCCTCGACCTGCTTGTCGGTCATGGAGTAGCAGCCTGCGGATGAGCAGGCACCATGAACCATCAGGTGCTGGCCGGTCCGGCCATTGGCGCGATCATAGCTGTTTGGAAAGCCGATATTGAACGCCAGATGATAAGACGAGCGCGGGTTCATCTGGTGCGGGCCGACGGAATAAAAACCTTCCGGAGCCTGGCGGTCACCTTCGATGAATTTGGGGCCAAGTCGTCCCGACCATTTGCAGATATCGTAGGAAGCGGCCAGATCGTAGCGGCCATTGTCCTTTTGCTTCCACACTTCCAGAACGGCTTCTTCCTTGAAGATGCGGACCATAATCGGCGAAGTTGAAGACATGCCCTTCGCCTTGAGCGACTGCACCACTCTCGCGGGCAACGGCTTGTTAGCCTTCTCGCTTGAGGGCGCAATATCTTCGAGCGTGCCGTTGCAGCCAGCAAGAAATAGGCCTGCAATCATAAGCCCGATACTGACAATTCTGGTCGTCATGGATCGCGATCTGCTCTGGTTTCAGGAACCGGACCTGAGTGTCCGGGCCAAACACGCCCCGGAACACACCATAGCCCGGTTAACCTTGAAAAAACCTTACCGCAAACTTTACGGTTGGCCACCGCCAGGCGGAAGGCATGCGCGCAAGTTTGTAGGGAATGCTGTCAGACCTTTTGTGGCAAAAAAGGGGCCGCAATCAGAGCGTGCGGCCCATTGCCAGGAATTTTTCGCGGCGATGTTCGCGGTAATCGATCGGTTCAGCGCCTAGTTCGGCGAAACCCGTGGCGATCTGTTCGCCAGCGGCCCTTATGACGACGTCCGGCGCGCGATGAGCGCCGCCGAGCGGCTCGCTGATGATCGCGTCGATGATCTTCAGGCCCAGAAGGTCCTGAGCGGTGATCTTCATGCTGGTAGCCGCGTCTTTCGAACGGGTGGTGTCGCGCCACAGAATAGAGGCGGCACCTTCGGGCGAAATGACCGAATAGATGGAATGCTCGAGCATGTAGACCTTGTTCGCAACGGCAATTGCAATTGCGCCCCCCGAGCCACCTTCGCCGATCACGACAGAGATGTTCGGCACCTTCAGGCCAAGGCAGGCAGATGTCGAGGTTGCAATGGCCTCAGCCTGACCGCGCTCTTCCGCGCCAATGCCAGGGTAAGCACCGGCGGTATCAACGAGGCTCACCACCGGGATCCCGTAGCGGTCGGCCAGTTCCATGATGCGGACAGCCTTGCGATAGCCCTCAGGCCGCGCGCTGCCAAAATTATGCTTCAGCCGGGTCTGCGTGTCGTTACCTTTTTCAAGGCCGAGAACCGCGACGGACTCGCCACGGAAGCGGGCAAAGCCGGCGACCAACGCCTGGTCCTCACCAAAAGCGCGATCCCCTGCAAGCGGAGTGAAGTCCGAGAAGAGCCCGCGCACATAATCGAGGCAATGCGGCCGGTCGGGATGACGTGCGACCTGGACCTTTTGCCAAGGGGTCAGCTGCCGATAGGCTTCGCGCAGCGCGTCCTGCGACCGCTTCTCGAGCCGGGCAATTTCGTCTCCAACGTCGACTGCCTCGCCGCTCTCGGAAAGCTTCTTCAGTTCGAGAATCTTGCCTTCGAGGTCGGCAACGGGTTTTTCGAAATCGAGATAGTTGAACATTCGCCGTGTCGTGTCCGAAGGATGGTTGGAGCGAGAATGCCCCGGAAATTTGCCATGCGCGGGCGTAAACGCACGCCTCACATAACGGTCATAAGGCTAATCGGCAAGCGGATGATGCTTTGTGACCAGTTCGATGAGCCTGTTTTCGAGTACGTGGGTGTAGATTTGCGTCGTTGAAATGTCGGCGTGGCCCAGAAGTTGCTGCACCGCGCGCAGATCCGCGCCGCGTTGAAGCAGGTGACTTGCGAAGGCGTGACGCAAAACGTGAGGCGAAACTTTTGCGGCGGGGATGCCGGTTCGTGCCGCCAGTGCTTTCAGTTCACGGGCAAATACCTGGCGGGACAGGTGCCCGCTTTCAGAATCAGCAGGAAACAGAAATGCGCTCTCTGCGCAGGAGGGGACCGTGTTGCGAGAGGCAATCCACTCCCGCAGCGCTTCTTTCGCCTTAGGTGACAAAGGCACGATGCGATCCTTGCCGCCCTTGCCCCTGACCGTGAAGAACCGCTCGTTTCTGAGGGCAACCGCAACCGGCAGAGAAACGAGCTCGGATACGCGCAATCCGGTGGCATAAAGCGTCTCCACCAGTGCGTGGAGGCGGAAGGCCGCGAAACGTGCAGCGTAATCGTTTGCCTCAATCTTCTCGGCTTCAGCGCGGGACAGAAGTTTCAAAACCGCGTCCTCCTGCATCGTCTTGGGGAGTGAAGCAGTTTTTTTCGGCGAGTCGATCACACTGGTCGGGTCATCTTCGCGAAGACCCTCCGCATGCAGAAACTTGAAGAACTGGCGCAGCGCGGAAAGTTTGCGCGCCTGGGAGGAGGCGACAAAACCGCGTGCCGAAATGTCGTCGAGCCACCGGCGTATATCCGTCGGCGTTAGGTCGTCGAGGCGGCCGCCAAAGAACTCGGCGGCGTCTTCAAGATCACGACGATAGGCCTCAAGCGTGTTTTCGCTCGCCCCTCGTTCAGCGCTCATCATTTCCAGAAAGGTTTCGAGCCGGACGGCTGCTTTCATCTGCTGTCTCTCCGTCCCTCCGCTCGCAAATTGTACAATCACCGCGTTTCCGAATGGTGAACCGTTCCGGAACCCAGCGGAGGTGATGTGCGTTTCTCTGGCGAAAGGTAAAAAGGTCATGGAACACATCGCCGCATTCATCCTCGCCGTAACATGTTCAGGTGATCTGAAGGATTGCCACGAGCTTCCCGCTCCTTTGCCTGTTTATGAGACCTATGCAGATTGCACCTCTGACCTGCCAGCCGTTCGCCAGCGGTTTGAGACGTATCAGAACCTGCATATTGCCTGTTTCGAGGTCGATCCTCTTTTGGCCGAGGTCGACGCGGAAATCGTGTGGGATGTCACAGTGGAGGACGGATTGACGGCGAGCGTGGAACCGATTGAGGCTGAAGAGGTTCTTGTAGCGTCGAAGCAGCCGCACAACGGTTATTCAGAGACTTTGCATCCTTAGGTGGTGGCGCTCTTGAAGCAGACGTTGTGTTGGGGCATCGTCGTTCCGGAAGGGGCGGATCCAACACCCAGGAGGTTGTAATGAGGAATATGTTGTTCGCGGCCGTTGCCGCTCTGACGATGGCAGGCTGCACGACTGCGGAGCAGGCGGGTACGGTTGGCGCCATCGGTGGTGGTCTTGTCGGCGCCGCTGTAGGTGGCACTGAAGGTGCGCTGATCGGCGTTGTTGCTGGCGGTGCCGGTGGCTATCTGCTGGGTCGCGCATCAGATCGTCCAGGCTATTGTAATTATCGTCACGCACGCACCGGTCGCGTCATCGTCGACCGCTGCTATTGATCGATAGGCATAGAGATTGAGGGCTCGGGTTACCGGGCCCTTTTCTTATGCGAAAGCGCGCATTGCTCCCGGGCCGGGGGTAGCACCTGGCGGGCACTTTCCCAAGATGATCATTCCGAGCACTTCGTCCTTCGTGACATCTTGCGTCCGCGCAGTTCCCACCACCTGACCGTTCTTCATCACACAGACGCGGTCTGACAAATCAAACACGTCGTGAATGTCGTGGCTGATCAGGAAGATGCCGATGCCATCGGCCTTCAACTGTTTGACCAGTTCGCCGACCTGCGCGGTCTCCTGAGGCCCAAGTGCAGCTGTGGGTTCATCCATGATCAGGATCTGGGCGTTGAAGTGAATGGCCCGTGCAATCGCTACCGATTGGCGCTGGCCACCGGAGAGCTTGATGACGGGCTCCTTGAAGCGCTGGAAGCGGGGGTTGAGCCGCCCCATGACCTTGCGGGTCTCGGACTCCATGGCGACATCATCCAGCGTGCCCCATTTTGTACGGATCTCGCGTCCGAGGAACAGATTGGCTGCCGCATCGACATTATCGGCAAGCGCCAGGGTCTGGTAGATTGTCTCAATGCCGTACTTCTTCGCGTCGCGCGGGTTATTGATGATGGCTTCTTCCCCTCTCACGAAGATTTCGCCGGCATCGCGCTTGTAGGCGCCGGAGAGAATCTTGATCAGGGTGGATTTGCCGGCGCCATTGTGTCCGAGGAGCGCGACGACTTCTCCCGCATGCAGGTCGATGGATGCGTCGTCCACGGCGTGAATGCCACCAAAGGAGATCGAAATGTTGCGCATTTCAACAAGAGGCGTTGAGGGCTGGTCCATGATCTTCTCCTCAGCCGATGCGGCGGCGATAGACAGTGTCGAGCCAGACGGCGATGACGAGCGCCAGACCGACGACAATGTTCTGCAACGGGGTGTCGACACCGAGCAGGATCATGCCCGTGGCAAGGGATTGCATGAGGACAGCGCCCAGCATCGCGCCCGCAATGGTGCCAACGCCGCCTGAGAGAGACGTGCCGCCAATGACGGCAGCAGCAATGACAAGCAGCTCATCGAGCGTACCTTGGGCGTTGGTCGCGGCATTGAGACGGGCCGTCGAAATCAATGCGCCGACCGAAGCCAGGCCGCCCATGAGCATGAAGATCTTCATCGTCACCCAGCGGGTGTTGATGCCAGCCAGGGCAGCTGCTTCCGGATTGCCGCCAATCGCGAAGACATAGCGACCAAAGCGGGTTCGGGTGGTCACGAACGTCATCACGATGCCGACGGCCAGCGCGATCAGCACCGGAATTGCGATCCCGTGGGCAATGTAAGCACCCTCTGGAACCTCCTGACCAAGGGCCTGATAGTAGCGGCGGACGATGCCAACAGGCCATGGATAGGAATTTGCGACCCAGACACATGCGAGGATGACACCGCACGTGACCGTTCCAAGGAAAGCCTCGGCCCATAATGGGCGCAGGGGGAAGCGGAAGCGCTTGCGCTGGGTTCGCGCGTTCATCAGCAGCCAGATGATGGCTGCGCATGCGATGATTCCGATGATCCAGCTCCAGGTGGAGCCTATTGCCCCATCAGGGCCGCCGCCCATCAGGCGGAAGGTGGCATCCATTGGAGCAACCGTGCGACCGCTCGTCACCCACCAGGCAGCACCGCGCCAGACCAGCAGACCGCCCAGCGTAACGATAAAGGCGGGAACGCCAAGATAAGCGATCACGTAGCCATGCAGAGCCCCGATGGCGACGCCCACAATCAGGCCGGCGATTGCAGCCAAAATCCAGATGGAGGGAGAGCCGAAGCCGAGATATTGCGGCAACAGTTCCGCCTGGGTCACGCCCATGATCATCCCGGTGAATCCGAGGATTGAACCAACCGAGAGGTCGATGTTGCGGGTGACGATGACCAACACCATACCGGTTGCCATCACGGCAACGGAAGAAGATTGGACTGAAAGGTTCCAGAGGTTTCGTGGAGTGAGGAACAGTCCACCGGACAGGACGTGGAACAGCGCCCAGATGATCAGCAGCGCGCCGACCATTCCAAGCATCCGGGTGTCGAGTTCAGTGTCTTTGAGGAAACGCGCGACCGGCCCAAGGTGGCTCGCTCGTGCCCGGTCAACAGGGGTCTGAGCCGTTGCGTCCGACATATCGTCCTCCCGTTTCCGGTCGGCCTTCTGTGGGACGCACCGGATCATTCACTTGACCAGACGCCGCGGGGATCGTCAAACCGCGGCGCCGGTTCCCAAAGCGGGAAAATCAGTCGCAGGCTGCGACAGTTCCAGCCTGCACACCCTGGCAAACCACGTCCTTGGATACCCAGCCCGCATCAATCACGGTGGCGAGGTTGTCCTTGGTGATTGGGTTGGGTGCGAGGAAGATCGCGTTCATCTCAATGCCGTTGGGGCCATCTGACCATTTAACCGCACCTTCAACTTCCTCGAGCGACTTGCCGTCTGCGAGTTGATTGGCGATTTCCGCAGCGGCCTTGCCGAGTTCGCGCGAGTCCTTCCAGACCGAGACGGTTTGGGTGCCAAGTGCGATGCGGTTGAGAGCAGCGTGGTCGCCGTCCTGGCCCGAAACCGGCACCGAGCCAGCAAGCCCCTGTGCTTCGAGAGCAGCAATTGCGCCACCAGCGGTGCCGTCGTTCGAAGCAACCACTGCATCAACGTTGTTGTCGTTGGCGGTCAGGAACTGCTCCATGTTGCGCTGGGCGTTCGCAGGGAGCCAGCCATCCGTATAGGCTTCGCCGACATTCTTGATCTTGCCGCTGTCGATGGCTTCCTTCAGGACTTCCATCTGGCCGGCAAACAGGAAGTCTGCATTGGGGTCGGCGCCATTGCCCTTGATGAAGACGTAGTTGCCTTCCGGCTGGACGTCGAAGACAGCCTTGGCCTGCAGGCGACCAACTTCCTTGTTGTCGAAGGTGAGGTAGAACGCATCCGCGTTCTCGATCAGGCGGTCATAGCCAACAACAGGAATGCCCTCGGCGACGGCTTTTTCAACTGCGGGGCCGATGGCGCTGGCATCTTGAGCCAGAATGATGAGAGCGTCCGCGCCCTGCGCGATCAATGCTTCAACGTCTGTGAGCTGCTTGGAGGCGGACGACTGCGCGTCAGCCGAGATGTATTTGTTGCCGGCGGCTTCCAACGCAGCCTTGATCGCAGCTTCGTCCGTCTTCCAGCGTTCTTCCTGAAAATTGGACCAGGACACGCCAACAGTCTTACCTTCTGCCAGAGCCGCCGCGGACAGAGTAAGCGACAGCGCGGCACCCGCGAGCAACGCGGTTGCAAATTGTTTCATGACTCTCCTCCCAATCGGGCCTGTTAGGCACCAAACGAAACCCTTTTTTTCGAGCTTCGAAAAAATGAATGACTCAGCATTGTCTGCATGTCAATATCTCGCGTGCGCACTGTCTTTTCCGGTTCGCGGAGACTAAACCCCGCTGAACTGGAATCTGGGAGGAGATTGGAATGACGGTCGGCGTGCGGCACGACGATCTGCGCAGGCGTAACCGGGCGATGGTGATCGCAGCGGTGCGCGGCGGAGGTCAGCCATCCCGGACGGAAATCGCTGCCGCAACGGGCCTCAGCAATTCGACGATCTCCACCATCTCTGCTGATCTGATCACGGAAGGTGTTTTGACGGTTGTTCCGGCTATCGAAAACGGGATCCTGAAGCGAGGACGCCCGCAAGTGGCGCTTGGGCTGCATCCACGAGCCGCGAATGTCATCGCCGTTACCTTGTCGCTGAATTCCCTTTCGGCGGCGATTATCGACTATTCGGGCAAGGTGATCGTGCACGAGTTCAGGCGGCCCTCGACGCTGACCATGAGCGCGGACGAACTGCTCAATGCATTAGCCGAGCTTGTCCAGTCAGTCATCCTTCGTATGGGGCAGGACCTTGCACCGCTGCTGCGTATGACGCTGGCGATACAAGGCATCACCGATTCCTCAAAGCGCGCGCTTTTGTGGTCTCCAATTACGCCACACAGCAACATCGACTTTGCCGATTTTTTCGAGACCCGCTTCAGGGTACCGGTCACCGTCGAGAATGACTGTAACATGATCGCAGTGGCGCTCAGGGCACGTTCGCCGGAACGCTACGGCAAGAACCTCATAACGGTGATGCTGTCGGACGGGATCGGTATGGGGCTGATCCAGCGGGGCGAGCTTTTTACCGGATCGCGGTCATCCGGTGGGGAGTTCGGTCACATGATCCACATCCCGGATGGCGCCCAATGTCGCTGTGGCCGCCGCGGATGTGTGGAAGCCTACGCCGGAAATTACGCCATCCTTCGCCATGCGCGCGGCGAATGCGAAACTGCTCAGCCTGCTGCGGATATCGACCATCTGACGATGACCGAAATGGCAAATGCGGCGCGCAACGGTGAGGGGCTTGAGCGAGATGCGTTCAAGAGGGCCGGCGAGGCGCTGGGCTTTGCGCTGGGCAGTCTCTTTGCGTTGTTCGATCCGGCGCCTGTGGCGTTCGTCGGCCTTGGAACATCTGCCTTTGACCTGATCGAGCCGTCTATTCGAAACGCGATCGCCCGTACGGCGGGCGGTCAGCATAATGCAGAGTTCGACTTCGCGATCCAGGCGGATGAAGCGCCTCTGATCCGCGAGGGGGGCGCCTATCAGGCGCTGACTTATCTCGATCAGACCGTGTTTGCGGCAAGCCCGCCGCTGCAAGTTCTCGATCTGGCCTAGAAGAAAAAAAGAGCCCCCAACGGCTATACGCTGGGGGCTCTTTCTGGCTTAGCCAGAATTCAATCCTCTTCGACGAAGACTTCTTCGCGCTTCTTGCGTACCGACGGCATGAGGACGATTGCCAGGACCACCAGCGACATGACCAGCAATGTCGCGCTGATCGGGCGGGTCAGGAAGACTGAGGGGTCGCCCTTCGAGATGATCATCGCGCGCCGCAGGTGCTCTTCCAGCATCGGCCCGAGCACAAAGCCGAGCAGCAATGGTGCTGGTTCGCAGCCAAAGCGGACGAGTGCGTACCCAAGAGCGCCGAAAAGCGAGAGGGTATAGAGATCATACGGGTTCGAGTTGATTGAGTAGATCCCGATTGCTGCGAACGCCATGATGGCCGGGAAAAGAAGATAGTAGGGGATCGTCAGCAGTCGCACCCAAAGGCCGATCAGCGGCAGATTGAGCAGCACCAGCATCAGATTGCCCGCCCACATTGAGGCGATGATGCCCCAGAACAAGTCAGGGTTCTGATTAACGACGTTAGGGCCGGGCACGATGCCCTGGATGATCATGGCACCGATCATCAGCGCCATCACGGGGTTGGCAGGAATGCCGAGGGTCAGCATCGGGATGAATGACGTCTGAGCACCCGCATTGTTGGCTGACTCGGGCCCGGCGACACCTTCAATCGCCCCGCGACCGAACTCTTCCGGCGTGCGAGAGAGGCGTTTTTCCACCGTATAGGAAGCGAAGGATGCCAGGATCGCGCCGCCGCCCGGCAAAACGCCCAGAATGGATCCGAGGGCCGTGCCGCGCACGACGGGGGCGGCCATGCGGCGGAAATCCTCGCCGGAAGGCCACAGATTGGCGACCTTCTTCACCATCACGTCGCGGTCCGTTTCGCTTTGAAGATTGCGCAGGATTTCGGCAATGCCGAAGATGCCGACTGCCACAGCCACGAAATTGAGCTCGTCTGAAAGCTGAGGAATACCGAAGGTGAAACGCTGGGCTCCGGAATAGAGGTCGGCACCAACGAGGCCGAAAAGGAGCCCGATGACGATCATCGCTGTCGCCTTCAGGATCGAGCCGTGGGCGAGGGCGATGGCGCAGATGAGACCGAGGACCATCAGCGAAAAATATTCGGGAGACCCGAAATTAAGCGCTGCCTTCGCGAGCGGCGGGGCAAAAAGCGCGAGAATTACGGTCGCCACCGTTCCGGCAAAGAACGAGCCAAGTGCCGCAGTGGCAAGCGCAATGCCAGCGCGTCCCTGCTTTGCCATCTGATAGCCGTCAATCGCAGTCACCGCGGAGGACGATTCGCCTGGCAGATTGATCAAGATGGCGGTCGTCGATCCACCGTACTGCGCGCCATAGTAAATGCCGGCGAGCATGATGAGCGAGGTCGCGGGATCAAGGCCCAGGGTGATCGGCAACAGCATAGCGATGGTTGCCGTCGGACCAATGCCCGGCAGCACGCCGACAAGCGTTCCCAGCAGACAGCCGAGGAAGCAGAACATCAGATTGTGCGGCTGCAGCGCGATGGAGAGGCCCAGATACAGGTTCGATACGAGATCCATCTCAGCGAACTCCGAAGATTGGCCGCGTCCAGGGCTCTACAGCGGAGCCGAACACGCGAAGTGGCAGGCCAAGACCGATGCTGAAGACAAGGATGCAGAAGATCGTGAGGCCGACCGACAGGGCGACTGCAGCGAGGAGGGACATGCGCCGGCTGGCGAAGGAGGTGACGAAGGTGGTGATGAGCAGAACGGGTGCTATTCCGAGCGGTCGTATCAGCAGCCCGAAAAGCACGGGCACGCTGAGGAGCACCGGGATGCCGCGCCAAGGCAACGGACCGCGTTCCACGTCTGGATGGCTCATTCCCTTCAGGATGGTGGCAATGCCGAAAACGATCAAGATGCCCGACAGGACGATCGGAAAATAGCCAGGGCCCATGCGCCGGGCTGTTCCGATATCCAG
Organism: Aquamicrobium zhengzhouense; assembly: GCF_016124105.1. Classification (GTDB taxonomy): domain Bacteria; phylum Pseudomonadota; class Alphaproteobacteria; order Rhizobiales; family Rhizobiaceae; genus Aerobium; species Aerobium zhengzhouense. Next base: position 15,462 of record NZ_JADGMQ010000008.1, read on the forward strand.
CCCGTAAAGTGTCATGAGACCGAAAAACAGGCCGATCGCGACAAAAATGCTCCCGGCTCCAACATCACTTCTGTTGAAGGTCATCGTCTCTCCTCTCCGAAGAAATCGCCGACGCGACGGGGGCGTCGCGCCGGCGAGACTGCCGAAGCAGATGATCAGTCGGCGTAAACGCCGGCAGCTTCGATCAGCGGCTTCCAGCGCGCGATTTCAGACTCTACCTTGGCCTTGAGCGCGTCAGGCGTGGCGTTCTCTTCCGGCTCCGGGCTCGTGGCGAGGGCGGCGAAGCGCTCGATCACGTTCGGGTCCTTGAGGGCCACCTTGAGCGACTGGCTCAGGCGGTCAACGATCGCAGCGTCGGTTCCGGCAGGTGCATAAAGGCCGTGCCAGATACCAAACTGCATCGAGGCGAGGCCGCCTTCTGCTGCAGTTGGAAGGTCAGGGAGCTGCTCAAGGCGTTCAGCGCTTGTCACTGCGTACGCCTTGACCGCGCCAGCCTGGATCTGGCTGGTCGTGTTGGTTGTCTGGTCGCACATGAAGTCGACCTGGCCGCCGAGAAGATCGGTCATTGCCGGGCCGGTGCCCTGGTAAGGCACCGTGGTCAGCTGGGTGCCAATCTCGCTCATGAACAGCATGCCGCAAAGATGCGAAGCTGCGCCGATGCCAGCATTGGCGTAGGTCACGTCATCTGCATTTTCTTTGACGTAGCTGATCAGTCCCTGCAGATCTTCCGCCGGGAAATCCGGACGGGCGATGATGGTCATCGGAACTTCGGTGACGAGGCCCGCATATTCGAACGATTCAAGCGGATTGTAGGTGAGGTTACGGTAGAGAGTCGCGCTGGTAGCCATGCCGATATGGTGGAGGAGGAGGGTGTACCCATCCGCCTCTGCCTGTGCGACGCGTGCGGCGCCAACCGTGCCACCTGCACCGCCGACGTTCTCAACGATAACTTGCTGGCCCAGATCCCGGCTCATCGCTTCCGCAACGAGGCGCGCAACCGTGTCGGTCGGGCCGCCAGCCGAGAACGGCACGACCATCGAGATGGTGCGCTCGGGGTAGGTTTGAGCGCTGGCAAATTGCGGCAGCACCGCAAGCGCGGCAGCGATGGATAGCGATGCGACTAGCTTCTTCATGAGATCCTCCCGGTGATCATTTTATTGACCGGCAGGCGCAGTTTCCTCCCCGCGCCAGCCCTGGGAGACAGTAGGAAGCTTCTGAAGACACTATTTCAATGCTCTCGACCGCCCTTAAGCGGACTCGACAAGTTCATTGGGAGATGATGGGTAGAAAAGGTAACATCTGCGTCAAGTTGATGTGTCGAGTCTCACACATCAGCTGCTAGTCCGTGTGGTCACGACGATCCAGCTTGTAGCGTTGCATCTTCTCGTACAGTGTCTTTCTCGAAATGCCGAGCTCTTCATATACCGGTTTGAGAGAGCCGCCATGGGCCTGCAATGCGCTGGCAATTACGGATTTTTCGTAGCGTGCCATGCGTTCTGCCAAAGATATTCCGGGCTGCTCGCCGGCTGCAGGGTCAAGACCATCAATGCCCAGACCCAGTACATACCGGTCAGCGGCATTGCGGAGTTCGCGGACATTGCCGGGCCAGTTTCGCCGGGTTACCGCTTCAATGACGTGCGCTGGCGGTTCGAGCGGTTCGCGCCTGTAGCGACCGGCCGCCTCGCGCAACAATTGAAGGAAAAGTATCGGCACATCCTCTCGCCGTGCCGCTAACGGTGGCACCTTGAGGGTCACCACATTGAGCCGGTAGAAGAGATCGGCTCGAAATCGCCCTGCGGCCACTTCCTCTTCAAGATCCACCTGGCTTGTTGCGACGAAGCGAAGATCAAGTGGGATCGGCTCGTTGGAGCCAAGCCGGACGATAACCCGATCTTCAATCACGCGGAGCAATTTCGCCTGAAGGTCGAGCGGCATCTGGCCGATCTCGTCGAGCAAAATCGTGCCGTCGCGTGCATGCTCGAACTTGCCGTAACGCGCGCGGATTGCGCCGGGAAATGCGCCAGCCTCGTGGCCGAATAACTCGCTCTCGATGAGGTTTTCAGGAAGGGCGGCACAGTTGATGACGACGAAGGGCCGATCCGCGCGGCGGCTGATATCGTGGAGGGCTCTAGCTGCGACTTCCTTGCCGACGCCGGTATCGCCGACGATGAGAACGTCAGCATCGGTGCCTGCGACAGCTCTTAGCCGGTAGCGCAGGTCGATCATCGCTTGCGACCGTCCCGGAAGGCGAGTTTCGACGTCATCGCGCTTTCCGGCAGCGGCGCGCAGCAGGCGGTTTTCGAGGACGAGGCTGCGCCGGTCGAGCGCCCGGGCCACCACGTCTGCCAGTTGCTGACCGGAGAAGGGTTTCTCGATAAAATCGTAGGCACCCTCGCGCATGGCCCTTACTGCCAGTTGCACGTCACCGTGGCCAGTTACGAGAATTGCCGGGACATCCGCGTCAATGTCGCGGATCTTGGTGAGAAGCGTCATGCCGTCCATGCCCGGCATGCGGATGTCGCTGACAATGACACCGGCAAAACCGGGAGTAACAAGGTCAAGCGCGGCTTCGGCGGACACTACCTCCTGAACATCGAAACCGGCCAGCTCAAGCGACTGGCGGGTGGAACGGCGGATGTCTTCCTCGTCATCCACCAGGAGAACTGACGGCTGCTTCATTCTGCAGCCTCGCGGGATGACGAGGCCTCATCTTCCTGGAGGATAATAGTCGCGATGGTGCCGCCCTCGTGGTGCTGTTCGACGGACAGGGTGCCTCCGAAATCCTTGGCGATGTTGTAAGAAATTGAAAGCCCCAGCCCGAGGCCCTTTCCGACGCCCTTTGTCGTGAAAAACGGGTCGAAGATCCGCCCGGCTATCGCTTCCGGCACCCCGGGACCGTGATCTCGTACGGTGATTGAAATTTTGTCCGGCTCTGCGCGCTGCGCCGAAAGGGTGATGGTACGGTCTTTGGTGCCTTCGATTGCGTCGGCCGCATTGGAGATGACGTTTACCAGCACCTGTTGCAGACGGACCGTTCCCGCCTTCACCCATAAGGGCTCGCTGCCGAGGTCGAGTGTAAGAGCAGCATCGGCAGCTTTTAGCCTCCAGCCAACGATCTCGAGCGTTGCGTTGACAATGTCGTCGAGCAGGACCGGTCCCAGTTTCTCATTCGGCTTGCGCGCAAAGTTGCGCAGATGCCGGCTGATTGACGCCATCCGCTCCGTCAAGCTGGCGATGCGTTGGACGGCGTCTCCGGCTTCGTCCAGTCGCCCGCGCTCGATGAATTGAGCTGCGTTGTCGGCATAGGTTCGGGTCGCGGCCAGCGGTTGATTGAATTCGTGCGAGAGAGCGGCGGCCATTTGGCCTAGTGCTGCAAGCTTTCCCGCCTGGACAAGATCTGATTGCGTCTTCCGAAGAACCCGCTCGGTTGCGCGCCGCTCTGCAACTTCAGCCTGGAGGAGTTGGTTTACGTCCGCAAGATCAGCGGTGCGTTCCGCAACCCGCTGCTCGAGCTCTTCCTGCGCTTCACGCTGTACCTGAAGCCGTTCCGCCAGCCGGGCACGGCGCTCAAGCCAGACGGCAAAGCCCATTGCTCCAAGGGCCACCAGAAGGACCAGTGCTGCGATGGTTGTGAGCACCTGCGTGCGGACGGATGCGGTATCGAGTAGGACCTTCACGGTCCAATCGGCCTCGGGCATCAACTCGGTGACCGCCAGATATTGTCGCTGTCCCTCTGCACCCGTGATGGTGAGAAGGTCATGCCCGTCTTGCGACTGGCTCCGGACTACGGGGAGTTCGCGAAGCTCCGCATTTGCGTAGCGACGTGTCGCCACGGTTCGGGCAAGCCGGTCAGGCGTCAGCGGCTGGATGGCAGTGAAGAGCCAGTCCTGGCGGCCGGACATGAAGACAATGCCCTCGGGATCGGTGACGATGATCTCATAGTCACTTCCCCGCCAGCTGCTCTCGATGGCGTCTATGTCCACCTTGAAGACGACGACACCGGAGACACGCTGATCGGTTACAATCGGGGCGCCGAAATAATAGCCGCGTTTAAAGGATGTTGTGCCAAGCGCGAAGAAGCGGCCCTTCCCACCATCGAGCGCGTCGCTGAAATACGGGCGATAACTGAAGTTTTCTCCGATGAAGGTCGGGCTTTGATCGAAGTTAGATGCAGCAAGTGTGACCCCGTCCGTGAGCATCACATAGATGTCGGACGATTCGAGCAGCGAATTGATCTGTTTGAGGAACAGGTTGATCTCATCGACCTTTGTACGGTCTTGAGGATTCGCAACAAGCTGCTTGATGTCGGGATCGTCTGCGATCAGTTCCGGCAGCTTCTCGTATCGGGCGAGCTGCCCACGCAACGCGGTGACCGCAAGCCCCAGCGTGTTGCTGCCGCGGGCGGCAGCTTCGTCGAGGTAGCCCGCGGTAGCATAACGATGTCCAAAGCTGGCGATCAGCAGGCAAAGGGCGAACGCGACTGCCCCCAGGATGATCAGATGTCGCCGCCGGTTCCGGTTCATGCGTTATGTCGTTCCTCCCGAAATGATCATAACGCCGGATTTGTCGCGGTGTCGAATGCCTAATGCTTGAGCACGTCCGCCCATTCAGGATGACGCTGGAACTGTGCGGCTGCAAACGGGCATAGCGGCAAAATTGTCTTCCCGGCAGCGCGCGCGTCCTCTACGGCCCTCGCTACCAGCCGAGCGCCGATACCTTGGCCTCGGAACGCATCAGGGACCATGGTGTGGTCGATGATAATCTGGCTTTCGCCGATGCTGGTGTAGGTCATCTCGGCTTCAGCGCCGTCCGGTCCTTTCACCAGATACCGCCCCTTGGTGCCGGTCAGTTCAAGCTCGATCGGTAAATCACCTGTCATCACTCTGTCTCGCTCCGCTGGAGGCCAGGAAGCGCTGGGCTGCTTCCATCTCTACCGGACGGACTTCATGTCCGCCGTCGTGCCATATTGTTTCAACGATCGCGCCATGTCGCCCGAAATCGGATTCCAGGCGCTGCGTCTGGGGCGCGGGGCAAATCGGATCGTGACGACCGGCCGTCATCAGTATCCTCGTATCGGCCAGCGTTCCTTCCACCTTCGGTTCGAACGGGATCAGTGGGTGCATCAGGACGGCGGCGTCGAACAGGCCTGGCTGCGCGAAGATCGCGGAGGCAAGGATGTTCGCGCCGTTCGAGTAACCGAGACCCAGAACCGATGAAGGCTTTATTTCGGCGCGGTGTGCTTCGACGAAAGCCAGCATCTTCTCCGTCGCGCGCGCGAGGTCAGCCATGTCGTAAACGCCTTCACCGGTGCGGCGAAAGTAGCGAGCAGCGCCAAATTCCGAAACGTCCCCGCGCGGGGCGACGATGGTCGCATCCGGCGCAAGATGGCGTCCGATGCTGAGGAACTGATTTTCATCTGCGCCGGTGCCATGGAACACGAAGAGCAAAGGCCCGCCGGTTTCCCCGGCGGTCTGCTTGTAGGTGTAGTTGTCGATGGCCATGGTCATTCCCCTAGCGGCTGGAGGTGGCTCTCAAGGAAGCTGCGCAAATGCTCGTGCTGCGTGGGAAGCTTGAGAGCTTCGCCGAGATGCGCGGTGTCCTCGTCGCGATCAAAACCCGGTTCGTTGGTGGCAATTTCGAATAGGATGCCGCCGGGCGTGCGGAAGTAGATCGCCCAGAAGTAATCCCGGTCAATGACAGGCGTTACCTGGTAGCCCGTATCCATCAACGCCTTGCGGACTTCGAGCTGCTTCTCCCGATTTTCAACCGCAAACGCGACGTGGTGGACCGAGCCCGCACCCTGGCGACCATGATTGACCATCGGCAGGGTTTCGAGGTCGACGTAATTGGCTCCGTTACCCGCTCCCCTGACAGCGAAGCGGCGGACGTTCCCCGCCTTCTCCACTTCCTCGTAATTCATGAACTTCAAAAGCTCGGCGGTCGCATCGGCATCCTGCAGCCGCATCGACACCGAATGGAAACCGCGAATAGCTTCATCGGTGCCTACGCCGCCATTGGTCCACGGTGCCCGTCCATCCTCGGCAGCTTCCACGAGTACAAACCCGTCACCATCGGGACCGTCAAATGCCAGGCGCTTCTCGCCGAACCGCTCTTGCGGGCGCACATTGGTGACGCCTTGGTCAGCAAGTCGCTGCTCCCAATAACGAAGCGTGCCGTTTGGCACTGAAAAGGCGGTCACACCCACTTCACCGGTTCCTTGACGGCCACGTGCCGCGTGGGGGAACGGGAAATATGTCATTACGGAGCCAGGCGTTCCAACCTCGTCACCGTAGTAGAGGTGGTAGACGTCAGGCGCATCGAAATTGACGGTCTTCTTGATGCGGCGCAGCCCCAGCTTGTGCGTGAAAAAGTCATTGTTCGCCGCAGCGTCGCGAGCAAGCGATGTGACGTGATGAAGGCCCTTGATCTGTTCGAGCATGATCGGCTCCTTTTCTAAGCACCGCCTGATGCGGCTTTCACATCCATATGTCTTTTAATCTGCTCGCGGGGAAAGCTCGTAGGGACGCTAAGGACTGTTCTTAAAAATTGAACGATGGTGGCTGCGCTGTTCAATTCGAGGGTCTTGATCCCGGAACGGAAACGGGCTCGCATCCGAAGATGCAAGCCCGCCTCAGGTCCGCCTGAAAGAAATTACTGTGCGGGGACTACCAGAAGCTGGCCGTCACGATTCTCGGCAAAAGTGCCTTCATCATATTCCGGCTGGGCTTCGAGCTGCTCCTTTGTCATGGACGTGTAGAGATAGTGGTTGGCATCTCCATCGGCCATAAAGGCGAGGTTTTCCATGCTCACTGCGACGGACTTTTGTCCGATGCCAAGGAAGCCGCCGACGTCAATAATAACCGCATCGACCCCGCCGTCCTGGGACAGAAGAACGTCGCTGATTTCACCGACGTTTTCATCATTGGCACCGTAAACCGTGGTCCCGATGATGTTGTCGGCGCTCATCGTGCCTGCATCGACTTCATTCAGCGTCGAGCGGTCAATTGCGGCAGTTGCAGTATCATCGGTATCAGTAACAACAGTGTCGTTAGCAGCAGTGTTATAGGAGGTAGTGTCCGTCGTCGTTGCTGGTGCAGTAACGGCCGGAGCAGTTGCCGTCGTATCATTTGTCGGGGCAGTCGCTGCCGCGCCAGCACCCGTCGCTGCTACACCGATGTCCTGCCCGGTAGCCGGGGTGGTGTTGCCCACTTCAGCGTTCGCATCCTGAGGAGTGAAGGCAGAGCGATCAAACTCAGGAAGCGCTTCAAGGGCCTCACGGTTCGTCGGAATTACGAGCCATTCGTCGCCATCACGTTCGGCCCATTCAGCAACGCTGAATTCGAGAGCTACGTCCTTACGGCCAATCCCGAGGAAGCCGCCGACACCGACAACAAGCGCTTCAATCTGGCCCTGATTTGAGATCACCATATCGGTCACGCTGCCAATGTTCTCGGCATCATCGCCGGTACCGTTGTAGACGGTCTCACCGATCAGATTGCTGGCGAGATGGCCTTCAGCGTGTTTGACCTGAGGTGCGGCCTGTTCCGTCTGCATCGTTGGTTCAGTCGTTGTCGTCGTCTGAGCGTAGGCACCGGTGGCTACGAGCGTTGCAATTGCAGTAGTCGCCAAAAGATTGCGGATCATGTTAGTGTCTCCTTGTGCATGTTCTTTTGCACGACCGTGCCCCGGCCAAACTTTTCGCAGAGGGAGGCCCGGGGCGCGGCCTTCACCCGTCGACAACGCCGACCTCCCGATGAGGTTCCGCATTAGATCAATCGTTTCCCGGCTCCTCAGGAACGAAACCATCATGCTCACGTTGCTGGCGGATGAAGTTCCAAATCATACTGAACAGGGATGGCGGTACGCTGCGGACACTTGATCTCGAGCAGTTCGAGAGCGAGTTGCGCGCAGTGCTCCAGGCCGCTGGCCATCAGGTAGACGTTTCAGTTATCGAAGGTGCAGAGCTTGAGCGCCGCCTCGACAATGCGCTCGCAAGCGATTGCGACGTCGTCATGGTGGGAGGCGGCGATGGCTCGATCTCTGCTGCCGCCAGCCGGATGAAGGGATCGGATAAAGCGCTCGCCATTCTACCGGCGGGGACCATGAACCTGTTCGCGCGCAGTCTCGGTATTCCGCAAAATCTCAGCCAGGCGGTGGTTTCGTTTGCAGATGGTCAAATCCGCAGGGTCGATCTTGCCTCTGCAAACGGCCGCTTTTTCATCCACCAGTTCTCCGTGGGCCTTCACGCCAAGGTTATTCGGATCCGCGAAAGCCACGTATTTGGTTCCCGCCTAGGCAAGATCTGGGCATCGCTTCGCGCTGGTTGGAAGGCCATGTTCAAGCCGCCGCGCCTCAAAGTGGAAATGGAGCTGGATGGCGTCCGGATCCGGCGCAAGACGGCGGGGATAGGCATCAGCAACAATATCTTTGGTGAAGGGCATCTTCCGTATGCCGATGACCCAGATGGTGGCGTGCTGGGGGTCTATGTCACACGAGCGCGCAAGCCGGGTGACATATTTCGGATGGCAATCCAGGTCGGCCTTGGGCGGTGGAAGGCGATCGACACGATTGAAGTCTTGCAAGCGAAGAAAGTCTCGCTACGCCTGCTGTCGAGGCACGAACGCTATGGATGTGCGATAGACGGCGAGATTTGCCCGCTGGAGACAGTGACGCGCCTGGAAATCCATCCGGGCGCGCTCAATGTCCTGGCTCCTTCGCAAGGCGAAATCAGCTAGGGTTTGCGGGTACCTGTTCGGTTGGGGTTTCGCCGATCGGATTTTCAGGCTCAATGGACTCGCCGTAAATTTCTACAGCCCACCAGCCGATTGCTACCAGGATCAGCGCGCAGATGAGGACGACCAGCACGGGCCATCCGCTGCGGCCCTGTCGCGCTCGATTTCCGTCTATCTTCTTTTCCATAGAAAAAGCTCCGGGAGGTGATTGATCTCCCGGAGCAATGTTTGGATCTGTGTGTTGTTCCTGCCTAGTCGCGCATATCGCCCAAATTCCTGCGCCCGCGCGAGTTCTCTCGCCAGACAGCCCAACCCAGCCCAGCAAGAGCAGGAGCGAGCAAGGCCAGCGACGACCGCCCTTTGCCGCCGGCGAGAAGGGTAGGGATCATCGCCACGGCCGCTGCACCCACAACTGCCGTAATTTCGCTCTGACGCCTTTTTGCCGCCAATTTCGCTTTCGATCGCGCCGCGACACGATGGACTATCACGATGATTGCGGCACCGATGATGAAAACGGCAGCGAACCCGAGCGCAGCCTTAACGACGCCGAACTCACGCGCTGCGACAACGAACGCCGCAATAAGGAGAAAGACGAGGCCTGCCGCCATCAAGGCCGCGGCGATCAGATATGCCACCACGGCCCGGCGTATCCGGCCCGCGGTCTCGGCAGCTTCTCCGGAAACAAGACCTGTAATCAGCGATGCCAGCATGTCGACTAGCGGCGCAGGACTGCGAGGAGGTAGCCGATGCCGGCTGCTATAGCGAGCGCAGTGATTGGCTTTTCGCGCACGGCGTCCGAAATCTGCTCTTCGATATCGCTTGCGTTTGAGCGGATCGCGTCGACCGCAGCTTCGCCTTTCGCGCGCAGATGATCTGCGCCTTCGCTGGCAACGCGGCGCGCGGCGGAATAGGTATGCTCGCTGGTCTTGGCAAGTTGGTCGGCGAGCTTGGCTACATCTTCTCGCAGCCTTTTGATCTCTGCCTCGAGATCCGCCGGTGAGCCGGTGGTGAAATCGTCGACGCCGCCGGCGCCCGCCCTTGGTGTTACTGCCATATTCAGACTCCCGTGACTGCTAACAGATCAGGTAACGCACTGGTGAAGTCGGGGTTCCACGCGACACGGGAACACAAATTTAAGCGTTAGTTCTTTTTGGAGCGGATCAAGTCAGCCCTAGTCTTTACCTAGCGTAATGCATGTTGCCGGTGACAAACAACTGCGTATACGCCAAAGCTTCTTGATCGATGGAGGGCGCTGCTTGATAAACAATTCGCTGGATGGTTTGCGCATCCTCGTTCTGGAAGACGAGATGCTCATTGCAATGGACGTGGAAGACATGTGCCGGCAAAGCGGAGCTGAACACGTCACCATCGCTCGTAGTTTTGATCAGGCTACCGAACGCCAGATGGATTACGACGCTGCCGTCATTGACGTCATGATTGAAGGCCGGCCGACCTTCGATTTCGCCCACCTGTTGCGCCAGAACGGCATCCCGTTCGTTTTTGCTACCGGGCACGCGGATGACCGCCAGATGTTCGCCGATTTTCCTGGCGTTCCGGTTGTGGCCAAGCCGTATTCAGGAAACGCGGTCGTCACCGCCCTGAAAACGGTTCTGGAGCCTGATGGGGCGCTTACGCCGCGCTCGTCCCCATGACCTGGGATGAAATCGCGTCCGGGCCATAATCAGCTTCGCCCACCACGCCCAGCATCTCCTGAAGCCTGCTGCGGGCACGGCTTACCCGGCTCTTGATCGTACCGACGGCGACGCCGCAGATTGTGGCGGCTTCCTCGTACGAAAAGCCAGAGGCGCCTATCAGGATGATCGCTTCACGCTGGTCCTCCGGCAGCTTTTCAAGCGCTGAACGAAAATCGCCGAGATCGAGCGAACCGTGCTGGCTGGGATGCACTGCCATTCGCTCGGTCATGATGCCGTCGCTGTCCTGTACCTCGCGGCCACGCTTGCGCATCTGCGAATAGAATTCGTTGCGCAAAATCGTGAACACCCACGCCTTGAGATTGGTGCCCGGCTGGAACGAACTTTGCTTGTCCCACGCCTTTACAAGGGTCTCTTGTACGAGGTCGTCGGCTTTATCGGCGTTTTGAGAGAGTGACATGGCGAACGCCCGAAGATTCGGGATGCAGCCAAGTAACCCGGTCTTGAAGCTGGAGCCGTCGCCGGCAATGGCCTGAGTCATGACTATTCTCCGTCGCGAGCCGACTGCGGCTGAGAGCGTTCATCCAGTTGACGCAGAAGATCTGCGAAACGATCAGGAACTTCCTCGGAGACTAGATCATCATAATACTGCTTGAGCTTGCGTCCGATTTCGGAATTGGGCCCGAGCGGATCGCCCTTCTTTGCAGGTTGATTGCGGCCTTCATCGGCCGCCAAGGTGTTGGATTTCATACAGGTTCTTTATGCCCCCCTAGCTCGATTTTCCTTCACCCGTCCCAACGCGATGTGCCATAGGACACGCTTTTCCCGAGACGGGTTTGCGCAGGAAACGCGGAATATGCACTATCGTTCCATTCGACGAGGAACTTTTTTCTCGGTTTGGCGTTTGTTTCGCTGTGGGTCCGCTTTTCGGACCGGTCATGCGTCATTGAGGGAGACGATACCTATGAGCCTTTCAGCACGAATTGCGCCGCATCTACCGTATCTGAGGCGTTTTTCGCGCGCCGTGACAGGCTCTCAATCGAGTGGTGATACATTGGTCGCCGCGACGCTTGAGGCCATCATTGCAGACGTGAGCGTCTTTCCAGAGCTCACCAGCGATCGCATTTCATTATACCGCATTTTCACAAAGCTCTTTTCGTCCGTGAATGTGCGAGTTCCCGAGGACAATTCTCAGGCCGGCTGGGAGGGACGCGCATCCGCAAATCTCGCCGCGCTGTCGCCACTGCCCCGCCAAGCATTCCTGCTCGTGGCCGTAGAAGGATTCTCGGAGAGCGAAGCTGCCGAAGTTCTTGACGTCGACGGGGCTGAGTTTGCGTCCTTGCTTGCTGAAGCAAGCGAAGAAATCTCGCGACAGGTCGCTACCGACATTATGATCATCGAGGATGAGCCTCTGATCGCGATGGACATCGAAGAGATGGTTGAGAGCCTGGGACACCGGGTGGTGGGAACGGCGCGTACTCATAAGGAAGCCGTTGCCATGTTCTCGACTGCCCGTCCGAAAATGGTTCTTGCGGATATTCAACTGGCTGACGGGTCGTCGGGCATCGACGCCGTTAATGAGATGCTTGCTGTCTCACCCGTACCGGTCATTTTCATCACGGCCTTCCCCGAGAGACTGCTGACTGGCGAACGTCCTGAGCCTGCTTTCCTTGTTACGAAGCCCTTTAATCCAGACATGGTCAAAGCGCTCATCAGCCAAGCCCTGTTCTTTGATCGGCAGGCCGCAGCAGCCTAATTTCATCCAGTTCATGATCAGGTCGCTTCGCGCGGCCTGATTGCGTATCGCGGCCCGTGGCGGAACCAACGCCGAACGGCCGCGTTTTCGTACACACAGCAAGGAGATAGGTCATGCTCTACTGGACATTGGTATTTTTTGTCGTGGCCATCATCGCCGGCGCGCTGGGCTTTGGCGGGATTGCCGGCGCTTCCGCGGGGATCGCGCAGATCCTGTTCTTCATCTTCTTGGTCTTCTTGGTCATATCACTGATCGCCGGCCTGATGCGCCGTGCAGGATAGGGAAACCGCTTCACCCGCGGCAATTTCCTGTCGTGGTATGAAGAGGGCGGAGCGCGCATCCCCCTCAAGCGCGCTCCGCCGCTGGAGTTGTCATTATGCCGTGGAACCAGCGCGAAGCACTGTTCGTTTACTCGCTTGCGCGATACCTACGATCGGTGATCACATGAGCGGGGTGCGAGTGTGGAAGTAAGACGCGGTCTACTGCGTGCTCTGCGCAACACGGGAATTATTGTCATCTACCAGACACCGGACCTTCGCGTTCGGTGGGCGCAGAATATTCCCGAAAAATGGTCGAGCGGAGACGTTTCCGGGCGCAGCGACGGCGAGTTTATGCCGGCGCTGGTTGCTGAGCGCGCTCTTGAGTTGAAACGATCCGTCCTCGCCACAGGTATCCAAGAGACGATGGAGTTTCGCGACCGCAACGCGGTAGGTGCGCGGTGGTACGACATGTGGATCGATGCGGACCGCGACGACGAGAACCTCATTCAGGGCGTTGTCACCACCATTGTTGACGTCACCGAACGAAAGAACCGCGAACAGACCCTTCAGACCCTGTTGCGGGAGGTGAGCCATCGCTCCAAGAACCTTCTGGCCATCATCCAGGCGATCGCATCACAGACAGGGCGATATTCCAGCGGTATCGAGATGTTTCTGGATCGCTTTCGCGGCCGTCTCCAGTCACTCGCATCGTCGCAGGATCTGGTGACATCCTCCAACTGGCGCGGCGCGATGTTGAGCGAACTGGTAGAGGGGCAGGTGGACCGCTTCCTCAACGGCTCAGGGACGGAGGTCCGCTTTCAAGGTCCCGATGTCTATCTGAACCCGAACGCTGCCCTCCATATCGGGCTTGCTTTACACGAACTCGTGGTAAATTCGCTCAGCCATGGGGCGCTTTCGCGGCCGAATGGCGATGTCGTGTTGACCAGTGAAATCAATCAGACGGCAGTAGACGGGACACCGTCACTCGTCATCCAGTGGCGTGAGAGTACAGACGCCCGCGACATGCATTCCGAACCACGGTTCGGCAGCGTAGCGCTTGAGCGCGTCGTGCCGATGTCCCTCGATGGAAGAGCCAAACTGGAAGTCGGCGAAAACCGTCTCGACTATCGACTGGAAGTTCCAGGCGGCAACTTCGAGAGCTGAGTTGACATAGCCGCTCACTGCTCCTTCGAAAAACGCAGTTTTCGCTCGCGCGACCCTCGTCGTTGCGAGCTTTTTCAGATCTGATTGTTCGGGATGTTGACAATCCCGCTACGTGCCATTTGGGGGGGCGTTCAGAGGGGGCTTAGCACGTAGCGGGACCGTCTGCTCAATAAACGCGGGGCCCCGGAACTGGTTCCACACTTACGTATCTTTTTTGACGCAAGGCCGGGGCGAGTGTAGCATCGCAGTGGAACGACATTCGGTGAGGATGGCGATGAGTTTTCAAATGCATCACATTCACCGCGCGGCCCGTCTGGCAATGGCCGATCACCGGGCCGGTGCTACTCGCGAGGCTACCACCAAAGCGCGCTGGCAAATGTTGCGCAGCTTTTTCACCAAGCTGATCCGAGCGTTTCAACGAGCTTGATTTAACCGCTCCGCCGGGATCCGCACTGTCATCTCTCCCTTATTGGGTTCCACATAAAGGACCACGGCGTACATCGCGCCGTAGATAAGCGCGGCGAGTACAGCCAGGGTCGTAAGGAACCGGAAAAGAGTGGGCATCAGGGGCAGGTACCTGAGATCATGATCTAACTGTGCCGTTATGGAACCCTCAATCCGCCATTGCAAGGGTTGGGGTGTGGAACCCGATGCTTGACGAGCTTCGCCTTTTCATGTGTTACCCGCCTTAAAAGGCGGAGAGCATGACAGAGCAGGCACATCCGGACATCGCAGAATCGATCCGCGGACTTCTTGGCCGTCGCGTCATCGTGTTCGTCGGCTTGATGGGTGCTGGGAAAACAGCAATCGGCCGAAAAGTGGCTGCTGGGTTGCAACTGCCCTTCATCGACAGCGACCATGAGATTGAGTCGGTCTCCTGCATGACCGTGCCCGATCTATTTGAAAAATATGGGGAACCGGAGTTCCGCGCTCTCGAGCAGCGCGTCATTGAGCGGCTCCTGCAAGAAGGCCCGCGTGTCGTTTCTACCGGCGGCGGAGCCTACATGAATGCCCAGACGCGTGCCGCGATATCAGCGCACGGTATCTCGATATGGCTTAAGGCGGACCTCGATACCTTGATGGAACGGGTGTCCAAGAGGCAGAATCGTCCCCTGCTCAAGAATCCCGACCCGCGCGGCGTGATGCAGAAGCTGATGGACGACAGATACCCGTTCTACGCGCTGGCCGACATTCACGTACAGACACGAGATGCGCGACGTGAAATCATCACGGCTGAAACCTTGGAAGCCTTGCTTGCCCACCTTCAAGACGTTGGCGCAGCCGTCAAAGACAATGGAACTTCGGCATGATTTCAGCACAGCAGCGCCAGGTGCGCGTCGATCTTGGTACGCGCAGCTATGACATCTTGATCGGTCCCGACCTTTTGGCCACTGCTGGCACCCGGATCGCCGAGCGGCTGCCAAAGGCGCGTGCGGCGATCGTTACGGATGAGAATGTCGCTGCTGCCCATGCAGCGACGCTTTCTGCCAGCCTCGAACAAGCCGGGATAGAGGCGGCCACCATCACCGTGGCGCCCGGAGAAAAATCGAAGAATTTTGCCACGCTTGAGCGCGTCGTTGATGAGGTGATCGCAGCCAAGCTTGAGCGTGGAGATGTCGTCGTCGCTCTCGGAGGCGGTGTTGTCGGAGACCTTGCCGGATTTGTCTCCGGCATTGTGCGTCGGGGTATGAAGTTCGTCCAGATGCCGACATCGCTGTTAGCGCAGGTGGATTCGTCCGTCGGCGGCAAGACCGGTATCAACACGCAGCGCGGGAAGAATCTCGTCGGCGTCTTCCAGCAGCCTTCGCTGGTACTGGCTGACACGACGGTGTTGGACACCCTGCCGGAGCGCGAATTCCGCGCTGGCTATGCCGAAGTCGCGAAATACGGCCTGATTGATCGTCCCGATTTTTTTGCCTGGCTTGAGGCTAATTGGCGCGACGTGTTTGCGGGTGGTGATGCTCGAACGCATGCGATCGCAGAATCCTGCCGTGCCAAGGCTGAGGTCGTCGCGCGCGACGAGTTTGAAAAGGGGGATCGCGCGCTACTCAATCTTGGGCACACTTTCGGACACGCCTTTGAGGCTGCGACCCAATATGACGGATCCCGGCTGGTTCATGGCGAGGGCGTTGCGATCGGGATGGCACTGGCTCACCGGTTTTCGAGCCGGCTGAATCTTTGCTCGATGGATGATGCACTTCGTGTGGAGGCGCATCTTCGCGCAGTCGGGTTGCCGATCTCGCCGCTGGAAATTCCCGGGGAGCTTCCTGGCGCAGAGCGTATGCTCGACTTCATTGCCCAGGACAAGAAGGTGTCACGCGGGGCCCTGACGTTTATCCTCACGAAGGGAATCGGGCAGTCATTTGTCGCGCGCGACGTCCCACCTTCCGAAGTTCTTTCATTCCTCCAAACCACGTTGCACGCGGAAGCCGCATGAAAGCATATGAAGTCGCTCTGACGTTTGGTCCGCTCGCGCTGCTGGTGATCGCGGCGCTGCTGCATCGTCAATTGCTGGCTTTATGTGGTTATGAACTTCGAAAAGCGGATCGGAACGGCAGCAACCCCGAGGGGAATGGGGAGGTGCAGTTTGATGCGGAGCGCAACGGAGCGGCTTCAAGACCAACCCGCGCCAGCGGTATTTCCGAGCTTGCGGAGCTGGAAGTCTCTGACGTGATGGTCCACCGCACCGATATGCGGGCAGTGGAAGCAGATCTTCCCCCGGAAATCGTGGTGCGTGAAATTTTGCAAAGTCCGCACACACGCATGCCAATCTGGCGGAACTCGAAGGAGAACATCGTCGGCGTCGTGCACTCGAAGGATCTGCTCCGGGCGCTGATAGACGCCGAGAACGATTACTCGCGCATCGATATTCTGAAGGTTGCGAGCAAGCCGTGGTTCGTCCCTGATACGACGATACTTCAGGACCAGCTGAGCGCGTTTTTGCGCCGCAACGCTCATTTCGCCATCGTCGTGGACGAATATGGCGAGGTGCAGGGTCTGGTGACGCTCGAAGATATCATCGAGGAGATCGTCGGCGATATCGCAGACGAGCATGACGTTAGCGTGCAGGGCGTGCGGCAGGAAGCGGACGGCTCTGTGGTGGTAGAAGGCTCCGTCCCAATCCGTGACCTTAATCGCGCTCTGGACTGGCACCTTCCCGACGAAGAGGCGACGACTATTGCGGGTCTCGTCATTCACGAGACCCAAACCATTCCGCGCGAGCGTCAGGCTTTCACCTTCCACGGCAAGCGCTTCATCGTCATGAAGCGGGAAAAGAACCGCATTACGCGCATTCGGATCAGGCCTGCTGACAAGGCCTGAGGGCCGTTACCAGCGCGTCTTTTCGCCCGGTGCCGCAGCCTCGATAGCGAGAGCGTGCACGCCCGAGTCGAGTTCGGCGGCCAGAAGCGCGTTGACTGCGCGGTGCCGGTCGATCCTGCTCAGCCCATCGAAGGCGGATGTGACGATGCGGACACGGAAATGCGTTTCCCCGGTGCCGTCGAACGAGGCGTGATGGTCCGAGCCGCCATGATGATGTCCGGCATGGAGGTGGCTTTCGTTGAGAACCTCAAGGCGCTCGGGAGAAAACTCCGCCGCGAGCTTGGCTTCTATCGTCGACTGGATGGACAAGGCAGGTTCCTTTCACCATATGAGGCGTACGCGCGACCGGGATGGTCGATTCACGCGGTTGGGCGATGATCCCGCAAATGTCAATTCTTGTATCGAAGTGCGAACGGCTCATAATCGCCGGACCAATTCTCATCTGGACTGTATGAAACCGAACTCGAAATATTTCGACAAGATCAGGATTCGCCCGGACCGCAAGGCGGAGACGAAGGCGCATGCGCCCCTCTGCCAGTGGGACGGATGTTCTGAGCCGGGCACGCATCGTGCACCTGTCGGCCGTATGCGTGAGGGCGAGTACTTCAAGTTCTGCTTCGATCACGTTCGCGAATATAACAAGGGCTTCAATTATTTCTCCGGGGTGCCGGATTCCGACATAGCGCGCTTCCAGAAAGAAGCGCTGACCGGTCACCGCCCGACATGGAAGATGGGTGCCAATGCTGCGGCTGCCTTTTCTCAGACCCCCTCGCAAAAGCGGTCTGGCGCAGCTGGCTATTACAACCGCGTGCGCGATCCCTTCGGCATGTTCAACGAGGAGGCGCCTGTCGCCAAGCCTCGCGAACGCAAGCTGAAAACGCTTGAGGCCAAGGCGATGGAAACACTAGGCCTCGACGCCAAGGCGACTAGCGCGGACATAAAGGCGCGCTATAAGGAGCTCGTAAAACTTCATCACCCTGATGCGAATGGTGGCGATAGAGGCTCAGAAGACCGGTTGCGCGATGTGCTGCAAGCCTACCGCGTGCTCAAACAAGCAGGTTTGTGTTAGGTCCCCCGTCTGCTAGATACGCCTCCGGAAAATTTGAATTTGCTGGCGGAATACCCGCTTCCGCGTGTGGAGACTTGAACATCATGGCCGATCGCGACATCGCCAACCTGCCTGACACAACTGTATCGGTGAAAGATACGTTCGGCTTTGATTCTTCGATGGTCGTTCCGGCCTACTCGAAGACGTCCGAGCACGTTCCGGACATTGACCCGGATTACCTGTTCGACCGTCAGACGACGCTCGCGATCCTGTCAGGCTTTGCCTACAACCGCCGCGTGATGGTCTCGGGTTTCCACGGCACGGGTAAGTCGACCCACATCGAGCAGGTTGCCGCGCGCCTCAACTGGCCGTGCGTTCGTATCAACCTCGACAGCCACGTCTCGCGTATCGATCTGGTCGGCAAGGATGCCATCGTCGTCAAGGACGGCATGCAGGTCACCGAATTCAAGGACGGTATTCTTCCCTGGGCTTACCAGAACAATGTCGCTCTCGTTTTCGACGAGTACGATGCTGGCCGTCCAGATGTGATGTTCGTGATTCAGCGGGTGCTGGAATCATCTGGACGCCTGACGCTTCTTGATCAGAGCCGCGTCATTCGCCCGCACCCGGCATTCCGCCTGTTTGCGACTGCCAACACTGTCGGTCTTGGCGACACGACCGGCCTCTACCACGGCACGCAGCAGATCAACCAAGCGCAGATGGACCGTTGGTCGATCGTTACGACCTTGAACTATCTGCCGCATGACAAGGAAGTCGAGATCATCCTGGCGAAAGCCAAGCACTTCCGCGACGAGAAGGGTCGCGACATCGTCAACAAGATGGTGCGCGTGGCCGACATGACCCGCTCCGCCTTCATCAATGGCGATCTGTCCACGGTCATGAGCCCCCGCACGGTGATCATGTGGTCGGAAAACGCCGAAATCTTCAACGATGTCGGTTTTGCTTTCCGCCTGACCTTCCTGAACAAGTGCGACGAACTCGAGCGGGCAACCGTCGCCGAGTTCTACCAGCGCGCATTCGGCGAGGAATTGCCGGAAAGCGCAGCGAACGTAGTGCTGGGTTAAGTCGTTGGGGCGGTGGTGCTCGTCGCATCACCGCGGCACAGGAACGATCTAGATGGCAGGTCCCGGAGATAATACGCGCAATCGCTCGGTAAGGGGCGGGGACGTCGACGTGTTCAAGCGGGCGGTGTCCGTCTGCATGCGCGCCGTTTCCGGCGACAACGAGCTGGAGGTGTCGTTCAGCAAGGACAAGCCGGTTCTCGCGGGCACCATTGCTCGACTGCCGGAGCTGCCTAAGAAAGCAACGGCAACGGATATTGCCGTCACTCGCGGCATGGGCGATTCGATGGCTTTGCGCCGCGCCCGCCACGATCCGCGCATCCATATGAAACTTGCCCCTGAGGGGAAGCTGGCGCGGTCCATCTTCGATTCGGTCGAGCAGGCCCGCGTCGAGGCGATCGGCAGCCGCGCCATGCAGGGCGTATCCGACAACATCGCCCAGATGCTGGAAGATCGCTACGCGAAGGCCAACTACGTTGCCATAACCGAGCAGTCGGAAGCCCCGCTGGAAGACGCGCTTGCCCTGCTGGTGCGTGAGCGTCTGACGGGCCGCCCTGCGCCTGCGAGCGCCGGGCAGGTGGTTGAGTTTTGGCGTCCGTGGATTGAGGATAAGGCAGGCATTGATCTCAATGGCCTGGCCGACAAACTCGAAGACCAGCAGGCGTTTGCACGTGTCGTACGCGACATGCTCGCCTCAATGGAGATGGCTGAGGAACTCGGCGAAGACGAGGAAACGGAAGACGAGAACGAGGACGACGATTCCCCGCAGGGCGAGGAAGAGTCGCAAGAAGGCGGAGAGGATGATTCCGGCTCGGAGGACTCACAGGCTGAGGAAAGCGATACCTCAAGCGAGGACCAGGAGTCGGGCGAGAGCGAGTCTTCTGACGCGAGCGCCGATGATCTGTCTGACGATCAGGATCTGGATTCCGAGACGCCTGGCGAGGCCAAGCGCCAGGACAACCCCTTCGCAAACCTTCCTCGGGAAATCGATTACAAGGTCTACACCACCGAGTTTGACGAAACGGTCGGCGCAGAGGAACTCTGCGACGAAGAAGAACTCGAGCGCCTGCGCGCCTTCCTCGACAAGCAGCTGGCAAATCTGCAGGGCGTCGTTGGACGGCTCGCCAATCGTCTCCAGCGCCGCCTGATGGCGCAGCAGAACCGCTCCTGGGACTTCGACCTTGAAGAGGGTGTTCTTGATACGGCTCGCCTGATGCGAGTTGTGATCGACCCGATGCAGCCGCTTTCATTCAAGTGGGAGCGCGACACCCAGTTCCGGGACACCGTGGTCACGCTGGTTCTCGACAATTCCGGTTCGATGCGTGGACGCCCGATCACCGTTGCCGCCACCTGCGCAGATATTCTCGCGCGTACGCTGGAGCGTTGCGGCGTGTCGGTTGAAATTCTTGGCTTTACCACGCGCGCCTGGAAGGGCGGGCAGTCACGCGAGAAGTGGCTCAAGGAAGGCAAGCCCGCCAATCCGGGCCGGCTGAACGATCTTCGCCATATCATCTACAAGTCGGCTGACGCTCCGTGGCGTCGTGCACGCCGCAATCTTGGCCTGATGATGCGCGAGGGGCTGCTCAAGGAAAACATCGACGGCGAGGCGCTGTTGTGGGCACATCAGCGCCTGATCGCGCGCCCTGAACAGCGCAAGATCATGATGGTGATCTCTGACGGCGCGCCTGTTGATGATTCCACGCTTTCGGTCAATCCGGGCAATTATCTGGAGAAGCATCTTCGCGGTGTGATCGAACTGATCGAGACGCGCTCGCCAGTCGAATTGCTGGCAATTGGCATCGGCCATGACGTGACCCGCTACTATCGCCGGGCCGTCACAATCGTCGATGCCGAGGAACTGGCAGGCGCGATGACCGAGCAACTTGCATCTCTGTTCGGCGAAGAGACAAGACGTGACACGCGCCGCCTGAGCCGTCGAGCGTGAAGCCTCTGGCACTTGCGCTGGGACTAGGTCTCAGCGCTTGGTGCGCTCCACTGGCTCTTGCTGAAAGCAGCGCGCCCGTCACGGTCGAGACGCGCTCGATCCCGTTCTCAACCTTTGCGGCAGGCTCAAGTCAGGTCCGTTTCGGCAAACTCGAATTCGTTGGCGGATTTGAACTTCGTTCGCGTGCTTCCAAATTCGGACAGATGTCGGCATTCCGGTTCACCGAACCCGGTGGGCAATTCATTGGCGTGTCGGACCATGGCTACTGGTTTTTCGGTTCCGTCGAGCGCGATGGGAATATCCCGGTCGGCGTATCGGATTTTCGTAAGCAGCCAATTGTCGACGCTGCGGGAAATGTCATTTCGGACAAGCACTACGTCGACGCGGAGGGGCTGGACGTACACGGGGGCGTTGCAACCGTCTCCTTCGAGCGACTAGCGCGCGTCACGGAATACCCGATCAGTGCCCATGGCGCGGGTGCGCCGCTCCGCGATCTCGACTTCCTGATCCCGCGACGGGAACTGCGTTACAATAGCGGGATGGAAACGGTTGCTCGAGGCCCTGCGGGCTCCGCGCTACAAGGTGCACGCATTGTAATTGCCGAGCGCAGCATTGATCAGGAGGGCAATATCTTCGCCTCTGTGCTGGAAGGACCGCGCAAGGGCATCTTCAAGGTAAAGCGGCGCGATGATTTCGACGTGACCGACGGCGTGTTCCTGCCCGATGGCGATCTGCTCTTGCTGGAGCGGCGCTTCACCCGGCCGATCAGTGTCGGAATGCGCATGAGGCGCATTGATGGCAGCAAGATCAAGCCGGGAGCTGTCATCGATGGCGAAGTGCTCATCGACGCCGATTTATCTGCGCGTATCGATAACATGGAAGCCATCGACGTTTGGCAGCGCGAGGATGGAGAGCTTGTGGTCTCCGTTGTGTCTGACGACAACCAGTCGTTCTTGCAGCGCACCCTCTATCTTGAGTTCGTGCTGCGGGAGTGAGAGCAGCCGAACATGTTCGCCGGCTGCTCCTTTTCGTAAGCCCTACTGCAGCGCCAGCTGCACCTTGCTGCGGATCTCCATCAGCGTGAATGGCTTCGGGACGACATCAACGATGATCCGCTCAAGGTCCGAAGCGCGCTCGCGCTGCTCCGCATAGCCGGTCATCAAGAGGATCTTCAGTCCAGGAAACTCGACTGCCGCGCGCTTGGCCATCTCGATGCCGTCCATTGCCGGCATACGAATGTCTGACAGCACCAGATCATAGCTGCCTTCCGCTTCCCTGATCTGAGAAAGGCCGAGATCGCCATCTTCGGCAGTTTCGACTTCGTGCCCGGCGGCAGCAATTGCGCGCGCGGTGAAGGTGCGGACCGAGACGTCGTCTTCTACAATCAGAATGCGAGCCACTTCAGGCGTCTCCCTTGACGATACCTACAAATGGAAGTTCACGAAATGCGTGGGCGACGTCCATGCCGTAACCCACGACGAAGTAGTCGGGGCACTCAAACCCGACAAAGTCAGCGTCCAGCTCGGTTTGCCGCTTCTCGCGCTTGTCGAGGAGCACCGCGATGGACACGCTCTTAGCGCCGCGCGACAGCATCAGATCGCGGGTGAACTTCAGTGTCTTGCCTGATTCGAGAATGTCGTCGACGAGGAGGACGTCGCGTCCCTTCACCTCATTGTCGATGTCGCGCAGAACCCGGACCTCACCGGAGGTGGTGCCGGTGCCATAGCTCGAGATGAAGATGAACTCGACCTCGGGTGACAGGCCGGTGTCATGCATCGCGCGGATCAGGTCTCCAGCGAAGATGAAGGACCCCTTCAGAATCGAGATGACGAGCAGATCCTCGTATTCCCGCTCGGCGATTGCCTTGGCGAGTTCGAGGTTCCGTCGAGCGATTGTCGAGGCGCTGAACAGGACCTCGATATCCTTGCCGCGTACAATAGGCATCAGCGCTGGAACTCCTGGAATGCTGCGGAGACAGTCTCGACCCCAGTCTTAGAGGCCGCCATCCGGCTGGAAAAGGAGTAGCGTTCGCCGGAGGCGAGCGCCACCTGGTTTGTCCCCAAATAATAATTCGTCATGACCCCGTAATTTGATCTCACCACGATCTCCAATATTGGCAAAGTCCGGACTGCCGATCCGCGGTTCTCGACTTGTCCTTCAAGGAAAAGCACATCTCGTCCGCTATGCTTTTCGAAGCGGCTGCTGATCCCGTCGAGGCTTAGCCCTACCTGCTTGCCGGCTGCAGCCTTAACAAGCGCACGGCCACCGGAACTCCAGAAGGCCAAGACGACAAGGCAGATACCAATCAGCCAGAAGAGAAGCGTCTTGGTTCGTCCTTCTAATGCTGCCTTATCTCCGGGCCTCAGAAAGCCGAGCCCTTCGGTCGCAAAAACGGGAGATATCCTCGAGGGTTCCTGCGAAGGCGTAGGGCACTGTTCAAACTCTGCGTCGACGGCATCCGACCCATTGCGGATGAAGGTTGTGCGTGTGCGGGCGTCGGTCATGATTTCGCCGGAAACCGGGCGTGGTTTGTCGTTGCTCATGCGACCGACCGTCCTCTTGCGCTTATCCGAGTGGGTAGCCTCTATAGGTTAACGCTTCGCTGCAAATGGCACATGAGTGAACTTGTTAACCTCACATTAACCATGCGGGGGCGAAGTTCGGGACTTAGCAAAAAATTCGCGGGGCGCTCCGGTCAAACCGTTGATGAACAAGGACTTCCGGTGATCCGCTTCGAGAATGTCGGCCTCAGATATGGGATGGGACCGGAGATACTCCGCGACATCTCGTTCCACCTGCCCGAGCGCTCTTTCCAGTTTTTGAGCGGCCCGTCTGGTGCGGGCAAAACGACCTTGCTTCGCCTGCTGTTCATGTCGCTCAAGCCGACGCGCGGTCTGATCACGGTTTTCGGGCGAGACCTGTCCCGTATCCCCAGAAATGAACTGCCTATGCTGCGCCGGCGCGTTGGCATCGTGTTTCAGGACTTTCGCCTGCTTGACCACATGACGACCTACGAGAACGTGTCGTTGCCGCTGCGCGTGCGTGGGCGAGAGGAAGCGAGCTATCGCTCGGACGTCATTGAATTGCTGAAGTGGGTGGGGCTTGGCGAACGTATGCATGTCTTGCCGCCGGTTCTGTCGGGAGGTGAGAAGCAGCGCGCTGCGATTGCGCGGGCGCTGATCGAGCAGCCGGAAATCCTCCTGGCGGACGAACCGACCGGAAATGTCGATCCGCCGCTGGCGCGGCGCCTGCTGCGCCTTTTCATCGAGCTCAACCGCCTTGGTACGGCCGTCGTCATCGCAACCCACGATGTTGCGCTGATGGAACAGGTAGATGCGCGCCGGATGGTTCTGTCTGGCGGGAGGCTTGAGATCCATGACTGATCCGGCGACCATGCCAGGAGCACCGTTGCGACGCATGGCAGCGGCACGATCCCATCGCAAGCAGGCGCCGATTGTGCCGCCAGCAAATGTGGCAGGTCATGCGCTGATCCTGGTGATTGCGATCATGACGTTTCTTTCCTGCCTGACGCTTGGTGCCGTCACGCTGGTTCGCGATACCGCCGCCATGTGGCAAACACAGATCGCCCGCGAGGCGACAGTGCAGATCAAGCCGATTGAAGGCCTCGACATGGAGGCAGCTCTCGCCTCCGCTCAGCGGGTAGCCGCCTCCTTCCCCGGTGTGAGGCAGGCGAGGATCGTCGAGCGAGATGCGACGATCCGGCTGCTCGAGCCCTGGCTCGGAACGGGATTTGATATTAACGAACTGCCGGTTCCCCGCCTCGTCATCGTCACCATCGACCCGGCGAATCCGCCGGATTTCGCTGCCTTGCGTCAGGCTGTGATCGGTGAGGTCCCGCAAGCAACGCTCGATGACCACCGAACATGGGTCGACCGGTTGATCGCGATGGCGAATACCACCGTAACGATCGGGTTCTCTGTTCTGGTTCTGATGCTGGTGGCAACGGTCCTCGCCATTGTGTTTGCGACCCGCGGCGCGATGTCGGGGAATGGGCACATAATCGAGGTTCTGCACTTTGTAGGTGCCGAAGCGGGCTTCATCGCCGGCCAATTCCGGCGTCACTTTCTTTTGACCGGCATGAAAGGCGCGGCTGGAGGCGGGATCGCTGCGATCATCGTATTCATTGGCTTTTCCTGGTGGTCCTCTTGGAACCTAGCCACGCCCGAAGCCGATCAGGCCACCGCGCTTTTCGGTAATTTCGCCATTGGCAGCGCCGGCTATATCGGCGTCGCCCTTGTCGTCCTGTTGATCGGCGCGCTGACGGCGGTGACCTCACATGTCACTGTTGTCTCCTATCTCGGGGACATCGATCCGAGCCATAACGCCTGAGAAAGACCATTCTTGCGCCATCAGCGGCACACTCAAATACCTGTTCAACGCCGATATTGGCAGGTATCCATACGAGCATGACGGGGCCAGTCGACAGAAAGGCGTCGCGCGGGAATGAGCGCGACCTCTATGAACCGCCGGCGCGCCGCCGCCGTCCGGTGAGCCGCATTCTTTCGTGGCTTCTTCTGCTTGTCGTGGGGACGACGCTCGCGTTTCTGGGTGGTTTTGCAGCGTTCGCAACGCATGTCGCTCGTCTTTCGACCCCGACCGATATTTCCAACGCGGATGCGATCATCGTGCTGACTGGCGGCGAAAAACGCCTTTCGTCCGCAGTCGAATTGCTCCAGTCAGGCAAGGGGAGGCGGCTGCTGATCAGCGGCGTCCACCCATCTGCAGGGCTCGCGGATTTGAGGCGCGCCACGGGGGGCGACGCGAAGCTCTTCTCGTGTTGCGTCGATCTCGACCACACGGCGCTGGACACCATCGGCAATGCCGAGGAGAGCGCAAAGTGGGTCGATAGCCGGGGCTGGGACACGATCATCATCGTGACGAACAACTACCACATGCCGCGCAGCCTGCTTGAACTGAAGCGCTACATGAGCGACGTCGAGCTGCTGCCCTATCCGGTCGTCAACACCCAGCTGGAAGGCGGCGAGTGGTTCACCAACCGCGCTGCGCTTCGAGTCCTCTTCACCGAATACGCCAAATACGTTGCGGCCCTTGGAAGGGGCGTGCTGCCAGATCTGAGGAGACAGGATGCGGGCTGAGCCCGAAGAGGAATCGAACAGAGCTGATTGCGAGCTCTGCATTCCCCTTTGCCCGCGTCTGGTGTAACCAACGATCCGCACGGTAATCTTCAGGCACGTCTCATGCTCGTTATTCGGTCGCTGGCGTTCAATGCCGCTTTCTATCTGAACCTGATCGTCCAGATGATCGTGTTCACTCCGTTCTACTTCCTGGCACCGCGTCATAAGGCGTGGTTCGTGCCAAGGTTCTGGTCGCGAACAAGCTTGAAGCTGCAAGAGTGGCTCGCGGGAACCAAGACCGAGATTGACGGGCTGGAAAACCTTCCAGACGGCCCATTCATTCTCGCGCCGAAGCATCAGTCTTTTTGGGATACGATCGCGTTCTTCCCGTACTTGAAGGACCCGGTTTACATCCTGAAGCGGGAACTCACCTGGATCCCGATGTTCGGTTGGTACATCGGCAAGATGAAGATGATCCCGATCAACCGTGGCAGCCGTTCCAAGGCGCTGAAGCAGGCGCTGGTGGTTGCCAAGGAGCGCATGGCGGATAACCGTCAGCTGATCATCTATCCAGAGGGTACTCGCCGCTCACCGGGCGCTGAGCCTGCGTATAAATGGGGTATTGCCGAAATTTATGCCGCGCTGGGCGTGCCTGTGGTTCCGGTTGCTCACGTTGCTGGCCTTTACTGGCCGCGCCGTAAGTTCTTGCGCTTTCCCGGTACCCTGAAGGCTCGCTTCCTGCCACCTATTGAACCAGGCATGGAAAAGGACGCGTTCATGAAGCGGCTGATCGCTGAGACCGAGGCCGGGTGCGATGCGTTTCTGATTGACGCAGCGACGTCGGATAATCCCCCGGCGATGCCCGACACGGCGATCAAGCGACTTAAGGAGCTTGGGGTGGAGCTTCCTGCTCGTCCGGCAAAGTAAGGTGCCGGGCGACGTTTTCGAGCCAGCGGTCGCGAATGCCGAGCGCCGTCAGGTGCTGGATGGTGTTCAAGACGTAGTCTTCGTTTCGCCCTGAAAGGCCGACCGAACCGCAGACGCGGCGTGCAGCCTCTTCGACGTCCACCTGGCCGGCATATTGAATATGAGAACGATCGGTCACATAGGTCACAGCCTGAACGCGTGAGCCGTCTTCGAGGCGAATCGGCAGGCGTTTTTCCAGATAGACGTTGGTGATCAATTCACGTTGGCGCAGATAGGCCATGACCTCGTCAGTCAGCTCTCCTGGCACTCGAAAGGCAAGGCCGACGCAGGATCCACCACGATCAAGTCCAAGCACAAGGCCCGGCTTTTCCACGGAGCCGCGATGAATATGTGACGTGATGCACAACGCCCTGCGATAGCCGGAAAGATGCGCCTTTTGCGTTTCCCTATGGGCAAAGCCCGGCCGCCACATCAGCGAGCCATAGCCAAACACCCAAAAATCGCCCATATCGCACATCCAGGAATCGTAGATCGGCTAAATGCCGACCGTTGAGGGTTAGCGAGAGCCGCACCATGGCGTCAAGCAAGGACAAACCGGTAAACACCAGCAGGCGCTTCATGTTCTTTGCGCTTGCGATTGCCGGAACAATCGCACTTTACACCGGCGGCTGGTTCTATGCAGCAGGCCAGCTTGAGGAGCGCGTTCAGACAGCTGTCAGCGACGCGAACCGCAGCGGTCGTCGTGCCAACTGTGAGAACCTGGAAGCTCGGGGCTATCCGTTCCGCATCGGCGTGTTCTGTCGGTCCGTGATGTTTGAGGACCCGAAAGCGGCGATTCGCTTTCAGGCCGGTGAGTTCAGATCTGCTGCGCAGGTCTATCGGCCTAATCTGGTCATTGGCGAGCTTGACGGGCCTGCTACATTAGAAACACCTGGTATCCCCTCGCTCGACCTCAAATGGGAAACGATGCGGGCAAGCGTTCGCCTGGCTTCGCCGCTGCCCGAGCGGGTCTCGATCGAGGGACGGAATGTCGAGGTTCGGTTGGATGAGGTTGGAGCGGTCGCGCCCTTGATCGCACAGGCCGGGACGGCCGAACTTCATGCCCGCCCTGCGCCTGAGGGATATGACCTGGCGGCGCGGTTTGGCCAGCTTATGCTCGACCCGGAGTTTATCGGTACCGATAAGCTGCCTCCACTTGCGGGGCTTGCAGATGTTTATGTGCAGAGGTGGCAGGCAGGTGGCCGCGATTCCCAGGTGGATATCCGCAACCTCACGCTGTCCATCGACGCCGAGGGAAGTGGTGCGAGCGTGGCAGGGCCATTCGCGATTGGAGCAGACGGACTGATCGACGCAAATCTCGAAGTTAAGGTGCGCAATCCGCGTGCGATCGGCGATTTGCTGATCGAGCTGATGCCGGACCAGCGGCGTGAGATTGAAATGGCAGTCACAGGGATCGCGATGATCGGCGAAGAGCCGACCCTGCCGCTGAAGATTACGCGCGGCAAGGTCAGCCTTGGCTTCATCTCGCTGGGGTCAATCCCGCCCCTGTGAGGCCTCAGCGGGTTTAGCGACAGCGATACGTCCGAAGTCCGGTGCGTCGACTTCCTGACCTGCCTCGATGATCGAGCGCCGAACGGCGCGCGTACGGGTGAACATGTCGAAGAGCTTATCTCCATCGCCCCATCGGATTGCGCGCTGGAGTGAAGCGAGATCTTCCGAAAAGCGCGCAAGCATCTCGAGGATTGCATCCTTGTTGTGGAGGCATACGTCGCGCCACATGGTCGGGTCAGAGGCCGCGAGACGGGTGAAGTCACGGAAACCTGACGCGGAGTACTTGATGACTTCCGACTTGGTTACCGTCTCCAGATCGTCCGCGGTGCCCACGATGTTGTAGGCGATAATGTGCGGCAGGTGCGAGACGATCGCCAGAACCATGTCATGATGGTTGGGATCCATCGTGTCGATATTGGAGCCACAGGCGGTCCAAAAATCCGCGAGCTTTGCAACTGCCGCTTCGTCGGACCCGGGCAGGGGCGTCAGAATGCACCAGCGGTTCTGGAAAAGTTCGGCAAAGCCAGCGTCAGGACCTGAGCGCTCCGTACCGGCGATCGGATGTCCTGGAATGAAGTGGACGTTGGAGGGAACGTACGGTTCCATCTGTGCGATCACCGAAGCCTTGGTCGAGCCGACATCGGTGAGAATCGCGCCTGGCTTAAGCGAGCTCGCGATCTCTTTCGCGACAGCACCCGAGGCGCCGACAGGCACGGAAACGATGACGAGGTCAGCGTCTTTGACGGCCTCGGCTGCGCTTTGCTCGTAGCGGTCGCCAAGGCCAAGTTCTTCTGCCCGTGCGAGAGTTTCGGCTCTGCGTGTTGATATGATGATCTCGCCAGCGAGGCCTTCGCGGCGAATTACGCGTGCAATTGATGATCCGATCAGGCCGATCCCGATCAGGGCGATGCGGTCAAACATCTTCGTTGTCATTTTTAGTCTTTCAGGAAATCCGCGAGTGCGGCGACTACGCCGCGATTGGCTTCTTCGGTGCCTATCGTCATACGCAGCGCGTCGGGAAGGCCGTAAGCCGCAACGCGCCTGAGAATATAGCCGCGTGCGCTTAGATACTCATCCGCCGCTGCGGCGGTGTGCTTCCCGTCTTCCTGAAAGTGAATAAGAATGAAATTGGCAACGCTTGGCGTCACCCGCAGGCCCAGCTTGCGCAGTTCCTCGCTCGTCCATTCGAGCCATTCTTCATTGTGGCTGACACAGCTGTCGACATGCGCCCGGTCGAGGATCGCGGCCGTACCGGCCTCAATGGCCATAGCGTTGACGTTGAACGGGTCACGGACGCGCTCCAGCGCATCGATGATGTGGGTTGGCCCATAGCACCAGCCAATCCGCGCGCCGCCCAAGCCATGCACCTTCGAGAAGGTGCGGGTCATGACGACGTTTTCATTCGCGGCGACCAACTCGACACCCGCTTCATAGTCGTTGCGGCGTACGAACTCGGCATAGGCCGCGTCGATGACCAGCAAGACGTTCTTCGGCAGTCCGGCGTGCAAGCGGCGAACTTCCTCGAACGGCAAGTATGTGCCGGTGGGGTTGCTGGGATTCGCCAGAAAGACGATCCGCGTCTTTTCGGTCACGCAGGAAAGGATTGCGTCGACATTGGCCGTTTCATTGGTCTCGGGCGCAATGACGGGCTTTGCACCGACCGCACGAATGTAGATCGGGTAAGCAAGGAAGCCGTACTGGCTGTAGATGCCCTCATCGCCTTCGCCGACATAGATGCGGGTCAGCAGCGCCAGCGCTTCGTCGGAGCCGTTAAAGGCCATGACATTGCCGACGTTGAGGCCGTGCGTCTTTGCGATCGCCTCGCGCAGCTTCCTCGAAGAGCCGTCCGGATACAGAGCCAGTTTCTCGGCAACTGACTGTGCAGCGGCGATGGCATGCGGGGAGGGGCCAAAGGGATTTTCGTTGGACGAAAGCTTATAGACCTTGGTCACGCCGGCCGGCGCGTGGCTCTTGCCGGGCACGTAGGCGTCGATCTCCATCACGCCAGGGCGCGGTTCAGGGCGAAGCTCAGTGGTCATTGCTATTGTCCAGTTGGATAGGTGTGCTTGCCTCTATCAAGTCTTTGGCGTTGACGCAAAGGTTCGGCGTACCTAAATATGCCGCGTTCCGTGGTGATTTGGCCGGTCGGCTTGCAGCCACGTAAAATAAGTTGCTAAATGACCGATCGCAGCAACTCCGTTGGGACCGGTCGCCTATTGCCGCCGGTTTTTTTGTTTCTGGAGTCGAGCCGTGCCCATCAAGATCCCTGACCAGCTACCCGCCCACGACATTCTTGTCAGAGAAGGCGTTCAGGTGATGGATGAGCGCACCGCGCTGAGGCAGGATATCCGGCCGCTTCAGATCGGCCTGCTGAACCTGATGCCGAACAAGATACGCACGGAGACGCAGTTCGCTCGTCTCATCGGCGCATCACCCCTTCAGGTGGAGCTGACGCTGGTGCGCATTGGCAGTCACGCCGCCAAAAACACCTCCGAGGAGCACCTCATCGCCTTCTATCAGACCTGGGAGGAGGTGAAGCAGCGCAAGTTCGACGGCTTCATCGTCACCGGTGCGCCCGTCGAAAAGCTCGACTTCGAAGAGGTGAACTACTGGGACGAACTCACGCAGATCTTCGACTGGACGACGACCAACGTACATTCGTCCTTCTTCATCTGCTGGGGCGCGATGGCGGCTGCCTGGCACTTCCACCGGATCCCGAAATATCAGCTCGACAAAAAGGCGTTTGGCGTCTTCCGTCACAAGAACCACGCGCCGGCATCGCCGTATCTGACGGGCTTTTCGGACGACTTCGCGATCCCCGTCTCGCGCTGGACCGAGGTTCGATCGCAGGACATCCGGGCCAATCCCGAGCTGGAATTGCTGATGGAATCCGAGGTAACCGGGCCCTGCATGCTGGCTGAGCAGCGGGCAAACCGCCTCTACATGTTCAATCACATCGAGTACGATTCCACGTCGCTTAAGGAAGAGTATGATCGTGACGTCGCAACGGGCGTTCCGATCGATGTGCCGCACGAATATTATCCGGACGATGATCCTGCGCGCCCGCCGCTCAATCGCTGGCGTTCGCACGCGCACCTTCTGTTCGGCAACTGGATCAACCAGGTTTATCAGACGACAACCTACGATCTGAACGAGATCGGCAAGGGACGGAGCTAACCTGCAGCCTTTCCGAGTTGTCCAGGCAGGAACCCCTTCAATGAAATGGCGTTTCGGTACGACGCGCCTTTCATTGAAGGAATTTCATGCCCGCCAGGAAGAATAGTCTCCAGACCGATCAGATACGTTCTGCGGTCGATGCCGTCGTAGCCGAAGTGGAAGTAATCGAGAGCTTCGGCAAGGTCATCGACCACATCGCCGAGCTCAGTGACCTCCAGATAAACCGCTTTGGCATCTGCGTCGTGACCGCTGATGGAGATGTCGTCACCGGGGGCGAGGCCGATCATCCCTTTCCGATTCAGAGCATTTCCAAGGTTTTCGCGCTTACCATGGCTTTGGAGGCGCACGGCGATGATGTTTGGAAGCGGGTGGGGCGTGAGCCCTCGGGAGATCCGTTCAACTCCATCATCGACCTCGAGCGCATGAAGGGTGTGCCACGAAATCCCTTCATCAACGCGGGTGCACTGGTCGTCGTCGATATGCTGCTCGATCGCGAGAAGCCACGCCACGAAGATGTCGCGGCGTTTTTGGCCGAACATATCGGATCAGACGAATTCGACGTCGATCCGGAGATTTTCGACAAGGAGGCCAAGGGCGGCTACACGAACCGTGCCCTGGCAAATCTGGCGAAGTCTTTCGACAATTTTCATCACGAAGTCGACGACGTATTGAAGGTCTATGTGCGCCAGTGCGCGATTGCGCTCACATGCCGCCAGCTGGCTCTTGCCGGGCGGTATCTGATGCTCGCGCCACCTGGCGGCCGGAAGAAGACTTCCATTGAAGAGGCGCATCGGGTGCGGCGGATTAACTCCCTGATGCTGACCTGCGGCCAATATGATGGTGCGGGCGACTTTGCCTATCGTGTGGGACTACCCGCAAAAAGCGGCGTTGGCGGCGGCATACTCGCGGTCGTGCCGCATGTCGCATCGATTGCGGTCTGGTCGCCCGGGCTGGATGACAATGGCAATTCCCTGTTGGGTACGATTGCGCTGGAAAGGCTGTCCGAGCGGCTGGGTTGGTCCGTTTTTGGCAACCTGCCCCCCAAGGATGTCTAGCTAGCCCCGCGCGAGCTTCTGCCACTTCTTTATGGCGCGATCACGCTTGAGGCGCGACAGCCGCTGCAACCAGAAAACGCCGTCAAGCTGGTCGACCTCATGCTGCAGGCAGGTGGCGAGAAATCCGGTTGCCTCCTCGCGTTGCTCCTCGCCGGTAATCGTCTGGTAGCGAAGCGTGATCCGGTCGGGTCGTTCGATTTCTTCCGTCACGCCAGGCATGGAGACGCTACCTTCGGTATGGCGCTGCAATGTCTGCGACGTTTCCTCGATCACCGGATTCACGTAGATTCGCACGCCATCCTCGGGCGACAACTCAATGACGGTAATGCGCTTGAGGACGCCGATATGAGGACCTGTGATGCCGACGCCAGGGGCCGCACGCATGGTCTCAAGAAGGTCGTCGGCAAGTTGACGCAGCTCGTTATCAAACGTCTCGACTGGCGCAGCGGGCGTACGCAGCGCGATGTCGGGAAATTTTACGATGGGCCGAACAGTCATGCGTCGCCTTCTCCAGCTATTTGACGCGCCGTGCGGGTTGCCCCTTGCGGCGACAAGACCGGCACAAAGACCCGCCGCGAGGCGCGCGCTGATACCGGAACGCCCTGATAGAGGCGCTTCTGCGCTTCGACGACCAGAACGCCTGCGAAGATGGGCCCGAACCGCCTGCCAGCTCCTTCGAATACGCCATGCATGCGCATCATCCAGCGGCGTTTGGCGGGGGGAAAGTGGAGGGCATCCGCCCATGGCCCAGGGGTAAAATTCGTTTCACGCAGTAATGCGTTTAGCTGTGCCCGGGAAAACGGACGACCGGTGCCAAATGGCGTGTGCTCGAAACGCGCCCAGACACCGCGCCGGTTGGGGGTAACGATGACCAGCCTGCCGCCGGGCGCAAGGACACGCCAGGCTTCCATCAGCATCTCGCGCGGATTTTCGGCGTGCTCCAGCGCATGGACAAGCAGCATCCGGTCGATTGACGAATCGTATAGCGGCAATTCTTCTTCAAAGACGAGCGCTGTCGCACACGGGCCGTTGGCCGGCCAGCTTACCGCTCCCTGACTTGCGGGCATGAAGGCAAGGACACGCTCTGTCCCCTCGCGCAGCCGGTCCAGCCAGGGCAACGCATAGCCAAGCCCGAGCAGTCGCTCGTTCGGCATCTTCGCCCAGACCTGAGAGATGGCGCGTCCAATCGACTGCTCGGCCAGATGGCCAAGGGTAGAGGAGTAAAACGAGCGAAGTTCAACAATGTCGGAAAGCATTTGGCGACCCTAGCTGGCCCAAACCAGGACGACAAGGAGTGGTAGCGGCGTGACAAGGCCAGCCGCCGGGCATACATTCGCGCGCCTACGAGGAGAGCACTTATGGCTGTCGATGTCGAACTATTCATGTGCCTGTCGGACAATTTCGGAGCACTGGTCCGAGACCGCGAGACGGGAACCGTCATGCTGGTTGATGCGCCGGATGAACGCGCCATTGTCGCTGCTATCGAGCGCACGGGATGGGTTCCGAGCATGTTGCTGACGACCCACCATCATTCCGATCACGTGCAGGGAAATCTTGCACTCAAGGAGCGCTACGGGCTGACCATCTACGGCCCCGAAACTGAGGCGGCCAAGATCCCGGGCATTGACGAGATGGTGTCGGAAGGCTCTCAGATCCGCTTTGGCAGCCAGA
This sequence comes from Aquamicrobium zhengzhouense, assembly GCF_016124105.1. Classification (GTDB taxonomy): domain Bacteria; phylum Pseudomonadota; class Alphaproteobacteria; order Rhizobiales; family Rhizobiaceae; genus Aerobium; species Aerobium zhengzhouense. The sequence continues at coordinate 49,899 of NZ_JADGMQ010000008.1, forward strand.
TCATCGAAACGATAGAGACGCCTGGACACACGGCGGGTCACGTTTCCTACTGGCTGAAGGATGCGAAGGTCGCCTTTACCGCAGACACCTTGTTTGCGCTTGGATGTGGTCGTTTGTTTGAGGGAAAGCCTGCAACCATGCACGCTTCCCTGTCAAAGCTCGCAGCGCTCCCGGCTGATACTACGGTCTATTGCGGGCACGAATACACGCTCTCGAATGCCAGATTCGCACTGACCGTCGATCCGACCAATTCGGCACTGAAGGAGCGGGTTCGCAAGATCGAGCAATTGCGCGCCGAGGATCTTCCGACCTTGCCGACAACTATCGGCGACGAACTGGCAACGAACCCGTTTTTGCGCCCGCACGACCCTGCAATCCGCCGCAATCTTGGAATGGAAACCGCCACGGACGCCGAGGTCTTCGCAGAAATTCGCAAGCGCAAGGACGTCTCCTGATTGTAGATCAGATCAGGATGCCCAATGCGATGAGCACTTGCGCGAAATAATAGAGCACCCAGCTGACCGGTGCCGTGTCCTTGGAGGTCGCTGGCAGGAAAAGCCGCGCGCCCAAAAGCATGTCGGAAGCAACGAACAGTACGGCTCCCGCGACTATCAGAGGCGTCGGGACCGTAGCTGCCGTCAGCACCATGATGAGGATCACAGCTACATAAGCGACAAGCGGCAGCCGCAGATCTGGTTCAACGCGCTGGAGGATGCTCGACGACAGGCAAAGCGCTGCGCCGATCACGACGGCAAGCAATAGCGGCCGCCATAGCTCCGACAAGATGAGGTCTCCTCCCAAGCCGCTCTGCCAGAACAGGACTATGTAGGCGAGGTGCGCGATAAGGAAGCTGCCAAGACCCAGCAGAAATCGTTGACGTCCGTTCTGCGCCAGAAACGCATCGCCAACTGCGCTGATGGCGAGTGCGAGGACAAGCAATACGGGGCCGCCTTCCAGAGCAGCCAGCAGGGCGAGCAACGCTACCGCGGCAGTTTTCATCGCCGTGCGACGCCAGGAAGGGGCGTCGCCCTGCTTCAGGAGGTAGAAGAAGGCGGCACCAGCTGAGAATATCAGCGTCCCGTTGGCAAGCGAATCGATCCCGCCAGCAAATGGCATCAGTTTTCCTCGGTCCTGCGGCCGAACAGCATGGACTTTGCCGCCAGCACGGCACCGACGGTAATGAACAGACATGCCGCGAGTATGTAGAGACTGGCCTCGGCGGCACCCGCGATTATCAGCACGATTGTCGACAGGAGGGGAGCAGCATAGCTGGCAGCGCCAAGTACCTGGATGTTGCCGCGCTTGACCCCGTGGTCCCAAGCGTAAAACGCCGCACCCACCGGCATCAGGCCCAGCCCGGCCACGGCGAGCCACTGCCCTATTCCCTGCGGCCAGATCGTCTCCTCAAGGAACAGATGGCATAGAAGTGATAGGAGGGCGGTTGCGGCACAAAACCATGTAACAATGCTCGTCGGCACGGATGGAAAGCGTCGGGACAGCAGAGAATAGCTCGACCAGGTCACCGCACAAAGCGCCGCCATCGCATAGCCGAATGCGAATTGTGGATCGAATGAGAGGGTTCCGCCACGCGTGACGATCAGGAAAGCGCCTGCAAGGCCGAGCGCTGCACCTGCAACATGAAACCAGCGCAGTCGCTCACCCGGAAGGAGCGCCGAGCCGACCACAATAAGAAGCGGCCAAAGATAGGCGATCAGGCTTGCTTCAACCGCCGGGGCATTGCGCAAGGCCGTGTAGTAAAAATAGTGGTAGCCAAATAGTCCGGCGATGCCGATCAACCACACGATCGGGGGGATCGGCGGATGATCCTGCGACGGCATGAAACCGCGCATGATGAGGCCGACAATGGTTCCGATCGCGAATGTGATCGCAGAAAGCTGGAAAGGTGGGACGTTTCCCGATTCTGCCGTCAGCAAAGCCAGCAGCGACCACATGATGACGGCAGAAAATCCGATCAGCGTTGCACGTGCCATGTCCCCTCCGCTCCCTCCAACGGCTTGAACCGTTAGCCCGATAGGCGGGTGCTCGCAAGCTGGCGGACGAATCAGCGGGCAACGATCTTAGTCGCGGCGATTCGAACGGTGCCGATCTGAGTGCCGTCACTCGCGCTGACGGGGGCGAAGAAACCTGTGGATCCGAGTTGGGCGAAAGTGATGCTCATGCGGCTCTTCGAGCGCATGTATTCGATCTGTTTCTTGCCCTTTCGGTAGCCCGACACCGGCGAAAAGCTGGCGCGGCAGGTTACCGTGCCGTTGTCTGACAGCGACGGTGCTGCCAGCGAAAGATCGCCGCGCAGTTCGCCATCAAAGAACCGGATCGTGCGCCCGCAGACTTTCGCAGGATCCTGAGTGCGAATGAGTGTGGCGGAGAGGGGATCGAGCGCGCCTGCAAGATGGGACGTCGTTACGTCGATCCACGATTCGCCCTTGCGGGGCTCGGGCGTGTTTTCGTAACTTGCGACTTTCCCACCCGAGAACCGGATCGCGGTGACGCTGTTTTTCTTGCCGGATTGGTACTGGGACGAAAAATGCTTGGGCGAGGCTCCATTTCTACCGATTGACCCCTCGACCTTTGCCGTCCCACTCGTTCTGGCAAAAAGGTTGGCGATTCCCGCGCTCGACATTTCTCCGTCGATTGCAAAGCTGTCGCCGTTGAAGCTGGAGACAAAAGTCGCCTTGCCAACAGGCATTCCCAATAAGGTTATCGAATAGTCGGCGTGGAACTTTGAGCCAGTGCCGAGCCTGGCGCGGCTAGCAGAAACAGCGACAAAGCGGCTTTTCCTAGCGCTTTCATCAGAAACACTTGCTGGGGGAATTCGGCGATAGTATGAAGGTGCACGGCCTGTCCAAAGGCAGCTTGCGCTTGACCGGAGCGCCATTTGCCACTATGGAACGGCAACTTTTTCCAGGAGGCCGCCTGAATTTACCCGCGTGCCGTGCGTAAACGCTACGGCAGTTGGTCTTGGTCGGCAACGAAACGAAGGTAAGTAACATGTCCCGCGCTTGCGAACTCACCGGCAAGGCTGTGCTGACTGGCAACAATGTGAGCCACGCCAACAACAAGACCCGTCGCCGTTTCCTGCCGAACCTGTGCGATGTCACTCTGCAGTCAGAGGCACTTGGCCAGAGCGTACGTCTTCGCGTCTCGGCTAACGCCCTGCGCTCGGTTGAGCACCGCGGTGGTCTCGACGCATTCCTCATCAAGGCTGACGCGAACGATCTGTCGCAGCGTGCTCGCCTTTTGAAGAAGCAGATCGGCAAGAAGATCGCTGAGCAGGCTGCTTAATCAGCCCAAAGCGACTTCCTGAAATCCTTGCGGCGGGCCTTTGTGCCCGCCGACTGGTTCCATCACCCAGGCTAAAAAAATGTCACGCACCCAGACAATCTGGCCGTTCATGGCCGCGATGGCAGCTGTTGTTGCTGCTTCAAATTTCCTCGTCCAGTTCCCCTTCGAACACCTAGGCCTTCAGGATATCCTGACCTGGGGGGCGTTCACCTATCCGTTTGCATTCCTCGTCAATGATCTCACCAACCGCAGGTTCGGTCCGGGTTCGGCACGTCGGGTGGTTTATGCCGGATTTGCAATGGCGGTGGTCATCTCGGCATTCCTGGCGACACCGCGAATCGCGATCGCGTCCGCCAGTGCGTTTTTGACGTCCCAGTTGCTGGACGTTTATGTGTTTGACGGGCTGCGCCGTCGAAAGTGGTGGATCGCACCGCTTTCGGGAGCGGTTCTTGGCTCGTGCATCGACACCATCCTGTTTTTCTCGATTGCCTTTTCGGCAAGCTGGTCGGTTCTCGACACCGCATTCGGGCTTGAAGATGGCTCGCTCGCGTTCGGTGTGCCGTTTTTCGGTGGCGAGGTACCGCTTTGGGTGTCGTTGGCGGTTGGCGACTTTGTGGTGAAGATCGTGCTTTCGGTGCTGATGCTGATCCCCTACGGGGCACTGCTGAACGTCATTCGGCCAGTCCGCGTCTGAACTAGCGGAGCTCCAGCAGTCTCTCGAGATAATTGCGCTCAAGCTCCGGGCTGAGCGCGTTGCCCAGCCTGCGGCGTATTTCTTCCAGAATCTGGCGCGCGCGCTGGGCATCGATTACGTCGGGAACCTCGACGGAGTCGCCGAAATCCGGACCAGTCGTGGCACGCGGACGGCCCAGCGGATCTCGACCCGAACTTTGCTGACGCCCGCCTTGCGCACCCTGGCCGTCCTGGCCTTCGCCCTGCATAGCCTGGAGCTGCTGCATCATGTCCTGTGCTCCGCGCCGCAGCGCCTCCAGCGCCTGTCCCTGCTCCGACACCGCGTCTTCCCCCTGGCCTTCACCAAGCGCTCCCTCGGCGCGCCCCATGGCGTCGCCTGCCTCGCCGAAGCCTTCGCCCGGCTGGAGGCCCATTCCTTCCAGTCCTTTCTGGAGCTGCTGCAGCTGTTGCTGCAACTCGCCTTGCTGCTGTTGAAGCTGGCGCATCGCCTCTTCAAACTCTTCGGGCGACATCTGCTGTTCGCTCTGCTGCTGCTGGTCCAGCCGGAACGTCTCGTTCATCGTTTCCTGCTGACGGCGCATCAGATTGCCAAGCTCGTTCATTTGCTGTTGCATCTGGCCCTGCTCGCCGCCGGGCTGTTGCTGGCGGCCAGCCTGCAAATTGTTCATCATGTCCTGGAGCTGCTGCAGCATATCCATGGCCTGATCGCGCGCGCCGGAGCGGGCGAGGTTTTCGATCTGGTCCATCATGCGCTCGAGATCGCCCGGGCGCATTTCCTGCGCATTGTCAGGCATCTGCATTGCCATGTTTGGATCTTGTGCAGCGCGCTCGGCATATTCACGCAGGAACTCGCGCATGGCTTCGCGGAGCTCCGCCATCAGTTGATCGAGTTCCTCGTCGCTGGCGCCATTCTCGATGGCCTGCTTGAGCGCTTCCTGCGCCTGCTTCAGACGCCGTTCAGCCGCGGAGAGCGCGCCATCTTCGATCGCAAGGGCCATGTTCCAGAGATAATCCGCCACGTCCCGTAGCGCGTCTTCGGTGTAGGCGAGCTTCAGACGCGATCTTGCCGACATTATGCCGAGGTATTGCGCAAGATTTTCTATCGTATCTTCCGGTCGCAGGGTGATAGCGTCCATCAGAGCCAGCACGAATGGCTTGGCATTGGCATCAAGCGCCAAAAGGCGTCTTTGCTCGACCAAGGCTTTGGCGAGCGGATTGGCAAAGGGGCGCTCGGGAAGAGTGATAGTCCTGCTTTCGCTCTTCGACTTTTGTCCGGCCCCATCTTCCGCCTCAAGAGTGAGCGTCACCGCTGTGCCCGCCCAAGGATGCTCGCTGAGGTCCTTGGATGTGCGCGCGGACTTCCTATCGCCATTTCGCCGCGGGAGCGCCAGCGGCATGTCTGGGGCGCCGTAAAGAGGCACTGCCTCCGGGTCGGCCGGCGCGGTGGGGTTGATCAGTGCGCGTGCGGCGCTTGCACCATAATCGTCTTCGATTTCATAAGTCAGCTCGAGCGCACCGTTGACCGCGCGCCTTGGCTCATCGACAAATCGGATTGCGGGAGGTGCATCAGGAATAATCGCAAAGGCCCAGCTTTTCGACTCAACATCCGAACCGCTCAGAGTGAGCATGCCATCTCGGGTCAACGTGTCTGAGAACTGCTTTGAGGTGGAGTGGGCTGTTGCGGTTCCGTTTACCTGCTCCAGGCCATCGTCTTCCGCTATCGCGGTTTCGGAGCCCGTGTGCGAATCCAGCCAAATCAAGCTTTCGTCGCCGCTCGCCCCGGCAATGCGAACAGCAATCGTGCTGCCCGTCGGGACACGAAAGACAGGCACGTCCTTGTCCTGCTGTTGAACAGTCAGAAAAATGGGAGGCTTTCCGGTGTAGGTGGGCGGCGTGACCCATGCGTCCACCCGAACGGGCGTGAAGGACGATGCCGTGTGGCTGCGGAATGCGTCGGTTAGAGTTCCGCCCAGCGGACCGGATGAAAAGCCAAGGGCGATAAACAATAGAAGCGGTGCCACTGCTCGCAGTGCCCAGGGGTCGCGCTCTGGCACACCGGCGCGCGGCAGATCGCCCGACAATGCGTTGAGGCGACTTGCCATCCTCTTCTGGTGCTGATGCCACAGGGCCTGAGCGAACGCATCCTGCGAAGCAGGTGAAAGCGTGTCTGTCTGCGTCAGGACGGGCGCGTGTTCCAGATGGTTTGACGCCTCGATCCGCCGGTCGATCTCGGCTGGGCTCGGTGATCGGAAGTGGCGAAGCGGAAACAGCGCGACGAATGCGGCGAGGGCAAAGGCAGTCAGAAGGCCGAACCGCAACCAGTCCGGCACGACGCGGAATACGCCAAACCAGGACAGGCTGACAAACAGACTGATGGTGACCAGAAGGGGCAGGACAAGTGGCCAGCCTCGTTCAAGCAGCATGGCGGCTCGCACTGACCCGCGTGTGCGGGCCAGTTCGCGTGGCAAGAGATCACTGCGCGCCTTATGCTGCCGGTCGGCCATCCGCTCCCTTCAGGCGCGAAGTCGCGCCATCACCAACGTCGAGAATAACAGTAAACGCGGCGAAGGCGAGGCAGGCGCGAAAACGTGATGAGGTCAAACCCAGTCCGGAACCGAATCGAGAGCGATGAGGTCTTCATAGGTCTGGCGCGGGCGCACCACATGGTAACGATCACCATCGACAAGGACCTCAGGAACCAGAAGCCGGGAATTGTAGGTGCCAGCCTGTACCGCGCCGTAAGCGCCAGCTGAACGCACCGCGATCAGGTCACCGGGTGAGAGGCGCGGGAGGTTTCTGTCCTGGCCGAGGTAGTCGCCGGTTTCGCAGACGGGGCCAACCACGTCGACAGTCAGATGGGGATCACCGCTCGCGGCTTCTTTGACCGGGACGATGTCGTGAAATGCCTCGTAGAGCGTCGGACGAATGAGATCGTTCATCGCGCCATCGACGATCAGAAAGTTCTTGGCTTCGCCCTCCTTGAGGAAGATGACTTCCGAAACGAGAATGCCAGCGTTACCGACAATCAAGCGACCCGGCTCGAAGATCACGTCGACACCGAGAGGCTTCAGGTGCTTCTTGACGACGCGGGCATAGTCCTCCGGAACGGGGGGAGGGTTGTTGTCGGTGCGGTAAGGAATACCGAGGCCCCCACCGGCGTCCACATGGCGAATGTCGTGTCCGTCTGCCTTGAGGGTGCGCGTCAGTTCGGCAAGGAGCAGGAATGCATCGTCAAACGGTTGCATATCCGTGATCTGGCTGCCGATATGCATATCAATGCCAGCCACTCTCAGACCCGGAAGCGATGCGGCCTTTGCGTAGGCTGCACGCGCATCCTTCCAGGCAATGCCGAATTTGTTTTCGGCCTTGCCGGTCGAGATTTTCGCGTGGGTCTTCGCGTCGACGTCCGGATTGATGCGCAGCGAGACGGGGGCCTGCCGACCCGCGGCAGTTGCACGTGCGGAAAGCGCTTCAAGTTCGGGGAGGGATTCGACGTTGAAGCAGTGGATGCCTTCTGCGATTGCGAAATCCATTTCGCGGGCGGTCTTGCCGACACCGGAAAAGACCACTTTGCTTGCCGGGATACCGGCTGCGAGTGCCCGCCGAAGTTCTCCCTCGGAAACCACGTCCGCGCCCGCGCCCAATTTTGCAAGCGTGCGGATCACGGCCTGATTGGAGTTCGCCTTCATCGCATAGCAGACAAGGGCGTTCATGTCGGAGAACGCTTGCGCAAACACGTTGTAATGGCGGGTCAGGGTGGCGGTGGAATAGACGTAGAACGGGGTGCCTACTGCCTCGGCGATAGCCGGCACGGCCACGTCCTCGGCGTGGAGCACGCCGTCGCGATAGTTGAAATGGTCCACTTTGGTGGTTCCTAAATCAGGCGGTCGAGAATGAAGGGCTTGTCGTTGTCCGGACGAGAACGGGCAGGCGGCAGCGGCTCGTTGTTTTGCTCCGCTTCCTTTCGCGCCCGCTCGGATGCCTCGAATGGCGTTTCAAGCTCGCTGGGGCGACGGCCACAGGCCGTGACCGCTGCTGCTACGGCAGCAAGCAACAGTGTCGTCCTGATCAGATTTCCTGCACGCATGAGCCCGTCCGTCCGTCAATTAGTCAAAGGGTTCTACCGGTTTTTTTACCGCCTTGCACCCCGTTTCAGGCGAGAGCGCCAGTAGCGGATCTGGCGACGAACTTCCGCCGGTGCCGTGCCACCAAAGGACGCGCGGCTCTTTACCGAGGCATTGACCGAAAGCACGCCGAACACAGCGTCGGTAATCCGCTCGTCGATTGCCTTGAGGTCTTCGAGTGAAAGCTTCTCAAGTGACACCTTCTTTTGCTCTGCAAGAGCAACAGCACGCCCGGTGACGTGGTGCGCCTCGCGGAACGGCATTCCTGCTTCGCGGACCAACCAGTCTGCAAGGTCCGTCGCGGTGGAATAGCCCGAGCCTGCAGCCTTCTTCATGGCCTGCTCGTTGATGGTCATGTCGCTGACCATGCCCGTCATGGCTGCAACCATGAGGTCGAGCGTCTCCGCGGCATCGAAGACAGCTTCCTTGTCTTCCTGCATGTCCTTGGAATAGGCGAGTGGCAGGCCCTTCATGACGGTCAGAAGGCCAATCAGATGGCCGTTGACGCGGCCGGTCTTGGCGCGGACGAGTTCTGCAGCGTCCGGGTTCTTCTTCTGCGGCATGATGGATGAGCCGGTCGAAAACTGGTCGGACAGACGGATGAAGCCGAATTGCGGGGTCGACCAGATGACGATCTCTTCAGCAAGTCGCGACAGATGCGTTGCGCAAATTGCGGCGAGCGACATGAACTCCAATGCGAAATCGCGATCGGAAACACTGTCGATCGAGTTGCGGGACGGCTCTCGGAAGCCGAGCGCCTTCGCTGTCATGTGACGGTCGATTGGGAAACCGGTGCCGGCAAGCGCTGCGGCACCAAGCGGCGATTCATCCATGCGCTCGATCGCGTCGCGAACGCGCGACAGGTCACGGGCGAACATTTCGACATAGGCCATGCAGTGATGGCCAAAGGTCACAGGCTGGGCTGTCTGAAGGTGGGTAAATCCAGGCATCACCGTAGCGGCGTGCGCTTCGGCCTTTGCCAGAAAAGCTTCAATCAGCGCGACCAGCGCAGCATCAGTACGCTGCAGCTCTTCCTTGACCCACAGACGAAAATCGACTGCCACCTGATCATTGCGCGAACGCGCGGTGTGAAGACGGCCGGCAGCCGGCCCGATCAACTCGGCAAGCCGTGCCTCGATGTTCATGTGAATGTCTTCGAGCTGCGCGGAAAACTCGAACTTGCCGCTCTCTATCTCCGACAAAATCGTGTTCAGCCCGTGAGCGATCTGTTCTTGATCTTCACGGGAAATGATGCCGGTCTCTGCAAGCATCTCTGAGTGGGCGATGGAGCCGCGAATGTCCTGGGCGTAAAGCTTCTTGTCGAACGAGATCGAGGCGTTGATGGCCTCCATGATCGCGGCTGGACCCGAGGCAAAACGTCCGCCCCACATCTGGTTGCTGGTCTTGTTCTCGTTCATCGTGCTAACCGGACCCCGGAAACTGACTGGACTTATGGAATGGCAAACGGAAAGTTTCATCTGCCGACGGGCCGCTTGATCGCGGTCGCCGTCGCGGCCGGCATGTTCGCAGGCGCCCTCGGCGTATACGTGATGGGTGGCAGCTCTGGCAACAACACAGCGCAATTGAGTACCGCAGAAAGCTCTTGTGCGGCAAAGCAGCCGCGTGCGGATCGGGTAAACGAGGCCGCCACGGGCGAAGTCGCTGCCATGATGGGCGCCAAACCGCCTCGCCCGCTCCACGACCTGAAATTCAATTCGCCTGATGGCGTGCCCATGAGTGTCGCGGATTTGTCCGGCAAATTGGTGCTTTTGAACCTGTGGGCGACATGGTGTGCACCCTGTCGCCATGAAATGCCCGCCTTGAACCAGCTTCAGGAGGAGCTCGGTAGCGAATCCTTCGAGGTGGTCGCGGTCAATGTCGATACGGGCGGGGATGAGAAGCCGAAAGCCTTCCTCCAGGAAACCGGTGTAGACGCGCTTGGCTATTACCGGGACGCCACGCTCGGGCTTTTTAACGATCTCAAGCGACAGGGCCTGGCTCTGGGACTGCCGGTGACACTGCTGATCGACGAGGAGGGCTGCATGCTTGCCTCAATGAACGGGCCAGCGGAGTGGGCCAGCCAGGACGCCAAGAACCTGATTGCAGCAGCACGATAATCCAGATTCAGGCAGTTGAACGAAGCCCAACCGGGTCGTGGCGCCTAACCCGATCTTTACGGATTAGCTGCGAGGGTCAGTTTGGGGGGCTGGCGCGAGGAGGTGCGAAAATTGTTATCACGCTTTCGAGGCGTTTCGCCCCGAGCCTGGCGCCGGGTCGTGATGTGGACGATCCTTGGTCCACTCGTTTGTGTGGCAATTTGCCAGATCTTCATCTGGTTCACCTTCCCCCACCTCGCTCCTGAAGATTTTCGCAAAGTTGCCATAACGGCCACGATCTTGCCGACTGTCATCGCTGCGCCTCTATTCTTTATGCACTCGCTCAAACTGCGTGAACTCGCGATCGCAAATCACAAGCTGAATGATCTCGCATCGCTCGACGGGCTGACCGGATGCCTGAACCGCCGGAGCTTCCAGTCGACCGTTGAGGACTGGCTTCGCAGGACATCGCAAGGGGCCTTCCTGATCATCGATGCCGACAACTTCAAGTCGATCAACGATACGTATGGGCATGAGAGGGGCGATGAGGCCCTGCGCGTGATCGCGGGTGCGGTCAGCGCCTCGATGCGGCAGGAGGATTTGTGCGGCCGTATCGGTGGTGAAGAGTTCGGGGTCTATCTGCCCAACGTGCAGATCCCTGTCGCGACCGAGGTGGCCGAGCGGTTGCGCGCGGCAGTATCGGATGCGCCATTTGCGCCGTACCACGACGACGACTATCGCAATCTTTCGGTTAGTGTCGGCTGCGCGGTTCACAGCCGGGCGACGAGCTATGCGGAGCTTTTCTCAGCCGCCGACGAGCAGCTTTACGTCGCCAAGGAGCTTGGTCGTGACCGTGTGCGGCTCGCTGTGATCGACCCCGCTGTCGAGGCGCAACTGCAGGGTCGAAGGCGAGCGGCGAACTGATTGGTTCGCCTCTCAAATTCACCGGGTGGGGACGGGATGTTCGCCGCGATAATCGTAGAAGCCGCGGCCGGTCTTGCGGCCGAGCCAGCCAGCCTCGACGTATTTTACCAGCAGCGGGCAGGGGCGGTACTTTGAATCTGAAAGCCCTTCATGCAAGACCTGCATGATCGACAGGCAGGTGTCCAGGCCGATGAAGTCCGCCAGCTGCAGCGGGCCCATCGGATGGTTCGCTCCAAGCTTCATGGCGGTGTCGATTGCTTCAACCGTGCCAACCCCTTCATAGAGGGTGTAGATCGCCTCATTGATCATCGGCAGCAGGATGCGGTTGACGATGAAGGCTGGGAAATCCTCGGCAACGGTGATCGTCTTGTCGAGCTTCGCCACATATTCCTTCGCCGTTTCGAAGGTGCTGTCCTCGGTGGCGATGCCGCGCACGAGCTCGACCAGTTTCATGATCGGAACGGGGTTCATGAAATGAATGCCGATGAAGCGCTCAGGACGATCCGTCTGCGCTGCAAGGCGGGTGATCGAGATGGATGAGGTGTTGGTCGCGAGGATGGCTTCGGGGTTCAGTACCGGGCACAGCTGGGCGAAGATCTTGCGCTTGATCGTCTCGTCTTCAGTCGCCGCCTCAATGACGAGGTCGACGTCGGCAAGGTCGGACAATGCAGGTGCGCTGGAAATCTGGGCAAGCGCCTGCTGGCGAATAGTCTCCTCCATCTTCCCGGATGAGACCTGTCTTGCCATATTGCCGCTGATCGTCGCGATCCCGGCCTCGATGCGCTCGGGCGATATGTCGTAGAGCTTTACGTCATATCCGGCGAGCGCTGATACATGCGCGATACCGCCGCCCATCTGACCGGCGCCAATGATGCCTATCGATTTGATTTTGCCCGTCATCATATCATCCCGTCCGAACCCGCAGGCCTGCCTCGTCGCCATATGAAAGAGGGCGAGGCGACCTTTGTCTACCCCGCCCTCGATTTCCTTAGCACGTGTCGCTGCAAGCGACTACGTTGGTTAGAGCGCCTTTTCGAGTTCTGGCAGGATGGTGAAAAGGTCACCGACGAGGCCGTAGTCTGCGACCTGGAAGATCGGAGCTTCCTCGTCCTTGTTGATCGCGACGATGACCTTCGAGTCCTTCATGCCAGCAAGGTGCTGGATCGCGCCGGAGATGCCGACGGCGATGTAGAGCTCGGGCGCGACGACCTTGCCGGTCTGGCCGACCTGCCAGTCGTTCGGCGCATAGCCCGCGTCGACCGCTGCACGGCTCGCGCCAATTGCAGCGCCGAGCTTGTCGGCGATCGGAACGATAACTTCCTCGAACTTTTCCGAAGAACCCAGCGCGCGACCACCCGAGATGATGATCTTGGCCGAGGTCAGTTCCGGACGATCGCTCTCCGACAGCTTGTTCTCGACGAAGGTCGAAACGCCCGGGTTGGCGGCAGCTGCAACGGTTTCGATCGAAGCTGCGCCGCCTTCGCCAGCGGCTGAGAAGGACGCGGTGCGCACGGTGATGACCTTCGTGGCATCGCCCGACTGAACCGTCTGGATCGCGTTGCCGGCATAGATCGGACGCTTGAAGGTGTCCGCCGAGACGACCTCGGTGATTTCCGAGATCTGCATGACGTCGAGAAGCGCTGCAACGCGCGGCAGGACGTTCTTGCCGGTGGTGGTCGCTGGCGCGACGATGGCGTCATAGCCACCAGCCAGCGAAACGATCAGCGCAGCGGTCGGCTCAGCGAGACGCTCTGCAAGTTCGTCAGCGTCGGCCACGAGAACCTTGCGCACGCCGGAAAGCTTGGCAGCAGCATCGGCAACGCCTTGAGCACCCTTGCCAGCCACCAGCACGTCGACGTCGCCGCCGATCTGGGAGGCTGCGGCCAGTGCCTTGTTGGTCTGGTCCGAGAGGGTTGCGTTGTCATGTTCGGCAACGAGAAGAATAGCCATTGGTAAAACTCCCTTTCCCGAAATCAGATGACGCCAGCGGACTTGAGCGAGGCGACGAGCTCGGCCACGTCCTTGACCTTGACGCCCGCCTTGCGGCCGCCCGGCTCTTCGGTCTTCAGGACCTTGAGGCGCGGGGAAACATCGACGCCGTAATCGGCAGCCGACTTCTCATCGAGCGGCTTCTTCTTGGCCTTCATGATGTTCGGCAGCGAGGCATAACGCGGCTGGTTGAGGCGAAGATCGGTGGTGACAATCGCCGGCAGCTTGATGTCGACGACCTGCAGGCCGCCATCAACTTCACGGGTCACCTTGGCCGAACCGTCGCCAAGCTCGACCTCCGAAGCGAACGTGCCCTGCGACCAGCCGAGCAGTGCCGACAGCATCTGGCCGGTCTGGTTGGCGTCGTCGTCGATCGCCTGCTTGCCCAAGATGACGAGCTGCGGGCCTTCGGCCTCGACAACGCCCTTCAGAAGCTTGGCGACAGCGAGCGGCTCGACCACGTCGTCAACCTTGACCAAGATGCCGCGGTCAGCGCCCATGGCGAGCGCGGTGCGGATCGTTTCAGCCGCCTGAGCCGGTCCGATCGAAACGACGATGATCTCTTCGACCTTGCCCGCTTCCTTCAGACGGATCGCCTCTTCGACGGCAATCTCGTCGAACGGGTTCATCGACATCTTCACATTGGCAAGCTCAACGCCCGAGCCATCCGACTTCACGCGGATCTTAACGTTGTAGTCTACGACCCGCTTGACTGGGACTAGTACTTTCATGGGTAAGAAACCTTTCCGAAACTCGTCAGGGACTGGCTAACAGCTGCCAGGGCCGCTTACTTGCCGAAAAACGACATCTCTAGCGCTGTAGTCATCCGCCTTTTGCGCGTCAATAGAACTGGCGCCCGCGAACCGGATGAAACGGGGGCGCTTATTGACGCCCCCAGGGCGAACGTATTTGAGGCTCGACTTGTGCTGGACGTTCGACCTCAACGGCCTTCGGCGTCACCACTGTCGCGTCGGCCAGCGGAACGTTTCTGCGCCGCAGGATCAGCACAAGAATTGCGCCAGCCACGATGCCGCCAACATGCGCAGCCCAGGAAATGCTCTCATCTCCCCCGGCAAAAATCATCGCGAACTGGAAGAGGATCCAAAGCGCGAGGAGAATCCATGCCGGCAGGCGTAGCGGAATTCGGCCGAGGGCAAGTACCCAGATTTTCACCCGTGGGTGAAGGATGAGGTATGCGGCGACAATTCCTGCGATTGCGCCTGAAGCACCGATCAGGGGCGCTTCAGAATCCGGAACGATCAGTCCATGGACGAGGGCGCCGGCGGCAGCGCAGGCGAGGTAAAAGACGAGATAGCGGAAGTGCCCCAGCGCATCCTCGACGTTATCTCCAAACACCCAAAGGAACAGCATGTTACCGCCCAGATGCCAGATATCGCCGTGAAGGAACGAATAGGTCAGGAAGGTCCAGTCATCGGGCACGATGACCATTTCCGGCGGACGTTCCGCAATGTCGAAGATCGTTGAGGGTATGTATCCGAGCCCCCAGACCGCCGCGTTGACGAAGTCGTCCGTTCCGACGGTCGTCAGCAGGTACGCGACGACGTTGATCGCGATCAGGGAAAGGGTGACGTACTGAATCTTGATATTTCGGAATTCGTTCGCGTCATGCAGCGGTATGAACACGGGGCCAGTTCTCCTCTCCCGCGCATGGGTGAGCTAACGGTTTTGTCCCGGCACCCATAGCACGTCGGTCTCGCCATTGTCATTGACGGCCCGCGAGGCGACGAACAGGAAATCCGATACGCGGTTCATGTATTTGATCGACTCCGCGCTGACTTTTTCTCCCTCGACGTGAGACAGTTCGACCATCATCCGCTCTGCACGGCGTGCAACCGTGCGGGCAAGATGAAGAGCTGCCGCCGCGGGTGATCCTCCCGGAAGGACAAAGCTGCGAAGCGGCTTGATCGGCTTGTTTATGGCGTCGATGTCGCGCTCCAGGCGCTCCACCTGGGAAGCAACGATGCGCAGGGGCTCATAGCCCAAATCCTGATCCGTTTCGGGTGTTGCAAGGTCTGCGCCGAGATCGAACAGGTCGTTCTGGATGCGGCCCAGCATGGCATCAAGCTCCGGATGGCTGGACGCGGTGTGGAGGCGGGCCATTCCAATGCAGGCATTGGTTTCGTCGACAGTGCCGTAGGCTGCAATGCGCAGATCGTACTTTGGACGCCTCTCGCCGGTCACCAAAGCGGTTGTGCCGTCATCGCCTGTGCGGGTGTAGATCTTGTTGAGGACGACCATTTTTACCTCTTAGCTGCGGCCGCCGGCGAAATAGACCGCCAGCACGATGAAGACGAGAGCGAAGAACTGGAGGATGATGCGTGCCTGCATCAGCTTGTTCGACCGGTTGCCAGACCCGCCGCGCATCATGTTGAGAAGCCCGCGGATCAGCACGATGACGACCGCGAACATGAATATGATGGCAATGATGTTAAAGGCTGTGGACATGGGGCTGTTCCCTGGTGCGCAGGTCGGAACTACGTGTAGGCAAGGGGCGTTCCCAAACCTGAGCTTGCCTTTTCAAGGCATTCCTTCCCATATTCGCGCCAGCGATACAATCGGCCGGAAAGATGCTTCGCTCACTTGCTGTTACGAAACGCGTCCTTGGAGACGCTCTCGGACATTTTAACAATGATGATGGATGGGCCCTCGCAAGCCATTTGGCGCTGTCGGCGTTGATGGCTCTTTTCCCCTTCCTCATCTTTGCCACCTCGCTTGCGAGCTTCCTCGGGGCAGAGGCTTTTTCCGATACGGCTGTGCACCTGGTGTTCGACACCTGGCCAGACCAGATCGCCGAGCCGATAGCGCGGGAAGTCGCGACGGTTCTTACCGTCCCGCGTGGCGATGTCCTGACCGTTGGCATCGTAGCGGCAGCCTTCTTTGCGACGAACGGGATCGAGGCGTTGCGGGTCGGGCTGAACCGCGCCTACCGGGTTATCGATACCAGATCCATCCTGTGGCTGCGGACGCAGAGCCTTGCCTTTGTGATCATTGCCACTGCCGGGTTTCTGATTGTGTCTTCTCTTCTCGTCGTTGCGCCGATCGCGGTAGATATTGCGCAGAGGCATCTGCCCTGGATCCGGCCCTATCTCGGCACAATCACCATCTGGCGCTTTATCATCGCTTCCTCGGTGATCGTGCTCGCGCTCGTGGCCGTTCATCTGTGGCTGCCAGCCGGACGTCGCAGTTTGCGCGAAATCTGGCCGGGGCTGATCTTTACCCTGGTGTTCTGGGTGGTGGGAT
The DNA here is from genome assembly GCF_016124105.1 of Aquamicrobium zhengzhouense. GTDB lineage: Bacteria > Pseudomonadota > Alphaproteobacteria > Rhizobiales > Rhizobiaceae > Aerobium > Aerobium zhengzhouense. The sequence goes on from NZ_JADGMQ010000008.1 coordinate 66,289, forward strand.
CTACCGTGTTCGCGACCTATCTCGGCTACTTTTCGTCCTATGTGACGACCTATGCTGGCCTCGCATCGATCATGATCGCGCTGGTTTTTCTCTACATCGTGTCCGCGATCTTCATTCTTGGTGGTGAGCTGAATGCCGCAATTCGTCGCTATCTTGACGCGAGAGCCAAGGTGGCCCGACTGCCCGATTAGGACCGCGTTGCCAGCCAGACGCCGACAGTGGTGACCGCCATTCCGGCAAGCTGGACGGGAGATAGCGTCTCACCGAACAGGAACCAGGCGATGATCGCGGTCACGGCTGGAACAAGGTAAAACAGCGACGCGACCTTCGCCATTTCTCCTTGCCGGATCATTGTCATCAGCAAGAAGATCGCTCCGATTGACAGAACGAGCACGAGCCATGCCATCGCGAAGATAAGTTCGCCATTCCAGATGAAGGTGCGGGTTTCAAATGCGAGGGCCCCGACCGCCATCAGCGCGGCCGCCCCAAGATATTGCCACAAAGTCGCGCTCACCAGATCGGCACTTCCGACGAACTTTTTCTGCCAGATGGTACCGGCGCTGATTGCAAAGGCCGCGCCGACGCAGGCCGCAAATGTAAGGAGCGTCACCCCTCCGAGGGCGTCACCGAACTTCGGCGCAAGCACGATGACAATGCCGATGAAGCCCACGGCAAGCTCTGCCCAATGACGCGGCATGACCCTTTCTCCCAGGGCCCATCCGGCCATCACCGCGGTGATTAATGGCTGCAACCCGATGATCAGGGCGGAAAGGCCCGCAGGCATCCCGTTTCGGATCGCCCAAAAGACACCTGCCAGATAAGCGCCATGGATCAATGCGCCGGCAAATGCGGCATGTATGGCCTGGCGGGATGTCAGGCGGCGCACCGACAGCGCCAGCAAAAGGCAGCCGATGATTGCCGCAGCCAACGCGAACCTGGCTGCCAGAAAACTCAGAGGCTCTGCCCATGGCATCGCGTAACGCGCGCCAATGAAGCCTGTCGCCCACAGTATGACAAAAAGGGGCGGAATGACGCGTACGGCACGGTTCATGTCAGAAAGGGTCCAGTTCAGCAGCTATTGCGGGCATGCCCCCATAGCATTACCCAACGCAAGCAAAAGGTAATATTTGCGGCGCATCCTTTGTTTCTCGATGGGGTTTATTGCGGGGATTTGATCCAGCCAACGGGGGATCGAATCTGTTGTTGTATCTTGAGCCGCTGGGCGTCGTCATGGCACTTGGGGGGATGGGTCTTCTTGCAGCCTCTGTGTCCATCGGGCTGAACGCGATCCTTGACGAGGATGGCTTCGGTGCGACCGGGAATGCCGTCATCCTGATGGGAGGCATCGTCATTGGCGAGGTATTGATCCCGATGGTCGTCGAGCAGGCACCAGGCAACCGATCAATGATCGGCAACGCGCTGATCAGCGGATTTTCCTGCCTGGCTATGTCGTTGTTCGTGAAGGCCGTCTTCAAGCGCTACAGGCGCGTCAGGCGAGCCCCACCATCCGCTTGATGTCGCTGGGCGTCAGCCCGGCCTCACGAAGGGAATTCAGCCCTGTGTCGCGTCGACTTTTCGAGAGTTTGTGGCCGTCTTCGCCGAGCACCAGATCGTGATGGAAGTAGACTGGTGCGTTCAGCCCGAGCAGTTCCTGCAATAACCGTTGCAAAGCGGTGGCTTGGAAGAGGTCCTTGCCGCGAACGACGTGGGTGATGCCTTGAAGCGCGTCGTCGATGACCACGGAGAGGTGATAGCTCGTGGGCACTTCCTTGCGCGCTATCACGACGTCTCCCCATGCGCGTGGGGTGGCAGGGATTTCGCCCGTCTCTCCTTTCGGTCCGGCACCACCTTCGATCCAGAAGAGTGTCTGCCCGGCGTGCCGCATCGCTTCATCGACATTGATACGCCAGGCAAAGGGTTCGCCGTCGGCAATGCGGCGTTTGCGTTCCCGGTCGCTGAGGTTCCGTTCCGTCGATGGGAACAGCGGGACCCCGTCTGGATCGCGCGGCCAGTCTCTACCAGCTTCTTCAGCTTCCGTGATGATCGCGCGCACTTCGCCCCGGCTCATGAATGATGGGTAGACAAGGCCAGCATCGGCCAGCGATTCAAGGGCGCCTGCGTAATCTTCGAAGTGCTCGGACTGATGGCGGACTGGCTCTTCCCAACCGACCTCAAGCCAGTTGAGGTCCCGGTAAATCGCCTGCTCGAAATCACGCGTGCAACGCGTCACGTCTATGTCTTCAATGCGCAGGAGGAGCCGTCCGTCAGCCTCTTTTGCCATGCGATCGTTGAGAAGCGCAGAATAGGCATGGCCGAGATGGAGCTCGCCATTCGGGCTGGGCGCAAAGCGGAAGACAGGACGCGTCATGGGGCTGGCGCAAAGCGGGTTGTGATGACCAATCCCTGATTGCTACTTATCTCTGCAGATGCCGGCAAGCGTTTTTGGAGGGAAGTTTGCGCAGGATCGAGTCAGACGCTGACATCACTGAAGGTCTGGCCGCGCTGGCAGCAACGGACCGGCGCCTGCAGCGCATCATTGACGAAGCAGGCCCGATCCCGCTGCGGCGTTCGCCTCCGGGCTTTGCCGCAATGGTCTCCATCATCACCGCGCAGCAGATTTCGCGCGCCAGCGCCGATGCCATCCTCGGGCGTTTTTCAAGCTTGGTCGACCCACTTGATCCTGAGTCGGTACTTGCATGCGGGGATGAGCCTTTTCGTGCTGCCGGAATGTCTCGTCCAAAGCAAACCACTCTCACCGCGCTCGCCAGAGCCGTCATTGATGGTCAGCTCGAATTTTCTCAGCTCGCGGACCTCTCTGCAGGCGAGGCGCGAGCAAAGCTGACTTCAATACATGGGATCGGCCCATGGACGGCAGATGTCTATCTGCTGATTGCAGCAGGGCACGTCGATGTTTTCCCGGCGGGCGACGTTGCTCTCCAGGGGGCTGTCGCTGACGCGCTCGGCCTTGATTCGCGCCCCTCGTCTAAAGAACTCACAGTCATCGCCGAGTCGTGGTCGCCATGGAGATCAGTGGCTGCGCGGCTATTCTGGGCTCATTGGAGGAAATGGAGGGGGCGTGAAGCTGCACCAACTATTGATGCTGTAGATTAATCCAAGGTGACAAGGGAAAAGACATGCGTTTCAGCTGCGATTCCTGCTTCACAATTCTGCAACAGGAGGATTAGAGTATCCGCATCGTCGAACTGCGATGCCCAAGGAGGAACGTTTGTGACGATAGCAGTGTCACCAGACAGCCTGCCGGCACTGGTGCTGAACGCGGATTACCGCCCGCTCAGTTATTACCCCTTGTCGCTGTGGTCCTGGCAGGACGCGATCAAGGCGGTGTTTCTCGATCGTGTGAACATCGTTGCCGAATATGAGCATTCGGTGTCGTCGCCTTCGTTCGAGATGAAGCTGCCGAGTGTTGTCTGTCTCAAGAACTACATCAAGCCATCGCGTCATCCGGCTTTCACGCGATTTAATGTTTTTCTTCGCGATCGTTTCCAGTGCCAATATTGTGGCGCACATGATGAACTGACGTTCGACCATGTTACCCCAAGGCGCTGTGGCGGAGCGACGACGTGGCAGAACATCGTGGCGGCGTGCTCAACTTGTAACCTCAAGAAGGGCGGGATGCTGCCGGCACAGGCGAAGATGTGGCCAAGACAGGCGCCCTTCCAGCCAACCGTCCAAGATTTGCACAATAATGGCAGGCTGTTTCCACCCAACTATCTCCACGAAAGCTGGATGGACTTTCTCTATTGGGATGTCGAGCTGGAGCCGTAACGCACCGCTTCAGTCTTTCCGGAAGGCTGCGACATACGCGATGACGGCGAGGATAACGCTCGCGACAACATTCCAACCGGCGAAGGACAGGCCAAGAAAACGTCCTGCCGCCTGATCGCAGGAAGGTGGGATCACCGCATTGAGCTGATCAAGCAGGCTGCCACTTCCGCCTGTTGGAGCAGGAACGGCGCCGCAATCCGTAGGTCCCGGCCAAAAGCCCCATTCGGCGCCAGAGTGATAGACACCGAGTGAGGCGCCCCAACTCATCAGCAGGGCACCGATAAGCAGCAGACCTCTGGTCGCGACAGGCGGTAGTCTAAGTACGGACGACGCCAGCGCCAGGAGCATGACCGGAATGCCGATATAATAGGGCACGCGCTGTTCCAGGCAGAGCTTGCACGGGATGTAGCCGCCTATGTGCTGGAAACCCAGCGCCGTCCCTACGGTAACCGCCATGCCGGCAGCCAGGATCGCTGCTCCGACCGTTTGCGTGCGACCTGTTGCAGAGGTTAGCGCCATTCCTGCCTCGTCTCTATCCCTGGCCCTTCGGGCCATGCTCGTTGAACGGCCAACCTGGACCCGGGATCAGTTCAGCAAATCCATGCGGCGCACTAGCTTCTTTCACCACACAGACCCAGAGCGAGCAATGGGGCACCTGTTTTTTCGCGAAACCGTGAACCTTTCGCAAGAAGCTGACGAATGGGAATTGACGAGACGCCCTTGGCTCGTATAGTCCCGCCACATCCGGTGATTTACCGGACCCTTTTAAGGGCCCCTGTGGCGGAATTGGTAGACGCGCTCGACTCAAAATCGAGTTCCGCAAGGAGTGCTGGTTCGATCCCGGCCAGGGGCACCAAGGGTTCCAAGCTCCCTTGATTTTATTGATTAATTTACCGTTTTTGTCCCACTTTTAACCATCGCGTTTTTCGGTGGGACAGTTTCGTCCATTTTTTGTTCTGGGATCAGCTTGTGCGCAGCGCCAGCAGCGATCCGCTTTCGGCTCGCGTTTTTCGTGTAGTGGGTGGTCTGCTGCTTCGTGGTCCAGCCGAATATTGCCATCAGCTCTTCATCGGTCGCGCCGTTCTCCGCGGCGATAGTCGCGCCAGCTTTTCGTAGGCCGTGTGTCGAGCACTGGGGTAGTCCTGCCTCATCGCACCACTGGCGCATTTTGTTCCCCAGGCCGTTGACGGAGAATGGCTTGTTAAACTCGGTGACAAGAAACGTCAGGTCGCCCGTCTTGCACTGATCGATCGTTGCCTGAAGCGGCGCAATAACTGGCAGCTCCACCAAGACCCCGGAAGACTTTTTCGTCTTGCCAGGGCGTATTGTGAGCCACCCGTTCCGAATATGTTGCCGCCCGACGATCGCTAAGTCAGACAGCCGCAAGCCTGTGAACATCGCAAGATGAAGGGCCAAGCGAGCTTTGGATCCTGCCGGATGGTGATCTTCGAATTGGGCAACTTCTTCGCGGCTCCAAGTGTGGAAGCCGTCTCCGGATCGCAGACGTTTTATGCCCAGCGCCGGGTTAATCTTCGCCAAATCAGATTCAACGGCCCATCCGTACATCGCTGATATCGTTTTCACGATGTCGTTTTGAGCGCCCGGCGTCGCTCTGAGCTCGTCTCGAATTTCTAGAACGTGCTTGCGCTCGAGCAGTGCATAGGGCAGAGCGCCGCGTCGCTTCCCTTTATGCTTACTCTCGCATACCTCGTCGAGGATGCGCTTCCGCCGCCCCATCACGGCATGCGCAAGCTTTACCAATGCCCGTGTGTGGTATTGCTGGACAAGCCATTGGAAAGATCCCTCAGACGCTGTATCGCGAAGGGGCTCTGCAGGTTCTGACTTGACAACGTGGGGGATCCCCAGACGTGCGCAGGCAACCTCCTGGTCGAACTCTTTCGTTCCCGGCGCCTCCCTCAGTCGCACTTTAGGCTTTCCAGCCATGCGGAAGTAGAGCCGCACGTTGCCGTGTCGGTCCCGGTCGATAGATACACCCTTGGGCAGCTTCTTAGGCATCAATCCCAAGGATTGCCCTCCGTAGACCTGGCGTCAACCGAAACCGAACGATGTGGTAAAGCACGAAACGCTGCGACGACTTCCGCCACATCCCAAACCAGTCGGCCGTACAGCATTCGCGCGTCAGGCATTTTGCCGTCTGCTACAAGCCGATCAAACAGGGTTGCGCTCACACCAATAAGTTCTGCGGCCTGCTCCCGGTTGATGCCAACTGGCGCCAAGCTTTGGGGAAGGATCTCCGCTTTCCTCATAGTCGGCTCCTGTTCCGCAGCCATCGTCGGAACGCGTACCCGGGTTCATTCTTTTGCCGTTCGATCTCAAGCCGGGCGCGACGGTTCCAGAGCCTCGCACGTAGACGGGAAACCAAAACGGCAATCGCGCCACAGATCATGACAGCGCCCTCCATGTGATGGCGATCCACAGAGCGCAGATCGTGATGCCCACACAGCAGGTAAGAGAAAAGCTCTTAGTGGGAGTCATGCTTCACCCCCAACCCATAGGCACCCGATAGCAAAGAGCAGGAGGAGGATCTGTGCCGTGGTCATGCCAATGCTCCTTCACCCAAGAATGACCGCAACAAGGGGATCACGGCACTTTCGTCGTCTCCGAGGGTCAGTGTCTCAAGGAGTGCGTCATCACTGAGGATCAGATTGACCTTGTCCCTCACCGCGTCGATTGACTGGCATGGAAGGGCAATGATCGCTTCGCCAGTGATTCTGAACGCCTCGTAGCTCTCACCTTCGCACTCTAAATCGCGGCCGCGATACTTTGCGTGCCATAATTCCCGCGACACCGCGTGGGCAGCAGCGAGGGCCATCAGTGGCAGTCTCAGAAGTTGATTGGTGACGTTCATGAACGCGCCCTCATTGCCAAGATGACGAGTTGGAACTGGTGGTCGATCGTGATCCGCCATTCGCCGCCATGAATGTTGCGCAATTGCTCGGCTAGATCGCTTGTGGTGGCTTCAACTGCGGCCAGCGCGGCTTGACCCTCGGCGTGAGCGCGGCCTTTCAGTTGCTCTAGGACGCTCATGCCTTCACCTCGCTGCGCTTGACGGCCTCGATATGGGTCCAGGGGTTGGTGTGGTCGACCGTGGATGAGGCGTCAGATGGCGGGTTGGCGACTGATGCACAGGCGAAGTCCCGGGCGGAATGCAGTAGGCGTAGCAGTGCTCGATAGTCTTGCTTGATGTTGAAGGTCAGTTCATCGCAAGAGAGCTGGTCCCAAAGCAGGTCGAGATAGACGCACGCATAGGTAAGCTGAATGGCCACATCCTCGAGACTTTCGGCCTTGACCATGCTGATCATCGATCGCAAGGCGAGCTCTTCATCGTAGGCGTGCTTCGAAGCGGACACGCTTGCCCACTTGGTGCCGTTATCGTCCTGCTGGCTCTCCCATGAGATGACCTCAGCCTTGCTGTAAAGGGTCATCGCGTCGTCGAGGCGAGATGCTAGGGCGACAATCGGAGTCGCCGCTACAGGTACAGCTTCGCCTTTCACCCGCGTGGTGCCGTTCGTATCCATCAATATGTCTCCGGGTTGGGTGTGGTATTAACCATCTACTACACGTTATGTGTAGCGGTCAACCCAGAAATACACCTTTTGCGTAATCAGATCGGGCGATAGCTGCCTATGATTAGCGCGAACACCTCGACTTGAGTGTCGCATTCGGGAGCATGCATATTGATTGGCGTCTGGTAGCGCGGGTCGTCACTCTCCGGCATCAGCAGTATATCTCCGCCTCGCTCGAGGTACCGCTTGATCGTCGTCTCGACGAGGCCCGCGCGCATTCTGCGCAAGGCGACCACGTCACCATTCCGGGGCGACCTGGCGTGCTCAAGGGGTACGCCAATGGCATAAACTCCATCTGGCAAAATCTTGTTCATGCTGGGTCCGTTGACCTCAACTGCTATCTGCTTGTCAGGCGGATAGTCTGCAGATGGTGCGGCCGGAATAACCGGATAGTCATCCTCGGCGACGTTGCCGTCTACTTCGAGCCACACGCCGGCTGCTACCTTTCCAATAACTGGGATAGAGGGCACTAAACGGGGGTCTTCCGCCTCCTTATCGGAGCCTGTGAGTAGCCAGCCCGGAGTGGTCCCAAAAGCGCGCGCGTACTTTCTTGCAGAATCCAGTCGAAGGCCCCGGGATCCATTCTCGTGCGATGCATAGGTTGAGTAGCCCCATCCAAAGTTTTGGGCCGCATCTGCCGCGCTCCGGAACCCAGCCTTTTCTCGAGCTATTTGTAGGCGCTCATGCGGCGTGTTCTTCATTTCGTATACTCCAACATCCACAGGCCATCATTCTACACCGGAAATCTACACATAACGTGTTGACGTGATATTACACATTTCGTATAGATTTCGCATGTCTTTCATCCAAATGGTTAATCTTTGGCCTACGCGAGCCGCCTTCGCGACCGACATCGGGGCTACGCCCCAGGCCGTCACCAACATGATCAAGCGGGACAGCGTTCCAGCCCGCTATTGGACAGATATGGTCAGGGGCGCGAATGAGCGCGGCCTTGACGGCGTAACTTTGCACGCACTCTCCCAAGCGGCAGCGCGGAGGGAGGCGGCATGAACCATCTCGCTGTTATCGAAACCGCATCGCTCCCTAGCCTTGTTCAGCAAGCGGCCCGTCAACTTGCCAGTGCCACTACGGCGGCGGAAGTTCTCGATGCTCACGACACCGCGTCGATCGTGTATGACGCGGCTAAGAAAGCCGCTCGCATGGCTAAGGCCAAGGGCGCTCATGACGAACTGGTCGCTGCCGCGCACCGTGCGCAGGCCGACGCTCTCGAAATTGAGGCGATGGCAAAGCGCCGCCTGGCCGATGAATATGATGGTGCTGTTGAGCGCGGTGAACTCGCCGGACATGGCGGCGCACGAAATTTCAAGGTCGCAGACCCTGACCTTGAAAAGCCAACCATTGGAGACGTTGGCCTTTCGAAGCAGGAACTTTCCGAAGCCCGCCAATTCCGTGACGCCGAAGTCGCTCAGCCGGGCATAGCCCGCCGCGCGCTCGACGCCCGTCTTGCCCAAGGATTGGAGCCGAACAAGGCGGCGCTCCGAAAGGCAGTCGTTGATGCTGCAAAGCGAGCGGAAAACGATGCCTCCCGCGATCGAACACGCGAAGCGTTATCACCAGAAGTCCAAGCGATGCAGCAGGCTAAGGCCGAGGCGATAGCTGCGCGTAAAGCTCAACCAGTCGACGTTGAGGCGCTTAGGGCAGAGATTGAAGAACTACGCGAAGCTAATGCCGCTCTGGAGACCGACGTCGCGCGGCTGACCGCCGAAAACAAGCTCTACGGCGAGATGAAGGTCCAGTTCGCTCAGGGCGGGTTCGACAAGGTGATCGCCGGCAAGGACGCAGAAATCAGCGCTCTCGAAAGCCGCTTGTATCGCGAGAGCGAGGATAAGGCTTCGTGGATGAAGTCTGCGAAATACTGGAACGCACAGGCGATCAAGCACGGCTACTCCAGAAACACCGAGATTGATCTTCAGACACTGGAGATCGTCAATGGCTGATGCCGGGGCGATCCTCCAGCGCATCCGGGCGCTCGGCGCGAATGTCATGATCGACGGCGGGCGGCTGATCGTTATCAACCGGGAGAAACTGCCGGAAGGCGCGCTCGACTTCATTCGGCAGAATGGCCGGGAGATAGCGGCCTTTGTCGAACGTGAAGGGAGCGTCGAGGAACGCGCCGCGATCATAGAGCATGACGGCGGAATGGCGCGGCAAGATGCTGATCGCCTCGCCCGATTGCTGTTTGCCAGCTGCCCGCCGGAGACGAATCCGGCCGATTGGACTTGGTTCGTCAACAAGGCGCTGGAGATCATGGATGCGGCTCCACGGGAGCGCGCGGCATGAAAGAGCTGCAGCTTCGCCCCCATCAGCTGCACGTCGAGGAGCAGCTTCGCGAGCAGCTGCGAACTGGCGCGTCGTGGATCGTGCTCGTCGCGCCCACCGCATTCGGCAAAACCGAGACAGCGATCCACCTCATCCGTCTAGCTCTACAGAAAGGAAGGCGCGTCTGGTTCCTCGTCGACCGGGTGACGCTCGCGAGGCAGACCAGTGACCGCTTCCGAGAATACGGCATCGCCCATGGCGTCGTGCAGGGTGCCAACGCAGAGAACGACCGGTATGCGCCGGAAGAGAACGTCCAGATCATGACGATCCAGACGTTCGAGCGTCGGGAGTTCGGCGAGGAGCCGGGCCTCATTTTCTACGACGAGTGTCACAGCCAGTATCAGAAGACGCTTGAGCGCCTGAAGGAATATTCGAAGGCCAAGATCATCGGCCTTACCGCGACCCCGTTCACCGCCGGCATGGCGGAGTATTGGGGCGGCCTGGTCAACGGCGCGACGGTCAACCGGCTGCTCGCTGACAGATACCTGTCGCCCCTCAAGATCAAGGCGTGCGTGTCGCCTGATATGACGGGGGCGAAGAAGAAGTTCACCGGCGAGTATGAGGACGAGGAAGCCGCTTCACGCGGCATCACGATCATCGGCGACGTCGTGCAAACGTGGGTCCAGCAGACGGCAAAGTTCTTCGGTGGTCCGGCCAAGACTATCGTGTTTTCGCCGTCCATCCGCCATGGCGAAGAGCTTTGCCGCCAGTTTGCCGAGGCCGGCTACAACTTCCAGCAGATCAGCTACCTCGATGCTGCCGACGGCAGCCGGGACGCCAAGATCGAGGAGTTCAGGAAGCCCGACAGCGCCATCCATGGCCTCGTCTCCTGCGCAGTCCTGACCAAGGGTTTTGACGTGCCCGACGTGCTGGTCGGCATCTCCTGCCGTCCGTACCGAAAGGCATTCTCGAACCACATTCAGGAAATGGGCAGGGTCATGCGGACCTCGCCCGGCAAGGAGTTCGGGCTTTGGCTGGATCACTCCGGCAACTGCATCGCCTTCGCAGAAGATACCGCGTGGCTCTACGAGAACGGCGTCGACAGTCTGTCGAATGCGCAAAAGAAGGACAGCGAGGCGCGCGAGCCGGCGGAGAAAATCAAGTCGAAATATTTCTGCAGCGACTGCGGGATGGAGATGCTGCCGGCGTCGACCACGTGTCAATCCTGCGGATGGGAACGCCCGAAGCGCGGTGAAATCCAGACCGTCGAAGGTGAACTGGTCGACTTCGAGGTCAGCATCAAAGCCGCATTCCAACCACGACAGGGTCTGCGCGCAGAATGTCTGCAAAGTCCGAAGCGGATATGGAACGCCGCACTCACGTATACGCTGGCGAACAGTCGCGGTGGTGAGGACCGAGCACGCAAATGGGCATATGGCGTGTGGGCCGGCATCTATCCAGGCAGCAAGCTGCCCTACGGCCTTTACGACTCTGTCTGCGATCCGAGGGACGTGCTGCCCGATGAATGGTCGCTCATCGAGCGAGAGGTGAAGCGCTTCCGCAAGACCAACAAGCGGAGGGCTGCGGCATGACGGTTGACGACGCGATCGAGCAAGCTTGCGCCGATGTCGGCATTCAACCACCGCGAAAGGCCGCATTCGGTAAATGGCTGAGCACCGATACGCTTGCCGGCAAAAAGGGCAAGGGCGACGGCAGGCTTATCGTCAATGAGCACTATGTCACTGCCTGGAACTGGCAGACCGGCGAGAAATCAACGGTGGCGCTTCGTGATGGCTTATCAATTAAGGAGCAGAGAGCAATTGCCCACGACGTCGCCAAGGCCAAGGAGAAGGCCGAACAGGACGCAGCGCGCGCGGCGCGTCAGGCGAGTGCCCTCATCGCTCAGTCGAGGACGACCACGCATCCTTATCTCGCCGCGAAAGGCTTTCGAGACGAGCTTGTCGCTGTTATCGGCGCACAGGCCGTACGCGACATCGGCGCTAGCTACCTCGTCGCCGGTTCGAACGCCATTATCGTGCCGGCGCGGCGTGACGGAGCGGTCACCAGCGTTCAGTTGATATGGGAAGACGGAACAAAGAAGTTTCTTTTCGGCGGTGAGATCGGCGGCGCATCGCACCGCATCGCCACTGGCGTCTATACGTGGCTGTGTGAGGGCTTCGCGACCGGGCTGACTGTCAGGGCCGCGCTGAGGGGCTTGAAGATCCAGGCGACGGTCCTGTGTTGCTTCTCTGCCTCAAACATTCACGCCGTCGCACGCCAGGTCAATGGACGGGCGTTTGTAGCGGCAGACCATGACAAGCCCCTGCCTCAGTTCGGCGGTGTTGGCACAGGCGAACATTACGCAAAACAAACCGGTCTGCCGTTCGCCATGCCGCCGGTCATTCAAACGGATTTCAATGACATGCACCAAGCGGAAAGCATCTTCGCAGTGCAGCGCATTCTGACGTCGGTGATGGCAGGGAGGCGCGCAGCATGAAGAAGGAACTGGATAGGTCCAAGGCCTCGTTCAAGCTCGACCTGATCGAGACTGCGAATGCCGATCCCATGCTGACGCCTGCGGATTTCAAGCTTCTATCAGCCTATGTCGCGGTAATGGCGTGGCCATCGCACCGGACGTGGCTAGCTGCCTCGCTGGCCATGGCCAAAACCGGACTCAGCCACGGGCAGTTCTGGAAAAGCCGGGGCCGATTGCTCGGTGATAACTCAGAAAAGCGCGCGTACCTGATCGCCGTTCGCAGCGGCGGTAAAGTGGCAACTTATAAGCTGATCAACCCGTGGCGCGATGAAGCCATAGAGCATGTCGATGCGATGACAGCCTATCATCGCGAAGCGGAAAGACAGAAGAAAGCCGGAAAACGCGCGACGTCATCCATCCAGAATATGGAGGGACAAGAAGTCAATTTGTCCCTGCACAGAATGGAGGGACAAAAGGCACCCTGTCCCTCCAGAATTTGTAGTTCTGTCCCTCCAGAAAATAGTAGCTATTACCCCTCAGTTATAACCCCAAGTAAGAATGGGGTCCGTGATGAAGTTTCTCTGAGTTCGAACGTGGTGCCTTTCAACAGGAAGGACATCGCATGAACCTGCGCACCATCGAACCCATCAACATCTCTGATCTTGACACAGCGGCTCCCGACACTGGCGAACCCATCTGCGAGCGTGTCGATCCGCGGTCCTTGTTCGTTGACCCTGCCTATCAGCGCAGCGTCGGAGAGCGCGGCCTTCGCCAAATCAGGCGCATAGTCGAGGCGTTCGACTGGACGAAGTACAAGCCCCCGATCTGCGCGTATGCGGAGCATGACGGCCGAACGGTCCTCAAGGTGCTCGACGGGCAGCACACGGCGATCGCAGCGGCAAGTCATCCGGACATCGACATGATCCCGGTGATGATCGTTGAGGCGGCTGAGATATCGGCCCAGGCTGCTGCGTTCGTTGGCCAGAACACCCAGCGTGTTGCGGTCACGCCGCTGCAGGTATTCTTCGCTGAGGTTACCGCTGGGGATGTCGACGCACTCGACGTGTTGAAAACATGTGAGCGTGCCGGGGTGACGATCATGCGCTCGCCGCCCAGCCGATCGGACTTCAAGCCGGCTGAAACTATCTCCATCTCGGCAATCAAGGCTCTGGTCGACAAGCGCGGCATCATGCGGGCCCGGATGATCCTTGAGGTTTTGGCTCAGGCCAAACTGGCCCCGATCGCTGCAGACCACATCAAGGCCGCTGAGTTCCTGATGTCCGAGCCGGAATATTGCGACCAGTTCGAACCCGAGGATCTGACGCGCGAAATCCAGATGAGCGGAAAGGCCGCCGAGCACGAAGCGAAGGTGTTCAGCGTGGCGCAGAAGGTGCCGGTCTGGCGGGCGCTGGCGGTGCAGTGGTTCAGGAAAACCCGGAAGAAGCGGAGGCAAGCAGCGTGACCAATTTGGACACGGTGAAATTCCGCAAGATCCACGCCTTGATGAAGGGCGGCGCAACCGAGGGCGAGCGTGCAGCGGCGCGTATTCATGCTGGCAAGCTCGCCGCACGGGCAGGAATGACGCTTGAGCAGGCTGTGTCCGAAATGGACAGGGCGGTTGCGGCAAAGCCGGCAAATTTTATCGACGGCTTCAACGACTGGATGGAGGCGAAGCAGCCTGGGTACAAGGCGAGAGAAGCGGCGAAGCGCGCTGAGCGGCAAGACCGGTATGCAAAACGGCGCGCTGAAATACTTCAGGAGTTCGGCAGCGTTCGGCAGTTCATGGATCCAACGCCAAGCGAATTGCTTCTGCTGGAAGCAGGCGAGCCATTCGTTACAAGACGATTTTCCTATCTCGATGTGTGCGGCACCCAAAGGCAAGGCGCCAAAGAGTTTGCTGGCATAGCAGGACATTCCTTCAAGCTTGAAGACGTGAACCCGGAAGCAATCGCAGCGATCAAAGCAGCCATTCCATTCCCGATCGGCATCCGCGGAGCTTTCGAGGAGCTGAAAGTATGGGACAAGCTGAACCGCGATAGGGCTCATTTCTACGACCATCACGAATACTATTTCGATTTGCCGATTGAATTGCGGGTCGAATTACTGCGCGACGTGATGAGAACGCAGCCCGCCGAAACATGGGACGATCTCGAGGCGCGCTTCCACTACAAAGCCTACGACTGGCAGCAGCAATGGATCGACGAACAGATCTTTGACGATCCGGAGTGGTCACGCCTGTTTGGCGATTTTCGGATCCTTCGAGCAGCGGCAGAGGCCAGGACTACGCGACCCGTCCACTCTGGACGCCGTACCAATGCAGACAAGCGCGCGGCGGTCTTGTCCATGTTGGACAGTTACCCAGAACTTTCAGATCGAGAGATTTCCCGCCGCGTCGGAGTGAGCCCCCAGACCGTCAACACGTGGAGAAAGAAGGTGAGTGCATGACCATTGCCGAGCGCAGGGCGCGTCAAGCCTACGATCGCATGAACCCTTGGCGCCCTATGCCTGAGGCCGAGCCAGATGGCACTGTTTGCGAGCTTCTATTCAACGACATGGTCGGGTGCTTCGACGCGGATCCCGGTCGCTATTTCCTCGACCATGATGGGCGCTGGTATCGGATCGAACCACCTGGCGTGTGTCTGCGCACCGCGATCAATTGGCGCCCGGCCTTTGCGCGGATTACTCCCGAACGACGACACTATCTCAAGCAGCAAGCGAGGCGCACATGAGCAAAAAGACCCAAGCGAAGCAAAAGCGACCTACGATCTCTCAGCAGGAGAAGGAACAGGTGCGAGCTCGCAGGGCTGTCGGTCATTTCGAAGCCTTACATCTTGATCAGTTTGGGCGTTACCGATTGGCGGTTGGCACGGCCGAAGCGTCGCGCCAATACGACTTGAGCAAGGGTGGCATCGTTCGAGTTCGCAACGTTGATCCACTCAAGGGCATCTTGAGCTTGACGCAAAAGCAGCGGGAAGCTGGCGAGCGGTACCGGGCCGACTTTGAACTTGCGGCGAGAGAAGGTCTAAAGACCGGAACCGTCCAGGAGCGTGTCGACGGTGGCGGCGTCGCGGCTTCCATCGCTGACCATCTGATCGACAATCACAAGATCATGGCCGCGGCCCGTGATGCCTTGGTCTACCCGGAGATTGTAAGCGTCATGGATGCAGTGTGCGGCATGGGCATGTCGCTCAAGGAGGTCGCTGAGCGTGCGAACGTGGTGCGCGACATTCCATCTCAGCTCCTTCGCATGGGGTTGGAGCGATTGGTTCTCCACTACAGTCAACAAGGGGCCTCACGTCACGGTTGATAGGTGACGTCAGCTATGGTAATGATTTGCGTATTCGCAGAATTGCGTCCAGAACCCGCCCGAGTGATCAGGCGGGTTTTTCTTTGGAGGGTCTAGCGCCCGGAAGACACAGCAGCATCACAGGCCGCACGAGATGGGCCATGCTGCTCGATTATCTGCCGGGCCTTGTCCTGTGGGATCCCGTGCTTCTGTGCAAAGTATGAGACTTCATAAGGTTGATCGGCAGAGACGCGCGCTCGATCTTGAGCACCTTGGTTATCTTTGTCGTCAGGCATTCAGCTTCTCACTTATTCCGGGGTTCGATTAGCAGCATGATCCTGGCGCTGCTCATTCTGGACCTGCTTGCCATCAAGTCCTCGTTCCTCAGAGTGGCGTGACTTATCCCGGTTCGACAGGATGTCGTTCTCGCCAACCATCTCGCGCTGCAGCTCAGTATTTGCACCGCTGCCGTCGCCCTTGCCCTGCGATCCAGGGCCCATGTGCTTTTTGCTGGCATTGGCCATCGTGTATCTCCTCTTGAGTACAGGAGGCCAACCGCTCGACGGTGGAATAAGTTCCGGCGCGAACCGAGCGTCGTGCTTCGTGTAAGGTAGACGAGAGGGTAGTCCTCATAATTGGCAGGGTAGAGCAGTTCGGTAGCTCGTCTGGCTCATAACCAGAAGGTCGCCCGTTCGAATCGTGCCCCTGCAACCAGATCAGAACGGCGGCGTCGGCCCCTAGATGGCAGTGTCAAGCCGGTGAACACAGTCACGCATCATCAGCCACAACGTCAACGGGCAGAAGACACGCACTGACGCCGAGGGCCATTGTACGGCTGATACGTGTTGTCTTCGACCCTGTAGGAACGATAACGGGCAGAACAATATTCTATGTGGCTGAGATCAAGGCTTTCGGTACCAAGAGCAGCTTGATCAAATGGCGCGGCCAGCTCTGCATGCTCGACGTTGTGGGGTGCCTCATCAGCGGGTGTCTGTTCGGAATAAGGAGAGATGCACTCTCGATTTCCGCCGCTATACGGGCGGTAGGAATTGGTTTGCTCATCATAAGAACGATAGCGCCGGCTACACCAAGCGACGTGCTCTGCACTGAGCGCGCGGGGCGGATCATCTGGTAGGGCGCTCGTTACAATGTCTTCAACGCCAGCGCGGTCTACAGTCTCATCGTCAAACGCAGGATGCGGAGCCGTGGGCTCAACGCGCTCATAGTCTTGCGCGGTAACATCGATTTTCCGAATGTCAGCTAGGAACTCCGGTTCGGCCTCAACTGAAGTTCTCTGTACTGGCACAGGGTCCGCGCTCAAAAAGCTTAGGGCGAAGGCCACGCCGCCCACGAAAATCCCTATGGTTAGGGTGAAGCCACCTATCACTGCGAACAAGAACTTCATGACACGTCCCGCTTTAGATCCTGAATGGGGAATGCGGAGAGTTTTCAAGGGTTCCCAAAGTGAAGTCGGCAATGATCACGATCCGCCCACCCAATAACTAGCTGGGGCAGCCCATCGATGAGCGGCCCGGCGGTCGCTCGCATCATAACGTTCGGGAGCCTGTCTACTACAGGCGTAGGGATTCGGCCTTCTCGGCGTTTCATGCAGCAAGGCAGCGCGAATGCTGAGAAGGTTGGGCATTTCCCGGCCGTCCCTTGGTGCCCCCATCACTCGGAGCCTCCCATGATCAAGATCGGAACGCTCGTCTCCTATGCCGGCGGCCATGGCAAGGTAGACCGCACATCAGTCCGTACAGGCGCGAAGCTCTACCGCGTCAACGACAAGTGGATGACCAAGGACAGCCTCACCATCCTTGGCTAAGCTCAAGACCCTCAAGCCGCTCGTCGGCAAGCTGCCACCACGCCTCGGATATCAGCCAGGCAATGAACGTGAGCGCTCAAGGCACAGGGACAGCACACAAGGCTGGAGAGCTTGGTACAAGACGGCGCGCTGGCAGAAGCTGCGATGGTCAGTCCTCGTCCGTGACCTGTTCACCTGCCAGATGTGCAGCCGGGCAGAGGCTGACACTTCGCTGCTAGTAGGCGACCACATCAAGCCGCACCGCGGGGATGAGACGCTGTTCTGGGATGCGTCCAACATCCAGTGCCTGTGCAAGCGATGCCACGACCGGCACAAGCAGAGGGATGAGCGGAGATACTGATGCCTTACCCAACCGGATCTAGCAACCTCACCGGCGCAACTCGCTATCGATCTGGCTTCCGCGGAGTGTTGGTGCTCCAGGTTGAGGTGCGGGTCATAACTTGGTGGAAGGGCCCCCTGAGCCCGCTTGCCGACCGTAAGCCTACCTACAAGCATTGGTGGCGCGACGCCACGGTCGAAGATCTTCGTGCGCTGGAGCACGTGGCGCGTCAGTGCGAGGCATGAACATCAAGGGGGGGGTGGTCGAAACTCTGGGCGGCCCGAACCGCTAGACCCGCCCCTGTCGCATTCGCACAATTTTTTCCCCTTCGGAAGTTTGCAGCTGCAAACCGAGGTGCAAACCTGTGACCAGACCAAAGAACGATAAGCCAATCGATTGGGAAGGCATTGAGCGTGATTATTGCGCGGGCGTCATGGGCGTACGCGAGATTGCGCGCTGGTACGGCGTGTCAGACACGGCAATTCACAAGAAGGCAAAAGCTTTAGGCTGGGAGCGCAAGGCAAAGCCCAAAGGCCCGTTCCAGGAGCACAAGGAGCGGCGATCTGTTGCCGCTGAGATTGTTGTCCCGAGCTCTGTTCGACCCGAAGAGTTGTCGGATCGAGCCAAGAGCATAGCCGGCCGATTGATGGACGAGCTGGAAGCCGTCACGGCGAACGTCGGCGAGCTCGAGGAAATGATCTGGACGGAGGAGAGCGACCCGCGTCGTCGGCAGGCGCTGCTCAAAGCCTTGTCTTTGGCGGAGCGGGCCAAGACCCTCAAGGATCTGAGTACGTCGATGAAGACGCTCAACGAGGCTTCCGCACCGGAAGGCAAGAAGGCTCAGAAGCAGGCGGCAGCGGAAAGTGTGGGTGGGCGGTTTGCAGCTCCATCCGCTCCCAAACTGGTTGTCTCAAATAAATGAAGGACTGGACTACGGCCTGCATGGACTGGGAAAAGCGGATCGTCGCCGGTCGGCCCCTGATTGTATCGCCGCCGCTGTTTCCCGATGAGGCTCAGGCCGCGCTTGATGTGTTCAAGGCGCTTCGGATTGTTGACGCGGCTGGCAGCCCGACCTTTGGTGAAGCGTGCGAGCCGTGGGTCTTCGATTTCGTCGCGGCTATCTTCGGGGCTTATGATGCGGAGAGCGGACAGCGCCTGATCCGCGAGTTCTTCCTTCTCATCTCGAAGAAGAACGCCAAGTCTACCATTGCTGCCGGGATCATGATGACGGCGCTGATCCGCAACTGGCGCATGTCTGCCGAGCTGCTGATTATCGCACCGACGATCGAAGTGGCGCAGAATAGCTTTAAGCCAGCCGCCGACATGGTGCGGGCCGACGAGGAACTGACTGACCTTCTTCATGTCCAGGACCACTACCGGACGATCACGCACCGGACCACCGGCGCGGTGCTCAAGGTGGTGGCCGCTGATAACGATACCGTGTCGGGCAAGAAGGCTGCATTCGTTCTGATCGATGAGCTTTGGGTATTCGGTGCCAAGCCAAAGGCTGACGCGATGCTTCGCGAGGCGACTGGCGGCCTGGTATCGAGGCCGGAAGGGTTCGTTATCTCGCTATCAACCCAATCGGACGCGCCGCCAGCTGGTGTGTTCAAGGCGAAACTCGACTATTTCCGTGACGTGCGGGACGGCAAGATCGATGACAAGAAGTCTCTCGGCGTCCTGTATGAGTTCCCGAAGGCGATGCTCAACAGTGAAGCCTATCTGGATCCAGATAATTTCTACATCACCAACCCGAATTTGGGCCGATCGGTCAGTCGGGAATGGCTTGAGGACGAGCTAAAGAAGGAACTGGCAAAGGATGCGAGCACTCGCAACACCTTCCTTGCCAAGCACCTCAACATCGAGATCGGGCAAAACCACCGCAACAACCGCTGGCCGGGCACGGATTTCTGGCCGAAGCGGGCAATGGAAGGTCTGACGCTCGATCATCTGCTTTCCGTGTCTGAGGTTGTCGTGGTCGGGATCGACGGCGGCGGCCTCGATGACTTGTTCGGCTTTGCGGTCGTAGGTCGTCACAAGGAAACCCGTGACTGGCTGGTCTGGGCACACGCCTGGTGCCACGAGGGCGTTCTGGAGCGGCGCAAATCGATCGCTTCGGTGCTCTTGGACTTCAAGCGTGCGGGCGAACTGACCATTGTTGACGATGAGCTGGCCGATATCTCTGAGATTGTCGGCATCATTGACGAGATCAACCAGCGCGGCCTTTTGGCCTCGGTAGCTGTGGACCCGGCTGGGCTGGGCGAAATGATTGAGGCGCTGGCAGAGATCGGCATTACGCAGGAAGGCGGCCAGCTGATCGGTGCACCGCAGGGCTGGGCGATGATGAACGCCATCAAGACGGCGGAACGCAAGCTCGCCAACGGCACGATGAAACATTCCGGTTCCAAGCTGATGGCTTGGTGCGTTGGCAACCTCAAGATCGAGCCGACCGCAACCGGCATACGGGCGACGAAGCAGAATGCTGGTGATGCGAAGATCGACCCGGTTATGGCGATGTTTGACGCGGTTACCGTTATGAGCCGGAACCCAGAAGCCCCGGAGGGCGGTACGATGGATGATTACTTCAACAGCCTTGTGGGCGCTGCATGAACATCCTTCGCAAGATGGCCGACATCGTTATGCGCCGCCTCACGGTGCGCGAGCCGGACGACTGGTATTCGGATGCAATGCGTGGCGATGCTGGCGAGGTGGTTACTGATACGTCGGTGCTCGCTCTGTCGGCTGTATGGGCCTGCGTCAACCTGATTTCAGGCACGATCGCATCCTTGCCGCTCATGGTCTACCAGACGAGGAACGGCACGCGCGAGATCGCAAGGGATCATCCGCTTTATCGCATTTTGCATGACAGCCCGAACTACGATCAGACATCCGTCGATTTCTGGGAATTCGTTTGTGCGTCGATCGAGCTTTGGGGCAATGCATATGCTCGTATCGAGCGCAGCAATGGCCGTATTGTTGGCCTCGTGCCGGTAGCCCCAGCCCTTGTTTCGGTACGACGGCTTGGCAATGGTTCGCTTGAGTACCGCTGGACGGAAGACGGCAAGCCCTACGTTGAGACTGACCGGACCATGCTTCATGTGCGTGGCTTTGGCGGCAATCCGCTCGGCGGCATGTCTACCCTCACGTTCGGCCGGAACGCTTTCAGCCTGGCGCGAGCGGTCGATAAGGCGGCCGGTGCTACGTTCAAGAACGGAATGCGGCCATCTGTGCAGCTTGTGTTCGAGAAGTGGCTGACGCCAGAGCAGCGTGCCCTAGCTAAGTCCAAGATGACCGAGGAATATCTCGGCGCGATGAATGCGGGCCGTCCGTGGATCGCAGAAGGCGGCGCAAAGGTCGAGGCAATCTCGCTCAACCCGGAAGATGCGCAGATGCTTCAATCGCGCGGCTTTTCGGTCGAGGAAATTTGCCGGTTCTTTGGCGTTCCGCCTTTCATGGTGGGCCATACTGAGAAATCGACCAGCTGGGGCACCGGCCTTGAGCAGCAGACGCTCGGCTTCCAGAAGTTTACGCTTCGTCGTCGCCTGAAGCGCATTGAGCAAGCCCTCGAAAAGCAGCTTCTGACGCCGCAAGACCGGGCTGCTGGCATCACTATCGAGTTCAACCTTGAGGGGCTTCTGCGTGCTGACAGCGCAGGCCGTGCCCGCTTCTACCAGCAGATGACCGCCATCGGCGCCATGACCATCAACGAGGTCCGGGCGCTGGAGAACCTGCCGCCAGTTGAGGGCGGGGACGTACCGCGCATGCAGATGCAGAACGTGCCGATCACGGAAGGTGACCGCGAAACCGTGCGCCAGATCATCGCGGAAGAACAGGAATAGCCACATGAAGACCAAGGATTTCGCCCTGCACGTCAAGGACGTGTCGGAAGACGGCACCTTTGAAGGCTACGGCAGCGTCTTCGGCAACGTGGACAGCTACGGCGAAAAGGTCATGCCTGGCGCGTTCGTCGAAAGCCTCGCTCGTCACAAGCGCGAAGGCTCAAGCGTTCTGATGCTGTGGCAGCATAACCCTGATCAACCAATCGGTGTGTGGGAGGATTTGGCGGAAGACGCGAAGGGGCTTTGGGGCAAAGGCCGGTTTCTGCTTGAAATTCAGCGCGCACGTGAGGTTCACACGCTCGCCAAGGCCAAGGCTATCGGCGGGCTGTCGATCGGATACCGAGAGGTCGAGACGGAGCCAGATGGGCAGGTTCGCCTTCTGAAGAAGCTGGACCTCTATGAGATTTCGCCGGTCACCTTCCCGGCCAACCGTCGCGCACGGATCGAGAGCGTCAAATCAGAACGCATGGATGAGTTCGCCCGCCGGCTGCGCGATGGCGATCCCATGCCGATCAAGGAATTCGAGGACATCCTGCGTGAGGCAGGGGTTCCGAAAAGCATGGCTGTTGCGATCGCCTCGCACGGTTATGCCAAGGCCATTCGGAGCGAGTCCGAGGGCGAGAAGGCGAACGATGCCGTTGCGCTGCTCAAGGCACTGCGCGGCTGATCCCAACCCATCGCTCTAGGAGAAAACCATGAGCACTGAAAATAAATCCGCTGCCGAAATGGCGGCTGAGATCAAGGCCGACCAGCAGCGTGCTGTCGATGCCGTCAAGGCGATCGCGGAAGAAGCTCTCGGAAAGGCCAAGACCGGTGAAAAGCTGACCACTTCGCTGAAGGAGAAGGCCGACGAGGCGCTCCTGAAGATGAACGGCCTCACGGAACAGGTTGCTGAACTTGAGCAGAAGATGGCTCGCGGCGGCAATGCGGACCCGGAAGAGCAGAAGTCCTTCGGTGAGCAGTTCATCGAGGATGAAAGCGTCAAGTCATGGCTTGATGGCAGCCCGTCAAAGGGCAAGGCTGATGTCCGCTTCAAGGCGACCATCACGTCCGCCACCACCAACGCAGCTGGTTCTGCCGGGGCGGGTGTACCTGTCACGCGCCTTCCCGGCGT
Source organism: Aquamicrobium zhengzhouense (assembly GCF_016124105.1). Lineage (GTDB taxonomy): Bacteria > Pseudomonadota > Alphaproteobacteria > Rhizobiales > Rhizobiaceae > Aerobium > Aerobium zhengzhouense. The sequence continues at coordinate 88,801 of NZ_JADGMQ010000008.1, forward strand.
TCTGGAACTCCCGCAGCGTCGATTGACCGTCCGTGATCTGCTCACCCAGGGTCGGATGGATGGCAACTCGTTGGAGTACGTCCGCGAAACCGGCTTCGTGAATAACGCGGCTGGCGTTGCGGAAGGCGGCCTCAAGCCAAGTTCGGACCTCAAGTTCGATCTGGTCCAGACCTCCGCAAAGGTCATCGCGCATTGGATGAAAGCTTCGCGCCAGATCCTCGATGACTTTTCCCAGCTGCGCTCGATCATCGATCAGCGGCTGCTCTACGGCCTGGCCTACGTTGAGGAAACGCAGCTTCTCAACGGCGACGGGACCGGCCAGAACCTGCACGGCATTCTTCCGCAGGCGACCTCTTTTGCCGTTCCGGCGGGCACGGTCACGCCAACGCCGATGACGGCGATCGATACACTGCGCATTGCCATGCTACAGGCCGCTCTTGCTGAGTATCCTGCTACTGGCCATGTGCTGAACCCGATCGATTGGGCAGGCATCGAACTGACCAAGGACGAGGATGGCCGCTACATCATCGGCAACCCGCAGGGAACTGCGCAGCCGACAATGTGGGGCCTTCCGGTTGTCGCCACCCAGGCGATGGCGGCAGGCACGTTCCTCACCGGCGCGTTCCGCCTCGGTGCACAGGTCTTCGACCGCTGGGATGCGCGCGTTGAGGTCGGTTACGTCGATGACGACTTTATCCGCAACCTCGTGACTATCCTGGCGGAAGAGCGTCTGGCTCTCGCTGTGTACCGTCCAGAGGCGTTCGTTACCGGCAGCATCAACCCGGCTCCTGCTGGCGGTGGCGGCGGTTAATAGTTCGGCTCATCACGAGGGGCGGGCTTCGGCTCGCCCTTCCCATGAACCGAAGGAGATTGCGCTATGAAAACTTATACGGTCCTTCGTCAGCACTATGGCGACAAGCAGTACATGGCGGGCGACACGCGCGAAGCCAATGAAACTGACGTGAAGCACCTTGTCACGGCCGGAGTGCTCGAAGAAGTCGGTCCCAAGTCGGAGAAGGCTCCTGCCAACAAGGCAGAGAAGGCGGCTCCCAAAAACAAGTCGGCAGACTGACATGCACCGTCCCGTCCTCGTCACGCCCCCCGACATTCTTCCGGTCACGGTTGAAGATGTGAAGGGGTATCTGCCTGATACGGAAATGCCTGATCCTGTGATCGAGGGCATGATCCAGGCGGCTGTAGACTATCTTGACGGCTGGACGGGCATTCTCGGACGCTGCCTCGTTGAGCAGACCTGGCGGCAAGATTTCGATGCCTTCGACCGGGAGCTTCGGCTTCCATTGGGCAACGTTATTTCGGTCGCGTCGGTGACGTGGCGAGATCGCCAAGGTGCTGTGCATACCGTGCCGGATACGTCCTACTCGGCGCGAACGGATGCCGCTGGTCGTGCGTCAGTACGCTTTGAAGCAGGATTTGGCTTCCCGAGCAACTTGCACGAAAGCGCAGCAGTTGCGGTGACGTATAAAGCGGGGTTCCCGACAATACCGGCTGACGGCAGCGATCCAGCCAAGAGCACCGTTCCTCAGAACGCGAAGCTCGCGATCGTCCTGATGGTGCAAAACATGATGGCGACAGCAAAGAGCGAGGATCTTCGTTCCTTTGAGGTGCATGACGCCTACACCAAGCAGTACAGCAGCCCCGAACTCATTCAGCGGTGCCGCACTGGAGCTGTAGACATGCTTTTGTCGGGCTTGAGGGTCCAGAGCATATGAGGGCGCCGGCTGCTGAATATCGGGAAATGCTGCGCGACGGCGGTGAAGTCGTCACGTTGAAGCGGATCGTCCCGAACCAGCCTGAGCAGACGCTCGCGACGGTAAGCGCCCGGATCAAGGGATATCGCCCCGAAGAAGTCGTCGGTAGCATTCAAGCCGGGAACCGAAAGGCGATCTTGCTGGCGGAAGACCTGAAAGACGTTAGCCCGCCGATCCAGAAGAATGATCGGCTGGTTCTTGCCAGTGGGGGCGTGCTGACGGTCGTCACCGTCGACAGCAGCACCCACAAATACGGCACAACGGTTCTGGCCTATGTCTGCCAGGTTTCGGGTACTGCGCTATGAGCTGGGACTTTGATCCGGTCGTCACGTTTCGCGATCTGGCCGACGAGATTTCCTCGCCCAAAGCGAAATCGCAGCGGCTGGCAGCATTCGCAAAAGAGAAGATTGCCGAGGCAGATGCGATCAACCGCAATGCGCTTGGTCGGGATGTAGATCGCGAGGTCTACGTTGACGGCTCGGCTGGGAGGGCAATTGAACAGGTCAGCCCGGACGGCGTGGTTTTTGCCGAATGGAGCATGATCGGCAGCGTTCTCGAATGGATCGGTGAAGAGCTTCTGCTCGCATCGCCCATCCTCACCGGGAAGTACATGCGCAGTCATATTCTGTTCGTTGACGATGTGGAGCATCAGCCGGGAACACCGCTCAATGAGGCGGCTTCCGAATATGCCTTCGTCAACAAGCAACCATATGCCCGCAAGATCGAGCGAGGCCAAAGCCCGCAAGCGCCCGATGGCGTCTATGAGGTCATCGCGTCGCTGGCTTCCCGTCGCTTCGGCAATCAGGCGCGCATTCGCTACAGCTTCCGCTCCCTGACCGGGACGAAGGACAGAACCGACCGCCAACCGGCGATCATCGTCTATCCGAGGTAACATGGCACATCTCAGCGTCGTGCAAGCCGTCGAGAGCCGTCTCGCCGGAGCCTTCTCGCATTGCCCGATCCGCATCGAGAATGACGGCGATATGACGGTCCCGAGCGATAGCGGACCGTTCCTCGCGGTGCAGTTCCCCTGGTCTCGCTCCGAATGGGAAACGATCGAGGGGCCGAACGGCAGCGACTTTCTGGAAGAGGGCGGGATCAGGTTTGTTCTCGCGGCTCCAGCGGGCCATGGGGCGCACATCTATCGCGGCTGGCTGGACGAAATCGCCGCTCTGTTTCGGGGCGTGACCTTCAATGGCGTCCAGACCTTCGCGCCGACCTCGCCCGTCACCGACGACCGCAACGATCGTGCTGGCTACTTCAACCTGTCGATCGTCGTTCCCTATCAGTTCATCATCACGGGATAGCCGCCATGCTGAAGATCACGAACATCTCTCACAACACGCAGCGCTTCACCACCCGCACCGGCAAGCGCGTGGAGATTGAACCCGGCGCCAGCGAAAACGTCGCGATCGATGCCGACAACATTCGCATCAGAGCCAAGGTCAATGCAGGCCTGATTGCGGTGGCCGAGCAGCGCAAGGATGCCAAACCGGCTTTAAGCAAGGCCGCATCAGCCGCATCGTCGTACGACGAAAGCCCTTCAAAAGAATAGGCGGAGCTTCCGCTTCACCACTCGCACTCCCGCGAGCCCATGGCTGCCGTCCACCCGGCGGCCTCTTCAACGTGCCTGCAGCCCAAGGAGATAACCGGCCATGGCAAATAAACCACTTCCCGTCGCCCGCTCGAAAGTATCGATCGGCGGCGCAACCGCAGCATGGACCGAGGTCGCAGCAGCGGCTGATACCTATGTCGTCATTGGACGCATCCGCAACATTGGCGGCTTCGGTGACACCTATCAGGAAATCACCGTCGATGAAGTCAATGACGGTCGCACCCGCAAGGCCAAAGGCACGGCCAACGCTGGCAATATGGAGCTCGTCTGCTCCCGTGATGCAGATGATGCAGGCCAGATTGCCCTGATTGCGGCGGCTGAAAGCCAGGAAGCATTCAACTTCAAGGTTGAATTGCCGAACGGTGATGGGACCGATCAGGTCTACTACGTCTCCGCTCTGGTAATGTCGCAGAACCTCGGCCTTGGTGGCCCGAATGACACGCAGACGATCACCTTCAATCTGAGCCTAAACGAAGCTCCGATCGAAGCCGCTCCTTAACGCGAACCTCTCGCGAGAGCGGGGCGGCGGCTTGATCGGAGGCCGTCGCCCCATCCGATCTGATCCGGTCTTCCGATACAAAGGACAATTCCGATGAGTAAGGCAAAGACACTTTCTTCCGATGTGATGGTCGAGCTTGACGGCGATGAATATCCGCTACGCTCTTCACTTCGCGCTGCAACCGCGATTTCCAGCCATTTCGGTGGCTTCATTGCAGCGTACCAGCACCTCGCCAATGGCAATCTGCAGGCGTACCAGTTCATCATCCGCAACGGTATTCCCAAGGCTGATCAGCGCAATATCAGCACGGAAGAGCTGAACGAGATGATCTGGCGCAAGGGCACCGTTGATCTGGTTGGCCCGGTCTCGAAGTATCTCGGTCGGCTCCAGCATGGCGGGCGCGATCCGGATGAAGACGTTTCGCACGCCGATGATGGCGATGAGGGAAACGGCGAGATCTAATCACCGTCGATGAATACCTCATCCGCTTCTATGAGGCGGCGGTAACAATCCTTCGCGGATGGTCGGACACCGAAATCATGGAGTGCGACCTCCTGCGGCTCGATCTAGCCGTGACGTCCATGGCGAAGGAAGTTGGCCGCGAATGGCGAACGAGGTACCGCATTGCCGGGCATGACATTAAAGAGCCGGAAGACATGGCCGAGGTTGATGACGATACCTTCAACCGGAATGTCCGCGCCGCGATGGAGATGTTCAAGCGTCAGGGTGCGAGGCGCTAAGCGAAGTCGGCCGGATACTCCGTTAGAGGCGGAGTGCACCATTGCACTTGTATGCGACGCTCGCAATTTCATTCCCTGCGGGGTCGGTCACTACCTCTAGGAGCTTGTCGCGGTTGGACATAACGCTCACGTTTACTGGCCCGAAAGCCCTTTCACACAGGACGCCTGACTTCAGGCGCACGCAAGGTAGGGTTCGGGTCGGTGACCTTTCGCCATTGAAGATGCCGTTCAGCGTAATTCCAGCACCCGAGATCGTCACAACACGAATGGCAGAAACGGGCTGGTTATCGAAATGACCGCCGACCGATCGGCATTCCAGCGCATGAGCGCTCGTGATCGAAGCTAGTAAAGCAGTGCCGATCAGCAACAATTTCGTCATTCATGATCTCGCCATTTCACAACGGGCGAGAACTGTACTTTCGCTTGTAGGATTTCGCAAATGGCCAAAGATACAGTCCGCACGCTTACTGTTCGTGGCAAGGAGGAAAACCTCGATGCCGTTGCGAACAAGCTGCGTAAAGTCGGGCAAGAGGCAAAGGCTGCAGGTGATGGCGTCCAGAAGCTGGGGCCAGCTGCAACCGAAGGCGGCCGCCAGCTTGGCAACCTTGATCGCCAGCTGGAGAACCTCGACAAGCGGCTCGCTGGCGCACCGAGGGCATTTGCTGACTTCGAACGTAGCTCGCGGCTTTTGCAGCGCGGGCTTGACGCAGGCAAGGTTTCCGCAGCCGAGTTCTCGCGTCAGATGGCAGAGCTGCAGACGCGGCTCCAGAAGACTGTTGCGCCGCGCCTTGGGATGGACATCGATTCATCCGGGCTGCGCAGGCTTATCGACGGGCAGGTCGAGCTTGATGCTGCAACCCGTCGCACCGTGCTTTCGGTTGTTCAAAGCCAACAGCAGATCGAGCGCGCAATGGATGCGGCCGCTCTGGAAGTGGCTGAGTTTGGGACGGAACTGGAACGGCTGCGTGCCAAGTACAATCCGGTTTACGCTGCAGCCAAGCAGTATGATGCTGAACTGAAGGAGCTGAACCGCGCGCAACAGCTGGGAGCGATTTCAGCCAAGGAACACGCTTCGGCGCTTGAGTTGCTCGATAGCCGCTACAAGCAGGCGGCTTTCGGTGCAAATGCGCTTGATGCCAATAGCGGCATGGCGCAGCAACAAGTGCGCAACCTTGCGTTCCAGTTCCAGGACATCGGGACGATGATGGCGGCTGGCCAGTCGCCGTTCATGTTGCTGGCGCAGCAATTGCCGCAGGTGACGATGTACGGCGGTCAGCTGAATGGCGTGATGGGTGCGCTCAAGCAGACGTTTGGCAGCCTTATCTCGCCTCTCGGCCTTCTGACGGCGGGTTTTGTCATCGCCGGTAGCGCGGCCATCAGCTATTTCCGCGATACCAATGATGAGGCTGACGCGACCGCTGACGTGCTGCGGGATCAAGAGAACCTGATCCAACGCGTGGCAGACAGGTGGGGTGATGCCATACCTGCGCTAAAGGAATATGCGCAGGCCATCAAGGACGCGCGTGAGGCCGCCGATCTGCAGATCGCATCGCAGATCGTCCAGAACAGCTATCTCGATCAAGTCCGCGAACTGCTACCTGAGGTGGCACGGGAAATGGCTCGCTTCCAGGATTCTATGGGGTCGCTTGCCATTTTCACCCAGCCACAGTTGGAACTCGCTGCGCAGGCGATGTACGATGCCTATGCAGAAGCCGAGCGAGCACTGCGTGCTGCGGAGGTTTCTCTTCGGAAAAACGAAGATGCTTCAGAGGATTTGACTAAAGCCAACGAAGCACTCGCGGCTCTCCTGAAGAGCGAGGCCATCCCCGCAACCGGCTCGATGCGCGACGCCGTTGAGAAGTTGGCTGAGGCTTACGAACTCGCTGCTGAGCGCGCGCGAAAGCTCAACCAGCAGCAGGCGATAGCAGCAGCGCGGGAGGCCAACCGGCGCCGATTTGATAAGGCTGGGCCAAGGGTGGGGGAAGGAACTTTACCTTCACTCTCGGACACAAGGTTCAATGAACGGTTCGGCTGGGACACTGTCTTCAACTTCCCTGATGATGGTGCAAAGAAGAACCGAGAAGCCGAGCGTGCTGCGGAGCGCCTTGCTCGTGCCTATGATCGCTTGTTCTCGTCTGCACAGCGCCAGATCGACCAGATGCGGATGGAGATCGGTCTTGTCGGTGAATATGGCGTCGCTGCCGAGGCTCTCCGGTTCCAGTTCGAACTTGTCCAGGAGGCGCGCGAGCAGGGTATCGAGCTCGGCGACAAGGAAATGCAGCAGATCAAGGATCTGACGGCTGCGTATCGTGAACTCGCCGCTGAACTTGCCACCTTGCAGGCGCTCGACGACATCATGTTCGACCGCAGCCTTATCGGCCTATCTGCTGGTGATCAGGAGATACTGAGCTTCTTGCGGCAGCTGGGCATCGAGGCAGACAGCGCCAACGGTCAGATGATCGCTGGCCAGATGCGCTACAATCAGGTGCTGGAAGAGACACAAGCCGAGCTTGAGGAAATGCACGCCCTCGGCAAAGACGTCTTCATGTCGATCCTCGACCTGCTTTACGAGACGGGCGACATTGGCGAGAAGCTGATCGGCATATTCGCTGGCATCGGCAAGCAGTTTGCGCGCATGGGCATGGAGCGGCTGTGGAAGTCGCTGACAGGTGAGGGTAGCTCGATCTTCGACGGGATTTCGGGCAGTGCCAAGGGATCGTTCTCGCCGGTACAGGCGGCGCAGGTAGGCCGCGAGATCGGCAATTCGATTGCCCCGGCGATCTCGACCAGCCTCAACGATAATCTGCAGAGCTATGCAGCTGCGATCCGCAAGATCGAGAGCGGCTCCTATGAGGGCAATTACGGTGCGCTCGGCCCTGTGGTTGCCAAGGGTTCCTATGCCGGTGATCGGGCTTACGGTGCCTATCAGGTCATGGGCAAGAACATCGGGGCCTGGACCAAGGAAGTGCTTGGCGTATCAATGTCGGTCCAGCAGTTCCTCGGGGATCGCTCGGCACAGGATAAGGTGTTTTTCGCCAAGTTCGGGCAGTCGCTCGACAAGTTCGGCAACTTCGCTGATGCAACCTCGGTCTGGTTCTCGGGCCGTCCGCTCAACCGGGCGGGGAATTCCAGCGACGGTTACAACACCGTGCCGCAATATGTCAGCAAGGCCGAGGATGCCCTGCAGAACTATCCGGGCATTCGCACTGGTGTTCGAGATGGCACAATTGATGCGGCAAAGCGCCTTCAGTCACCTGCAAGCGGCGCAGTTGCCGCCGAAAGTGCCCCCGGGATATTCCAAGGCGAGAACTTCAAGAACCTGATGGGCGTTGGGGCTGCTGGCCTTGGCGCTTTCTTCGGGGGTATGCAATCAGGCGATCCACTGTCTGGCGGTCTCTCTGGTCTGATGACCGGCATCGGGGCCGGGCCGATGGTTTCCGGCCTTCTTGGCGTCGGCAGTATGGCCGGGGCGGTGATCGGCGGCATTGGTGGTGCGATCCTCGGCGTCATTGGCGCTCTGATCGGTCGTTCGCGCCGGAAGAAGCAGGAGCTGAAGCAAGCCCAGCAGGAGCTGGAGCAGCAGATGGGTGCGATCACCCAGCTCATTGCAAATGCTACCGGCAACTTCATGGGCCAATACGAAAAGAGCCTGATGGAGACGAGCGACGAGTTCGCCAAGGCAATCGCCATGGCAACGAAGGCGAAGAACAACAAGCTCGCCAACGAACTGCGTCAGGCGCAGGAAGAGTTCTTCGAGCGCACGGCAGAGAACTGGGTACGCAGCTTCGAAGGCATGATCGGCTCGCTTCGCTCTGGCATGGGCTTCGATGGCGAGTTCATGGCTGGCATGGATGCTGTCGAGAAGATGCGCGAAAGCCTTGTCGGCTTCGTCAACGACGCCAAGATGTTTGCCGAAAGCGGCGGTGATCTTTCCGCCTATGTCGGTGCGGCTCGCGGCAACAAGAGCGTTGCTGGCATCTTCAATCCGGGCGGTCTTCTGAATCCATATCAAGAAGAGGTTTTGGTTGGAGATCCGGGCGGTGGATATCAGGAGTTCAAGAAGAACGAGTTCATCGACGGCTATCTCGACATCGCCAAGCAGATGTTCGAACTCGGCGTCCAGGTCTTCAACAAGGACGGCGGTCAGCTTTACGAATCGCTCGATGAGTTGAAGAAGGTGGCGACTGACGCCGGCCTTGAGATCGACGAGTTCAACCGCGTCACCAAGCAGCTGCCGCAGATCGTGGCTGATGCTGTTGCGCAGGCGCAGGAAGCGGCCATTGCCTCGGCTCTTGCCTCTCTTCGCGGTGCGGAAAGCTTCACCGAGATGGAAGAGGCGGTGCAGAAGCTGCAGGGTGCAGCCGCAGCATTACCAAGTCTTCTGGAAGATCTCGGCATGAGCGCCGAGGATGCGGCGCAGGCAATCGAGGAATCGCTTCTCGTCGCCATGGACAAGCTACAGCGGTCCCTGCGCGATGATCTGACCCGCTCGATCAACGATCTGGCTGACAGCGGCTTCCTGAACGATCTCTGGGATGCACAGGCCACCTTCCAGACACGGATCAGGGATCTCGAAGCGCTCGGGATGCCGACCGGGCTTGCTTTCCAGGAGCTTGGTCTGCGGGTTCGCCAGATAGCCAGCGATGCCGAGCTTACAAGCGACCAGCTAATACAGCTGGCAGGCGTCTTCCCGGAAGTCGGCGCAGCAATCCTTGGTGCGATGGGCATCGGTGGGGCGGGTCTTTCCGTCGAGGATGCAAAGGCTGCACTCGATGAGGCAAAGTCAAACCTGCGCGCTGCTTATGATGCGGAGAAGACCTCGATTGAGCAGGTCATCTCGCGAATGCAGAGCCTCACGAAGAGCCTGAAAGCGTTCCTCAACGACATCCGCCTTGATGCCAACCTGTCGCCTTTGAGTGACCGCCAGCGCCTTGATGAAGCACAAAAGCAGTTCCGGGACCTGGCAACCAAGGCTCTTGGCGGGGATGAGGAGGCACTTGCCGACCTTGAGCGGGCAAGCCGGGAATACCTTGATCAGGCAAAGGCCTATTGGGCGTCTTCCGAAAGCTATTTCGCCATCTTCGGAGAGGTGGAGCGGATCGTTGATGAGGCGCTCGGTGTGGCAGGTGCTCAGCTATCCGAGGCAGAGCGGCAGCTCGCGGCGCTGGAGAAGCAGATCAGCCACCTTCTTAACATCGATGATGGTGTGAAGTCGGTTGCCGATGCCATTGCCGACCTGAAGCAAGCTGAGGCTGAGCATGTGGCTGCGCAGCGGGCACATGAAGCCTATCAGACGCTGCTCTTCGAGCGGATGCTGGCGATATTGGGAGCGCAGCGGGCAGCTGGTCCTGCAATCGATGCAGCCGCTTATCTTCAAGGTAATCCGGACATCAGCACTGCGATCGGCAAAGGCTATGATGCTGGTACCGGCTCTGTCGATATTGGTGTGATCGCAGATGCCCACTGGCAAGATCATGGCCGGTTCGAAAATCGCGATGTCGGTATGCGCCCGCAGACGCAAGCTGAAAGATATCTCGCCAACAACCCGGACGTTCTCGCCGGTATTCGGGCAGGTCAAACCTTTGGCTCGTCCTCAAGCAGCATTGAAGAACTGGCAAAAGCACATTGGGAGCAGCATGGTCGGTTTGAGAACCGCGCCAAGGGTTTCAGCTCAGGTGGCTTTACCGGAATGCTGCCGGTCAACGCTGTTGCGGGTCTGGTGCATGGGCAAGAGTTTGTCATGCATGCCGAGGCCACCCGTCGCTGGCGTCCGCAATTTGAAGCGATGAATGCCGGAATCAATCCGTTCAAGAATGACAATTCGGCGGTGGTCGGTGCGCTGAAGCAAGAGATCGGCGTCCTCACGGCCGAGGTGAAGCGCCTTGGTGCGATCATCGTCATGTCCGATCAGGAAACGCGCGAGGAGATCCGCAAGGGCAGCGACGCCGCCCGCGAACAGGTCTCGGTCAGTCGCCGCAGGGCTTCAGCCGCCTAAGGAGCCTTTCATGATCTATCTGATCGATGTCTGCGCGCATGATGGCGCTCAGATCGTCACATTGCGCTTCGGCACGGTTGGTTACACGACCCAGCCGAGTGATGATCCGGCAGATGCATGGTTTGAGCCGCGGATCATCCAGCCGGGCAATTACGAGCGCTATGCCTTCTCGCAATCGGCAACGAGCGGCAGTGCCCGGGTGGGTGCTGGCGAGATCATCCTCGCCAATCCTGATGGGGCCTTGGATCATCTCCTCGACTATGCCTTCGATGGCTACCAGCTGACGATCTACGGGCTCTCCTCGTTTGATGCGCCATGGGCCTCGCGTACCGTGATGTTTGTCGGCACCATCGAGCAGGCCGAGTTCACCTGGAAGCGCGTCGTGTTGCGGATCCGGGACCGGCTTGCTGAACTCGATGAGCCGATCCAGACGACAGATTACGCCGGAACGACGATTGCTGGCGGAATGGATGAGGCGGAAGGGCGACCGGAAGATGTGAAGGACCGACCCAAGCCGCTGCTTTACGGCGTTGGCAAGAACCTGCCTGCGGTCGCCGCCAACATGTTTGACCACATCTATGAGGTGGCATCCAACGGGGTTGCCTCGGTCGATGCGGTCTATGATCGCGGCGTCGCTCTCACTGCAAGCGGCGTCTATCCAGATCTTGCTGCACTCAGGGCTGCGAGCATAGCCTCAGGCAATTACGCGGTTTGCCTTTCGCCCGCCTATGTTCGTCTTGGCTCACGTCCAGCGGGACAGATCACTGTTGATGCTACGGAGGGCACGAGCTCAGCTGATCGTTCTGCTGCCTCGATTGCAAGGCGCATTCTCGAAGCGCAGGGCTTTGTTGCGGGCGATGATTTCGATGCAGCCAGCTTCGATGCTCTCCACCTGAAGAACCCGGCACCGGTCGGTCTGTGGACCGGAACCGATGAGATGACCATCCTTCAGGCGCTCAATCTGATCTTGGGGAGCATCGGAGGCTATATCGTTCCGGATCGTTTGGGCATGATGCATGTCGGGCGAATTGAACTTCCTTCCGCCGCACCGGTGGTCCGGCTGGACCGGGCACTCATTCTTGATCAGGAAGGCGGCGTCGAGCGGGCTGCAACCGGTGATCAGGGGGCAGGTGTTCCTGCCCACAAGGTCTCGGTCAACTACGCCTATAACCACGCCGTATCGGATGCCAATCAGCTTGCCGGTGGGGCAGAGGAATCGTTCGTTGCCTTCGCGGGCGAAGAGTGGCGCAGCGTCAGTGCCGAGGATCCGGCCGTCAAGGATCGCCACCAGCTTGCCGTAGCGCTCACCTTCGACACGCTGCTTGCCGCTGAGGACGATGCTGAGGCGGAGGCTCAACGTCGCCTTGCGCTTTATTCGCAGCGCCGCGATCTCTTCCGCGTCCATATCAAGAGCGAGTTTGTCTCTGCCGTCGACCTTGGCCGCACGATCGAGCTTGCCATCGATCGCTTCGGACTTTCCGCCGGCAAGCACTTCCTCTGCACCGGCATGGAAGAGGACTTTGAGCGAGGCACGACCATTTTGGAGGTCTACGGGTGACGGGGCATCAAATTCTGATCGGCTTTCCCAACCGGATTGATCAGGCTTCGACCATCACAGGTGGTGGCTGGTCTGCCGGACTTCCGCTCGACAACCTCAAGGATCGACTGTTTTCAAGGGTCGCGAGATCCGTCGATGCGGATCCTGCCAACACGCAGTTCGTGGTGGATTATGGCAGGCCGCAGCGGCTGCGCATCCTGGCTTTCGTTGCGCACAACATGTCGCTCTCCTCGCGCCTCACGATCGAGGCGGCAGAGGATGAGGCGTTCACGACGATCTTCTATTCCGCCGAGGTTGATGTGTGGACCGGGATGCTGTCAGCGGAGTGGAACATTGACGAGCTCGAGTGGGAGAACGACAATTTCTGGACCGGCACCTACACCGCCGAGGACATTGAAGGCTTTACCGCCGTCTCAACCCACATTCTGCCTGGCAGCATCAGTGCCCGGTACTGGCGGTTCAAGATCGAAGATCCGCAAAACGATGCTGGCTATGTCCAGATCGGACGTCTTTTCATGGGGCCAGCCTGGCAGCCGCGCATCAACTATAGCTGGGGTGCAGGCCTTGGCTATGAGATCGGCACCGGCGTCGAGACCGCTCTTGGCGGGGCCGAATTCTTCAACGTGAAAGAGCCGGTGCGGGTGTTTCGCTTCTCGCTCGACCACATGCGCGATGATGAAGGCTTTGGCCGTGCGCTCGAACTCGTCCGCCGTGCCGGTATCCATGGCGAGGTGTTCGTCGTTCCTGATCCGACAGATGCGTTTCAGGGGCTTCGCCGCAACTTCATGGGCCGTATTCGCCAGCCATCACCACTTGAGCAGGTGACATGGGCGAATGACGGCTCTGCCCATTCCATGTCCTTCGAAATCAAGGAGCTGCGCTGATGGCTTTGCCTCCACCGCCAACATCTGAGCTTGTCCGGCTCGCTGAGTATAATGGCAATGCCTATGACGAGGTCTCGAACCCCTATGGCTTTGCCTATGGCGGGCACCGTCAGAATTTTCCGCAAAGCCTGACCGATTTCGCGATTGTCGGCAACTGGACCGTTGATGCTGCACTCTACCTCGAAGGGCAGGTGATGCTCATCGATCAGGCAGTCATTGATGCCCAGCAGGCCGCCGCAGCTGCGCAGCAATCTGCGGAGGACGCGGCCCTGTTTGATCCATCGAGCTACTACTCAAAGACCGAGATCGATGCTGCGCTCGCCGACAAGGCGGACATGCAGGACCTCAGCAACCTTGAAGCCACAGCCTTCTGGCTGGCCATGACCTCCTGACAGGAACGCGAAGATGAGCACTGACAACAATGCAGGTGTAATGCTGACGACGACGCTGGCCGACATCTACACCGCCCCAGCTGGCGGGGCAAAGATCAGTTTAATCCAGGTGGCAAACACCCATGCGGAAAATGAGGTGGACGTTACCGTCGTCTGGTCGAACGCCAGTGCGAGCAATCTTGAGATACCGTTCTGCTCCAATTCTCCCGTTGCCGTTGGTGACGGGCTCTCGGTGCAGGCTGGCGGCATGATCCTGAAGCCCGGCGACAAGATCCGGGCTCGTGCCTCCGCAGCGAGCAATGCCGCCATCACCGTTGCTGTCATCGAGGGCTGACATGAGCAGGTTTAAGCGTATCGGCGGGCTGTCGCGCCTGAGCGATCGGCGCGGTGGAGGCGGAGGTGGCGCGCAATATCCAGTCATGGCCGCACAGACGACAGGAACAACGACGTCAGGGAGCTTAACGCTTCCAGCCCATGAGGTAGGTGATCTTCTGGTCGTTTTCCAGAGAACGATTGGCTCAGGTCTGGTTTTCCCCTCTGTCCCAAGTGGGTGGACGGAGCTGTACAGTGTTGGGACAGGGGCTACTCAGCTTCGCTGTTTGTGGAAATACTCGGAGGGTGACACAGCCTTCACAGCAACCGCGACAAACATCGGCACCCTAGCCGTCGTATTTAAGAATGCGGAGATCGGCGTTTTTTCCACACCTGCTGCCTCTACCGCCAATGAGATATCCTTCCCGCGCCCACCAGGATTCGAGTTTGGGTCGTATCAGCTGATTCATATGGTCGGGCATGACGATAACAACTCGAACTTGATCCGTGCGAGTGTTGTTTACGATCCTAGCCTGGCACTTAACCGGCGCTATACGTCCCTGTTCGTCGGTGGGCCGGGGCCTGAATTCGTTAACAGAACCACACCTGGCATAAATACCGCCACCACGAGCGCCAAGCGCTGGTGCATCATAGAAGTGAGGGCAAAGTCATGACCCTGTACTCCCTCAGCAGTTCCCACCCCGCACCGCTTCCCTTTCGCATTATCCTCTCCAGTGGGGAGACGCGCACCGATCCGGCAACCATCACGCCTGCCGAGATTGCGGACGCTGGCTATGTCGAGGCACCGGCAAAGCCGACCTTCGATCCGGGAACGCATCAGCTTGGTTGGGATGGGATGAACTGGACGGTGACGGAGCTGCCACCGCCACCCCCACCGTTGCCAGATGAGGTGGATGCGGAGCGCGACCGACGAATTGCGGCGGGCTTCATCTTCGAAGGCAAGCTCTACCAGTCGCGCCCGGAAGATCGGGAAAATATGGCAGGGGCATCGGTCGCTGCACTTGCCGCGATGGTCAACGGTGTTGAACCCGGCGACTACCGCTGGCATGGCGGCGACAGCGACTTTGCCTGGATCGCGGAAGACAACAGCCTGACCCTGATGGACGCGCAAACGATGTTCGCGCTTGGCCAAACCGCAATGGCGCACAAGCAGGCGCATATCTTCGCGGCCCGCGCCTTGAAAGATGCCGACCCGATCCCGGCGGATTACGCTGACGACAGCTACTGGCCGTGAACAGCCTTTTTTCTTCACAAGGTGTCGCGTTAGATAAAGAGAACGGGGAGCTTGAAGCCCCCCGTTCCATCAATTTAGTGAAGCTGGCGCTAATTAGAACATACCGAAGTCGACCGAACCAAGCCCCACAACGTTGTTTGCAGAAAGAACAGCACCGTTCAAATCCACAAGTAGGCCCTCGTCTCCATAGAGGTACGTGGAGCCTTGGAACTCGAATTGGGCGTAGGCAGCGGTACCTAGAATCGCATCCACATTATTGATTGCCTCAAACAGCGATTCAGCTCCGTCAACAGCGTTGTTGACAGCGTGCTGAGCAGCAAAGCTTCCATCAAAATTGTTGAAGCCAGCCAGCGCCAGTACGTCTGAACCGTTGCCAAAGTCAGTGATGGTAGTGAAACCAAGACCGTCAGCAAACCCGTCATTGGCGTCATTGAATAAGATGTTGGTACCTTGAATAACAAAAGTGTCGCCACCGGCACCGCCAGTTAGGACGACATCGCCACCGAGGACGGCAGGAGCATCTTCATCCGGATCAGCAGGGGAGACATACCCCAGGATGATTGTATCGTTGTCAGCACCGGCGTCTATGGTCAGTGAGCTTTCCCCGCCATTCGCCATTACAACAACGGTGTCTTTACCAGCGCCCGTCTGGATCGCAGCGTCGTTTCCAAAGCGAGCAGTCGCGATCCCAATCGCATCGTTTCCGGAGCCACCGATTACAGAAGTAAGAGAGAGTTCGCTTTCTGCGCCCATCATCGCGGCCATTATGCCGCCTGTGGATCCCGAAGCGTTGATGGTCTCAATATTGCTAAAACCGTTGCCGATTTGGAGGAGTGTGTCTGTCGAAAGCGACAGATTAAGCGTCTTGATACCGTCCGCGCCGCCAGCATCTTCAATTTCTAGGTCCAGGACGGCGAGGTCAACCGTAACGTCGTCTTCGTCTCCAATAATGATTTCAGTTTCTACCAAGCTGCCGGAAATCGATAAGGCATCAAGATTGTCGCCTTCGATGACGATGGAGCCACCGAGTTCAACATCGTCGAACGCGATGGCACCGGACGCACCGGTGAACCCGACCGTGAGATCTCCTTCGGTTTCAACGTCGCGGAAGCCGGCTGCGGTCCCAGCTCCAACCCCGCTCACGTTTCCAGCGCCACCAATCTGCCAGATCTGCTGAGCACCCTGGAAGCCGGCAGCATTAACAGCAAGGCCGTTCTCATTCAGGATATTGATGATTTCTACGTTCTTAACGGTAGCGCCGGTAGGAACGGCGACCTGAACATCAGCGGCCCCGCGTGCAATGATATTCATCGTGTCGACGCCATCGCCGCCATCAACGCTATCAAACTGGTTCAGCGAGCGGTCGGTCAGGCTGCCACCTGATTTCGCATTGAAGGTGTCGTTGCCGTTGGTGCCGACGTAGGTATCAATATCGGTAGTGAGGTTGAAGGTGTCGCCTGGTACGCTGTGGTCGATCTCAGGAGCGCCCGGACGATCTTCGAACTGGCCGTGCATTACGAAGTGAGCATAGGCTTCTTCAGCAGTGTCGATGCCAGCTTCGCCGAGGTCCGAGTTCAGTTCGACGTAGGTTTCCCAATCGAAATCAGCGAACGCCGGGAAGGAAGCGCTAGGTGCACGGCCTTCGTTCACGCCGTGGGTGAGATAGTGCTCGAACGGGTTGACGCCAGCGGCAGCAACGTCGGTGTTGGCAGCCAGATATTCATCGGTGTTGAAGATGGCGTTCGGGTTTGCACCTTCGTAGCGGCCATGGTTGTTGTAGTGCTGCTGAGCGAACTCATCCCAGGTCAGGCCGGTCGAGCCGGCTGTGGCGACGAATGCCTGGAACACGTCCGGGCGGTGCGTCAGATAGTAGGTTGCATCAAATTGCATCGACATAAGTTCTCTCTCCGTAGTCGTGGTATCTTGACGTCAAGCATAGAGGTGGTGGGATTTTGCCTCCCCCGACCACTACGTTTCACTGACAGTTTGCATGCTAGTTCAGTGAAATTGGTACCAGTTGCCGAAAGAAGAGTATTACGCTTAGCGAGTAATGATCCCTGCTTTGGGCTTCTGTATTCGTGGATTTATTGATTGGGCAGAGGCGGGTTAGTCTTCCCCGAAGATCATCTTGTAGGCTACGGGCTCGTAACCCTCGAGCATCTTCATTGCGAAGACCCGTGGATGGACGTTGAGGATTTTCGCCCAGAGTTCCCAGCGTTCCGGGATGATCCGGCCCTGACCGAGCTCAATCTGGGAGATGTAGGTGTAGTAAAGAGAGCCCACCTGTTCTGCGACTTCTCTTTGAGTAAGGCCAGCTGCCTCACGCTGTTGCTTCAGCCAGCGACCAACCTCGGCGCGATTTTCATGACGATCAACGTCGCGCAAATCTGCACTTACCCTTCCTCTTGCCATTTATCCCTCCGTCCCAATCAATACTTGATGGCGCTAGAAGAAGCACAGAAAAAAACAAGAGTCCACTAGAAAAGAGACCGGCTAAAACTAGTACATATGAACACTGTAATCTTTCGTTGTCCGGATACCTACCGAGGCCATGTCGTAGCTGATCTAAACGTGAATCATTTGACAGCAGCGCGCGCTGATTGGGCAGCGTCTGGTATCTATGAGCGCGCTCAACTGTAAGCGAAAATGCTGGAGCGACTACGCCAAGAAAGCCAATTAAATCAATTGCACCGAAGTCGAGCCATGCTAGGTTACTACAGCAGGAAATGGAGTTTTGTTAGTTTTGCTCGTGATCTGCAATAGATGAGCGCGTTAACTAATAGAGGTCCTCGGCTGGAATTCTTGCTGCTGTTTTTTGAGCGTATAACTCCGGTATCTGCTGTAGTGGTTTTCAGGCGTTTTCCGGTGTTTGAAGGATGTCGGAGCCTTTCAGGCGCGCCTGCGATCACAAAACTTTTCAGATTGAGAGACTTTTCCGCTGCTGGAGCCACGCGAATGATTCCGGTGTGGCGCATTAAGACCCGGCTTTTTCGGAAGCCATAACGACAGGTGACTGCCCTTGAGTGCGCCGCGAAATCGCGTGGCCGAGGGCAGCTTGTACTCGGTTCCCTCATAAAAAGGATTGACCCATGGACCGCAACTTCCAGCGGGCGCTTCCGCTCGTCCTCAAACACGAAGGTGGCTTCGTGAACCATCCGGCAGATCCGGGTGGCGCAACCAACAAGGGCGTGACGCTGGCGTCGTTCCGCGCCTATGTGAAGCCGAACGGCACGGTTGATGATCTCAAGGCCATCACCGATGCGCAGGTCGCTACGGTCTATTACCGGCACTACTGGTCGGCGGTGAATGCGCAGGCTCTGCCCTCTGGCATCGACTACGCCGTCTTTGACTTTGCGGTGAACAGCGGACCGGCTCGCGCGGCCAAGTATCTGCAGGCGGTTCTCGGTGTGACGCAGGACGGGCGGGTCGGGCCTCAAACGATTGCGGCGGCCGAAAAGGCGAATGCGCGCGATGTGATCGATGCACTTTGCGACAACCGGCTCGCCTTCCTCAAGCGCATCAAGAACAAGGGCAAGCTGATGTGGGACACGTTCGGCAAGGGCTGGTCGCGCCGGGTCGAAGATGTGCGCAAGACCGCTCAGCTGATGGTGGGCCATCCAGCGGACATCAAAGAGGTGGTGCGGGAAGTTTCTGTCCCGGTCGACAAGCCCACGGTTCCGGTGTCGGTCGAGAACGAGGTCAAGCAGAAGACCGGGCTGTGGTCCTGGATCACTGGCCTGTTCTCGTCCGGTGCTCTCGGCCTTGGCTGGCTCGCTGGCATGGACTGGCAGGCGATTGTTGCGATCGGCGGCGTGGTGCTCGTCTTCCTTGTCGTCATCTTCCTGATGCGCCGGCAGATCATCGCCGGGGTCAAGGAGATCCGTGAGGGGCTGGCGTGATGCTGACCCTTCTGTTTTCCCGCACCGGGGCAATGGTGGCGGGCATTGTCATAGCGACGCTGATTGCCGTCTGGGCAGTCACTGCAGCCTATCAGGCAGGCCGCAATGCCGAGCGAACTGCCGCTCTCACTACCTCCGTCGAGATCCTGCGCGAAAGGAGCGCCATCGATGACCAAACACGCAGCATGGACAGCGGCAGCCTTTGCCGGGCTCTTGGTGGCGTCTGGGTGTCAGACGAGCGTACCTGCCAGTGAGTGCGATGGCTGGCGCAAGCTGAACCCGTCTGCGGAGACGCGGGCGTTCATCATCGAGCGTGACCGGCCCTTCGCGGAAGAGGTCGCGTCTCACATCGGGTTCGGCACACAGCGCGGCTGCTGGTAGCTTTCAACAGGGGCTGGGGCATTGGCGCCAATGAACGAACTCAACCGAGCGATCGGTGAACTGACGGCAGAAGTGCGCGGCCTTCGCCGTGACGTTCAGGAAGACCGGCAGACTTCTGCGAAACATCGCCAGGGGGTGCGCGAGGAGCTCTCGAACATCGTTCTGCGGCAGACGCACCTCGAGGCCGATGTTTCATCGTTAAAGCATAAGGTCGATGCGCATGAGCAAGTGACCGTCGAGATCAAGACCCTGCGGACGAAGGCGGAAGGGGCAGGGACGGTTGGACGGTGGCTGATCCGCTTCGGGATCGGCATCGTGACCCTCGCGGGTTGGATCGTGGGGGCCTACACGTGGCTTACGGGAAGGCCGCCGCCTTAAACGCAAGTACCAACCCTAGCCTATTCCTTAGCTTTTGGGGATGAGACTGCCCGCTTAGGGCGACGAGTGCGACCGAGACCCAATTCCCGGACCAATTGGGAGCGCTTCTGCGCGTATCCGGGAGCAACCATCGGGTAATCAGGCTACTTCATCATCCAGTGCGCCCCGAACAATCGCCCCATAGGGGCGAGAGTTGGCGAAGAGTTGCTCATCCGGCTAGAGGCCTGGGTTGTGAGGGTGGGATGCTCCACGTTACTGACGGGCTGGCCTCTCCTTAACGCGATGCGCCAAACGAGCTTCTGAAGTTCTTACTTACATATGGCATAGAGTTGTGCGATCTCGTCTCGGATGGGCGTATTAGAGTCATTAACCCGAATACGTATGGTAGACGATGTTGTTGGGAGCACTACAGGATTGCCATCGTAGAGCTCACGAAGGACGAGGGCGCCTTCATCTTCGAATTCGTATCGAAGCGACGCTGGATATTCGAACCCCTTACCGCCCGTGACTCGTGACAGTTGAGTCGTTAGTGTGCCACGGGTGAGCTTTATCAGAGCTGATCCATCGTCCTGCTGTTCTACTTCGTCCTGAAATACTTCAAGCGACAGCGACAGTTTCTCGCCTGGCACGCAAGCGAAAGTCAATCTTTCCGATCCCAAGTCATATTCGTTGGATGAAACCCTGCAGGCGTGCCACTCCATTTCAGCCATTGACTGATGTTGTTTGAGCCCCCAGCAGATGCCTGATTCGCGTAGATTAGTGGTGTCTCTTTTTGCGCAGGCATCATCTGTTTCAGGCCCGGGACGCCCCCCGCGACAGGCGTCTTCTAGATCCCGGTAGTCGGCGATGAGGTCTAACTGCTCATCTGTTAGAGGCCGCTCAACGTCCGGCGGCGTTAGCGCGAATGCCGCTCTTGCTTCAATGCCATTAAATTTGACTTCCTCAATGACGGGTTGAGTCAACCTATAGGTTACATGTTCGGCAGCCTGAGCGCTGCCAGCGATCCCGTATGAGACGCAGATTGTGGCGACTGCTACAGCAACCTGACCGATGTGCTTGACCGAATATCTAAGCAATGTGCTCTCGCTCTGAAATATGACTGTTCTTATGAGCGAAATAGTCATGAGGTCGGGACTAAAGCAACCGCGGCGGAAGGGCGGCGAAAAAAAGAAGCCCGCGCCTTTTGCGGAGGGCAGCGGGGCTTCTAAAGCGCGTGAGGAGACGCGCATCTTGATCGTGCGCGAGCGTGGTTGCTTAATCGTTAAAGCAGCAGGCTCATCTCAGGCTCGACCGGCAGGAGCACCAGGTGCTCATCCGGCAGGGGTCGCTGCAGGGCTTTCGCCGCCTCCTATGTGCCTTGTCGATCCCGTTGCCCTCAGCTTACCGGATGCGCCTGGAGCAGGCTGGCGACCCGGGTGGGCGGTCACATGATCCAGAGACCGCTATCATCCGCTCGGATCGTACGATCTTCATGGAAACCGTGGTTCAGGAAGTGATCGAGCGGATTAACATTCGCATAAGCCACGTCTGGATTGCTCCCCAGGTAATCCGAAAGATCCATCCAGGCAGAAGGATCTCGGCCCTCCTTCCATCCGTAAGTTTGGAAGTGCTCGTAGGCGCTGCTGATCAGCCCGGCATCAATAGCACGAGCTACATCCGGGTTCTGATCAAGGTACCAAGCATCGTCGAACAGCACGTTCGGGCTCCGGCACTCTGATTTGCCGTGCAGGAGATAGTGCTCATATGCTGAGGAAAACGCTCCTTGTTCAACCGCCTCGGCGACGTCCTGGTTCTGGGACAGATAGAATTGTTCGTCGAATGCGAGTTGAGGCAGTCGCCCCTCCGAGGCCCCGTGAAGCAAGTAGTGCTCCAAGCCGCTAGAGAACACACCGTCTGCTACGGCTTGAGCTACGCCAGGATTTAGAAGGAGATAGGCCGCTTCGGGAAATTGATCCACATTGGGAGCATGTGTCGAACCGATCGGCGGATTTAAGATCTCGACCCGATCATTAAACCTTAGCAACTCAACGTTCTTTAGAAGATCGGTACCAAAATCAGGGTGACTGATGGTCACCGTGCCGTCAGGATTCCTGGTGATGGTGACATCAGCCCAATCTGCCTCAATCCTGAACACGTCGACCCCATCGCGCCCGTCAATGACGTCGTCTCCAGGAGTGCCGCGCAAGAGGTCTGCGCCAAGAGTGGCAGGGGCAGGTGGCTCGGGTTGCGGGTCCGGCGCAGGAGACAGGTTCTCGACTGTCATCGTTAACGATTGTGTCGCCTGAAGTGCGCCGCCGCTTCCGGTGTTGCCGCCATCATTGATGACGACTGTCAAAGTCACGGTCGCGGAGGCTCCCGGAGCGGACCGGTACGACAGCTGTTCAGATGCAATGAACGAATTGATGTCGGTCAACGTGCCGGTGAGGGTGAGGGCAGACGGTGTACCGCCGATAATCACGCCGTTGCCGCTCATTGCCGACAGACTTCCTGCGGGAACCGAGACCGTAGCCGTCATTAGGCCGGTACCCGCATCGATGTCGGCAAAAGTTATGCCGGTTATGATGCTTGGCCTGTCGCGAACGACTGACAGATCAGCTGGCAAAATGATTGTCGGGGCATCATTTACTCCGGTCACATTGAGGGTGATCGTGGCGGAGTCCGTTAAGGGCAGGTCCGTACCACTGCCCTTATCGTCTATCGTCACCGACATCGAAACACTGCCCGTCGCGTTAAGCGCTGTCGTGTAAGTCAGCTCACCTGCGGCAATAAAGGCATTGAGGTCCGTGATGGTCCCGCTCAGGATGACCGATCCGGTTCCGCTGCCCGCAACCGTTACTTCAGCCCTTTCCTGCGCGGAGAGAGTGCCACTGGCAACACTGAAGGTTGCAGTAACTGGCGTGCTTCCAGCATCGACATCACCGAAGCTGATGCCCGTGATTGCCGATGCCGCATCTTCAGTTACGGTAACTGCGGGTGGAGCAGTGAGAGTGGGGGCATCGTTCACCGGAGTCACAGTGAAGTTGATTGTCCCATCAGCTGGGCCTGTGCCTGCCGCGTCTCTAATACGAACGGAAATCGAGAAGTCTTGATCGTAGTTCTCGGAAGGGCGGAAGGATACCGCTGCCAAAGCAGCATTTACGTCAGCTACGCTTCCCGCTACCTGCCAGACGCCTGTCGCGGAATTAAACGTCGAGGTTGCGCTTCCATAGGTGCCTGTACTCAACGAACCGGCGCTGGGTTTAAGCAGCGTCATCGTAGCGGTGATCGTCTCACCTGCGTCGGGATCCGTGACAACGATGTGGTCAAGAGCGACGGCGGTGCCATCCTCGACTGCCGTTTTCGCCTGCGCGAGGTTGGTGGCTGTAGGTAGCGTATTCACACCCTCGACGGTGATGCGCACGGTTCCTGTATCAGTCTTTCCGGTCGAATCCGAAACTGTGTAGGTGAATGTGACCTCGTCGGTTTGTCCGGTACTCAAATGGGCGAACGCTCCCGCATCACGAAAGTCGAGCCTGCCATCTTCGCCAATTTTGATCTCTCCGCCCCCGAACAGCGACATCCATTGGTCTGGCGTGAAGGCCATTCCGTTGATCTCTGTCACGGACAAAGGATCGACGATTCCAAATTCGCCGAGGTTGTCGAGATCAGAATCATTGCTGAGGATGTTCTTATTTACGAGCTCTTGCCCAACCCGAACGTTGAAATCATCGTCTCCCGCTACGGGGGCGTCCTCTAGCTCATTGTCATAGAAAATCGTTTGGTCGATTGCGGTGCCAGGTTGGAAGCCCAACGTGATCCAATCCAACTGCAGAACCTTGGTCGCCGCCGTGTATGTGGGCGTCTGAACAAGGTTTACACCATTTACCGATCCTGCGTGCTGGAAAGATCCAGGAGCTACTCCCTCTGGTGCCAAGCCCTCGATCTTAATGCGGATCGCGCCCGGTTGTGCTTGCCCCTCATACGAAGCATAGATGGAGTTGCCGCTGATATCGACGATAACTCGGCCGTCAAATAGACCGTTGGGTCCCGGGACTGGCTCTATAGTCCCGTTTCCGTCTGTATCAGACAGAATACGTGTAGAGAAATACGCATCGAGTTCGAGGCCTGCGCCGACGGTGATTGGAGTGGAGGATATCGGTATCGGATGTTCGAACCAACCTTGAAGTTCAAGTGTGATGGTTACCGACATTCCTTCGAGGGTCGCGGCCATGTTACCTCCCTATATCGCACAATCGTGCCCTTGCGCGCTGGAGTTGCACTGGCGGATAAATCCTTATGCCAATGATCAGAACGCGGAATTTTGCTTCTGCTACAAATTGGTCAGTGTCAATATTCAGTGGCAGCGAAATTTACCGTCGGACCAGACTACGGTTGCTCTGTCGCCCCAGTCCAAAAACCAGACAGCGTCCATAGCTATCCGCGTGAGCATCAAGGGTCGGAGAGCGACAGGCGGACCGAAGCAAAGGTTCCGGCGCCTTGAGGCATGAGGCTTATCCTCCGCGCCAACGAACGGAACCGCCTCAGCGCTTTCGAGTTGACGTTCCTCAATAGGAGGACCTCTCATGGTCACTAAAAATCGGGAAGAAAAAACTCATCGCGGACGTCCGCCGAAGGGGCCTGAGAAAGATGCGCAGGGCCAGTCAGAGCAAAATCACAAGGGCGGATCTAATGACGGCGTTTCGAGCGCTGATCCTCGGGTGATCTCCGGCAAAGACGATGGTGACGCAACGTTTCCTCTAGATCAGGACGAAGGTAAGCGAGACTGATCGGGTGATGGTCGGCCTGTTCCGCGCTGCTGGTCTCGGACGCCACGGTGGCGGAACTATGTAAAGCATCGGCCAGAAAAAAGACCCGGCGGTTGCCCGCCGGATCTCTTCAAACCAACTGTGAAAGTTGATTAGAAGTTGCGCTGGAAGCGCAGGCCTGCACGCCACTGGTCGACCGAAACCGAGTCGCCGGTTGCGATTTCAGTTGCGTTAGCCTTGGTGTAGCGAACTTCCGGCAGGATCGCGAGGCCGCTAACCGGGGTCCACTCGAGACCACCGATGACTGCGAAAGCGTCGTCCAGCTCAGCGCCAGCAACGATGACACCGTCATGAGCCTCAAACCACTGCACCGAAGCGCGTGCGGTCAGGGTGTCGGTCAGCTTGCCACGGACGTAACCAAGCACGGAGTACTCGCTCGAACCCCAAGCGCCGAATGCGCCTTCAGCGAAGTTAGCGCCGTAGTGGTTGACTGCGCCGCTACCGTACTGGAACTGCAGGCCGACGGTGACCGGGTTGAAGACGACTTCAGCAGCGATCTTTGCGCCCCACTCGTCACGAGCGTTGTCGTAACCAGCCGAAGCAGCAACTACGCCCCAGCCCTGGCTGTAGCGAAGAACAGCTTCGAAGTTCGGGTCGAACTGGCTGGTGATGCCTTCAACAGCTGCGACAGTGGCGCTGAAGCCGTTGCCTGCATTGAAGGTGTACTGGACGATACCGGTGTTGGTGTTGCCGTTGTTGCCACGGACGCCGCCCCAGATGCCGCCATTGTGCAGGCCACCAAGACCACGGCTGTGGTACGGGGTGTCGGTCTTACCAACGAGGAAGGTGCTCGTGCCGTTGTCCAGCGAGATGTAGGCGTGAGCCAGGTTGGTGCTCTGTGCGCCGTTGATGGTGAACGCGCCGTTGCTGCCCCAGTTGAACTCGATCTCAGCGTAGCTGGTCAGCGTGCCCCACTCGGTCGAGTTCTTGGCGGTGAAGTTCGGAGCGAAACGAGCGAACTTGCCGAACGTGTAGTCCGAGCCTTCGTTCTTGTTGTACTCCATCTGGTAACGGAGGTAACCGCCGATCTTCAGGCAGGTCTCGGTGCCCGGAATGTAGAAGAAGCCGGTGCCATAGGTGTCGCAGATGCGAACATATTCCATTGGCTCTGGCTCAGCGATGATGATCGCATCAGCAGCCTGAGCCGAAACAGCGACTGCAGCCGCTGCAGAGCCGAGAAGAAGGCTCTTGATATTCATGGTGTCCTCCAGTCCAAAAAGTGTCGTGGGTAAAACAAGCCCGGATGGGCAGTTATGAAAGAATGTGCGTCTCGCCCCTCTTTCTGAGTGCAGTGATCCTCAAATGCTCAGGGACTATCAAGCGCGGGGCATGTAATTTGTCGCTGCGTCAGCTTGTTCGCGCCGCGGTTGTGGCAAAAGCGCCACAATTCTGCCTAGTAATAAAAAGCTCTAGACAACTCGCGCTTCCGCATGGTCATTTGTGGCCTCGACCTCCAACGTCGATCGCCCCTTGAGTTCGTTTCTCTTCAGAATCGCCTCAGGGGGCTTTTTTCAGCTTTGGCTTGCTGTTGCCTTGATCCCAACCCAACCCAACCCAACCGAACGTATCGGCACGGCCATAGTGACCGCCCCCGTCGAGGCGGAAGTACCTCACGCCTGAAGATCCGTTCGCTGATCGGGTACGGCCTTCTTCTGAAAAGCGGACACAGCCCTCGTTGGCTCAGGGCGCAGGTTCATTTTGTGTGGGGCAATCTTCCTAAAAAGCCTAATGATTAGGTGATGTGAAAAGTGTCCCACCGTTCGCCTAACTATCTGAAAATAGTTGATTATTAAACTCCGGCCAGGGGCACCATTTCCCAAGAACAACGATCGAGTTGGGCGCTGCTTGTCGGGCAGGTTCGCTGGTGCCGCTCAATGTGCTTGGCGGTCATCAATTCATCGGGCGTCTTCCAGCCCCGGTGCCAGGCAACTCTCCGGGCTGCCTCAAACATCTCTGAAAACCGGAGGCTCGACCTCAGTTGAAGGGCTTGCGGTGGCCGGACTATGCAAAGCATCAGCCAGAAATAAAAAAGACCCGGCGGTTGCCCGCCGGATCTCTTCAAACCAACTGTGAAAGTTGATTAGAAGTTGCGCTGGAAGCGCAGGCCTGCACGCCACTGGTCGACCGAAACCGAGTCGCCGGTTGCGATTTCAGTTGCGTTAGCCTTGGTGTAGCGAACTTCCGGCAGGATCGCGAGGCCGCTAACCGGGGTCCACTCGAGACCACCGATGACTGCGAAAGCGTCGTCCAGCTCAGCGCCAGCAACGATGACACCGTCATGAGCCTCAAACCACTGCACCGAAGCGCGTGCGGTCAGGGTGTCGGTCAGCTTGCCACGGACGTAACCAAGCACGGAGTACTCGCTCGAACCCCAAGCGCCGAATGCGCCTTCAGCGAAGTTAGCGCCGTAGTGGTTGACTGCGCCGCTACCGTACTGGAACTGCAGGCCGACGGTGACCGGGTTGAAGACGACTTCAGCAGCGATCTTTGCGCCCCACTCGTCACGAGCGTTGTCGTAACCAGCCGAAGCAGCAACTACGCCCCAGCCCTGGCTGTAGCGAAGAACAGCTTCGAAGTTCGGGTCGAACTGGCTGGTGATGCCTTCAACAGCTGCGACAGTGGCGCTGAAGCCGTTGCCTGCATTGAAGGTGTACTGGACGATACCGGTGTTGGTGTTGCCGTTGTTGCCACGGACGCCGCCCCAGATGCCGCCATTGTGCAGGCCACCAAGACCACGGCTGTGGTACGGGGTGTCGGTCTTACCAACGAGGAAGGTGCTCGTGCCGTTGTCCAGCGAGATGTAGGCGTGAGCCAGGTTGGTGCTCTGTGCGCCGTTGATGGTGAACGCGCCGTTGCTGCCCCAGTTGAACTCGATCTCAGCGTAGCTGGTCAGCGTGCCCCACTCGGTGGAGTTCTTGGCGGTGAAGTTCGGAGCGAAACGAGCGAACTTGCCGAACGTGTAGTCCGAGCCTTCGTTCTTGTTGTACTCCATCTGGTAACGGAGGTA
>NZ_JADGMQ010000008.1:116387-151387 GCF_016124105.1 Aquamicrobium zhengzhouense
GTGGAGTTCTTGGCGGTGAAGTTCGGAGCGAAACGAGCGAACTTGCCGAACGTGTAGTCCGAGCCTTCGTTCTTGTTGTACTCCATCTGGTAACGGAGGTAGCCGCCGATCTTCAGGCAGGTCTCGGTGCCCGGAATGTAGAAGTAACCGGTGCCGTAGGTATCGCAAATGCGAACATATTCCATGGGCTCCGGCTCAGCGATGATGATCGCGTCAGCGGCCTGAGCGCCGGTAGCTGCGACAGCGGCAGCTGCGGAGCCGAGAAGCAGGCTCTTGATGTTCATGGTGTCCCTCCAACGAGAACTTAAATTGGGTTGGCCTGATGGCCGACTGTGAAAAGAATCCGGTTCTAGCCCCTCTTTTCATTTGCATTCATCCGGCATCACGCGCGGGCAATCAAGGCAAATGCGCAGCAAAAACAGTTATAGACCAATACTGGTTCGAAGAATGTGGCGATTGCGACACACTACCAAATGGTAGTTCTGACGAGTATTTAGGTGTCTACGATCGTCACGAGTAGACAAGTTAAGTAAAGCGCGCTTAGATGTGGCTCTCGATCTCCAGTCGAGGTTTAAATTTGCCCCTCAATGTTTTCGATAAGCTCGGATGTTGAGGGGCTTTTTTATTTCTTTAAAGTATAATTCCATAAAAGTGGGGCTGCGCCTATAAGGGCGGGCGATGTCTGGTAGTCGGAGTCATCCGCGGGAATGTCTGGAATTTGAAGAGGCAAGTAATTTGGGGAATGGTGCGGTTTGGACGCGTCTATTCGACTTGCCTCAACGAGCGAAGGCAACGCAGCGGCAGGTCAGGTGCTGTCAGGATGCTTGAAAAAGAGGCGAACGGGTCCGATTAGATCACAAATTAACATGTGATCATGTGAGCGGGCCGTGAACGGTTCAGCCTGCTTATGCCAGATCGATTTCGATCAGGCTGCGCGTGCCTGTTGTACCGTCGCCATAACAGATGGTGGTGCCCAACTGATGTGCCATTGCCGAGATCAGGCGCGTTCCCAGTCCGGTACCCTTTGGCGTGCCGGTTCCGTTCCAGCCAATCCCGTCATCTTCGACGATAAGAGTGGCGCAATCTTCGTTGGAACGATGAAGCAGAACGCGAACTTCACCAGCCCGGCCATCCGGATAGGCGTATTTGTAGGCGTTGGTGAGGAGTTCAGTCACAATGACGCCGACCGAGACAGCCTTGTCGGTGGTGATGCGAACGCTTTCCAGGCGAGTGCGCACCTGCGCCGGATGGCCGTGCGCCCGCATGGTCGTGTCGAGTTCATCAATCAGCGACTGAAGATAAGAATCAAGTGACACCGAGCGAACATCATCGGAGCTGTAGAGGCGCCGATGCAAACCGGCGATCGCTGAAATGCGCGCCTGGGTTTCGTTCAACGCGTTCTTCGCGAACTGGTCGGTGACGGCAGAGGCCTGCAGGCGGACCATAGCTGCGACGAGTGCCAGACTGTTCGCGACGCGATGATTGACCTCATGTAACAGTATCTCAGCCCGGTCGCGTGCGGCACGAATTGCCTGCTCTGCTTCAACCCGCTGGCGCTGGAGGCGTGCGGTCTCGATCGACTGCTCGATCGCATTTATGAGCAGGACAATGAACTCGTCGCCAACCGTCTTGATCACGTAGTCGGCCGCGCCTGACTTCAATGCATCAACTGCAACCCGTGGTTCTTGGGAGCCCGTGACGTATACCACCGGGGGAGCAGAGGCTTGCTGCTTTAATTTCTCGATGACGCTGAGGCCGATGCCGCCGTCGAGAAAGTGATCAAGCACAATCACGTCGATCCCGCCCTGCGCTATGCGTGCAAGGCCAGCCTCGGCGGTCTCAGCATGCTCATATGCATATCCGAGCCGAAGCAATGCCTTCTCGACGAGCCGGCACAGCGCCGCATCATCGTCAATCTGCAGGACGCGATATGTGCTTTCAGGCAATTAAGCGGTCTCCGGAACTTGCATCACAGAAAAGAACAGGCCCAGCTGCCGTATGGCGTTGGCAAAGCCATCATAGTCTACTGGCTTCGTAATGTAGACATTGGCGCCAAGATCGTAACAGCGCTGGATCTCGCGCTGGTCGTCGGTCGTTGTCAGAACCACCACCGGAGAGCGCCGGATGTGCTGATTGTTCTTGATCTTTTCCAGAATGGATACGCCGGTCATGTCGGGAAGGTTGAGATCGAGCAGGACCAGAAGGTGGCGCCCCGCGCTTTCCTCGCCCGATCCATCGGCACCTAACAAGAAGGTCAGCGCGTCTGTTCCATTGGTGAAGGGGATGATCTCGTTGTTCACGCCGGCCCGACGAATGTTTTTCTCAATCAGACGTGCGTGGCCCTCATCGTCCTCGATCATCACGATGGTTACAGGGGTGGCGCGGTTCATGCATCGCTCCTTTTAACGGTCCTGACGTCGATCGGCAGGAGAATATTGAATGTGGTGCCCTCGCCGAATGTCGAGGTCATGGTAATGTCGCCGCCAAGGGCGCGGACCAGAGCGCGGACATGTGCAAGGCCGATACCTTCCCCTGGCTGGGTTTGCGGGCCCGATCTACGGAAAAGGTCAAAGACGCGCTGGTGGTCTTCGGCGCTGATGCCCCGCCCATTGTCTTCAATTGATACCCGTATCTGCCGGCGTGCAATCCTTTCAGCGGAAATCCGGATCATCAAAGGCCGGTCGGCTGCCCGGTATTTCACCGCATTGTCGAGAAGGTTGCCGATGATCTGTTCCAGTGACATGCGGTCAGAAAAGATCTTGGGCACGTTCACCGCTAGGTGAGTTTGGCCGTCTGCCTCAAGCACCTGGTGCTGGATGGTAGCAAGGTTGGCTTCCAGCAGTTCCTCAAGGTCGATCTCTTCCGGCCTGATTGGCCGCTTGCCGTCACGCGATATTTTCAGGATCGCGTTGATCAACGTGTCCATCTTGCGGGTCGACGATCGAATGAAGCTGATCGCTTCAGGAAGGTCCTCAGAAGCGGCGAGACGTGCGTTGGCTATCTCTTGCTCGCTGAGGGTATTTCCATCTGCAAGAACGTAGGCCTGGATCGACTTCATCGTCTCGTCGAGCTCGCTCGTGAAGCCCATAATATTGACGAGCGGTGCCCGCAGATCGTGCGTCACGATGTAGGCGAAACGCTGGACTTCTTCATTTGCGTTCATCAAGTCGCGCGTGCGCTCGTCCACACGTTGCTCCAACCCCTCGTTCAGAGCCTCAACTTCCGCATGGGCTTCCATAAGTTCGCGTGTGTGACGAAGGACTGTCACGACGGCGCCGCCCACCACGATCAAGATGATGGCGCCGCCGGCCAGCGAGATCATGCGCAGCAGGTCCGCGCTTTTTTTCTGATCGAGTATGGTGTGCTGAAGGTTTTCATCTGCTTCGGCAACGATCTGGAGGAAAAGTTCGCGCGCGTCGTCCATGATCTGACGACCCTGATCGGTGCGCACAAGCGCTACCGCCTCGTCGGCGCGACCGTTGCGGGTGAGCCGGATCGTTTCATCAAGCTCTTCGAGCTTCATCTGGAGGGTTGGGCCGAGCACCTCAATACGATCACGGTATTGAGGTTTGCCAGCCACGTCGGCCTTCAGGATTTCATAGAGTGGCATCACCCGGTCGCGCGAAGTGTCGAATGGCCCCAGATATGTCTCGTCACCCGTGATGATGTAGCCGCGCTGCGCGGACTCAACCTGCTGTAATGCCACACGCAGATTGATCGTATTGGCGCGCAAGTCTCGCGCGTTCAGCATGTCATCGAAATAGTGCTGGGCCCGGTTGATCAGCCAAACCGTTGTGCCGACAATGATCGCGAGTGCGACGAAGCCGATCATGAGCATCAGGGCGCTGCTGCGCAGGAATGCAGTCTGATTTAACGGCATCGATCCCCCATAATTCTAATGCGACACTCGCTCGACATTCTTTAGATGTGATTAAAAAGCCGATACACTATCAATTGTCGGCGGTTGTCTTAGGTCGGACGACAGTTGACGGGTGCAGCGGACATGAGCAAGTCTGTGGCTTGCCTCCGGACTGAAGCCTTAGATCGATCGGCGTCCCGAATGCTTGAGCCCCACCCGAAATACGCAGAGATTTATGCCAGTTTCCGTTGGTCGATCCCCGACACGTTCAATATTGGGTACGCAGTATGCGATAGCTGGGCAGAGCTTCAGTCAGATCGGCCTGCCATCTATGATTACCGTACGGAAGGACAGCCCGACATTCTTAGCTTTGGAGAGCTAAGAAGCCGTTCCGATGCCTTGGCTGCCGCCCTTAAGGCGAAGGGTATAGAGCGAGGCGATCGCGTTGCAATTCTATTGCCCCAGTGTTTCGAAACCGCGATAGCGCACGTCGCCATCTATAAGCTGGGCGCAATCGCGGTACCGCTTGCGATGCTCTTCGGCGTCGAGGCCCTGGAGTATCGGCTGCACACAGCCGGGGTCCGGGCGATCATCACCAATGGATCAGGGCTGGAGAAGATAACGCAGATCCGGTCAAGGCTGCCGAATCTTGATCTGATCGTTTCGACTGACGGTGCAGGTTCGGGCGCGGTTGGGTTGGAAGACCTCATCCGCAACTCGTCAGGTGACTTCAAGTCAGTGGAGACCCGATCAGACGACCCCGCGCTCATCATCTTCACATCAGGGACAACTGGGCCGCCGAAGGGCGCATTGCATGGCCATAGGGTGCTGCTTGGCCATCTACCCGGAGTTCAGATGCCGCATGAATTTTTTCCGCAGCCGGGGGATCTCATGTGGACGCCAGCCGACTGGGCCTGGGCCGGAGGGCTGTTGAATGTGCTGTTGCCGTCCCTTTATTTCGGCATTCCTGTGGTCGCATCGAGGTTTGAGCGTTTCGATCCGGAAGCGGCCCTGGGACTGATGGAAAAGATGAGGGTACGCAACGCTTTCATTCCGCCGACCGCCTTGCGGATGCTCAAATCGCAGACGGGGTTGGCGAAACGTTTTGATCTCACACTACGGAGCATCGGATCTGGCGGCGAAGCGCTGGGGCGCGAAACCTATGAGTGGGCGCGTTCCGAACTCGGATTATCGATCAACGAGTTTTATGGTCAGACGGAATGTAACCTTGTCCTCTCATCATGCGCCCAGATCGGCGTCAGCAAGGCAGGAGCGATCGGAAAGCCTGTTCCCGGACATCGCGTTGCGATCATAAACGAGGAAGGTCACGTGATGCAGAAAGGGGAGGCCGGTCAGATAGCCGTCCTGCGACCGGATCCGGTCATGTTCCTTGGATACTGGGAAAATCCGGTCGCGACTGCCAGGAAATTCATCGGAGACTGGATGGTCACCGGCGACCAGGGAATGGAGAGCGAGGACGGCTATTTCCATTTTTTCGGACGCGATGATGACGTCATCAACTCCGCCGGCTACCGGATCGGGCCGAGCGAAGTTGAGGATTGTCTTACGGGACACCCTCAGGTCGCGCTGGCGGCTGTGGTTGGTAAGCCGGACGCGATCAGGGGCGAGATCGTCAAAGCCTATGTTGTGCTCCGAGAAGGGGTTGAGCCGCGTCCAGGGCTCGATGCGGAGATCAGTCACTGGGTGCGCGAGCGCCTGTCGGCTCATGAATATCCGCGCGAGGTGGAGTTCGTCGACTCCATGCCCCTTACAACGTCCGGAAAGGTCATACGCCGAATCTTCCGGGACCGGGCACGCGATGAGACGCAGGCAGCACGGCTCTAGCGCTTCAGGGCGCGCTTTGCCTTGTCGCGCAAGTCGCGGGCAAAGCTACGAACCTGCGTTGCCCGTTGCAGCTCCTGCGCGGTCTGGCGTGTCCTTCTTCCGGCGTCTGGCGTTAATCCGATGACCAGCGTGCCCAGGGTACGGCGCTCCTTCCACAATCGCGTCATGACGGGATGGTGAGGCACAGCGCAAGAATCCGTGGCGGTGATGTTAGGGTCTTCCAAATGGGAGCGGGTCACATCCAGCATCAAGAGCGTGCCTGGTGAGAAGGATGCGTAGTCTTCGTCATAGGCGGTCTTCCATGTGTAGGCGACGCCGTGTTCGATGAAAACGATCAGGATCGCGATAGGAGTGCCGTCCAGAGACAAGCTGTGAACGCGGCACATGTCCTTTTCGCTAAGGCGCTGCGCCGCTTCACGCGCGAAGGCGGCAAGAAACCGGTCCACAGCCATCGCCGTGCGGGCGCGGCCCTTCCAGCCGCCGGCCTCCAGAGCCAGGAATGCTTCCACGCCAAGGCGGATATCATCGGGGTGCCGGGCCACCCGGTATTCAAGGCTCCCTATTTCGCCGAGCTTTCGCCTCAGCCGTCGGAACTCACGCAGGTGATGGGACCTCAGTGTTTCGCGTAGATAGTCATCCCCGCCAAGGTCGCTCTCGAGAAAAGCGCGCTCCACGTGGTTGGTCGTTTCCACCGGGAGGTTCCGGCTGTCTGCCAGAACGCGCACCATCGAAGCGAAGGGCCCGTCGAGCCGTACCTCGGGCATGACGAACACATTTGGCAGTTTCAGATGCGGCCGAGCCAGCATCGCGAAAAAGTCTTCAAGGACGCCGATCGGGTCATCGCGATCCAGCAAAGGAGTGCCCAGGGGACCGAACATGTTCGACCATGTTCGAAGATGTGCGGTCGAGAACGGGAGGGATGGCTTTTCAATTGTGAACGGCACCAGAAGCCGTAAACGGCTCCGGCGCTCGTCATCATCGCGGATGACGGCGAGCTGAACATCGCGATCCTCGAGGCGCGGCATTGCGGGGGCAAGGAAGCGAGGATGGAAAAAGATGTTCGGTTCGATCGCGCGTGCAGCGAGGAAGTCGAGCTCCTCAACAAGTTCGAACCCTGCTGAGGCGGGATAGACGGACAGTCGCCGTTCGCGCTTTGACTGCAACTGCTCCACCAGCGCAGGTGGGGTATCTGAGCTTTCGATATCAGCAAAGTGACCGATCATTCGGCCCGATGCGCTGCCACTCAACTCTTCCAGGATCGGAATTGCTACCACTGCACTTCTCCGGCAGCTGGGCGGCGCTTCAGCGATATCACCATCGCGATGCCCAGTTTTTTCCAGACGATCAGCGCCAGCAGCAACGCCTCAAATACCATCGCGGCAACCATACCGACCGCCGCGCCCCACAGGCCGAGGCTCGGGATCAGGATGATGTTCAGCCCGACATTGAGGAGGAGGGCCCCCGCGTAAATGGCAGCGCAAACATTCTGGCCGCCGGTCATGGTGAGAAGGCTTTCCGCCGGCCCGACTGAAGCCCGGGCAAGTACCCCCAGAACGAGCACGAAAAGTAGAGGGTAC
The DNA here is from genome assembly GCF_016124105.1 of Aquamicrobium zhengzhouense. Taxonomy (GTDB): domain Bacteria; phylum Pseudomonadota; class Alphaproteobacteria; order Rhizobiales; family Rhizobiaceae; genus Aerobium; species Aerobium zhengzhouense. The sequence goes on from NZ_JADGMQ010000008.1 coordinate 123,669, forward strand.
CCACCATCGAAATCGGGGCCAAACAGCATCAGCATCGGCTTGCCAATGATGAGAACACAGATCGCCATCGCAACAGATGGCCAGAACGTCCACGATACGGTCGCCCGCGCAAAGTCACCTAATCGTTGCTGATCGTCATGCTCGAAATATTCGGCATAGCGCTGAGCCGCTCCGGCTTTGACCGAGAAATAGACGAAGTGAACCAGAGCCAGGATTTTCACGGTGGCGAAGTAGATTGCCACGTCATGCGGTTCCATGAACCAGCCAACCATCAGGACGTCAGCGTTCGTCAGGATGAAGACAAAACCCTCGATGAGAAATATCGGGAACGACACGAGGATCCATTCACGCAGCCGCCATTTCGGCTGTACCTGTCTCACCTCATTGGCGACGCGCGGAAGTATGGACAGGGCTTGCCAGACGGTCGTGATCAACGTTGCCAGGATCGCACATACCATCGCGGTCTGACCGGTGTGCGGGTAGTCGAGGAACATGGCCAGGGCCATCAGCGCAAGGATCAGGACCGGGCGAAGAATGTAGATTGGCGCCAGAGCAAGGATCGCCCAGGAATTGGCGCGTGCCGTCCCTTCGATCGTGTCCGAGATAGCGATCATCGGCAGGCAGATCATCCCGAGATAGAACGGGATGATGTAGTAACTCTCAAAATGATCGTGAAAGAGCCAGATGCCTGCGATGCCTGCGGCGGCGATTAGGAGCGATAAGCCCAAAACCAGAGCGTGCGAGGTTTGCAGGATACCTCGCAGTTCGGCGAGCGCTCCTTGCACCCTGTATTGAGGAATGAAGCGCACGATCGAGGTGTGGAAGCCGAGGCAAGACAGGTTTCCGGCGATCAGCATCGTTGTCCAGACCAGCACGAAGATGCCGTATTCGAAGCCACCCATCCATCTGGCCATCAATACCTGGCTAAACAGGGCGATGAGGGCACTGGAAACGCGGATGATAAAAGCCGTCAATGACGTGCGGCCGGCATTTGTCCTGTCTTCGGGCGAGAAGATAGTGGTGTCGATACGATCCAGAAACGGCTTCAGCCGCATTGCCAGAGATTCCGGCAGCAACCGATCAGCCGTTGCAACTGCGGAAAATCGCACCTGTTTACTCCACCCTGCCGAATGGCATCAAAGACGGTGATAGCGCGGAACGCTTAAAAAACGGTGAGATGGCCTGACCGGTTCGGACAGTGCAAGCCGGTCAAAAACAAATCGCGCGCCGGTTTCCCGACGCGCGCTCGTTTAATTACGCTCTTGGCTGCTTAGAAAGCGCCGTGGCAATGCTTGAATTTCTTGCCGGACCCGCATGGGCACGCCTCATTGCGGCCGACGTGACCCCACGTGGACGGATCAGCCGGATCACGCTGGTCCGCGGGGACAACTCGTGCCGCTGCCGGAGCAAGCGCTATATCACCATCGCCGAAATTGTCCTCGCCGGTCGTTACATCGACGTGCTGGCCGCGAAGCTGTGACGGGGCCTGCGGGGCAGGGGAATCCGCAGCTTCGCGCACGAGTTCGACGCGCATCAACTGCGCGGTCACGACTTGGCGCAGACTGCCAAGCATCGTCTGGAAGAGCTCGAATGCCTCCGACTTGTATTCCTGAAGCGGATCGCGCTGTGCATAGCCACGGAAGCCGACGACCGAGCGCAGATGGTCCAGATTGACCAGATGCTCGCGCCACAGATGATCGACTGCCTGCAGCATGATGGACTTCTCGACATAGGCCATGATGTCCGGGCCAAAGCGCTCGGCGCGCTCCTGCGCTGCAGCGTCGGCTGCTGCCATGACGCGATCGCGGATCTGCTCCTCGTCGATGCCTTCTTCGCTTGCCCACTCCTCAACAGGCAATTCCAGATTGAGGTAGGCGCGTACATCTTCCTTGAGGCCAGCAATATCCCACTGCTCTGCATAGGCAGTTTCCGGGATATGCTTGGCGATCATCTCTTCGACGACATCCTGGCGCATCTCGGCAACGGTATCGCCCAGATTTTCACCGTCCATCAGTTCGAGACGCTGCTCGAAAACGACCTTGCGCTGGTCGTTCATGACGTCGTCGAACTTGAGAAGGTTCTTGCGGATATCGAAGTTGCGGGCCTCGACGCGCTTTTGCGCCTTCTCCAGCGCCTTGTTAATCCAGGGATGGATGATCGCTTCGTCTTCCTTCAGGCCAAGTTTTTGCAGCATGGAGTCCATGCGCTCGGACCCGAAGATGCGCATCAAATCGTCTTGAAGCGACAGGAAGAACTTCGAACGACCGGGGTCGCCCTGACGGCCTGAGCGGCCGCGAAGCTGATTGTCGATACGACGGGATTCGTGACGTTCGGTGGCAAGGACGTACAGACCACCGGCATCAAGAGCCTGTTGCTTCAGCTTGGCGACATCTTCGCGAATCGCCTTTTCCTTGGCGTCGCGCTCTGGACCGGCCGGCATATCGCCAAGTTCATGGGCAACGCGCATGTCGGCGTTACCACCCAGCTGAATGTCGGTTCCGCGGCCTGCCATGTTGGTCGCGATGGTGATCGCGCCCGGGCGGCCGGCCTGCGCAACGATTGCAGCTTCCTGCTCGTGGTGCCGCGCGTTCAGGACCTGGAACTCCGTGAAACCTTCCTGGCGCAGACGCTCGGCAAGGTGCTCCGACTTCTCGATCGAAGTCGTGCCAACGAGAGTCGGCTGACCCTTGGCGTGCGCCTCGCGGATTTCGCGGACGATGGCCCGGTACTTCTCCTCGACGGTACGATAGACCTCATCGTCTTCGTCGATGCGCTTGACCGGAAGGTTGGTCGGTATCTCGATAACTTCGAGCCCGTAGATGTTTCCGAATTCTTCCGCTTCGGTCAGGGCCGTACCAGTCATGCCGGCAAGCTTGCCGTACATGCGGAAATAGTTCTGGAAAGTGATCGATGCCAGAGTCTGGTTCTCTGGGTGGATCTTCACCTTTTCCTTGGCTTCCAGCGCCTGGTGCAGGCCTTCCGAGAAGCGGCGGCCAGGCATCATGCGACCGGTGAATTCGTCGATGATGACGACTTCGCCGTTGCGCACGATGTAGTCCTTGTCACGCTGGAATAGGCGGTGCGCCTTGAGGGCATTGTTGACGTGATGGACGATGGCAACGTTCTCGACGTCATAGAGCGAGGCACCCTTGAGAAGCCCGGCATCACGAAGCATGTTCTCAAGCTTCTCGGTGCCTTCTTCCGTGAAGGTGGCCGAGCGCTGCTTCTCATCGATCTCGAAATCCTCGGCCGAAAGGCGCGGAATGAAGGTGTCGATCGTGTTGTAGAGGTCTGAGCGGTCTTCAAGAGGGCCCGAGATGATCAGCGGCGTGCGCGCTTCGTCGATAAGGATCGAATCGACCTCGTCAACGATCGCGAAATTATGTCCGCGCTGCACCATCTGCGCGCGATCATATTTCATGTTGTCGCGCAGATAGTCGAAGCCGAGCTCGTTGTTGGTCGCGTAGGTGATGTCGCAAGCGTATGCCGCCTGGCGCTCCTCGTCCGACATTCCGTGGACGATGATACCTGTGGTGAGGCCGAGGAAGCCGTAAACGCGGCTCATCCATTCGGCGTCACGCTTTGCCAGGTAGTCGTTGACGGTGACGACGTGGACGCCCTTGCCGGACAGTGCATTCAGGTAGGTGGGCAGCGTCGCCACCAACGTCTTGCCTTCACCGGTACGCATTTCTGCGATGCTGCCGCTATGCAGCACCATGCCGCCGATCAGCTGCACGTCGAAGGGGCGCAGCCCAAGGGCGCGCTTGGATGCTTCACGCACAACGGCGAAGGCCGGCACCAGAAGATCATCAAGCGACTTGCCTTCAGCAATCTGCGCCCGGAACTCATCCGTCTTGGCCCTCAGTGCCTCGTCCGATAGCGCAGAGATCTCACTTTCAAGCGCGCCAATGGCCTCGACGCGGGGTCGGAAACCCTTGATACGACGGTCGTTGGATGAGCCGAAAATCTTGCGGGCAAGAGCGCCAAAGCTGACCATCAATGGTCCTTTCAGTACGGAGCGCCACGGGGGTCGCGGCAAAGCCCGCTGTCGATCTGCCTTGCGGGCCGTGAATCGGGGATAACGTCCATCAAAACCCTTCTGGACGCCAAGTGGAAGGACAGATAAGAGGGGCCACAAGCGATGTCAACGCCGCGCTACCTATGGTCAGCGAGCGGAAATTCGCCACATTTCGGCTTGTTTGAAAGGTGTGCGCCCGCCTTGGGCCGATCCCATACTGGAGACAACCATATGATTCACTCCTTCCGCCGCCTGCCGATGATCAGTTTCGGCGTTGCAGCAACGATGTTCGCTTTCGCTGGAGCGGCCGGGGCGCAGGACGAAAAGCCTGCTGAGGCACCGGCCAATGCGGTGGTCGCCACGATCAATGGTACTCCCGTCACCGAGACGGATCTGCAGGTCGCAATTTCCGACCTTGAACAGCAGTTTGCCCAGCTTCCGGTCGATCAGCGCCGCGCAGCCGCGTTGTCGGCAATCATCGAAATTCGTTTGATGGCGGCGCAGGCTGAAGATGCGGGCCTTGCCGAGACCGAAGAGTTCAAAAGCCGCATGGCCATGCTGCGTGATCGCGCACTGCACAGCGCCTACATCGAGAAGACGATTGCCGATTCGGTAAGCGACGAGGCGATCCGCGCGCGCTACGACGAAGAAATCAAGGCGCTGCCGGCGACGGAAGAAATTCGCGCGCGCCACATCATCGTCGCGACTGAGGAAGAGGCAAAGGCGATCATCGCGGAGCTCGACGCTGGCGGTGACTTTGAAGCTATTGCCAAGGAAAAGTCCCAGGATGGTGCTGCTGCTCAGGGTGGCGACCTTGGCTACTTCACCAAGGGCCGCATGGTTCCAGAATTCGAGGCCGCGGCATTTGCGATGGAAACCGGAGCCTATTCCAAGGAGCCGGTGCAGACACAGTTCGGCTGGCACGTCCTGAAGGTCGAGGACAAGCGCAACGCCGAGCCGCCTGCATTCGAGCAGGTTGCGCCGCAGTTCCGTTCTATCCTGCTTCGTGAAGCTTATTTCGAGGCCGTCAGCGATCTGCGTGAGGACGCGGAAGTCGAGATTGCGGACGAGGTTCTGAAGAACGCGCTTCAGGCAGTCGAGGCCGAGGCAGAGGCCGAAGGCGACGACGAAGAAACTCCGGCCGCTGAATAATCCAGATACGCCTGCGAAAGCTGTCCACCATGTCGGATACCATCTCCCCACTCGCCCCGAAGAAGCAGCCACGCATGCCCGCAATTGACGGGTTGCGCATTGCCACTGCTGAAGCCGGGATCAAGTACAAGGGTCGCACAGACCTGCTGGCTATGGTCTTCGATGAGGGGACAACTGTCGCGGGCGTCTTCACGCGCTCACAGTGCCCATCGGCCCCGGTCGATTTTTGCCGCCAAAATCTGCCAGGCGGCTCGGCGCGGGTGCTGGTCGTCAATTCCGGAAACGCGAACGCCTTCACCGGGAAGAAAGGGCGGGAAACAACCGCTTTGACCGCAGAGGCTGCTGCCAAGGCAGTCGGCTGCTCTACCAATGAGGTCTTTCTTGCCTCAACCGGCGTGATCGGCGAACCTCTTCCGGCCGAGAAATTCTCCCACCTCCTTGAGGGGATGGCGAAAGCGGCTGAGCCTGCGCTGTGGTCCGAGGCCGGCAAGGCCATCATGACCACCGACACCTATCCGAAATACGCAACCGCGAAGGTCGATTTTGGCGGGGCCGAGGTAACGCTCAACGGTATCGCCAAGGGCGCCGGGATGATCGCGCCCGACATGGCGACGATGCTGTCGTTCATTGCGACGGATGCGCCGATCGACGCGCGCGTGTTGCAGGACCTGCTGTCGAAGGGCGTTGGCAAGACGTTCAACGCGGTCACGGTCGACAGTGACACGTCGACCAGCGACACGCTGATGCTGTTTGCCACAGGAGCTGCTGCGAAGCGCGGGGCAAAGCGCGTCACTGACGTCAAGGACCCCATTTTGGTCCCGTTCCGTCGTGCGCTCAACAAGATGCTCAAGAACCTTGCGCTGCAGGTGGTTCGCGATGGCGAAGGTGCGCGTAAGCAGGTGGAAATCACCGTTACGGGTGCCAAGTCGGCACGTTCGGCAAAGCGCATCGCGCTGTCGATCGCCAATTCGCCGCTCGTCAAGACCGCGGTGGCGGGCGAGGATGCCAATTGGGGTCGTGTCGTGATGGCTGTTGGCAAGGCCGGCGAGCCGGCTGATCGCGATCTGCTTGCCATCTGGTTCGGCGACATTCGTGTCGCCGTCGAGGGAGAGCGCGATCCAGACTATTCGGAAGCCGACACTTCCACCTACATGAAGCGCGACGAGATCGTTATCCGCGTTGACATCGGCCTTGGCCGTGGCAAGGCAACGGTCTGGACCTGCGACCTCACCAAGGAATACGTTGCCATTAATGGTGACTACCGCTCCTGAGGCGGTTCGGGAAGGACCAATGCAAGGCAGGCTTCAGCCACGGCAGATATTGCTACCCACCGTGCGCCGTCTGGAAGCGGTGGGTTCGCGTGCCTGGCCTGCGGCTTCGGTTCACTATGACGGGGTCTGGGCCATCCGGCTGACGAATGGTCACCCCGCAAAGCGCTTGAATTCGGTCAATCCCCTCGATCCCGTCGATCATGGCAACATGCTGGAACGTATCGAGCGGGCGGCGCAGCGCTTTGCTGCAAACGACCGTCCGCTTACCTTTCGCATGTCACCGCTGGCGTCTCCTCAGCTGACCGAACATTTCGATGCACAAGGCTGGTCCCGGTTCGGGGAATCGCTTGTCATGCAGGCCGAACTTTCGGAAGAGCGCCTGGCCGCCGCTGCGCCGTTGCTTCCGGTTCAGGAGATGGACGGCTTCATCAGCGCTGCAATCAAGATCGGCAATGTAGAACCCGCAATCCGGCCGGGCCTGTCAGCCGTGATCTCATCGATCCAGCCGGAACGTGGGCTGTTCGTCCTCGAGGACGAGGGGCTGCCAGTCTCGACGGCGATCTGCGTGCGAGATGGCGATCTCTCGGGGGTCTTCGAGGTCGCGACGGACGAGCGGGTGCGCGGGCAGGGCCATGCGCGCCGCCTTCTGCTTTCAGCGCTAAAATGGGCTCAGCAGGGCGGGGCAAAGCGCGCCTGGCTTCAGGTGGAGGCAGCTAACACTTCCGCTTTGCGGCTGTATGAGACACTCGGTTTCAGCGAAGTGTATCGCTATCATTACCGTCAGCCGCCGAAGGATTGAGACGTGAGCGATAAGACAAAGAAACTGCTGCTGGTATCAGCTTGCGCATTGGTTGATGCGGATGGGCGCGTGCTGATTGCGCAGCGGCCTGAGGGCAAACAACTGGCCGGGCTGTGGGAATTTCCAGGCGGCAAGGTTGAGGCCGGGGAAACTCCGGAAGAAACGCTGGTTCGGGAACTGGCGGAGGAGCTCGGAATCGAAACGAAGGTTGCCTGTTTGGCACCTCTGACATTTGCCAGTCATTCCTATGACGATTTCAACTTGCTGATGCCGCTTTATGTCTGCCGCCGCTATTGGGGCATTCCGCAGGCGAAAGAGCATGCCGCGCTAAAATGGGTTCGCCCCAACAAGCTGCGCGACTATCCGATGCCGCCGGCCGATGCGCCGTTGATCCCTTTTCTTATCGACCTTCTCTGACTCCCCGATCATTAACAGAACGTTCAGCCACATGTGAAAGGTTTACCCATCTTGTGCGTGATGGGGACCTTACATGCGCAGCAGTGGATGGGATCGCTCGGGCTCGAGCCGACGCGGCTTGGCAAATGCAGGCATGGGGTTGTTGAGACTCACCCTTCTGTTTGGGTCCGCCGCAATCGCAATTGCGTTGATCCTGACGCCGATCGTTGCAAAGCACGCCGAAAAGCTCGCTTATGCGGATCGTCCGGTCGTCGGGGTCGATCACATGTCCACCGGGTCCATCAGCGGCGGCCCGAACGGGTCTGGTACCGGCTACACGATCCGTCGCAGTGTACTTCAGAATGATCCGAGCTCGGTCTGCGTCATCCGCCAGAACGGCAGTCGTTCCGGAAAATGTTAGGTGAGGGTGAGTGCGGAGGGTGCCGCGCGTTCTTACTTTATTCACCTAAATGAATGGTCGGCTCCGCCATTAACCTTTTGTTCCGGCTCAAAGTCCTAGCCTCTTTTCAATGCGTGACGCGTCCCGGCACGGGAAAAAGAGATGCTGAAACGGTTCTTCAAAGATCAAAACGGGGCGACCGCAATCGAGTTCAGTCTCATCGCGACGCTGGTGTCTCTTGCCGTTCTGGGCGCGGTCAGCATGCTCTCCGACAACGTCGCCGCCATGTTTGAAAACACCGCGACTGAAGTCAGGAACGCTACCAGTTCCCGCTGATCACTCCGAAGCAGGATCGCCGCCGAGGACCTTTGCGAGCGCAACCTGACCACTGCCGGGCTTGAGCGGCTTTTGCTGCGATGCATGCGGCGCCCACCCCGACAGCCAGATCGTTGCAAAAGTTGCACGGATTCTCCCGTCAGGATCTGCAAATCGCTCTGCGTAAATCTCAGCCGCGCGCAAGAACAGCGCCTTGGAGACCGGCTTGCGGGCGCGTTGGGCGAGCACATTTGTTGCTCCCATTGCCCTCAGGTCACGGATCAATCCGAACATCGAATCGTACCGGACGGTGACGGTTTCAAGATCAGCGACGGGAAGGGCCAGGCCCGCTCTTTGCAGCAATCCGCCTGCATCGCGGACATCCGTGAAGGGGAAGACGCGCGGGCTTGCTCCGCCATACAGCTCCGTCTCGGCGACAAGAAGCGCTTCGCGCAGTTCTGAAAGGGTACCATTCCCGGCCATGCAGCCGAGGAACAGGCCGTCTGGCCGGAGCGCTCGACGGATTTGAACGAGCATGCCCGGAACGTCATTCATCTCGTGCAAGGCGTAGAGCGACACCGCAAGATCAATGCTCTCCGGCTCCAGTGGGAGAATTTCAGGGAGCGCTCCGACCCCGTCAAATCCTGGCTCTTGCGGCCCAGAGCTGACCCGCACAACGCTGTTCACCTTACCCGACAGCGAGAGAACTCGTGCAGCAGCGTCGGTTGCAGAGAAAAGTGTCGCTCCTGCCTCGAAACGCCTCTCGACGGCCGCGAGTCTATCTGCAAGATCCTCTGCAGCGCGCTGCATCAAAAACGCTGCGCCTGCATCGGCGATTTTCAGCGCGCGCCGCTTGCGTGTCTGCAGGGCTTCAATATCAAAAACAGGTTCCATCGGGGGACTCCTTCACCGGTCCGGTATATGGTGACGGCAGGGTGGGATGTCTCGTGGCTGAAACAGCGGTTCAGTTCAAGGGTCTGATCGCGTTTGGCGCGAAATGGATCGGCCGCGTGCTTTTTCCGCCGGTATGTGCTGGCTGCGAACGCATTATCGCCGATTCGGGTTGTCTGTGCGGGCAATGCTGGCCGAAATTGCGCTTCCTGGAGCAGCCTTGGTGCGACGTCATGGGCACGCCGTTCTCGTATGAGGTCGCGGAGGGGATGATGTCGGGCGATGCCATTGCCAACCTACCACCATTTCGGAGAGCAAGGGCTGCCGTATCTTACACCGGGGTCGCGCGGCAGATGGTCCTTGGGCTGAAGTTCGGTGATCGCACCGAGCTTGCTCCGTTCATGGCAAGATGGATGATGCGCGTTGCGCCGGACCTAGTCGCCGAGGCCGATCTGATCGTACCCGTGCCGCTTCACCGCATCCGCTACTTCAACCGGCGGTTCAATCAGTCCGCAGAGCTTGGTCGCGAGCTGTGCAAGTTGGCCGACAAGCGCTTTTCCCCTGAAAGTGTGGTAAGGAGCCGCGCGACGCGGCAGCAGGTCGGGCTGGCTGCGCGTGCCCGAGAGGAAAATGTGCGTGGTGCATTCAGGGTGCCAGCAAGACGCACTGATCTTGTGCGTGGAAAGAACGTGCTGGTAATCGATGACGTATTCACGACCGGGAATACGGTTGTGGCGGTAACAAAGGCGCTGAAAAAGGCGGGCGCTGCACAGGTGGACGTCCTGACCTTTGCGCGCGTGCTGCCGGGGGACTTCCGGCCGGAGGATGCCGGCTCTATATGAGTGGCGATAACGGTGGAAAGATTACCATGCCCGAAGTGACGATCTATACCCGCATGATGTGTGGCTACTGTGCGGCGGCCAAGAGACTTCTCGAAAAGAAGGGCGTCGATTATGTCGAACACGACGCGAGCTTTTCGCCGGAACTTCGGCAGGAGATGATCCAGCGTTCAGGCAGGACCACTTTCCCGCAAATCTTCATCGGGGACAAACATGTCGGAGGCTCGGACGACCTTCACGCGCTGGATTCAGCCGGGAAGCTCGATCAGATGCTGGCTGACGATAACTGACAGGTAGGGGCAGATGAGCATTGTGAAGGTCGCGGCAATCCAGATGCGTTCGGGCACGAGCCCGGAGCGTAACGCTGCTGATTTCGAGGCGCTGGTGCGCGAGGCGGCATCAGAAGGTGCAGTCTACGTTCAGTCACCGGAAATGACCGGAGCCCTTGTGCGTGGCCGGGATGAACTGGCCGCTATTCTCAAGCCCGAGGCAGAAGATCTCATCGCCTTGAAGGCGGCCCAACTCGCAAAAGAGCTGGGAATCTTTGTTCATGTCGGCTCGACGGCGATAGCACGCGACGATGGCAAGGTCGCCAACCGCGCCTTCATCTTCGCTCCCACGGGCGAGAAGATCGCCAGCTATGACAAGATCCATATGTTCGACGTAGATCTCGACAATGGTGAGAGCTGGCGTGAATCGGCGACCTATGAGCCGGGTTCCTGCGCGTCGGTGGTTGACCTGCCATTTGCTCGTCTCGGGATGGCGGTCTGCTATGATGTTCGCTTCCCTCAGCTTTTCCGAGCTCAAGCGATGGACGGCGCGCAGATCCTGACCGCACCCGCAGCCTTTACCCGACAGACAGGCGAAGCGCATTGGCATGTGCTGCAGCGCGCGCGTGCGATTGAAAATGGTGCCTGGGTCATTACGGCGGCTCAGGGCGGCGTCCACGAGGACGGGCGCGAAACCTATGGCCATTCGCTGATTGTCGACCCGTGGGGCCGCGTGGTCGCAGAAGCGGACCATGATGAGCCGGGCGTCGTCATCGCCGAGATCGAGCCCTCTGCATCAGCTGAAGCGCGCAAGAAGATCCCCAACCTGAAGAACGCGAGGGCGTTCGAAGTGGTCAATTTCGGCGCTTGAGGAGTAGAACGCGCCATGATCCGCTTTTCGCTGGTTTGCGACAACAAGCACGATTTTGATGGTTGGTTCCGCAGCAATGAGGACTTCGACCAACAGAACAAGCGTGGATTTGTGACCTGCCCGCTCTGCAATTCGGCCAGGGTCGCCAAGGGCCTTATGGCGCCTGCCGTCTCAACTGGACGACAGCAGGAAAAGGTGGCGCTTGCGATGGGGGAAGAGCAACGGCAGGCACTGGCCAAGCTCAAGGAGTTTGCCCAGAAGGCGCGCGAAAACGCGGACTATGTCGGGGAACGTTTCGCCGAGGAGGCCAGAAAGATTCACTTTGGGGAGGCGGAGGCGCGCGGCATTTACGGAGAGGCAACGCCCGAAGAGGCTCGCGACCTGATCGAAGAGGGCGTCGAATTCATGCCGCTCCCGGTCTTTCCGGACGACCAGAACTAGCCCTTCATGATGAAAATTTGGAACTCGGCGGTTGGACTTCTGATCGTCACCGGCACGCTGCTTGGCTTGACCCTTCCCTTCGGCAAGGTTGCGGGCGAAGCGGGTGTCCCACCCGTTATCTGGGCAATGCTGATCTCCGTCGGGGCCGGCACCGTTCTTTATCTGGCCATGCTCGCCCGTAAGGAGCGGCTTGGCCTGAACGCCGGACATCTCCGCTATTACGCAATATCGGCGGCGATATCCTACGCGATACCGAACATGATTACCCTCTCCGCCATGCCGCATCTGGGCGCCGGTTATATGGGCATCATGTACACGCTCTCGCCCATGTTCACGCTGATCCTTTCCGTCATCTTCGGCGTGAGGAAGCCGAATGCCCTCGGCATGGCGGGGATCGTGGTGGGGTTCCTTGGCGCGCTTCTCGTCGCCACGACGCGCGGCGAGGCCGGGTTTCCGGCTTCACTGACCTGGGTTGGTATCGGTATCCTTCTGCCGATCTTCCTCGCCGCCGGGAATATCTACCGGAGCTGGGACTGGCCAAAGGGCGCCGGAACGACCGAGCTGGCGGTGGGCAGTCATCTTGCAGCTGGAATCATGCTGCTCGTCGTTGCTGTCATGACCGGCAATCTGCCGGCCCTTGCGATGCTGGCAGAGGTACCCGCGCTCTCCATCGCGCAGATACTATCTTCGGCAGGAATGTTCGTGTTCTTCTTCCGGCTTCAGGTGGTCGGAGGTCCGGTCTACCTCAGTCAGATCAGCTACGTGGCTGCGGCAATCGCGATCATATCAGGCACGCTCCTTCTTGGAGAAAGCTACGTGTTTCTCACCTGGTTCGGAGCCGTGATCATTCTTGCAGGCGTGGTTCTCACGACCAAGGCGCAGACATCTTGATAGTCGAAGCCTGCGCCTTGGCAATCGCAGTTATTGCGAAGTTTTCTCCGCCAGCACCATGTAATTGACGTCCATGTCCTTTGAACGTCCCCACTGATCGGCCAATGGATTGTAGGTCACCCCGGTCCGGTCGATGATGGTCATGCCGGCATTGTTCAGCGCGCGCTCAAGCTCTTCGGGACGGACCAGCTTTTCGTACTGATGCGTGCCGCGCTTCAGCCATCGCAGAACATACTCCGCACCGATGATCGCGAGGGCCAGTGCCTTGAGCGTCCGGTTGATCGTCGCGACGAACATGATGCCGCCTGGCCGCACCATGTGTGCAGATTTGGAGATAAACAATTCGACGTCCGCGACATGCTCGACGACTTCCATTGCCAGAACAATGTCGAACGTTTCACCCGCATCTGCGAGGTCCTCGGCGGTGGTCGCCCGGTAGTCGATCGACACGCCGGCCTCGGCCGCGTGAAGCTTCGCCACCTCAATGTTTGTCTCGGACGCGTCTGCACCAACAACTTCGGCGCCAAGGCGGGCCAGAGGCTCGCACAAAAGGCCGCCGCCGCAGCCAATATCGAGGATGCGCAGTCCTTCGAATGGCTTTGCCGCGCGTGGGTCACGGCCAAAACGTGCCGAGACCTGATCGCGAATATAGGCGAGGCGAACTGGATTGAACTTGTGCAGCGGACGGAATTTTCCGTTCGGATTCCACCACTCAGCTGCCAACGCGGAGAACCGCTCGACTTCGCCGGCGTCGACGGTCGTTCGTCGGGGTTGAGTCATAATCTTGTCTCCTTCAGCGCAATGAAGTCGGGGAGGGCGTGCAGAATGTCAAGAACGAACACAGCCTCTCGCTTGCGAAGCTGACCGGATTTGGCTATGGAACCCGCGCATTCGCGCCGCCATTCGGCTGGCGCTTCATCTGGACATTGCCGGATTTATCCTCCGGTACGTATCGAGGACATATCGCTTCCATGGCGCGCATAGTGATGAAATTCGGCGGAACTTCCGTCGCCGACATCGCCCGCATCCGCAATGTGGCGCGGCATGTGAAACGCGAAGTAGATGCCGGCAACGAGGTCGCGGTGGTCGTGTCCGCAATGGCCGGCAAGACCAATGAACTCGTCGGCTGGGTGCATGAAGCCTCCAAGTCCGAGGGCTCAAGTCTCAGCATCTATGATGCTCGCGAGTATGATGCTGTCGTCGCCTCGGGCGAGCAGGTTACGTCCGGTCTTCTGGCGCTGGTTCTGCAATCCATGGGCGTTAACGCGCGCTCGTGGCAGGGCTGGCAGATTCCGGTCAAGACCGACAACACGCATGGCGCGGCCCGGATCGAGGACATCGATGGTTCCTTCCTGATCGAACGCTTCAAGGAAGGTCAGGTCGCCGTCGTTGCCGGTTTCCAGGGAATTGCCCCTGACAACCGCATCGCGACACTGGGTCGAGGCGGTTCCGATACGAGCGCGGTTGCTATTGCCGCTGCTGTGAAGGCTGATCGCTGCGACATCTATACCGACGTGGACGGGGTCTACACGACCGATCCGCGCATCGAGCCCAAGGCGCGTCGCCTTTCGAAGATCTCCTTTGAGGAGATGTTGGAAATGGCGTCGCTTGGGGCCAAAGTTCTTCAGGTTCGCTCGGTCGAGCTTGCGATGGTGCACAAAGTGCGCACCTTCGTCAGGTCCTCGTTTGTCGAGCCTGATGCCCCTGGAATGGGCAATCTTCTCAACCCGCCCGGAACCCTCATTTGCGACGAGGATGAAATCGTGGAACAGCAAGTCGTCACCGGCATCGCCTACGCCAAGGACGAGGCGCAGATTTCCCTGCGCCGCGTTTCGGATCGTCCGGGCGTTGCTGCGGGTATCTTCGGCCCTCTGGCTGGAGCCGGTATCAATGTGGACATGATCGTCCAGAATATCTCCGAGGACGGGTCGTTCACCGACATGACCTTTACGGTTCCTGCCGGTGATCTTTCCAAGGCGCTTTCGGTTCTTGAGAAGGTCAGGGAGACGGTCGGCTTCGATGCGGTTCAGCACGAAGACGGCATGTCGAAGGTGTCAGTAATCGGCATCGGCATGCGCAGCCATACCGGCGTTGCTGCCTCGGCCTTCCGCGCTCTGTCGGAAAAGGGTATCAATATACGTGCGATCACGACGTCGGAGATCAAGATCTCCATTCTGATCGACGGGCCCTATACCGAATTGGCAGTTCGGACCCTGCATTCCATCTACGGGCTGGATAAGCAGTAGGTGATACGCACCGGAACATCTGGTTGGACGGGGGCCGCGCTGGTGGTCTAGCCGTCCTTCCGGCATTGGAGGAAGCGCTCATGCGTGAGACGGCCGCTGGCCCACGCCTTTTGTTGAGACGGCTTCGCGAGCTGATGGCTGAGGCGCTTGAGCCTCAGGAGCGGCTCGATCAGATCGTGTACCATATCGCGCAGAATATGGTCGCCGAGGTCTGCTCCCTCTACGTGCTGCGCGCTGATTCTGTTCTCGAGCTCTATGCGACTGAAGGTCTGAACAGGACCGCGGTGCACCGGGCACAATTGCGCCTTGGCGAGGGCTTGGTCGGTACCATTGCGGCCAGCGCACGGGCGCTCAGTCTTTCGGATGCGCAGAAGCATCCTGCCTTCGCCTACCTGCCGGAAACCGGGGAAGAGATCTACCATTCCTTCCTTGGCGTGCCTGTGCTGCGCGCTGGCCGCACCCTTGGGGTCCTCGTCGTTCAGAACCGCACCATGCGGCAATATCGCGAAGACGAGGTCGAGGCACTCGAGACAACGGCGATGGTGATCGCCGAGATGATCGCCACCGGTGATTTGGCGCGACTGGCTCGGCCTGGCATCGAGCTCGACCTTTCACGTCCGGTCACGCTGAAGGGCGCTGCGTTCAATGACGGGGTCGGTCTCGGACATGTGCGTCTTCACGAGCCGCGAATTGTCGTCACCAACCTCTTCAACGAAGACAGCGAGACGGAACTGCAGCGCCTGGAGAAGGCTCTGGGATCACTGCGTCTTTCGATCGACGATATGCTGTCCCGCCGGGAGATCGCATTCGAAGGTGAACATCGCGAGGTCCTCGAGGCCTATCGTATGTTCGCCAATGACCGTGGTTGGGTCAGGCGTCTTGAAGAAGCGATCCATAATGGTCTGACTGCCGAAGCCGCCGTCGAGAAGGTCCAGAGCGACATGCGCGCGCGCATGCTGCACATGACCGACCCTTATCTGCGTGAGCGGATGAGCGACTTCGACGATCTGGCAAATCGTTTGCTCCGCATGCTTCTCGGCAGTGGACCAGAAACGCTTGCAAGCAGCCTGCCTCGCGATGCGATCATTGTCGCCCGATCAATGGGCGCTGCTGAACTTCTGGACTATCCGCGCGAGAAGCTGCGCGGACTGGTTCTTGAAGAAGGTGCCGTGACGAGCCACGTCGTCATCGTCGCCAGAGCGATGGGGATTCCTGTCGTTGGCCAGATGAAGGGTGCCGTCTCCATGTCGGAGAATGGCGACTCGATCATCATCGACGGTGATGGAGGGATCATTCATCTGCGTCCGCAGGGCGATGTCGAAAAGGCCTATGCGGAGAAGGTGCGCTTTCGCGCTCGCAAGCAGAAGCTGTATCGCGAATTGCGAAACAAGCCGAGTGAGACCAAGGATGGTGTGCCCATCGATCTGCTGATGAACGCGGGTCTTGCGGTGGACCTGCCACAGCTTGCGCAATCCGGAGCGGCCGGCATCGGCCTTTTCCGCACAGAACTGCAATTCATGGTCGCCTCAACCTTCCCGCGGGCCGAGGCGCAGGAGCGTCTGTACCGGGATGTACTCGAGGCGGTCGGCGACAAGCCAGTCACCTTCCGCACCATCGATATTGGTGGCGACAAGGTGCTGCCCTATTTCAAGGGTGCAGGGCATGAAGAAAATCCAGCACTTGGCTGGCGCGCCGTTCGTCTGACACTTGATCGTCCTGGCCTCCTTCGCACCCAGATCCGTGCGCTGCTGAAAGCTGCAGGCGGTCGTGAGCTGCGCGTGATGCTGCCTATGGTCACAACGCTCAGCGAAATTCGTCAGGCGCGAGAGATCATCGACAAGGAAGTGCGGCACCTGTCGCGCTTTGCCCATCACCTGCCGAACAGGCTCAAGCTCGGCGCCATGGTCGAGGTGCCCGCCTTGCTGTGGCAGCTCGAAGAGGTGATGAACACAGTCGATTTCATCTCGGTCGGCTCGAACGACCTCTTCCAGTTCATCACCGCAACTGACCGGGGGAACAGCCAGGTTGCCGACCGCTACGATCCGATCTCGGTGCCGTTCCTGCGTTTGCTGCGGCAGATTGCAGATGCTGGCCGCGACAGCGGCACGCCCGTGACGCTTTGCGGCGAGATGGCCGGCCGACCCATTTCTGCCATGGCTCTGCTGGCCATCGGCTTTCGCGCAATATCCATGTCTCCGGCGGCAATAGGGCCGGTAAAGGCGATGATGGTGGAGCTGCCTCTTGGCAAGCTGACCGAAATCAT
Organism: Aquamicrobium zhengzhouense; assembly: GCF_016124105.1. Lineage (GTDB taxonomy): Bacteria > Pseudomonadota > Alphaproteobacteria > Rhizobiales > Rhizobiaceae > Aerobium > Aerobium zhengzhouense. The sequence continues at coordinate 140,731 of NZ_JADGMQ010000008.1, forward strand.
GGATGAACTTTTGAACGGCCAGAGCTGCGAACGTGATGTGCGCGCTCTTCTCAAGGCATTTGCGGAAGAGCACAACATTCCGCTCTGATTCTTTTTGAAGCCCATAACGGATCAAACATGATCGATTTGCCGCGCGACCGGATGGACCAGGTCCTGAAACGCTTCGAACTGCTCGAAGTGCAGATGGCGGCTGGCCCCGAGCCAGATGTCTACGTCAAGCTAGCTTCGGAATATTCCGATCTGCAGGAGATGGCATCGAAGATCCGCGAGTTGCGGAGCGCAGAAGATGAGTTAGCCGATATCAGCGCGATGTTGGGCGACAAGTCGCTTGATGCCGAGATGCGGGAGCTGGCGCATGCCGAGTTGCCTGACGTGGAAGAACGCCTGGAGCAACTGAAGCAAGAGCTGCAGATCCTTCTTCTTCCCAAGGACGCTGCTGACGAGAAGAGTGCGATCCTTGAGATTCGGGCAGGAACGGGCGGTGATGAGGCTGCGCTGTTCGCCGGCGACCTCTTTCGCATGTACGAGCGATACGCGTCATCAAAAGGCTGGCGCGTTGAGGTGGCTTCCGTCAGCGAGGGCGATGTCGGTGGCTTCAAGGAAATCATCGCATCTGTCTCAGGGCGGGGCGTATTCGCTCATATGAAATTCGAGTCCGGGGTGCACCGGGTTCAGCGCGTTCCGGAAACGGAAGCAGGTGGGCGTATTCACACCTCAGCTGCGACTGTTGCGGTGTTGCCCGAAGCTGAAGAGGTCGATATCGAAATCCGGAACGAGGATATTCGTATCGACACAATGCGCGCATCGGGCGCTGGCGGTCAGCACGTCAACACGACCGACTCGGCGGTTCGCATCACCCACCTTCCGACAGGCATCATGGTCGTGTCGGCCGAAAAATCGCAGCACCAGAACCGTGCGCGGGCGATGCAGATCCTGCGAGCGCGTCTCTATGACATGGAGCGCGAGAAGGCGGCTGGCGAGCGCTCCGAAGCTCGTCGCCTGCAGGTGGGATCCGGCGATCGTTCGGAGCGTATACGCACGTATAACTTCCCGCAGGGACGGCTGACGGACCACCGGATCAACCTTACCCTGTACAAGCTCGACCGCGTCATGATGGGTGAACTCGACGATGTCATCCAGGCGTTGATTACCGAGCACCAGTCCAAGCTTCTCCTGGAAGCTGGCCAGAACGGTTAACACGCAATGTCGCCGCAGCCAGCGCTGGCCGCCCTTATTCGCCATGTTCGCGCCGAATTGGAGCGGGCTGGAAAGAGCGAGGCCGCGCTCGATGCCCGATTGATCGTCGAGCACTTCACCAGCACGACCCGCACCGATGCGGTGCTCGACCCGGAACGTGCGGTGACGCCAGCGCAGTTGGATGCCGTACGGGCAGCTGTCGAGCGTAGAATGGCGAATGAGCCGGTGCACCGGATTATCGGCCACCGAGAGTTCTACGGCTTGAAGCTGAAGCTTTCCGCCGAGACATTGGAGCCGCGCCCGGACACCGAATCGTTGGTGGAGCTCGCAATACCGTATGTGCGAGAAGTCGCGGAGCGTCGTGGAAAGGCGTTCATACTTGATATAGGAACAGGCACTGGGGCCATCGCGATAAGCCTGCTTCATGTCGAGCAACGTGCTCACGCTGTTGCGATCGATATTTCTCAAGACGCTCTTGCAACCGCCGCAGCCAATGCAGATATGAATGGGGTCGCGGACCGTTTCGAGCCACTCCTGTCTGACTATTTTGAGGGAGTGAAAGATCAGCGCTTTGACGTGATCGTCTCGAACCCGCCTTACATTCCAACTGATGGGATCATTTCGTTGCAGCCTGAGGTCAGGTACTTCGACCCGATTGACGCACTTGATGGTGGAAAAGACGGGCTCGTTGCGTATCGAGCCATCGCGGAAAAGGCAGCGGAACATTTACACGACGATGGCGTTGTATTGGTTGAGGTCGGCTACGATCAGCCTGAAGCAGTCGAGATGATTTTCGCCGCTAACGGGTTCGCGCTTGATGCAGACGCAACCGATTTTGGCGGACATCGCCGATCCCTTGCATTCCTGCACAAACGGTAGAGTGCACTAGTGAAAAAAGCGCTTGGCAAGATCAGATATTGCCGCTAGTTTCCGGGCACCGGATGGGACGAGGCAGGCAGTGCCGTTATCGATTCGGTTCCCAGTGAACAGCATTAACAGACTGCCTTCTTGCATAAGCGATTGCGCTTGACCGTCGTGCGGGGAACGTCCGGAAAGTACATGAACGGGACAGGAATTACGTGGCGATAGCCCGTTTCCAGCGGCTGACCGCCAATATAGGACGCTAGGCAGGCGGCGATTCCGTCTGAGCGGACATGGCATCCTCAAAAGAGAGACCAGAATGAGGCCACAGCAGAATAGGCGCATGCGCGGGCGCGGCGGCAGCAACAACAACGGCAACAATCAGAACCGCAAGGGTCCGAATCCGCTAACGCGTAGCTATGAGAGCAACGGGCCGGATGTGAAGATCCGCGGTTCAGCGCAGCAGATCGCCGAAAAGTACACCACGCTTGCCAGGGACGCACAGAGCGCTGGTGATCGCGTGATGGCCGAGAATTACCTGCAGCACGCAGAGCATTACAACCGCATCATCATGGCAGCGATGGCGCAGATGCCCCAGCCTCCGGTTCGGGATATGCGCGATGATGAAGATGGGGATGAAGATGGCGATGACAACGGCCTGAACAACCAGCAGCAGACAGTTTCCGCTGATCAGGGCGAGCAGAACCAGCAGCGTCAGCGTCGCCAGCCACGCGATGGCAGTGGTCCGCAGCCTGTAATTGAGGGTACGCCGGCTGAAGTCGCGCTAACCGAGGCCTCTGAGGTTGAAGCTCCTCCAGCTCCGAGATCGGAAGGTCGTCGCACACGCTCCGTCGCGGCTCGGACAACCGAGAGCGAGGCTACGAAGGACGAAGGCGAGCAGCAGGTTGCCCAGGCCGCTCCGGAAGGTGAGGCGGAAGGAGCGGATGAGGGCGAGGTGCCGGCACGTCGCCCGCGTCGCACCCGCCGCCCACGCCTGAAGTCGTCGGAAGAAGGCGGGGAAGACGCGCCGCAGCCGAGCGACGATCCAGTGACGGAAGCCGCTCAGTAGGACTACTGATATTCTTAAAGAACGGCGGGCAGGTCCCGCCGTTTTTGCGTCTGGCTTCAGACAAGCCCTGCTGTCGTCTCCCTCATTCCGGCCCTCGGTAGCAGACCGGCTGTTGGGCCCGATAAAAGTTCATCTTCTCAAGCTCACGCGCTCTTGAGTGGGTCGTGAGGGATGCCCATATCCCCCTCAACGGGGTCTGCCGAGAAGGCGTTTCAAACGTCTGGGGACCCGTCACCTTGGAACTGATCCGGTGCTGCAATGCGGGCCGGGGAGGGAACGGAGACATTGATGAACATTGAAAAGTATTCCGAGCGCGTTCGGGGTTTCATTCAGTCTGCCCAGACGATGGCGCTCTCGCGCAACCACCAGCAGTTTACGCCCGAGCACATCCTCAAGGTGCTGATCGATGACGAGGAAGGGTTTGCTTCCTCGCTGATCGACCGCGCCGGTGGCCGCTCGAAGGACGTGCGCCTTGGTGTTGAAGCTGCACTGGAAGCGTTGCCGAAGGTCGAGGGTGGCAATGGCCAGCTCTACCTGTCGCAGCCGCTCGCCAAGGTTTTTGCGACCGCTGAAGAACTTGCCAAGAAGGCTGGCGATTCCTTCGTCACGGTCGAGCGCCTTTTGACCGCTCTTGCCGTCGAGAAGTCGGCAAAGTCGGCGGAAATCTTGACCAAGGCTGGCGTGACGGCGACAGCGCTCAACCGCGTCATCGAAGAAATCCGCAAGGGCCGCACGGCGGACTCGGCTTCGGCTGAGCAGGCTTATGACGCGCTGAAGAAATATGCCCGCGACCTGACGGCTGACGCACGTTCAGGCAAGCTTGACCCGGTGATTGGCCGTGATGACGAGATCCGTCGCACGATCCAGGTTCTGTCGCGTCGCACCAAGAACAACCCGGTGCTGATCGGTGAGCCGGGCGTCGGCAAGACCGCGATCGCGGAAGGCCTCGCGCTGCGGATCATCAACGGTGACGTGCCGGAGTCGCTCAAGGACAAGACCTTGATGGCGCTCGACATGGGCTCGCTGATTGCCGGTGCGAAGTATCGTGGTGAATTCGAGGAGCGCCTGAAGTCGGTGCTGTCGGAAGTGACGGCAGCGGAAGGTGGCATCATCCTCTTTATCGACGAGATGCACACGCTGGTGGGCGCGGGCAAGTCGGAAGGTGCGATGGATGCATCGAACCTTCTGAAGCCGGCATTGGCGCGCGGCGAGCTGCACTGCGTTGGCGCAACCACGCTTGATGAGTACCGCAAGTATATTGAGAAGGACGCTGCACTCGCACGCCGCTTCCAGCCGGTCTTTGTTGAAGAGCCGACGGTTGAGGACACGATCTCGATCCTGCGCGGCATCAAGGAAAAGTACGAGCAGCACCACAAGGTGCGCATCTCGGACTCGGCGCTGGTGTCGGCTGCGACCCTGTCGAACCGCTACATCACCGACCGCTTCCTGCCAGACAAGGCGATCGACCTCGTTGACGAATCCGCTTCGCGTCTCCGTATGCAGGTCGATTCGAAGCCGGAGGAGCTCGACGAACTCGACCGCCGCATCATGCAGCTGAAGATCGAGCGTGAAGCGCTGAAGGTCGAGACCGACGAGGCGTCGAAAGACCGTCTGGTGCGGCTTGAGAAGGAGCTGTCCGAGATTGAGGAAGAATCGGCGACGCTGACGGCCAAGTGGCAGGCGGAAAAGTCGAAGCTTGGCCTTGCGGCTGACCTCAAGAAGCAGCTCGACGATGCCCGCAACGAACTTGCCATTGCGCAGCGCAAGGGTGAATTCGCCAAGGCTGGTGAGCTTGCCTATGGCCGCATTCCGGAACTCGAAAAGAAGCTGGCGGAAGCTGAGCAGCAGGATGTCGCCGGCAGCATGGTCGAAGAGACCGTGACGCCGCAGCATATCGCGCACATAATTTCGCGTTGGACCGGCATTCCGGTCGACAAGATGCTGGAAGGTGAGCGCGAGAAGCTTTTGCGCATGGAAGACGAGATCGCCAAGCGTGTTGTCGGGCAGGGCGAAGCGGTTCAGGCTGTGTCGAAGGCAGTTCGCCGTGCGCGTGCAGGTCTGCAGGACCCGAACCGGCCGCTTGGCTCGTTCATGTTTCTTGGACCGACCGGCGTCGGCAAGACCGAACTGACCAAGGCGCTGGCGTCGTTCCTCTTCGATGACGACACTGCGATGGTGCGTATCGACATGTCCGAGTTCATGGAGAAGCACTCCGTGGCTCGCCTGATCGGCGCACCTCCAGGTTACGTGGGCTACGAGGAAGGTGGCGCGCTGACGGAAGCCGTTCGTCGCCGTCCGTATCAGGTGATCCTGTTCGACGAGATTGAAAAGGCGCATCCGGATGTCTTCAACGTGCTGTTGCAGGTGCTGGATGATGGCCGCTTGACGGATGGTCAGGGTCGCACGGTCGACTTCCGCAACACGCTGATCATCATGACGTCGAACCTTGGCGCCGAATATCTCGTCGCGCTTGGTGAGAACGAGGATGTCGACAAGGTGCGTGACGAAGTGATGGGCGTGGTGAAGTCCTCGTTCCGTCCCGAATTCCTCAACCGCGTCGACGAGGTGATCCTGTTCCACCGCCTGCGCCGTCAGGACATGGGCCAGATCGTCGAGATCCAGCTGTCGCGGCTCGAAAAGCTCCTGGCCGATCGCAAGATCACGCTCGACCTCGACAACGATGCCGTCGAGTGGCTTGCCAACAAGGGTTACGACCCCGCCTATGGTGCGCGCCCACTGAAGCGCGTGATCCAGAAGGAGCTGCAGGACCCGCTCGCCGAAAAGATCCTGATGGGCGACGTGCTCGATGGATCGACGGTGAAGATTTCGGCCGGTTCCGATCGGCTGACCTTCCGGTCCAAGCCGCGCTCGGCGGGTGCTGAGGCCGAAGCGGCTGAGTAAACATCTCCACGTCACCCCTCCCTTTCGGGCGGGGTGACGTTTTGCTTCAGAGGTGACTTTCATCAGCGACTTGAGGACAGTCTTTTGGCGTCGTCTCGACCTTCAGGGGTTGGAGAAGCTCGATCTGTCCGTGACCGATGACGGCGTGCGCGCCACCTCGACCATCCTGAGCACTGAAGGTGCTGGCTTCCGGCTCGATTACGACTGGCGGCTGGACGCTCGATGGCGGACCAAGAGCCTTGAACTGAAGCATCTCGGCGAAGGGATCGCCCGACATCTTCTTATCGAGCGCACTGCAGTTGGCTGGCTGATTGATGGCCTCCGCCGGCCTGATCTCGACCACGTTCACGACGTCGATATCTCTGCTACGCCGTTTTGCAACACGCTGGCGATAAGACAGCTCGGCGCTAATCCCGGCGATGAACTTACCTTCGACGTCATTTATGTCGACGCGCAAAGCCTGTCGTCGGTGGCGTCGCGGCAGCGATATATCCGCAAGTCAGGCGATGTCGTGCGCTATGTCGACCTCGCCACCGCTCTCGGCTTCGAGGCCGATTTGCGCGTCGATCGCGACGGCTTTGTCGTCACCTATGAGGGCCTGTTCGAGCAAGTCAGGTGCAGCTGAACGCTGAGCTATTCCGCTTTCGTCGCGATCCAGATCATGTGTTTTGCACCGCGCTTCTTGGTGCTGGCGCGGACGGGGATTTCCTCAGCCTTGAAGCCAGCGCGGCCGAGGCGGCGGGTGAAAAGCGGACTTGGGCCGGACGACCAGACCGAAAGAATGCCGCCGGGCTTCAGCGCAGCCTTGGCTTCGTGTAGCCCCTTCAGTTCATAGAGCTCGTCGTTCTCTTCACGGCTCAGACCCTCCGGTCCATTGTCGACGTCGAGCAGGATCGCGTCATATGCGGCCTTGCTCGAGGCGATCAGCCTGCCGACATCGTCGATGACGATCCTGACGCGCGGATCATCGAGGCTCCCCTTGAATACCTCGGCGAGGGGGCCGCGCGCCCAGGCGACCACTTCAGGCACGAGTTCGGCGACAACGATTTCGGCGTCGTTCTTGAAGCTTGCGAGCGCGGCGCGCAGCGTGAAGCCCATGCCAAGTCCGCCGATGAGGATGCGCGGTTTCTTGCGTGCGCCGATCCGCTCGGCGGCAAGGTCTGCGAGCGCCTGTTCCGATCCGCTCAACCGGCTGTTCATCAGCTCATTGGTGCCGAGCATGATCGAAAATTCGTCGCCTCGCTGCTTGAGGCGCAGCTGAGTCGTTCCGCCCGGAACGGCGGCGGTGTCTAGATGGACCCAAGGAATCATAGCGGCAGCCCGGTTGTTCGAACGACGATTGAGTTGAGCCTTATAAACGTTCGGCGCGAAATCGGCAGATGGAATTGTTCCCCGTTAAGCTCTGGCGTTTCCCTTCGGCAGAAAATCCTCTAGAGACGGGCCATCTCGGGGAGAAGACATGTCCGTAAATCCAGTTCTCATCGCCGGCGGCGGCATCGGCGGCCTTTCACTTGCTCTGACTTTGCACCAGATCGGCGTCCCGTGCGTCGTGTTCGAATCGGTGCGCGAGTTGAAGCCCCTCGGCGTCGGCATCAACCTGCAGCCAAACGCCGTGCGCGAGCTTTTCGATCTCGGCATTACCGAGGCTGACCTTGACGCGATCGGCATGCCGACGCGCGAGTGGGCGCTGGTTGGGCTGAATGGCAACGACATCTACTCTGAGCCACGTGGACTTCTGGCCGGTTACAAGTGGCCGCAATATTCGGTTCACCGCGGTGAATTGCAGATGATGCTCTATCGCAAGCTGGTCGAACGTGTGGGCGAGGGCGTCGTGCGTTTCGGCGCCCGGGTTACCGGCTACCGCAACAACGACGATGACACCGTTACGGCGCTGATCGAAAATCCAGATGGCGCGGTGTCGGAAGAGACAGGGCGCCTTCTCATCGGCGCGGATGGACTGCATTCGGCGGTCCGTGCGCAGATGCATCCAGATCAGCCGCCGATCCATTGGGGTGGCGCGATCATGTGGCGCGGCACGAGCCAGAGTGGGCCAATCCGCACTGGCGCTTCGTTTGTCGGTCTCGGTACACACCAGCACCGCTTTGTCTTCTATCCGATTTCGCAGCCCGACCCGGAAACCGGCCTCGCGACGATCAACTGGATTGCTGAAGTGACAATCGATCCGTCGGAAGGATGGACGAACAGCGGCTGGTTCAAGCCGGTCGAGATCGACAGCTTCGCGCATCATTTCGACGGGTGGACTTATGACTGGCTGGATATCCCAGCCCTGCTCCGCGGGGCGGAAATCGCCTACGAAAACCCGATGATCGACCGCGATCCTGTATCGACCTGGCACGATGGCAGCGTCGTTTTGATCGGTGACGCGGCGCACCCGATGTACCCGACGGGTTCTAACGGAGCCAGTCAGGCTATCGTTGATGGCCGGTTCCTCGCTGCTTCCTTCGTTCGACACGGCCTGACGCGTGAAGCCCTGGCGGCTTACGATGCAGAATTCTGTGAGACGGTGTCGCAGATCGTCCTGCGAAATCGTGGCGCGGGTCCTTTCGGCCTCCTCAACCTCGTCGATGAGCGTTGCGGAGGAACCTTCGATGACATTGACGCCGTAGTGTCTGCGCAGGAGCGCGCTGATTTCATGGCGGGATACAAGGCCGCTGCGGGGTTCGCGGTTGAGAAACTCAACGCATCGCCAGCGACCATCGGAGCAGGGACGCGGATAAGAGTTTCCTAGGCGATCTCTGCCATTTTCATGTCTCGTTCATGTTGCATGCGACAGTGTGGCGTTCCAAGGAGCGCCTCCACGCATTGATCGGGACCAGGAATGACGGCACGACTGATACCTCTGTTTTCAGCACTTCTGGCGAGCGTTGCGATAGACGCCGCTGCGCAAAGCCGTCAGGTCGAGGTTTTTTATGACCAATATGGACGCGAGGTTCTGCTCGACGTCTATACAGGCGAGGTCGTGGCAATTCGCGAGCCAGGGGGCAGGGCCTCGCCTCGCGATGATCGTTCGTGGGATAGGGGTCAGGCAAGGCGCGAGCAGCTTGGCCGCCGAGATCGCTACAGCGATCCTTATGACGATTATCGTCGTTATCCCGCTGAGCCGGATTATCGCGATGACGGCTATATTAATGAAGGCTACGAGGATGAATTCCGTTATCCGGATGATGGGTACGCGCGGGAGGAATTGCCACCCTATGATGCGCCCGCTCCCTATCCGGATCTGAATGAGCCTCGCCCGGGCTCCGTCGAACGGCGGCCGCTCGAGGATCCTTCGATCGCGGCGATGCCGAATGACCCCTCCCTTTTGCCGCCGGACCAGCCCATTATCGAAGAACAGCCGCGTGCGATCCCTGATGTGACGCAGACGCCTCAGATCGGCCGCGGTGGGGCGACCGAGGAAATCGCCAAAATCCAGATTCTGCTGGATCGGGTCGGTGCATCGCCCGGCGTGATCGATGGAAGAATCGGTGACAATGTAAACAAGGCGATTGAGGCGTACCGGGATCTGACGGGAGAGACCCTCCGGACCTATGACACTGCATATATCGATGAAAAGCTCGCGGCTACCGGCGGAGATCCGTTTATAACCTACGAGATAACGCAGGAAGATGTTGCTGGACCGTTCGTGGCGTCGATCCCAAGCGATTATGGCGAAAAGGCAAAAATGGACCGGCTCGGCTATGTCTCCGTGGTGGAGATGCTGAGCGAGCGCTTTCATGTCGATCAGAAATATCTCGCGTCCATCAATCCAGGTATCGACTTCAATCGGCCGGGCTCGATCGTCCGCGTGCCGAATGTTGCAAAGCCGTTGACCGGAAAGGTGTCGCGGATCGTTGCCGACAAGAGCCGCAAGCAATTGCGGGTCTATGACGAAGGTGGAAAGCTGATCGCAGTCTATCCCTCGACGATCGGTTCCACGGCAACGCCGTCCCCATCGGGGACGCACACGGTGGAGCGCATCGCGCTCAATCCGATGTACACCTACAATCCCAAGATTAATTTCCAGCAGGGCAACAACACCAGGGTGCTGTCGATCCCGCCGGGGCCAAACGGGCCAGTCGGTACGGTGTGGATTGCGCTGTCAAAGCCAACCTATGGTATTCACGGATCGCCCGAACCTGAAAAGATTGGCAAGACCAATTCGAATGGCTGTATCCGCCTGACCAACTGGGATGCAGAGGAACTGGCGAAAATGGTCTCGCCCGGTGTCACCGTCGAATTCGTTGATTAGGATTGATGTGGCTGCGGGTTAAGAAGAGCGCTTCAATGCGCTCTGGCCAGGCGATTTGCGCTCGAGACTGAGGGCTTTATTTCTCGACGCGCGCACTTGCCATCTTCAACGGCAACTCGTCCTGGTCGCGCAGCAGTTCATCGATCCGCTCCCGTTCCTTGATGAACGCCTCGAGTTGATCGCCCTTCAGCGCTTTCTCGTTGGGGAGGCGAACACGCATCGGGTCAACCTTCGTCCCATTGACGATCAGTTCGTAATGAAGATGGTTGCCGGTTGAAAGACCGGTCGAGCCGACATAGCCGATCACTTGCCCTTGCCGGACCTTCGCACCTTCTGCGACCCCTTCCGCGAAGGCACTTTGGTGATTGTATGATGAT
>NZ_JADGMQ010000008.1:156387-159582 GCF_016124105.1 Aquamicrobium zhengzhouense
GCCGTGCAGGGTCAGGTTGCAGCCGCAACCGTTACGACCCGTGAGTGAGAACCCAAATGGTTTCCAAGTATCGAAATCAGGTAACTTAATCTGAATACATAGGGTTAAGTGGCGAACGCAGGGAACTGAAACATCTAAGTACCTGCAGGAAAGGACATCAACCGAGACTCCGCTAGTAGTGGCGAGCGAACGCGGACCAGGCCAGTGGTAATTGAGAGCCAAGCAGAACCGTCTGGAAAGTCGGGCCGTAGTGGGTGATAGCCCCGTATGCGCAATGCGAACAATTATCCTTGAGTAGGGCGGGACACGTGAAATCCTGTCTGAACATGGGGGGACCACCCTCCAAGCCTAAGTACTCGTGCATGACCGATAGCGAACTAGTACCGTGAGGGAAAGGTGAAAAGCACCCCGACAAGGGGAGTGAAATAGTACCTGAAACCGGTTGCCTACAAACAGTTGGAGCCTGAAATGGTGACAACGTACCTTTTGTATAATGGGTCAGCGACTTAGTGTAACGAGCAAGCTTAAGCCGGTAGGTGTAGGCGTAGCGAAAGCGAGTCTGAACAGGGCGTTCAGTTCGTTGCATTAGACCCGAAACCGAGTGATCTAGCCATGAGCAGGTTGAAGGTTGGGTAACACCAACTGGAGGACCGAACCCATTTCTGTTGCAATAGATTGGGATGACTTGTGGCTAGGGGTGAAAGGCCAATCAAACTCGGAAATAGCTGGTTCTCCGCGAAATCTATTTAGGTAGAGCGTCGACCGAATACCCCCGGGGGTAGAGCACTGGATGGGCTATGGGGACTCACCGTCTTACTGATCCTAACCAAACTCCGAATACCGGGGAGTACTAGTCGGCAGACACACGGCGGGTGCTAACGTCCGTCGTGGAAAGGGAAACAACCCTGACCAACAGCTAAGGTCCCCAAGTCATGGCTAAGTGGGAAAGGATGTGAGGATCCCAAAACAACCAGGATGTTGGCTTAGAAGCAGCCATCATTTAAAGAAAGCGTAACAGCTCACTGGTCTAAATAAGGGTCTTTGCGCCGAAAATGTAACGGGGCTCAAGCCATGCACCGAAGCTTTGGGTTTGCACGTTTACGTGCAAGCGGTAGCGGAGCGTTCTGTAAGCTGTCGAAGCATGATCCGCGAGGACGTGTGGAGGTATCAGAAGTGCGAATGCTGACATGAGTAACGATAAAGAGGGTGAGAGACCCTCTCGCCGAAAGTCCAAGGGTTCCTGCTTAAAGTTAATCTGAGCAGGGTTAGCCGGCCCCTAAGGCGAGGCCGAAAGGCGTAGTCGATGGGAACCACGTTAATATTCGTGGGCCTGCGGGTAGTGACGGATCGTGTGTATTGTCCATCCTTATCGGATTGGTTGGGCAGTGAAGCGGTCCCAGGAAATAGCTCCCGCATATAGACCGTACCCGAAACCGACACAGGTGGACCGGTAGAGAATACCAAGGCGCTTGAGAGAACTCTGCTGAAGGAACTCGGCAAATTGCACGCGTAACTTCGGGATAAGCGTGACCCTGCAGCGGGCAACCGTTGTGGGGTGGCACAGACCAGGGGGTAGCGACTGTTTATCAAAAACACAGGGCTCTGCGAAGTCGCAAGACGACGTATAGGGTCTGACGCCTGCCCGGTGCTGGAAGGTTAAGAGGAGAGGTGCAAGCCTTGAATTGAAGCCCCAGTAAACGGCGGCCGTAACTATAACGGTCCTAAGGTAGCGAAATTCCTTGTCGGGTAAGTTCCGACCTGCACGAATGGCGTAACGACTTCCCCGCTGTCTCCAGCAGAGGCTCAGTGAAATTGAATTCCCCGTGAAGATGCGGGGTTCCTGCGGTTAGACGGAAAGACCCCGTGCACCTTTACTATAGCTTTACACTGGCATTCGTGTCGGCATGTGTAGGATAGGTGGTAGACTTTGAAGCGTGGGCGCCAGCTCGCGTGGAGTCACCCTTGAAATACCACCCTTATCTACATGGATGTCTAACCGCGACCCGTTATCCGGGTCCGGGACCGTGTATGGTGGGTAGTTTGACTGGGGCGGTCGCCTCCTAAAGAGTAACGGAGGCGCGCGATGGTGGGCTCAGAACGGTCGGAAATCGTTCGCTGAGTGCAATGGCATAAGCCTGCCTGACTGCGAGACTGACAAGTCGAGCAGAGACGAAAGTCGGTCATAGTGATCCGGTGGTCCCGCGTGGAAGGGCCATCGCTCAACGGATAAAAGGTACGCCGGGGATAACAGGCTGATGACCCCCAAGAGTCCATATCGACGGGGTTGTTTGGCACCTCGATGTCGACTCATCGCATCCTGGGGCTGGAGCAGGTCCCAAGGGTATGGCTGTTCGCCATTTAAAGCGGTACGTGAGTTGGGTTCAGAACGTCGTGAGACAGTTCGGTCCCTATCTGCCGTGGGTGTAGGAATATTGAAAGGATCTGTCCCTAGTACGAGAGGACCGGGATGGACGGATCTCTGGTGGACCTGTTGTCGTGCCAACGGCATAGCAGGGTAGCTATATCCGGACTAGATAACCGCTGAAGGCATCTAAGCGGGAAACTAACCTTAAAACGAGTATTCCCTGAGAGTCGTGGGAGACCACCACGTTGATAGGCCGGGTGTGGAAGCGCAGCAATGTGTGAAGCTTACCGGTACTAATAACTCGATCGGCTTGATTGTTCGCATTGCTTGTATCCATCTAAAACGTCCTCACGGATGAGCGCAGCCTCGCTGCTATCCTCCGGACAGGGCGGCCAAAAGGGGCCGACAGCCAGTCGGCCTTGCGTCGGTAAACCGACGGCCTTCAGTCGAAGGCTGAAGGTGGCGCAAAACCAGTCGCCCACAGGGCAGGCTGGCCAAGGTGACGGACTTCAAAGACACAGCTTCTCTTTTGTTACATGCGCTTTGCCGACCTGGTGGTTATGGCGGAGCGGCTGCACCCGATCCCATTCCGAACTCGGCCGTGAAACGCTCCAGCGCTGATGGTACTTCGTCTCAAGACGCGGGAGAGTAAGTCGCTGCCAGGTCTGCAAAGCGCATGAAACAAAGCTTCTCATTTACGAACAAGCCGCACAAATGCGGCAAAACGGCCGCCAACATCAGGCGGCCTTGTCATATCCAGAACACGCAAGGTAAGCTCACGCTTGCTTTGGACGCCAGTCCAAAATGGTGACGCGGGGTGGAGCAGCCCG
>NZ_JADGMQ010000009.1 GCF_016124105.1 Aquamicrobium zhengzhouense
GCCGACAAAGGTCGTCACCAGGATGATCGCCAACGCAATCGCCGAAAGTGACGTCAAGAAGCGCACCGCCCATTCGACCGGAGTCGAATGGGACAGGCCACACTGCTTTTGCGTTGACGAGGCGTCAGTCATTCTTCAACGCTTCAACATAGGCGCGAGCCGGCGCGCCGGTTGCCTCGACTTCCGCGATCACCTTATCCACGGCCTCGGCAGAAGCGGCGTTGAACTTGGCGATCTCGTCATCGGAAAGCGTAATGAGTTCCTTGCCCTCAGTCTTGGCGAAGCCCTCAAGCGCGGAGGTTGCAACCTCTGCCCACGCCTTGTGGCCATTGCGGGCTGCGTCCTGGCCTGCCTCGAGCACGACCTTCTGCTGGTCCTCGGACAGTTCGTTGAAGCTGTCGCGGTTCATCACGAGGAAGAACTGTGAAATCGACGTGTCCATGCCAACAGTGATGTACTTGGTGACCTCCGCCAGACGGAACGCCTGAAGCGTCGTGGTGTCAATCATCGCGCCGTCGATGACGCCCGTCTGCATCGAGTTGTAGACGTCAGATGCCGGCATCGAGACCGGCACGCCGCCCCAGGCTTCAACGACCAGACCTGCGTTGCGCGATGGCACGCGGATCTTCATGCCCTTGAGGTCTTCGAGGGTACGGATCGGTTTGTTAGCCGAGAACAACACGTTCGGCTGGTTGATCCACAACGAGACGAGCTTCGCGCGGCGATATTCCTTCGCGAGCAGATCCTGCGCCGCGATAAGCGACTCCGTGCCGTTTTCGGCGTCAATCACACCCGGCAGCTCGGCTAGCAGCGTCAGCGGGAAAGTGGACGCGGTATAGCCAGGAAGGCTGAAGGCGAGATCGGCAACGCCGTCGACAGCCCGGTTATATTGCTCAGCGGGGCCAGGTCCAAGTTCTCCGCCCATGTAGGTTTTGAGGGTGACCTGGCCATCGGTGCCAGCTGCGACGGCCTCACCGAACGGCTTGAAAACCTTTTCAAGGACGAAGTGGGTGGACGGATGGAAGTCCGCAAGCTTCAGCTCTTTGGCCGATGCTGCGGATGAAGCGAGAAGGCTCGCGGCCATCATCGCCGCCGTAATCATCTTGGGAAACATGCGTACCTCCTAAACAAGTCTGCCCCCAGGCAGATTGCCAACCATGAGGGCAACCGTACCGTTCACCGCATCGCGGCGACTGATCGGTCATCCTTGGATGTGCCAGACAGCAGGTTCAGCCGAACTGGCAATCGACGCCCATTAGTCGAAAGGGCAAATCGCTGGCAAGAGTAAAGGCAGCGAGCAAATCGTTTAATTGCGTATTAAATCGCTGACATTCAGGAAATATCGATAAAAAAACCGCAGTGCGCCAAGCAATAACGTTAGGTAACTCCAGCGGGAGTTGTCGTTACGTCAATTTTATACACATTTTAGTTATCTACATGCGGACGTAGCGTAAGAATAAATGGGTGACGTAACGGGAGGCGCGCGCGATTAAGGGCGCGCTCATGGCTGTGACAAATTCGAGTTCTGATGGAAAAGGCGGGGAGGATGCCTGTCGAGCGCAGGCGAAAGCCTGAAACGAACACAAAGTTCATTTGCCATAAACGGCGAGCGGCGGCCGAACGAAGTTCGACCGCCGCATCTTGGGAGGTAACTATTAGATATTAGAGCCGGGGGGACATCGGATCTGTGATCCGGTGCGCCTGGAAGGTCTCCGGCAGGGGTGTCAATTCAATGGTCTCGACGATTCCTGCTACAGTGAACGCGTCGCCCTCAGCAAAGGCACGTGCGTCCTCCAGCGTTTTTGCTTCAAGGATGCCAAAGTTCCCGGCGGTCTCGCCATTTTCTTTGAGAATCGCAGAGCCGATCAGCACGGATACGAGACCGTTTCCGCCTGAGCTAACCCAGGCGCGATGAGCGGGGCGGTGTTCGTCGCGGGCAGCATCCTGGCCTGGCTTGTGCAGGCATTTCATCAGAACAAACATGATCAGGCCGCGTTCTCGAGGACAACCATGCCAGCACCGGTCATCGATGCGGGAGCGTAGTAGTGCTTGTGGACGAGGTCGACCTTCTCGTTCATCGCGGCGCGCATGACGAGCCACATGATGAGTTCTGCGCCTTCCGAGCCGAACTGCTCGACATAATCCTCGCGGGTCATGTTGCGGTAGTGCTCAGGGTTAGACGCGATGCCGTCTAGCCAGGCGCGGTCTGCTTCCTGGTTGATGAAGCCGGCGCGCGCGCCCTGCAGCTGGTGCGACAGCCCACCGGTGCCGAGAATGACGACCCGCTCGTCGCCCGGCCATGACTCGATCGCCTCGCGCAGCACCTTGCCCATTTCCCAGCAACGCTGCGGGGTCGGGATCGGATACTGGATCGTGTTGACCCAGATCGGAACCACCTTGACCGGCCACGTCTCCGGGCGACCGAAGAACAGCTCCATCGGCACCTGCATGCCGTGGTCAACTTCGATCTCGCGGCAGACCAGCGGGTCGAAGTGACGCTCGACAAGCTTGTCAACGAAATGCCAGGAGAAGTCCGTAGCGCCCTCAAAAGGT
The DNA here is from genome assembly GCF_016124105.1 of Aquamicrobium zhengzhouense. Taxonomy (GTDB): domain Bacteria; phylum Pseudomonadota; class Alphaproteobacteria; order Rhizobiales; family Rhizobiaceae; genus Aerobium; species Aerobium zhengzhouense. The sequence goes on from NZ_JADGMQ010000009.1 coordinate 2,554, forward strand.
GGGATGGCGCGTGGACCCCAGCCCTCATCGACCGGGTTGTAGGTATCGGCGACGCCGACCGCGAAGGTCGGAACACGGTCAAGGAAGAAGGTGTTGCCGTGGTCGTTGAAGACCACCACTGCGATGTCGGGCTTGGCTTCCTTCACCCATTCCTTGCCGGCTTCATAGCCGTCGAAGAAAGGCTTCCAATCTGCGGTGTCGCGCAGACCCTTGTCGAGTGCAGCACCAATGGAAGGAACATGGCTGGTACCCAGCCCACCAATAATCTTAGCCATTTGCACGCTTTCCCAGGCGTTCGTAGAGGAAGTCTTCGTGGCTCATGCCAGCCTGTGCCGCGCCGATCTTGGTGATCGGGGTCGGGTCGATGGCAGAGATCTTCAGGATGAAGAAGAGGTTGCCGCCAAGGCGTACCATCTCATGCCAGTCACGGGACATGACGGCTTTCTTCTCTTCAGCGGTGAGGCGGAAGCGATCGAGATAGGCTTCCTCGTTCTCCTTGAAGGCTTCGCGGTTGGCGGCTTGGCCAAGGGCCATCGCCATCTTGTTGATCCTGTAGCCCCTGATCGACCCGGAACGGTCGAACAGCGGCGTGTCGGGAATGCTCTGATTAGCCATTCTTATATCCAAACCTCCGTTCGAGCCACGAAACGATCTGGGAGGTGACCGCCTCTGGCTGTTCAACCGGCGCGAAGTGTCCGGCGTCCTCGATGATCGCCAATTCCGCATCCGGAACTACGTCAGCGATTTCCTGATGCTGCGCGATCGGGCTCCAGCCGTCCTGGCGGCCAGTGAGAAGCAGGATCGGGCAGCTTATCTGCGAAAGATATTCCGTGGCGTTGGGGCGGCCGATAAGCGCCTTGATCTGGCGCTCGTGAACGTCGGGACCCGCACGCAGGACCATTTCCTTTAGTTTCGCCACCAGGTCCGGATCGTTTCCGCTCCGCTCCGGATGCATCATTGGCGGCAGCCACACATCGGCGAGCGCCGCCATGTCCTTATGGCCGCGCTCGATCATCTCATAGCGCTTCGGCAATTCGGCATCCCTTTTGGGGCCGTGGCCGGTATTGGCGAGCACGAGGCCGCGTACCCTGCTTGGCGCGATGCGGGCCATTTCGAGCGCAACGCGCCCGCCCATCGAGTGGCCGACGACGATGATTTCACCCGCAGTCTCTTCAAGGAGCCGCTCGGCCATCGCGGTGATGGAATCGTCACGGGTCACGTCAGCATGGTGCGAGGGCAGCGGTGCCGCATCGGCCACTGGCTGCCAAACGATCGAGTCCGAGATCAAGCCCGGTATCAGAACGAGCGTTGTCAATGTTCACTCCCTTAACTGGAGGTGAGATACATGCTGTATACAACGTCGTCAATGCGTCGGCGTGTTCCGGTTGAATTTTGCAGAATTGAACGCAGGGGAAGCAATTCTGTATCCAGAGATACACCGCCTCGTGGACAATGGAGTCAGCAGAGGCTTCCGCCCACCGTTAATGGTTCACCCGTGAAAAACGCGCAAAAAAAATGGCCGGTCATGGGAGAGCCGGCCGAGTTGGCTATGGACAAAGGACCGGTGGGGAGGGGCAAGCCGCCGATCCGGCACATTTTCTGAGAGGTCAAGATCTCGTGCCTGACCTACGAACCAGCGCACGCCGTGATTGTTCCATATGCAATTCCCAGGAGTGGTCACGGGAGCCGGTGCCATGAGGCGGGCCGGCTCGATGAGCTTGGGGAAGGTCAGCGAAGCGGGTGATCTTCGACGCGAGCCTGTTTGGAAGCGCGAAGATCAAGGGCGACGATAGCGCCAGCCTTTACCTGCAGAATATTAGAGTACCGAGATCATGCCGCCGTCGACATAGATGATCTGACCGTTCACGTAGTCGGCAGTCGAGGAAGCAAGGAACACGGCGGTGCCGGCAAGTTCCTCCGGTTTGCCCCAGCGGCGTGCAGGTGTTCGACCTTTGACCCAGGCATCGAATTTGGGGTCGTTTATCAGCGCCTCGTTCATATCGGTGAGCATGTAGCCGGGGCCGATGGCGTTGGCCTGAATGCCGTGTGCTGCCCATTCGGCAGCCATCGCCTTGGTCAGCATCTTGATGCCACCTTTGGCGACCGTATAGGGGGCGACGGTTGCGCGGGCGAGTTCGCTCGTCAGCGAGCCGATATTGATGATTTTGCCGTAGCCACGCGCCGCCATGCGCTTTGCCGCTTCACGGCCTACCAGGAAGGCGCTGGTAAGGTTCGTGTCGAGCACGCGTTGCCAGTTTTCTGTTTCAAGCTCCAGCATCGGCTTGCGGTACTGGATGCCAGCATTGTTGACGAGGATGTCGACGGCGATGCCCTTTTTGTCAAAATCCGCGAAAGCTCTGATGACCGAGGCTTCGTCGGTGACATCAAACGCGGCTAGGTCGACGTCGTATCCCTCTCCTCTCAAGGAGGATGCAGTTTCGTCGAGGCGCTCAATATTGACGCCGTTGATGAGGAGGCGTGCACCGGCATCGCCGAGACCTTTTGCAATGGCAAGGCCAAGGCCGCGGGATGAGCCGGTCACCAGGGCGGTCCGGCCCGTGAGATCAAATGGGTTGGTTCTGTTCATATCTCAAAGCTCCGAATTGCGGCTGGTCAGGTCTGGGCGATCGAAGATCGCTGGCTGGAGTTCGGTACCGAGGCCCGGCCCCTCCATTGGCAGGACGTGGCCATCAACGACCTTCGGAAGCTCGGTAACGAGCTCCTTGTACCAGCCAGTATAAAAGGCGCGCACGGATTCCTGGATCATGGTGTTCGGTTGAGAAAATGAAGAATGTACGGCAGCTACATAAGCCACGGGCCCGGTGCAGTCGTGCGGAGCGTAGGGTCGGTGATAAGTGTCGGCGAGTGCCGCGATCTTGCGCCCTTCGGTCAGGCCGCCCGTCCACACCAGATCGGTCATGACGATCCCGACCGCGCCGGCCTCCAGCATGTCCTTGTAGGGGAAGCGCGAGCCGAGTGTCTCCGATGCACAAATCGGAACGCTTGTCGACGCTGCCAGCTCCGCCAGCGCAGAAACGGAGTTCATGCGGATCGGATCTTCGTACCAGGTAGGGTCGAAGGCTTCCAGCTGGCGGGCGATGCGCTTGATCGTAGGCAGGTTCCACAGCGAGTGGAACTCGACCATGATCTGCATCTTGTCGCCAACGCGCTTGCGGATCTTCTCAAAGGGCTCAAGCGCAGTGCGCATCTGCTCGCCGGTGATGAAGCGACCATCATTCTCGATCGCGGCCGGATCAAACGGCCAGATCTTCATCGCCGTGATGCCGTTTTCGAGGAGGTTTTCCGCCAAAGCGCCTGCATCAGTCATGAACGCCTCAAGGTCCTCATAAGGCCCCTCGCCTGCCCGAAGGTTCCAGGTGTCCACGGGCTTGATCTTGTTCGAGCGGACATAACCGTACCCGGCGCACGTGTTATAGACGGGGATGGACGCGTGGCAGGTGCCGCCCAGCATCTGATGTACCGGAAGGTCACAAACCTTGCCGAAAATGTCCCACAGGGCGACGTCGATTGCCGAGGCTGCGCGATATTCCGCGCCGGTCGAGGCCTGTGCCAGCGGCAGGTTCACCATCTCACGTGACAGCGCTTCGATATGAAGCGGACTTCGGCCCAGCAGGCGATGCGAAAGCACGTCGTGGATATGCGCTTCCACCGAACCTGCGCCATAAAAGGTTTCACCGAGACCGGTGATCCCTGCATCTGTCTCGACATGGACCCAAAGGACATTGGCGAACTCTGCCAGTCGAAAGGTTCGGATGGCCGTAATTTTCATGGATCAGCTCCGGAAGGCGGCTTCGGCGGAGATCGCCGGCGAGCGTTCTGTATGCGAGGTTCATGGATCAAGATACCAAAGGGATCGACCACGGTTGGCACGGGGTCGATCAGGGATTCGTGCATCGATTGCGGATTATGGTAACACCACAATGCGCTGGGATTCATGAACGAACTTAGGGAAAGGCGTTTGATTAAAAGTTCAATCCGCCGATGAGTTGGAAACGCATCTTGTAACATCATGGCAAGAGTCAAGAATCGGCTAAGCTGATGAAGAAACTTTTCTACGAAAGAGAGGTGCCTTCTTGATGAGGAGGGCAGCGTTTTGGAAGTAACATCTTCGTCCTGGTGATATATTTTCATTTTGGCACGGAGGGTCCGGGTGTACGCTTATCAAATGAAGATATATCGTAGAGGACGGTCATGGCTGAGCAGAGAGTTCCCACCAGGCGCGATGAATATTGTGCGTTTCGGGTGCTGACCACTCGCTGGCTCGACAACGATATTTATGGGCATCTAAACAATATCGTGCACTACGCGCTCATCGACAGCGCCGTGAACGGGTGGCTGATCGAGCACAAGCTGCTTGATCTTCACCGCAGCACGCAGATCGGCGTGGTGGTTGAAAGTGGTTGTCGGTATTTTTCCTCCATCGCCTATCCGGATCTCGTCACCGCAGGTATCCGCGTTTCCAACATCGGAAACACGTCCGTCCGCTATGAGATCGGGCTGTTTCGGAATGATGAGGATGTTGCCTCGGCAGAGGGATATTTCGTCCACGTCTACGTTGATCGGGACAGTCGGGAGCCACTTCCATTAACGCAGACTTTCCGGGCCGCTGTTGAAACTTTGCAGCGGTGAAAACAATTTCATTTCTGGGTGGAACCTAGACCCTCTCAGTGCATTGGTCGGCCAACAATCGTCACAGGCTTCCAATGGAGCAACCCATGCCGGGTGGGTCCGATCTCACACCGTCCGCTGATGAAATTGTTGCCCTCATACCGGCCCTGCGAGCGTTCGCCCGCACCTTCCGGAAAATTCCTGATGACATTGATGGTCTCGTCGAGACGACGCTGAGATTTGCAATCGCGAACCTCGACGAGTTCAGCCCTGGCCTTGGCATGCGGACCTGGTTGCTCTCGGTCATGCGGGAGGCGGCCAAAGTTCCGTACTCACCGACGAGGGCAAGGGCTGATGGCGACGGTGCTGATCCGAGACCGTCGTCCGAAGCTGAGCGGCAGATATCCGCAGTGATCGATGAACTGGCTACGCCCCTGCGCGAGGTGGCGATGCTGGTGGGGGTATTAAGCCTGCCGTACGAGGAAGCCGCCGTAATCTGCGAGTGCTCGGTTCGAACAGTGCAGGAGCGGGTCGCCGAGGTTGAGCGGGCCCTTTCCGAGAAAGCAACCGGTGTCAGCTTGTACGAAGTCGAAGAGTAAGTCTGTTGTTTGAGATCGGGAGGGGGTGCCGCCTCCCGATCATTTCAAATCAGGACGGCTTGGTGTCAAGTGCGTGGAGGATACCACGCAGCTCAGCAAGGCCGCGCAGGCGACCAATTGCCGGATATCCGGGAGTGACCGTCTTGTTCAGGTCGTCCAGGATACGCTGACCATGATCCGGTCGGAAGATGATGTCCTTTCCGGCTTCACGCTTGCGGTCCTCCGCGACGAGTTCCTTGAGAACTGCGACCATATCGACGTCACCTTCGAGGTGGGCGCTTTCGTGGAACGATCGGCCATCGCCCTCGCGTTTGGTGGCGCGCAGATGGGCAAAGTGGATCCGCGAGCCGAACCGTCGCGCCATCTCGACCAGATCATTGTCGGCGCGAACTCCGAGACTGCCAGTGCAGAAGCACATTCCATTCGCCTCTGACGGAACTGCGTCGAAAAGAGCAGCATAATCGTCGGCAGTGGAGGCAATGCGCGGAAGACCGAACAAGGAGCGCGGTGGATCGTCCGGGTGCAAAGTGAGCTTGACGCCCCTCGCCTCTGCTGCAGGTGTGACGGCAGCAAGAAATTCAATCAGGTGCTGGCGAAGCCTGCCCGCGTCGATGCCTCGATAGGCTTCCAGCTTGTCGCGGAATTCAGGAATCGTGAGCGGTTCCGTCGTCGAGCCCGGCAGCGCCGAAGTGATATTTCGGGTGATTTCCGCAATCTCTTCGTCGGTCATTTCTTCGAACACTTCGCGGGCGCGCTCGATGTCCTGTTGTGAATATTCGGCTTCAGCGCCCTTACGCTCGAGAATGAAGAGATCAAATGCAGCAAAGCGTTCGTGATCGAAACGCATGGCGGTCGACCCGGTTGGTGTCACGTAATCCAGTTCGGTACGCGTCCAATCAACCACCGGCATGAAGTTGTAGCAGATGACCGGGATGTCGCAGGCTGCAACCGCTTCAAGGCTCGCAATCCACGCTTCGATCTCGTCTTTTGCCTGTCCGCCAAGGCGCTTGACAGCATCCGGGATCGGAATGCTTTCAACCACGGACCAGACGAGTGGAGGCCGGCCGGCCGGCGTGGTTTCGATCAGTGATTTCCGCTCGGCGACCTCCGCCTCAGTCCATGCCCTTCCAATCGGGACCTCATGCAACGAGGACACGATATTCGTTGCGCCAGCCTGGCGAACCTCATCGAGGGTAACCGGTGCGTTGGGCCCGAACCATCTCCAACCTTGTCTCATATTATCCTTGTCTCCGGTGTTTAGCGGCCTGCTGTGGGGTCAGCAGAAATAGTCAGGGTGACGAGCGGAGAGTTCCGCCACATCGGGAATCACGGTGCTCAGATGATGAAGCATTGCCTCGCGCGCCGCGGCCAAATCCTGTGCTGCGATGGCGTCCCGGATCGTCACATGCTCGTCGACAATCTGATGCATGCGGCCAAATACGGGCACAGACAAACGCCGCGCACGGTCAATCTGGACTTTCACAGTCCGCAGGAGCGTCCAGATGCCGGGATAGCCTGCAAACTTCGCAATCGCCCCGTGAAATGCCTCATCTTCCTCGTGGAAACCGGACGGGTCGTCCAGGGCTGCGAACTTCCTTTGCCGCTCTATGATGGCATCGAGTTCGGCAATGTCGTCGTGCGTCGCTTTCTGAGCGAGCGCTTCGACAGTCACCGTTTCCAGCGCCTTGCGAACGACCACAGCTTCCGGAATGGCCGAAACAGGAACGCGCGATACAACTGTCGCGGATTGCGGAAAAATATCGACGAGGCCGCCTTCGGATAGCCGCAAGATTGCCTCGCGAACCGGCGTCCGGCTGACGCCAAACTCCTCCGCTATGCGCTTCTCCTGCAAGGATGCGCCTGGCGCGAGACGGAGGGCCACGATGTCGTCGTACAGCTGATTGTAGATTGCGGATGCGGCAGTAACGCGACGCAATTGCAACTGGCGTGACGGGCGGGCGCCCTGTGACTCTGTTGTCATGCTGGTGTCGCGCGCGTCTGACACGAAGGTTCCTCTCCTCAGCTGCCGAACTGGTTCGATCGAAGGGAAACTCGCTCAGCGCAGTTAGTGGATACTAGTATATTAATTTGGACGTTATGCCAAGGGACGTTCGCTGGTTTGCTGCAGCAATTGTCCGGCTCAATGTTGACTGATGGGTCCGCCTTTGCAGCGAAGGCGGTTGGGGAGATTGTTGTGGATCGCGGTGGCGGCTGTCGCAGCCTGACCGAACGCGACGGCAATCTGGTTCAGCGAATGCACCACGTCGCCGGCAGCGTATACGCCTTCGACAGTCGTCTCCTGCCGCTTGCCGACAAGAATGTGCCCCAGATCGTCTCGTTCGATACCCAAGGATCCCGTGAGGTGCGATCGGACCTTGCATCCAAGCGCTGGATAGATCACGTCGAAGGCCTCGCCTTCCTCTGGACCGATTGCCACCAATCCCTCAAAGCTGCTCTCGAAAGATAGTGCAACGGCGATACGGATCCCGTTTCGGCGTGCTTCCTTCTCGAGGGCCACTTCCACAGGGTTTCCTTCTCTTGCGATAAGAGACACGTCAGAAGAGTAGCTTCGTAAAAAGATGGCTTCACGCAGCGCGTGCTCATCGCTGCCAATCACGCCGATCTTAAGGTCGCTTGCTTCGTATCCGTCGCAGACCGGGCAGAGACAAAGCGCCTTGCTACGGATATTGGCTTCGATGTCGGGTATGTTCGGTTCAACGTCAACGACGCCGGTGGCGAAGAGGATCGTGTTGGCAAGAAACTCGGTGGACCCGCACGAGACGCGAAACGACGGATCCATTCTTTCGATCGAGTCCGCGATCCCTTCAAAAAGTTCAATCTCGTAGCGATCGACTTGATCGCGCAGCCGCCTCAATAGATCCAATCCGCTTATTCCATCCGGGAAGCCGGGACAGTTTTGAATTATCGGAATGCGGCGTGCACGGCTCTCGCCTGCGTCAATAAGCAACACGCTGCGTCGAAACCGCGCCAGATACGTCGCGGCGAGAAGTCCAGCCGGTCCGCCGCCAATGATGATGCAGTCGAAGAGCTTCGCTGGTGGCTTCATTTGCATACGCGCGATGATGGGTGGCGGACGTGAAAAGGGGCGAGGCTGGAAAGCCTCGCCCCTTGGAGCTTGGGGTTTAGTAGGATTGAACCTTGGCGCAGAGCTCTTCCATGCTAGCCATGTCAGGCATAGCGGTTGCGGATGCGCCGCCAGTGGTTCCACCTGCCGTGCCGCTCATCGAGCTGTCAGCCGTGCTACCCGTGGTGCTGGAGGTTGCTGTGCTGTCAGTTCCGGTGGTCGCTGATCCGGAAGCGGCGGTATCGGTGCTCGTTCCGCCGGTCGCTGCGGTGCCGCCGCTTGCACTGTCGGTGCTGGTGGTCCCGGTACCGGTGGTTGCGCCACCCGTCGTGCCAGTTCCCGTTGTTCCGCCAGCGCTCGCATATTGTTGGCAGTCGCTGCGAAGTTGAGCCTGTTGCTCAGTGCCAAGGGCGTCGAAAGCAGAGCGGACTTCCTCGTCTCCGCGGAGCGAGCCATCATTGAAGAAGGCATCCTGCGAAGACTGATCCCATTGGAAGCCAGCTGCTTCGGACCCGCCGCCTGCTGCGCCGGTCGTCGTGCTCGTGCCGGAAGTCTGCGCCATGGCCAGACCGCCGCTGACGAGAACGATGGCACTTGCAGTCATGAGCTTGTTGAACATGATTGTTTCCTTCCTGTATGGGTTGGTTGTTCTTGCGATACCCGTGCACCCTCCCAACAGGGTGTGCGAACGATTGTTCCAAATCGCCGGCGTCGGCTTGAATCGCTGGAAAATGTCGTCAATCCGAAGTCGGCCGCCGCTGTTGACAGGAAAAATCAGTTGAACCGCGTGAATTATGTCTTGATCGGGCAAGTTGCTGCACTGGGACCGGAGGGCGTACCGAGTGGCATCAACAAATGTCCGGTGAGCAGAAGCGTTGAGGTCCTACACGAGGGAATTGCGGGAGACGCACAGGGAGATCTGAAGGTACACGGCGGCCCGGAGAAAGCTCTGCACCACTATCCCATGGAGCACTACGCGGTCTGGCGTGAGCGCATCGGCCCTCACGCGCTGCTGACTGCCCCAGGCGCATTTGGCGAAAACCTCTCCACCTTCGGTGTCACGGAAAAAGATGTCGCCGTCGGTGATACGTTTCGTCTCGGGAGCAGCTTGATCCAGGTGAGCCAGGGCAGGCAGCCCTGCTGGAAGCTCAATCTGCGTTTCGACGTTCCCGCAATGGCGACTGATGTTCAGAAAAGCGGAATGACAGGCTGGTACTACCGTGTCCTCGAGGAGGGAATGGTCGCGCCCGGCAGCGATTTGATCTTGATAGACCGTGTTGCACCTGAGTGGACGATTGAGCGCCTGTGGCGTGCTCTTTACGTCAATACGATGAACCTCGAGGAACTTGCGGCGATTGCCGAGCTACCTTTCCTTCCCGAAAAATGGCGAGGATATGCTGCGCGTCGACTGGCCTCGCGCAAAGTAGAAGATTGGTCTTCCCGCCTCACAGGCAAACGATCCTAGGCGTCGCGACCTTCCCGTGGTGACGAGGACGCGGCGGGCGTATGTCATCGCCAGGCAATTATTGCATCGCGTTCAAAAATTACGTGGTTCGAGGAACCTCGAGCGTTCCTGCGCATTTCGTGATGTGGGGCAAGGGGGCGTCAGCACGCGCACAGGGAGAGGACCGTGGCCGGAGAGACTGATCACGCGACTGCGACGGCTAAGTCGGAGGTCGTTGAACTCATACCGGCCCTGCGAGCGTTTGCCCGTACTTTTTACAAGGATCCGTCAGCCGCGGACGATCTTGTACAGGAAACACTGATGCGGGCGCTCGCGAGTATCCATCAGTTCCGACCAGGAACGGCCATGAAATCATGGTTGTTCACAATCATGCGGAATGCTTTCTACACCAAGATCAAGATCGAGACCCGTGAGGCTCCTGGTGCGGCTGATTGCGCGTCGTCGCGCCCGGCGACCAATGCGACTCAAGAATGGTCTGCGCGAGGGCGCGAGATTGCTGAGGCGATCGAGCGCCTGCCTGAGCAGCAGCGTGAAGTCATTATGCTTATAGGCGTCCTCGGTGTTTCCTACGAGGAGGCTGCTCAGATCTGCGAATGTGCGATCGGAACGATCAAGAGCCGGCTAAATCGAGCGAGACAGCGATTACTGGAAGAGCTTGGAGAGGATTCGCCAGATGCTTCCTGGGAGCAGGATCAGGCGCATCCGGTGGAATCCATTCCTCAAAATCGCGTGGGTTAGCGTGACGCTGCGGCAGTGCTCGGTAGCGGAAATGTCCCAAAATCTTCGTAATCAGACAAGACGGCCGCCAATTTTCAGGCTGTAGATATGTCGGGACTCGCGGGACATCTCCAATAAGCTCCCAATTCTGGGACGAAGGAGGTGTTCATGAGCAAGGTTCGACGCGAGATCACACGCAAGCTTCGTATTCTTCAACATGCTGAAGAGACCGGTGACGTTTCGAAGACCTGTCGATATTTTGGCGCCGAGGAGAGCCTTCAGCAGAAGGATCTAAGCCCGCCATCATGTGCCGTCAGGAGAAAAAATCGCCCTCGGCCTGAGCCGAGAGGGATTTGTCGTTAAGAAGGACTATTTCGCGTCGAGTTGCTTCACGTGCTCTGCATGTCGTTCGATGACCGGTGCGGTCTTTTGCGCGTGAGCCTTTAGGGCTTCCTCGTCGCCATTTTCAGCGTAGCCTTCCATCAGTGCCAAAGCTTCTTCGTGTGCGGCGACTTGGGCGTCGATATAGGCAGCGTCGAATTCGGTGCCTGACAGGCTCTCAAGGCTTTGAAGCTGGGAGGAATGTTTCTCGTCCATCCCCCCAGGCAGGGAGACGCCGGCGGATTGGGCCGCTGCCGCCAGTTCTTCACTCGCCTTGGTGTGGTCGGCGATCATCATATTGGCGAATTCTTTCACCTCTTCGCTTTCTGCCAATTCGCGCGCAAGTTCGCTGGATGAAATTTCGAACATGTCGGAGCTGGCGGCGGTGGCCACGAACTCACTCGCGCTCATCTGTTGAGCGAGGCCGGGGGCCGAAAGTGTCAAGATGAAAGCGGCGGCGGTAAGCAAACGGGTCTTCATGGAGAACTCCCTGTGCGTCCAGTTGGAACGTGCTTGGTAGGCGAACCCAACCGAAAGGCCGTCGCGATGTTCCACGGCTCGTGGAACCAGAATCAGGCCGGGGCCGCGCCAGCAGCACCCTGCCCGCTCATCGTTTATGAGTCAGTGTCCCAGCACTCTCTCGATCGCGTCCGGTCGATCGTGTTCTGCAAACTTGTCCATGATGGTTGTGCTTGCCTCGTTCAGGCCGATCACGGAGGCGCTGATGCCGTTCTTGCGAAACTTGACTACGGCCTTGTCAATCGCGTTGACGCCTGTCAGGTCCCAGATGTGTGCTCTGCTGACATCAACGATCACGTCATCGATCTTCTCGTCAAAATCAAAGGCGGCGAGAAACTCATCCGCTGATGCGAAGAAGAGCTGTCCGATCACCCGATATTCCCGCCGTTTGCCGCTTTCCGACAGTGTCGACGTGACCTGAAAGATCTGAGCGACCTTCCAGGCAAAGAAGAGACCGGAAAGCAACACCCCGACCCCCACACCCAGCGCCAGATTGCTCGTTCCCACGACAGTTCCAACTGTTGCGAGCATCACGACGCTCGATCGGCGCGGATGGCGGGTGAGATCGAGAAGAGAACGCCAGTTGAAGGTACCGACCGAGACCATGATCATGATTGCCACAAGGGCAGGCATCGCGATCAGGCCAACGAGATCGCCGAGCACCATCAGGAGGAAGAGCAAGAACGCTCCCGCAGTGAAGGTGGAAAGGCGGGTTCGTCCTCCGGACTTTACGTTAATCACTGACTGGCCAATCATGGCGCAACCGGCCATCCCGCCAAACAGGCCGCTCGCTATGTTGGCGATGCCCTGCCCGATGCTTTCCCGATTTTTGTCGCTGGTTGTATCTGTCATCTGGTCGACGATTGATGCAGTCAGCAGGCTTTCAAGCAAACCAACTGCCGCCACCGCGACGGACGTCGGCAGGATGATCCACAGCGTTTCGAAGTTAAGCGGCACCTGAGGCCACAGGAGCACAGGCAGAGCGTCGGGCAGCTCCCCGAGGTCGGCGACAGTGCGTACATCGACGCCCTGCCATATCACGAAGCCAGTCACGACAAGGATTGCGATGAGCGGCGAAGGAACTAGCTTCGTGAGGCGCGGGAACAGGTAGATGATTGCCAGGGCAAGTGCGATCAGCACGTAAGTTTGCCATGTGACGCCGATCAGCTCCGGTAGCTGGGCCATGAAAATGAGGATCGCAAGAGCGTTGACGAAGCCTGTCATGACAGAGCGGGAAACGAAGCGCATGACCTGACCGACCCGAAGCCAGCCGGCGAGGATCTGGATGGCGCCTGCAAGAATTGTCGCTGCAAGGAGGTATTGAAGGCCGTGCTCGCGTACCAGAGTGCCAAATAGCATCGCGGTTGCCGCTGTGGCGGCGGAGATCATGGCGGGCCGGCCACCTGCGAACGATATGACGATCGCTATGACGACTGACGCGTAAAGCCCGACGCGGGGATCAACGCCAGCGATAATCGAGAAGCCGATGGCTTCGGGAATGAGCGCAAGCGCGACGACGATGCCCGCGAGAATGTCAGCCCGGATGTTAGACAGCCAGTTACGCCGAATTTTATCAAATATCATGGTCATTTCGGGAAGCGACGAGCCGGCGCGAAGGGGCGCCAAGGGATTCGCATCTTAGAAGGTCCGGCGGATTGGCGGCCGGAAGAGCCACCCGGATTTTCACCGGGTCCAGATGAGTACAGCGCTAATAGCGCATGTGGAAGGGCGGGTGCAACCGGTCGCCACGACGTCTCGTCTGATGCTGGCTCAGACGGCGATCGTGGCAGCGCGCAAACCCTTGTCCGGCAAGGCATAGCCGGCTTTGCCAGATTGGTAATATTCGAGCGGGATGATTGGCTAAATGTCGGCTCGTAGGGAGGGTTTTCTCAGATGATCCGGGGATGCTTTTGGCAGGAAGCGAGCAAGTCGGGTTGCCTAACGATTTAATATCTTTATAAGGACGGCACACTGACCTTTCGCCAACCTTCGGCGCCCTGCGAGATATATGTCCGCGGGTCAGTTTTCTATTGCAGCAACTCTCGCTGCTGTCTTGTCCAAATCTGGACGTTACTTCCTCTGGGTCTGACAAAACGGTCGTCTTTCCCTCAGACGGTACGAATTGAGTAAGAACAGAAGCAAACATGCAACTTCAACAATTAGGTACGCCCCTTACGATTTTTCTCCTGATCATGTTTTTTGGTGCCACGTTCGTCGTTACGCTTTCCATCGGAAAGAAGAACGAGAACGCGGACGCCTACATGACGGCGGGGAACAATGTGGGCTTCGGCGTCTCTGCCGCTTCAATGACGGCGACGTGGATCTGGGCATCATCGCTCTACGCCTCCGCAACCTCTGGCTACACCTATGGCGTCTCCGGGCCGATCCATTACGGGCTCTGGGGTGCGCTGATGATCCTCTTCATTTATCCCTTCGGAAGGCGCATTCGTAAGTTGGCGCCGAATGCGCATACCTTGGCCGAAATTCTGCATGCGCGTCACGGGCGCGCCAGTCAGCTGATCCTTGCCGGCTCCAATGTCATGGGCAGTCTGCTGAGCCTTGCATCGAATTTCATCGCTGGCGGTGCCCTGATTTCGATCGTCTCGCCGCTCTCGTTCTCTTCCGGCGTTTTGATTACGGCTGCGGGTGTCCTTCTCTATACGCTGTGGTCGGGCCTGCGAGCCTCGATCTTGACCGACTTCATTCAGGTCTGCGCCATGCTCGGCGCTGTCGTCATCATCGTTCCTGCTGTCTTCCTGGCCTCGGGCGGAATTGGCGTATTTGAGACCGGGCGCAGCAACCTGTCGCCGGAACAGCTCGATTTCTTCTCATCCGACGCCTTCTTCAATCAGGGCGCGCCTTATATCGCGGCCGTGCTGGCCTATGCGATCGGCAACCAGACGATTGCGCAAAGGCTTTTTGCCGTGCGTGAAGACAAGATCAAGATGACCTTCTTGACCGCGACTGTCGGTTATGGTGCGACCGTGATCGGTGTCGGGATGCTTGGGGTGCTCGCACTTTATCTGGGCGTCGAGCCGATAAATGGAGACATGAACAACCTGGTGCCGCAGCTTGCAGCAAGCTATCTCGGCGTCGGCTTCATGTGCCTCTTCTTCATCATGATCATCGGTTCGATGGCATCCACCGCCGACAGTGATCTTTCTGCCCTGTCATCGATCATGATGACGGACGTCTACGGTCGCAACATTGCAAAACCCGGCTGCGCGAATCCGAAGCACATGCTCTTCATTGGGCGGGTGACGATGATCGTGGCAACAGGCATCGCGGTCTACATCGCGTCCAATCGCCTCAACATCCTGGAGCTTCTGGTTCTGGTTGGCGCGATTTGGGGCGCACTTGTGTTTCCGGTCATTGCCAGCTTCTACTGGCCCCGCGTCTCGAATCTCGCATTTACCAGTTCAGTGCTTGTAGCGCTTGCCGTCTTCTTCCCGGTCCGGTTCGGCTTTGTCGAGCTGACTGGAGTGTCGGCATATGTTGCGGACGTGCTGGCTGTTTTCGGGGTGGGCATCATTGCCGGGCTGATGGTGTTCGGCTTTCTTGGTGCTCGTATCGGTATTGCGGTCGGTGTAGTCATTGCCGCTATCTCGATGCCCTACGGGATCGGCTTCTTGCACACCTATCCGGTGCTGACCGCGTCGTTACTGGCATATGCGGTTAGTGCGCTTGTCTGCACTGCAGTATCGCTCGCCAACAAGGTTGAGTTCGACTTCAAGCAGATCAGGCAGGCGACCGGCAATTTCGATGAAGAACCAGTTCTGAGCTAAGGAGGCGTCAAATGTCAGCTGAATTCATGAGCGTTTACCTGTTGATCTGGCCGGTCATTGTGGCCGGTGTGCTGGCGGTTCTCGTTAGGGCTTTCTTCAAAGAGATGATGGCCGCACGACGCGAGGGCCGTCCGATAATCTGACAATCGTCGACTGCAATAGATTGACGAATAATGCGCCGGGGGTCCTTCCCCGGCGCAATGCGTTTTGGAAAAGCTTGAGCGATTTTCTATCTCAGGTTGAGGGCAGTTTTCGAACGGGAGATGGGATCATGACCCTCGACGAAATCACCTCCATTCTTGGACCCGTCGACGCGGGTTTTGCAGCGGAACTGGTTGCCACAGGCGCCAATGCAGATGAACTTCGGGAAGCCTTCAACTGGCTAAACAATGATGAGGCTCTAATTAGCGAGGGCCGTCCCTCGCCAGGCGCGAATATTGCCAGGTTGATTGAAATGCTAGAGCCGACCGAGGATGTCGAATGACAAAATTGTCATTCTGACAAATTTGTCATTGCGATGATGGGGCGGCTGATTTAGCTATCGTGCATGGACGTCATGCACCAGCAGCAGCTTCCCAAATGGCAACGGATGTAATGAAGCCGAATCCGACCATCGCTCGCGCACCGCAAAGGCGCGCCGGGAACAGATGCGTCGACGCCTGATAGAAAGCGCGATTCTTGTCTTCGCCGAGCAAGGGGTCAACTCGGCAGTTATTGGTCAGGTGACCAGGCAGCCGGCGTTTCGCGCGGCAGCTTTTACAATCATTTTCGTACCAATGATGATCTCTGCGATGCTGTCTGCCAGGACATTGCGAATGAGCTGGTGGCCTACACCGAAGAGCTTGTTGCGCGTTGTTCAGCGGCCGATGCCGCCGTGGCGCTCGGGGTGATTACAGTTCTCTCCGCGGCTCAGCATTATCCGGTTCTTGGCCACTTCATGAGTGCGCGCAGTCTGAACGCTGAAATGTTGATGCGCGAGATCAGCGGTGGCCTGACCCGCGAACTCACTGATGGGATGGCTGCGGGTGTCTTCCACTCGGATGATGTCGGCCTTGCCACGGATATGGTTCTTGGCATGGTTCGCGTTGCGATGCTCCGGCTTGCGTCCCGTCAAACAGAGCCGCTGTCGCCCGACGAATACATTAGCGGTGCGATCGCTGCGATATTGCGTTGCCTCGGCGTTGCAAGAAGCCGTGCACTCGAACTCACCTCAACTGCGCCAGTTACTCCGGTCTTCGCCGAGAACAGCATTGTTGCGCGCGCCCAAGCTCGGCGGGACGCTCACGAAAAGGGAGGACACCTGACATGAGCCGGAAATGGCACATAGCCTTAATGTCAGCACTGCTGGCCTCGTCAGCGCCATCCTTTGCGGCGGGCCCGCTTCCCATTGAGGAGATCGTCGTACGCTATCAGCTTGCTGTCTCGGCTCTGGAGCTAACCGGAACGGTTGAAGCGGCCGATGTGGTGCCGCTCTCCTTCAAGAGCGCGGGGCGTATTGTCATTATCGACGTCGATGTTGGCGACGAAGTTAGCTTGGGAGAGGTCCTCGCAAGGCTCGACCCGACACAAGCCAACGCCTTGCTGGGTGCCGCGAGCGCACAATCTGCAGCTGCTACAGCTCAGCTTACACAAGCACAGTCGGTGTATGACCGTCTTGTTGGCTTGGTCGAGCGTGGTGCCAGCACGCGCGCGAGTCTTGAAAACGCCGAGCAGGAACTGATGGCAGCGCGGGCCTCGGTTGACGAAGCGACCGCACAGCTTGCGAAGGCGCAGCAGGCTCTGGACGACATGACGCTGCGCGCACCGGTCTCGGGGATCGCGACCCAAAGGAGCGCCGAGCCCGGCCAGGTGGCGTCTGCAGGCCAGACGCTCGTCACGATTGCGCGCGAAGGGGCACGGGAAGCTCAGTTTTACGTACCCCCCGTACCGCAAATCGATCAAATGATTGGCAAACAGATCGAACTCAGCTCGCTTGAAGACGGCAGCGAGGTCTTCTCAGCCGAAATTTCGGAGGTCGCTCCCCTGGTGAACTCCGCTACCGGCACAATCTCTCTGCGCGCGCGCATCGATGATGAAAACAGGGCGCTCAGCCTTGGCACGCCCGTCAAATCTCGTCTCGAAATCGCCACCGATCGTACGGTGATGCTTCCGGCCGCCGCGCTCGTCACCCATCAAGGCAGGCCTGCAGTGTGGGTGATTGATAAGGAAAGCGCTCGGGCAGAGATCCGTAATGTCGAGATCGCTAAGTTTACCTCCGATAGCGTTCATATCAGCAAGGGACTTGAGGAAGGCGAACGGGTTGCCGGTGCTGGCGCGTATCTGCTGTATCCGGGGCGGGAAGCCGTCGCCGTGGGGACGAAGCCATGAGATCGTTTCCTCTCATCTTCTTAGCGATCGCATTATCGACGTTTCCTGTCTCAGCACAGGATCCAGCGTCGTCAGTCCGTCGCCCGGTTTTCTCTGAAGTTGTGGCGCCTTCAGCTGCGAACTTTCGATCTTTCCCCGGCATCGTACGGGCCACCCGTGAAGTGAACCTCGCCTTTCTTGCGGCTGGTTCAATCGAGACACGGCCAGTCTCGCTTGGTGATGCCGTTGAGAAAGATACCATTATCGCTACGCTCGACGAGCGATCATTGCGAGACGATGCGGTTGCAGCACGTGCGTCATTGCGGGCAACCGAAGCTCAGTCGGCGCAGGCAATGCAGGGCTATCAGCGGGTTGCCGAGCTTAACAGGCGCGGCGTCGCTTCTACCAGCAATCTGGAAGCTGCAAGGGCTGCCATGGACACGGCAGCTGCCGCTGCCGACGCAGCCCGATCAACGGTGGAGCGAGCTGAGGATGCGGAGCTCTATGCCACCTTGCGGGCGCCAATGGCTGGCATCGTCACGGCAATCCAAGCGGAACCGGGTGCCACAGTCAGTGCGGGCCAACCAATTGTCACTCTTGCGGCGAGCGAGGGCCGCGAGGCGGTGATCGATGTGCCGTTGACCTATTTGCCTTTGTTCAATCAGAACATGCAGTTCCAGGTCTCCCCCCGCATCGTGGGCGGTAAGAGGATAGCCGGTACCATAAGGCTCGTTGAGCCGGTTGCTGATCGTGCGGCCCGGATGCACAGGGTGCGAATATCTCTGGAAGGAAATGGCCTCCGACTAGGTTCTCTCGTCGATGTCGCAGTCGATCTTGGCGAGGGGCGCATCATCAGCGTTCCGGCAAGTGCGATCGACCGCCGCGAGAGCGCGCCAAGGGTCTGGCGGGTCGGTCCCGACAGGAAGCTAGAACCGGTTCAGGTTGAAATGGGGCCAGAGATTGAAGGCCGTATCATCGTCACGTCTGGCCTGAAGGAAGGTGACGAAATCCTTACGCGCGGTATTGAAGCCGCGACAGCGGGCCAGATCGTAGGCGAAAGGATCAGCCGATGAGCTTCAATCTTTCGGACTGGTCGCTCAAACACCGCTCCTTCGTCTGGTTCCTGATGATCGTGTCTCTGGTCGCCGGGGCGCTGGCCTATGTCAATCTTGGCCGAGAGGAAGATCCATCCTTCTCCATCAAGACGATGGTGATCACCGCGCAGATGCCGGGCGCGACCACGGATGAAATGCTGGAGCAGGTGACGAAGCGGATCGAAAACAAGCTCGAGGAACTCGACGAGCTCGACTTTACCCGCTCCGAGACGTCGCCGGGCATCGCAGTGGTTTACGTCGATCTCAAGCCAACCATCCGTGGCGAGAAGATCCAGAACACCTGGCTTCGTGTCCGCAACATGATGACGGACATCCGCGGCGAATTTCCGGCCGAATTTGCGGGCTTCGGCTTCAACGACAATTTCGGTGACGTGTTCGGTACCATCTACATGCTGACCGGTGATGGCTATTCGAAATCGGAGCTGCGCGACCTTGCCGAAGATCTGCGTGACCGGATCCTGACGCTGGACAATGCCGGCAAGGTCGAGATTGTCGGCACGCGCGACGAGGTCGTGTTCATCGAGTTCGACACGCGGCGACTAGCGGCACTGGGACTCGACGTGAAACTGGTGATGCAGACGCTGGCCGACCAAAACGCGATCAGTCCTGCAGGCGTGATCCAGACACCGACAGAGCAGATTGCCCTTGAGGTCGGAGGCCGCTTCAATACAGCTGTCGAATTGGCAGCCGCTCCGCTGCGCGCAGGCGAAGTGTATTTCACGCTCGCCGATGTCGCCAAGGTGAGCGAAGGCTATGCTGATCCGCCTTCGTCACTGGTCCGGTTGAATGGAAAGGACGCTGTCGGGCTCGCAATCGGGATGGAACAGGGGGCCAATATCCTCGAGTTCGGCGAGGCTCTCGAAACGCTCATGGTGGCAGAAGCCGCCCGTCTTCCCTTCGGCGTCAACGTTAGCAAGGTTGCGGACCAGCCGCAGGTGGTTGAGCACTCTATCGATCAGTTCATGACAGCACTGGTCGAGGCAGTCGTGATCGTACTTGCGGTCAGTTTCATCTCGCTCGGCCTTCGTGCCGGGCTTGTGGTCGCAATGAGCATACCGCTCGTTCTCGCTCTCACCTTCGTAATCCTGGATCTCATGGGTATCACGCTGCAGCGAGTCTCGCTCGGCGCTCTCATCATCGCGCTAGGCCTTCTGGTAGATGATGCAATGATCGCGATCGAGACAATGATCTCGCGGCTGGAGCTGGGCGAAAGGATCGATAAGGCCGCGTCCTACGCCTGGACGTCCATCGCGTTTCCGATGCTCTCAGGTACGCTGGTGACCGTTGCAGGGTTCATCCCGATTGGCCTGAACAATTCGATGGCCGGCGAATACACTCAGTCCTTGTTCTACGTGATTGCGATATCGTTGCTCCTGTCCTGGGTGGTTGCAGTGCTGTTTGCGCCGCTGCTGGGGGCAACCTTCCTGCCAGCCCAGTTCAAGCACCACAATGCACCGCCGGGCCGTCTCCGCCGCTTCTTTCATCGCGCATTGCGCTGGTCGATGTTGCACAAGTGGACGACCATCCTCGCGACGCTGGCCATTTTTGCGGTCTCACTTGTCGGCATGACAAAGATTGAGCAGCAATTCTTCCCGACATCGGATCGTCCGGAATTGTTGATCGATGTATCGCTGCGTCAAAACAGTTCTATTGCGGCTACCAATGAGGCCATCGGGAAGCTCGAGGCATTCCTTGCCCAGCGCGAGGAGGTCTCGTTTTTCACCTCCTATGTCGGTCGCCCGACACCACGGTTCATCCTCACCCACGATGCACCGACGCCATCACCATTCATGGGCCAGATCATTATCCAGACACCGGGGATAGAAGAGCGGGACAAGCTGCGCGCAGCAGTTCGTGATTATGCCAGCCGGCAGCCGGGCGTCGAGATCTTTGCCAAGCTGATCGAGGTCGGCCCGCCGGTTGGCAAGCCTGTGCAATACCGCGTCAGCGGCCCTGATATGGCTGCAAACATTACCGCGGCGCGCAAGGTTGCGGCTCTTCTGGGAACCGACCCGCGCCTCGACAACATTACGATCGATACCAGCGAGCCGGTACGCATCGCTCGTATCGTCATCGATCAGGAGCAACTGCGTATGACCGGGATGACCCAGTCTGATGTTGCCCAGGCGTTGGCTACGGTTTCCTACGGCGTATCGATCACATCATTGCGCAATGGTGACAAGCTGATCGACGTCATCGCTCGCGGCAATGAAGAGGATCGTCACTCTATTGAGGCCGTTGAATCGCTGCAGCTCATGAGCCCAAGCGGAATCCCAGTGCCGCTCGCGTCAATTGCCGGGATCGAATGGGACATCCAGCAGCCAATGATCGCTCAGCGCGACCGAGTGCCCACGGTTACCGTCAAGGCGGCCGTCTATTCAAAGGACCAGCCGACGACGGTCAATTCCGACCTGGCGCCTCAGATAGGTGAAATTGCCGCGAATCTGGCGCCGGGCCACAGGATCGTCACCGCGGGCATCAATGAAGAGACGGAAAAGAGTCAGGGTCCGATCGCTGCGGTCGTACCGCTGATGATCCTGACCATGCTGGTCCTGGTCATGGTTCAGATGCAGAGCTTCCGGCTCATGTTCATCGTCATGGCGGTCGCCCCGCTGGGCATTATCGGTGTCGTTGCATCCATGTTGGCCCTGAATGCGCCGCTCGGATTTGTCGCGTTGCTCGGCGTCCTGGCACTCGTTGGAATTCTGATCAGAAATTCAGTCATCTTGATCCATGAAGTGCAGGTGCTGATTGAGAAGGGGCGCTCCCGATGGGCCGCAGTGTTCGAAGCCTCTGACAGCCGCGCTCGCCCTATTTTGCTTACCGCAGCTGCTGCGTCGCTGGCACTCATTCCGATTTCGCGCCAGATCTTCTGGGGACCGATGGCGATCGCCATGATGGGCGGTATTATTGCGGGAACGCTGATCACGCTCCTTTTCGCGCCGGCACTTTATTGCGCTGTCTATGGCGTGAAGGCGGACGAAGATGAGACGATGGCGTAAATCTGATGGTGCGAACCTCAGCGTTCAAAGTCTGAAGATCGGGCCCCTGCATTGTGGCCACCGTTAGCGCATCATGATGCAGACGCACGCCGCGGAAGACCAAGATGGGGCCGATCTCAGGGAGGGCTGCGCCAGACGAAGGTGACGGAAGTACTTCCGTCACCCGTCAAGATACGTCAGTTGATCAGAATGTACTCTTTCCGCGAAGCCGCGAGAGCGTTCGGGTTAGCCTCATTCAGGATACGCATGAACTTTGCGAACGAGGCGAATGACTGGCGGGCACTGCTGACAGGGTACTTGCCCTTGAGTGCAAGGTCGCATGCGCGACGTGCAGTGCTGAAAGTCGGTCCACGCCGATGGCTCGGCCACTTGTCCAGGAACGTTAGCGCATCTTCGAGGGATACAATTTCCTCGATCGTCATATCCTCGGTCTTCACGAAAACCGGGACGTCAAACACACGAGTGTGCATCGTCTACTCCTCCAGCATATGTTCCAGAAGCAGCGGCAGCTCTAACAGCTTGCTCTGGTTAACAACATATGAACGGAGAAGTGGCCGAAAGATGGCCTGGGCCCAACGCCTCGGAGCAATGGCTCCAGGCGTTGAACAAGTGGGCTCAAGGCGCAGATGATTTCAATGGTATTTCGTCGTCCCCAACTGCCTAAAAATCCCGCGGGGACGTAGCCGCGTCAGGCGACGACGTTCTCGGGCAGGCCCAGCGACGATGTCAGGCGCGCCAGCTTTTCCGGATTGATATTTCCAGCTTCCAGTTCTGCGACCTCGGCAACGGCAAGCCCGGAAGTCGTCGACAGATCCTCGATCGAGTACCCGTATGCGTCACGAAGGGCGGTGATTACATTCACCCCTGAACTGAGAGCGGCGGTGATGGACTCCACGATTGCGGCCATACTCTAATCCTCTCTTCTTGTGGAAATGGTGTGACAAAACCGCCGCCGGAGACGGCAGCGTTCTCGCCGTAGATGGGCGACGGCCACACGAAAATCAAGAAGAAACGTCAGCTGACGGTACGATATGTCTGGCGATTTGCGTTGAGCGTTCGTTTGGAAGCTCATGTTGAATCGCGGAAGAGACCTTCAAAACTGGCTATTTAGGGGGCAATGCCCATGCCCAGAACACGTCGTCACAGCGGGTTTTGCGATCAAGAGCGCGTCTCACCCAGCGCTCGTTGGCTCTCTGCCCTGCCTCATCATTATCCAGTACGGGCGCTACAGTCTCCGGGTCGGTGGGAGGCCACCGAACTGCATTTTCGAGCAGTTTAGCTGCCATTTTGGCGTTTCGCTGCATTCGTTCCTCCAGCCTACTTAGAATCCGCGATCACGTTCCGAACTGGCACCGTCTCAGTATGTTCCTGCACAAATCTTCCAAACGCGTGCGACGAAATGGAACCTCCGTCGGGCTGGCCGGTTCGAGTTGCAACAACCCTTCCTCTGGCGGTGTTTATGCAGCCTTCGCGCCCTTCTCTGAAATCCGGCCTTCCGTTCCCCCTGGGTGCAACCTGGGACGGTACAGGGGTAAATTTCGCTATCTTCTCGGCAAATGCGACCAAGGTGGAGCTCTGCCTTTTTGATCGCGCGGGCAAGCGCGAACTGGAGCGCGTGGAGCTGCCCGAATACACAGACGAGATCTGGCATGGGTACCTCTCGGACGTTCGGCCAGGTCAGCTCTATGGCTACCGGGTATATGGGCCTTATGCCCCGAGCGAGGGGCATCGTTTTAATCCGAACAAGCTGGTGATCGATCCGTATGCCCTTGCGCTTCACGGCGAGATCAAATGGCATGATGCGCTTTTCGGCTACCGGATTGGGGGCGCAAAGGGCGATCTCGTCATGGACAGGCGGGATTCAGCATCCGTGATGCCAAAATGTATAGTGGTCGATCCCGCTGTCACTTGGGGGAACGATCAGCGACCGCGTACGCACTGGATGAATACGATCGTCTACGAGGCGCATGTGAAGGGCATGACAGCCCGGCGCGAAGACGTGCCGCAGCAATTGCGAGGCACTTTCGCGGGCCTTGCCCAGCCACAGGTGATCGACCATCTCGTCAAACTTGGGGTCACAGCCGTTGAGTTGATGCCGGTGCAGGCCTTCTTCGATGACCGGCACCTGATCGAGCGCGGTCTTTCCAACTACTGGGGCTACAACACGATCGGCTTTTTTGCGCCGGCTCCTCGGTACATCTCGCCGGAGGGCAACCTTCACGAATTCAAGCTGATGGTGCGGCGCCTGCACGAGGCAGGCATCGAGGTGATCCTCGATGTCGTCTACAATCATACGGCGGAAGGCAACCATTTGGGGCCGACGCTTTCCTTCCGAGGCATCGACAATGCGAGCTATTACATTCTTGCGGACGATCCGCGCTATTATTTCGACACCACCGGTTGCGGCAACACAGTGAACCTGCGCCATCAGCGCGTGCTGCAGATGGTGATGGACTCCCTGCGATATTGGGTCGAGCAATGTCACGTCGACGGCTTTCGCTTCGATCTTGCAAGCTCGCTGGGACGCGATCGAGATGCATTTGATCAGCACTCGGTGTTTTTGGATGCGGTGAGGCAGGATCCGGTATTGTCGCGGGTGAAGCTTATAGCCGAGCCATGGGATACTGGCCCGAACGGCTATCAATTGGGGAACTTCCCTCCGGGATGGGCCGAATGGAACGACCGCTATCGCGATACGGTACGTGGTTTCTGGAAAGGCGATGAGGCGATGGCTGGTCCCCTTGCCAGTGGGCTACTGGGGTCGGCTGACCTGTTCGAAAAGCGTGGGCGACGACCTTGGTCCAGCGTCAACTTCGTAGCCGCGCATGACGGTTTCACTCTGAATGATGTCGTTTCCTACAACGACAAACACAATGAAGCGAATGGCGAAGACAACAATGACGGCCATTCGCACAATTTGAGTTGGAACTGCGGGGTTGAAGGTCCAAGTGATGACCCTGACATCGTCAAGCTGCGCAAAAAGATGCGCCGCAACCTCATCGCTACCGTACTCCTGTCGCAGGGAACCCCCATGATCCTGATGGGGGACGAGATCGGCCGCACCCAGAACGGCAATAACAATTCATATTGCCAGAACAACGAGATGAACTGGCTGGACTGGTCGGAAGTTGGCGACCGCCCGGAAGGCTTTCATGCGTTCGTCGCGCGAATAGTAGAAGTTCGACGCCGACAACCGCTCCTGGCGCAGGCGCGCTTCCTGCATGGGGACGAAACGGATGGGGGGGCCCAAGACGTGCGTTGGACCCGCCCCGACGGCGAGCGCATGCAGCAGTTCGATTGGGAGAACCCGGATACCCGCGCCATGAGCGTCTATTTCAACGACGATCTGCAAGAGCTTGGAATGTTGTTCAACGCACATCATGAGCCGCTCGAGTTTCATCTCCCTGAGGGGCAGGAATGGCGCATCATTGTGGATACGCAAGATGGCGAGCGAGGCAAAGCGGGAGATACGGCCGTTGGCGCTGTGCTCCTAGGCGACCGATCTCTGATCCTTGTAGAGCGCCGTCATGCCTGAGCCCGATCGCGAGTTTCGCGTATATCCGCGGCATTGGGGCGCTGAATATGTCCGGGCGGGAGAGGTCCGGTTCCGCATCTGGGCTCCAGCATTCCAAGAACTGTCTATCCGCATTGAGGATGAAGAGTCCGAGATGGGGCGCGACAAGGATGGCTGGTTCGAACTGCTTGCTTCGGGCGTTTCACCGGGCACGCCATATAGCTTCATCCTGCCCGATGGACGTGCTCTGCCGGATCCCGCCTCCCGAGCGCAGCTGACGGACGTACATGGACCGTCGCTTGTGGTCGATCCAACGTCTTATCGGTGGCAGAATTCCGGTTGGCGGGGTCGTGATTGGCGCGAGGCGGTCATTTGCGAGCTGCATGTCGGTACCTTTACCGAGGAAGGCACGTTCCTTGCTGCCATAGACAAGCTCCCCCTTCTGGTCGAGGCCGGATACACGGCTGTCGAACTGATGCCGGTTGCACAATTTCCGGGTGCACGTGGCTGGGGCTACGATGGTGTCCTCGCATATGCACCGCACAACGCTTACGGAACGCCCGAGGAACTGAAGCAGCTGGTCGATGCGGCGCACGGTCAAGGACTGATGATCCTGCTTGACGTCGTCTACAACCACTTTGGACCAGAGGGGAACTATCTTCCGACATTTGCTCCGCAGTTTTTCGACGAGGATCGCCACACGCCATGGGGTGCCGCGATTGCTTATGACAGAATTCCTGTGCGCCAGTTCTTCCTCGACAACGCCCGCTTCTGGCTGGACGAGTACAATTTCGACGGACTGCGACTTGATGCGATAGACCAGATCCGTGATCCGTCTGAAAACGAGCTGCTTTTGGAGTTGGCTGAAAAGGTGAGGCGCGAATTTACCTATCGCCCCCGCCATCTGGTTACCGAAGATAACCGAAATCTTGCCTCGCTGCACGCGCGGGAGAACGGTGAGGTGGAACTTTTTACTGCGGAGTGGAACGATGACTTCCACAATGCGGCACATGTTCTCCTGACCGGGGAGACCGAAGGTTATTATGAGGATTATTCTGAAGAGCCAGCGTCGCTGATCGCGCGCTGCCTCGCCGAGGGCTACGCTTATCAGGGCGAGCCGTCAAAGCATCTTGGCGGCAAGCTGCGAGGCGAGGTCAGTACCGATCTTCCCACCACGGCCTTCATCAATTTCCTGCAGAACCATGATCAGATTGGCAACCGGGCCCTCGGCGAGCGGCTGACTGAATTGGCCGCACCGGAACCGCTGAAAGCGTTGACCGCAATTCTTCTTCTTTCCCCTCACATTCCCATGATGTTCATGGGCGAGGAGTGGGGAGAACGTCGCCCGTTCCAGTTCTTCACCGATTTTCACGGCGATCTTGCCAAAGCTGTGCGTGAGGGAAGGCGCAGTGAATTCTCGCACTTCAAGAGCTTCGGCAAAGACCCCAAAGCCATTCCCGATCCGAATGCGGTACGAACGTTCAACGCGTCGCGCATCGATTGGTCTCAACGAGAAAGCGACGAGGGAAAGGCGTGCCTCGGAAATGTAAGCGCCCTGCTCGCGCTACGGAGGGAGCATATCGTTCCTCACCTCGATGACAGCGCTTCCTCGCCCGGCGTCGTCCTGCCTGCCGATCCAGGCCTGATCGCCATCAACTGGCAGCTTGGCGATGTGCGTCTCGCGCTACGCGCCAATTTGATGGATGAGGCGTGTGCCTGCCCCCTCCCCGACGGACAGATCATCTATCGCAGCTTCGACGTCCAGGAGAGCGACAGTGATGTTTTGCAGCCTTGGGATGTGCTGGTGGCCATCGAGACATGAGATCCATGCTACATCCCGCCCGGTCCGCCTCATGTTTTCTGCCGGAGTGGCTGGAGAGAGGCCGCGCGTGGGGCGTTAGCCTCCAGCTCTACGAGATACGCTCCGATCGTGACTGGGGCATTGGCGACTACGCGGATCTCGCGAAACTCGTGACAATTGCTGGCGAAGCAGGCGCAAGCTTTGTCGGCCTCAACCCGCTCCATGCCCTGTTCCTCGGAGAGCCAAACCGGCGAAGTCCCTTCTCCCCATCGAACCGGCGCTTCCTAAACCCGCTCTACATAGCGGTCGACAAGGTCGATGGCTTTGAAAATGGGATGGTGGATGAGGCGGTCTTATCCACGCTTCGGTCTGCTCGGCTGGTTGACTATCCCGGTGTCGCCGAAGTGAAGCTTGCGGGGCTTAGGCAGATCTGGCGGGAACAGCCGGCGAAGATTGTGGATGCTGATCAACAGCTTCGTCTTCATGCCCTGTTCGAAGCGCTGTCACTGCAAATGGTCGCTCAGGGTTTCGGCGCGGGATGGTTGGCGTGGCCAGAAGAATTTCACGATCCGGCATCCGCTGCAGTGGCTCAATTTGCGACTGAGAACGCAGATGAAATCAATTTCCAGATATGGCTGCAACAGATCTGTCGCGAGCAACTTGCGCGTGCGGCTTCTGTGGCGGCGGATGCGGGGATGCGAATTGGGCTTTATCTGGATTTCGCGGTAGGCGAAGCACCAGATGGTTCGGCGACGTGGGGTGACAAGAATCTTGCTGTACGGGGAGTTTCGGTTGGTGCTCCTCCAGATGTCTTTACTGCTGAAGGGCAGGATTGGGGCCTGGCGCCACTGTCTCCCGAGGCGCTGGAAGCCGACGACTTTGCCTCCTATCGCGGATTGATGGAAGCGGCGTCGCGTAATGCAGGTGCGCTTCGGATCGATCATGCAATGTCGCTACGTCAATTGTTCTGGATACCCAAGGGGGCCGCTCCGGCAGAGGGCATCTATGTGCAATATCCGCTTGAAGGCACCATCGCCGCCCTTGCGGAAATTTCACAGCGGCAGAAGCTCGTGGTGATCGGAGAAGACCTGGGTCATGTGCCTGAAGGCTTTCGCGACACGATGGCAGAAGCGGCGATCCTCTCCTATCGGATCCTCTATTTCGAAAAGAGCGGCTCGAATTTTATTGCCCCGAAAGACTGGCTCCTTTTGGCGCTCGCCTGCCTTTCAACTCATGATCTTCCCACCCTCAAGGGCTGGTGGGCTGGCGACGACATCAAGCTGCGTGCCGAACATGAATTGATTGAGGCGGCATCAGCGTCCGCCCAGCGTCATGTGCGAGTTCGCGAGCGACGGAATTTGCTTATTGCGTTCGCCCGGGCCGGTCTGATCTCCAAGCGCGTAATGCGCCGCCTGTTAGTTGCGCGACGCCTGGATGACGCGGATTATGCAGCGCTTGCGTTGGCTGCGCATCGCTACATCGCGCGCACGCCGTCGCGGCTGACAGCAATGCGTTTGGCGGATGCGGTGGGAGAGTTTCATCCGACCAATCTACCTGGCACCGCGGACGAATATCCCAACTGGCAAAGAAAGCTTGAGCTGACATTGGAAGAGGTCGCTGAAAGCGCTCTGTTTGCGCGGCTCACAGCGGCACTTCGAAAGGAGCGCCCGACATGAGCGCATCTGCGCCAGTAGCTACTTACCGTCTGCAGTTCCGCAACGGCATGACCTTCGATCGTGCTGCAGCGCTGGTTCCTTATTTGAAGAAGCTCGGCATCAGCCATCTCTATGCATCGCCAGTCTTTGCAGCGACCAGGGGATCGACACACGGCTATGATGTCATTGACCATAATGTCTTCGATCCTGATCTTGGAGGGGACGAGGGCTTCGAGCGCCTGCACGCGGCACTTGATGCTGCCGGGCTGAAGCTCATCCTCGACATCGTACCGAACCACATGGCCGCATCGCTGGAAAATCCATGGTGGCGCAGTGTGATCGAGTTCGGCAGCGACAGCGAATTTGCTGACCACTTCGACATCGACTGGAGCCGACGTCTCACCCTTCCGGTTTTAGGAAAGCCCTTTGATGAGGCGCTGGAGGCTGGCGAAATCCGCCTCGCGCTCGACCGCGCCCATGGCTGTCTCGCGTTGGGCTACTTCGACAATCTCTTCCCGCTCAATCCGAACAGCTACGGCTTTGTCGCGGGGTCATTTCCGCAGGCTTCGTCCTTCGCGGGCAAGGATGGCTGGCAGGCGCCGTTTGACGGCCGCATCGATGACGAACTGGAGAGACTCTCGCAGGACCGTTCGTTTCTCGCTGCGCTTCATAAGCGCCAGTCATGGGAACTCACATACTGGAAGGATGCGCGTAAGGATCTTAGCTACCGCCGCTTCTTCGAGGTAACCGGTCTGGTTGGCCTGCGGGTTGAGGATGAGGCCGTGTTCAACGACGTCCATAGGCTGATCCTCAACCTCGTCCGCTCTGGCAGAGTGGATGGCCTTCGCGTCGATCACGTCGATGGCCTTGCGCGCCCCGGGGAATATCTTGCGCGGCTCCGCGCGCAGATGGAGGCAGGACAGATCTTGCTCGTCGAGAAGATACTCGGCCCGGGGGAAAAGCTACCCGCCGATTGGGGGAACGTCGGAACCACGGGGTATGAGTTCATCGAAACCCTGTCAGGCCTCTTGGGCGAGACGGCTGGGCGGGAGGCTTTTCGAAGCGCTTATGAGGCTTTTTGCAGCAAGTCGCTGAATTTACCTGAAGAGATCAGGGCGGCGAAGGAGTTGATCCTTCGCCGCAATTTTGAAGGCGAGCTAATGCGGCTGGCGGCAATTGCATCGGAACATGCGGCCAAGAGACAATTGCCGTTGCAGCGAGAGGCGCTGGCTGCAGCTTTGGCTGAGATCATAATCGGGTTCGAGGTCTATCGTACCTATGGCGAAGATGAGGGGCTTTCATGCCCGGATCTGGCTGTGCTCGGTAATGCCGTCGGCTCTGCTCTGGCACGAGAAGAAGCAGAGCCCCAGGCGATCAAGTTCGTAACGTCCCTGATTCACGGAGAGCATGAGGACAGGGTATTCCGCGCGCGCTTCCAGCAGCTTACCGGGCCGGTGATGGCCAAGGCGATCGAAGACACTCTCTTCTATCGGGTCAATCCTTTCATCGCATTGAACGAGGTGGGCGCTGACCCTCTGGGGAGCGAAGGCGGCGTTGACGCATTCCATGCCGCGATGATGGAAGAACGTCCGCTTGGACTGCTGGCGACAGGCACCCACGACACCAAACGCGGGGAGGACGCGCGGGCGAGGCTGTATGCGTTGGCCGAGGCTCCGGATATTTTTTCTGAAGCAGTCAGCAGGTGGAGCCGAATGAACTCGAGCCTGCGCGGAGATCTTGGAGGGCATAGCCTACCCGAGCCCGACGTCGAATGGCTGATCTACCAAGCGCTCGTTGGTGTTTGGCCGTCAGATGAGGATCTCTCCGGTTCGGTGCTTTCGACGTTGTCTGAGCGCTTTTTTCCCTATCTTGAGAAGGCTCTGCGCGAGGCGAAGCTGCGCACCGATTGGCTTGAGGAAAATCCGGAGTATGAGGCGGCGGTGAAGTCATTCGCCACGCGGCTGTTGTCCATGGACAACCAAGCCTTCATCGAGGATTTCGCCGCAACCATACGGACTTTCATTGCGGCGGGGCACATAAATTCGCTGTCTCAGACGATGGCAAAGTTGACCGCGCCCGGAATCCCGGACATTTATCAAGGGTCAGAAGTTCTGGATCTCAGCCTCGTTGATCCAGATAATCGCCGGCCCATCGACTTCGCCACGCTTGAAGCGTGGCTTGATGAAACAACTGATCTGCCGGACTTTAATGGCAGCGATACAGACGGCCGGATCAAGCAACAGATGATCGCACGGGTTTTGAATGCCCGGGCGCAGCATCCGGAGCTATTCCTTGCAGGCGATTACGTACCCCTAAGCATCAGTGGACCGCTCGCATCCTACCATGCGGCATATCTGCGGGTGCTGGGCGGGCAGGTCGCACTGATCGTGCTGACGCGTCTCCCCCTCACCCGCGCTGTTCTTTCCGGGGTCTCAGACACCGTCATCGACCTAGGTGAAGGGTCGGGTGTTTTTCGACATGTCCTGACCGGCAAGTCCTTCCATGCCGAACGCAAGGTGCCGCTACAGGCGGTTCTAGGCAATCTTCCGGTCGCGATGGCGGTGCGGATTGAGCGCGACGACTAAAGCGCGTCAGGCCAAACGGAGTCATGCGCCAAGCCTCAGGTTCTTATTCGTACGCATGTTTTGAACCCGAAAGAGTCCTCTAGGCTTCCTGCTCAGCGTCTTCTTCATTCATATGGATCGCCATATCCGTCAGCATGTCGCTTACGTGGCAATCCGCCAGCTGGTAAAACACCTGCTTCGACCGGCGCTCGCCTTTCATCAGGCGGGCGGCGCGCAGCAGCCGCAAATGGTGGCTGACCAGAGTTTGCGAAAGATCGAGGCTTGCAGCGATATCATTGACGGGTTTTGGGCCGTCAAGGCAGTAAAACAGGATACGCAGGCGCGTCGGGTCTCCCAGTAGGCGGAAAGTCTCCGCGAGAACGCTTACTTCCTGGACGCTAGGCACTCTCGTTTCGCTCACGGCTTGGCCCTTACTTGCAAGTCTTGCGGGCCATGCTCTTCCGAGCAATTGTGGGCGTGGTCTGACGTTTCCACCGTTGCCAGGCTGCATTTCGCGGTATCTTCCCAGTCGACCGCGATTGTCGCGTGGGAAATCCCGAAGCGCTGGTGAAGGGCAGCTTCAACTGCGGCAACAACATTTCGCGCGTCTTTTGCGTCAACAGGGGTCACATGCAATGTGGCCAATGCTTTGCCGGACGTCAGCGACCAGACGTGCACGTGGCTCACGTCAGATACGCCATCAACATTGAGCAGATGCGATTTGATGTCATCTGCCGAAGCCCCTTCGGGCGCTCCCTCTAGCAGGATGTGCAGGGACGCTTTCAATAGTTTCCAGGCACTTCGGAGTATGAGCATGGAGACAAGGACCGACAAGATCGGGTCGATCGGAGTCCAGCCTGTATAAGCAATGATTATGGCAGCCCCAACCGCGCCCACCGACCCGAGAAGGTCGCCAACTGCGTGCAGCAGCGCGCCCCTGATGTTCACATGCTCGGCATCGCCTCGCGTCAAGATCCAGATCACCACCAAATTGACGATGAGCCCGGCCACTGCGACACCAAGCATAGGTCCCGCAAGGATTTCGTAGGGAGACTGAAAGCGCTGCCACGCTTCGTAGAGAATCCAGAGAACAATCGCGAAAAGCGTCAGCGAGTTTACGAATCCGGCCACCACCTCAAGCCGTGCGTAGCCGAAAGTCCGCTGCTGATCAGCACTGCGACGGCCAAAGCGAAATGCGGCATATGCGAGCGCGAGAGCTAACGCATCGGAGAGCATATGGCCTGCGTCGGCGAGCAGTGCGAGGGAGCCGGAGATGAGACCGCCGACCAATTCCACGACCATGAAGACTGAAATCAACACCAGCGAGATGAGGACCTTGCGCTCATTGGTGCTGGTGACTTCAGGTGCGTGGGAATGATCGTGATGCGAATGATCTGCGGGTGAGTGCGTCATGGAAGCTCTCTTCGTCTCACATATGAATAGGTGTTCATATGTGAGACGTCAAGCGGTAGATATCACGCTTATGCGGGGGCTCGCGTCGTAACGTGTTCCCCGCCATTAGGAAGCGCGCGTAGAGTTGCCGCGCCGACGCGTTGATCGAGGTGTGTCCTTAACTCGTCGCTATCTCCAGTGCCGCGTCGATCCTCTGTCCCTCATCGTCGGACCATGCCATTTGCAGCTGACCTGCGCCCGGCACCTTGAACTTGAACTCGATGAACGGGTTTCTAGACACAGCGGTGTCGAGATCGCCTGCGAAGATTGTTTGGCCATCGAAGCTGCATTCGAAGCGGTTGATGATGTTGCGCGGGATGATTTCGCCAGCCGGAGACTTACGAAATCCCGTCTCCATGGCATGCGATACCATGGCTCGGACGGTGACCACATCTCCCACCTGAGGTTCCCGATTGCTGATCCAAACGCGTGGTTTGCTGGTCATGATGGTCTCCTCAAAGGCCGCAGCCGCCGACAGTCAGCTTGACCGGCGCTTTGGCCGTTACGACGCTTCCGTCGCTCATCCTGGCGAGCGCCATGACTTCCTGCCCTTCCGCGAAGCGCAGGTTGGTGGTGAAGTCGGGCTCGGTCATGCTCGAAAATGTGAAGCGACAAGCTGCGGGCCGCGGGTTCTTTTCCAGTACGAGCAAGACTTCTTCGCAGAAAATCCCAAGCTCCTTTGGTGGCACAACCTGAACACGTACTTTCACGGCGCTGGGATTGTCGGCTTCTTCCGGTGCGGTCAGGATCAGCCAATCAGCCACCGCAGGTTCCGCGTCCATCAAGTCTGACATCAGAGCCTGAAGCGTTTCACGCGACATAGCGGGTGTACAGACAAACGCCGCCGAGAGCACCACGAACGCGCGCAGCGCTTGTCGCCTTGTCATCAACTCCATCTGCTATCTCCGTTTCAGACGAGGAAGTCCTTGAAGGTGCGATTGATCCAGCGGAAGTCTTCTTCGTATTGATCTTCCGTTCGGACATCGATGTCTATTTGCGTCTGGTGGACGACCCCTTCCCCTGTAAGCTCATATTCGAAAAGGACCGAAATCGCCTCCTTGGGCTCCCCGTTGACCATCATGTAGCAAAGGTTGTCGGGCAGGAGTGGCGTGACTTCCTTCTCGGCAATTCGCTGGCCAATATAGGTAGCGACGATCCTGCCCATGAAATTCGCGACATGTGCACTCTTCGGGTAATGACCGAATTGCGGGGAGATCGCGCCCATGCAGTCACCGATGACATAGACGCTGTCGTCGCTCTTTGCGTGGAGCATCAGAGGATCAATATCGGCCCATCCGCCGGGGCCCACCTCGGGCTTGTGTGCAATCAGAGCGGCATACCAGACCATGTCACATGCCTGGTGCGGAGGCATGAGAATGGCGTCGTCGAAGTCAAAATCACCAGCGGCGGTGCTGATCCGCTTGTTGAACGGATCAAGCTCCTTCACCCCCGCATTCGGAACGTGCTCGATGATGTCCGGATAAAGTTCTTCGAATGCCATTGTGAACCCGCCATTGATCGGCATCACGCGGGGCTTGGGGTCTAGAATGAGGATCTTTGCCGGGATCTTCTTTGTCTTGAAATGGTGCGCAATGATGCAGGCGCGTTCATAAGGCGATGGTGGGCAGCGGTGGGGCGGAGGCGGCAGCGTCATCACCAGTGTGCCGCCCTCAAAATTCTGCACCTTCTGCTTCAAAGAAAGATGCTCCGCGCTGGGGATGTATGCGGAGGGGAAGTTCTTCCTGGTGAACGAGATCGCCTCCTCGTCATCCCCGAACCACGCATCGTATGCGTTGCGGATGCCCCCGGCTATGATCAGATAGTCATAGTCGAGCGTGCCGTGGCTGGTGCGAACGCGCTTGGCATCGCGCTCGATTGCGGTGACTTCAGTTTGAATGATCTCGTAGCCATATTTTTTTGCCGGTTTGTAGAGATCGTGCATGATGAAGTCGGTCGGAACGATATCAACCAGCCACTTGTTGCTCATCGGGCAGGACCAGAAGACCGGGTTCCTCTCCAGGACGATAATCTCGGCATCCGGCGCGCTCTCACGCAGATATCTTGCCGCAGTGAGGCCCCCCCATCCGCCGCCGGCAATGACGATCCGTGGTTTGCTGCCACGCTGGCGCAATACTGTGTTGGCCGTTATTGCTGATGGCGCAGCAAGTGCCGGAGTGGTCAGAGCCGCTATGGTTCCCGCAGCGGCTGACGCCGCGATAAAATTACGCCGATTTATCACTGTTCTTCCCCCGATGGTCTGATCTTGTTGATGGGCATGCATGACGATGCTCTTCGAGCAGCAGAAGAGCTGTCAAAGACGCGGAAAGGATTTTGCGTAGCTGGGATTTCAACCACACACGCCGCCGCAGGGGCACCTCATCCGGTGCCGCGGTACAGTGGTTGTTTATTGCGCCCCGACACGCGGGAGCGGCAAACATTTGCATGGATCGATCTGAACGGAGAAAAATCTCGTTGTCAATCGATGGATGCTCTGGGTCCAAGTAAAGAAAAAGGGCGGCGCAAGTCGCGCCGCCCTGATTTGGTGTAGATGCGCGCAGATTTACTCTGCTACGGAGGCTCCTGCCTCGCTCATGCCCTCTGCAGGCTTGGAAGCGCTGCCAGCGCGAACCTTCGCTTCGATGCGTGCGCCAACGTCAGCGTCGATGTTCTTCCAGTACTGGAAAGCGCGGCTCAGGACCGGTTCGCGGACGCCGCCCAGCAAAGCGCCGGCGACGGTCTCGACCAATGCGTCGCGCTGTGCGTCATCGAACACCTCGCGAACAAGGATGCCCGGCTGGCTGAAGTCGTCGTCATCAGCGCGGAGGGTGTATGCGCTGCGGACCATATCGCCGTCAGCTTCCCAGCCATCATCCATCTTGCCGGTCTCGTCGGCCCACGGACGCCCATAGCTGTTGGTCGCGTAGACCGGCGCGTTGCCGCTGTGGTGGTACGCCATGTGTCCATCGAACATGTAGGTGTTCACAGGAACCTTCGGCTGGTTGACCGGCAGCTGGTGGAAATTGGTGCCGATGCGGTTGCGCTGCGCGTCATTGTACGCAAATGCGCGGCCGAGCAGCATCTTGTCCGGCGACAGACCAATACCCGGAACGGTGTTGCCCGGCGAAAACGCTGCCTGCTCGATCTGAGCGAAGAAGTTCTCCGGGTTGCGGTTCAGGGTCATCGTGCCGACCTTGATCAGCGGATAGTCGGCGTGCGGCCAGGTCTTGGTCAGGTCGAAAGGGTTGATGCGATAGGTCTTCGCTTCTTCATAAGGCATGACCTGAACCGACATCGTCCAGCTCGGGTGATCGCCACGCTCGATCGCGTCAAAGAGGTCACGGCGGTGGAAGTCAGCATCTGCACCGGCCATCTGTGCAGCTTCGTCATTGCTGAAGAAGGCCATGCCCTGATGGGTGTGGAAGTGATACTTCACAAAGAAGCGCTCACCCTGGGCGTTGATCCACATATAGGTGTGCGAGCCGTAACCGTTCATCTCGCGCCAGGTGCGCGGCAGGCCACGCTGGCCCATCAGGTAGGTGACCTGGTGAGCGCTTTCCGGATTGTTGGTCCAGAAATCCCACTGCATGTTGTTGTCGCGCAGACCCGAATCCGGGAGGCGCTTCTGGCTGCGGATGAAGTGCGGGAACTTCATCGGGTCGCGGACGAAGAAGACAGGAGTGTTGTTGCCGACGAGGTCGTAGTTGCCTTCGCTGGTGTAGAACTTCAGCGAGAAACCGCGCACGTCACGCCAAGTGTCCGGGCTGCCCTGTTCGCCGGCAACGGTCGAGAAGCGAGCAAGCATCTCGGTCTGAGCGCCCTTCTGGAAGAGCGCTGCCTTGGTATAGCGTGACACGTCTTCGGTGGTCTCGAAGACGCCGAAAGCACCCGAGCCCTTGGCGTGCGGCTGGCGCTCCGGAACCTTCTCGCGGTTGAAGTGTGCCATTTGCTCCAGGAAGTGAACGTCGTGCAGGACGATCGGGCCGTCTGCACCGATGGTCAGCGAGTTACGATCACTTGGAGCTGGTGCGCCCGTGCTCATGGTGGATTGCGATGCGTCAATCTTCGATGACATCAATTTTCCTTTCGCGGCTGCTAGCGGCATCATAGGTAGATGCCATAAAGTGAAATTCCAATGACGCTGCGCAATAAGTCGCAGCTCTTTAGAATGAATCTAATGTAGCTACTTCCTAGCGCATGCCGCCGAATTTGAAAACCCCTGAGTAGCAGTCCTTCGGGTTTCGATTTCTGTGCAGCAATTTATCATCCCGCCCGCCCTATCGA
Source organism: Aquamicrobium zhengzhouense (assembly GCF_016124105.1). Lineage (GTDB taxonomy): Bacteria > Pseudomonadota > Alphaproteobacteria > Rhizobiales > Rhizobiaceae > Aerobium > Aerobium zhengzhouense. The sequence goes on from NZ_JADGMQ010000009.1 coordinate 39,464, forward strand.
CCAAAACCTGTTTGACGGGTTGCATCCCCGGCAGGAATGGAAGAGCAATCCACTATGGCTTTTCGTTTCGTACATACGGCAGACATCCATCTGGATTCTCCGCTCCGCTCTCTTGCAATGCGCAACAGGGACCTCGCCGAACTGGTTGGTGACGCGACCAGACAGGCGCTGGTGGCAATTGTTGATTTGTGCATCGAAGAAAGGGTCGACGCGCTCATCATCGCTGGCGATCTTTATGACGGTGATCAGACATCGATGAAAACCGCGCGTTTTCTGGCGTCTCAGATGCAGCGGCTGGATGAGGCGGGCGTGTCGACATTCGTGATCCGTGGAAATCATGATGCTCTGTCGCGGATTACGCAGGAACTGGTTTTCCCGCCTTCCGTAAAGGTCTTCACCGGCCGCGCGGAGGCGGCGCCTCTTTCGGCGGGGGGCCTCGAAGTCCACGTGCATGGGCTGAGCTTTGCAAAGCCGCACGCGCCGGAAAGCTTGCTTGAAAAATACCGCCGGCCTCAGCCGGACACCGTGAATATCGGCATCATGCACACAAGCGTTGGGGGCGCGGAAAGACATGACCCCTATGCGCCTTGCAAGCCGTCGGATTTACATGAATGGGGCTTCGACTACTGGGCCTTGGGGCATGTTCATGTCCGGGCGCGCCACGAGGGTGAACGCGTTGTGATGATGCCGGGGATGCCGCAGGGACGCGACATCAATGAGAGCGGTGAAAAGACTGTCTCACTAGTCACGGTTCACGATGACCGCCGGATCACAGTCGAAGAACGTTTGACCAGCATCGCCCAGTTTGAGCGTGTACGCGTTGACCTTTTAGGAGCGGAAAGCTGGCGTGATGCGGCGGACGCTATCGAACAGGCGCTGGGAGAGGCTCGAGACGAGACACGCTCCGAGCATCTCGTCGGGCGCCTGCTCATCACTGGCGCAACACCATTGTCCTGGACGCTACGGCGCGACCGGGATCTGTTGCTTGCAGAGGCCGAGCAGCGCGCGGAACGGCTGGGCCGCACGTGGATCGAAAAGCTCGAGATTGAGACGACTTCGCCTCGACTGAATGCTGCCGCTGCGGACAACGCCGATCCACTTCTCGAGCTTGGAGAGCTCATGCGCGAAGCAAGGCTTGGCCAGCATGCCGTGCGCGATGCGGTAGCCGATCTCGTAAAGGAAATCCGTGACGATCTTCCAGCGGAAGCACGCGGCTTCAGTGGCAGTGATGAGGATGAATTTGAGGCTTTGATTGATCGGCTGATCGCCGAGGGTAGCGATGATATCCTGGCGCGGCTTCGTCTCGACGCTTCGGAGACAGCTTGATGCGTCTCAGAAGACTAGACCTTACACGGTACGGCAAGTTTACCGATTATTCGATCGACTTTGGAGAGGCCACGCCGGGCGAGCCAGACCTCCACATCGTCTACGGGCTTAACGAGGCAGGGAAGTCGACGTCGCTTTCTGCATATCTTGATCTTCTTTTCGGGATCGAGGAACGGACCCGCTACGGCTTTCTGCACCAGTCAAAGTCGATGGAAATCGGTGGATGTCTCGAGTTCGGTGGCGCCGTGCATGAATTCAAACGGGTCAAGCAGCGGAACAATTCGCTGCTGGATTCGCATGGGCAGCCCGTCAATGAAGCTGTCCTCAGCGTTCCCCTCGCCGGTCTAAGCCGCGATGCTTACCGGATGATGTTTTCGCTGGATGATCACACCCTTGAGGAAGGTGGGAATGCCATTCTGGAAAGCCGGGGCGATCTGGGAGAATTGCTGTTTTCAGCGAGCGCTGGCCTTGCCGGGACCGCGTCCATTCTTGACGGGGCGATAGGTGAAGCGCAGGAGATTTTCCGCAAGCGTGCGCGTTCTACCAAGATCGCGACGCTTAAGCAGCAGATCATCGAACTGAAGGCACAACGCGACGAGATTGATACGCAGACGTCTGCCTACACCAACCTGAAAAGCGAGCTGCAGAGATCTAGCGCCGCCTATGACCAGGCGATGACCGAGACTGCCGCCGCGCGTGCTCGTCGGGATGAAGTCGCACGGATACTTCGAGCCTATCCACTGATGAGCGAACGTCAGACACTGCTGGCGGCTTTTCGTCCTTATCAAGAATTGCCCCGTCCACCATTGGAGTGGAACCGCTCACTATCAGCATTGATTGATGCAGAGGCTCGCTTGCAGACCCGCAAAGCAGGTCTTGAAGCGCGTGTCGAACAGCTGCGCGGTGAACTGGAAGAGCTGTCTGACGACGCTGAGATATTGGCTTATGAGAACCGTATCGAGCGACTTTCGGAAGCGGCGGCGCGTTATCTGACCGCTGAAGAGGACCTGCCCAAGCGAAAAGACGCGCTCGCAAAGCAATTGCAGCAGCTGAACATAAATCTGGTGCGGTTGGGTAAAGAAAGTAATCCTGACGCCAAAGCGCTGGTGGTGCCCGCCGCAACGATCGGTGTGCTGCGTGAGTTGCTAACGGAGCAGACCGGCGTTCAGACGGTTCTTCAGTCAGCGATGAAGGAATTCCAAAACAGCGAGCGTGCCTTGGAGGACCTCAAGGTAGAGCAGGAAGCGCGGCACAAAGATGCCGCGCTCGATCCGGTGACACTCGCCGGCCTTCAATCGACCTTGGAGCGAATTCGGCAAAGCGAGCTCATCGCTGAACTGAAGCATGCAGAGCAGGTGCTCAAGGAAGCAACGGCGAATTATGAAAGCTTGGCCCTCGGACGACCTGGCGCAAAGGTCGAGGATCCTCGCGAAATCGCGGTTCTTGACGAAGCGCAGATCGACCTCTGGCGAGGAACGGCCCAAAGTCTGGAAAGTCGGCTGACGCGCCTGAGCGAACAGATTGAGAAGGCCGGAGAACAAGTTTTCGACGCGGAAGCGCGCGTCAAGGCACTTCGCTCCACGGGTGGCGTTATAAGCGATCAAGAGGCGCAGGCCGCGCAAGAGCAGCGTGATCAAGCCTGGCGAAAGCACCTTTCGCGCCTGGATGTGGAGACGGCGTCTTCATTCGAAGTTTTGATGCGAGACTGTGATCGGATCGCCGAGCAGCGTATTCGCTCCGGCAAGGATCTGGAGGAACTTCGTCGTCTTGAGGCTGATATCGTTGTCTGCTCTGACGCATTAAAGCGCCTTCAGGGCGAACTCAGAGACACCGAACTGAGGCTCGCGGCGCTGAGAGAAGAGATCCGCGCGCGAACATCGGATTGGCTGGAGCTTGATCCCGAAATGCCGACAGCGAGCTGGCTGATGGCGGTTGAACGGTGGGCACAGGCACACGCACGCGCAGTTGATGCCTTCGAGCGAATGCAGCTTGCCCAGCGAAGGTTGGACCAAGTGCAACGCGACATTGCCGACGAGCACGCGGCGCTGTGCGATATCCTCGGCAAACGAGATCTGGCAGTCGAAGGTGAAGCGTTTGCAGTGGTCATTCGCGCAGGCGAAAATCTTCTTGCCGCACATACGGCGTCGCAGCTGGAAAAGGCCAACGCTGAGAAGCAGATCACGCAGGCAAGCCGAGCAGTAGCAAGACGCCAGGATGATCTCGAGGCCGCGCGTGCAAATCTCGCCGATTGGGAACGCCGTTGGGACGAAGCCATAGAGCAAAGCTGGTTGAGAGACCGAAAGGACAGCCCGACTGCGGTTCGCGAATTGCTCGACATCGTTTCGGAACTGCCCGCTCAAATTCAGGCCCTTAGCGAGACGCGTCATCGTGTCGAAGCGATGGAAGCAGACCGGAAGGCGTTCGCCGATACAATCGCCGAGTTGGCGCATGCCCTCGAAACGTCAGCGGGGAAAAGCCCGCTCGACACCGCCGCCGTGCTGCAGAGGCGATTGGAGCAGGCACGTCATACTCGAACGCGGCGCAAGGATAAGCAGCGGGAGTTTGGTGACGCTCAGGCGGAAATCGATGTATTGCACCAGGACCTTGCACTGCACGACAGCCGGAAGCTTGAAATGACGTCCTTCTTTGGCGTCGAGACGTTGACCGAACTTCAACAGGCACTCGACGCGGTCGCGCAACGCAACCGGATCGAAGAGGATCTTGAGCGCGTCAACCGCCAGATTCTGACTGAAACTCAGGCAGAAAATCTGGATAGCGGGCTTGAGCTGTTGGGGAGTGAAGATCGCAGCGCGCTTCAACAGGAACTGGCGGAGCTTGAAGCTCGCCTTGAGGATCTGGAACTGCGTGCGAAGAACCTCTTTGCAGAACGGGCACGCGCTGCCGACCGGCTGGAAGCGGTTGGCGGCGATGACGCAGTTTTGCGTATTGAAGCTCAGCGCGGGACGCTGCTTCTGGAAATGGAGGAGCAGGCTCTGCGCTATCTGCGGCTGCGTAGCGGTAGTCTGATCGCTGAACATGCGATCCGGGCCTATCGTGACAAACATCGCAGCGCGATGATGCAACGCGCGTCCGACGCATTCAGGCTGATGACCAGGGGCGACTATACCGGTCTGACGACCATGCCGGAAAAGGACCGGGAGGTGCTGATTGGCTTGCCGGCGAACGGTGGATCAAAGCTCGCGGCGGACATGTCCAAGGGAACGCGCTTTCAGCTATATCTTGCGCTTCGCCTTGCAGGGTACGAGGAATTCGCATCGGCGCGGCCATCGGTTCCCTTTGTTGCCGATGACATCATGGAGACGTTCGACGAGCCGCGTTCGGAAGAAGTCATGCGCCTTTTTGGCGAGATGAGCCGGGTGGGCCAGGTGATTTATCTGACCCACCACCGTCACTTATGCGATCTCGCCGCCAAGGCTGTGCCGAGCGTCAAGATACACGAGATAGCGTCCTGAGCTTTAAGCTCATAGACGCTTCTTCTCAGTTTGAGTTCGCGTCCTCTATGTGTCCACCGAGGAATAGTTGCCCGACGCGCGGATCTGCCAGCAGCTTGGTTGCCTCGTCATGCATGCGCGTTTGTCCGAGTTCGAGCACCAGACCATAGTCTGACATTGCGAGTGCCGATTTGGCGTTTTGTTCGACCATCAAGATGGTCACGCCTTGGTCCCGAAGGCGCTGCAGTGTCCCAAACACTTCCTGCACGAGCTTCGGCGAAAGACCGATCGAAGGCTCGTCAATCAGGATCAGCTTAGGATCCAGCAACAGCGAACGCGCGACTTCCAACTGTTTTTGCTGGCCGCCGGACAATTCGATCGCTTTGCGATTGCGAAACTCACGGAGCATCGGGAACTGGTCCATAACCACTTCGATCCGATCCCGGATTTTGGTCTGGTCCTTCGCCGTAACGCCGCCAAGCTCAAGATTGTGATAAACCGACAGCTGAGGCACCACGTTTCGGCCCTGCGGAACGTAGGTCACGCCGTGGTAGATCATCTGCCGCGGTGACTGCCGCGTAACGTCCTTCCCATCAAGCAGGATCTGGCCCTTGCTGATGTTGAGAAGCCCAAATATCGCCTTGAAGGCAGTGGATTTGCCGGCGCCGTTCGGCCCGATCACCGTTGTGATCGTTCCCTTTGGGATTTTGAACGAGACTCCGTTCAAGATCGTCATTTTGCCGTAGCCACCATGGATATCCTGGAGTTCTAGCACGGTCAGCCTCCCAGATATGCGTCGATGACAGTTTGGTTCGCGCGGATTTCAGCTGGTGTGCCTTCCGCGATGATCGCACCTTCTGCGAGGACGACGATCCTGGTGCACAGGCTCATCACGAACTCCATATTGTGCTCGATCACCACGAATGTGGTCCCATGTTCCGCGTTGTAGGCGATCAGCCTCTCTTTAAGGTGCGCCAACATCGTCAGGTTGACGCCGCCCGCGGGCTCATCGAGCAGCACAAGATCAGGTCCGGCCATAAAGGCCATCGCGACGTCCACCAGCTTCTGCTGGCCAAAGGACAGCGAACCGGCCGGAGTGTCGCGCAGATGGGTGAGACGGAAGAACTCGATCATCTGGTCCGCTGCTGCGGTCAGACCTGCGTCCGGAGGGCCGAACAAGCGGGACGTCAGTGTCCCTTTATGCTCTTGCCCAGCCACGATGATGTTCTCCAGCACGGTCATTTGCGGGAAAACGGACAATTGCTGGAAGGTGCGGCCGACGCCCAAGCGATTTAGCTTGCTCGCCCGCATACCCGTGACGGGAGTTCCCTTGACCTCCACCGTGCCGTTATCAGGTGGCAGTTGGCCGAGAATGCTGTTGAACAGCGTCGACTTTCCGGAGCCGTTGGGGCCAATCAGACCAAGAATTTCGCCCTGATGTACGTCGAAGGAGACGTCACGCACGGCATGAATGCCGCCAAAACTCTTGGAGATGTTCCGGATTGAGAGGATGGGCGCGGTCATTTCAGTGTCGGCTCCTGCTTCACATCAGCGCGAATTTGAGCCTTGCCGAAAAGACGGTTTCGCAAGAGGTCCCAGACCCCGATTAGTCCCTTTGGCGTGAACACCAGCATCAGGATAACGAGGGCGGCGTAGATGATCAGGTAATAGCCTTCGGTGAAGCGCAGCATTTCAGGCAGGAGGATAACGACGCCTGCACCGAGGAATGGGCCAAAGAAGAAGCCTGCACCTCCGACTACGACCATCAGCAGGATCCGGAAGGAGTGAGCAACTGCAAACGATCCGGGCTCGATGAACTGAACCAGGGGAGTTACCAGCGCGCCAGCCAGCCCGCCATATGCGGAACCAATCGCGAAAGCGAGAAGCGTGATGCGGCGTGTATCGACGCCAAGGCTCTCCGCCCGGATCGGGTTCTCACGCAACGCCTTGAATGCGCGGCCCCATGGTGAGCGAACGATCCACCACATGATCGCCGCTGCAACGATAGTGATTGCCAAAGTGAAATAATAGAAATTGTGCTGCTTCATCGTGGAGAAGAAGCCGAAATCAGGCCGGGGCATGCCGACCAGACCGTAATTGCCGCCGGTGAGCCAATCCTCATTGCGCAGCACGAGAAAAACCAGAGTGTTGAAGGCCAGGGTGACGAAGGCAAGGAAATGCCCCTTCACACGTAGCGCCGGATAGCCCAGCACAAGGCCGATCACGAAGCAAAGAAGAAGCGCTGGCACCAGCGCCGCCATCCAGTGCCACCCTGCAAGGGTCAGAAGGGCGGTCGTGTAAGCGCCGATCGCCATGAAGGAGGCTTGGGCGAGCGAGATCTGTCCAGCATAGCCGAGGGTCAGGTTGAGCCCCATCGAGGCAATCGAGAAGATCAGCCACGAGGTCAGGACATAGGTGATGTAATTGCCCTGTCCGATCGGCGCGACGATTGCTGCCAGCAGAAGAAGAGCGATCAGGAAGGGTCGCAGCAGAGAGCGCATCAGACGGCCCTCCCCTCAGAGGTGCCCATGATGCCCTGCGGACGCAGGAGAATAATCACGATCAGCAAGATAAGCGGTAACGCAGCGCGATACTCGGCGGTGATGTAAGTAGCGACGAAATTATCGAGCACACCTATGAGCAACCCACCCACCAAAGCGCCGCGGATCTGGTTGAAACCGCCGACAATAGCCGCAATGAAAGCGACGAGGCCCAAGGTCTCGCCGTTGGAGAATTTGGCGAGGTAGACCGGCGTGATCAGGAATGAAGCAAGGGCTGCCAGCGCCGCATTGATCAAAAACGCATACATGATCATGCGTTTGACATCGACGCCGAGGATCTCGGCAACGGCCGGGTTTTGAGCCGCAGCCTGCATCGACCGACCTGTGCGGGTGCGGTTCAGGAAGAGCGTCAGGAGAATGACGACGCCGAGTGAAATCACCAGGTTCAGCAGGTCTTGCATCGAGACCACTGCACCGAACACATGGATCGGGTCGGTCGGGAACAGCGGCGGGAACGGTTGGGCTTCAGCACCATAGAACTCCTTGACGCTTTCTCGCAGGAGGATGCCAAGCGCCATCGTGGCGATGATCAGCGAGATGCCGCCCGACGGCAGGATCGGTTCGACAATCAGCTTTTTGAACACGAAGCCAAGAACGACGATCGACGCCAGAAGGGCAAAGCCCACAGCCAGAGCAAGCGGGAAACCCAGCACATGCATGCCGACCAGCACGAAGAAGGCCGGGACCATCACGAACTCGCCTTGGGCAAAGTTCACGGTTTGGGCGGCTTGCCAGACAAGGGTGAAACCGATTGCGACGAGCGCGTAGATCGATCCGGTAGCGAGACCGGACAGCAGAACTTGCAGGAACTGCGACATAAGAATTCCTTCAGGCAGGGGCGGCCACCCGAAGGCGGCCGCGACTGCATCGAAAAGGGATTAATTGGCCGGGACTGTACCGATGACCACAGGTGCGCCGTCCTTGACCTGAACCATGAAGCTCGGGCGCGACATCTCGCCTGTCTCATCCCAGCAAGTGTCGAGCAGCATGCGTGGATATTCGGCGACAGGGAGGCACAGGTTCTTCATCGCGTCAGCGAACTTTGCGCCGTCGAACTCGCCGACCTTTTCGGTGACATACTTCGTGGCCCAAGCACCGATATAGCCCTTGATCGCATCATGGGTCGGGTTGCGCTTGAACTGTGCAACGAACTTTTCGTTGAACTCGGCAATGCCAGGGATCTCGGTTGCCGTTGCAGTCACTCCGACATGCGCGATAGCGTTTTCAGCGGCACCGCCAGCAAGCTCGATGACCTTAGCCTCAGTGAGCGTCACTTCGCCGACGAGCGGCATTGAAAGTCCCTGCTTTTTAGCTTCGATCAGGAAACGAGCTGCTTCTTCCTGGTTCATGTAGACGAACACGGCGTCTGCGCCCGAATCCTTCAGCTTCGCGACGTCGGATGCATAATCGGTCGCGCCCTGCTCCGAGGGAACGTCAGCGATGACTTCAATGCCGATCTTTTCCATCTCAGCGGCGAAGACGTCGCGACCACCCTTGCCGAATTCGTTGTTCACCCAGGCGATGCCAACCTTCTGCGCTTTGAGCGTATCGGTGAAGTAGGGAACCAAAGCAGGAACGCCCTTTTGTGCGCCGGAGGAGGTGCGGAAGACGAACGGGTTGCCCTTCTGGACGATGGTGGGAGCTTCCGAACCTACGAATTGCGGGATCTCGCTCTGCTGGGCGACCAGCATGTTGACGAGGGTCGAGCCGGAATAGATGGTGCCCAGGATGGCGAAAGCGCCGTCGTCAATGGCTTTCTGCACCATTGCGCGCGAGACCTGCGGGTCGGTCTGCGTGTCGTACTCCGGCAGTTCTACCTGCTTACCGAGAATACCTCCGTCGGCATTGATTTCCTCGATAGCGATCTTGATGCCATCGCGCCAATTGGTGCCTGCCGGCGCGCCGGCGCCAGAAAGTTCCGCTACCATCGCAATCTTGGCGACGTCCTGAGCCTGAACTGAAGACACACCCATAAGCAGCGCCGTGCTAAGCGCCAGAAGAATTTTTCGGTTCATTCCACCCTCCCTCAATACCGGGGCCCAACCGGCGCCGTCCCCCTATGCGCCGCCGCGGCATCAAAATGCTTCGAGGAGACTAAGACTGGTGGATGTCGCACATTCCCCGGGGGCAAGGCAAGATAATCTCATGGGGTAAGCGGAGTGGGTGCACAAAGGAGGATATTCGCTTCAAGGCTTAAGGACGACCTTTATGCAGCCGTCTTTTTTGTCACGGAATGTCTTGTAGAATTCAGGGCCTTCTTCGAGTGTTCCGCGGTGGGTGATCACGAACGATGGGTCAATCTCTTCATCGAGAATGCGCTGCATGAGGAGAGGCAGGTAGCGCTGGACCGGGGTCTGGGCCATGCGGAAGGTCAGGCCGCGATTGACGGCAGAACCCATCGGGATCTTGTCGAGAAAGCCGCCATAGACGCCGACGATTGAAACGGTGCCGAAATTGCGCGTGCACTGGATCGCCTGGCGAAGAACATGCGGCCTATCGGTCGCCATGTATGTAGCGACCTTTATACGGTCGATAATCGAGTCAAAGCTTGCCGCGGCATGCGCTTCGCTGCCGACGGCATCAATAGAGGCGTCGACACCACGGCCGTCGGTCATCTCACGGAGCTTTTCGTAGATGTCCTCATCCATGAAATCCAGCGTCTCTGCGCCTGCGGCCCGAGCCATCGCTAAACGCTCGGGCACTGTATCGATCGCTATGACACGGTGGGCACCGAGGATGAACGCGCTTTTGATTGCCATCTGCCCGACTGGCCCGCATCCCCAGACCGCAAGCGTGTCTTCGGGCTGAATGTTGCAGAACTCCGCAGCCATGTATCCGGTCGGAAAGATATCGGAGAGGAACAGGGCCTGTTCGTCGGATAGCCCGTCCGGAACCTTGATTGGGCCGACATCTGCAAAGGGCACGCGCAGGTATTCAGCTTGCCCGCCGGAATAACCACCCAAAAGATGCGAGTAGCCGAAAAGTCCTGCGGGAGAGTAGCCCCACATCTTCTCCGCTTTTTCCTTGTCCGGGTTCGACCTCTCGCAAGCGGAATAATACCCGCGCTTGCAGAAGAAACATTGACCGCATGAGATGGTGAACGGGACAACCACCCGATCGCCGACTTTCAAGTCACCTGCATCAGGGCCTACTTCGACGACTTCGCCCATGGTCTCATGCCCGACAATGTCACCAGAGTGCATGTCCGGAATTGCGCCGTCATAAATGTGAAGGTCCGACCCGCAGATCGCGCAAGCTGTTACTTTGATGATCGCGTCACGCGGATGCTCGATTCTGGGATCGGGGACGCTTTCGCAGCGTATGTCGCTTTTCCCGTGCCAGGTGAGAGCTTTCATTGCAGTCTCCGATGGCTAAGTCTGAAAGGAAGAAAATGGGCGCCTGCACTGGCAGACGCCCACGGGGATCAAATGCGTCCAGGCAGAGGCTTGTCGCCTGGCGGGTTTTCGGATCGATCACTGCCAGTTTGTGTTGGTTCGGAACCTGGATCGGTCTGCGTGCTTCCCAGCGCGTCATGCGCGGCTTGCGAAAGCTCCTCGCCTGCAGCTTTTGCTACTTTTGAGATCCGCTCGGTTACCGGCTCACCTGATTTGGTCAGGCCCTGCCGGTGTGCCTCGTCTTTGGCTGCGGAGTAAGCGTCACCAGCCACCTCTTTTGCACGTTCGACACCTTCCGTCAGAACCCGCTCAGCTTGTTCTTTAGCTGAACGTGCTGCTGCCCCAAGATAACGTTCCTCGGTACGTGATGCGGGGACCATGGCTCCGAGTGCGGCTCCAACGGCTACCCCAATCGCGCCGATAATAAGGGGCTCTCGTTCAAGCGTTTCAGAGAACGTATCTCTTGCCCTCAGACCTGCCTGGCTCGCCGAGTGGTGGAGTGAGCTCGCACCTGAATGGAGCTGATCGCGCATGTCATGCATGGTCTCGCGTGCATATTGGCCAGCTTGGCTCGCAGCGCCCCCAACGGTTGAGGCGGTACGTGACGCAGCATCGCCTGCGCTTGCGAGGCCAGAACCAACGGAAGACGCCAACGATGAGGCGTCGTCCTCCGAGCCGTCGTCACCGCCTGACTCCGCGTAGTTGCGAGCTGACCCGGCGTGCAGGGACGTCGCCATGGTGTGGGCCGGCCGACTGTGCGTTGTACCGGAACCGGACATCAGCCAGGCGACACCACCGCCTATCAATGCGAGTGCAAGCGGATTGTCTCGCACCTGATCCTTCAGATTGGTGAGGAAGCGCTGCGCATCTCCTTCCTTGAAGTAACCAAGTGCCTCGTCCATCAACTGCCCCGGAGACATCTTGTCTCGTAATTGGCGCGTCGTTTCGCTGATCTCGGCGCGAACCTGTTCGGCTTCGCGCCCAAGTTCGGAGGGGGATCGATCCGTCATGGTGTCTGCTCCCGTGCGAGTTGTCCGTCCTTGCGAAGCTGCGCCGCCGTACGGCTTGGCGTAAGCTCGGATGGGGACATATTGGATGTGCCACGTTTGACCAGAATGGCTCCGATCACGGCCACGATGATGCCGACGATGAGAGCGGCCCACCCTGCTCTCAAGCCAGCTTCAACGAGCCCTGCGATCAACGCCTGAAGAAGTACGATCAACGCTGCCAGAAGAAGCATCGCTCCGGCGGCGATTTCCATGACGCCGCTCCCCGCCCGGCTGGCATTTTCCTTGAGCTCGCTGCGCAAAAGCTGGCCTTCTGTGCGCACGAGGGTCGAAAGCTGCTCGACCAGGTCGGTTACAAGGCTTGGGATCGTCTTGGGATCGCGATCAACGCTCATGACGGATCCTCCTGGGTGCGATCGGCAAAATTTCTGCTCGCGCTTGAGGTGTCGTGAGCGCTGGAGGAACGGCTACTCCCCGAAGTTGCCGTCGATGCCACCCGGCCGAGTGCGAAACCCGCCAGAATCGAACCGGCGACAAACCCCAAAGGATTTTCGCGACCAAACCTCCGGACGGCATCCAGCATCTCACCAGACGATTTGCCATCAATTGAGCGAGACAGAGTCTCCAGGCCGGAGGCCGCATGTGAGACCAGTTCCGCAGCGGGCCCGGTCTTGTTCCGCGATAGTTCATCGCTGGCCGCTCGCAATGCGCCCGCAAAGCCCTCCAGGTGGGAGGTGGCGGCACCTTTCGCCCGCTCAGCTTGCTCGGCTGCCGTGCGCGCGGCTTCTTCTTTCAAAGTTGCAGCCTCATGGGCAACCGCATCCCGAGCTCCGGATGCCATTTGCCCAAGCGAGGAACGCTGGGAGGTCGATTGCTCACCGGATGCGCCCGGTTGTTGCGGTGTGCCGGCGGTTGACGCACCTGGCGTTGCTGTAGGTGAGGTCGATGTGTCTGGTGTGCGCTCATTCGGGTTCATGGTGCGCTCCTGATGAAAAGCCCGCAATGCGGGCTGCCAAGGACTAAGCTGCAAGCTGTTTTCCGCATCCGAACATGCAATATTGCGCGATGTTCCTCGCTCGCAGTGCTTGAGAAAGAAAAAGGACCGGGCTGCCGGTCGTTCTATAGGCGCGTGCTCTCCGCGCTTTGCTTCGTCCAGAGATGCTTCCTGCCGGACAAGGTGCTGGATGGCGATTTCGCCCATATTATCTTCCAGCCACGCCGCCATGGCTTCTTCTTCCGCGCAGATTTCTTCGCACACTCGAGCCGTTTCCATGTCCCCGTCAGCCTCGGCCGCGGCGACAAGAATGCGGTAGGAAGCAATCTCCATATGCTCGAACGTGTAGCTGGCTAGGACGCCTTTAACGACCTCGTCGCCTGCAAATACGCCGCTAAGATTTTGCATCATCGCCGTGAATTTCATCGCATGTCCTTGATACCGGACGATGAAGCTCCCCGTCGTTCGATGCAGGATTCAAGCCGTGCCCGCTGGCGCTTCGTCTCCTCAAGATGCTGTTCGATGCGCGCTTTGAGGGACGGATAGTTCTCAATGCGCATTGCCGGGCCATTGAGCATTGTTTCCGCCTGCTCCTCCATGGCGTGCGCGTCACGAAGCCATTGGTCGACCCGGTCTTTGATGTCGGTCATGTCGTTCTCCTGGGTTGAGAGTTCGGGCTCCCCAACCGGCTCTGTGGCGACATGTTCCCTTGTCTACACCAATGTCATCGTCACGCATCCCAGAGGAACATTTGCAGTGGAAACGCTGTTCGGCCTGCAAAACAGAAGCCCGGAAGCAGTCCCACATTTTCCACTTCCAGTGCATTTGCAGGTTGTCCGAAAGGTCAGAACCGGATGAATTCCACTCCCGAGACGATGCCGCAGACTGTTCAAATACCGCCCGGGTCGGACGTAAGAAAGCAGCTGATGCAACTCGCGCCCCATCGCCTCGCCATTGAGAACATCAGCGCGGAGATCGACGGTGGAAGGTTCCCGGCCAAGGCGACTATCGGACAGAGATTCCGAATTGAAGTCGACATCTTCAGCGATGGACACGACGCACTTGGCGCGGTTGCGCGCGTTTGCCCGGCCGACACGTCGAAATGGCATGAGATCAGGATGCTCTTTGACGACAACGACAGGTGGGTCGGCGAGGTAAATTTCAATCAGATCGGTTTTTGGGACCTCACAATCGGCGCTTGGCGCGATCTTTTCGCGACGTGGCGGGCAGACACCATGAAGAAGTTGGCGGCGGGTCAGGCCGTCTCACTTGAGATCGTCGAAGGTCGTCAGTTGGTGGAGGCAGCTGCGCAGCAGTCAGGGCGAGACGAGCTGCAGAGCCTGCTCGCCTCGTTGCAGGACCGATCTCCAAGCGATTTGGAGCAGGAAGAGACGCAAATTGCTCTGCTTCTGTCGGAACAGACCCTCGATATCATGCAAAGGTTCGGCGTTCGGACCAACCTCACCATCTATCCGAGGACGATAAGGGTATGGGTGGATCGTGAACTTGCCGGTTTCAGTGCCTGGTATGAGTTGATGCCCCGCTCTCAGACCCGCGATCCCGAGCGCCATGGCACCTTTGACGATGTCATAGCTCGACTGCCTTACGTCCGGGACCTCGGCTTTGACGTTCTCTACTTCCCGCCAATTCATCCGATAGGTCGTACGAACCGCAAGGGTCGCAATAACAGCCTCGTCGCGCAGCCGGGTGATCCGGGAAGTCCTTATGCAATCGGATCGGAGGATGGTGGGCATGACGCAGTCCATCCGCAACTCGGCACCCTCTCAGACTTCAAGCGGCTGGTGGACGCGGCGGCCGATCAGGGGATGGAGATCGCGTTGGACTTTGCGATCCAGTGCTCACCTGATCATCCCTGGATCCGCGAGCATCCGGAATGGTTCGACTGGCGCCCGGACGGCACGATCAAGTTCGCGGAGAACCCGCCGAAAAAGTACGAGGATATCGTCAACGTCCATTTCTATAGGGATGCCATTCCGGGGGTCTGGCTCGCCCTTCGGGACGTCGTCCTTTTCTGGATCGAACAGGGGGTGAAGATTTTCCGGGTCGATAATCCCCACACAAAGCCCTTCCCTTTCTGGGAGTGGCTGATCAGTGACATTCGGGCCAGACACCCTGACGCGATCTTTCTTGCAGAGGCGTTCACACGCCCAAAAGTCATGGCTCGGCTGGCGAAGCTGGGCTTCACCCAGTCCTATTCTTATTTCACCTGGCGCAACACCAAGGCGGAACTGGAAGAGTATCTCGGCGAACTGACGCAAGGGCCGAACCGGCAGACCATGAGGCCGAACTTCTTCGTCAATACGCCCGACATCAACCCAAGGTTCTTGCAACAAAGCGGCCGCGCTGGTTTCCGCACTCGGCTTGTCCTCGCAGCGACACTTGCGGGAAACTACGGGGTTTATAATGGCTTTGAGATTTGTGAGGCCCGCGCCGTACCTGGAAAGGAAGAATATCTCGACTCGGAGAAGTATCAAATCCGGGTCTGGGACATGGATGAGCCCGGGCATATCAAGGACGACATTGCCTTGATCAACCGTTTGCGACGGGAGCACCCGGCACTAAGGGCGTATGAGTCCCTGCGGTTCTATAACGCTTGGAACGACGAGATCCTTTATTACGGCAAGAGTGATCCGGCTGCGTCGAGCTTTCTTCTCTTCCACGTCAATCTGGACCCCCATAACGCGCAGGAAACCGAGTTTGAAGTCCCCTTGTGGGAGTTCGGACTGAAAGACACCGATGCAATCGAGGTGGAGGACCTTCTGCGCGGCAACCGTTTCGAGTGGCGGGGGAAGCTTCACCGTCTGCGTCTGGATCCCGAAGAGCGACCGTACGCAATCTGGCGATTGTTTCCGCCGGAGGGCAGCGGCCGATGAAGCACTTCACCCAGCGCAGCACTCGACGGCGTATCGATATCATCGATCGAACAGATCGCGAGTGGTACAAGGACGCCATCATCTATCAGCTCCACGTCAAGGCGTTCCAGGATTCGAACGGGGACGGGATTGGTGACTTCGCCGGGCTCATGGAGCGGCTCGACCATATTCAGCAGCTCGGTGCGACTGCGATCTGGATGCTGCCATTCTACCCCTCCCCTCTGCGCGATGACGGCTATGACATTGCAGAGTTCAAGGCGGTCAATCCGTCATACGGAAAGCTGGCCGACTTCCGAGCCCTGGTGAACGAGGCGCATCGCCGTGGACTACGGGTCATCACGGAACTCGTCATCAATCACACGTCCGATCAGCATCCCTGGTTTCAGCGCGCGCGCCACTCCAAGCCAGGATCTGCCGCCAGAGATTTCTACGTTTGGAGCGATACGGATACGAAATTCCCGGAAACCCGGATCATCTTCCTCGACACAGAAAAATCCAACTGGACCTGGGATCCGGTGGCGGGTGCTTTCTACTGGCACCGCTTCTATTCGCATCAGCCGGACCTCAACTTCGACAATCCGCGAGTGTTACGCGAAGTCTTGCGGGTGATGCACTTTTGGCTGGACATGGGGGTAGACGGACTGCGCCTCGATGCAATTCCCTATCTGGTTGAACGAGAAGGGACGAATGCCGAGAACCTGCCCGAAACCCACGCCATCCTGAAGCAGATCCGTGCCGAACTGAACGCTCATTACCCTGATCGCATGCTGCTGGCTGAGGCTAACCAGTGGCCGGAAGACACGCGACCCTATTTCGGTGAAGGGGATGAGTGCCAGATGGGTTTCCACTTCCCCTTGATGCCGCGCATGTACATGGCGGTGGCACAGGAAGATCGCCACCCGATCACCGACATCATCCGCCAGACGCCCGAGATTCCACCCAACTGCCAGTGGGGCATTTTTCTTCGCAACCACGATGAACTCACTCTGGAAATGGTAACGGATAGTGAGCGCGACTATCTCTGGCAAACCTATGCCGAAGACAGCCGAGCGCGGATAAATCTCGGGATACGCCGCAGGCTCGCGCCGCTGATGCAGAACGATCGGCGTAAGATCGAGTTGATGAACTCGCTTCTTCTGTCGATGCCGGGAACGCCGATCATCTATTACGGCGATGAGATCGGCATGGGAGATAATTACTATCTGGGCGATCGAGACGGTGTTCGCACACCCATGCAATGGTCCTCAGACCGCAATGCGGGCTTCTCACGATCTGACCCGCAGCGCCTCTATCTGCCGCTCGTAATGGACGCGACCTATGGCTATCAGGCGATCAACGTTGAAAGCCAGGACCGGGATCGCTCCTCGCTGCTCAACTGGATGCGGCGCATCGTTTCCGTGCGCAAAAATCACCAGGCATTTGGCCGCGGATCCATGATCCTCCTCTACCCTCGCAACCGCAAGATTCTGGCCTATGTCCGGGAATATGAAGGCGAGAGGATCTTGTGCGTCGCCAACCTCTCCGCAGCTGCCCAGGCCGTCGAACTGGACCTGGCGCAATGGAAAGGCGCTGTCCCAATCGAATTGGCGGGACGCTCCCCGTTTCCACCAATTGGCACCCTCCCCTACCTGATCACTCTCGCCGGCTACGGTTTTTATTGGTTCTTGCTGGCAGAGGAGACGGCTGCACCGCAATGGCATGTCGAGATGCCGGACGTACTTCCGGAATTTGTCACGCTGACAACCCGTGATCAACGAATTGAGACGGCGCTTTCAGGTCGCGATCAGCGGCACTTCGATCAAGAGATACTACCCGAATTTCTGCGACTGCAACGTTGGTTCGCTGGGAAGGATCAGCAACTTGGACAGGTTACGTTGCAACCACTCGTTTCGCTCAGCAACGGGCAGTATGTGCTGAGCGTGATTGATGCGCAAACTCAGGACGGTGATCAGCGCTACCTCATGCCTTTGTCAGCGCGGTGGGGCGAGGAGAGTGTCCGCTTCGGAGCGCCAAAGCTGTCATACACGATTGCCAAGCTACGACGTGGCTCTACCGTCGGTGCTCTTCTCGACGGCTCGTATGATGAGAATTTGGCCGCAACATTGCTCGATCATTTGCGACGCGGAGGCTCGCTTAATACCAGCGGTGGGGGGCTCATCACTTTCCAGCCATCAGAACGCCTGGCATCCGTGGCTGTGACAGAGGCGCCGCGCCTGCTTGGTGTTGAGCAGAGCAATGTGTCGGTGGCATTCGGCGACCAGATCATCTTGAAAATCTATCGTCGTCTACGCAGTGGCGTTCAGCCCGATGTCGAGATGTCTAGCTTTTTGACGCAGAGCGCCAATTTCCAGCATACGCCTGCCTTTCTCGGGTCGGTTGAATACCAATCCGCCGATGAAGAGGTCACAACGCTGGCGGTCGCCTTCGAGTTTGTCCGAAATCAGGGTGATGCGTGGAGTGCAGTGACCGAAGCGTTGCGCCGTGAAGTGGACGAGTTCGCACACGAGGATTCTTTGGAAGAGGCAGCAGGGAACGGCGAGACTGCGACATTCCAGTTCCCCCTATCAATTGGAGCCCTTCTCGGACAACGGACAGCCGAATTTCACTCAGCTCTCGCGACCGAGACGCAAGACGCTGCGTTCTCTGCCGAAATGATCACGGATGACGACCTGAAAGAATGGGTTGCGGAGGTTTCCGACGATGTCCGCGCTACGCTTGGTCGCCTCAGGACTGGCCTGTCTGACGGTAGTATTCACTCAGAAACCGCTGCGACTGACCTTCTCGATCGCGAAGATGAACTCTTGGCGTTGATAGGCCAAGCATTGAGATATCCGGTTGAAGGTCTGAAGACCCGGATTCATGGTGATTTTCATCTTGGCCAAATTCTCGTGGCAAAGGGCGATCTGATCATCATTGATTTTGAGGGTGAGCCCAACCGGTCCCTTGAGGCGCGGCGCAGTAAGTTCTCCCCGCTGCGAGACGTAGCGGGCATGTTACGCTCGTTTGCCTACGCTGCATCAGCGGTGGAACGAACGCTGGAGGTGAGCTCAGGTCCGCGCGAAGAGACAATTCGGGCAAGGCTCAATCATTGGCTAAGCCTCGCCTCGACTGACTTCCTGAACGCTTACTTGTCCCATGGAGCGAATGATGGGACACCAGCTCGGCATCAGCTTGCTCTTCTCGATCTTTTTGTCGTTCAGAAGGCGATTTACGAGATACGCTACGAGCTTGCCAACCGGCCCAGCTGGGCAGAGATCCCCATAAGAGGGCTTCTGCAAATGCTGGACCGATCTTCTGATCTGGCCGAGGAGTGATGCCCTAAGGATTTATCATGTTGCGTACATCCGCCAGACCACGAATGGCATTACGGTTGCCTGTTCCCGCGGCGGCTTCGAAGACGCGTCGCGCATCGCCTAACCGGTTGAGTTTCATATAGGCGTATCCGCGTATCACCATTAGATCGACCCGCTCTGGTGCGATCTGGGCGCGTTGGTCGAGTGCGACCAGCGCCTCGACATACCGCCCGCGCTCAAACGCGCCGAGCGCTCGTTCGGCCAATATGCTTGTCTGCAGTTCGGAAGCCCGCGCCTGAGACTGGGGCGCGCGCGTTGCTGCTACGGCGGCGTCATTAACCAGGCCGGCCCGCAAATATGCAAGGCTTTGACCGTACGCTGCATCGCGTTGGACCTGTCCACTTCCACTGCGAAGCGCGACTTCGAAGGCCTTGGCCGCTTCGATTGGGCGATTGACGTCCAGCAAGCACCAGCCTCGGTTGAGAGCGGCGGAAGGCTGAAGGCTTTCAGGGTGGACGTGGTTGGTGCAGCCTCGGCGCGGTGCAGATGCCGCAGGTTTTGCAGCGGGCGCACGAACCGGTCGGGTCGTCTCCGGTCTGGCGGTCGGCATTGGTGCAACAGCCACCTGATCTGTGCGCATGCTGGTCGCGGGTGCAGGTTCGGTCGGCGCGATGCCAACGAGTTGAATTCGTTCGGACCGCCCTTCCCAAGCCTTCTTGATCTGCGCCAATTCCGCGAGTTCGCCGAATAGATGGTGGGTTAAAGCCAAACCGTACGCGGATGGCTCGTCTTGCGGATCCCAGCCGAGCGCGGTGATGAACCAAGCCTTTGCCGTCGCATGTTGTTCAAATGCGCGCGAGTACCAGCCAAGTTGACGGGCGCCTTCCACGTGTTTCGACGCAGCGACTTCAGCCACGATCCGATCGAGGACCTCGCTCGACAAGAGCGGCCTTGGCTCGACGCCAAGAAGGTTGGCCGCGGCTGCCAGATAGACTATCCGCGTATTGTCGCTGTCGCCTCGCCAGCGATGCATCAAGTCTTCTGCATCCGCATAAGCTTCGCGTTCAATCAGCGCTAGAGCAAGGCCCTCCGCAGCATCGGCTGATGGCTCTTCATCGAGAGCCATCCGGAACCATTTTTCAGCGACCGTGTGGTCCTTGCGCTGCAGGTAATACCAGCCGAGAAGGCGTGCATCTGACGGGAGCTTTTCAGCTTCCGCAGTTTCTTCGACGCGCTTCAGTTCTTCACGAGGAACTGCGACCTCGGCATCCTTGCTGCCGCGCGCAACGGCATCACGTGCCAGATCGTTGCGGATGGCAGCGAACTCACCAACGCCCTGGTCGTCTTTCCGCTCAAGGCGGAGCAGATCCGCGATGAGAGGCGCGGACAGCAATTGCGACGCGTTCTGCATCGTTGCGACGCGCTCATTTGTGTCATCGCAATTGGTCAGAATGTACTTGTACGCGTCGTAGCCCCGCTGCTCGCGGTCCGTATGAACGAAAGCCTCTGCCACACGCCAAAGGACGTCGACCTCGCTACAGGTGAGAAGCTGCGGGTTGTCCGTAGCTACCGAAATGACGGTACCATACTGATCGAGCTCAGAGGAGTTGATCAGGCGTTCTCTCGCTTCTGCGAGAGCCAGCCGGTCGAGGAGATCTCCAGGCGGGCGCCAATCCTGATCGGCTGCCTGCCGCTCGGCAATTTTCTGACGTACCTCTCCTAGTTTGCCTTCGGAATAGAGCTGCCAGAATTCTTCGAGAGAATCGTCCGTCTGTGTAGGTGTTGCGAGAGGATCGGCCGGCGGCGTCCAGTCGGGATAAAGCGCCTTCAGACGCGCAATTTCGATCTCAAGCCGCCGCGTGTCTCCTTGGCGAGCAAAGTATCGGAGGGCGGATTCGTCCACCTCTGCCGGCGCAGGCTCAGCCTTGGTCTCGCTCGGCGAAGCACTTTCCTCGGACACCACTTGTGCGAGGAGCTGCACAGCATCACTGCTTGAGTAGCTGTCGTCTGCAGTCGTGCCGGTGACTTCCAGCGAGATACCCGGTGATGGCGCGTCCCAGTACTGACGGCCTTGATCCAGGCAGTATGCAGCAAGCAGGAGTGAAACGCCTGCAGCGCCGATGGTAGCGGACTTAGCCGAGATCAGAGGCATTCGGGCCGGTCCTCCCTGATGTGCGAGAGCGCGAGCAGTTGCAGGGTTGATGGATAGTACAGCGAAGGTTGAAAATTCTGCAACGCAGCTGGAATTTTGGCACCATCGACGACGCAACTCGCAAGCGCGGGAATTATCCGGTAGCCCGCGTCGTTAAGTGAATCGATGACCTTCCCATTGACCGTATCGACGATGATGAGTTCGCCGTTGCTTCCGGTCATGCCATCGCGTAGCCGCCGTAACAGCTCCTTGTCGTCATCAAGAGCCCGCATCAGGTATAGCGGGATACGCAACGCATTATACCCGAATGTTGCCGGGAAGCCCTGCGCCGTCTTCGGCGCGTTTGCGAGTGAAAGCCATTCAGGTGGCAAGGCGCGCTCGCCAAGCTGAGATTTACGGATGAGACGCTTTCCGCTTTCCGCCAGCCGCTGCCAATTGGTGTGTGGTGCCAGGCTTGCGAAGTATGGGAAAGCTTCGAACACCCAGTACGAAAGGTTCACGACCGGTCCATCGGGACGGTCCTTAGCTCCAAAGCCGGTCACACCAGGAAGAAGCAACAATTCGCCATGATGCTCGAGAACGGACGTTCTCCCGATGGCCTTCGCGATGATCTGGGCCTTGCGAATAAAACGCGTCTCATTCCAGGCGGTACCTGCACGGGCGAGAGCATAGGCAATCAGGATGTCACCATCAGAGGCGTTGTTGAGATCAGTGATATGCGGAACCGCTGACGGGTCCCATCGCCACGCCGAGAGGTTGTCGTCACGCAGCAGAAATTCGCGCTCCGTGAATGACCATATCCGTTCAAAGTCAGCGCGATTGCCCGCCAGGTACGCGAGGAGCAACCCATATCCTTGTCCCTCACTGTGTGAGATGTTGTGGTTGCCGTCGTCGATCACGCGACCTTCACTGGATATGAAGCGTTTCGAATAATCGGCCCACTCGCGAGCCGAAATTTGAGCGGAAGCGTTTGAAGAGGCCATGCCCGCAATCAGCAAGAACGCGAAAAGAATTGCCCGGATCAACGCCGCCTCCCAATTCTTGAGAGGAGCGATGAGGTGGCGATGCCAAGCAAGATACATGCGAAGATCAGCAGGACAGAGTACGATAGAATATTGGTCGATAGCCAGTTCGCGATGATCAGGCGGAAATTATTCAAGGTAAGGGGCCGGGTCAGCACAAGGCTCTGCTCTTTAGCTGGCAACGCGTTGATGGTTTGCTCGTCGCTGTCCAATGTGGCAAGTCGCCCAGACAGGCGAGACCAGTTGGGCAGGTTGGTGATTGCACTGACCCCATCAGTAAGCATCATGGCGTCAGGTGCTGTGAAGAGGGTCCAAACACCGTTACCGGCCGGGTTTACCCCTTGTGCGACCAGTAGCTGTGCCGGTTGGGAGGGCACGAAAGGCTTCTCTGAGCCAGGTGCGAACCTTAGCTGGCTGAGGCTTAGTTCAAACTTTCGCTCGAACCATTGGCCAATATTGTCCAACCAGGCGCCCTGCCCGATTCGCTGCCGCCACAATTCCGCGTCTGCTTGCGTTGCATCACCTTCAACCGGGACACCACCGTGAGAGGCGACCCAGAAGGTCCGGGCTTCCTCCGACAGTTTGACCTGTGAAAACACTGGCGCCGGAATCGCGTTCACGGAACTGATGAATATGGCGTCCTGATCGCGCAGAGCATCGGGAGAGTTGGTCAAGGTGACCGGGACTGAGCGTCCCGCGCTCAGTGCAACGCGCGCCATGAGATCTGCGGCGACGGAGAGCGTCGCGGCGTCATTCCGCTCTAGATATATCGGCAAAGGCTCGGTCAGCCGCGTATACGGGAAGCCGGTGCCGCCGAGCGCAGCAAGGTTCGGATGCTGGCCGATACGGGCGAAGTCTGGGATCACGAAACGCGAGGAATTGAAGATCGCCAGACGCGGAGTTTCATCCGACAATCCTACCGCAGTACATGCCTCGTCCTCAGCCGTTTGCAGATTTGCCACGATCGTGACTTCGTTGAGGCCCGGTTTGAAATGCCGCATGGTCATGCGCAGAGGCAGCTGCTCGAGGATAGCGCCCCGCTGATCGTTCAGCGGCATTGAGACCGCAATCGAGCCGTTCACATAAACGTTGATCAGGCTCCCCGGCAGGACGTTAGCGGCATAGCCTGCGTCCAGTAGAATCTGGGCCTCTCCATAGGAGTCCGCATAGAAGTCGGACGGTACTGCGAATTGGAAGCTGGTGCTGAAACTGCGCCCAGAAAAGCTCTCCGAGCGAATCCCCAGCTCCCGGAACGTCAGTTCGCGGCCGCCTAAAACCATAGGCGCGTTCGGAAGGTGCCACGCTTCCGTAATCACCGTGTCGCGCCTTGTTCCGGCAGCTCGGTCTATCGGCGCAAGAACCTCATCGAGCGCGCTGAGCCATTCGGAACGATTGCGTCCGCTCACGACGAATGTAGGCACGCTGGACTGCCCTTCCGCGAAGGCGGCAACGGGTCCGGTTGAGCTCGAAGGAAGGCGGACGCCCAGCGCTTCAATTTCGTCATGCGTTCCGAAAAACACACGCAAGCTTGCGTCTTCCTGTTCAGGGGAAGGTGCGGAGTCGATAACAAAGTCGAGATCCGGCAGGGGCAGATGCAGTGCGATTGCCTGAGCCAGCCGAAGAACGTCTGCGCTGATATCGCTTTGAGACATGCCGGGTGCGACAATCGCGATTGTCGCGCGGCCTGTGCCGTCTGCGGAGATCGTACGCAGATCCTCGACAGTCGTCAGTTTTGCTGCGGAGGGATCGCTCGAGCTTATGAAGGTCTGTGCTGCGTTGATGGCGCTCCACAATTCATAGGTCGATTCGATTGTGCAGTCGGTTCGATGGCGCTGACGTGCTCGCAGCGAGATATCGTTGCGTCCAGCGCGCAGAAGACCTGCAGGGATGTCGACCTGTATGTTCGCCACCCCATCTGCGGAGCGGACCGGCGTATCGATCACCGCGGAATCATTGATCAGCAACTGGAGGCGTGATGCTTCTGGCGCGACAACGATGGCGTTGCTGTAGGCGAGTTGCAGTCGCATGGGCGCTTCGGCTTGCGCCTTGGTCAGGTTCAGTGCCCAGCCTTTGGAGGCGGTCTCACCCCGCAGCATCACATCTCCTGCAGGCAGGAGCCTGCGACGGAATTCGGCTTGTTGCGGCTGATCTGGAGATGCCAACGGTGATGGTTGCAGCTCGCGCGGTGCTGCGGGCTTTTCTCCCTCTGACTGAAGCGGACGCTCCGGAGACATGTCGAAAGGTGTGGGCTGGGCATGAAGCGAAGTCGTCGACGCCAGCGCAAGAAACAATGAAAGCGTATATCGGTTCATGACTTTGCCCCGTTTTGCTGGGGTGCAGCCTGGCGATCATTGCCGCGAAGATAGCGGATCAGATAGGTAATCCCACGCGAGGTCTGGTAGAAGGCTAGCTGGAGGAACCAGATCGTCCCGCCGACCACGCCTGGATTGCGCCGCCGTGCGGCTTGGAATTGCGACCATTGTTCCGGATTTGCAAATACCAGGTCGGCAACGTAGCGATGGTGGTCGGCTGCGGTGCGCATGTACTGGCAGCCCAGAACGAAGGTATCACCTTCCTTGATCTGGTTGCGCACGACTATTGGAAGCATACCGCTGGCGTCCCCGGAGAGGAGCTGGAAGCGAATAGCCGACTCTCCTTGCGCAACGAACTTTTCGGTGTCGGCAGCGTAGACGCGCACACGCGCCCCATTCACGGATACATCCTCGATCGTGGCAGGAAGCCAGCTGTCTCCATGCCCGAACTCGCAACGGCGGTTTACCTTGATACGCCTCGTGCTGGTCCACTCCCTGCGCTCGGAAACTACTCCAAGGGCGCAGCCCGCCAAGATCAGGTTGAGCAGATTCCAGGTGCCGACGACGAGAGTGACATCTGCCTTCCAAGGTTCACTGTAGATGCGCCATATGGACACTCCTGCTGCAACCAAAAGGACTGCGAAGATGAGGAAGAAAGGCCGGCTGAGTTCGGAGAGCCTGCTTGTCGAAATGGACTCGTCTTTCGCGGTCACCTTGAAGGTCGGTTTGCGCGGGTTGATCATAACGGAAATGACTGCAGGCAGCAGATGCACTGACTGGATGTACTCATACAGTTCCGAGATCCATGGCCAGCGGAACCGTCCATAGAGATAGTTCTGCATCATGAGGTTTACCGTCATGTAACTGAGTGTGTAGGCGAAGAATTCGCCACCCGAAGCGGTAAAGATCTGCAAATCGAGGAAGATGTAGAACAGCGGCGCGAACAGGAAAATGATGCGCGGAAATGGAAACAGCCAGAACAGCGTTGATGACATGTAGCAAACGCGCTGCGGTATGGTCAGACCGCGCTTCAGCAATGGAAAGCGGAAGCGCAGGATCTGCATCATGCCTTGGGCCCAGCGGCTTCGCTGGCCAATAAAGCTCGCGAATGACGCAGGTTGCAGACCTGCGATCAGCGGCTTGTCGACATAGACGCTGTTCCAGCCCCGGGAGTGCAGTTCGACTGCAGTCTCGCAGTCCTCCGTGATCGAGACGCCGGAAAAGCCATTCGACTCCGTGAGAGCAGCGCGGCTCAAAACGGCAGCTGAGCCGCAGAAGAATGATGCGTTCCATTTGTCCAGCCCGCGCTGGATGACGCCATAGAACATCTCGTTCTCTGACGGCATCTTCTCGAACGTGCGCAAATTGCGCTCGACCGGGTCGGGGTTCAGGAAGAAATGCGGTGTCTGGACGAGGAAGAGCTTAGGGTCTTCCTTGAAGTAGCCCACTGTCTCCTGCAGGAAGCTGCGCGTTGGTGCGTGGTCGGCGTCAAATACAGCGATCAGGTCGCCGTCTGAGTGCGCCAAACCGTTGTTGAGATTTCCGGCCTTTGCGTGCTCATTGCGTTCGCGGGTCAGATAATTGACGCCAAGATCAGCGCATAGCTGCTGTAGCTCAACATGGCGCTTCTGAGCGGCTTGTGCGGTGGGAATATCGTCGGAGTTGCGCTTTTGAACCGTGCCGCCATCATCGAGTAGCCATACAGTTACCAGATCAGCCGGATAATCCATTGCCTTGGCAGCTGCCATGGTGTCGGCCAGGAGAGACGAGTTTTCATCATAGCTTGGAATGAAGACGTCAACGCGCGGCAAATCTTCTTGCGCCACTGGTCGTGCTTCACGCGAAGGCAGTGGCTTGGCAACGATGAACAAGCTGAGGAACAGCATGAAGACGCTGTACATCTCGGCGAGGTAAAGAAGCAGGCCGGGGATGAAGTTCTCGAGCTGGCTCACCGGCGGAATTGTGCTCGTCGTGCGCCAATACACGTAGCGCATCACGAGCGCGGTGCCGAGGGCAAGAGCGATTAGCCGCCAGGTGCCCCCAAGGCGCAGCAATTTCATCGTGATCATGATGGCGAGAACGATGCCGCCGAGAACGAGATGGGTTTGAAGGTTGATGGGAAGCGAGACGATAAATATCGTCCCTGCTGCCAGAATCGCCCACACCAACCCTACGAAAACTTTACCCATCCAATTACCTCAGAGTGCTTTTTTGGCGTCACGCGGAACGTCTCCGAGTCACGACATGAGACAAGTGGATTTAAGATACCTGCCGGCCAATTGTCTGGATGCCTTCCAAACCCTACCATGGTTAACAGCTGGTAACTGACCATGGTGCCGTCGCAAATTATTCTTCGATTACAGGCGGGGCAGGAACCTGCGGCGTTGTCTGTGTCGAAGAAAGCGCGGGGGGAAGCGGAACCACCGGCGCGTTTACGGGGACCGGAGGCAGAGCGGGAGCGGATGTCACAACCGCCGCCGCAGCTGGTTGGGGACGTCGGGTCGGTCGTGGCGCGGATAGGTCACGCGGAGCGGATACCGTGATCAGCTCCGAGCCTGACAATCCGCGAGGATGGATCGGCTGCCCGGTAACGCCAAGGCGCGGGTCGGCAGCGGGGACCGTCCCGTACGGGTTCCATGTGTACCCAGCGAAGGCGCTGTTGATCGTGTACCCGTACATGACGGCGAGCAAGCCATCCTCGGTCGCTCCGGTTTGACAAAGCCGGAGCCTTACCTGAACGGATCCGCGTGTTGCCAGACTTGCGTCCGACTTCAATCCCGAAATGCGTTGCCAGGCGTAAAGGCACAGATCGCCGGAATGGGACCGGCCGGTGGCGTAGCCGAACGGGCCGTAGCTATTTTGGACGTAGAGTGGAGACCGGACCATCCGGATGCCCGGCAGTGCATGGCGCATCTCGCGCGCGACGACGCTTTCGGACGGAGGGGTATCGCTCAGAGGTGTGTCGCCACCGCTTGAGCCGACTGGCCCGAAAAACTGAATCTGAAGCGTGTTCTGTCCGGGTACTTTTGCGGAGGTCGACAGTACGATCTCTTGCTGGATCGCGTTAGCGAACACGCGCTCCACGACGCCAATAACAGCCGGTCCTCCAGGTGGAGGAAGAGCCATGGCATCAGTGATCTCACGTTCGCGGCTCAAGGCCGATTCTTCAAGTCGAACTGGTTGCTGGGCGCAAGCGGCGAGCGCGATGCACGCAGTGGCTAGCGCAATGGCCGCGACCGGGCGAACAATCGCGGTTGCGACCTTGGATCCTCGTAGGATGAAAATATCAGCTGACATAATGCGAATCAGATCGACCCTTGCTGCCAAAATACTTAGCGCGTGTTAACCATACGCGGAAGCCCTTATGCAACCTGCGCGCTAGTTGCGGGGAGGTGTGGCCTTGAAGTGTCACCCTGCGCAACCAAGATCAGATGTTGGTGGGCGTTGCCCTCCGTTGCTTGCTCTGTCGATCTGGTTTTTGAGAGGAAGTAATGACTGACGTTGCATTCCCGACCCCTGTTCTGTTGCGCATGGCTGGTCGTGGCGAGCGCCAGGTGTCGACGAGTTTTGAGACTCTGGAGTGTCTGGAGCGCGAATGGCCTGAATGGGCGCGCGGGCGCCGCTGGCGCAGCGCCGTTACAACGTGTCGCGATTCGCTGGATGGCTGGCGGACCGGTGTGGACGCACAGCGCAGCTTTTTGCGCGCGGCGGAGGCTGCGGGGCTCCTGCCGGTTGGCAAGCGGACCCGGACCGTCCAGCGGTGGGGCTTTTCAGGTCCGACGAGTGCCCAAAATCATCTGAAAAAACAGCCCGCAAGGCGAATTCGCCATTCTGGTGCAAGAGCGGGGCGCTAGCCTCATTCTCTGCCCCAATTTGGTGACAATCAGGCGGCAACAGGATCGCGTTGACGCAATGATTGCGATCACGCCCTTGTTTTCACGTGGAGGTTGAAGGTGTCCCGCTCGTTGTACTGCCCTTCGTGTCATACGCACCGACCGAAGGCTGCAACTAAATGTCCGTACTGCCGCAATGCATACGGCCCTATTGATAGTCCGCCAGATCATCTTTTTGCGGACCCGAGCGGTGAGACGCATAGCGCACCTCCACGATCGGTTCGGGCGACCGGCGGCTGATTTTAGATCAGTTTGCCGAGCTTCAGGTTGACGCCTTTAGGGCTCGCGTCTTGGGAAGTCTGACGCCTGTGCTGCAGGCTGGTGTGGGGCCACGCGGCCCCACCTTTGTTTCATTCGTGGCGTTTCGATCGCTGCGAGAGCATCCGCCGCATCGTCGAATGACGGAACTGCTTTGAACTGCTCAAGTCCGAAGCTGTGCGGTCAGGCATTGACGAGTTTACGTTACGTCATCCGCTCCAGAGCCGGCGATTTGACCGCGATCTCATCACTTTTACCGATTTTGGAAGGACCTGTTAACCAACGTTTCCTATCCCTCGTAGTGCCAATCCAGTCGTGAGTCTTTGAGTATGTCGTCCATGCGTTCACCCAGGTCCACTCCGTTGGAAATCGTCTCGCGGAATGACACGCACTTGCCGAGGGGCGAGGCGTCGCAAGGCCATGCAGACGACCAGCCTCCCGCATGGGACAACCATTTTTACATCGCGCCGAACGTGCGGTTCACGCGCACGCCCGATCGGATGCTGAGGAAAACCACCGACGAAGTTAAGCCCGAGCCCGCGCCTCAGGCGAGCCTTGTCACGTCAGGTGCAGCGCCAAACATCCCCGCCCGGACCATGATTCCGGTGGCTCCAGTTCAGGACGTACCAATCGAGCCACTGGTTGAAGCGGCCGCGCCTGAAGGGGTTTCGCATGTCGTTGCGGTCGCAAATGAAGATGCTGCTCCTTTAGTCCCGCTTCGGCAGGTCGCGTCGACGGTAGTGACACCCGCCCCGCCCGCTACTCCGGCAAACCCGACACGCGTCTATCCGCAGGATCAGCCAGTTGTGCAGGCCGCGGAACCCGCAGCGCCCGCGGCGGTAGAAGAGGTTAAGCCGAGCGCAACCGAGCCGGTCAATATCGTCCCTTCCGATAATCAGCTGTCTTATCTCTCTGATTTCGCATTCTTTGAGCTCGGAGCGCCTACGCTGGTCGTTCCTGAAGCCGAGCCAGATGCGATCGCGGCCGAGGACGTTTGTAAGCCGGTTGAGGTTGTCGCGGAAAAGCCTGCGCACGTAGCTCAGGTGGTGCCAATGCAGCCCGTTGACATCGCATCTCTTTATCGGGTGATCGAATGTGCTGTTGCAGAGCGGTCATTTGCGGAAGCAACCGAGCCGCAAACGGAAAGTTCTTCCGTTTCGCAGACCGAGCCTGAGGTTGAAGTAGCGGCAGCACGTCACGAAGCGGCTTCCTCCTCCACTCCGAAGCAGCCACAGACGCTATCCTCCGTAGTCACGCCGCTACGTGCGCCCTCGCTTCCCCTGGCAGGCGCGGTGTCTGCTGCAAATTTCGGTGGCGACTATGAGTTCCCGACACCGGAATTCTTGCAATTGCCGCCGGAAGGTCAGGGTTTCTATATGTCGCAGGAGAGGCTGGAACAAAATGCCGACCTCCTGGAAACCGTCCTGCAGGATTTCGGCGTTCGTGGTGAAATCATCAACGTCAATCCGGGACCGGTGGTCACGCTCTATGAGTTCGAGCCAGCGCCGGGTGTAAAATCAAGCCGAGTCATCGGCCTCACTGAAGACATTGCGCGGTCAATGTCAGCCATCTCCGCACGTGTTGCGGTCATTCCTGGCCGGAACGTCATCGGTATCGAGCTGCCCAACGAAAGCCGCGAGACCGTATATTTCCGCGAGCTCATCGAGAGTGAAGGGTACAAGGACAGCAGCTACAAGTTGGCGCTGTGCCTTGGAAAGACCATTGGCGGTGAGCCGGTGATCGCCGAGCTCGCGAAAATGCCCCACCTGCTTGTTGCCGGCACGACTGGGTCCGGCAAATCGGTCGCGATCAATACGATGATCTTGTCGCTGCTCTACCGCCTCAAGCCGGAAGAGTGCCGCCTGATCATGGTTGATCCGAAGATGCTTGAATTGTCCGTTTATGACGGCATCCCGCATCTCCTCACGCCGGTCGTCACCGATCCGAAGAAGGCCGTGACCGCGCTGAAGTGGGCGGTGCGTGAGATGGAAGACCGCTATCGCAAGATGGCGCGGCTCGGTGTTCGGAATATTGACGGCTTCAACCAGCGTGCGGCAATCGCGCGCGACAAGGGCGAAGTTGTCACCATGCAGGTTCAGACTGGCTTCGAAAAGGGAACCGGCGAGCCGCTTTATGAGGATCAGGAAATCGATCTGACGCCAATGCCGTATATCGTCGTCATCGTCGACGAGATGGCAGACCTGATGATGGTCGCTGGTAAGGAGATCGAGGGAGCGATTCAGCGTCTGGCTCAGATGGCGCGTGCTGCTGGTATCCATCTCATCATGGCTACACAGCGTCCTTCGGTTGATGTGATCACCGGCACCATCAAGGCGAATTTCCCGACGCGCATTTCGTTCCAGGTAACGTCGAAAATCGATAGCCGAACGATATTGGGTGAGCAGGGTGCCGAACAGCTGCTTGGCCAGGGAGACATGCTGCA
This sequence comes from Aquamicrobium zhengzhouense, assembly GCF_016124105.1. GTDB lineage: Bacteria > Pseudomonadota > Alphaproteobacteria > Rhizobiales > Rhizobiaceae > Aerobium > Aerobium zhengzhouense. The sequence goes on from NZ_JADGMQ010000009.1 coordinate 70,466, forward strand.
CACAGCTGGCGGGGGGAGGATCTCCCGCGTGCACGGACCTTTTGTTTCAGACGAGGAAGTCGAGCGTGTCGTTGCACATCTGAAGCTGCAGGGCCGCCCGGAATATCTCGACACCGTTACCGCGGATGAAGAGGATGAGGTCGAAGAGGTCGACGACGCGCCGGTGTTCGACAAGAGCGCGCTGGCTTCAGAGGACAATCCCGATGCGATGTTCGAAGAGGCGGTGAAGATCGTTCTTCGCGACAAGAAGTGCTCGACCTCGTACATCCAGCGCCGCCTGGGGATTGGATATAATCGTGCCGCCTCTCTTGTGGAGCGCATGGAACAAGAGGGCCTTGTCGGTGCGCCCAACCATGTCGGGAAGCGCGAGATCCTCGGTGGTCGAGCCTAGCTTTCCTCATTGAAGGTTTCGACGAAAACGGCGGGGGTGACCCGCCGTTTTCTGTTTTATGACAGGTTCGTGTCCCCAGCCTGTGGACAAGGTCGCCACCGAGCCCTTCAACACGAGTATCCTCTGCCCGTCATTTGAGCACATTGGCGAGGCGGAATGTGCATCTGCGCAACTTTGTGCGTGGTTTAGAAGTAGAGCGCCAAATCCGCCGCGAAAATTGCGTCCCCGCGCAATAGTCCTTCCAAAGATCGGAACTCAGCGCTAGACTGCCTTCAAATATTGGCATCCGAGCCCCGTTTCGACCGCGTCTTCGCGCGGTTCGGTGCGGGGCTTTTCACGTTGGGCTTCCGCATGAAGCGAGTGGTAGACATTGGGGTACTTCTTTCGCGCAGCGGCATGTACACTGCGCTGGCGTGCGCGAGCCGTGCGGGCGTGCTGCGTGGTGTCGAAGAAGTAAACGTTGATCCCAATCTCGATGTCGCCTTTCGGGTAATCGAGCGCGACCCCGAAGGGCGCGCGGATCGCTACGCGCCGTTGTGCCGCGAGATATTAAAGGGTTCCAACGCAAGACACATTTTCGGATGCACCACTTCGGCGAGCCGCAAGGAGGTCATACCGGAGCTGGAGCGTTTCGACGGTGTTCTCTGGTACGCGGTTCCCTATGAAGGCTTCGAGGCTTCGGAGCGGGTTGCGTACATGCATTCATGCCCAAACCAGCACCTCCTCCCGCTTTTGGATTGGGCGCTGCCCAACCTGGGCAATCGTTCCTATCTTGTCGGCTCCAATTATATCTGGGGCTGGGAGCTGGCGCAGATTGCTCGCGAGCGCGTCTCGGCTGCGGGAGGGCAGGTCCTAGGTGATCGCTATCTCGCGATCGGCGATACTGAGCCGGATCATATCATCCAGGACATCCAGGCTTTGAAGCCGGATTTCATCCTCAATTCACTTGTCGGGGAAAGCTCCTACGCATTCATGGCCAAACTGGCTCAAGCTGCGCAAAATTTGTCGTTCAGCCGACCTACCGTAATCTCCTGCAATTTCACGGAGTGCGAAATTGAGGCGGCTGGAGAAGCTGCGGAAGGGCTCGTGTCGGCCGGTCCATGGTTCGAGCCGGAAGGCGCACGTGGCGGATCGTTCTACGAAATGGCTCGCCAGTCCGTGCATGAGCTTGCACGATTGCTGCATGGGCGTCCCGGCGCAGAAGGGTTGCCTTTGTCGGATTTGCTTCGCAGCGCGACTGAGGCGGGCAAAAGCCCTCGTCTCGATCCGACGCATCTTCATGCGCGCCAGCCCGCGATCATCGCACGCCTTGAAGGCGGAAGGTTCCGGGAGATAAAGCGCCTGGTCACCATGCGCGCAGATCCCTACCTGACCAGCCGCTCGCGCCCCACGCAAGCAGGCGCCATCCTGAAGGTGGTGTCATGAGTCGCATCAGGACGGAAAATCTTGGCGGCGCGATCGCCTGGATCCTGCACCGCCCGCACCCTTCGGTACAAGGTCTCGTCCGGCAGCTCGGTGTGATCGGTCTGGAGGTCCGTGAGGCGTGGCCCGAATTGCCCGCTGAGGCGATCGGTGCCGACTTCATCTTCTATGATGCGGATATGGGACATGACGAGCAGTTCCCGTGGCCGCGGGGGCAGTCGCCGATGCCAATGATTGCGCTTATCGGGTCAGAAGCGCCGGGTCGTCTGAAATGGGCGATGGATGTAGGCGCGCATGCGCAGCTTCTCAAGCCGGTCAGCGACAAGGGCGTCTATGCCGCGCTGCTCGTCGCACGCAGCAATTTCGACCGGGCGAATGCTTCGGAGGCGATGATCGCCGATCTGCAGAACCGCCTCTCCGCGAGGCAGACAATTGTGCAGGCGGTGATGATCTTCGTCATGAAGGGGATGACCGAAGCCGAGGCCTATGACCAGCTTCGCCAGGCCGCAATGGCCTGGCGCGTAACGATTGAGACCGCCGCCGAACGGCTGGTCGCGAACCATTCTAATGAGAGGGGCAAAGACGATGGCAGACGCGTCGATCTCGCCTGAACCCTTGGTAGTGCATGAAAACGGGCCTTCCGTCCTGCGTAGGCTGCTGAAGCGCAAGCTCGCGCTGATCGGATTGGCGATCATTGTTATCTGTGTTGGCGGCGCCGTTTTCGCTAAATGGCTGGCGCCACATGACCCGTATGAACAATTCTTCGACGGGCTGACCATCGAGGGAGCGCCTCTGCCCCCTAACGAAATGTTCTGGTTCGGCACAGATCTTCTGGGCCGAGATCTCTTCTCGCGAATCCTTTACGGCGCCCAGACCTCGTTGATCATCGGCCTGGTGGCCAACGGGGCGGCCTTGTTCATCGGAACACTTGTTGGAGTGACGGCGGGCTACTTCCGCGGTGTCATCGGTGGCGTGCTCATGCGCTTCACCGACCTGATGATGGCATTTCCTGCCCTTCTCCTGGCGATCTGCCTTGCAGCGATCTTTTCACCGTCGCTCTGGATTGTTGCGATGGTGATCGCCTTCGTTAACTGGGTCCAGACCGCGCGCGTTATCTTCACCCAGACCTCTTCCCTCGCAGAGCGCGATTACATCGCTGCCGAGAAGACCCTCGGGGCTGGTCATGGCCGGATCCTGTTCAAGCACATTTTGCCCCACCTTATTCCGACTTTGATCGTGTGGGGCACTCTCGGTATTTCTACCACCGTTCTGCTGGAGGCCACCTTGTCGTTCCTCGGCATTGGCGTTCAGCCGCCGATCCCTTCGTGGGGCAACATAATTTTCGAGAACCAGACTTATTTCCAGTCTGCGCCATGGCTCGTCTTTATTCCGGGGGCGGCGATCCTTTTGTTAGCCCTTGCCTTTAACCTCGTCGGCGATGCGCTGCGCGATATTCTCGACCCGACACAGCAGGGGCGTGACTGATGGCTGCCTATATCCTGCGACGCCTCATTCAGTCCACACTGATCCTGCTCGGCGTTTCGTTCATTACTTTCGTTCTGCTCTACGTTCTCCCCGCCGATCCTGTGCGGCAGATTGCAGGGCGTTCAGCCACTGCGGCGACTGTCGAGAGCATTCGTCAGCAATTGGGCCTCGATCAGCCGTTTCTGGTCCAGTATGGCAACTATCTGCTGAATCTGTTCCAGGGCGACTTTGGCCGCTCTTACCTGCAAAAGACGGAAGTCGCAGAGCTGATCGTTTCGCGGCTCCCAGCGACGCTGATGCTGCTTGTTGCTGCAATCGGGTGCGAACTCCTGATCGGCTTGCCACTTGGCATTATCGCAGCCCTCAATCGCGGTAAGGCTATCGACAACGGTCTGATGCTGACGAGCTTCCTGACGGTGTCAGCACCGCAGTTCGTCGTGGCTCTGCTGCTTCTCTTCGTCTTTGCGGTCAAGCTGGGCTGGTTCCCGATCGGCGGCTACGGAACGTTCGCCCACATTGTCCTGCCGGCGCTAACGCTCGGTATTCTTGGGTCCGGCTGGTATTCGCGGATCATGCGATCCTCGATGGTTGATGTGTTGCGCGCGGACTTCATACGTACCGCAAGAGCCAAGGGGCTGAACCGCACCAAGGTGATCCTTGGCCACGCCCTCCCCAACGCGATTTTGCCGATCATCGCGATGATTGGGATCGATATCGGTCTGTTCATGTCAGGAATTGTGGTGGTTGAAAGCGTCTTTGGCTGGCCAGGGATCGGTCAGCTCGCCTGGCAGGCCATCCAGCGCGTCGACATCCCGATCATCATGGGCGTGACGCTTGTCTCGGCCTGCGGGATCGTGATCGGCAATCTCATCGCCGACCTGATTTCGCCGCTCATCGATCCGCGCATCAAGCTGCGCTGAACCATTTAATCCAGAGGAGTAACACACATGAAGAAGCTTATCCTTTCCACGGCGCTGGCAAGCCTATTGGCGCTGCCTGCCTTTGCACCGGCACAGGCCGAAGAGCCACAGTACGGCGGCAACATGATCGTCACCTATAAGGACGACGTTGCCACGCTGGATCCGGCTATCGGCTATGACTGGCAGAATTGGTCGATGATCAAGTCGGTATTCGACGGCTTGATGGATTATGAGCCGGGGACCACGACCCTGCGCCCGGGCCTCGCCGAGAGCTATGAGATCTCGGACGACGGCCTCACCTATACCTTCAAGCTGCGGCCGGGCGTCAAGTTCCACAATGGCCGCGAGCTGGTCGCTGATGACGTGGTCTACTCCATTAACCGCGTGGTCAATCCGGCTACCCAATCTCCAGGTCAGGGCTTCTTCGCCATGATCGATGGTTACAATGAAGCAGCCTCGGGTAGCGCAGACACGGTTTCGGGCGTCACCGCACCTGATGCCAGCACAGTCGTCTTCAAGCTGGCCCGTCCGGACGCGACCTTCCTTCACGTCATGGCGCTGAACTTCTCGTTCATCGTCCCGAAGGAAGCGGTTGAGGAAGCTGGCGCTGACTTCGGCAAGAAGCCGGTCGGGACAGGCGCGTTCAAGCTGACCGAGTGGACCCTCGGACAGCGTCTCGTGTTCGAAAAGAACCAGGACTATTGGATCTCTGGCGTTCCCTACCTCGACAGCTTCACGGTTGAAGTTGGTCAGGAGCCGGTCGTAGCGCTTCTGCGTGCGCAAAATGGCGAAGTCGACATTCCGGGTGACGGCATTCCGCCGGCGAAGTTCGTTGAAGTGATGAAGGACGAGGCTCAGGCAAGCCTTGTGGTTGAGGGCGGGCAGCTCCACACCGGTTACATCACCATGAATGTGCAGCAGGCACCGTTCGACAAGGTTGAGGTGCGTCAGGCCGTCAATATGGCGATCAACAAGGACCGCATCATTCAGGTCATCAACGGCCGTGCAGTTCCTGCCACCCAGCCGCTGCCGCCATCAATGCCGGGCTACACCGAAGGCTACGAGGGCTACAAGTACGATCCGGAAGCAGCCAAGAAGCTGCTTGCCGACGCAGGCTATGCGGACGGCTTCGAGACCGAAATGTTCGTCATGAACACCGACCCGAACCCGCGTATCGCGCAGGCGATCCAGCAGGATCTGAAGGCAATCGGCATCAACGCGTCGATCAAGTCGCTGGCGCAGGCGAACGTGATTGAGGCTGGTGGCGCAGGAACGGCTCCGATGATCTGGTCCGGCGGGATGGCATGGATTGCTGACTTCCCGGACCCGGCAAACTTCTACGGTCCGATCCTCGGCTGCGGTGGCGCGGTTGAAGGCGGCTGGAACTGGTCGAAGTACTGCAATGAAGAGCTCGACATGCTCGCGGCGCTGGCAGATTCGATCGTTGATCCGGCCAAGGAAGGCGAGCGTCTGGCCAAGTGGTCGGAAATCTACATGAAGGTGATGGAAGACGCCCCATGGGCGCCGGTGTTCAACGAGCAGCGCTACACGCTGAAGTCGGCCCGCATGGGCGGCGCAGACGAGCTCTTCGTTGATCCGGTCTCGATCCCCGTCAACTACGACTACGTCTTCATCAAGGAGTAGGGCACATCATGTGCAAGCACTGTAACCATACGATCCACGCTCATCAGCACCATTTCGGCTGGGACAATTCTATTGCTCCGGCTCTGACGGTAGCTCCGGGCGAGACGATCCTGTTCCAGTGCCTTGACAGTTCTGGGGGCCAGCTTGGCCCCCAGTCCACCGTCGAGGATGTGAAGGCGCTGGATTTTGGCAAGATCAACCCCGTTTCCGGTCCGATCTACGTCGACGGTGCAAAGCCGGGCGACGTACTCAAAGTGACGATCGAGAGTTTCACGCCGCAGCTGCGCGACGGCACTGGGTTTGGCTGGACCGCTAATATTCCGGGTTTCGGGCTTCTGGCAGATCAGTTTACTGAGCCGGCTCTCAATGTCTGGAAGTTCGATGCCACCAGCATGGAACCAGCATTGTTCGGCAAGAATGGCCGCGTGCCGTTGAAGCCGTTTGCCGGAACGATCGGCAACGCTCTTGCGGAAAGCGGCCTCCATTCCGTCGTTCCGCCGCGCCGTGTAGGTGGCAATCTTGACATCCGTGATCTGTCATCCGGTACGACTCTCTACCTTCCGGTCGAGGTCGAGGGCGCTTTGTTCTCGGTTGGTGACACGCACGCTGCCCAGGGCGATGGCGAGGTCTGCGGCACCGCTATCGAAAGCCCGTTCGATGTCGTTCTGACGCTTGACCTGATCAAGGACCAACCGCTGAGGACGCCGCGCTTCACGACGCCGGGGCCAGTCACGCGCCACCTCGACGCTAAGGGCTACGAGGTCACGACCGGTATCGGTCCCGACCTGTGGGCCGCGGCGAAGGATGCGGTTGCGAACATGATCGATCTGCTCTGCGCAACGCAGAAGCTGGATCCGGTCGATGCCTACATGCTTGTCTCGACGTGCGGCGATCTACGCATCTCCGAGATCGTGGACATGCCGAATGTGGTGGTCAGCTTCTACTTCCCGAGGGCCGTCTTCGAATGACCGCAGCAATGCTTTCTCCTACAGTCGATAGGGCGGCGGACGTCGTCCTGTCAGTGCGCGACCTTCAAGTCTCTGCCCGTTCGGACCAGGGATTGATACCGCTGGTCGAAGGTCTCAGTTTCGATCTCCATCGGGGTGAGACGCTGGCGATTGCGGGAGAAAGCGGCTCGGGCAAATCGATCACTTCGCTGGCCTGTATGGGGCTATTGCCGGCGCCCGCTGTACGGGTGACAGGCGGTTCCATTCGTTTCGGTGACACGGAATTGACGACTCTGCCTGAGAAGAAGATGCAGGAAATGCGCGGCGCGCGCATCGCAATGATCTTCCAGGAACCGATGACAGCGCTCAATCCGGTGATGAGCATCGGACGCCAATTGGTGGAAGCGATCCGGGCGCACGAACCGTTGTCCGTGTCCCAAGCGCGGGCCCGCGCGCTAGAAGCGGTACGTGCTGTCCGGTTGTCTCAGCCGGAAAAACGGCTTGAGCAGTACCCGCATGAATTGTCGGGCGGCATGCGCCAGCGCGTGATGATCGCAATGGCAATTGCATTGCGCCCGGCGGTTCTGATTGCAGACGAGCCGACCACAGCTCTCGACGTTACCGTGCAACGTGAAGTGCTCGATCTCCTTCGCGATCTGCAGGAGGAGCTTGGGACCGCCGTCATCCTGATCACACATGACATGGGTGTGGTTGCGGAAATGGCTGACCGCGTCATCGTCATGCGCAAGGGCAAGATGGTAGAAGCTGCGGGCACGATCGAACTGTTCGATGCACCAAAAGAACAATATACGCGCGACCTTCTGGCGGCAGTGCCCCGGATCGGCGCTGGTGCATCGCGGCCGGAGCTCGAAACGCGCGACGTTCTCGTGCGCTACGACGATGTTTCGGTCAATTTTCCGATCCGGCAAGGACTGTTGGGCCGCGTTGCCGCGCGGGTACATGCGGTAGAGCACGTCTCTCTCGAGATTTTCCGCGGTGAGACGCTGTCACTGGTGGGAGAGTCCGGATGTGGCAAGTCGACGATGGCGAAAGCTCTGGTCGGCCTGGTCCCGCATACCGGGCGCATCGAGATAAACGGTCAGGCGCTTGGTGAGCTCGATAGCAGAGGGCGCAAAGCGATCCGTCGCGACCTCCAGATGGTCTTCCAGGATCCGATGGCCGCGCTGGACGCGCGCATGACCATTGGTGAGCTAATCCGGGAGCCACTGGTCATCCATGGTATCGGCACTGCCGAGGAACAAAAGGCAAGGGTGCGGGAACTATTGGAGCGCGTTGAGCTTTCTGCGAACGTTTACAACCGATATCCGCACCAGTTCTCCGGCGGACAGCGCCAGCGCATCTGCATTGCCAGGGCGCTCGCTCTGAAGCCGAAGCTAATCATCTGTGATGAGAGCGTGGCAGCGCTGGACGTTTCGATCCAGGCTAAGGTGCTGGATCTTCTGCGCGATTTGCAGAAAGAAAGTGGCGTCACGTACCTCTTCATCAGCCACGATATGGCCGTCGTCGAGAATATCTCGGACCGTGTTGCCGTGATGTATCTTGGCCAGATCGTCGAGATGGGAACGCGCGCGCAGCTTTTTGGCAATCCACAGCATCCATACACAAAACGTCTTCTGGCGGCTGTGCCGGTTCCAGACCCACGCCGCGAGCGCGGCCCAAGCCTCAGGTTGTCCGGCGAGATACCGAGCCCGGTCTGGAATGTCGGACAATCTCCAGAGCGCGTCGAACTGGTGGATATCGGCGGCGGGCATCTCGTCGCCAGGCATTGATCATTCGCGTCGCAGGGTAATCCAGGCAGGGGCGTGATCGCTCGCCCCTTCCCTACCGCGGACCTCGTGATCGACTCCTCCGCTCTCCAGCCGATCGCGCAGGTTCGCGCTCAGGAGAAAGTGGTCCAGGCGCATGCCGGCGTCCCGCTGCCAGCGAAGCCGCTTATAGTCCCAGAAGGTGTAAATCTTCTCGTTTGGATAGAGATGACGCAGCGCATCGGTCCAACAGCGGCCCACAAGCTTGCGGAACGCTGCTCGGGCTTCCGGCTGAACCAGGGCGTTATCGTCCAACGACTTCGTCCGATAGATATCGAAATCCGTTGGGACAACGTTGTAGTCACCCGCGAGAACGACTGGCGCTCCAGTCTTTCGCAAGGCGGTAGCATGCTTTCGAAGCCGATCCAGCCAGGCGAGTTTGTAGGCGAACTTTGGCCCTGGCTGCGGATTGCCATTCGGCGCGTATATGGACGCGAAGAGAATACCAGCGATCGCAGCCTCTACATATCTGGCCTGCAGGTCTTCAGGATCGCCGGGCAAGAACGTTCGAGTCAGAACCGGCTCGCCGACGCGAGAGAGGATCGCAACACCATTCCAGCTACGTTGCCCCACCCAGACGGCGTCATATCCGAGCGCCTTCAGAGCACTCTCGGGAAACGTATCATTCGTGGCCTTCAATTCCTGAAGGCACACAATATCCGGTTCTGTGTCTTTCAACCACGCAATGAGGTTGCCTAGGCGGCGGTTGATACCGTTGATGTTGAATGTCGCGATCCTCATCCTGCGGTGATGCGATTGGCCCAGTCGCGTGTGGTCATAGCCATCGTCTTTAAATGGTCAGCCACGCTGAAGCCGGAAAATTTCTTTCGCGGCTTGAGATCATGGTCCCCATCCTCCAGCCAGAAGATCTTTATCGCTTCGGAGAGCTGGTACTGATCGACCTCCTCATTTGTGCCAAACGGATCTCGTGTGCCCTGAATGACGAGCGTGGGTACTGAAAGATTTTCGAGGTGTGCTGTCCGCAATTGATCGGGCTTTGCCGGGGGATGAAAAGGATAGCCAAGGCATAGAAGTCCGGCGATTGCGCCCTCCGCGTGCATCTGGTCGGCAAGCATGGAAGCAACCCGCCCACCCATCGACTTTCCGCCAATGATTAGGGGAGTTGCGGCTGCTATCCCGGCAACCGCATTGCGATATTCATCGATCAGCTTTTCAGCCTTAGGCGGTGGCTTGCGTCCGCCCTCGCGACGCGCGGCCATATAGGAGAATTCGAACCGAGCGACCCGGAAGCTCTCTTGTGCAAGTGCGTCTACGATCGCATTCATAGATGTGGAATCCATCGGAGCTCCGGCACCATGTGCCAGGAGGATCATTACGTCTGCATCTTCTGGGCCGTCAAAAATGAACTGCATCTAAAACCGTCCCTGTTCAGCCAGGACCATGTAGTGCAATAATTCGCGATGACATTCCCGAATGCCACCAGTCTTTGGCATTTGACGGGTCACTCAACCAAGAGGCGGTGCCTGAGGCTCATCCCGTTCGAGCGCTTGTCGAATGTGGTCGATGATCTCTTCGAGCACCTTCATCCTGCGGCCGCCAGAGGGACGCGCGGCGTAATAGGAAATCTCGATCGTCGGCGTGAATGGTATGGTGCATAGATCGACCCTTGCCGCGCGCAGGGTGGTACGGTCCACGATTGCCACTCCCATTCCTGCGGCCGCGAGCTGGCAGCAATTTCGCATCGATGTCTCGATGGTGTTCAGGGGCCCCTCCTCCGCCAGAGCAAACGCCCTGTCCAAACCGCTGCGTAGCGGGGAGTTTCGCCCCGCCGTCAGCACGCGGTACTCCCGAAGATGCGCCGGAGTGATGCGGGGTAGTGTTGCGAGCGGATGATCATGCGGCATCGCTGCGACCGCTTCGGAACTGTGCAGATGCACGGTCTGAAGATGGTTGCGAGGGGGCCCAAACACGATGCCGAGATCATAATGGTTTTTCTCTACCATGTCCCAGATGTGCCTGCTGTTCTCGACATCGAGCACGATTGGAAGATCAAGTCGAGGACCAATGATATCGATGATTGCCTGATGCAAATACGGACGCAGGAGTGAAGTTACGCTGCCGATCCGAAGCACCACGTTCTTGTGCTGGCGAATGTCGTTTGCTGCGCGCCCCACCTGATCGATGCCAATATATAGACGCTCCACCTCGGCAAATAGGAGGACGGCCTCTTCAGTCGGCAACAATCGCGCGCCCTGACGCGTGAATAAGGTCATTCCCACCGCATCTTCCAGATCGCGGATCAGCCGACTTACGGCTGGTTGGGTGATGTTCATCGTCTCAGCGGCAGCCGTGATACCGTTTTGGTTCATCACATGGCGGAACGCTTCCAATTGCCGTGGTTTGAGCCGCATCGTCTCCCCCTCACCCATAACATTAGGTCATGGTCTCAAAGCAAAAAGCAATTTTTAATCACCTTCGAATGTGGCTAACAACTCCCAAGAGTTCAGGAAAGAAAAACTGGACGCGTTTGAGGGAAAATATTCGATGAAGATTCTCGCGACTGCCGCGTTGGCTGCTTCGGTGGCATTCATCCCAGTGTCTGCAATGGCGCGTGATCTGACTGTCGGTCTTGCGGCCTCGACGACGTCCATGGATCCGCAGTTCTATGTGGTGGGTCCAAACAGCGCGATGGCGCGCAACATTTTCGACGGCCTGGTCAACCAGGATGCGCGTCAGCAGATCGAGCCGGCTCTCGCCGAGAGTTGGGAGCGTCTGGGCGAGACGACCTGGGAGTTCAAGCTGCGCGCCGGCGTGAAGTTCCACGATGGCAGCGACTTCACTGCTGAGGACGTTATCGCCAGCATCGAGCGCGTCCCTGTGGCAGCTACCAACAGCCCAAGCTCTTTCGCGCCGTACGTGAAGGCGATCAAGGAAGTCGTCGAGATTGATCCGCTGACGATCCAGATCAAGACCGACGGCCCGACCCCTCTCCTCCTGAACAACCTCAGCCGCATCTCGATCCTGCCGGCAGAGCAGGCGCAGACGACAACCGAAGAGATGAACAAGGGTAATGGTGTCATCGGCACCGGACCGTTCAAGTTTGTCTCTTGGACCCCGGACGCGGAGATCATCGTCGAGCGTAATGAAAATTACTGGGGCGGGGAAGTTGCGTGGGACAAGGTTACGTTCCGCATCTTCAAGAACAACAGCGCGCGCGTCGCAGCAATTCTGTCGGGCGACGTCGACATGATCGAAAGCATCCCGACGGCCGATACGCGTCGCCTCGAGCGGACAGCTGATCTCAAGGTCATCAAGGCAACAGGCAATCGCCTTATGTACCTGCATATGGACCAGGATCGCGAAGAGGCGCCTTTCGCAAAGGATGCCGAAGGCAAGAACCCGCTGATCAAGAAGGAAGTTCGCCGGGCGCTGTCGCACTCGCTCAATCGCGAAGCTATCGTTGATCGTGTGATGGATGGTCAGGGCACGCCGTCGGGCCAGGTCGTTCCCCAGGGGTACTTCGGCTTCGAGGATGCGCTTGCAGTAGACGTCTACGATCCAGAGCTCGCCAAGAAGATGATGGCTGATGCCGGTTATCCTGAAGGGTTTGAGCTGACGTTCCACGCGTCCAACGACCGCTATCCAAACGATTCCAAGGTTGCACAGGCCGTGGGTCAGTTCTTCAGCCGCGTTGGTGTGAAGACCTCCGTCGAGACCCTTCCCGGCAGCGTCTACTTCTCCCGCGCTTCGGCGCGCGAGTTCAGCTTCATCATGGGTGGTGCAGCGATCGAGACAGGCGAGCCTTCAGGCATCCTTGGACCGTTGCTCGAGACCTATGGCGAAAAGGCTGGCCAGGGCAATCGCGGCCGTTACTCGAACGCGGAGTTCGACGCAACGCTCGATCAGGCGCGCAAGACGCTTGACGACGCAGAGCGCGAGGGTCTGCTGAAGGCGGCAACGAAGATCGCCATGGATGATCTCGGCATCATTCCGCTGTTCTTCCTCGACAACACCTGGGCAGCCAAGGCGGACCTCTCCTATGAGGGTCGCTCTGACGGTTACACCCTGCCCTTCTACGTGACGGCTGAATAAGCCGTCGGCAGAAGGAGGCAATCGCTGATGTCGCTCCACGGCGTATTTCCCTATCTGGTGTCGCCGACCACTGCCGAGGGCGAGGTCAACACCTCAGCCCTTGGCGATCTGGTCGAACACCTGATAGCGCAGGGTGTCCATGGCCTCGCTCCGCTAGGCAGTACGGGCGAATTTGCCTACCTGTCCAACGCGCAGCGGTTGGTCATCGTGCGCGCCACTGTGGACGTAAATCGCGGTCGCGTTCCGGTTATTGCTGGTGTCGCCTCCACGTCGATCAATGATGCGGTTCAACAAACCAAAGCATTGGTCGAGGCCGGCGTGGACGGTGTCCTGGCAATTCTGGAAGCTTACTTTCCGGTGTCGGATGCAGGCGTTGAGGCCTACTTCAGGGCGATCGCCGCTGCAGCGGACGGACGCCCGGTGGTTCTTTACACAAATCCGCAATTTCAGCGGTCGGATCTTAGTCTGCCCGTCATCGAGCGGCTGAGTCATGTGGAGAACATCCGATACATCAAGGATGCGTCCACAAATACTGGACGCCTCTTGTCGATCATCGAGCGCACGCGCAGTCGCATGGAAGTCTTCTCCGCTTCCGCGCATATCCCTGCCTGTGTGTTGATGATTGGCGGTGTGGGCTGGATGGCGGGGCCAGCCTGCATTGTACCTCGGCAGAGCATTGACCTTTACGACGCAGCGCGTGCCGGCGACTGGACGCGCGTCATGGATCTTCAGCGTCCGCTTTGGCGGGTCAACGAGATCTTTGCGAAATACTCGATTGCCTCCTGCATCAAGGCAGCCTTGCAGCTGCAGGGCTTTGATGTGGGCAACCCGATAGCACCACAGGAACCTCTGGGCGACGAAGCTCGCGCAGAGATTGCTGAGGTGCTTGCCTCGGTGGGCGCTCTTTAGCGCCTGCCTCCATAATAAGAAGCCTACAACCGTCCCGATTGTCCGGCTGTCAGTTCCCCGCGGGACTGGGCGCCGGACAATCTACTTAGGCAAGTGAAGTGAGACCTCATGTTCAAGACCCGGATCATTGTTGATTGCGATCCTGGCATAGATGATGCGATCGCGCTTCTGGCCTCCTTCGTGTCGCCTGAACTCGAAATCCTTGCAATCACGACCGTCTCTGGCAATCAGCCGCTTGAGACTTCTACCCAAAATGCGCTCAAGCTGTGTGAGCTTGGGGAGCGCACTGACATTCCGGTTTACGCTGGTAGTCACCGGCCGCTCCTGCGCGAACCCATTCGTGGTCAATACCACGGCACAACCGGGCTTGGATCTTGCAACCTGTCAGAACCGACAAAGACGCCTGAGCCTGCAGGAGCCGTCGAATTCCTTATTGAGCGTCTTCTCTTGGCTGCGCAAGAAGAACAACCCATTACCTTGTGCGCCCTCGGGCCACTGACCAACATTGCCATGGCGCTGAAGATCGAGCCATCGATCGCGCGCGGCATCAAGCAATTGGTCATGATGGGAGGCGCATATCGCGAGCCCGGCAACCGCACGTTGACCGCGGAGTTCAATATTCTGGCGGACCCTCATGCAGCGCATATTGTCTTTTCGAGCGAACTGAAGATCGTCGCCCTTCCCCTCGACGCCACACATCAGGTGATTTTGACGCCGGATCACGTCGCTCGCTTCAGCGCGGTCAGCGGGCGCATCTCAAAAGCAGTGTCAGAGCTGATGATGTCGTGGGACCGTAACCAGGTGGAACGTTATGGCTCACGCGGGGGCCCTCTCCACGATCCTCTGGTGATCGGTTGGCTCTTGGCACCGGAGCACTTCGAAACAAAGTCTGTTCGTGTCTTTGTCGAGTATCAAAGCGAATTGTGCATGGGACAGACTGTGGCCGACTGGTTTTACAAAACCGGTCTGGAGCAGAATTGTCAGATTGTCACGCAAGTTAATTCAGCGTCCATAATTGACGTATTTCTCGAGCGTTTCTCCCGCTACCAGACGGTGGCTGCGCCATGAGTGTTCGGCGTATCATAATCGATACTGACCCGGGCGTTGACGATGCAGCAGCCATTCTGCTCGCAATCGCATCACCGGAACTCGACGTCATCGGGATCTCGGTCGTTGCAGGTAATGTCGGCCTGACGGAAAGCGTGAAGAATGCGTGTAAGCTGGTCAGCATTGCGGGGCGGCAGGATATCCCCGTTTACGCGGGGGCGGCAGGTCCGCTTGTGCGCGAGCAGGTGTTTGGCAAGTACGCTCATATAGGCGCTTTCCCGGACGAGATGGTGCCGCCATCCTCTGTGAAGCCGAAGTCCCTCTCGGCAGTACGCTTCATTGCAAATGAGGCACGCGCTGCTGCTGCTCGCAACGAGAAGATTACGATCTGCGCGATTGGTCCGCTGACCAACGTTGCGTTGGCACTGCGCCTCCACCCTGATGTCGCGGCTGGCATCGAGCAAATCGTCGTGATGGGCGGTGCCTTCAAGGCGATGGGCCACCGAACGGCCTGGGCAGAGTATAACGTTTACGCTGATCCGCATGCGGTCGACATTGTGTTGGGCTCAGGTGTCAAGCTGGTGTTGTTTTCGCTTGATGTCACGCTACAGGCACTGTTTACGGAGGACGACTTCCGTGGGCTCGAGCGTCGAGGGGGCGAGCCAGGCAAATGCTTGGCGGCACTGCTGAGAGCGTTCGACCGCAGTGATATTGCCCGGTTTGGACGGCCGGGGGGCCCTATCCATGATGCAATGACGGTCGCCTGGCTCCTGCAGCCGGGGCTCTTCGCAGGCAAGAATACCGCTGTGGGAGTGACCCGAGATGGTCCAACGGCAGGTCATACCTGGGCAGATTTCCATCGGAAATCCGATCATGTCGCGAACGCGCTTGTGATCAGGACGGTCGATGAAACGGGCTTCCGGCAGTTGCTGGTCAGCCGCATTGCATCGATGGGTATCCAATCGCCGTCTAGGAACGAGAAAGTAAGCGCGACGATATGAGCAGCTACCTATTCAGCCGTCTGGCGCAGACGATCGTAACGCTCTTCGTCATGAGTGTCCTGGTCTTCGTCGGACTCTATATGGTCGGTAACCCGGTCGACGTATTGCTGAGCTCGTCAGCAACCCCTCAGGAACGGATGGAGGTCATCCGCGCCTTTGGGCTTGATCGTCCGGTCTGGGAACAATATTTCACGTTCCTGACCAAGGCTCTGCAGGGCGACCTTGGCAATTCCTTCATTTTTAACCAGCCGGCGCTGGACCTGATTTTCCAGCGCATGCCAGCTACGCTGGAACTGGCCTTCGTCGCGCTGGTAATGGCGCTGATCATCGGCATTCCGCTCGGGGTTCGGGCCGGTCTCAAGCCGAAAAGCCGCATCTCGCGGCTGATCATGACGTTCTCCATCCTGGGGTTCAGTTTGCCGACGTTCTGGATCGGCTTGATCATGATCATGATCTTCAGTGTGTTTCTGGGCTGGCTTCCGGCGTCCGGGCGGGGCGACACCGTCAACCTGTTGGGGGTTCCCGTCAGTTTCCTCACTCTTGACGGTCTTTCACATCTACTTTTGCCTGCATTCAATTTGGCGCTGTTCAAGATATCGCTGGTTATCCGCCTGACCCGTGCTGGCGTGATGGAGGTGATGCAGCTCGATTATGTGCGCTTCGCGCGCGCAAAGGGAATTAACGAAAAGCGGATCCTGCGCGTACATGTTCTGAAGAATACGCTGATCCCGCTGATCACCGTCATCGGTCTGGAACTCGGATCCCTGATCGCGTTTGCTGTGGTTACCGAAACCATTTTCGCGTGGCCGGGCATGGGCAAGCTGATAATCGATGCAATTGGGGTTCTCGATCGCCCGGTCATCCTCGCATATCTGCTGATTACCGTCGTCATGTTCAGCGTCATCAACCTGGTGGTCGACATTCTTTACTCGATAGTTGATCCGCGTGTTCGCCTTGAGGGAGGCTCACGATGAGCAACGATGCCAAGAGGAAAGTTGCCTCGGTCCACTCGGAAGATGCGTTAGTCGCAGCCGAACGGATCTTGCCGCTCAAGCGGACGCTGCTTGCACTCGTACGAGATCGCGTTGCGCTGGCGGGTTTGATCATTGTTAGCGTGCTTGTTTTCATCGCAGTGCTCGCCCCGGTCCTTTCCGTGCAGGATCCCTATGATCTGGCGCAGTTGGACATCATGGACGGACGGCTACCGCCAAGTTCCACCAGTATGACCGGCACGGTCTATTTGCTGGGAACGGACGATCAGGGCCGCGATCTTTTCAGCGCGATCATGTACGGCCTGCGCACCTCGATCCTCGTCGGCCTTGTCAGCGCAGCAATCGCGCTCGTCATAGGTGCGAGCATAGGTCTGTTCAGTGCTTATGCGGGCGGTCGCGTCGACGCATTGCTTATGCGCATCGTCGACATCCAGCTCAGCTTTCCGGCAATCCTCGTCGCCCTGATCTTCTTGGCAATCCTCGGACAGGGCGTCGACAAGATCATCATCGCTTTGGTCGTGACTCAATGGGCATATTATGCCCGCACCGTTCGTGGTTCTGCGCTGGTCGAAAGCCGGCGCGCCTATACGGATGCAGCGCGGTCGATGGCGCTGTCGGACAAGCGTATCATCTTCAGGCATATTCTGCCGAACTGCGTCCCGCCATTGATCGTGGTTGCCACGATGCGCGTTGCCTACGCGATCATGCTCGAAGCGACGCTCTCTTTCCTTGGCATTGGACTTCCGGTGACTGAACCGTCGCTCGGGCTGCTGATTTCGAACGGGTTCGAATATCTCCTCTCCGGCGATTACTGGATCAGCTTCTTCCCGGGTATCACGCTGTTGATGCTGATTGTGGGTATCAATCTGATCGGCGACGCCCTGCGTGACATTCTGAACCCAAGGCAGGAGGGCTGAGCCATGAGCGAACCGATACTTTCGATCTCCGGCCTGACCACCGAGTTCAAGGTAGGCAAGGAGTGGCGTGACGTCATCCGCAACGTTAATCTCGATATCCACCAGGGGGAAACTGTCGCGGTAGTGGGCGAGTCAGGGTCGGGCAAGAGCGTGACCGCAATGTCAGTGATGCGTCTTCTCGGAAGCAATGCACGTTCTTCCGGGAAAATCCTGTTTGAGGGCCAAGATCTTCTTGGGCTTACTCAGGAGGCGATGCAGACGGTTCGCGGCAACCGGATCGGTATGATCTTTCAGGAGCCGATGACCTCGCTCAATCCGGTACTGAAGATCGGCGAGCAGATTACCGAAGTCCTGATGGAGCATCGCGGGCTCGAACATCGCGCAGCATTGGCGGAGGCAGAGCGCCTGCTTGAAAAAGTGCGGATACCCTCAGCGCGGCAACGCCTGAATGAATATCCCCTAAGCTTCTCAGGGGGAATGCGTCAGCGCGTTGTCATTGCAATTGCACTGGCCTGCGAGCCGAAGCTGCTGATTGCGGATGAGCCGACCACAGCGCTCGACGTCACGATTCAGGCGCAAATCCTTGAGCTAATCAAGGCCTTGCAGCAGGAAGAGGGCATGGCGGTCCTTTTCATCACGCACGACATGGGCGTAGTGGCGGAGATTTCAGATCGTACCGCCGTCATGTTCCGAGGCGACGTGGTGGAGACCGGATTAACCGAGCAAATCTTTCGCCAACCAGCTCACCCTTATACCCGCGCGCTACTCGCTGCTGTCCCGCAGCTTGGCTCGATGAATGGGCAGAGCCTACCCCTTCGCTTCCCTATCGTCGACATGGCAACGGGCCAGATCGAGCCGGTCAAGCCGACGGTGGACACGGTGCGCAACGATGCGGATCCTGTTCTCAAGGTCGAACGCCTCGTCACGCGCTTCCCGGTCAAAAAAGGAATTCTGCGCCGTACGGTTGGCAACATCCATGCCGTGGAAGATGTCTCTTTTGAGGTGCGCGAAGGCGAGACACTATCACTGGTTGGCGAATCCGGTTGTGGAAAGTCGACTACCGGACGGTCAATTCTGCGGCTGACGGACCCGACGTCAGGTCGGGTAACGATTCAACAGCGTGATGTTGTCAGTGCCGACAAGCAGGAACTTGCCGTGATCCGCCGTGAAGCGCAGATGATCTTTCAGGATCCGTTTGAAAGCCTCAACCCGCGGCTGCGTGTTGGCGATGCGATCGCCGAGCCGATGGTCGCGCATGGCCTTGCAGGCGCATCCGATGTTGGTGAGCGCGTCGGCAAGTTGCTGGAAAAGGTGGGTTTGTCACCTTCAATGGCGGACCGCTTCCCACATGAGTTTTCCGGCGGGCAACGCCAGCGTGTGTGTATCGCGCGGGCCCTCGCGCTGGATCCGAAGATGATCGTTGCTGACGAATCCGTCTCCGCGCTCGACGTGTCGATCAAGGCGCAAGTCATCAATTTGCTGCTCGATCTGCAGGAGCAGCTTGGCCTTGGCTACCTCTTCATCAGCCATGATATGGCGGTGGTCGAGCGCATAAGCCACCGGGTCGCGGTCATGTATATGGGCGAGATCGTTGAGATAGGTCCGCGACAGGCGGTGTTCGAGAACCCACAGCACCCGTATACACGCAAGCTGATGGCGGCGGTGCCGATTGCCGATCCGACGCGCAAGCGGGTTCGCCAGATCAGCAATGACGAAATCCGCACCCCCTACCGGGAGGCCGGATTTGTGCCCCCTTCAAGGGAATATTTGAAGATCGGGGAGGATCATTTTGTCCTCGGCCGGAAGCAGGAACGGGCGGCCTAAGCCGCCCTGCCCTCTCGCATCAGTTTATTGCGGTCAGCGTGACTGACGTGCCAGTCGCGGCGGCGTTCAGGCCGATTTGACCCGTGGCGCTCACAGTCTGCAGATGAACGGAGCCGGCGGTGCCACCCACGAGGATGTTGGCTCCAATGCCTGCACCAACCGTTGCTTCAACAGTGGCTCCGGAATATAGGCCAGCCAGCGAACCCTGGTGATAGCCAGCGGTCGGCGCAAAGACTGCCCAGACCAACCGGCCTTCGGTGGTGAAGCCGACATCAAGGCCCACCTTTCGGATCGTGCCGACATACTGTTCTGTCGACCGGCTGCCAATGGTCGACTGAAATACGCAATCGAGTTCTTTTGCCGAGCCGATAACGTATCCCACGCCGCCGCCTACCCGGCAATCGAGGGTGCCAATTTTCACGCCGTCGCGATCACCGGCACGCTCTACTTCGACCGCCCGATACTCAACCATGTCAGCGGCAGATGCGATGGGTGCCGCAACCATCATGGTGGGCAGGATTGCGGCTGCGACCAGATAACGCTTCGTCATATTATTCTCCTTGGTCTGCGACCGCCGCGTTACCGCAACGGCCTTCGTCCAGCTAACGCTCTTTCTAGGAAAACGATCCGCCCGTATAGGCCATGCGTCGAATTGGCCTTTCGGCCGCAGATGTGCAATTTAGCGGTCTTCTAAGGTTCCAGGCGGGTCATGCTCACTTACATTGTGCTGCTTCTTGCCGGCTTTTGTGCCGGTGCACTCAACGCGGTCGCGGGCGGTGGAACGTTCTTGTCGTTCCCGGCTCTGGTCTGGGTGGGAGTTCCCCCTATCGCGGCTAACGCTACGGCTACCTTTGCAGCGTTGCCGGGTTATGTCGGGAGTGCATGGGGCTTTCGCAAAGACATGCGCTCGGAAGGGCCGCTGTCGGTCAAAATCATCATCGCCCTTGCCGTTCTTGGCGGCTTCCTCGGTGCCTTGCTCCTTCTTGTGACTTCTCCGGATGTGTTCCGGGTTATCGTTCCTTGGCTGCTTTTGCTTGCAACAGCGGTTTTCGCTGCGGGACCGGCACTGCTCAAGATGATTACGGCGCGTGGTGCCGGTGGACTTGGAGCTGGAGTGGCGGCAATCCTGCTTCTCGCCATCGCTACGTATGGCGGCTACTTCAACGGCGGCCTCGGCATCATGCTTCTCGCAGGCTTCGGGCTGATCGGCTTTACTGATCTGAACGCAATGAACGGCCTGAAGAATGTCATCTCGGCCATTCTGTCGCTTGTTTCAGTCGCCACCTATATGGTGGCGGGCCTGATCGACTGGACCTATGCGTTGCCTGTCGCGATCGCATGCACGGTAGGTGGGTATGTCGGGGCGGCCTTGGCCCGCCGCATAACCCGCCCTCAGATGCTCCGCATCTTCATCACGCTGGTCGGCGCCGTAATGACGGTTGCGTTTTTCCTGGTTTAGCGACTAGCGCAGCATTTTCTTGGCCAGCATCGCGATCGTCAGACCGCAGAGCGCGATCAGGATGAACAGGTAAGACACGCCGTTCCAGCCCTGCCACTCAATCCAGAAGGCGAGAATGGCCGGGCCACCGAGCTGACCGATGGAAGATGCCTGCTGTACCATACCTAGCGCAAGCGCGAGTTGCTGATTGGATGACAGCAACCGAGGCATGGTGACGAGGATCGATGAAGGCATCAAAGCCGCAAGGCCAAGACACAGGCCGGCGGCGGCAACGGCAAGTTCCATTGGGCTGGAAGCGTGGAAGATGGCCACGCCACAGACGCCGATTGTGGTGAACACGACGGCGAAGATTCCCCACAGCGGCGCTCCCATTCGCAAGATGAAGCCGGCGGATATGTTGCCGACAGCATTGGCAATCACCGCCAAGGCAGAGACCGTCCCCGCAACCTCAAGCGATAGCCCCATCTGATCGATCAAGAAAGTAGGTAGAAATGTGGTCAGAGCGAAGTACTGGATTGTATAAAGGGTGAAAGTGAAAGCGAGGAGGACGGGCGTTCCCGCCTTGAAGACCGCCGAGATGTCGCCAATGGTCGGGCTTGCGCGCCGCGAGACTGCCACTTCTTCTTTAGGACGGAGGACAAACAGCAGTACCGCGTGAGTTGCTGCAACAATACCGTTGAGGGTCCAGAGCCAGCGCCAGTCGCCTTGCATGAGCATTGGTCCCATCAAGATCATCGTCGCAGCACCGACGGGCATGTACGCCGCCCAGAAAGCGAACACCACCTGCTGTGTTCGAGGGGTGACCATGCTGCGCAAAAGAGTGGGGCACGCAATCACTACGCCCAGGAAGCCGATGCCCTCGATCACCCGGCTGACAATCAGTATGGTTGCGTCCGCCGACATCGCGCCGAGGAAACTGCCGCCGGAGATCATCAGCAGGCCGAATATGATGACGTGTCGCAGCGCGAAATATGAAAAGACGAAGCCTGCGGCCATCCCTCCAACGACGCCCAAGGCAGCATAGGCGCCAGCTACCCAGGATACGGCAAACAGGCTCAAGCCTAAATCATCGCGAAGCAGCGGGATTGCGATCGCTACCTTGCCGATCTGGAAGGCGCCAATAATTCCTGCGGCGATGATCAGGACCGATTGCAGCCAGTTGGTTGTATCTCGCACGTCTACTCTCATCTGCGTCTAAAACTTGAACAGCCTGAGAAACAGAGATGCTACATCTACGTCCACTTTCGGCTTGCATTTGGGATCATAGCCAGGCCGCGGCGGCAGACAAGCGATATGTATACAATCGCTGTGGGAGCTTCCGTTAGGTCGCTGACATTATGTCGCCCTGCTTTTGCGTATGCGGCGGGGCATAAGGCTCGAAAAAAGGAGTCAAAAATGTCGCTATTTCTGATGTCGGTTACGGGCCTTGTTCTTGCAGTTGCGTTTGCGTTCGCCGCAACCAGCATCGGCTTTGTTCAGGCGCTGACACTTGGGGCGATCGCTTCCACAGCGCTGATCTTTTACCTCCTCATCCGCATCACGATGAGCTGAGCCCCCGCTGTTCGGAGCGACCTGTTTCCACTCGATTCCGGCCTGCTTTCTTGGCCAGATAGAGCGCCTCGTCAGCGGCGTTGATCAGATATTGGTAATCGGGGTGGCCTTCGAAGGCGGCAACCCCGACAGACACCGTAGCGCGAACAGGCTGGCGATCGGGGATATTGGCCGCCTTTTGGGCAACGCGAGTACGAATGCGCTCAGCAATTGCAATTGTCTGATCAGTGTCGGCTTCTACCAGAACGATCAGGAACTCTTCACCGCCATATCGGAACACGAAGTCGGTCGGCCGAACCGTCGTCAGGAGAATATCGGCAACATGGCTGAGCACGGCATCTCCGACTGCATGGCCATGCGTGTCATTAATCGACTTGAAGTGATCGATATCGACCATCAGGACGCTCAGCGGCGTGCTGGTTTGCTTGGCGAACGATATCTCCCGCGCGATGACCGAGGGCAGGAAGCGGCGGTTCAATGTTCGGGTTAGCGGGTCGCGTCCGTTTTCAATGTTCGAGGCGGCATCGAACAAATCGTTCAGGTGGTACCTGATTTCGCCTATCTGTACCTCAAGATTAGCAACGGCTGCGTTGGGGTCAGATGCAAACTGCTCCAGCACGTCGGTGTCGATTAATTGGATGATCGTTTTGATGCTGTCGAGTTGAGGCGCGCCCTGGAAGATGACGGCGCCGCGATGGCGGACCCAAAGACCGAAAGCGGAATTGGCGAGCTTGGCGATGTTCTGGGATCCGTTGCCGAACAGGCTGAACAGGACCGATTGCGACCACTCCATGAGAGCAGCACGCTGCGTTTCGCGCTCCAGATGAATGTCCTGTCCAAGCGAGAGCAGGCGGAATGCCTCGTCGGTGCGTGTCCGGCGGTCAGTGTCGGTCAAGTACGCTTCCGTCATCAGGCGCAGAGCGTAATCCATCAACTCCCCAAGCAGGATGATGGTCTTCGCGGTTTCCGTACTGTCGAGATCGAGATCGGCGACCTTTAACGAGATTTCGGTCTTCAGGAGGGTGATCCCCTCCATCACCAGGTGATTGGGGATCTTCAGGCGGGCGTGAACTTCACCTACCTTAACCTGACGCTGATCGAATTTCGTCAGGTCGCCCAGCGGATCGACGCTGACAAGCTCCAGAAGCCAGTTGCGGAGCGAATGGCTCAGCCGATTGGTGACGACAGAGTGGTCGAGAAAAGCCGCGCCGTCATCGTGGGCGAGGAAACTTGCGTAGAATTTTTTGACCAGATCATCAACGTGCGCGCGGACGATCGATGCCAAGCGCTCCGATGCAGTGGCGCGCTCCTCATCTGTGGCCTGTATCCAGATATTCATTCCAGGACGGTATGCGTGTGACATGGACATCTCACATGGTGGTTCAGGTCCGTAGCGCGTCCAAACGGGGGGATCAAGGATGCGAATGTCGACGCCATACCATTTGGAGGGTGTCCGCTGTCAGGCACAAAATCAGACGTTGCTTAAATTGTCGCTTGTGCACCGAGCGATTGACTTCGGATGATAAAGATATGCAGAATAACAATGAGCAATCCAATTCTTTTGCCTGGACTGTTGGGGAGGTATTTATGCAGAAAATCATCGGCCGCATTGCGGCCGCAGCTATGTTCACGACCATGATGAGCGGTCTTGCGTTGGCCGACATCACGATTGGTGTGACCGTCTCGTCGACCGGTTCCGGCGCGGCTCTCGGCATTCCGCTGAAGAATTCTGTCGAACTTTGGCCGACTGAGATCGACGGCGAGAAGCTGAATGTCATCGTTCTTGACGATGCGGGGGACCCCTCCATTGCCACGACCAATGCCCGTCGTTTTGCAAATGACGACAAGGTTGACGTCATCGTCGGCTCCGCGCTGACGCCGGGATCGATTGCGATCTCCAACGTGGCAAACGAAGTTGGCATTCCTCATCTGGCATGCTCGCCGATTCCGCCGAATGTTGCTGCGACGAAGTACACCTTCGTGATGCCGCAGGACGCTGGTCTTATTGCCCGCACTTTATTCAAGAAGATGCAGGATGATGGGGTCAAGCGCGTCGGTTATATCGGCTTCTCCGATTCCTATGGCGATCTGTGGGTCAATCAGTTCAAGGCGATCGGTGAAGAGTACGGGCTCGAGCTTATTGCTGATGAGCGCTACGCGCGTCCGGACACCTCCGTTTCTGGCCAGGTGCTGAAGCTGGTAGCTGCGCAGCCGGACGCAGTCTTCGTGGGTGCTTCCGGCACTGGCGCTGCTCTTCCACAGCTGGCTCTGCGCGAGCGCGGTTTTGAGGGCACCATTTACCAGACGCATGGCGCGGTAACCTTCGACTTCCTGCGTATCGCTGGCGAAGCGGCGAAGGACACCGTCTTCGCCTCCGGCCCGGTGATGGTTGCGGAACTCCAGGACGATGCTTCGGAGACGAAAGAGGAAGGCCTGGATTACGTAACTGCTTACGAGGAGAAGTTCGGTGCCGGGACGCGTACGCAGTTTGGCGCGCACGTCCATGATGCCATGGCGATCCTGAAGCGGGCGATCCCGATTGCAAAGCAGGTGGCCGAGCCAGGCACGCAAGAGTTCCGTGAGGCGCTGCGCGATGCCATTGAGACCGGCGGCCCCTTCCCCGCAAGCCAAGGCGTCTTCGAATTTAGCGCTGATAACCACTTTGGGCTTGATGAGCGCGCTGTGGTTCTGCTGGCCCCTTCGCCCAAGAACGATGGCAGCTTTGATCTGATCAAATAACGGCTTTTACAGGCTAGAAACGAGAAGGCCCGGAGAGATCCGGGCCATTTTTTCGGGTGTACAGGGAAGCGGGAGGTCCAGAGCTTACGAGCCTGTAGCTCCACCCAGATAGCTTTCGACCAGGGCCGGATCCGCTGCCATCTCCGCGGCTTTGCCGGAGCGACGAACTTCTCCCAGTTCTACCAGATACGCGTCGTCCGAAATTTCCAGCGCCGCGCGTGCATTCTGCTCCACGAGGAGAATGGATACTCCGGTCGCTCTCAATTCGGAAACGATGCCAAGGATCTCCGCAACGATCTTTGGCGCAAGGCCTAGGCTCGGCTCGTCAAGCATTAACAATTGCGGCCGGCTCATCAGCGCACGCCCAAGAGCCAGCATCTGACGCTCGCCGCCGGAAAGCGTGCCGGCAATTTGCGTGCGCCGTTCCTTTAGACGGGGAAAGCGGTTGTAGACGTCTTCAAGCGTCTCTTTGCGCTCGGTTGCGCTTCGCAAAAATCCGCCCAAGGCCAGATTGTCTTCGACCGACATCGACGTGAACAGCTCACGTCGCTCAGGGACCAGGCACATGCCAGCCTGAACTCGCCCCTCGACTGAATGAGGAGCGGGTTTCCCTCGATAATGAATGGTGCCGCTGCTGGGAATAACGCCCATCGCAGCGTTGAGAAGCGTCGTTTTCCCGGCACCATTAGCGCCGATAACAGAGACGATGGAGCCGGTGGCAACGTCTAGCGAAATGCCGTGGACGACCTCAGCCCGGCCGTAGGAGACACGAATATCCTTGAGCTGAAGAAGGGGAGCGGTCATGCGACGCCTCCAAGATATGCAGCGATCACCGCAGGGTCATTCCTTACCTTGTGAGGGTCACCCTCAGCGATGACGGTGCCGAAATCGAGCACAACCAGGCGATCAACCAATTCCATGACGAAGCTCATGTCGTGTTCGACAAGCAGGATGGCAACGCCCTCGGCCCGCAGCTTGCGCAGAAGATCTGCCAATTGCTGCTTCTCCCCGTGACGCAACCCTGCTGCCGGCTCATCAAGCAGCAGCAGATTAGGGTCGAGTGCGAGCGCTCGGGCAATTTCAAGGATGCGAAGCTGTCCAAGCGGTAGATCTCCCGCAGGCCGGTCACGCGCCTCCGCCAGGCCAACGCGCTCAAGTTGACGGTCTGCTTCGGCAAGGATCTGCGCTTCTTCGGCACGTTCCGTGTGCAGGAAGCTGCGCATCACTCCAGCATTTCCGCGAAGATGAGCACCGAGAGCAGCGTTTTCCAAGGCAGTCATGTCAGGGAAAATCTTGGCATGCTGGAAGGTGCGCGCAACACCCTGCCGGGCGACGTCTCCGGGCCGATGAACGCCGGCGTCGCGCCCGCTAAGCCGGATCTGGCCGCCGCTGAGTGTTGTCACGCCCGTGATCAGGTCGAAGGTGGTGCTCTTGCCGGCTCCGTTAGGGCCAATTAGGCCTATGATTTCGCCCGCACCGATCTCAAAGCTGACATCGTTGACGGCGACGAGACCACCAAACTGCTTCCGAGCTTTGTCGAGCGTGACCAGGGGTGAGCCATGTGCCGGCATCTCCCGCTTTGCCAAGGGGGCGGTGCCATCTTCCGCTCGTGGCTTCGGTGCCTTCTCCGGCAGGATGCGCAAGACGAATGACCAGAGGCCGTCGCGTGCAAATTGCAGCATAGCGACGAGAAGGATCCCAAAGAACACAGCTTCGAAGTTGCCGCTGGCACCGATCAGCCAAGGCAGGTAGCGCTGGAGCAATTCTTTGAGAAGGAGCACAATGCCTGCACCAAAGATCGCGCCCCAGATATGGCCTGCTCCGCCTAACACGGCCATCAGCAGGTATTCGATGCCCATATTGAGCCCGAACGGCGTCGGGTTGACCGTGCGCTGGAGATGCGCATAGAGCCAGCCCGACAAAGCTGCGGCAACGCCTGCGAAAACGAACACTGTGAGCTTCGCACGTCCGGTGTTGACACCGAAGGCTTCAGCCGCTGCCGACCCGCCACGCAGGGCACGAATTCCTCGTCCGACACGCGAGTCCAGCAGGTTTCGAGCGCCAAAGGCCAGAAGCAGAACGAACGTCCAGATCACGTAGTACATGGACGTGGTGTCAAGGAAGCGATGCCCCGCGATTTCGAGCGGCGGAATACCGGTGATGCCATCGTACCGGCCGAGGAAATCGAGCTGGCCGAAGAGATAATAGAGTGCGATGCCCCAGGCGATCGTGCCGAGAGGCAGATAGTGACCGGACAGGCGCATGGTGATCAGGCCGAGCGGCAGCGCACACATCGCGCCCACTGCCAGTGAGACAGGCAGTGATAACCACGGTGACAGCCCGTATGAGGTGGTCAGTAGCGCCGTTGTGTAGGCGCCGAATCCGCAAAACGCGGCTTGTCCGAAAGATGTGAGGCCGCCAACCCCGGTCAGCAGTACCAGGCCGATAGCAACCAGAGATGCGAGGCCGATATTGTCCATCAACGTGATGACGAAAGGCGGCACAGGCAGAAGTGGGATGATCGCAAGCAGCGCAATCGCCGCCAGCCCCGGGAGCGAGATGTTCAGGCCCTTCATATCATTCATCCTCATGCGGGTCTGTGGTCAGCGAGCGCCAGACCAGCACCGGAATTATCAGCGAGAAGACAATGATCTCCTTGAAATTGCTGGCGAAGAATGAAGCGAAAGCTTCCACCAGACCGACGGTGATTGCCGCGATGGCTGTGAGTGGGAAGCTGGAGAGGCCGCCTATGATGGCTGCCACAAATCCCTTCAGGCCAATCAGGAAACCGGTGTCGTAGTAGATCGTCGTGATCGGAGCGATGAGGACGCCGGAGATCACGCCAATGGTCGAGGCGAGCACGAACGCGGTGCCGCCGGTCAGGTTGGTCCGTACGCCGACAAGGCGAGCGCCCAGTCGGTTAACGGCAGTCGCACGCAGCGCCTTGCCAAGAATTGAACGTTCGAAGAAGACGTAAAGACCGACCATCGCAGCAATGGTCGCGCCATAGATCCACAAGCTCTGAGCCGGGATCGGCAGGAAGCCGAGTGAGTAGCTTCCGCGTGCGAGAGGCTGTGCGCGTAGTCCTTCGGCGCCGAAGGCAAAGAGGCCCATGCCCATCAGCGCCAGATGCACGCCGACAGACGTTATGAGCAGGACGAGGACAGAGGCGTCAGCCAGAGGCCGGTACGCCACCCGGTAAATGTAGAGCCCCATCGGAGCGATGATCAGGATCGTCAGAAGCGCCCGAACGATTGGACCGGGCTGCATCGGCATCACCGTTACGACCAAGCCATAGACAAGCGCCGGCAATGCAAGATTCAGCAGGGCGCTGGTGACGAGTAGCTGCGAACGAAAGCCGCGCCTCATCGCGATCAGGTCGAAGAGGAAGGACGCGATTCCGAGCCCCAGCAACAAAGGGAGTGTTCCAGGAACACGCCCAACATCAAGCACTGCAAGAGTTAGTGCCCCATAGGCGACAAACTCGCCCTGAGGAATGAAAATGACGCGCGTTACTGCGAAGACCAGAACGAGCGACAGGCCGAGCAGCGCATAGATCGCTCCGCTGGTAACGCCGTCCTGGACCAGGAACGCGAGGATTGTACTGTCCACGCTGAGCCTCCCCTCGCCAGCCTCCCCAGCTGGCATAATTGTAACAATCTATAACAATTGAATCGCGTCTTGCCAATGCAGCTCCGACTTATTCAGAAGAGAAGCCTGATGACCAGATATCAGCGCAAAAACTACAGCGAAGACGGCTCATCTACTGAGAAGCTTACATGTTCCGGGCGTCTTCAAGGATCATGTCCGCGGCCTTTTCAGCGATCATTACGACCGGCGATGCCGTGTTCCCGGAGGTAATCTTGGGCATGATCGAGGCGTCAACGATGCGAAGACCGCCTAGTCCCCGGAAACGCAACCGCGGATCGACCACCGCTTGATCGTCCACGCCCATGCGGCAGGTTCCAACCGGATGGAAGATGGTTGTTGCGATATCTCCGATGGTCTGCAGAAGATCGTCATCTGTGTCGATTTCGGGACGCGGTAAAACCTCTTCCGGACGATAGGGAGCAAGCGCTTTCGCGTTCATGATACGCCTCGCCTGCCTTACTGAGGCGATCGCGACCTCGCGATCGCGCGGGGCGGACAGGTAGTTGGGTGCAATGACAGGCTGAGCCGTCGGGTCCGATGAGCTGACGTGGACGCTGCCGCGGCTCTCGGGACGAAGGTTGCAGACTGACACGGTGATTGCCGGATATTTGTGCAACGGGTCGCCAAGCCGGTCAGTCGAGAGCGGCTGCACGTGATATTCAAGGTCTGGAGTAGCGAGTGCCGGGTCCGACTTGGTGAAGATGCCGAACTGACTGGGGGCCATCGACATCGGTCCGGCGCGAAGGAGTGCGTAATGCAGAGCAATGCGCGCCTTGCCGATTCGGCTGTTGAACATCGAGTTGAGCGTCTTCGCACCGTTGACTTTGTAGACGGTGCGAATTTGCAGATGATCCTGAAGATTTTCGCCAATTTCCGGACGTTCAAATCGGACGTCTATGCCAAGTGAGTGAAGGATTTCCGGCTTTCCAATGCCAGACAACTCCAGCAGCTTTGGCGAGTTGATCGCACCGGAACACAAGATCACTTCGATCTCTGCGTTGGCGGTGAAGACTTGCTGTCCCACTCGGTACTGAACGCCAGTAACCTGCCGGGAGTTTAGCAAGACCTTTTCAGCGAGAGCGTTGGTGATCAGGTGCAGGTTCGGTCGTTTTAGCGCTGGTCGCAGAAAGCCCTTGGCGGTGTTCCAGCGAATTCCCTTATGCTGGTTAACCTCAAAGAAGCCGGAACCTTCATTGTCGCCATCATTGAAGTCGGCCCGCGGCATGATGCCGAATTCCATCGCGCCGCGCTGAACAGCTTCAAGGATGTCCCATTTCAGACGCTGTTTCGATACTTTCCACTCACCGCCTGTCCCGTGTTGGGCAGTCTTGCCGGCGTGATGATCTTCTGAGCGCATGAAGTAGGGCAGAACGTCTTCCCAGCCCCACCCGGCATTGCCCATCTGCCGCCAGCCGTCATAATCGGCGGCCTGGCCGCGCATATAGATCATCCCGTTCACGGATGAGCATCCGCCGAGAACCTTGCCGCGCGGATAAACAAGCGACCGCCCGTTAAGGTTCTTCTCCGGGGCGGTCTTCATCAGCCAGTCGGTGCGGGGATTGCCGATACAGTAGAGGTAGCCGACCGGGATATGGACCCAGTGATAATTGTCAGTGCCTCCCGCTTCGAGCAGCAGGACACGGGAGCGCCCATTCGCGGTCAGGCGATTGGCAAGAACGCAACCTGCCGTGCCCGCGCCCACAATAATGTAGTCGTAGCTCTCTTTCGGCAGCACACGAACCCTCCCAAGTTCTTCCTGTTGAAGGCTGAACGGATCAGCGCTGTTGTCAACCTTGGATTTGAAATGCGATTCTAATCATGGAACTGGTTCGGAAATGCCTGCCCTTCCAATTTGGAGGAGTTCAGATAGAAGGGTACGCACTGAGTAAGATATAGCCTTCCAATACTACGCATCTGCGTATGACTTCCTGGTACCGATGCGTCGCCTGATTCTTCCTTTCTCACACTACCTGCGAGCTCTCTGCCCGGGCGCCGCAGTGCCTGTACGCGAAGGTGTTCGCGCTTCTTTCGGAGCGCTGCTCGGCATCGCCGCAACCGTCATCGTTGCGATGCTCATATCGCAGGATTTGTGGCTCGCGGTTTACCTCGTCGCCCCGTTTGGTTCGAGCTCGGTGCTCTTGTATGCGGCGCCGAACAGCCCGCTCGCTCAGCCGTGGCCGGCGATTGTCGGCAACACGGTCTCAGCATTGGCAGCCATCGCAGTCTGCATGATGGTGCCTGTTCCGGTCTTCAACGTCCCGCTATCGGTGGCTGCAGCAATACTTGCCATGGCCCTCTGCCGGGCGATGCATCCGCCAGGCGGCGCGGTAGCGATGATGGTGGCGATCGGCGCCGAGACGATTGTACCGCTTGGGTTTGGCTTCGCGTTCGTTCCTGTTGCGCTGGGGACTGCGGTGCTGGTTGTTGTGGCCGCGATGTACGCGCCACTGACCGGGCGACGGTACCCCCTGCGCCAGTTCAATGAGCCGAACGCAAAGGGCACGCTTGATCCTGCGCCCGAGGAGCGTCTCGGATTGAGCGAGGATGAGCTTGCGGGAATACTGGCTAGATACAAGCAATCGCTCAACCTGGGCGTTGAGGATCTCGCGCGCTTGATCGGAGCTGCAGAGTTGCAGGCGGCCAGTCACCGAGTTTCACCACAGACTGCCGCAGACATTATGTCGCGAGATCTGGTGACAGTGTCGCCCGACGCGCCCCTTCAAGACGTGGCGTCGCTCTTCATTCAGTACGGGTTCACTTCATTGCCGGTGGTCGAAAACGGTAAATATGAAGGCGTCATCTTCCAGTTGGACCTGATTGAAGGATCATTGGGCGGCAGACGCCCACAAGGTGCGCGACGGCTGCTGCCCAACTGGGCGCAACGACGGTCCGCCCGCAGGGCGAGGGACATCATGAAGAGGCCCAAAGCGGCACAGTCAGATACACGCCTGGCCGCCTTGTTGCCGATCCTTGCATCGCACCGAGCCGATGCGGTGCCAGTCCTTGATGACGGACAGATTGTTGGGATCGTGACGCAGACGGATCTGATCTCTGCGCTGGCACGTCAAAGCCTGCGTGCGGCTTGACTTATCCCTCGGCTTTCATCGTCCGGGCGAGCTCAAACAGCTTCCCGCGGTCCGTCCCATGCTTGGTAACGAGCTCCTTGGCTTGCAGCGGAGAAAGGTCGGTGGCCTCTACGAGTTCGCGGACAAGAGCTTCATGCTCTGAATCCGGATGCATCCATTCGTTGTGATCGTTGGTCATAACGCATCCTTTCTTCGCGTTGAACATTGGCCTTCTTCGCGTCGAACAAGGGTAAGTCGCGGCTGTTCCAAGATCACGGTCGCGGTGCATCGATTGGAACCGGCACTATGGTCTTCGAGCTGTCGTCCGACATCCCGACATAAAACGCGGTGATGATTGTGAGGGCTATGATGCCGACCACTGCGGCGGTGCCGATGTTCTTGCGGATTCTCGATTTTCCGTGCTCCATCTGCAGGTAACGCGGTTGTTACGCCGGTGTTCCGTCTTGCTCTTTCAAAGAGGGGAGGGGCTATGGCGAAGGCCCCTCCCCTCCCCTGACTATTCGACTAGCCTTCAGGCGGGAGGATCACCTGGTCGATGACGTGAATCACCCCGTTGCTTGCGGCGACGTCGGTTGCCGTGACAGACGCATCATTAACTCTCACAGAATTGCCGTCGACCTGAATCTCGATGGTCTCTCCGTTGACTGTCTTTGCTTCATCGAGGCTGACAACATCGGCGGCCATCACCTTCCCGGGCACGAGGTGATAGGTAAGGATTGCTGCAAGCTTTTCCTTGTTTTCAGGCCGGAGTAGTTCCTCGACCGTTCCTGCTGGAAGTTTTGCAAAGGCTGCATCAGTCGGGGCAAAGACGGTGAAGGGCCCCTCCCCTTTCAGGGTCTGAACGAGACCAGCTGCATCAAGCGCTGCTGCAAGAGTGGTGAACTCACCTGCGGCGACCGCAGTATCGACGATATCCTTATCCTGGGCGTGAGCGGGAATTGCGATAGCGATCAGGCCTGCGGCGAGAGCAAACGTCATTCTCATCATTTTTCTCCTCGTTCCTCGTCGGAATTTTTTTCCGACATCTTTCATGTGGCGCAAACAATTTCTACTGCTACTCAATATTTCGTGAGATGAAAGCAGTTTCTCTTGAAAGGAAAAACAGCGTCGCCCTATATTCCTCTTGAGAAAAGGAGTTGGCTTTGTGCTTTCGGATACACTGACGACGGAGCTCGAGCGGTATCAGATCGGGCCGCGAATCCGGGCCATGCGGCTCAAAAAGAAGATGGGTCTCGTCCAATTGGGCGAGCACACCGGGATGTCGCCGGCCATGCTTTCGAAGATTGAGCGCGGTCAACTGTTTCCCACGTTGCCGACACTGTTACGGATCGCGCTGGTGTTCGGGGTCGAATTGAACCATTTCTTCTCGCGCGGCGGACCACGCGTTGCCATCACGAGGCGGAAGGATCGGCTGCGGCTGCCTATCCCCGCTGGCTCTACTGAGCCTAGCTATCTGTTCGAAAGCATCAATTTCCCCCTGCCCGACAGGAAGCTGGAATCCTACGTGGCGGTATTTCCGGTTGATGCGAGTGCGTCGGAGCCGCATCAGCATGGCAGCGAGGAGATGCTGTACGTGCTGAGCGGCGTTTTGACTGTCCGCATCGAGGAGGAAGCGCACATCTTGGAAGAAGGGGATGCGATCGCCTTTGATTCCAGTTTGCCGCATTCTTATGAGGCGAGTGGTGCGGATATCTGCTCGGTGCTTGTCGTGACGGTCAACTGATCTGGGAACATCCCTCGCTTTGTCCAGTTCTGCATGTACTTAGGTTGAAAGGACCAGAGCAATGACCAGTGATGATGCTGATCGTGTTTGGGAGTTGATGCGCAAGATCGGCTTTTGCATTCTGTCCACAAAGGATGGTGAAGATATACGATCGCGCCCCATGGCAGCGCACGTGGACCGGGATGAAAATGCCATATATTTCCTAACTGACGTTCGCAGCCACAAGGACGACGAGATCGATGCCTCCGCGCATGTGGGGCTCGCCTTTGCGGACACCAGCGATCAGAAATACGTTGCATTGACCGGTACTGCAGTCGTGTCGAACGACCGTGCCAAGGTGAATGAATTGTGGTCAACGCCCGCCAAAGCCTGGTGGGATGACTCTGACGATCCGAACATCCGGGTTCTCAAGGTTTCCCCGAAGGATGCGCAATATTGGGATAGTCCCGGTACCGTATCCAGCTACATCACGATGATCGCTGCGGCGGTTGGCGCAGGGCGACCGGACCTCGGTGACAATGCCAAAGTTAAGCTTGGGGCCGGCTGGCTGAGGCAGCCGTGACGGTTTCATAGATGACGAGGAACCTGCGAGACAGCCGGAATTTTTCGCGGTAATTTCTCCCTGCCCGTTTAAGGCAAGGAGGGGTATAATTGGCGCAGCTCTCGCAGGGACGCCAGAGGAAGACGAGGTGGGCTAGCCTGATTGCTGCTCCTTTCGCAGCTATTTGGCTTGCCGTGATCATGCTGCTTGGGATCTCTGTCCTGGGCATTCTGATGATCTGGCAGAACTATAATGGCGCCATTAGCCTCAGCGAGGCGCGCGCACAATCATCAGCTCAAGTTGTAGCGGCTCATATGGAATGGGTGATGGAAGCCAGCGACCAGGCGCTTCGGCGCATCGACGCCACGATCGATGCTGCGCCCATTCGTGCGACGCCGGGAGCTATCGCCAACATCCGCGAGGCGGTGGCTGATCTGCCGGATAATTTTCAGTATTCAGTCTATGACGAGAATGGCCAGTTGCGCATGTCGAGTGTGCCCGAAGCCATTGGGATCGATGTCTCTGATCGGGAGTATTTCCGGCAGTTGCGCGATGGAGATGCCATCGTTATCTCCCCTCAATTGGAAGAGCGGCTTAGCGGCGAGCAGGTGTTCG
This sequence comes from Aquamicrobium zhengzhouense, assembly GCF_016124105.1. Lineage (GTDB taxonomy): Bacteria > Pseudomonadota > Alphaproteobacteria > Rhizobiales > Rhizobiaceae > Aerobium > Aerobium zhengzhouense. The sequence goes on from NZ_JADGMQ010000009.1 coordinate 105,209, forward strand.
TCGTCGCGAGGCGGATCATGCGAAACTCGCAGTTTCACGGGGCGGCAAGTATTGCAATCCCGACCCGTACTATGTCCGAATATTGGTCTCTCATGGAATTGGGGCCGGGATCCTCTGTTGCGATCGTGCGGCCCGACGGATGGATTGTCGCGCGATATCCGCAGCTGCCGGAAGCGATGAATATTTCATCGTCGCTGCTTTTTTCGAAGGTGCACGACAGTCCTGGTGGCTTCTACCACAGCGCTTCAGCCGTAACCGATCGCATGCCAAGGATTGCGGGGTATCGAGTTGTAAAAAACTGGCCGATGATCGCGACGACGGGGATCGCGCGCGTGGAGGCGCTCCGGCTTTTCTGGTCAAGCTTGCGCAGTGGGCTTGCTGTTGGACTACCTATGATCGGGCTGCTGGTACTGGGGGTGGGCTGGATTGTGCATCTGCTTCGTGCTGATGCCAAACGTAACCGGCAACTGGTGCAAGCCCTTGAACATAATGAGTTTTTGCTGCGCGAAATTCATCATCGTGTGAAGAACAATCTTCAGGCAGTTTCCTCCCTTATTCGTCTTCAGCCTATGCCACAGGACAGCAAGGATGATCTTACTCGTCGCATTGGTGCGATGGTTGCGGTGCATGAGCAGATCTACGGCTCCGATCAATTCGACCGGTTGGACCTTGCCCCATATTTCGAACGGCTCGTTAGCGATGTTGTGGCTGGTTTCCCAGGGGAGGTTGATGTCGAGACGTCCTTTGAGCCGCTGGTGATTGCACGCGATCGCGCCCTGCCCTTGGGCCTGTTTTTGAACGAAGTTGTCTCCAATGCGTTCAAACATGCCTTCAAAGAGGCGAGCCGCGGCTTGCTCAAGGTGACGCTCGCAGCGGAAGGTGGAAGAGCCCGTCTTAGCGTCATCGATAACGGACGTGGGTACGATTTCTCGTCGGGCCGAAAGGGGATGGGCAGCCGGTTGATTGAGGCATTCGCGGCCCAGGTTGGGGGAGATCTGGAGATCGTCTCGGAGCGGGGCACTGCCGTAAGCCTCACATTCGCCGCAGGATGATGGTGCGCGGGCGACGAGCGAGAGGTGACCGCCCTGCCCCTACTGCTCTTGAAACTGCGCAATTGGCGGATTAGCTCCGTTCCGGGGGGTGGAATGTCTTAGCTTCGGCTGGTTGTACGCGTACAACATCATGGGCCGCAGCGGTCGAACCCAAACCCCACTTATTATCAATGCTGACAGTCTGATCGCGGCGGCTGCCCTTGGCATCCCGCCAATCAAGATAGATCCAGGTGTGTGAATGACCAGTGATACGATCGCTCCCGAAACGCTCTCTTTCGAAGCTGATGTCGCACGTCTCCTTCATATGATGGTTCATTCCGTCTATTCGGACCGCGACGTGTTCTTGCGCGAGCTGATTTCAAACGCTGCCGACGCATGCGAAAAGCTCCGCTACGAGGCGATTACCCGCCCTGAACTGCTTGCCGATGGAAAGGCGCTTTGCATCACCGTTACAGCGGATGCTGAACGCAAGAGGCTGACTATCGAGGACAACGGCATTGGTATGAGCCGGGAAGATCTCGTGGAAGCACTCGGCACGATCGCACGTTCGGGAACCCGAGCATTCATGGAGCGCATTGAGGCCGCAAAAGCGGGTGAGGGTGCTGAGCTCATCGGGCAGTTTGGTGTCGGCTTTTATTCTGCGTTTATGGTTGCGGAGAAGGTCGAGGTTTTCTCTCGCGCGGCTGGCGGCGAGGGCTCATGGCGATGGTCATCGGACGGCAAGGGCGCCTACGAAATCGGCCAAGCTCTCTCTGACGAAACTCCCGCCCGCGGCACTCGCGTTGTCCTTCACTTAATGGACGATGCCGAAAACTACGCCCAGTCCTACACACTGGAGAAGTTGATCAAGGAACAGTCCGGACATGTCGCGGTCCCCGTTTATCTTGTAGAGAAGCCTGGCGGTGAGGCGCGTCAGATTGCAGACGGGACTGCGCTATGGACGCGATCAAAGGGCGAAATCAAGTCCGAGGAATATACGGAATTCTACCGCGGGATTTCCGGTGATTTTGACGAGCCGGCTGCGATTGTTCACTACCGCGCTGAGGGGCGTCAGGAATACAGCGCCCTTGCATATGTTCCGGGTTCGCGTCCGTTCGACCTTTTTGATCCGGATCGTACCGGCCGCTTCCGCCTCTATGTTCGTCGGGTTTTCATTACGGACGAGGCGGATATTCTGCCAAGGTATCTTCGCTTCGTGCGCGGCCTGGTTGATTCAGCGGACCTGCCCCTGAACTTGTCACGCGAGATGATACAGGAAAGCCCCCTTCTCGCGGCCATCAGGAAAGGCGTCACGAACAGGATCCTGGGCGACTTGGAGAAGCTTGCCGAAAACGACGGCGACGCGTTCATCAAGATCTGGGAGAGTTTCGGCGTCGTCCTCAAGGAAGGCATTTACGAGGACTGGGAGCGCAAGGAACAGCTGCTGAAGCTCGCGCGCTTCCACAGCACTGCGGGTGACGAGTGGCGCAGCCTCTCCGACTACACCGGCGCCATGAAGGTTGGTCAGAAGGCGATCTACTATATCAGTGGAGACGACCGCGCTAGGTTGGAAGCGTCGCCGCAGCTGGAAGGTTTTCGTGCACGCGGGGTGGAGGTGTTGCTGCTAACTGACCCGGTCGACAGCTTCTGGGTCACCAGCGTATCCGAGTTTGAAGGCAAGACCTTCAAATCCGTAACGCAGGGTGGCAGCGACCTGCCCGACATCCCACTTACAGACAACACCGAGGATAAAGTCGAAGAGGAGACGTCCGGGGAGGTCAACGCATTTATCTCGTTCATCAAGTCGACCTTGGGCGATGCGGTGAGCGATGTCCGAGCGTCAGACCGGTTGACCGAAAGCGCCGTGTGTCTGGTTGCGCCGGACCATGGACCCGACCGACAGATTGAACGTTTGTTAAGCGCAGCGGGCCGGCTTGAGACGGTGACAAAGCCCATTCTTGAGATCAATCCCCGCAATACGCGCATCGTGGCCCTTGCGGCAAAGGGAGATGACGACCCGGCATTTCGTGAGGACGTCGCGCATCTCCTTTATGACGAAGCGCGAGTTTTGGATGGCGATAAGCCAGTGGACCCTTTCGCGTTTTCTGAAAGGCTCGCGCGCATTGTGGAACGCGGACTTGGCGGCTGAGGGCTCATCGCCTGCCAAAGTATATGGAGCCGGCGGCAATGCTGCCGGCTTTCAATTTCGGGGTAGGGCAGGGGCGTTGTACGCGTACAATCATTTAGCCGCGCAAACGACTGTCCCCAGGGCAGAATCGGCGTTAACTTTCCGTTAACGAAAAAGGGTTTGCCCCGGCGCGAGAATCATCGCATCTTCATCTGCGCATTTTGAAGAAATATCGCAAAAAAAGCGCGGATCGAAGGTGGCATGTTGGATATGACAAATTTCGCGGAGGCTTCACCGCCAAATCTGCGGAAGATGATTGCGTCGGATGCGGCCGAGCTCTCGCGCCAGCTCCAGGCGCACCAACAGCGCATCTTCCCCCCGACCGCCCAAAAGAGCATTCGTCTCTTCACGCCCAGCGAAGCTGCCAGCTTTATCGGAATCCACGAAGGGTATCTCCGCCAGATCGCAGCAGAAGGTCACGGCCCGCAGCCACAGCCAAATGGGCGCCGTCTCTATTCCGTCGATGACATCAACAATATCCGCCACGTCCTCGATGAGGGCGGGATGCGCAAATATGTTCGCCACCGGAGCCCGGGTGAAAAGCTGCAAGTCATCTCGGTGATGAACTTCAAGGGTGGCAGCGCAAAGACGACGACATCCGCGCACCTTGCGCAGTATCTTGCTCTGCGTGGCTATCGGGTTCTGGCTATCGATCTCGACCCGCAGGCAAGTCTGTCCGCAATGTTCGGGCATCAACCGGAACTCGATGTGAGTTCGGGTGACACGCTCTATGGCGCGTTGCGCTATGGCCCGCAGCGTCGGCACATCACCGAAATCGTGCGCTCGACATACACGCCGGGTCTCCATGTCATTCCGGGCAATCTCGAACTCCAGGAATTTGAGCACGAGACAGCCAAGGTCCTGGCTGACCGCGCGCAGGAAACGATTTTCTTCAGCAGACTTGGCGAGGCGCTTTCCGCAATTGAAAGTGCCTACGACATCGTTGTTATCGACTGCCCACCGCAGCTTGGCTTCCTGACCTTGTCAGCCCTATGCGCGGCGACCGCGGTTCTCATCACCGTTCATCCGCAGATGCTGGACGTGATGTCGATGTCACAGTTCCTGCACATGACGTCGGATCTTCTGGCCGTCGTTGAAGATGCTGGAGGCGACACTGATTATGACTGGATGCGTTATCTTGTCACTCGGTACGAGCCGAATGACGGACCGCAAAGCCAGATGGCCGGCTTCATGCGATCGATCTTCGGCAATCGCGTTCTGGAAAATCCAATGCTTAAGTCGACCGCCATTTCAGATGCCGGGCTGACGAAGCAGACGCTTTATGAGGTGGAGCGCTCACAATTCACACGCGGAACGTATGACCGCGCTCTGGAGTCACTGACAAAGGTCAACGAGGAGATCGAAGACCTGGTCCGCAAGACCTGGAAACGGAAGTAGGTATGGCGCGCAAGCACCTTTTCGAGATTGCAAATACCGATCCGGCTCCTGCCGAGGCAACACAAACGCCTCGCCAGCCGGCTCGACCGCTTATGGGGCTCAACCTCACACCATCTACGCCCGTCGGGGCGATATCCCAGTCGCTTGAAGCGATAAATTCCCGTGCGTCGCGCGCGGAGGAGATCGAGCGCAAGCTGAGCCAGGGACATGCGGTGATCGAGCTTGATCCTGCGACAATCGATAGTGCGATTGTGGTGGATAGGCTTGGTGTCGACGCGGAACAGCAAGAAGCGCTCGTTCAGCAAATTCGCGAGAACGGTCAGCTGGTTCCCATTCTCGTTCGTCCGCACCCGCAGGAGGAGGGCCGGTACCAGCTGGCCTATGGCCATCGTCGTCTGTCGGCGATCCGTAAGCTTGGCATTCAGGTCAAAGCGGTCGTCCGCGAGCTCTCCGACGAAGAACTGGTTGTCAGCCAAGGGCAGGAAAACAACAGCCGCCAGGACCTCAGTTATATTGAGCGCTGCTATTTTGCGCTTCGACTTGAGGAACGTGGATTTTCTCGGGACGTGATCATGTCTGCGCTGGGCGTGGACAAAGCAGCTCTGTCTCGAATGATCGCGCTGGTGAAGCGGGTACCTGCGGACATTATTGAGGCGGTTGGTTCGGCCCCATCGATTGGTCGCCAGCGCTGGGCCGAAGTAGCAGATATGCTTGAAGATCGTGCGAAACGCGCGCGAGTTGCCAAGCTTGTCAGTGATGATGAATTTGCCGCGATGACGAGCGATGACCGCTTCAACGCGGTGCATAAGCTACTGGCTACCGTGAAGGTAAGGGCTGCGCCCATAGGCTGGACAGCCTCCGACGGTACCACGCCGGTTTCGATTTCTGAGAATGACAAGCGCCTTGTCCTTACTTTCGACAAGCGCGTGAACCCGCAATTTGGAACCTTCATCCAGCAGCGCTTGCAGGCTTTGTACGATGAGTTCCGAAATTCTGGACCAAAGGAGCACTAGCCGGCAAAAGAAAAGGCCCCCGAAACGTCACCGCCGCGGAAGCCTTCTCAGATCGTGTAGCAACACTGAGAATCGCAAATCCACGAATCGCTGTCAAGAGTCCTTGAGGCTCGGTGCGTCGTTTTGGCGAGCAGAATTCTTTTGCCTCAACGTAAGGTGAGGGAAAGATGCAAACGCATTTGGCAACGACGCCGTTTGGGCGGCGGTCGATGTCGCTTGGAATGCTCGCAGCGCAGATGGCGACAAAGGAAGTCGCCAGCGATGCGCGCGTGCACAAGTGGCAGGTTTTCAGAGATATAAAGGAAGCGCGCAATGCGATAGGCGCGACCGATCGAGGCTTGGCAATTCTCGATGCATTGCTGTCGTTTCATCCGGAGACGGAGCTTTGTGGGGATGGACAGCTTGTGGTCTGGCCATCCAACGAGCAGCTAATTGCGCGCGCAAACGGCATGTCGCCGGCAACCTTGCGGCGTCATCTGGCCAATCTCGTTGAGTGCGGTCTGATCATTCGTCGCGACAGTCCGAACGGCAAGCGTTTTGCCCGGAAAGGGCAGGGGGGCGCTGTCGAGCAAGCCTATGGCTTCGATTTGTCACCTCTCATCGCGCGAAGTGCAGAGTTCCAGCAACTTGCCGAGCAGACGAAAGCCGACCGGAGGGCACTTCGCCTCGCCAAGGAGCGCTTGACCCTCATTCGCCGTGACATCGTCAAGATGATTGAGACAGGCATCGAGGAGAACGTCCCGGGAAATTGGGGCCGGGTGCAGCTTAACTACCAGGAGGTCGTCTCAAGACTGCCACGGACAGCACCGATGCCCGTCCTGGAGCAGATCACGATCGAGCTGGATGAGTTGTGGCGGGAAATCCGTGACACATTGGAAATGTTCATTAATTCGCAGAATCTGAACGCCAATGAGTCTCACAATGAGCGTCACATACAGAATTCAAAACCAGATTCCATACTTGAATCTGAATATAGCTCACGAAAAAAGGATGAAGCGAGCACCAGCGTCGAGCCCAACGACAACGTACACAGCTTGCCCCAAAGGGATCTGCCACTTGGCATTGTGCTTGATGCCTGTCCGAACATCGGATGGCTGGCAAAAGGAGGAAGGATTGGTAGCTGGCGCGATTTTGTAGCGGCGGCAGAGACAGTCCGACCCATGCTGGGCGTGAGCCCCAGCGCCTGGGAGGAAGCCTGTTCCGTCATGGGAGCGCGGGATGCCGCGGTAACACTTGCCGCGATCTATCAGCGGCAGGAGCAGATTTCATCGCCTGGCGGTTACCTTCGCAGCCTGACCGACCGTGCCCGTCTTGCGCAGTTCTCGACCTGGCCGATGATCATGGCACTTCTAAGGGCAAAGCTGGAAGAGAAGCGGCAGCCACGAGAAGGGGAGGGGAGCGCAGGTGATGCTGAGCATACGGCTCATTCGTCATCAGAATATCGCTTCCACGGGCGTCTCGAGGCGAGTGCGGCGCTACAACCCATCGCTAAGAAAAACGGGCGGTCCTGACGAAAATAAACGTCGTTCGTAAAATGGAACTGCATCACGCGGTTTTTGGGACGCGTTTTCGTCGAGGAGAACCGGCACCAGACGGGGCAACTGACTTCTGCTCGATCAGAGAGCGAGGTTGCTCGCTCCAGGAGCGGACGAAATGTCATTGAAAACAATGACCTATGCAATCGTTCGCCTGGAAATCGAAGCGGCGGATTAGGAGGTGCTAGAGAGAGATTTAGACCCCGAGCGTCGAAAATTGCTTTCAACGTCCCATTAGGGCGCAGCCATCGTCGTGGTAATTGAACAGCTGCGTCCTTGCGTCATGAGTGTCGTACGTGGTCGCACAACCTTCATAGAAACTTCATCGACAGTTCGGGTAGCTGTCACATGAGTGGATTAGCTCATCCTCAGCAAAGGCCAACGGCGGCCGGGAACCATGGATGGGGCTTACATGCTTATTACGCGTCGACAATCACTCGGACTTCTGGGCGGAGCCGCTGCGGGTGCGCTGATCCTGCCGCATCGCTTGATGGCACAGGGGGCTCGCCGCTCGATCACCATTGCTGTGCAGAAGATCAGCAACAACAACACGCTGGACAATTGGCACGAGCAGTCCAACGTCGGTGAGCGCGTCTTTTACCCCAATTTCTGGGAAGGATTAATCGGCCGGAACTGGATGGGCGATCAGGGTCCGGTCCCGGAGCTTGCCACCGAGTGGAAGCGCCTCGACGACAAGACCATCGAGTTCAAGCTGCGTCAGGGCGTCAAATTCCACAACGGCGATGAAATGACCGCTGAAGACGTCGCTTTCTCGTTCTCGGACGAGCGCCTGTTTGGTGGCACCGAGCCGGTTGGTGGCACCACCATCTACGCGGAAGATTTCAAGCCGAAGACGGACAAGGAACTGCCAGCCAGCGTGCCTGGAACGGCACGTCGGCTCTGGCCTGCGCTGCGCGGCGTCGAGATCGTTGACCGGTATACGGTGCGCTTTCACAATGCGACACCAGACGTGACGCTGGAAGGCCGTTTCTATGCTGGCGGTCCGCAGATCACCTCGAAGCGCGCTTGGGATGAAGCCAAGACATATGCCGAATGGGCGCGCAGCCCGGTTACCACCGGCGCTTACAAGGTTGAAGAATTCAAGCCTGATGTGTCGCTGACTTTGGTAGCGCATGACGAGCACTGGGCCGGTCGTCCACCGCTTGAGCGCATCCGTTTCGTCGAAGTGCCTGAAGTCGCCAGCCGCGTGAACGGCCTGTTGTCCGGCGAGTACGATTTCGCCTGCGACCTGCCGCCGGACCAGATCGGCACTATCGCAAACACGGCTGGTCTCGAGGTTCAGTCGTCGACAATCTGGAACCACCGCGTTTCAGTGTTCAACGCTCAGAACGAAATCATGGCTGATCCGCTGGTGCGTCGCGCTATGACACACGCCATTGATCGGAACGCTATTGTCGAAGCTCTTTGGGCCGGTCAGACCGTTGTTCCGAGAGGGCTGCAGTTTGACAGCTATGCCGCTTCAAACATGCTGATCGAAGACTGGACCGTGCCGGAATACAATCCGGAGCTTGCCCGTGATCTGCTCAAGCAGGCCAATTACAAGGGCGACCCGATCCCGTACTTCCTGCTGAACAATTATTACACCAACCAGACAGCCACCGGTCAGGTCCTGACCGAGATGTGGCAGCAGGCTGGCATCAACATCGAAATCCAGATGAAAGAAAACTGGTCGCAGATTTTTGCTGGCGAAGGCGAGCGTGGCCTGCGGGATTGGTCGGCTTCCAACCTCGTCAACGATCCGGTGACGCCGATGGTCAACCAGTTCGGCCCGAACGGTCAGGCGCAGCAGAACCTGGAATACAGCAATGCCGAGTTGAACCAGATGTCGGTGGTTCTGGAAACCTCGACCGACCACGAGACCCGGCGCAAGGCCTTCCGCCGCATGCTGGAGATCGCCGAGCGTGAAGACCCGGTCTACACGCTGCTGCACCAGAACGCCGTGTTCACTGGCATGAAGTCCGAGCTCAACTGGAAAGCCGCTCCTGCATTCGCGATGGATTTCCGTCGCGACAATTGGAACGTCTGATCTGCTTCTTTGGCACGGCAGGCTCTTCGGGGCCTGCCAGCTTTTCATGACATGACGGAAAGGACGCAGGATGAGTTTGGTCTCGATCCGTGATCTCAAAGTCTCGTTTGATGGTGTTCAGGTACTCCACGGCATCGATTTCGACGTCGGAAAAGGGGAAGCCGTCGGCCTCGTCGGTGAAAGTGGCTGCGGAAAATCAGTGACATGGCTCGCAGCGCTAGGGCTTCTGCCGCTCAAGGCAACGGTTAGCGGCTCGGTGAAATTTGCCGGCAAAGAGCTGGTTAATGCACCACGCACCACGCTGGAAAATGTCCGTGGCGGGCGCATAGCGATGATCTTTCAAGACCCTTCCTCTTCGCTTAACCCCGTCCAACGTGTTGGCAAGCAGCTGATAGAGAGCATCCGGCTTCATCGGGGCCTAAACGGAGCTGAGGCGCGCGCGGAGGCGGTCCGCCTGCTGGACCTCGTCGGCATTCCGTCTGCCTCGACCCGTATAGATCTTTATCCGCACGAATTTTCCGGCGGCCAGTGTCAGCGCATCATGATTGCAATGGCTTTGGCCGGCGAACCCGATCTGCTGATCGCCGACGAGCCGACAACAGCGCTCGATGCGACCATTCAGGCGCAAATTCTTGATCTTCTGGCGCGAATTCGTGCTGAAACCGGCATGGCGATGGTGTTCATCAGCCACGATCTTGGCGCTGTTTCAGCGGTGTGTGAGCGCGCAGCGGTGATGTATGCCGGCCGTGTCGTTGAACAGAACGGCATCCAGGGCCTCTTCAAAAATCCGCGTCATCCGTACACGGTTGGTCTGTTTCAGGCCATCCCGCAGCTGGACGGACCGCGTCAGCGTCTGCAACCCATCCACGGCACAGTGCCTGACCCGCGCCATCCGCCGGCCGGTTGCGCATTCTCGCCGCGCTGCGCCCGCGCCAGCGATTTTTGCACCAGCGTTCAGCCAGGTCTTGTTCGGCAGGACGATGGCTGCGATCTCGCGTGTTTTAACCCCTCCGCTCATGCGATCCCCGCAGCTTATGGCTCCTCCGCGATGATCAGCGAGTATGCCAGATGAGCGTTCTGTTACGTGCATCCGGACTTTGCCAGCGCTACACCACTGGCAAGAAGCTCTTCGGCAAACCATCAACGGTAACCGCCGTTGATGGCATTGATCTTGAAATTCATGCCGGCGAAATTGTTGGTGTCGTTGGCGAGTCCGGTTCGGGTAAATCGACGCTTGCACGAATGCTGCTCGGGATCGAAACGCCGGCTGCGGGCGAGGTTGAGTGGCAAGGTGGGCCGATGCCAAATCCGGCAACGCCGGAGTGGCGGGCTTTGCGCCGTGACATGCAGTTGATCTTTCAAGATCCGCTCGCGGCGCTTGATCGGCGCATGACCGTCGCCAACCAGATCGCCGAACCGCTCGAGATCCATAAAATGTTACCACGTGACCAGATCAGCGGTCGCGTCGCCGAGTTGATGGAAAAGGTCGGTCTGCGCCCGGACCAGGCGGATCGCTATCCGCTTGAACTTTCGGGTGGTCAGCGTCAGCGCGTCGTTATCGCTCGCGCTCTGGCTATGTCGCCGAAATTCCTTGTCTGTGACGAGCCGGTCTCAGCGCTGGACGTGTCGATCCAGGCACAGGTCGTCAATTTGCTCTACGATCTGCAGCAAGAAGAAGACCTGACCATGGTCTTCATCAGTCACGATCTCAAAGTGGTTCGCAATCTCTGCGACCGCGTGGTCGTCATGTATCTGGGGCGCATTGTCGAGGAAGGTCCAGCGGACGAGATCTTCGCCAAACCGTTACATCCCTACACACAGGCACTGGTGTCCTCGGTGCCGCAGGCCGGAACCGGCATGAAGGGCCGCATCGTGTTGCAGGGTGAACCGCCGAATCCGGCCGCGCGCCCTTCCGGCTGCGCCTTCCACCCGCGCTGCCGCTTTGCCGATGCAGCCTGCAAATCGCAAGTGCCGCCGCTGATGCGCGACAACGGCCGCCTTGCCGCCTGTCTAAAACTGCGGACCCTTCCTTTTCAGGACGAGAAGCAACTGACCCATGCTTAATCACATTCTGATCCGTCTCGTCCGGGCGTTCCTGACGTTGATGCTGGTGATGACGTTCGCCTTTCTGGTTCTGCGTCTGTCGGGCGATCCGGCGATTATCCTTCTTGGCCCCGACGCGCCGCAGGACGCGATCAATGCGTTTCGGGAACGCTGGGGTCTCAATGATCCGTTGTGGAAGCAATATCTGGCCTACATCGCGCAGGTTCTCACCCTCGATTTCGGCGTTTCGATGCGCGATCAGGTGCCGGCGCTCGAATTGGTCATATCCCGTATTCCCGCAACGCTTGCGATCACTGTGCCGGCGCTCATCCTCAAGATCGCCATAGGCATTCCGGCTGGGGTCTATGCCGCCTTGCACCGCCAGTCGATCGCCGACCGGGGCGTGATAACCCTCTCGATCTTCGGCTTCACTGTGCCGTCCTTCGTGCTTGGGCTTATCCTCGTGCTGATCTTTGCCGTCAGTCTCGGCTGGTTGCCATCTGGCGGTCAGGACAGCTGGAAGCATGCAATCCTGCCAATTGCGACACTCTCAGTAGGCGGCATCGGCATCATGGCGCGCTTTTCACGCTCTGCCATGATCGAGGTGCTGGGGCAGCCATACATTCGCACGGCCATGGCCAAGGGCCTCAGCTGGCGCGACGTCGTCTGGAAACATGCTCTGCCGAATGCGGCCGTGCCGATCGTCACATTGCTCGGCTTCATGGTCGGTTCGCTGATCGCCGGTGCTGCTGTGGTCGAGAGCATCTTCTCCTGGCCCGGGGTTGGACGGCTGATCGTCACTTCAGTCGCCAACCGTGATCTGGCCGTCGTTCAGTCGCTGCTGCTCGTCATCGCCTGCTCAATGATCGTCGCTAATTTCCTCGTCGATCTGGGTTACGGCTTACTTGATCCACGCCTGCGCGCCAGACGCGCCGCGCACTGAGGACATCTTGTCATGACTGTTGCTGCTCTTTCCGCAGAAGTGCCTGCCCGGCGAGGTCTCCTCTCACGCGCACGGCAGAAAATGCCGATGCTGATCTGGCTGTGTGCGCTTTGGCTTCTCGCAATGGTCCTGGTTGCCATCTTCGCCGACCTGCTCCGCCCCTATCCCATCACCAAGATGGATCTGAGCGCGCGTATGGCCGAGCCGGGAACGCCGGGCCATTGGCTGGGTACTGATGATCTGGGTCGGGACGTCCTGTCCCGGCTGATGCAGTCCATTCGCGTTTCGCTGGTGATCGCCTTCGGCGCGACCATCTTGTCCGCGGTCGTCGGGACGGGCCTCGGGTTTCTGGCTGCCCAGTTTCGCGGCTGGGTGGAGAACGCGGTAATGGCTCTGGCTGACTTCCAGGCCGCTCTGCCGTTCCTGATCATGTCTCTGGCGGTTCTCGCATTCTTCGGCACGTCGATGTTGCTGCTGGTCTGCTTGATGGGCTTCTATGGCTGGGAGCGTTATGCGCGCATCGCTCGCGGCCTTGCCATTTCCGCCTCTGCGCAAGGATATGCCGGCGCGGTGGTGCAACTCGGCGCAAAGCCGAGCCGGGTATATTTGCGTCATATCCTGCCCAACGTCGCCTCGACGCTGATCGTCTCCATGACGCTGACCTTCCCGGAAATCATCCTCATGGAATCGGGCCTCAGTTTCCTCGGGCTCGGCGTACAGCCGCCACAGACCTCTCTTGGCAACATGGTCGGCTTTGGACGTGAATATCTGACGCGAGCACCCTGGATCATGCTCGCGCCATCGGTGGTCATCGTATTGACCACGCTGTCGATCTCGCTGCTCGGAGACTGGCTGCGCGACCGTCTCGATCCTACCATTCGTTGAACCGGAAGACCCTCAATGTCCCGCATCATGGCGCACCGCGGTGCCCGCAATCTTTGGGCCGAGAATTCGCTGCTCGGCTTTCGCAACACCCTTGAGTATGGGTTCGACGCGGTCGAATTCGATGTGCACCTCACCGATGAAGGTGAGATGGTTGTTATCCACGACGCCACGCTGGAGCGTACTACTGATGGGAGGGGTGATGTACGCAAGCTGACCCCAGCAGAGCGCAAACAGCTCAAGCTGCGCGGTCCGGATGGCGCTCTGATTGATGAATGCCCGCCTACTCTCGAGGAAGTTCTTGCCATTCTGGCTCAAGATCCGAGCATCGAGGCGTGGGTCGAACTCAAATCCGATGCCGATAACAGGCCATATGATGGACTGATCGAAAAGGCGGCGTCAGCAATCCGGGCAGCCGGACTTGCACAGCGTGCTGCCCTGCACAGCTTTGACGTCAGCGTCGTCGAGAGAATCCGCGAGATCGCGCCAGAGATGCGCCGCCTCGTTTCGGTCAACGCACAATCGGCCGAGCGTTATGGCGGTCTCGCTGCAATGATGGAGAAAGTGCGCGGCCTGCCGCACATCCTTGGCGTCCATCATGAATTGTTCGCTGCCGAATTTGACCTGATTGCCAGCGAATGGGGCGTCGAGAACTGCTCGGTCTGGACCGTCAATGACGCGGACCAGATGCGTCGATGGATTGAAGTCTATCCCGGCTTCATCGTCTCTGATGATCCGGTAACGCTTCAATCGTTGATGCGCGAAAAAGAGCCGGCGCAATGAGCCGCGTCAAGGCAATCCTCTTCGATTGTGACGGTGTTCTCATCGATAGTGAGCCAATGGGCTGCGGTTCCCTGGCACAGGCAGTTACAGAAGCTGGGCATCCTATGAGCCAGCACGAGGCGAGGGCGGTATTTTCCGGGAATGCGGCACGAGACAGCCGTAATTGGATGGCTTCGAACGGGTTGGACGCAGCAACGGTGTTTGCCCGCAGCGATGACATCCTTTTTGAGATGTTCGAAACTTCGGTGCCCTACATTCCGGGCATTGAAGAGGTGCTGCGCGACTTTCCGCTCAAGCGCGCAATCTGCTCCAATTCCTCGGTGCTGCGCCTTGAGCTCTCGATCTGCCGGACGCCTCTTGCGGCGTATTTCGGGCGGCATGTCTATTCTGCCGAACATGTAGCGCAGCCGAAGCCTGCACCTGATATGGCACTTCATGCCTGCCGCGAGCTTGGCGTTCTGCCGCATGAGGCAATCTTCATCGACGACAATATTCACGGAATCAGATGCGCCCGCGAAGCGGGCTGTATCGCCGTCGGCTTCGTCGGACCATCAGATGATCGTCATGACCATGACCAGACCTTGCGCGCGGCGGGGGCTCACCATGTCGTCAACGGCATGAGCGATTTCCACGCACTTTTGACCACACTCACGACCGAAATATTCGAGGTAATTTGAGATGAGCGAACTTCCCCTTCTCGGCGCGGCGATGCCCGTTGACGTTCTTGAGACACTGCAGGACTTTATCGTCAACGAACACCGCGATCTTGAACTGCAGGACTTCTGTGTCCCGGGTGTTCTTGATGATGATTGGAAGCCGATCGCCGACCGCGCGAAGGAGCTCCTGTCAGGTTACCGCGGTCGCCTCGGCATTCATGGCCCTTTCTGGGGCCTGCACATCGCAAGCCCTGACCGGGAAATCCAGAAGGTCGTCACACGTCGCATGATGCAGGGGCTGGATGTCTGCGAGCACCTGTCGGCAACGCAGATGGTAATCCACTCGCCTTACATCACTTGGGATTACAACAATCTTGATAACGCGCCCGGGCGTCAGGCCTACCAGGCGGTTCTCGACCACGCCCATGCAACACTCGACGAAGTGGTGCGCCGTTCCGAGGAAATCGGCGTGACCATGGTCGTCGAGAACATCATGGACAAGGATCCGGATATTCGTCGTACGCTGGTTGAGGATTTCAACACAAGCGCAATGGCCGTCTCGATTGACACGGGCCACGCCCATTATGCCTGCGGCTCAACGGGTGCGCCTCCGGTTGATTATTTCGTGCGCCGCGCCGGAAACTCGCTGCAGCACATCCACCTGCAGGATGCCGACGGCTATGCCGACCGGCACTGGAACATTGGCGAGGGGAATATCAGCTGGCATGCCGTTTTCCGCGCGCTTGGCGAACTGACATCGCAACCTCGCCTCATTCTGGAACTGCGTGACAAGACCGGTATCCTGCCATCCGTTGAATGGCTTCGCAGCTGTAATCTGGCACGCTAAGCGGCGCGCCGTGACATCAGTCTTTGGCGCTGTAACCGTAGCGCCAAAGACCATCTCGGCATCTCATGGCGATAGCGGCCGATCACTGCTTCAAGATAAAGCGCTCCAGCTTGCCGAGGGTCTCGTAGCCAAGCTCGACCGCGCCGAAACCCTTCGCCGACTGGAATTCGGCAGCGGTTGAAAACACCATGCCGAGCGTCACCGTCGTTGCACCATCGGCTTCGTCAAACGACGCCCAGGCATCGGCGTGTTTCGGACCGTTTTCGCCCCACAACAATTCGTAGCCGATGCGCTCCTGCGGCTTTACCGCGTTGTAGTGATGATGGTTGGGATAGACGGTCCCGTCTGGGCCGATCATGTCGAACACCCATTCGCCGCCTTCGCGCAGATCGATGCGGCTTGTGCGGCACGAAAACCCCTCCGGGCCCCACCATTGCGGCAAGGTCTTTTCGTTCATCCACGCGCCCCAAACGGCGCTGCGCGGAGCGCGGATCAGTTTTTGCAAGATCATGGTGCGCTCGGCGACACCCGCCAGATTGTCGAGCCCACCATCAAAGCCTTGCTGGTAATCTCCCGACATGTCGCCGACGAGCGAGGACAGTTGAACCGTCACGATCACCTTGGATCGCGCGCCAAGATCGACGAAATCGGCGGTGATGAGCGAGGCGGACAGGCTCTCGCCCTCGCAGGAAATGACTTCGTAATTGACGCTACGTGCTTGCGGGTAAAGCTCGAGCCAGCCGCATTCGCAGCGGATATTCGGCTGACCCTCGACCTTGCAGATCGAGACTTCGCGCCCGCCCTTTCGCGTGTCGGCTTCGATGAAATCGACAGTCACCGCCGGTGTTGGCGCAGCCCACACGGCGCGCGCGGCGGGAGCGGTCCAGGCAAGCCACAGTGCCGAGACGGGCGCTGCGACC
Source organism: Aquamicrobium zhengzhouense (assembly GCF_016124105.1). Classification (GTDB taxonomy): domain Bacteria; phylum Pseudomonadota; class Alphaproteobacteria; order Rhizobiales; family Rhizobiaceae; genus Aerobium; species Aerobium zhengzhouense. Next base: position 121,495 of record NZ_JADGMQ010000009.1, read on the forward strand.
TCGCGTTCAAAGGTGAGTGTTGCGAAGCGATCGTCAGTCTTTGTCGCCAGATTCTGCTTTGTCATGTGCGTTCTCCTCCATCATGCGCATGACGAACTGGTCGAGACGATCGAGCCGCGCCGCCCAGACCGCCCGTTGCTCCTCGATCCACGCCCGCGCGGGTTCCATGGCTTCCGGCCGGATGGCGCAGGTGCGGATACGTCCGTCCTTGCTCGACACGATCAAACCGGCCTCCTCCAGCACCGACAGATGCCGCATGACCGTTGGCAGCTTCAGCCCCGTCGGTTCCGCCAGATCCGTCACCGCCGCCGGCCCCTCCGCCAACTGCGCGAGGATCGCCCGGCGCGTCCCATCCGCCATCGCGTGAAACAGAAGTGAAAGGTCAGGATCATGTTTAGCCATAATGCTAAGTATCACGGGGCATGAACGTCAGCAAGTAAAACTTCACCGATTGGCTAAGTGTTAGACGCGACCAAGTCGCAGCGCCTTGTCTGGACGGAACCTGCTAAGAGGTACCAAAATCCGATTCTACAGTTGAGCTTGATGAACCCTGCCGCTCTCGAAATCCTGAAAACCGTCTACGGTTATGATGCCTTTCGCGGGCCGCAGGCGAAGATTGTCGATCATGTGATGGAGGGCAACAACGCCTTCGTCCTGATGCCGACAGGTGGCGGCAAGTCGCTGTGTTATCAGATCCCGGCGATCGCACGGCCGGGCATGGGGCTGGTCGTCTCGCCGCTTCTGGCGCTGATGGCAGATCAGGTTGCGGCTCTGCGCGAAGCTGGCGTGCGCGCAGCAGCGCTCAATTCCGACCTGCCGCCCGATGCGCGCCGGGCGCTGTGGCGCGACATCGAAAACGGCCATCTCGATCTTCTCTATGTCGCGCCGGAAACGCTGCTGCGCCCGGACGTGCTCGAAATGCTGACGGGCGTTCGCCTGTCTCTGATCGCAATCGATGAGGCGCATTGCCTGTCGCAATGGGGCCACGACTTTCGCCCGTCCTATCGCCAGCTCGACATTCTGGTGCGCCATTTCCCCGACACGCCGCGCATGGCGCTGACCGCGACGGCGGACGAACCGACCCGCGAAGAGATCCTCGCGCATCTCAATATCGACGAGGATGACGCCTTCATCGCCGGGTTTGACCGGCCAAACATCCGCTACGCGATCGAGGAAAAGGACAATCCGCGCGCGCAGCTGAAGGATTTTCTCAAGCGCCACAAGGGCGAAAGCGGCATCGTTTATTGCCTGTCAAAGCGCAAGGTCGAGGAGACCGCCGCCTGGCTGCGAGAACAGGGCCACGATGCGCTGGCCTATCATGCCGGCATGGACAAGGCTGACCGCGAGGCCAACCAGATGACCTTCCAACGCGGCGAAGCCGTCATCATGGTCGCGACGGTCGCCTTCGGCATGGGCATCGACAAGCCGGACGTGCGTTTCGTTGCGCATTTTGACCTGCCCGGCAGCATCGAAGCGTTTTATCAGGAGACGGGCCGCGCCGGCCGTGATGGTCTGCCGTCCGAGACGCTGATGCTCTACGGCTCCGACGATATCGGACTGCGCACCCGCTTCATCGAAGAGTCCGACGCGCCCGACCAGCGCAAACATATGGAGCGGCAGAAGCTCGATGCGCTGCTGGGTCTTGCCGAGACGGCCGGCTGTCGTCGGCAGGTGCTGCTTTCCTACTTTGGCGATCAGTCCGAGCCGTGCGGCAATTGCGATACCTGCGCTGCGCCGCCCAAAATGTTCGATGGCACGATCGCGGCGCAAAAGGCGCTGTCCTGCATTTATCGCACCGGCGAGCGCTTTGGTCAGGGCTACATCATCGACGTTCTGCTCGGCACCGAAAACGAGCGCATCCGCCAGTTCGGCCACAACAAGATTTCGACCTTCGGCATAGGTCAGGAGCACAACAGCCGCACCTGGCGTGCGATCTTGCGCCAGCTGATCGCGCTGCGTCTGGTCGAGGTGGATCTCGCCGGCCATGGCGGGCTGTCGATCGCACGTGCGGGCCGCGATTTCCTGCGCGACAAGCCAACCTTGATGCTGCGCCAGCCGGGCCTGCAGCGCGAGCGCAACCGCACGATCGCCAGCGGCAGCAGCGCGGCGCAATCACAGCTCAGCGAACACGATCAGGGCCTGTTTCAGGCGCTGCGCCAAAAGCGCATGGAGCTTGCCCGCGCGCAAAACGTCCCGCCCTACGTCATCTTCCACGACAAGACGCTGCTGGAACTCGCCGCTGCCAAGCCCTCATCGCGCGCCGAGATGGGCCAAGTGCCCGGCATCGGCGAAGCCAAGCTCGACCGCTACGGCCCCGCCTTCCTGCTGGTCATCGCCGAATATCAGTAGCGTCGCTGCAACAACCCACTGGACACGATTTCCACCTCCTAATCCGGGGAGGGGCGCCTCTCGCTCTGCCATCTACAGGGCGAGGGGGTGGGAGCAGCGCGTTTGCCCTCGAGAAACAGTCAGCTGGCCGGATTTACATAGCTTTTTCGACCGCTGGGCGTAGTATTCCATATGACTGATAAGGCAAGATTATCGCTCATAATTGGTGATCGCTAGCTTGTGCGGTTTTGTTAAAATGAATCCGTCATAGTGCACGATCTCCTTGTCTGAATGGGACTCCCAAGGATCCGGGATTGGTCTGAGAACGCTAACGTTGCCGCTCTACCGCAATCCGCACTGGCACGGACTTTGCCGCTGGCGTTTTGCTTTCCTGGGAGTAGTGCCAGAGAGGAATGAGGGCGTTGCATTCTGGGTAGTAGGCGGCGATCGTACCGGAGGGCAGGTCGTAATCGATCACCTGAAAGCCGCCCATGCTGCGGTTGATCCCGTCATCAACGGCGGTGGTCAACCTTGCGGTCCCGTCTTTTTCGATGCCGAGTCGCTCGCGATCCTTGCGGTTCATCATCACGATCATGCGCGAGCCGTGAATGCCGCGAAGGCGATCATCATAGCCGTAGACCGTCGTGTTGAACTGGTCGTTCGAGCGAAGGGTGATCAGCCGCAATATGTCTGGATCATTTCCCTCGTCGAAGGAGGCGTTCAGCGCCTGCGGCACCTTGAAATTGGCACGACCCGTATCGGTCTCCCATCGACGGTCCCGGGCCGGGACGGGCCGCGCGAAGCCGCCCGGAATGTCGAGCCTCGCATTGAAATTCCTGAAATCTGCCGGAAAGATGGCCGCGATTTCGTCACGCACCAGGGCATAGTCGCCCACCCATTCATCCCACGGCACACGCCCGTTTGGCAAAAGCGATGCCTTGGCGATCTTGGTGACGATACGCGGTTCGGAGCAAAGGTGCGGGCTGGCAGGCTTGTATTTGCCGCGCGAGGCGCGGACATGACGAACACCGTGCCGATCTGCAATAGGCACACAGCAGCACGATGCCCGAGCGCCGGCGCTCGGGCGCAAAACGACCGAACAGCGCCACCAGCGTTCCAATGCGGCCAAGCCGATCAGATGGGACCAAGGTGAAAGATGGATCAGTGGCAGCACGATGGCCGCCGCCAGCGCGGATTGTAAGCCCGCGAGAACGGAATTGCGCAGCGAAGGCTGCCGGGCCAGCGCCAGGCTGTCGCGCAATAAGTGCAGCAGCAGGTGGCTAGCGGTATCATCCCGGCGCGCCGGGTGGAATCCGATTCTGGCTCGACGGGTACGCTCATCAGTGATCTCCTGTGCCCCCGCCCACCCTTCACGCGCTTTTTAGCGTGGCCGGCAGTTCCGGGCCCAGCGGAACGATGCCGGCCGGGTTGAGGGCCTTGACAGAATAATAGCCGGACTTGATGTGGTCGATATCGACCGTTTCGCGAATTCCGGGAACTGCCAAGACGCGCTCGATATAGCGAGGGAGGCTCGCATAGTCGGCAATGCGACGCAGTTTGCACTTGAAGAGGCTGTGATAGGCGACGTCGAAGCGCACCGGCGTCACAAAGAGCCGCACATCGGCCTCGGTGGACCGCCGCCGCCCGAAAGGAAATTTCGGCCATCGGGAAAGCGCTGTTCCAGCTCGTCCAGCATCGCGAAGACCTCGTGGAAGGCTTCTTCATAGGCCATCTGTGTCGTGGCGAAGCCGGTGCTGAGGAAGAGAGCAGCGCTTCTTTTGTCAGCCACCTCCTGCGTCATTCCTTCTTCTCGGAAAGATCTAGGACATCTTCACCGCCCTTCGGTACGATCGACTGCTGGCCCGCAGGTGGCATCGTTGGTGTAAGGACTGAAGCCGTATTTGTGTCCGTCGAGACAGTAAGGAATGCAAGGTGCGCTTCGTACCGGTCGAGCACATCGTCTATCACCTGTTGCCGGGTCAGGCCCATCAGATCGTACCCGCCTGAACCGATCTGGGTAAAGACCTCGAGGCGGTAGTAGACATCGGTCTCCCGCGACATGCGTCCGCTGAACATCGGCACCGGGGCCTCGACGAGCGCGACCTGATAGTGGAAGGCCCGGAACGTGTTCATCGACACCCGCAATACAGGCTCCTCGATGCCCTTCGCGTTGGTCATAGACGTCTGTTCGACCTCGTAGTCCTGGCTCCGGAATTCACGGTCGATGGCAATGCCGCGTGGGGCAAGGCGTGCTCGATCGACGACCCTGAATGCGAAGCCTGCCAGTAAGCGGCGATCAAGGAGAAATATGATGCTCAACTGGGCAGAGACGAATACGTCGGCGAAACAGCCGACTGCCATGGACGGCGAAGCGGATGCGACGGGCCTTGGCGATATAGAACGTGGCGGAGCGCGCGTTTCCGTCGATGACAAACGCATGATCAATGCGCGCGCCGACGTGAAGCAGCTCTTGCCGCTCAAATATCGCTGGGCGTGGGAAAAGTACCTTTCAGGCTGCAACAACCACTGGATGCCGACAGAGGTCTCGATGCAGGCCGACATCGCGCTGTGGAAGTCGAAAGATGGCCTCACCGACGACGAGCGTCGCATGCTCAAGCGCAATCTCGGTTTCTTCGCCGCGTCGGAGAGCCTTGTTGCCAACAACATTGTGCTCGCGATCTATCGCCACCTGACCAATCCGGAGTGCCGTCAGTACCTGCTGCGGCAGGCGTTTGAGGAGGCAATCCACACCCACACATTCCAGTACATCGTCGAAAGCCTCGCGTTGGACGAGGGTGAACTGTTCAACATGTACCGTGAGGTGCCGTCGATCACCGATAAGGCGGCGTGGGCGCTGAAGCACACCCAGAGCCTCGATGATCCCGACTTCAAGACGGGGACGCCGGAGACCGATCAGGCATTCTTGCGCGACCTTGTTGCCTTCTACGTGATCTTCGAAGGCATGTGGTTCTACACGGGCTTTGCACAGATCTTGTCGCTTGGCCGCCGCAACAAGATGGTCGGCATTGCCGAGCAGTACCAGTACATCCTACGTGACGAGTCGATCCATCTGAACTTCGGGATCGACGTGATCAACCAGATCAAGATCGAGAACCCGCATCTGTGGACGCAAGCGTTCCAGGACGAAGTGCGCGGCATGATCACCGAAGCTGCAGCGCTTGAGGCGGCCTATGGACGTGACACGATGCCCCGCGGCTTCCTTGGCCTCAACGCAGCGCTCTGCGAGCAGTACATGCAATTCATCGCCAACCGTCGCTGCGCCCAACTCGGCCTCGCGCCTGTATTCGCGGAGACGGAAAACCCGTTCCCGTGGATGTCCGAAGCGATGGACCTGAAGAAGGAAAAGAACTTCTTCGAAACCCGCGTCATCGAATATCAAAACGGCGGGGCGTTGAGCTGGGATTGAGACCCTAAAAAAACCGCAGCCGAGCGTGTGATGTCCCGTGCGGCTGATGGCATCGCAGCACCAGCATAACGGCGAAACGATTTGCCGAATTTCAAGCTGTCGCGTTTTCGGGTGGGCATGTCGTTTTCGCGCTCACCCCGAAGATGCCCGTGTGATCTGATCAGGTCGTTCAAGGTGCCTTCCGACGTCGTGTCGGCAGGATAATTGGGAAGCCGGTGTCCTCAAGAAGAGAAAGCCGGCGCTGCCCCCGCAACGGTAGCGAAGCGTGTCCGTCGTCAGGGTTTTTGGGACAACTGGCGGGGTGAGCTAACGGAGGCTCTGGCCCATCAGGATTGTCATGTTAGGCTGCCGCTTCTCGATGAAGCAAGCGGCGTTGTCTGATGGTTTCGCGTTTGATCCTTTCCCTTTCCAGCATGATGATGTCGCCGCGCCCGAAGTAGACATCGGCTGGTGTGAGATTGCTGATGCTCTCATGGTAGCGGCGATGGTTGTAATGATCGACGAAGGCCGCGATCTGCCGCTCGAGATCGCCCGGCAGGAAGTAGTTTTCGAGCAGGATGCGGTTCTTCAGCGTCTGATGCCAGCGCTCGATCTTGCCCTGTGTCTGGGGATGGCAGGGAGCACCGCGGGTGTGGTCCATGCCCTTGTCCGACAGCCAGGCGGCGAGGTCGGAAGAGACGTAAGACGGGCCATTGTCGGACAACAGCCGAGGCCGCCGCATGACCCTGGCGTTGTCGCAACCGGAAGCCTGCAGCGCCATGGTCAGCGTGTCGGTGACGTCCCCGGCCTTCATCGTGGTGCACAGCTTCCAGGCGATGATGTAGCGGGAGAAGTCATCGAGCACGGTCGACAGATAGAACCATCCCCAGCCGATGACCTTCAGATATGTGAAGTCGGTCTGCCAGAGCTGGTTCGGCGCCGTCGTCTTGTCATGGAACTCGTCGGCGGCCTTGATGACGATGAAGGCCGGGCTGGTGATCAGGTCGTGCGCCTTGAGCAGGCGGTAGACCGAGGATTCCGAGACGAAGTAGCCCCTCGTGTCGGTGAAGGTGACCGCCAGTTCCCGTGGCGACAGCTCCGGCTCGTTCAACGCCAGCTCAATGATCTGATCGCGTTTCTCCTCGGGGATGCGGTTCCAGACCCGGTTCGGCCGGGGCCTGCGATCCTCCAGCGCATCGACACCGCCGGCCAGGAAACGGTCATACCAGCGATTGAAGGTCGAGCGCGGAATACCGAGTTTTTGCAGCGTGCGCCGCGCCGACAGATGCGACTGCTCGACGAGCCGAATGATCTCCAGCTTCTCGGATGCGGGGTATCTCATTCGTCGTCGCCCCCATCCGCAATCATGCTTTTTTTAAGAATCCGCAGTTCCAGCGCCTGCTCGGCGACGACCTCCTTGAGATCGCGCGCCTCCTTGCGCAGAACCTTCACCTCGTCGCTGGTGGCGGCGCGCGCCGTATCCCCGGCAAGCCGCTTCTTGCCGGCTTCCAGGAATTCCTTCGACCAGGTGTAATAAAGGCTCTCCGCGATCCCCTCGCGCCGGCACAGCGCCGCGATCGACTCTTCGCCGTGCAAGCCCTCCAGCACGATGCGGATCTTCTCCTCGGCCGAATATTGCTTGCGGGTTGCGCGGCGGATGTCTTTGATGACCTGCTCTGCCGGCGCTTTCCCGGTTCCGGATTTCTGTCTCATCTTCGCTCCTTTGAAAGGCTACGATGAACCAGAAATCCTCCGTTCTCAGTTAAGCCGATTTGGTCCCATCAGTGCTGACGCCGGACATGTTGCTAAAGCTACATTGCAACTGCAACGTATCTTTGGAGGTCAGATTCAAGGCATCTGCAAAACTGGCCTCATTCCTCATCGTACGCGCCCGGGCATCGGTTTTTCAGCTCACCGTAGACTCAGCCGCTCTCAAGCGTTTCTATTCCCAAACAGAGGTGGTCCCGCCCACTGAGACAGTTTGGCGGCTCGAACTGGCTTGCCTGATCCGTGTTGGATATTTCCGGTGCCATGGCGGGCGATCGCCTCTTCGAGGGCACGCCATCGTTTTAACGTATGATCCCAGGCCAAAAGCCAAGCCCCATATAGGCTCCTAACATTATGGCGTCCTCGACAAAGTCGCCTGAAAAGGATTGTTCGACCGGAGCGAACGGTTTGACACAATTTTCCAATTGGACTGGTTTAAGGGTGCTCCATATCTTCGCGCCATTACTTAAACGGGTGCGATTTGAGAACGTCTTCCTTGTTTCAACTGACGGCATTTCCGCCTCTGGTCGACCGACTGCTGCCGGGGTTTACATTGGTTGCCATTGTCACGGCCGCCGCTTACGGCCTGCGTCAGATGCCGGGCTTTTCGGGCTTCAGCCCGATGTTCTCGGCGATCCTGATCGGGATGGTCTTTGCCAATTTTACTTCCGTCCCTGCTCAGGCTGTCCCTGGCGTCTCGCTCATGGGCAAGAAACTGCTACGCCTTGCCGTCGCCTTCCTCGGTTTGCAGCTGACGCTGACTCAGATCGGCGAGGTTGGCCTCGCCGGCATGCTCGCGATCTCCTTTGTCGTTCTGTCGACCTATACGTTCACGGTTATCGCCGCACCTCTCCTCGGCGTTGATGCTGGCCTCGGACGTCTCCTTGCCGCCGGCACCTCGATCTGCGGCGCATCCGCAATTGCTGCCGCAAATGCTGTCGAGCAGGCCAAGGACGAAGACGTCTCCTACGCCGTCGCGTGCGTCACGCTGTTCGGCACCATCGCGATTGCTGCCTATCCGGTCATCGCGCGTATGATGGAACTCGACGCCTTCGCCTTCGGCTTCTGGACTGGCGCGTCGGTGCATGAGGTTGCGCAAGTGGTGGCCACCGGCTTCCAGCTCGGCGATCAGGCCGGCGAAATGTCGGTCGTCGTCAAGCTGTCGCGCGTTCTTCTTCTCGCACCGCTACTGATGGCGGTTGCCTTCCTCGCGCACCGTCGCACCAACCGCAAGGGTGCCAGCGTATCGACCGGCTCGATCGTGCCCGTATTCGTCATCGGCTTTATCGTCCTGATGCTCGCCAACACCGCCGGCATCGTGCCGGAGATGATCCGCACCTGCATCGTTCAGGCGACGCCGGTCGCATTGACTGCTGCGCTCGGCGCGCTCGGTCTGGGCACCAGCTTCAAAGCCCTCAAGGCACGCGGAATCCGCCCTTTGCTGCTTGCCGGTATCGCGTCGGTCTTCATTTCCGTGTTAAGCGTCGCAATGCTGCCTTTGATCACCTGAGGAATTGCTCTGGCCTTTACATGACACTTGAACAGCTTCGCATTTTTGTTGCCGTTGCCGAGTTGCAGCACGTCACCCGTGCTGCCGAGCGGCTCCACCTGACCCAGTCGTCGGTATCGAGCGCGATCTCGACGATCGAGGAGCGGCATCAGGTTAAGCTGTTCAACCGTGTCGGGCGGCGGATCGAACTGACGGCCGAGGGCACACACTTTCTCGATTCAGCGCGTGCCGTTCTGGCGGAAATGCGCAGCGCCGAAGCGACTCTCGATGACCTCTCGCATGTCCGTCGCGGAACGCTGTCGATCTTTGCCAGTCAAACGATAGCAAGCTTCTGGCTGCCTCCTCTACTTGTCGGCTATCGAGCAAAATTCCCCAACATTAACCTCAAGGTCGCAATCGGCAATACTGCCGAATGCACTTCGGCGGTTAGCGAGGGCCATGCCGAGCTTGGCTTCATCGAAGGCGAGATCGACCTCCCAGCGCTTTATATGAGCGCTGTGGCGCGGGACAAGCTGGTTGTTGTAGTGTGTCGTGACCATTGGTGGGCCAAAGCTCCGCCGAAAACGCTGGCGCAATTGCTGCAAACCGATTGGGCTTTGCGCGAGCCGGGTTCAGGCACCCGCTCTAGCTTTGAAGGTGCGCTGCACGCCAAAGGCGTTGAGCCGCGCGATCTCAACGTCGTTCTCGAACTACCGTCCAATGAAGCCCTGTGCACCGCCGTTGGCGTCAGCAATCTTGCAACCGCCGTTTCTGTGTCAGCGGCCTGTGCCGGTATAGAAAGCGGAAGGCTCGTCGCGTTGCCGCTAGACATCGGCCAACGCGCATACCGCCTCATCCGCCACAAGGAACGCCGGCTCAGCCGCTCGGCGCAAGCTTTTCTGAATACATTGCCAGAGGGCTGATCATACACTGGTCGTTCTATCAAAAAGGCCCCAACGAGATCGAAGGGGCCTTTGTTTGAATGAACTATTAGATCAGTTCGACATAACCGTCGGTAACCAGAGCGCAATCTGCGGGAATATCATCAGGATGATGAGACACCCGAGTAGGAGGAGAGCGTAGGGCAAGGTGCCGATCATCGCATCGCGAAGGGGGACCCCTGAGACGCCTTGCAGCACGAAGATGTTGAGCCCGACCGGCGGAGATACCAGAGCCAGCTCCATGTTGATGGCAAAGACCACCGCAAACCAGATCGGATCATAACCCATCGCCACAACCAGCGGCACCAGAAGCGGGACCGTCATGATTGTGATCGCCGCTCCATCCATGAAGGTGCCGAGAAGTAGGAGCAGGATATTGATGATCAGCATCACCTGCCACGGTTCCAGCCCCGTATCCTGCACAAGATTGATGACGCTGGAGGATAGGTTCATCATCGTTGATGCGCGCGCCAGAATGAGACCGCTGAAGATGATGAAGCCGAGCATGCTGGTAGTGCGCACTGCCTGAACGAGAATGTCCGGCAGATCTTTTCCCTTGATTGTTTTCAGCACAAAGAAGCCAATCAGCAGCGCGACGACTGCACCCAGACCACCTGCCTCTGTCGGCGTGACCACGCCGAAGATGATGCCGCCGACAACAGTCGTGATTAGGAGAAGTCCAGTCCACGCGTTGCGCAGCGCCAGCATCTTCTCGGCCTTGCTTGGCACATGTTCATATTCTGCCGATGGGGTCAGTGATGGAACCATCTTGAACAGAATGGTGTTGAACAGGACCACGACCACAACGACCATGATCCCCGGCACGATGCCAGCCATAAACAACTTGCTGATCGACGTTTCCGTCATCACGCCGTAGACGATGAAGAGGTTACTAGGCGGAATCAACATGCCGAGCGTTCCACCGACGGCGACGGCGCCGATACCAAGGCGCATGTTATGACCGCGCTTGCGCATTTCGGGTAGGATGAAACCGCCGACAGCGGCCGCTGTTGCAACCGACGAACTCGACATCGCGGCGAAGATACCGCACGAAATGACCGCTGCGGAATGCAGTGCACCCGGGATGCGGTGGAGCCATTTCACGACAAAATCGACGATCGTATTGCCGATGCCCGACGCCGTGATCGCCGAGCTCATAAGCATGAACAGCGGAATCGCCAGCAGGTTGAAATGTGAGAGCTCATGGACGGCAGTGGTGCCGGACATGATTATAACCGTGTTCACGCCGCCGACATAGAGCAACCCCAGCAAGCCGACGATCGCCAGGGCGATCGATACTGGAAGGCCGAGGAAGATCGCAAACAGCATGCCTATGAAAAAGATGAAGCCTAATAGACCAAGGGACACAGGGGCTATTCCTTGCGCGGCTGACCGCCGTGACGATCAGAATTTGAAGAAGGCTCCGCATGGCCAAGCGCATCGTCAATCGACAGATTTGCCAGAACTGCTTCACCGCGGACTCGGCTGATCAGATCGGACAGGAGCACGAAGACGTAGATGAGCGAGCCAAGCGGAATGACCGCCATGAAGATCCAGAACGGCATCGGATAGCGTCCGAGCGTGACACGTCCGGTGTTGAAGTAGCGCATGGTCATCATCGTGGTCATGATCACGAGCAATGCCATGAAGATGACGCTTATGACCGGTATCACATAATGCTGCATAACCTGGACAAAGCGCTTGTTGCCGATGACTTCGAGGATCTCGACCGCGACGTGCTGGCCGGCGATATACGCGCCGGCCAATCCAAGAAACGTCACAACGAGAAAGACGAAGCCGCCAGCCTCGGTTATTAGCGCAAGGTCAGCTCCAAAGCCGTAGCGTGCGAATGCATTGATCGTCACGCCAATGGCAACGATCAACAGGATCCATCCACCAACTTGTTCCATGAAGCTCGACAGCGCGCCAATCGTCCCGCGGAAGCGACTGTTCAAATTCATCGCGTCTTGCTCGCAATGTCGACATATGGCTGCAGGTCAGGTCGCGCCTTTAGCGCTTCGGCGAATATCGGTTCCATCTGCTTCTGGAACGCGCCGCGCTGTTCCGGCGTTAAAATATGAACCTTCACGCCTGCGTCTTCCCACTTATTCATGCAGGAAACTTCATCGTCTTCGATCATGTCCGACCATTCCTGGTCTTCCATCTTGGCGGCGGCGTCCATGACGACCTTCTGCAGGTCTTCCGGCAGCGAAGCGAGGAAGTCAGCATTCATACCCATGCCTTCGCCCCCTTGCGACATGTCGGCAAAGGTCACATATTTGAGATGCTCCGACCAGCCCCGCGAAATATGCGCCGCACAGTTGGTGGTGATGCCATCGATCACGTTACGCTCAATCGCCGCATCGACCTCGCCCAGCGCAACGCTCAGCGGATTTGCGCCCATAGAAGATAGAAGCTGGCTAATCGTGCCGCCAAGGCTGCGCAGGCGCTGACCCGAGAAGTCCTCCGGCTTCTCAAAGAACGCGGTCTTATGCATGATATGCAGCGCGCCCTTGTGGTAGAAATTCAACAGCTTAATGTTGTACTTCTCATATTCGACGTCGAGCATCTCCTTGATGCCGCCCTCCATCGCGCGACGGAAGTGCTGCGCGTTATCGAACATGAACGGGTAAGTGTAGTATTCAAGCTGCGGAATGTTTCCGGTCTGGTAGTTGGTAGACATGGTCGCGACGTCCACGACACCGCCCTCGACTGCTTCCAGCGCCTCGCGACCCGTGATCAACGTTTCGGCCGGATACACCAGCACCTTAATGCGACCTTCGGAGTTCTTCTCGATCTCCGAGACGAAGGTACGGATGCCGGCTGCCTGGATGTGAACATCCGGGTAATGATGCGCCAGCTTCATGGTGAATTCCTGCGCCATGGCACCGGATGCCATCGCGCAGCTCATTGTGCCCGCTGCAAGCGCGGCCCAGATATAACCCTTCATGCTCTCCTCCCTGGTAGATGCGGGTTGACGGTACTTTTCATTCCTCCCGGGACGTCTGAAGGCGTCCCGATGAATTCAGGTGATGCGGCCCTGCCCTTCGACGTTGATGCGCATGCGTTCCTGGCAAAGATCGATCCAGTCGCAAAGAAGCTTGCGCGTCTTGCGAGGTTCGATGATGTCGACAATCAGGAACCGCTCTGCAGTCCGCAGCGGCGAACTCAGGCGATTGTAGTGCTCCTCCAGTTCCTGACGGCGCGCAACCGGATCGGGCGCGGCGGCAATGTCGCGCTTGTAAGCGGCAGCGACACCGCCTTCAATCGGGATCGAACCCCATCGTGCCGACGGCCAGCCAAAGCGGTGGTTCAACGGGCGACGGTGACCATCCATGCCGTATTGCGCGCCGTGTAGCCCACCGGCCAGACCGAATGCACGTCGGACCACGATACTGACCCACGGCACTTTGGCCTTCTCGATTACCTTCATCACCCGCAGCGCGCCGCGCAGCGTTCCGGCGCGTTCGGCTTCTGGGCCAGTCATGTTTCCCGGCTGGTCAACGAAGTTGATGACTGGCAGATGGAAGCGGTCGCAGAGTTCAACAAAACGCTCGATCTTCGTCGCCGATGACAAGGTCATCGCACCGCCAGCCTCTCGCGGATCGCCGATCATGATGCCGACCGGCACACCGTTGAGTCGAGCGAGCTGCGTGATGACCGAGCGGCCATAATAGCGGCCAATTTCAAACAGGCTGTCGCAATCACAAATGGCCGCCACGATCTTGCGCGGGTCATAGACCTTGCGGCGATTGCGCGGGATCACCGTGTCGAGGAATTCCTCCTCGCGATCCACCGGGTCGTCACATGGAACGCGCTTGGGCAGCGACCAGACATTTTGCGGCAAATAGGAAAGGAACTTGCGCACCTGCTCCAAAGCGTCGGCTTCATCGATTGCTTCATTGTCGACGAGACCGCTGTGGCGGGCATGAACCTTGTAGCCGCCGAGCTCGTTCTTATCGATATCGATCCCAAGCGCCTGCTTGACGACGGGAGGCCCGGCGGCGAACACCTGACTTGTGTCGCGGACCATGATCGAAAAGTGCGAGGCGAGCACTTTAAGTGCCCCCAGCCCGGCACAGGAACCGAGTGCCACGCCAACCACCGGAACACTTTCCAGCAGTGGGAAGACCGGCCATTTCGAATAGTCAGGAAAGCGTGTCGTTTGGTTCTGGTCAAGCAGCTTGACGCTCCCGCCCGCCGTATCGACGAGGCGAATGAGCGGATTAGCGGTCTCCAGCGCCAGGCGCTCAAGATAGATCCACTTGTCCGGGTTTGCAGCTTCCGACGATCCACCGCGAATGGTGAAATCGTCCGCTGCGACGCAGATATGCCGACCGTTGACCTGTCCGCTACCGACCACAGAATTTGCCGGCGTGAACTCTGCCAGTTCTCCATCGTCGTCATACTTTGCTTTACCGGTCAGCGAACCAAATTCGCGAAAACTTTCCTCGTCGCAAAGTCGTGCAATACGCTCGCGCGCAGTCATCTTGCCGAGACCATGCTGGTATTCGACAGCGGTCGGGCCGCCCATCGCCTCGGACAAGGCACGACGGCGACGAAGATCTGCAACTTCCGCCGACCAGTCCTGCTGCTCGATCTTGGCTTCAGAAGCTGAAGTGTTCGTACTCATGCGCGCACCGCCTTGCGCTCGTCAAACGCATCGAGACCGTGCTGCATGATCGCTCCGTCGCGGGCGAGGTCGTGCAGCGCGTTATCCGAGATCCCGAGCACGCGCTGAAGCACCGCAAACGTATCTTCACCAACCTCGTGACCGAGATGGCGGATCGAACCTGGTGTGGCTGACAGCTTCGGCACAACACCTGCGACAGTCACTTCACCCAAGGTCTCGTGTGGGACAGGAACCAGCATATCGCGCTCACGGAAATGCGGGTCCTCAAAAATATCGGCAATCGTGTAGACCAACGAGGTCGGGACGCCGGCAGCTTCCATACGCTCAGCAGCCTCACGCGCGGTAACCGTGGTCGCCCACTCGGCAACCTCAGCGTCGAGCGCCTCATGGTTGGTGTTGCGGCCGCGAATAGTTGTGTAGCGCGGATCCTCAAGAAGGTCGGCGCGATCCATCGCGCGCGCCATACGCTTGAAAACGGCGTCATTGTTTGCAGCGATCAAAACGTAATTGCCGTCGCTACCGCGGTAGAGATTGTTCGGCGCGGTGCCCGGTAAACGAGAACCCTGGCGCATCGGAACAACGCCGGTGCGATCATAATCAGGAACGACCGATTCCATCATCGAGAAGGCTGCTTCGTACAGCGCTGCATCGACGACCTGCCCAACACCCGTCTTCTGGGCATTTAGCAAGGCCATCATCGCGCCAAAGGCGGCATAGACGGAGGTCAGATAGTCGGTTGCAGCCAGTGCAGTTCGTGACGGCGGACGGTCGGGATCGCCAGTCATGTGACGCACGCCGGCAAAAGCCTCGCAAATTGCGCCATAACCGGGCTTGGCAGCGTAAGGCCCAGTTTGGCCATAGCCACTAATACGCACGAGAACGAGCTTTGGATTGTCCTTAGACAGGACATCATAGCCCAGGTTCAGTCGCTCAAGCGTGCCCGGCCGAAAATTCTCGACGACAATATCGGCCTCGTTGATCAACTTGAGCAGAAGGTCGCGTCCTGCCTCGGTCTTGATGTTGATCGAGACGGCTTCCTTGTTGCGCAGGATCGCCGAGCCGTAGAGCGAAACGCCCTTGTCCTGACCGCCGATGCTGCGGACGGAATCGCCCTCCCTCGGCTCAACCTTGATCACCTCGGCACCGAAGTCACCCATCAGCCGCGCACAAGCCGGACCCGCGATCGTGCTGCAGAGCTCGATGACGCGGTAACCGGCCAGCGGCCCCGTTGCTGTCAGGCAAGACGTCTCTGATAGTTTCTCGATGCAACTCATATTTCAATCCGCCTCAATTTGCTTCCGTCACAAAACTGAGCGAACCTCCATAAGGTTGTCAATCAAATTGTTTCCATAACGATTGTTGACAATCCTACACAAATGATCAAGTTTTGCGACGGATATGGTTTCGGCCGTGACGACCCGTCGTCTTCGGCTGTGGGGAGGAACATGGATCACGAACAACGCAAGGCGCATGCGCTCGCGATGGGCGGTGAAAAGAAGCTGGCGCAGCGCAAGGCTGCCGGCATTCTCAACGCCCGCGAACGTATGGCACTTCTCTTCGACAACGGTCAGTTTCATGAGGCCGGGTTGTTTGCCACGAGCGAGCGGCCGGAACATCGCGAAAAGACCCCGGCCGACGCAAAGGTCGTCGGGTTCGGCCAGATCGGCGGGCGCAATGGTGCGGCCGTTTCAAACGACCTGACCGTCATGGGTGCATCCAGCAGCACCGTTAACGGACGCAAGATCGCCTATGCCAAGGACATCGCAACACGCAACGGCATGCCGCTCGTGTTTCTCGGGGAATCATCAGGTGGCCGCATCCCTGACAATATGGGCGCGCGCGGCATGGGCGCGTCGGCATGGGATGCACATCAATATGTGCGCACACGCGAAACGCCATGGGCCAGCGCTGTGCTTGGTCCTTGCTTCGGATCGTCCGCCTGGTACACCTGCCTTGCCGATTTTGCGGTGATGCGCAAAGGCGGAACGCTCGCTGTTGCAAGCCCCAAGGTAACGTCCAAGGCGATCGGCCAGGACATTTCCGAGGAAGAACTCGGCGGCTGGCAGATGCACCAGCAATATTCGGGTCTGATCGATCAGGTGGTGGACACGGATGAGGAAGCGATCGAGGCGATCCGCACCTTCCTCAGCTACATGCCGTCCAACGCAAATGAAGCCCCCCCAACCGTTGGCGCCCGCGCACCGGCAACTGCCCCCGCCAAGCTGAACGAACTCGTCCCCGTCGACCGTGCCCGTGTCTACAACATGGCACGCGTCATCGAGGCGGTGGTCGATGGCGGCAGCTTCTTCGAGATGAAGCGAAAGTTCGCGCCGAACCTTCTTACTGGTCTTGCGCGGATCGATGGTCGCTCGGTCGGCATCATCGCCAATAATCCGATGCAGAAGGGCGGCGCGGTTGACTACGACGCGTGCGACAAGGCAATCTCATTCATCGTCCTCTGCGATTCCTTCCACATCCCGATCGTCATGCTGGTCGACCAGCCGGGCTTTCTGGTCGGCCTGCAAGGCGAGCGCCGTGGCATGCCCGGCAAAATCATGAGCAACATTCAGGCGCTACAAATGGCAAGCGTGCCGAAGATCTCGGTCGTCCTGCGCAAGACCTATGGTGCGGCCTTCGTCAACATGGGTGGCGGGCGCAACTCTGACGAGTTTGCGCTTTGGGATCGCGCCGAAGTCAGCTTCATGGACCCTGGTATTGCCGTCGGCATCGCTCTTGGCGTCGACCATGAAAAGGAGCCCGAGCGCTATGAAGCGCTGAAGGCACAACTGAACGCCGACAGTTCCCCCTATGAAATCGCTGGCATGTTCAGCGCGCAAGCGGTGATCCAACCGCACGAAACGCGCGACTACATCGCTTCATCTCTGGCGATCCACACCCGCGCCATCAGCGGCGGCAAGGGCAAAAGACTTCTCAGCGTATGGCCGTATAGATGATCTCTGAAAAACATTTCCGCCGTATCCTTATTGCCAATCGTGGTGCCGCAGCATCGCGTCTCCTTCGCGGCATTCACGCGCTAGGTCGCGAAGCGGTCGTGATCTACTCGCCTGCCGATGCAGATCTCCCCTACGTTGCCAAGGCTGACCATGCCGTCGCATTGGAAGGCAACCGCCCTTCGGAAGGCTATCTCGATCAAGACGCAATCCTTGAAGCTGCGCGCGAGTCCGGCGCGGACGCCATCCATCCCGGATGGGGCTTTCTTTCCGAGAACCCAACCTTTGCGCAGCGTGTTGTTGAAGCTGGCCTTTCATTCATCGGCCCCTCGGCTGAAGTCATCGCCATAATGGGCGAAAAGACCCGCGCCCGGACCACGATGGCGGACGCTGGTTTGCCGATGGTACCTAGCAGCGATCTTCTCTCAGCTGATCCGACCGAAATTCTGAACGCGGGCGATGCCCTCGGCTATCCGCTTCTGGTCAAACCGGCCAATGGCGGTGGCGGCATAGGCATGACACCGGTACATGATCGCGATCAACTGGTTGATGCTGTCAGCCGCGCCCGCGCTGTTGCGCAACGTGCCTTTGGCGATGACGAGGTATTTCTCGAGCGCCTGCTCGTAAATCCGCGCCACATCGAATTCCAAATTGCAGCTGATCAAACCGGCGCATCCGCGAACATCTTTGAGCGCGATTGCTCAGTTCAGCGGCGTCATCAGAAGGTGCTGGAAGAGGCCCCGGCCCCGCGGATTTCCCGAAGTGAAGTCGATGCGATGGGTGATCGCGTTGCGATCGCTGTCTCGCGCATTGGTTATCACACCGTCGGGACCGTCGAGATGCTCTATCATCCCGACGTCGGCTTCTCCTTCCTTGAAATGAATACCCGCCTTCAGGTTGAGCATGGCGTGACCGAAGACGTGACCGGCATCGACCTCGTCGCGGTGCAGATCCGTCTTGCCGAGGGTGCGCGTCTTGCCGACGTTCTCGATACACCTCGCCTTAACGGAACCGCCATCGAGGCCCGCATCTACGCCGAAGATCCGGTTCGGTTCCTCCCCTCACCCGGTCAGATATCGACGCTCGATTTTCCTGCTGTCGAGGGCGTGCGTATAGAGAGCGGCTACGTCGCCGGCAATCGCGTGACACCGTTCTATGACCCTATGGTCGCCAAGGTAATCGCGTCGGCGAACGACCGTCAGACTGCGATCAAACGCCTTCGCGAGGCGCTTGCCGGCACGACGATCGAAGGCATCAAGACGAACATTCCGTCCCTCATCCACGTGCTGGATTCCAGCGCTTTTCGCGAGGGACGCGTCCACACCGGCATGATTGCCGAACTTGGAAAGGCAAACTGATCCCATGGCAAAGACAATCGACGTAATCGCAAACCTCACAGGCATCGTCTGGCAAGTTGATGTTGCTGCTGGCGACCGCGTGGCCGAAGATGACCCGATCATCACGCTCGAATCGATGAAAATGGAAATCCCGGTTTGCGCGCCCGAAGACGGTGAAGTTGTCGAAATCCTCGTGGGCAAGGATGACCCCGTCGAGGAAGGACAGGTCATCGCACGTCTCAGTGCCGCTTAAGTGCCGCAGGAGTTATCATGCAAACGCTCTCAGAAACCAGCCAACTCAGCCGCAGCCACTCGCTGGCACTTAAGATCGGTGCCGTTATTGCCGCCAACATTCTGCTGATCGCCTCCGCCAAGGTGCAGATTGCCTTCTGGCCGGTGCCGATGACTATGCAGACCCTCGTCGTCGTCGGCCTTGGTCTTGCACTCGGCTTCCGTCTTGGCCTTGCTGCAATAGGCCTCTACCTGATCGAGGGCATGCTTGGCTTTCCGGTTTTCGCCGGTACGCCCGAACGCGGCATTGGCCTTGCCTATATGGTTGGCCCGACAGGCGGCTATCTGATTGGCTTCGCCCTTGCTACCGCCATGATCGGCCTCATGGCTGATCGCGGTTTTGCGCGTGGGCTCGTCGGCACAACGATTGCCGTCCTCCTCGGCCACGTTGTCATCCTCGCTGCCGGTGCAGCTTGGCTTGCCTCGATCGGCGGCTGGCAGATGGCATGGTTGGCAGGCACACTTCCGTTCCTGCCGGGTACAGCTCTGAAGTCGGCGATCGCCGCCCTTCTTGGCTCCCATCTAGGACGCCTGCGTCGTAGCTTGCGTTAAGTGACCGACATATATGGGCACAAATGTCGCTTCGCGGCGGCGCCTGCGTGCTTTATGACGTGGTTGCCTTCACGTCCGGTTTTCCGATAGGCCAGTGAGGTCCCGAAGTTGGGCGACGAGATGACGACGATCAAATACGGACTTGCCCTTGAGCAGTTGTCACTGGGATTGCGCCCGGCCGGTGCGATGCTAAGCGTGCCGGAGCAAATCGCCGACCGCATCTGCACCGCAATACTCTCTGGCGAACTGAAGCCGGGACAGCGGGTCGCGGAAATTCCGCTGGCCCAGTCGTTCAATGTAAGCCGCGGTCCTGTGCGCGAAGCGCTCCGGATTCTTGAGCACGAAGGCCTTGTCACCTTCTCTCCCCGCCGTGGCGCACAGGTCACTGAGCTTACGCCCGAAGAAGTCGAGCAGCTCTTCGATATTCGCGCAGCGCTCTCGGCCCTCGCCGCCCAAAGCGCCGCCCGCCAAATTAGCGCCGAAGAGCTCGCTCTCCTCGGCAAGATCACTGCCCAGTTGCAAGAGGTCGCTGACTCCAGTGAAGAGGTCAATGACTACACGATCCTTAGCGCGCAGGCCGGCCAGATACTTGCCCGTTCGGCCAACAATCCCCGCCTGCAAGCGATGATCCAGTCTCTGTCACGCCAAACTCTGCGCTACGCCCAACTTGGCCTCTCTACCCGCCAGCGTCGCCAAGAGTCCGCAAAATCTTGGCGTTCTCTTTTCGAAGCCATCAAAGCCGGTGACAGCGAACGTGCCCGTCAAATCAACGTAGCGACGATCATGAGATCTAAGGAAGCAGCCTTAAAATTGCTACGTGGAGAATAATAGCAGTCGTCGCCAGGGTGCCGCGTCCTGCCCGCAGATCAGCGCGAACCCACGCGACCTTGTATGGCAGGGTGCGACTACGAACGCTCGGTAAGACGGTCAATTAGCGATCACTGTGAAGCGCATATGCAACTTCCATGTCAACTGTAGCGCCAACTCTTAGAGCATGCTCTACCTTGATGGCTGTATTCGGCGCTCATGGCCGGCCAGAGAGCGAGCTAAGAAAGAATGTTTACCGGAAATCAGTTACGGCGCGAACGCCGACATGGGAAGCAACTTTGCTCAACGCGCCTAATGAACGGGAGCTATCCCGCCTGCGGCGCTTGATTGAGGACTGTCCTCTAGCGACCCGGAGATCGCCGAAACGGAAATGTGAAATCATGTCAGCTTACGGGAAGGAGGAGCCGAATGGCGAACGCCCGTCTTGGGGTCGGAAAATGATGTCATCGGTTCGGTTACAACCCGAGCATGGAGCTGATCTCCATCACTCGCGAGCGTATTACCGAGCCGCAGTTGAGACGCTTGAAACGCCGTCGGAACCGATCCTTTGCATTCGGAAACTGGTCTACGCGGATGGTATGCCGTTAATGCACGACGCAACCTACCTCGCGGTGGATGCTAATGAAGCGATGATCGAAGAAACTGGGTCTAGATGCTGAAATAGGTGCTACATGGATTCTGGGGTTCGATTCCCAGCCGGCATTTAGCAGCCGCGCATGGCAGCAGGACCACACAATCCGGGCGAAAAGAGGACCCCAATCTGAAGCTTCCGCATCGTTCCGGCACCGCGGGGAGATCAAATCCTTACCACGCAATCCCTCCAGCACAATGCGGATCTTCTCCTAAGCGCCATACTGCTTGCGGGCCGCCCGGCGGATGTCCTTGATGACCTGTTCCGCAGTGCTTTCCCTGTCGCGGATTTCTGTCTCATCTTTGCTCCTCTGAAAGTCTAAGATGAACCAGAAATCCTCCGTTCTCAGTTGAGCCGATTTCCATCAGTGCTGACGCCAGAGGATGTCAGCTAGTCGACCCCCCAGACTTCAATGAGTGCCTCTAGGGTCTCGAATTCATATTGGAACTCAACTCTGCGATCCGACGGCTCCGAATGGACAATCCACTTGTTTCGTTCTGCGTCTTCCCTTTGAATCTCTCCGAAGCCAAGTGGGTGCCTGTGCCAGAACTGCGTCTTCACGGGGCAATAATTGTACAATGGCCACTCGGCAGTATTTGCCAGGAAAGCTCGGTCGAACACTTTTCGTTCCTCCTTTGCCCGCTGAGGACATCCCGACGTTCCTTCGCTCTCAGATGAATGGCATCGATCAGGAACTGCCTGGGATCTGGGTGGATCATTGCCTCTTGGGAAAGTTTGGAAATAGTAACATGGTCAAGCTGAATATAGGGGCGAAGTTCCGGATCGAAAGAGAGGTTGTTCCATGGTGATTCTTGAATAATCATTTTAGTTCCTTTTATAAAAATGTTCAGTAGTAATAATAGTTGTGCGACCTAACGTTCGCTACTAATACGCACCCCTTCGGTAAGGTATGAAATGCGGAGTGCGTCGATGTTCTTGAATGACGAAGCCATTGCGCGAGCTTTCACAATGGCCGTGAACGTCAGGGCGATCATCGTGCCGCCCAATCAGACAGTTTCGCTGTCGGGCATGGTTTTCACCCTGTACTCGCCGATATACTCGCCGTGATCCCAGAAAAATCCGTGCGGGTGCTGCAGGTAGAAGCCGCGTGGCAGACGGTAGAGCGTGAGCAAAGCGGTGTTTGATCCTCGGGCTCTTGCATCAGTGTTGACATAGCGACGCTGTGCTCTGTCAACAAAGATGTCGCCGAGTTTGCTCCCGTAGTGCCCGTTGAAGTCGAGCTGATCGATGACGACCTTGTTGGTATCGTCAACGAGAACGAGGGTTCCATTGGAAGCTCCGGCGATGCGGGCAGCCTGACGGTATTCCCTCCAGGGCAAAGGTCCGTTCGGGCGGTAAGTTTTTAGCAGGACGCCTTCTGACGCGGGAAATGCGAGCTTTCCTGTCTGAAGATCCTCGACGATGCGGTCGATCAGGATGGTGGGACGCAAACGTGTTTTCATCATTTTTACTCCTTCTTGATGAATTCCAGGTCTCTGGCGCGGCGTTGATCGCCCCGCTGCAGCCGTGCTGAAGCAGGTGATGATCAACAGGGTTCGCGGACAGCCGATCAGCGGTCTGCGACTTGCCAGGTTTAAAGATGTGGGAGCCCGTCCGACGGGCAGCGTCGGGGCTTAGCTTATCAAGCTTATGTCGTATGTATTGAACATAGTCGCCTCCATAGTCGAGCGCGTCGCCTTACAGCATCGGCGCTAACTCTAGGAAGCCGCACTCTGGAAAGTATTGCAAGGGGCGGTGAAGAAAAAATGTAATAATTTTTCGCGTGACTGTTAAATCCACAAAGGTCCAAGTTTAATTCAAAAGCAATACGGAGGACGAAACGCGCAGGTGTAACCCTAAGCTCAGGCGTTACAGACGTTCCTAAATCGTTGCCTTTAGCGCGTTGGGTTGGAATGCGTGATGCTATTACACCGTCGGGCCCAGTGCTATCGCCGCTAGCATGGCTGCTGCGGGTGCCGAAGGCGCTCCGGCTCGTGCCATCGGCAGAAAGCGCAGGCATAACGCGCAGCAACCGGCATGCTAACGGCTCCGCACCGCAGTCAGTTGTATGCGACTCGATAACAGTGTGTAGAAGCCCGCGATCCGGCGGTCTGAGGTGGTGCCGGTTTTTGAGACAGGGGCATAAGGTGGATCGCCCAATGGAAAGGACGATCCAGCATGAAGACACGCAGACGGTTTACTGCCGAGTTC